>NZ_WIND01000004.1:79064-261434 GCF_009697225.1 Halovulum marinum
GAACGTCTCGGGCCAGCTCAACGCCGCGCTCGCCAGCCTCGAGCGGCTGTACCAGCTGTTCGACGCCCGCCCGCGGGTGCCGCCGCGCCCGGCGGCGGCACCCGCGGCGGCGCCGGTGCCCGCGGGCGACATCGCGTTCCGCGACGTGCGGCTGTCCTACGACGGCCAGCCGGTGCTGCGCGGCCTCGACTTCACCGCGCGGCGCGGCCGGACCACGGCGCTGGTCGGCGCCAGCGGCGCCGGCAAGAGCACGGTGTTCAACCTGCTGACCCGGCTGATCGAGCCCGACGCCGGCAGCATCACCATCGGCGGCGCGGACATCGCGGCGCTCGACCTCGCGGCGCTGCGCGGGCATTTCGCGCTGGTGGCGCAGGACGCGGCGCTGTTCGACGAGACCATCCGCCAGAACATCGCGCTGGGCCGGCTGGACGCGACCGACGCGCAGATCGAGGCCGCCGCCGACCGCGCCACCGTGGCCGAGTTCGCCGACCGCCTGCCGCAGGGGCTCGACAGCCCGGCCGGCCCGCGCGGCGCCAACCTGTCGGGCGGGCAGCGCCAGCGCGTGGCGATCGCGCGGGCGATGCTGCGCGACGCGCCGGTGCTGCTGCTCGACGAGCCGACCTCGGCGCTCGACGCCCGCGCCGAAGCGAAGATCCAGCAGGCGCTGGAACGGCTGGCCGAGGGCCGGACGACGCTGGTGATCGCGCACCGGCTGGCGACGATCCGCGGCGCCGACCACATCGTGGTGCTCGACCAGGGCCGCGTCGCCGAGCAGGGCCGCCATGACGAATTGCTGGACCGCGGCGGGCTCTACACCCAGCTGCACCGGCTGCAGATCGGCACCGCCGCCGCCAGCGGCTGACCGCCGACCGCTGCAAGCGCCCGGACCCGCGCGCCAGCGCGGGCCGGGCCCGACCGCGCGAAGCGATCCGACAGGATCGCGCCCGCCCGGGCGGGCGCACCCCCGGCACCGGATCCTCGCGGACCGCGACACCAGCGCGTCGATCACCTTGCCCCCCGAGCCGTCAGGCGCTCCGCTCCAGCGCCGGCAGGTGCGCCTCCAGCACCGCCAGGAACGCGTCGCGCATCGGGTCGCGCGCGCCCCGCGCCCAGGCGGCGGCCAGCGCCAGCGTCACGCGCGGCGCGCCGCCGCGGACCGACAGCGGCACGAATCGCACCCCCGGCACGCCCGGCCGCGCGGTCCAGCGCGGCACGATCGCCAGCCCGGTGCCGGTCGCCACCAGCCCGACGATGGTGTGCTTCTCCTCGGCCACCTGGGCGATGCGCGCGGTCAGCCCGGCGTCGAGGAGCAGCCGGATCGTCAGATCGTGCGAATGCGGCCGCGAGCGCCGGTCGGGCACGATCAGCGGCGCGTCGGCCAGTTCGGCGACATCGAGCGCGGGCCGGTCCGCCAGCGGGTGCCGCTCGGGCAGCGCCACCACCGCGGTCTCGCAGAACAGCGTGCGGAAGCTCAACCGCGGGTCGCGCACCTCCGGCGGCCGGCAGATGGCGATGTCCAGGCTGCCGCTCAGCAGCTTCGGCAGCAGGTGGATGGTCTTGCGCTCGACCAGCCGGATCTCCAGTCCGGGATGCGCGGCGCGCACCAGCTGCAGCAGCTGCGGCATCAGCCCGGCGGCGTCGCTGTCGATCGCGCCGACCCTCAGCGCCGCGGGCTCCGGCCGGCGCAGGCCGCGCCCCCGGCGCTCGAACCGCTCGGCCTGCGCGATCAGCGCCCGCGCGTCCGCCAGAAGCGTCGCGCCCGCCTCGGTCAGCGCCACGCTGCGCGTCGTGCGCAGGAACAGCCGGGTCTGCAGCCGCTCCTCCAGCAGCCGGATCTGCCGGCCCAGCGACGCCGGCAGCATGTCCGGCGCCTGCGCCGCGCGGCCGAAGTGCAGCCGGTCCGCCACCGCCACGAAACACCTGATCTGGTCGATGTCCATGCGCCGCCTCCGGCGGCCCGGCCCCGCGCCGGATTGGACGATTTCTTTATATAATCCTGCGCCGGGTGAGATACCCCCGATCACGGCGCTAGCGTGCCGCACGACCGCCGGCCCCCGGCATCACATCAGGCCCGGCATCACATCAGGACGGACCCCAGCCATGAACCGCTACCGCATCGCCGCCATCCCCGCCGACGGCATCGGCCCCGAGGTGATCGCCGCCGGGCTCCAGGCGCTCGCGGCGCTGGAAAGGCGCGACGGCGGCTTCGCGCTCGAGGCGACCGAATTCGACTGGGGCTCGGACCGCTACCGGCGCACCGGCGCGCTGATGCCCGAGGACGGGCCGCAGCAGCTGAAGGCGTTCGACGCGATCTTCTTCGGCGCGGTCGGCGCGCCCGACGTGCCCGACCACCTGACGCTGTGGGGGCTGCGGCTGCCGATCTGCCAGGGCCTGGACCAGTACGCCAACGTGCACGCCGACATCCTGTCGGACCTGGCCGGCGCGCTCGCCGGCAGCCTCGGCGTCGCGCCGACCGGCAACATCGACCCCGAGCGGCGCTTCCCGTCGATGTTCGAGCCGATCCACGGCTCGGCCTTCGACATCACCGGCAAGGGCATCGCCAATCCGGTGGCGACGTTCTGGACCGCGGCGCAGATGCTCGACCACCTCGGCGAGCCGCAGGCCGCCGCGCGGCTGATGCGGGCAGTCGAGGCGATCTGCGCCGCCGGCATCGCCACTCCCGACATCGGCGGCACCGCCACCACCGGCGAGGTCACCGAGGCGGTGTGCGACGCGATCCGCGGCGCCAACGTCTGACGTTGCGGGAACGGCGCGGGCGCGGACCCTCCCGCGCCGCCGTGGCTAAAGCCCCAGCGCGCAGCCGTCCTTGCGCGGGTCCGAGGCGCCGATCAGCACCCCGCGCGCATGGTCGATGCGGATTGCCTGCGCGCCGCCGATCGGCGCCCGCGGCACCACCACCCGGTGCCCCTTGTCGGCCAGCAACGGGTGCAGCGCGGCGGCATGGCCCGCCTCCAGCCGCAGCTCGCCCGCCTCGGGAAACGCGCGCGGCGCGTCGATCGCCTGCTGCGGGTCCATACCGAAATCCAGCATGTTCGACAGGAACCTCACATGCCCGGCGGCCTGGTACTGGCCGCCCATCACCCCGAACGGCATGGTGACGCGGCCGTCCTCGACCAGCATCGCCGGGATGATCGTGTGCAGCGGCCGCTTGCCCGGCCCGGCCTCGTTCGGGTGCCCCGGCTCCAGGCAGAACCCCGAGCCGCGGTTCTGGAACAGGATGCCGGTGTCCGGGTCGACGATCCCCGAGCCGAAGCTGTTGAAGATCGAGTAGATCAGCGACACCGCCATGCCGTCGCCGTCGACCACGCACAGATAGACCGTGTCGCGGTGCGCCGCGCCGGCCGCCGCCGCCGGGTCGGGCAGCGCCCGGTCCGGGTCGATCAGCGCCGCCAGCCGCTCGGCCAGCGCCGGATCGGTCAGCCGCGCCACCGCCTCGTCCGCGGTCGCCGGATCGGCCACGAACCGGTTGCGCGCGTCATAGGCCAGCTTCGCCGCCTCGGCCTCGAGGTGCACCCTCGCCGCGCCGAACGGGTCCAGCCGGCCGATGTCGTGCCGCTCCAGGATCGCCGCCAGCAGCAGCGCGGTGACGCCCTGCCCGTTCGGCGGCAGCTCGACCAGCTCGGCGCCGCGGTAGCGGCCGCGGATCGGCGCGACGTAGTCGCAGGCCTGCGCGGCGAAATCCGCCTCGGCGTGATCGCCGCCGGCGGCGCGCAGCGCGGCCACCATGCCGGCGGCGGCCGCGCCCTCGTAGAACGCCGCCCGGCCCTCGGCCGCGATCCGGCGCAGCAGCGCCGCCTGCCGCGGCGCGCGGAAGATGTCGCCAACCGCAGGCGGCCGTCCGCCGATCAGGTACTGCGCCCGCGCCGCGCCCTGCAGCCGGTCCTCTGCCAGCCGCCAGTCCAGCGCCACCCGCGGCGCCACCGGCACGCCGCGCTCGGCATGGTCGATCGCCGGCGCCAGCACCCGCTCCAGCCCCAGCACGCCATAGTCCTCGGACAGCCGCACGAAACCGTCGACCGCGCCGGGCACGGTCACCGCGCGGGCGTCGGTCGGCGGGATCGCGGCCAGCCCCTCGGCGCGCAGCCGCGCGGCATCGAGCCCCGCCGGCGCCCGCCCCGAGGCGTTCAGCCCGACGATCTCCTCGCGGCCGGCGGGCTTGACCAGGGCGAACAGATCGCCGCCCAGCCCGGTGGACTGCGGCTCGCAGATGTTCAGCAGCACTGCGGCGCCGATGGCGGCGTCGACCGCGTTGCCGCCCGCCGCCAGCAGGCGCACCGCCTCCTGCGTCGCCAGCGGGTGCGAGGTCGCGGCCATGCCGCCCACGGCGTAGACGGGGGAACGGTCCGGGTGGTGAAAGTCGCGCATGTCTCGAATGTCCGGCTGGCTGTGCTTCGCCCACCACCTAGCGCATCGGCGCGGGCGTGTCAGCGGGCGAACGGCAACCGGCGCCGCCAGGACATGGGGGGCCAAACCCGACGGCGCCGGAGGAAGCTCGCTGGAGCAACGAGAGGACTATGCGCAGGCCACTGCGGCAAGCGGTGGGAGAAACTGTGGTCCGAAAAAGGCCTTTCTGGCGCATCCGCCTAGAAAGGCTTGCCAAAATGGCGGGGTTCGGGAATGCTTCGGGCATGGTCCACCCCACCGGCGCCTCCGTCACCCGCCTGAACGCCGCGCCGCGGCAGGTCAGCTTCCACCGAAGCGAGCTGTCGGTGATCCTGCAGCTCTACGGCCGCATGGTCGCGCTGGGCGAATGGCGCGACTACGGCATCTCGATGCTGCGCGACGTGGCGGTGTTCGCGATCTTCCGCCGCGCCGCCGAGCACCCGCTCTACCGGATCGAGAAGCGCCCGGCGCTGGCCGGCCGCCAGGGGCAGTACGCGGTGATCGGCATGGATGGCCGGATCCTCAAGCGCGGCCACGACCTGCGCACCGTGCTGCGGGTGCTGGAAAAGAAACTCATCCGCGCCGTCGAGGACTGACGCCGCAGCCTCCGGCGGGGCTATTTGCAGCAAAGTGGAAGCCGGGGCGTGCCCCTAGGCCAGCCGCCGCGCGGCGGTGACCGGGCCGGTGTCGGTCGCGGCGATCCGCGCCAGCGCCGGCCGCAGCGGCTCGATCGCCACCGCCATGTGGTGCGCGTTGGCGTGCAGCAGCGTGTCCGGCGCCGCCACGATGGCGACGTGGCCGCGCCAGAACAGCAGGTCGCCGCGCCGGCAGGCGCCGTCCGCCGGTGCGCCCAGCGCCTGCTGCTGGTCCGAATCCCGCGGCGCCGCGACGCCGGTGGCGGCCAGCGCCAGCTGCACCAGCGCCGAGCAGTCCAGCCCGGCCTGGCTGCGCCCGCCCCAAAGATACGGCACCCCGACCAGCCGCTCGGCGACAGCGACGAAATCGCCGGGTGCGGCGCGGCCCAGCAGCGGCCGCGGGCACCAGCGGCCGCAGCCCAGCCGGGCATAGCCGTCGCGCTCTTCGGCCACGCGCACCCGCGCCAGCCAGGGCAGCGCGCCGCAGGGCACCTGCTTCAGCCCCGGTGCGGCATAAAGCTGGGTGCCGCGGCCGGTCACCAGGAACTCGGGGGCAGGGTCATCGTCCGGGCCGGCCTCGTCCGGGGCCAGCCCGGCGCCGGCGACGTAGCCGACATAGCCGTCGGCGGCGTTCTGCACCCAGGCCATGCCGCTGCCGGGGTCGGCCGCGTACAGGTCGACCGCCTCGCCGTGCAGCAGCTGCGTGGTCAGCGCGCCGGACCCGTCCGGGCCGGCGAACATGTCCAGCAGCGGCGCCGCCACCCGCATCCGCGTCGGCGCGGCATAGCGGTCGGCCGCGATCCGGCCGCGCAGGTGCGCCGCCGCCAGGTCGGGCCGCGCCGGGGTGATGCGCGGATCGAACCCGGTCACCGCGCGGCCCCGCCGCCGTGGCGCGCCGCCAGCACCTCCAGCAGCGCCCGCGCGCCCTGGCAGGCGCCGCCCCGCGGCCGCGCCGGCTTGGCCGCCGGGGTCCAGCCGTAGACGTCGAAATGCGCGTAGGCCCCGGCGCCGTCGACGAAACGGCGCAGGAACAGAGCGGCGGTGATCGAGCCGGCAAAGCCGCCCCTGGGGGCGTTGTCCAGATCGGCGATCTCGGGCTCGATCATCTCCTCGTAGGGGTCGAAGAACGGCATCCGCCACAGCGGATCGGCGCGCGTGGCGGCGGCGGCGGCCAGCTCCGCCGCCAGCGCCTCGTCGTCGGTGTAGAGCGGCGGCACGTCCGGGCCCAGCGCCACCCGCGCGGCGCCGGTCAGCGTGGCCATCGACACCAGCAGCGCCGGCGCCTCCTCGGCCGCCAGCGCCAGCGCGTCGGCCAGCACCAGCCGCCCCTCGGCGTCGGTGTTGTTGATCTCGACGGTCAACCCGTTGCGCGCGGTCAGCACGTCGCCGGGCCGGAACGCCCCGGCCGAGATGCTGTTCTCGACCGCCGGGATCAGCACCCGCAGCCGCAGCCGCAGCTTCAGCCGCATGATCATCTGCGCCAGCCCCAGCACCGTGGCGGCACCGCCCATGTCCTTCTTCATCAGCCCCATCGAGGCGCCCGGCTTGATGTTCAGCCCGCCGGTGTCGAAGCACACGCCCTTGCCGACCAGCGTCACCGCCGGCGCGTCCGCCGCGCCCCAGGCGATGTCGATCAGCCGCGGCGCCTTGTCCGAGGCGCGGCCGACGGCGTGGATCATCGGGAAGTTCCGCTCCAGCAGCGCGTCGCCGCGGATCACCGAGACCGCGGCGCCCTCGGCCTCGGCCAGCGCCCGGGCCGCCGCCTCCAGCTCGTCCGGGCCCATGTCGTTGGCCGGGGTGTTGATCAGATCGCAGGCCAGCGCGACGCCGGCGGCCTCCTGCTCCAGCCGGGCGGCGTCGACGCCGGCGGGGGCGACCAGCGCCGCCTCCTGCGCGGGCCTGTCGGCGTAGCGGTCGAAGCGGTAGGCCGACAGCAGCCAGGCCAGCGCCAGCCGGGTGCGGTCGGGTCCGTCCGGCGCATCGTCCAGCGCATAGGTGCCGGCGGGCAGCGCGCCGGCCAGGTTGCCCAGCGGGAACTGCTGGCGCGCGCGCTCGGCCGCGGTGCCCCAGCCAGCCAGCACCATCTCCAGCCCGCCCCCGGGCGAGAACAGCAGCCGCACCTCGCCCAGCTTGCCGGCGAACGGCTGCACCTGCAGCTGGGCGCGGGCCGGCGCCGGCAGCGCGGCGGCGAACGCCTCGGCCGTCTCGGCCGGCAGCACGTGGATCGGGGTGGCGTCGGGGGTGGGCGCGGCGAACCGTGCGGTCATCGGGCGAAACTCCTTCGGATCTGCGCCCGACCCTAGTGATTCCGCCGGATTTGCCAAGCAGGGCGGGCGGATCATCAACAACGGCTCGATCTCGGCGCATGTGCCGCGCCCCGGCTCGGAGCCCTACACCGCCAGCAAGCACGCGATCAGCGGCCTGACCAAGACGTTGTGGCTGACGCGAACGGCTGATTGACCGTTCCAATACGAATGATCGCGCCGTCGCTGCGGCGCGATCATGTACTCGACGGACTACCGCGAGCCCAACAAGACTGTCGCCAAACGTCAGAAAAGCGTTTGAACCTCCGTTGATCTGATCAGGTTGGCGTATTTCTGCTCCATGTCGAAAAGGTTCGCTTCATGTGGACCTCGGGCCCGGTCGCCCACGCAATCCGAAATGACCGTCGGGCGGAAATTGCTGCTGATGGCATCCACGACCGTGGCTCTGACACATCCGCTTGTCGTCGCGCCGACCACGGCGACCGCGTCGACAGACTTCCCGCGCAAGACCGATCCAAGATTCGTGTCGAAGAATGCGGACGGCTGGGTCTTGCAGAGCACGTACTCGCCCCGCCTGGGCCGCAAGATATCGATGACATGGCTGACCGGATTGCTGTCCGTCAGTTCACGCAGACGGGGGGCTTTCTCACACCAGGCACCCGCGTCGTACCCGTCCTCGGCGTAGACGATGCGGGTGAAGACGATCGGGAGACCCTGGCTCCTGAATGCCGCCAGAACTCCCACGCTGGCCTTTGCCGCATCAAGGCAATTGCCGCCGCCGAAAATCTCCGGGTCGATGAAGCCGTTCACGAAATCGACCACGATCAACGCCGTCCGTTTGCCCCTTTCGAGAGCACCGCCGAGTCCTTGTTTTCTGTAAATGTCCGCCTGGGCCATGGGACGTGTCCGGTGAGGTGTCGCCTGGACAATAGCACGTTCCAGCCTGGGAGGGCAGTTCGGTCCGCATGACTGATTGTCATTGCCGACTATGGGGAGTTCAATTTCGGTGCACGATACCTGTCCTCGAACCAGTCCGCCGAACGACGCCCCCTGGCGCGGCCCGCCCGCGGTGCCGCCGGGGGTCGTCACCGGCTTCTTCGGCGGGCGCTTGCGCTCGCGCAGCCAGATGTAGAGGCCGGCGCCGACGATCACCGCGGTGCCGGCGATGGTGTCGGCTGCCAGCGCCGCCGCCGCGGCGCGATCGTCAGGGATCGGCGGCCAGCGCCGCGCCCAGCAGATCGTCCATCATCGCATCGCCGCAGCGCGACAGCCGCTGCGCGGTGGCGGCGCGCGCCACGGCGCAGCCGCGCCGGTGGCTGTCGGCGGCGGCGCGCGCGGCGGCCGCCAGCTCGACCGCGCCGATGCCGTCGGCCATCGCGGCAACGCCGCGCGCCAGCCGCGCCGCCGCGGTGGCATCGCCGGTCGCGGCGGCGCGGTCGAAGCGGATCAGCCGGTCGGTGATCTCGAAGGCGGCATCGGCCAGCACCTGCCGGCAGCGGTCGGCGCCCATGCTGGCGCGCAGGCGGTTCAGCACCCGCGGGTCCAGCCGACCGGTCTCCGCCGTCGGCAATGCCAGTACCTGGGCCATGCGCGCCTCCTTCGCTCGTCGTGGTGCGGCCGAACATGCGGACAAAAACTGAACAAGCGGTATAGGCGCGGTGACGGGGCGCAGTGAAAGGCCGCAGTGAAAGGCCGCAGTGAAAGGCCGCGGTGACGGCTTGCCTCGACGCGCGGCGCATGCAATTTATCCCGCATGACCTTACCCGCACGTCCCCTGCCGAAGTACCTGGTCCAGCGCTACAAGGGCTGGAAGGCCACCGACTACGCCGACAGCGCCGCCTGGTACCAGCGGCTGGCGACCGAGGGCCAGCGCCCGCGGGCGATGGTGATCTCGTGCTGCGACAGCCGGGTGCACGTAACCTCGATCTTCGGCGCCGAGATGGGCGAGTTCTTCATCCACCGCAACATCGCCAACCTGGTGCCGCCGTACAGCCCCGACGGCAACCTGCACGGCACCTCGGCGGCGATCGAATACGCGGTCGGCGCGCTGCAGGTATCGAACCTGCTGGTGCTGGGGCACTCGCAGTGCGGCGGCGTGCAGGGCTGCCTCGACATGTGCGAGGGCAACGCGCCGGAGCTGGAAAGCGACTCCAGCTTCGTCGGCCGCTGGATGGACCTGCTGCGCGGCGGCTACGAGAAGGTCAAGGGCCAGGGCGACCGGCAGAGCCAGCTGCGCGCGCTGGAGCGGCAGGCGGTGCTGACCAGCCTGACCAACCTGATGACCTTTCCGCAGGTCGCCGACCGAGTCGCCGAGGGCACGCTGGCGCTGCACGGGCTGTGGCACGACATCGGCAACGGCGCGCTGGAATGGTACGACCCCGAGGCCGGCGCCTTCCACGGCGTCTGACCCGCGCCGGCAGCACCGGACCTCAGACCCGGATCGTAAGCCCGTCGATCTCGCGGATCGCGCCGGTGCCCCAGATCGTCGCCGGCGGGCCGGCCAGTTCCGCGTGCGGCAGATGCCGCGCCAGCACCGACAGCGTCTCTTCCATCTCGATCCGCGCCAGCGCCTCGCCCAGGCAGCGGTGCGCCCCGGCGCCGAACGCCAGGTGCAGCTTCGGGTGGTCGTCGCGGCGGATGTCGAACCGGTCCGGCTCGGCGTAGACCGCCGGATCGCGCAGCGCCGTGACCAGCGTCGGCGCGATGATCGTGCCCGCGGGCACCGGATAGCCGTCCATCTCGAAGTCGCGCTCGGCCACCTGCGCGATCGAGCCGGTCACCGGATCATAGCGCAGACCTTCGCGCACCGCGCCGGGCACCAGCGCGGCCGGCGCGGCACACAGCGCCTGCCATTGCCCGGGGCGCTCCAGCAGGCGGCTCAGCAGCGCCGTCAGCGCCAGGCGTGTGGTATCGCTGCCGCCGACGATCAGCGTGACGATCTGCATCCGGGCCTCGGCCGGATCCAACCCGGTGGCGGCGGCCCGATCCAGGTACTCGGAAAGGAAATCGCCGCCCGCGCAATTACGGCGCGCCTGCAGCAGCGCCTCCACATACTCCGTCAGCGCACCCATGTCGCGCATCGCGCGCATCATCACCTGCGGCGAGCGCACGGTCATGCCCCGCACCGCGGAATAGACCATCTGGCCGAACCGCGCGAAATCCGCCTCCGGCACGCAGGCGATGCGCGCTATCATCCGCGCCGGCAACTCCGCCGCCACGCGGTTCAGGAAATCGACTTCGCCTTGCCCGGCCAACGGCAGGACCAGAGCCTCGGCCATGGCACGCATCTCGGGGCGCAGCGCGTCCATCAGCTTGTAGGCGAAGCTGCGCGCCAGCGGCGTGCGCCGGGCGCGATGCCGCGCGCCATGCGAGAACAGCAGGGAATACTTGAAGAAGTCATACAGCGGCCCCGAGGTGACGCCCTGCATCTCCATCGTCTCGACGCCGGCCTGGCGGACCTCGCCGCCGGTCAGCAGGCGCATGGCATTGGCGTGCGAGAAGGTGAATACCACGCCGTAGCGGTCGCGCACCAGCGGCGCCGGCTGCGCGCGCAGGAAGCCCAGATCGTCCCTGCCGTCGCTTCGCCGCCGCGCCATCGGCGGGATCTCCCGCCGGGGCTGCATCGCCATGTCCATCGCCGTCCCCCGCGCCGCTGCCTGCGGCGCAGGCTAGCAGCGCGCCCGCCCGGCGGCCAAGGGACAATCTGCCGCCGCCGGCGCGACCGCGCCGGCGGTCAGCTCGCCAGGATGCGCCCGGCGATCCGCCGGCCCAGCGCCGGCACAAGGTCCGCCAGCGCCAGCACCGCCAGCGCCGCGCGCCGGCGCGGCCCGTCGGTCAGCAGCGTGCGGCGGCCGAACTCGCTCAGCCGGATCGTCGCCCGCCCGGCGGCATGGCGCGCGGCGGAATAGCCCTCCAGCCGCCCCTCGTCCAGCCGCGCCGCCCAGTCGGCGGCGTCGGCGATCCCGAGGTTCATCCCGCGCCCGCCCACCGGCGAGTGCACATGCGCCGCATCGCCCGCCAGCTGCACCGCGCCGCGGCCGTACTCCGGCACCTGCCGCACCATGATCCGGAACGCCCCGGCCCGGCGCAGCCGCGCCACGGTCATCGGCACCGGCAGCATCGGCAAGGCCTCGGGGCCGGTGGCGATCACCCGGTAGCGCCCCGCCGCCAGCGGCACCACGATGCAGGCGTCGCCGCCGGGCAGCAGGTAGATCGCGAAATCCTCGGGCAGCGGCCAGTCCGGGCTGTCGACGTCGGCGATCGACCAGTCGCCGTCCAGAGTCAGCCCGTCGAACGGCAGCCCCAGCGCCGCACGCACGGTGGAATGCGCGCCGTCCGCGCCCAGCACCCGCGCCACGCGGCCCTGGCGGCCGCCGATCACCACCCGCACGCCGTCCGCGTCCTGCTCCAGCGCCTCCAGCGCGCGGCCGAACTCGACCCGGCCGCCGCGGCGCTCGAAGGCGGCCAGCAGATGCGCCTCGGTGCGGTCCTGCGGCAGCGCCAGCAGCCGCCGCCCGTCGCCGGGCCGCAGCGGCAGCGTGGCCACCGGCCGCGCGCCGCGGTGGAACACCGCCCGCCGCAGCGCCACCGCCTCGGCCCGGATCGCCGCCGCGGCGCCGCCGGCCTCGAGGATCTCCATGCTCGCCGGCAGCAGGCCGACGGCGCGCGACAGCGGCGACAGCGCGTCGCGCCGCTCGATCACCCGCGGCAGCACGCCGCGCCGCGCCAGTTCCACCGCCGCGGTCAGCCCGGTCGGCCCCGCGCCCACGATCAGCACCTCGTCCGGCATCGCGTCTCCTTTCCCGGTAGCCCGCCCGCGGCGCTTTCGACGATGGCGCGCCCCGGAGCCATGAGTATAACCGCGACCATGGACATCGTCGTCATCACCGCCTTGATCGCCAGCCTGTTCCTGGTCATCGGCATGGCCGAGCCGCTTGCCGGCCGGCTGCGGCTGCCCTACAGCGTGATCCTGGCGCTGCTCGGCATCGCCATCGGCCTGAGCGCGTCGTTCTTCCTGCGCACCGAACTGACCGACGCGCTTAATCCGGTGGCCGAGGCGATCCTGAACCTGCCGATCCGCGCCAACGTGTTCCTCTACGTGTTCCTGCCGACGCTGCTGTTCCAGGTGACGCTGGGCATGGACCTGCGGCGGATGCTGGACGACTGGGTGCCGATCCTGGTGCTGGCGGTGGTGGCGGTGGCGATGGCGACGCTGGCGATCGGCTACGCGCTGTACTGGGCCAGCCCGCTGCCGCTGATGGCCTGCCTGCTGATCGGCTCGATCGTCTCGACCACGGATCCGTCGGCGGTGGTGGGGATCTTCCGCTCGATCGCCGCGCCGCGCCGGCTGGCGCGCATCGTCGAGGGCGAAAGCCTGCTCAACGACGCCGCGGCGATCGCGCTGTTCGGCCTGTTCATGGGCTTCGTGATGGCCGGCGTGCCCGACCCCGACATCGGCACCGCGCTGGCCCGGTTCCCGCGGCTGATCCTCGGCGGCGCCGCGGTCGGCTGGCTGGCGGCGCGGCTGGCGGTCGGGGCGATGGCGCCGATGCGCCGCCACCCGCTGGCGCAGATCTCGGTCTCGGTGGCGCTGCCCTACCTCGCCTACATCGGCGCCGAGCAACTGGTCGGCGCCTCGGGGGTGATCGCGGTGGTGGCAGCCGGGATGACGCTGAACCTGATGGGCCCGGGCCGGCTCGAGCCCGCCGCCTGGACCGGCCTGCGCGAGGTCTGGGACCTGCTGGCGCACTGGGCCGGGGCGCTGATCTTCCTGCTCGCCGCGCTGCTGATCCCGCGGCTGCTCGGGCAGGTGCGGCCGACCGACCTGGCGCTGATCGCGGTGGCGACGGCGGCGGCGCTGGCGGCGCGCGCGGCGATCCTGTTCGGCCTGCTGCCGCTGCTGTCGGCGGTGCGGCTGTCGCCGCCGGTGGAACGCCCCTACCGCACTGCGATCCTGTGGGGCGGGCTGCGCGGCGCGGTGACGCTGGCGCTGGCGCTGGCGGTGACCGAGAGCGTGCTGGTGCCCGACACGGTGAAACGGCTGACCGGCATCGTCGCCACCGGCTTCACCCTGTTCACCCTGCTGGCGCAGGGCACCACGCTGCGCTGGGTGACCGGCCGGCTCGGGCTCGACCGGCTGTCGCCGATCGACGCGGCGCTGTCGAACCAGGTGGTCGCCGTGGCGCTGCAGCAGGTGCGCGAGGACGTCGCCGCCGCGACCGAAAGCTACGAGCTCCCGCGCGAGACCGTCCGCGCCGAGGCCAAGCGCTTCGCCGAACGGCTCGACATCGCCGTCGCCGAGGCCGAGGCCAGCGCAGAGATCCTCGCCCGCGACCGCGTCACCCTGGGGCTGATCGCGCTGGCCGGGGCGGAACGCGACATGATCCTCGACCGGTTCCGCGAGCGGGTGATCTCGCCGCGGCTGGCCGACGCCATCCTCGCCGACGCCGACCGGCTGATCGAGGCGGCGCGCAACGGCGGGCGCACCGGCTACATGCGCGCCGCGCGCAGCGATCCGTTCGCCGGCCGCGGCATCCGCCTGGCCTGGGCGCTGCGCAACCGGCTGCGCTATTCCCGGCCGCTGGCGCGGCTGACCGCCGACCGGTTCGAGATCCTGCTCGCCCAGCGGCTGATCCTGCGCGACCTGCACGGCTTCATCGACCGCCGCATCCGCCGGATCCACGGCCGCCGCGTCGCCGACGTGCTGCACGAGCTGCTGGACCGCCGGCAGGAGGCGGTGGCGCAGTGGCTCGACGGGCTGCACCTGCAGTACCCGGGCTACGCCGACCAGCTCGAACGCCGGTTCATCCGCCGCACCGCGCTGCGCCTCGAGGAACGCGAATACGACACCATGCGCGCCGACGGGCTGATCGGCGCCGAGCTGCACCTGACGCTGCTGCAGGGCGTGGCGATGCGGCGGGCGCTGACCGAACGCCCGATCGGCCTCGACATCGCGGTGCGCAAGCCCGACCTTGTGCGCCAGGTGCCGCTGTTCGCCGGCATGGAGGCGGCGGCACTGGCCCGGCTGCAGCGCGCGCTGGTCACCCGCCGGGTGCGCGCCGGCGAGGTGATCATGCGCCGCGACGATCCGGCCAGCAGCGTGTTCTTCATCGCCTCGGGCGCGGTCGAGCTGCGCGTCGCCGGCCAGACCTGGCGGCTGGGCCGGGGCGAGATGTTCGGCCAGATCGCCATGCTGCAGCAGAAGCCGCGCCGCGCCGAGGCGCAGGCGATCGCGCCGTGCACGCTGCTGGTGCTGTCCGAGGCGCGCTTCCGCCGGCTGCTCGCCCGCAACGCCCGGGTCCGCGATGCGGTGCGCGCCAGCGCCGAGGCCCGCGGCCTCGACCCGGACGAGATCCTCGGCGCCGCCGACCCCGCCGCCTGAGCCCGCCGCGGCGCCCACGGGACGGCGGGCGGGGCGTCGCTCCGCAGGAGCGCGCGCCGACCCGTCCGTCCAGCAGCCCTGTCCAGCCGGCCCCGAAACCGCAGCGGCGGCCCCTGCCGGAGCCGCCGCCACCCGCCGGTTTGCGGCGTTAACAGTCTGTCAGTAACTGCTTTCCCTGCAAATTCAGATGCTTGAGGGGGTTTTCACGGTGAATTCCCCTTGCACGGTGCAAGCCGTCAGCCCTTCTGCAGCACCCGGCGGCCCAGCAGCTCGGCGATCTGCACCGCGTTCAGCGCCGCGCCCTTGCGCAGGTTGTCGCTGACGCACCAGAAGTTCAGGCCGTTGTCGATGGTGCCGTCCTGCCGGATCCGGCTGATGTAGGTGGCGAAATCGCCGACGCACTCGACCGGGGTGACGTAGCCGCCGTCCTCGCGCTTGTCGATGACCATGATCCCCGGCGCCTCGCGCAGGATCTCGCGGGCCTCCTCCTCGTCGAGGAAGTCCTCGGTCTCGATGTTGATCGACTCGGCATGGCCGACGAACACCGGCACCCGCACGCAGGTCGCGGTGACCTTGATCGACGCATCGACGATCTTCTTGGTCTCGGCGACCATCTTCCACTCTTCCTTGGTCGAGCCGTCTTCCATGAACACGTCGATGTGCGGGATCACGTTGAAGGCGATCTGCTTGGGATAGACCTTCGGCGCGACCTCCTGCCCGGGCACGAAGATGCCCTTGGTCTGGTTCCACAGCTCGTCCATCGCCTCCTTGCCCGAGCCGGACACCGACTGGTAGGTCGACACCACCACCCGCTTGATCCGGGCGCGGTCGTGCAGCGGCTTCAGCGCCACCACCATCTGCGCGGTCGAGCAGTTCGGATTGGCGATGATGTTCTTCCTGGCATAGCCCTCGATCGCGTCCGGGTTCACCTCCGGCACGATCAGCGGCACGTCCGGGTCGTAGCGGTACAGCGACGAGTTGTCGATCACCACGCAACCGGCCCTGGCGGCGACCGGCGCGTATTTCTTCGTCGCGTCCGAGCCGATCGCGAACAGCGCCATGTCCCAGCCGGCGAAGTCGAAGGTGTCCAGATCCTCGGTGGTCAGGGTCTTGTCGCCGAAGCTGCACTCGGTGCCCAGCGAACGACGGCTGGCCAGGGCCACGATCGCGTCCACGGGGAACTGGCGCTCGGCCAGGATGTTCAGCATTTCGCGGCCCACGTTGCCCGTGGCGCCGACGACGGCGATGCGATAGCCCACTTTGGTCTCCTGTAGGTGGGGATGAGTGCGGCGCTACCTAGCCTTTCCGTGCCGGGATGAAAAGGGGGCGGGCCGCGGATCACGATCCGGTCAGGGCGCTGGCGCACGCCGCGCCGCGCGCTAGGCTGGCCCGGACCGACCGGACGCACCACAGGAGGCACCGATGTTCCGACCCGCGCTCGCCATCCTCGCCTTCGCCGCGCTGCCGGCGCTGGCCGGCCCGGCCGAGATCACCGGGGTGCGCGCCGGCAAGGCCGCCGACGGCTGGCGCTTCGACGTCACCGTGCGCCACGCCGACACCGGCTGGGACCACTACGCCGACGGCTGGCGGGTGCTCGGCCCGGACGGCGCCGAACTGGGCTATCGCGAGCTGCTGCACCCGCACGAACAAGAGCAGCCGTTCACCCGCAGCCTGTCGGGCGTCGCCATCCCCGAGGGCGTGACCGAGGTGATCCTGCGCGCCGAGGACAACGTGCACGGCCCCGGCCCGGACTTTCCCTACACCCTGCCCGCCGACTGAGCCGCACCGCGCGGCTGGCGCGGTGCGCGCCCTGACCGGACGATGCCGCGCGCGAACCGTCGGCACAGGCCCAACCGGCAAGAACAGATCGCCGTGTCATGCTGGAATCGCCGGCGCGGTGCCGTCCGCCGGCTGTATCGCCGCGTTCGACGATGGCCACTCCGCCGACGCGGGGCCTGACCCGGGGCGCCGGACCCGACGCGGCCGTGGTGCCGGTGATCGCCGACGTTCGCGGTGCCGATCGCCTTGGCGTTCCCGGGCATGGTGCTCTACTACATCGTCGTGGCGCCGGATCGGATCTTCGCCGGCCGGGCGGGGCGCGCGGAAAGCTGAGGCTGCATGGACGATCTGAGACTGGACCGGCGCGGCGGTCTGCCGCCGCATCTGCGCGTGCTGGCCGCGCGCTACCCGCGCGGCATGTGGACCGGGCATCCGAACTTCTCGGGGCTGACCAGCTTCTGGCTCGACCGGCACCTGATGTTCCGCGGGCTGCAGGCGCGGCTGGAGCGGGAGGCGGCGTCGTTCCTGGACGGCGATAACGACGGCCGGGCCTTCGGCCGCGCGGTGCAGCGGCTGGGCGGGACGTTCGTCAGCCAGTTGCACGGGCATCACCAGATCGAGGATCTGCACTACTTCCCGATGCTGGCGGCGAAGGAGCCGCGCCTGCAGGCCGCCTTCGACCTGCTGGACGCGGATCACCATGCCATCGACCCGATGCTGCACGCGCTGGCCGGCGACGCCGACGCGCTGCTGGCCGCCCTGGCCGCGGGTCAGCCTGCGGGGCTGGCGGCGGGCGCGTTCCACGACCGGCTGCGCGGCTTCGCCCGGCTGCTGGACCGGCACCTGGCCGACGAGGAAGAGATCGTCGTGCCGGTGATCCTGGAACATGGCGACCGCGGCCTTGGCTGAGGCTTCCGCACCGGCGCGGGCGCGGCTAGTCTGCGCCGCGAAGGAGATGCCGATGCGATTTCTGCTCCTGGTTCTGGGGTTGTGGTTGGGGTTGGGGCTGGGCCTGGCCGGCCCGGCGCCGGCCGGCCCGCCCGGGCCGGTTACCGACGGGATGTACGTCGCCACGCCCGAGCCCGAGGTGGCGCTGGGGCGGCTGCTGTTCTGGGACCCGGTCCTGTCGGGCAACCGCAACATCAGCTGCGGCACCTGCCACAATCCGCGCTTCGGCACCGGCGACGGCGTCTCTCTGGGGCTGGGCGAGGGCGGCGTCGGGCTGGGGCCGGAGCGCAGGCCGGACCCGCGGAACCTGCCCGAGCAGCGCATCCCCCGCAACGCGCCGGCGCTGTTCAACCTGGGCGCGCGGGAGTTCACGGTGCTGTTCCACGACGGCCGCATCGAGGCCGACCCGGCGCGCGCCAGCGGCCTGCGCACACCGCTGGAGGACGACATGACGCTGGGCTTTTCCGGGGTGCTGTCGGCGCAGACCATGTTCCCGGTGCTCAGCGGCGACGAGATGGCCGGGCACTACAGCGAGAACGAGGTCAGCCGCGCGGTGCGGCTGGGCCGGATCACCGGCGAGGGCGGCGCCTGGGACCTGATCTCGGACCGGGTCGCGGCGATCCCGGACTATGCCGCGCGCTTCGCGCAGGTCTATCCCGACATCGCCGCCGGGCGGGACATCGCCTTCACCGACATCTCGAACGCGATCGCCGCCTTCGTCGCCTTCGAATGGCGCTCGGACGGCAGCGCGTTCGACGCGCACCTGCGCGGCACCGCGCCGCTGCAGGGCGCGGCGGCCGCGGGCATGGACCTGTTCTACGGCAAGGCCGGCTGCAGCGACTGCCATTCCGGCCCGTTCCTGACCGACCACGACTTCCACGCCATGGGCGCGCCGCAGCTGGGGCCGGGCAAGGCGGCGCGGTTCGAGGATCACGCCCGCGACCTCGGCCGGATGCGGGTCACCGGCGATCCGGCCGACGCCTATGCCTTCCGCACGCCGTCGCTGCGCAACGTTGCCGCGACCGGCCCGTGGGGGCACGGCGGCGGGCATGCCGACCTGCGCGCCTTCGTGGTCGACCACCTGGATCCGGTTCCGGCGCTGGAACGCTGGAACCGGCAGGCGGCGGTGCTGCCGCCGCTGGACGGGGCGCGGGACTGGCGGGTGATGGACGACGCCGCCGAGCGCGCGGCGATTGCCGCGGCGGCGGCGCGCCCGGCGGTGGCACTAAGCGGGGAAGAGATCGATGCGCTGATCGCGTTTCTCGACAGCCTGACCGACCGCGCCGCGCTGGACGGGCGGCTGGGCATCCCGGAAACGGTGCCCAGCGGCCTGCCGGTCGACCGCTAGGCCGCCTCGCCCGACAGCAGCGCGTCGGTCAGGTGCGACAGCGCCAGCGTCGCCGCGCCCCGCGCCCAGACCCAGTCGCCCCAGGCATGGACCTCGACCCGTATCGGGCGGTGCGCATTGTTGATGATCATCGCCTTCATCCGCCCCAGCGTGTCGCCGGCATAAAGATAGTCATAGCGCATCCGGTCGCCGGACAGGATGATCAGCGACGGGTCGAACAGCGTCATCACGTTCGCCAGCCCCAGCGACAGATAGCGCCCGGCGCGGCGGAAGATGGTGCGCGCCGCCTCGTTGCCGGCCTTGGCCTGGTCGTAGAGGCTTTCCATCAGCATGTGCGTCGAGCCCAGCTCCGAGCCGTGCAGCCCCAGCGCGGTGGTCGCCTCGCGGACGATCGCGTAGTCGGCGACATAGGCCTCCAGGCAGCCGCGCTGGCCGCAGCGGCACAGCGCGCCGTCCAGCTGCACCTTGGTGTGGCCCAGCTCCATCCCGAAGCCGTTCGCGCCGCGGTACAGCCGCTCGCCGATCACCAGCCCCATGCCGACGCCGTGTTCGATGGTGACCACGGCGAAATCCTGCTGCGCGCGCCCCGCGCCGTACCACAGCTCGGCCAGGGTCAGCACGTTGACGTCGTTGTCGATCTGCACCGGGCAGCCGAAGCGCTGCGCGGCCATGTCGCGCAGCGGCATGTCGCGGTCGGGCAGCAGCGGCGACCAGACCCAGGTGCCGGCGTCGTGATCGACGATGCCGGGCAGGCCGATTCCCACCGCGGCGACGCTGCCGGGCGCCACGCCCGCCTCGGCGGCGACGGCGGAGAACAGCGCCTGCGCCGCGTCCAGCATCGCCGACAGGCTACGCGCCGAGGGATCGGTGGTCAGCCGCGCCTCGCTGAGCGGGGTGCCGGCGAAGTCGGCCAGCACCGCGGTATGCACCGATTCGGCCAGCTTGATGCCGACGACATGGCCGCGGCCGGGCCGCACGCTCAGCGCCACCGGCGGCCGCCCGCGGGACGGCGCGGCGCTGGCCAGCGGCCCCTCCTGCACGAAACCCTCGCGGATCAGCTCCGAAGACAGCGTGGTGACCGAGCCGGCGCTGATGCCCAGCGCTTTGGCGACCTCGACCCGCGGGATCTGGCCGGCGGAGCGGATGCACTCGAACACCTGCTGGCGCAGCGGCGCCGACGAGGCCGACCGGATCGGGCCGCAACCGGCGGTCGGATCGACGATCTCGGGCTTGCGCGTCTGCAGGTGCTTTAATTCGGCGCTCAAATTAAAATTCCGCTCATTCGGCAGGCTTTTCACCAGTTCGCCGGCATCCTCGGCCATTCTACCGCTTCAGCCAAGGGATTTCCCGCCGCTCCGCGATATTTTATTTTGACGACTGAAGTTAATCGGCTATGAGTCGCGCTGCGGATCAACCGCCGCCTCGCACACGAGGCACCATTGGGAGGAACAGAAATGCGCACCACCTTCATCGCCGCGGCCCTTGCCACGGCCGCCTTCACCAGCTCCGCCCTGGCCCAGGACCTGACCGTCGGCGTCAGCTGGTCGAACTTCCAGGAGGAACGCTGGAAGACCGACGAGGCCGCGATCAAGTCGGCCCTGGAGGCCGCCGGCGCCACCTATGTCAGCACCGACGCGCAGTCGTCCTCGTCCAAGCAGCTGTCGGACGTGGAAAGCCTGATCGCGCAGGGCGCCGACGCGCTGATCGTCCTGGCGCAGGACGCCGACGCGATTCGCCCGGCGGTGCAGGCCGCCGCCGACGAGGGCATTCCGGTCGTCGGCTATGACCGGCTGATCGACGACGAGCGCGCCTTCTACCTGACCTTCGACAACGTCGAGGTCGGACGGATGCAGGCCCGCGCCGTGCTCGAGGCCGCGCCCGAGGGCAACTATGTCATGATCAAGGGCTCGCCCACCGATCCGAACGCCGACTTCCTGCGCGGCGGCCAGCAGGAGGTGCTGCAGGAGGCGATCGACAGCGGCGCCATCACCATCGTCGGCGAGGCCTACACCGACGGCTGGCTGCCCGCCAACGCGCAGCGCAACATGGAGCAGATCCTGACCGCGCAGGACAACGACGTCGACGCGGTCGTCGCCTCGAACGACGGCACCGCCGGCGGCGTCGTCGCCGCGCTGACCGCGCAGGGCATGGAGGGCATCCCGGTGTCCGGCCAGGACGGCGACCACGCAGCGCTGAACCGCGTCGCCAGGGGCACGCAGACGGTCAGCGTCTGGAAGGACGCGCGCGAGCTGGGCAAGGCCGCGGGCGAGATCGCCGTGGCGATGGCGAACGGCACCGAGATGTCCGACATCGAGGGCGCCGAGCAGTGGACCTCTCCCGGCGGCACCACGCTGTGGGCGAAGTTCCTCAAGCCGGTGCCGGTGACGGCCGAGAACCTCGACGTGGTCGTGGACGCGGGCTGGATCGAGAAGGACGCGCTGTGCCAGGGCGTCGAGAACGGCCCCTCGCCCTGCAACTGACGCCGGGCGGCTGAGCCACCGACCCTGTGACCGGCGGCCGTCCCGCGCGGGCGGCCGCCCCGAACCCTTCGGGACATCGTCATGAGCGACACGCAAATTGCCGACGCGCCGGCGCCCCGGCGCCGCAACATCTTCGAAACGCTGGAACTGGACACCCGCCTGCTGGGCATGATCGGCGCCTTCGTGGTGCTGGCGGTGGGCTTCCACCTGATCACCGACGGCCGCTTCCTGACGCCGCGCAACATCTTCAACCTGACGATCCAGACGGTCAGCGTCGCGATCATGGCCACCGGCATGGTGTTCGTCATCGTCACCCGGCACATCGACCTTTCGGTCGGCTCGCTGCTGGCGACCGCCTCGGCGGTGATGGCGATGACGCAGACGCTGGTGCTGCCCGAATGGCTGGGCCTGGGGCTGGGCCACCCGGCGACCGCCTGGATCGCCATCGCCGTCGGCCTTGCGACCGGCGTCGCGATCGGCGCCTTCCACGGCTGGCTGGTCGGCTATCTGGCGATCCCCGCCTTCATCGTGACGCTGGGCGGGCTGCTGGTCTGGCGCAACGTCGCCTGGTATCTGACCAGCGGCCAGACCATCGGCCCGCTGGACGAGACCTTCCGCAAGTTCGGCGGCATCAACGGCACCCTGGGCACCACCGGCAGCTGGATCGTCGGCCTGGTCGGCTGCGCCGCCGCCGTCTGGCTGCTGTTCTCGGCGCGGCGCAACAAGGTCGCGCACGACTTCCCGGTCAAGCCGATGTGGGCCGAGATCACCCTTGCCGGCATCGTCTCGGCGGTGATCCTGGGCTTCATCTGGATCCTGAACTCGTACCAGGTGCCCGCCGCCCGGCTGCGCCGCAACTTCGAGGCCCGCGGCGAGACCCTGCCGGAAGGCTATACCGAGGCGTACGGGCTGCCCTATTCGGTGCTGCTGCTGATCGTGATCGCGATCGTGATGACCGTGGTCGCCAGGCGCACCCGTCTGGGCCGCTACATCTTCGCCACCGGCGGCAACCCCGACGCGGCCGAGCTGTCGGGGATCAACACCCGGCTGCTGACGGTCAAGATCTTCGCCATCATGGGCGCGCTCTGCGCGCTGTCGGCGGTGGTCGCCTCGGCCCGACTGACCAATCACTCGAACGACATCGGCATTCTGGACGAGCTGCGCGTGATCGCCGCCGCGGTGATCGGCGGCACCGCGCTGGCGGGCGGCATCGGCACGATCTACGGCGCCATCCTGGGCGCGCTGATCATGCAGTCGCTGCAGTCGGGCATGGCCATGGTCGGGGTCGATGCGCCGCTGCAGAACATCGTCGTCGGCGCGGTGCTGGTCCTCGCCGTCCTGGTGGACATCATCTATCGCAAGCGCACCGGAGCACGCTCATGACCCCGGATCAGACCACCCCGCTTGTCGAGATGCGCGACATCTCGATCGCCTTCGGCGGCGTGCGCGCCGTCGACCACGTGTCGATCGACCTCTACCCCGGCGAGGTCGTCGGCCTGCTGGGCCACAACGGCGCCGGCAAGTCGACGCTGATCAAGATCCTGTCCGGCGCCTACCGCGCGGATTCGGGCGAGATCCTGATCGAGGGCAAAAAGGTGACGATCAACAGCCCGCGCGACGCGCGCCACCACAACATCGAGACGATCTACCAGACGCTGGCGCTGGCCGACAATCTCGACGCGCCCTCGAACCTGTTCCTGGGACGCGAGATCGTCACCCCGCTGGGCCTGGTGAACGACGCCAAGATGGAGGCCGAGACGCGCAGGATCATGGCGCGGCTCAACCCCAACTTCCGCAAGATCAAGGAGCCGGTCAGCGCCCTGTCGGGCGGCCAGCGGCAATCGGTCGCAATCGCCCGCGCGGTGTACTTCAACGCCCGCATCCTGATCATGGACGAGCCCACCGCGGCGCTGGGCGTGCACGAGACAAAGATGGTCGCAGACCTGATCCAGGAGCTGAAAAGGCAGGGGCTGGGCATCTTCCTGATCAGCCACGACACCCGCGAGATGATGGAGCTGTGCGACCGCGTCTCGGTGATGAAGAACGGCCGGCTGATCGGCACCGAGCGCGTCGAGGACGTGACAGAGGACGACATCCTGAGCATGATCATCATGGGCAAGAAACCGGAAAGGGCCGCGTGATGTATATCGGGATCGATCTTGGGACCTCGGGGGTCAAGGTGCTGCTGATCGGTCCCGACCAGGCCCCGCTGGCCGAGGCCAGCGCGCCGCTGACCGTCGCGCGCCCGCATCCCGGCTGGTCGGAGCAGTCCCCGGCGGACTGGGTCGCCGCCGCCTCGCAGGCGCTGGACAAGGTGGCCGCCGCCCATTCGTTGAAGGACGTGCGCGGCATCGGCCTGTCGGGGCAGATGCACGGGGCAACGCTGGTCGATGCCTCGGGCGACGTGCTGCGGCCGTGCATCCTGTGGAACGACACGCGCAGCCATGTCGAGGCGGCCGAAATGGACGCCGACGCGGACTGGCGCCGGGTCTCGGGCAACATCGTCTTTCCGGGCTTCACCGCGCCCAAGCTGGAATGGGTCAGGCGCAACGAGCCCGGGATCTTCGCGCGCACCGCCAAGGTGCTGCTGCCCAAGGATTACCTGCGGCTGTGGCTGACCGGCGAGGCGGCGGGCGAGATGTCCGACGCCGCCGGCACCAGCTGGCTGGACACCGGCGCGCGGGACTGGTCCGACGCGCTGCTGGCGAAATCCGGGCTGTCGCGCGATCACATGCCCCGGCTGGTCGAAGGCTCCGAGGTTTCCGGTGCGCTGCGCCCGGCCCTGGCCGAGCGCTGGGGCATGACCGGCGAGGTCGTGATCGCCGGCGGCGGCGGCGACAACGCCGCTTCGGCCATCGGCGTGGGCGTGGTGCATGCCGGGCAGGCGTTCGTCAGCCTCGGCACCTCGGGGGTGCTGTTCGCCGCCTCGGACGCCTACAGCCCCGATCCGGCGACCGCCGTGCATACCTTCTGCCATGCGGTGCCGGGCACCTGGCACCAGATGGGCGTGATCCTTGCCGCGACCGACGCGCTGGAATGGTATGCGAAGATTACCGGCGCGACGGCCGCCGAGCTGACCGGCAATCTGGGCGAGTTGCAGGCCCCCGGCCGGACGCTGTTCCTGCCCTATCTCGGCGGCGAACGGACGCCGCATAACGACGCGCAGGTGCGCGGCGCGATGATCGGGCTGGAGCACGCCGCCGACCGGCAGGCGCTGACCCGCGCGGTGCTGGAGGGCGTGACCTTCGCGCTGAGCGACTGCCACAAGGCGCTGGCCGCCACCGGCACCCGGATCGACCGGCTGATCGCCGTCGGCGGCGGCAGCCGCTCGGACTACTGGCTGACGGCGATCGCGACGGCGATGGGCGTGCCGGTCGAGGTGCCTGCGGCCGGCGATTTCGGCGCCGCCTTCGGCGCGGCGCGGCTGGGCCTGATGGCGGCGACCGGGGCGGGGGCGGACATCGCCACCCCGCCGCAAATCGCCCGCACCATCGAGCCGGTGCAGGCGCTTGCCCCGGCCTTCGCCGAGGCGCACGAACGCTACCGCGCGGCCTACACCGCGCTCAGGCACCTGTCGTAAGGCGCGCTTACCCGGCCCAGGGGCCGTGGTGCGCGCCTGTCGCGTCCAGCCGCTGGAAACCGTGCAGCCCGAAGAAGTCGCGCTGCCCCTGGATCATGTTCGCGGTGCCCCGCGCGGTGCGCATGGTGTCGAAATAGGCCAGCGCCGCGCCCAGCGCCGGCGCCGGATTTCCCGTCAGCGCGGCGGTCGAGACCACCTTGCGCAGCGCGCCGTGGCTGTCCTTCAGCCGCTGCGCGAAGAACGGCGCGAACATCAGGTTCTCGTCCGGGGTCTCGGTCAGCGCAGTGGCCATGTCGTCCAGCATCGCCGAGCGGATGATGCAGCCGGCGCGCCAGACCCGCGCGATGCCGGGCAGCGGCAGGTCCCAGCCGAACTGCCCGGAGGCCGCCGCCAGCAGGCCGAAGCCCTGCGCATAGCAGGCGATCTTGCCCGCCAGCAGCGCCTGCTCCAGATCGTCGACGATGTCGCCGTCCACCTTCTGCGGCGCGGCGCCGAAGATCGCCTCGCCCGTCTTGCGTTCCTCCAGCCGCGAGGACAGGTTGCGCGCGGCGACGGCGGCCTCGATCGCGGTGGCGGGCGCGGCCAGGTGCAGCGCCTCGATCGCGGTCCAGCGGCCGGTGCCCTTCTGGCCGGCGCTGTCCAGGATCACGTCCAGCAGCGGCTTGCCCGACTTCGCGTCGGTGGTGGCCGCGACCTTGCCGGAAATCTCGATCAGGTAGGACGCCAGCGGCCCCGCGTTCCAGCGCCGGAACACCCCGGCGATCGCGCCGGCGTCCATGCCCAGGCCGTCGCGCATGATGCCGTAGACCTCGGCGATCATCTGCATGTCGGCGTATTCGATGCCGTTGTGCACGGTCTTGACGAAATGACCCGCGCCATCCTCGCCCATCCAGGTGGCGCAGGGCGTGTCGCCGAACCTGGCGGCGATCGCGGTCAGGATGTGCGCGACCCGGTCCCAGCCGGATTTCGCGCCGCCGCCCATGATCGAGGGCCCGTGCCGCGCGCCCTCCTCGCCGCCCGAGACGCCGATGCCCAGGAACGGCACGCCCTGCGCCTTGGCCTCGGCGGCGCGGCGGCGGGTGTCGTGGAAATTGGCGTTGCCGGCGTCGATCAGCAGGTCGTCGTCATCCAGCAGCGGGCGCAGTTGCGCGATCATCGCGTCGACAGCCTCGCCCGCCGGCACCATCAGGATGATCGCGCGGGGCCTGTCGATGGCGGCGACGAACTCTTCCAGCGTCCCGGTGCCCGTCAGCTTGGGCGCCAGGTCGCCCGCACCCGCCACGAACTCCTCCGTGACCGAGGTGGTGCGGTTGTAGACGGCGATGTCGAACCCCTTGTCGGCAATGTTCGACGCCAGCGCGGCCCCCATGGTGCCCAGCCCTACCAGTCCGATCTCGGCCATGTCTTTCCTCTTGAAGTTGTCGCCGGTCAGGCGAAATCGATCTGTACCTTCATCGCCCGCGCCCGGTCCGAGGCCAGCGCGAACGCCTCGCCCGCCCGGTCCAGCGGCAGGGTATGCGAAATCAGCGGCGCGGTGTCGAGCAGCCCGGCGCGCATCATCGAAACGGCGGTGGCGAATTCCGCGTGAAAGCGGAACGAGCCCTTCAGCGTCAGCTCCTTCGCGGTGATCTGCTGCATCGGCAGCGCCATGTCGCCGCCCATGCCAAGCTGCACGACCACGCCGCGGGGCCGCACAGCCGCGATTCCGGAGGCCAGAGCGGGCGCGGCGCCGGAGCATTCGAACAGCAGGTCGAAATCGCCCTTGTCGGCGGTGAACGGCTCCAGCGCATCTGGCTGGGACCCGGTGTTCAGGGCAAGGTCCGCCCCGGCCTTGCGGCCGTAGTCCAGCGCGTTGTCCGACAGGTCGGTCACGACGATCTGCCGCGCCCCGGCGCGGCGCGCGACCAGGATCATCAGCGCCCCGATCGGCCCGCAGCCGGTGACCAGCACCCGCTTGCCCAGCATGTCGCCCGCCTGCTTCGCGGCGTGCAGGCAGACCGACAGCGGCTCGGCGGTGGCGGCCTGCCCCGCCGTCAGCCCGCCGGCATGCACGCATTGCCCGGCGTCCGCGATCAGATGCTGGCGGAACGCGCCCTGGACGTGCGGGAACGGCATCGCCGAGCCGTAGAAGCGCATGTTCAGGCAGTGGTTCGGCAGCCCCTCGGCGCAGAACCTGCACGACCCGCAGGGCCGCGAGGGCGAGACCGCGACCAGATCGCCCGGCACCAGCCCGTCGACGCCCGCGCCCAGCGCGGCGACGTGGCCGGCGACCTCGTGACCCAGGATCATCGGCTGCTTCAGCCGCACGGTCCCGAACCCGCCGTGGTTGTAGTAGTGCAGGTCCGAGCCGCAGATGCCGCCCGTGGCCAGCCGGATCGCGACCTCGCCCGGGCCCGGCGCGGGCGCGTCCCGGTCCTCGATCCTCAGGTCCCCGGCGGCGTGGATGACGATGGCGCGCATGAACTCTCCTGCGAAGTGCGCGCGATCCTAGGGCGGCGCGGGCGGACAGGCAATGGCGCGCGCCGCCCTGCTGCGCTATGGCTGACGCGAACCGCCAAGGACCCGCCGATGCGCCTGCTCGCCCTGCTGATCGCCCTGCTGCCGCTGCCCGCCGCCGCCTTCGAGGCGCTGGACGGCCGGCTGACCGCCGTCGACGCCTGCGCGGCGTATCTGTCGAAGAACAAGGGCACCAACCCCGGCGACGTGCGGCTGGAGCCGGGGCGGGACTATGCCCTGCTGGGGCTGAACGCCAGGGGCGGCGACCACTATCAGGTGCTGGTGCCCGGCGCGCCGGTGTCCGAGAGGCGCTGGGTGCCCGTCGACTGCGGCAGCCGCGCGGCCGCCGCCGCACCGGCCGTGCCGCAGGCGCCGGACGAGGCGCGCGCGCATGTCCTGGCGCTGTCCTGGCAGCCGACGTTCTGCGAATACCGCAGCCGCGTGCCGGAATGCGAACGGCTGAACGCGGGCCGGCTGCCCGACGCCTCGGCCCGGCTGTCGGTGCACGGGCTGTGGCCCGAGGGAACATATTGCGGCGTCGCGCCCCGCGACCGGGCCACGGACGAGGCCGGCCGCTGGCGCGACCTGCCGCGGCTGGCGCTTACCCGCGGCACCGCCGAACGGCTGGTGCGCGCCATGCCGGGCGCGGAAAGCCAGCTGCACCGGCACCAGTGGATCAAGCATGGCACCTGCCACCGCGGCGCCGGCGGGGCCGAGGAATATTTCACCGACACGCTGCTGCTGTGGGACCAGCTGCAGGCGTCGCAGGTGGCGGCGTTCCTGCACGGCCGCTCGGGCGAATACATTGAGACGGGCGCGCTGCGCGCCGCCTTCGACAGCGCCTTCGGGCGCGGCGCGGGCGACCGGGTGCAGGTGGATTGCGACCGCGACGGCGGCCGCACGCTGATCGCCGAGGTCAAGCTGTACACCCGCGGGCGCATCGACGCCGGCGCGGATCTGGGCGATCTGCTGCGCGCGGCGCGCCCGGTCCGCCGCGGCTGCGGCGGCGGCATTCTGGACCGTGCCGGGCTGCAATGAGCGATCGGTTCGAGATCTTCCTGGCGGTCCCGCCGGGGCTGGAGGACGCCGCGCGCGACGAGGCCGCTGCCGCCGGCTTTCCGGACCCGCAAACCGTGCCGGGCGGCGTGACCTTCCTGGGCGGCTGGCCCGACGTCTGGCGCGCCAACCTGGAGCTGCGCGGGCCGGGCCGGGTGCTGGCCCGCTTTGCCGAGTTCATGGCCTTCCACCCGGCGCAGCTGGACAAGCGGGCGCGCAAGCTGGCCTGGCATCAGGTGCTGCGCCCGGACGTGCCGGTGCGGGTCGAGGTCACGACCCGGAAGTCCAGGATCTACCACGCCGGCGCGGCGCAAAGCCGGATCGAGACGGCGATCAGCGATAGCCTGGGCACAATCATCGCCGCCGACGCGCCGGTGACCGTGCGCGCACGGATCGACGACAACCGGGTGACGCTGAGCGTCGACACCTCGGGCGAGCCGCTGCACAAGCGCGGCCACAAGCAGGCGGTGGTGAAGGCGCCGATGCGCGAGACGCTGGCCGCGCTGTTCCTGCGCCAGTGCGGCCATGACGGCACCGCGCCGGTGCTGGACCCGATGTGCGGCTCGGGCACGTTCGTGATCGAGGCCGCCGAGATCGCGCTGGGACTGCACCCCGGCCGCGACCGCGACTTCGCCTTCCAGCAGCTTGCAAGCTTCGACCCGGATGCCTGGGCGGCGATGCGGAAGCAGGCCCCCCCGCGCCAGACCGAGCTGCGCTTTCACGGCTCGGACCGGGACGACGGCGCGATCCGCGCGGCCACGCAGAACGCCGCGCGGGCGGGCGTCGCCGATGTCACCGACTTCCAGCGCCGCGCGCTGGGCGATCTGGTGCGCCCCGAGGGTCCGCCGGGGCTGGTGATCGTCAACCCGCCCTACGGCGCGCGGATCGGCAACCGCAAGCAGCTGTTCGGTCTTTACGGCGCGCTGGGGCAGGTGCTGATGGCGCGTTTCTCGGGCTGGCGCGTCGGCATCGTCACCAGCGACGGCGGACTGGCGAAGGCGACCGGGCTGCCGCTGCTGCCGCCGGGGGCGCCGGTCGCGCATGGCGGGCTGACGGTATCGCTGCACCGCACCGGGCCGCTGCCGCGGCCCGGCGGATGACCCGATCGTGAAGTCGTTTGATCGGCCGTGCCCGCGGGCCGGTTGAAACACGCCGGAACGCCACCATCTGACCGGGTGATCGGGGGCGCGCATCTTGCAGCGCCCTTTTTCGCCCGCCGACCGCCGACCGCCGACCGCCGACCGCCGACCGCCGACGAAAGATGACCGAGGGAAGTGAGGTCCCGATGACCGATTCGACCGAGTACACGCCGCCGGATATCTGGACCTGGGACGCCGCCAATGGCGGCGAGTTCGCCAGCACCAACCGTCCCGTGGCCGGATCGACGCACGACCGCGAACTGCCGGTCGGGGTACACCCGCTGCAGCTGTACTCGCAGGGCACGCCGAACGGGCAGAAGGTCACGATCATGCTCGAAGAGCTGCTGGCCCTCGGCCACGCCGGCGCCGAGTACGACGCCTGGCTGATCCGGATCGGCAAGGGCGAGCAGTTCGGCAGCGGCTTCGTCGACATCAACCCGAACTCGAAGATCCCGGCGCTGGTCGACCGCAGCGGCGACGCGCCGCTGCGGGTGTTCGAATCGGGCGCGATCCTGCTCTACCTCGCCGAGAAGTTCGGCGCGCTGCTGCCGCAGGAGCCTGCCGCGCGCACCGAGGCGCTGAACTGGCTGTTCTGGCTGCAGGGATCGGCCCCGTACCTGGGCGGCGGCTTCGGGCATTTCTATGTCTACGCGCCCGAGCGGCTCGAATACCCGATCAACCGCTTCGCGATGGAGGCGAAGCGCCAGCTGGACGTGCTGGACCGCAATCTCGCCGAACGCCGGTTCCTGGCCGGCGACGACTACAGCATCGCCGACATCGCCACCTTCCCCTGGTACGGCAATCTGGTGCGCGGGCAGCTCTACGGCGCCGCCGAGTTCCTGTCGGTGCACGAGTACCAGCATGTGCAGCGCTGGGCCGCCGAAATCGCGGGCCGCCCGGCGGTGCAGCGCGGCCGCAAGGTCAACACGTTCTCCGGCGACCCGTCCGGGCAGGTGCCCGAGCGGCACAGCGCGGCGGACATAGACGCCAAGATGCGGAAAGCCGCCTGACCGCCGGTCCAGGCACCGTCGCCCGGCCCGGCGCCCCTTACAGTCGCCCGGTGCGGCGGCCGTCCGATCAGCCCCCGCCGGCGGCCGCCCCGTCGCGCGCCGCCCCCGGCGCGGTCGCCAGCGCCGCCCAGGCATCGTATTGCGACAGGAAAACCCGCCCGTTCAGGCCGTCCAGGAAGTGCGTCGCCCGCAGCCGGTCCATCACCGGCCCCTTCACCTCAGACAGGTGCAGGCCGATGCCCTGCTCGGTCAGGCGCGCGTTGATTGCTTCGAGGCTTTCCAGCGCCGAGTAATCGATCTCGTTGATCGCCGAGCACATCAGCACGACGTTGCGGATCTCGGGGTGATCTGCCACGCGCCGCACCAGCAGATCCTCGAGGAACCGGGCGTTGACGAAGTACAGGCTCTCGTCCACCCGCAGGGTCACCAGGGCCGGGTCGGTTTCGACCTTGTGCCGGTTGATGTTCCGGAAATGCTGGCTGCCCGGGACCAGCCCGACCTCGGCCACATGCGGCTTCGAGGTCTTCAGCAGGTGCAGGACGATCGAAGCCAGCACGCCCGCGGACACTCCGATCTCCACCCCAAACGCCAGCGTCAGTGCGATCGTCGACGCGACGGCGGTGAAATCGGCCCGGGAATAGCGCCAGGTCTTGCTCAGGATCGACAGATCGACCAGGCCGAGAACGGCGACGATGATCGTGGCCGCCAGCGTGGCGTTGGGCAGATAGTAGACCAGCGGCGTCAGCGCGACGGCGGCGACCGCCAGCCCGAGGGCGGTGAACGCGCCCGCCGCCGGCGTTTCGGCGCCCGCGTCGAAGTTCACCACCGAACGCGCGAAGCCGCCGGTGACCGGGTAGCCGCCGCTGAAGGCCGCGCCGATGTTCGCCGCGCCCAGGCCGATCAGCTCCTGGTCCGGGTCGATCCGCTGGCGGCGCCTGGCGGCCAGCGTCTGCGCGACCGAGATCGATTCGACGAAGCCGATGATCGAGATCAGCAGCGCCGGCAGCAGCAGCTGCCGCACCAGTTCCGGCGCAAAGCCGGGCAGGGTGAAGGGCGGCAGGCTCTGCGGCACCGGGCCGACGATCCGGACGCCCTGCCCGTCCAGCCCGAACGCCCAGACCGCGGCGGTGCTGGCGGCGACGGCGGCGACCGGCCCGGCCTTGGCGATCACGTCCGCCAGCCGCGGCGGCAGGCCGGCCCGCCGCAGCGTCGGCTTGAGATGCGCACGCACCCAGAACAGGAATCCGGTCGCCAGCACGCCGATCGCCAGCGTGATCGGGTTGAACTGTCCCAAATTTGCCAGCAGCGCGCCGGCCAGCTCGATCAGCGTGTGCCCCTCGGCCGATATGCCCAGGATATGCTTGAGCTGGCTGGCGGCGATCAGGATCCCCGAGGCCGAGATGAAGCCCGCGATCACCGGATGGCTGAGAAAGTTCGCCAGGAACCCCAGCCGGAGCAGGCCCATCGCCAGCAGCATCGCGCCCGACAGGCCCGCCAGCGTCAGCGCCGCGACCGCGTAGCCGGCGGTACCCTGCTGCGCCACCTGGCCGATCGCGGCGGCGGTCATCAGCGAGACCACCGCCACCGGCCCGACCGCAAGCACCCGGCTGGTGCCGAACACCGCGTAAAGCAGGATCGGCACGATCGAGGCATAGATCCCCGCCTCGGGCGGCAGTCCGGCCAGCAGCGCGTATGCCAGCGACTGCGGGATCAGCATGATCGTGACGATCACCGCCGCCAGCAGGTCGCGCGACAGCGCCGCGCGGGTATAGTCGCGGCCCCATTCCAGAATCGGCAGATAGCGGGTCATGCGTCCGCCAGACTGTCGCAGGTCGCGCGCGGGATCGCCACGGCGCGCACGTCGGTCTCGGCCACGCCGTTGGCCGAGCAGTCCTCGAACGCCAGCATGCAGGCGGTGGTCCGCACGCAGCTTTCGCCGGCGCGCACGCGATAGCGGAACACGGCGGGCCCGGTGTCGGACCGCTGCTGCACGCGCACCGTGCCGTCGAGCAGCAGCAGCAGGTTGTCGGCGGACCGGCCCGGCGCGAACACCTTGCTGCCGCCGGGCACCTCGACGATCCGGCTGCCCGCCACCAGACCGGCGCGCAGCGCGGGCGGCAACTGGCCGAGGCCCCGGAAACGTTCGATCCGGTTCTCGGTGGTCGTGGTCATCGCGCCGCCCCTCTTTGATCCGGGGGGATCATAGATCGCCGGCGGGGTGCGGCAAATGGTGCGGCATGGGGCGCGGCCGCACCGGGGGGCGCGGCGCGCCGGCACGGGTCAGGCGCGGCCGTCGATCAGCTCGGCCATCATCGCGCGCTCTTCTTCGGTCAGGTCCGTCAGCGGCGGGCGCACCGGGCCGGTGTCGAAGCCGCGCAGCGCGACGCCGGCCTTGATCGCCGAAACGGCGTAGCCGGTCTTGCGGTCGCGGATCCGGGCGAAGGGATAGTAGAACTCGGTCAGCATCCGCGCGCAGGTGGCGTCGTCGCCGGCGCTGAAGGCGGCGTGGAACCTCAGCGCGGTTTCCGGCACGAAGTTGAACACCGCCGAGGAATAGGTGTCCACGCCGGCGCCGCGGAACGCCTGGGCGAACAGCTCGTGCGTCGGCATGCCGCCGATATAGGCCAGCCGGTCGCCGTTCTGGATCGTGATCCGGCGCACGGTGTCGATGTCGCCGGTGCCGTCCTTGAAGCCGATCAGGTTCGGACAATCGTCGGCCAGCCGCGCCAGCGTCTCGGCCGAGACCACCGACTGGCCGCGGTTGTAGACGATCACCCCCATTTTCGTCGCCGCGCAGACCGCACGGATGTGGTTGGCGATGCCGTCCTGCGGCGCGCCGATCAGATAGTGCGGCAACAGCAGGATGCCGTCGCCGCCGGCGGCCTCGATGCCCTCGGCCATCTCGCAGGCCAGACGGGTGCCGTAGCCGCAGCCGGCGATGACCGGCTTGCCCTTCTGCGCCGCCTTGGCGGTGCGGACCACCGCGACCACCTCGGCCGGGGTCAGCGAGAACAGCTCGCCGGTGCCGCCGGCGACGATCAGCCCGGCCACGGGGTGCGGCGCCAGCCATTCCAGATGCGCTGAGAAGGCGTGCGGATTGAACGCGTCCTGCCCGTCGAACGGAGTGACGGGGAAGGACAGCAGACCCGAGCGGACGATGTCCCGCAGGTCGAGAGGATCGATCATGAAGGTGCCTTTCTGATGATGCCTGGGACGGGCCGCGCGCGGCCTCAGTCCTCGTGGATGCCGTCGGCGGTGAAGCTGCCACCCTGGAACACGGCGTCGGGGTCGTCGGCGGCGGGCCGGCCGCCCTGCGCCTCGACCCCCTCGCGGAAGGTTTCGGCGTTGTCCTGCGGCACCCAGCCCAGATAGGAGGCGTGGGCGTTGTCCCACCAGCCGGCGCTGTTGGCCGAGGCGCCGTAGATCACCGGGCAGCCCAGCCGCGGCACCATGAACACCCGCTCGATCAGGCGCACGAAATCGGCGTAGCTGAGCCAGGAGGATAGCATCCGCACGTTCTTCGGCTCGGGGAAGGACGAGCCGATGCGCACGATCGCCGTCTCCTGCCCGAACTTGTCATGGTACATGCTGGCCAGCGCCTCGCCGAACACCTTCGAGACGCCGTACAGCCCGTCGGGCCGGGTCGGCGCCCGCGCGTCGATGCGCTCGGTCTGCCTGTAGAAGCCGATGGCGTGGTTCGAGCTGGCGAAGACGATCCGCGGCTGACCGTGCTTGCGCGCCGCCTCGTACAGGTTGTACAGGCCGTCGATGTTGGCCGGGCGGATCATCGACCAGGGTTTCTCGACCGAGACGCCGCCGAAATGCACGATCCCGTCGCAGCCCTCGACCAGCGCGTCGACGGCGGCGGCGTCGCTCAGATCGCAACGCACCAGTTCCTCGTTCGACCCTGCCGCACCCATGTCGGCGATGTCCGACAGCCGCAGCGTGTCGGCCATGTGCGCAAGGCGCGTGCGCATCGCCGTGCCCAGCCCGCCCGCGGCGCCGGTGATCAGAAGTCGCTTCATGCCGTTGTCCTTTCCCTCGCAGTCGTCTCGTCCCGGTGCCGGCCCGGTCCGGCAGGACGGCCGGCGCCGCCTGCCGCATCCGCGGCATGTCCAGGCGCCCCGTTTTCCGGGGCCGGATGGGTCCGCGGCCGCCCGGCGCGCCGGGCAGGGTCGCGGTCAGCCCCGCCGGCGTCACATCGCGCGCGCCGCCGGCGTCGACGGTCCCAGGACGTTCGGCCTCTCGCACAGCGGGGCCGGCACGTCATCCTTCATTTCGATCGCGGCGGCGCCCGGCCGGGCACGCCCGCTTGTCATACTTATTTCCGCAATCCTCCTATTGTCTGTTTGACAGATTGGCAAGCCGGTGGCAGCACTGTCGAACAATGCGGCGACGCTTTTTTCGAAAGGGGCGCATGACATGATATCGCTCCGGCGCACTTTGCGCCCGGTCACCGTTCCGGTGGTGACGCCGGGCGAAGTCATCATACAAATTTATCGCCAACGACCTGGTACTGCCGCTGCCGACATGCACCCTGCCGGCCAGAATGCCGTTCACCTGCCGCCGGCTGCGACGCCCGCGACGACGGCCGAAGCGCGCAGGCACCGGCCCGACCGGTGCTGCGCGCGGCCGAAATCCTGAGAGGATCCCGGACATGACGGTTCAGCACCCCCCCGACGCCCCGCGCGTCATCCGCATGCACCCCGCCGACAACGTGGCGATCGTCGCCAACGACTTCGGGCTCGAGGCCGGCACCCGGATCCCCTCGGGCCCGCGGCTGCGCGAGCGTGTGCCGCAGGGTCACAAGGTGGCGCTGCAGGATCTGGCGCAGGGCGATCCGGTGCGCCGCTACGACGTGGTGATCGGCCACGCCGCCGAGGACCTGCCGGCCGGCAGCTGGGTGAACGAGCGGCGGCTGCACCTGCCGCAGGCACCGGGGCTGGACGCGCTTCCGGTCTGCACCCGCAACGCCCCCGCCGGGCCGCCGGTCGAGGGCCGCACCTTCGACGGCTACCGCAACGCCGACGGCAGCGTCGGCACCCGCAACCTGCTGGCGGTGACGACGACGGTGCAATGCGTCTCGGGCGTGGTCGAGCACGCGGTGCGGCGGATCCGCGACGAGCTGCTGCCGCGCTTTCCCAATGTCGACGGCGTGGTGGCGCTGGAACACATCTTCGGCTGCGGCGTGGCGATCGAGGCGGTGGACGCGGCGATCCCGATCCGCACGCTGGCCAACATCGCGCGCAACCCGAACTTCGGCGGCCGCGCGCTGATCGTCAGCCTCGGCTGCGAAAAGCTGCAGCCCGAGCGGCTGAACCTGCCCGATGCCGGCCTCGTCACCCTGCAGGACCCGGCGCACATCGGCTTCGAGGCGATGATCACCGCGATCATGGCCGAGGCCGAGACCCATCTGGCGGCGCTGGACCGGCGCCGGCGCACGCCCTGCCCTGTCTCGGACCTGGTGCTGGGCGTGCAGTGCGGCGGCAGCGACGCGTTCTCGGGCGTCACCGCCAACCCGGCGCTGGGCCATGCCAGCGATCTGATCGTGCGCGCCGGCGGCACGGTGATGTTCTCGGAGGTCACCGAGGTGCGCGACGGCATCGCCCAGCTGACCGCGCGCGCCGCCACCCCCGAGGTGGCGCAGGCGCTGATCGACCAGATGGCGTGGTACGACGCCTACCTGGCCCGCGGCGCGGTCGACCGCTCGGCCAACACCACCCCCGGCAACAAGGCCGGCGGGCTGTCGAACATCGTCGAAAAGGCGATGGGCTCGATCGTCAAGTCCGGCCGCTCGCCGATCTCGGGCGTGCTCGCGCCGGGCGAGCGGGCGGCGGGCAAGGGGCTGCTCTATGCCGCGACGCCGGCCAGCGACTTCGTCTGCGGAACGCTGCAGCTGGCGGCGGGAGCGACGATCCACGCCTTCACCACCGGACGCGGCACGCCCTACAGCCTCGAGGCGATGCCGGTGATCAAGATCGCCACCCGCACCGAGCTGGCGCGCCGTTGGCACGACCTGATGGACATCGACGCCGGCCCGATTGCCAGCGGCGCGCGCAGCATCGAGCAGATGGGCGAGGAGATGTTCGAGCACATCCTCGCCGTCGCCAGCGGCGCCCCGACCTGGGCCGAGCGGCACCGCATCGGCAACGCGCTGGCGCTGTTCAACCCGGCCCCGGTGACGTGACCCGCGCGCGCGCCGCGACCCCGGGCGCGCGTCTCCCGGCAGCACGGGAGCCGGATCGGCCCGGCACGCCCATGGCGTCTGACCGGGCGGGACCATGACCGGAACCGCATCCAGATCCGGGGGCAGGACGCTGGTGGCGTCGACCACCGAGGCGCTGCGCCGGCAGATCGACAGCGGCCGCTACCGCCCCGGCGACCGGCTGCCCAGCGAGGCACGGCTGACCGCGGAGTTCAACGTCAGCCGCACCGTGGTCCGCGAGGCGATCGCGACGCTGCGCGCCGACCGCCTGGTCGAGCCGCGGCAGGGCGCCGGCGTCTTCGTGCTGCCGCCGCCGGAACCGGTCGCGCTGCCGTTCCGGACCGTCGATCCGGCGCGGGTGTCGTCGATGATCGAGATGCTGGAGCTGCGCACCGCCGTCGAGTGCGAGGCCGCCGCGCTGGCGGCGCAGCGCCGCTCGCCCTCGCAGGAGGTGGCGATCCTCGAGGCGCTGCAGGCGGTGCGCGCCCGCGCCGCCGCCGGCCAGCCCACCGCCGAGGCGGATTTCGAGCTGCACCTGGCGATCGCGGACGCCACCAACAACCCGCGCTTCCGCGAGTTCCTGACCCTGATCGGCCCCGGCATGATCCCGCGCCGGGCGCTGGACGCCAGCTCGCCCGGGCCCGATCCGGCGGCATACCAGCGCGTGCTGGACGAGGAACACGAACGGATCGTCGCCGCCATCCTCGAAGGCGCGGAAGAGGCCGCGCGCCTGGCCATGCGCGATCATCTGCGCGGCAGTCAGGCACGGTACCGAAGGCTGCTGCGCCAGACCGCGCCGCCGGGCCCCTAGGCGCGGATCGGCCACCGGGCACGCCGCACCGGGCCCCATGGTGCCGCCGTTGCCGCCGTTGCCCCGCGCGGCCAAATGATCTAGGCGACCGGACGACAGCACCCGGCGCACCGGCGCCGGCCCCGCATTCCGCAGGTCAGCAATGGCATCGCCGCCGAAACCACCGCTGGACGACATCGCGCAGGCGCTTGGCGCCCGCGGCCCGGCCGTGGCCGGTGGCCCGGCCGCCAGCCGCATCTACGCCGACCTGCGGCAGCGCATCATCGATCTGGAACTGAAGCCCGACACCACCATCGCGCGGCAGGAGCTGGCGCGCGGCTACGGCGCCAGCCAGACGCCGGTGCGCGAGGCGCTGCAGCTGCTGGAGCAGGACGGGCTGGTGCGGGTCCACCCGCAGTCGCGCACCGTGGTCGCGCGGATCAGCGCGCACCAGCTGCACGAGACGCATTTCCTGCGCGTCGCGCTGGAGACCGAGGTGGTGCGGCAACTGGCCGGCGCGCGCGACACGGCCGCCAGCGACCGCGCCCGCAGCCTGGTGCGGATGCAGCAGACGCTGCTCGGCGATCCGGCGCAAATGGGGCTGTTCCTCGATCTCGACCGCGCCTTCCACGCCGGGCTGTTCGAGGCCGTCGGCATGCAGGGCCTGCACGCGCTGATGCTGCGCCGGCAGGGCCACCTGGCCCGCTGCCAGCGGCTGGAACTGCCGCGCGCCGGCAAGATGGTCGAGATCGTCACCGCCCACGCCGCCATCGTCGAGGCCATCGCCGCCGGCGATCCGGACGCCGCCGCGCGCGCGATGCGCGCGCATGTCACCGGCACGATCAACCGCGTCGCCGCGCTGCAGGCCGAGTTCCCGGATTATTTCGAACCCGCGCCGGCCTAGACCCGCCCGCCTGCCGCCACGGCTAGGCGGCGTCGTAGCGCGTGAACACTTCGCTCTCGCCGCCCGCGCGGACCAGCAGCACGTCGAACGCCTCGCGCTGGTCCTCGGGGCCCATCCCGGGCGAGCCGTAGGGCATTCCGGGCACCGCCAGGCCGACCGCCTCGGGGCGCTCCGAAAGCAGCCGCCGGATGTCGGCCACCGGCACATGGCCCTCGATGACATAGCCCTCGACCTTGCCGGTGTGGCACGATGCCAGCTCGGCCGGAATGCCGTTCTCCAGCTTGTAGCGCGCCAGCTGCGCGCCGACCGCCGCCTCGGTCGTCACGTCGAAACCCTCGGCCTCGAGGATCTCGATCCAGCCCGCGCAGCAGCCGCAGTTCGGGTCCTTCATGACATGGATCGCAGGCACCGCCGCGCGGCCGGGGCGGGGCAGGACAAGCGCCAGCGCCAGGGCCCCGGCAGAGGTCAGGACGGCGCGGCGGGTCAGGATGTTCGGCATTCTCGGCACTCCATGGTTCGGCGACTTCCGGCGCCGCGGCGATCCGCGGGCGGGCCTCAGGCCGGCTCACCGGACCGGCGGCACGGGTGAAGCCGGCGCGCGCGCGGTCTCGCGGCCCCGGACGCAGCAATATGGGCGGGTCGCGCGACAAGTCACGTCGTTTCCGCGCTCCCCGGGCCGTGGCGGGAAACCGCACAGCTGCCGACCGAACGTCGTGCTGCGCCCTCAAGCCGGCGGACGGTCAGGCGCGGATCCGCGCCGGCCGCGGCGAACCGAAGTCCGCCGCCGCTGCGGGAACTGTCGACCGAAGTGTCGTCATGGGTCGCAGGATAGCTATCTTTCGACAAGATCGGGATCATGATCCGGTTCTTGATCGTTAGGGCGTTCAAATCCTCGCCTTCAGGCCGGATGAACGCAAACTTCGGGGATGATTTCTCTCTCCGGCGCGGCGACGATTGCCGCAGAAAGCCAGCTCAGCACCCGGAGGATCCATGTCCCTGTTCGCCGAATTCACCCGCGATCTTGCCAGCCGCGATCCGGTCGCGGCGCTGCGCGACGGGCTGATCGGCGAAGACGCGGTCGTGGACGGCCCGTTCGGCGCCCGGCCGCTGGTCTACGCCGACCATGTCGCCTCGGGGCGGGCGCTGGCCCAGGTCGAGGATTTCATCCGCGACCGCGTGCTGCCCTACTACGCCAACAGCCACACCGAGGCATCCCATTGCGGCGCGTTTTGCACCCGCCTGCGCGAGGAGGGCCGCGCCCGAATCGCCCGACTGGTCGGCGCGGACGAGGGTCGCAGCGTGGTGTTCGCGGGCGCCGGCGCGACCCACGGGCTGAACCGGATCGCGGGCCTGCTGGACATCCCCGGGGTCCGCGCGGCGGGCGGCCGCGCCGTGGTGCTGGTCGGCCCGTACGAGCACCATTCCAACCTGCTGCCCTGGCGCGAAAGCGGCGCCGAGGTGGTCGAGATCCCCGAGGCCGCGGCCGGCGGGCCGGACCTGGACGCGCTGCGGGCGGAACTGCGCGCCGCGCAGGGCGCCGCGCTGATCGTCGGCGCGTTCTCGGCGGCGTCGAACGTCACCGGCATCCTGACCGACACCGACGCGGTCACCCGCCTGCTGAAGGCGCACGGCGCGCTGGCGGTCTGGGACTACGCCTGCGGCGCGCCCTACATCGCCATGGACATGGGCGGCGCGCCGGACTGCCGGAAGGACGCGATCGTGTTCTCGGCGCACAAGTTCGCCGGCGGGCCCGGCGCCTCGGGCGTGGCGGTGATCCGCGACGCGATCGCCCGCCGCGCCACGCCGACCCTGCCCGGCGGCGGCACCGTCAGCTTCGTCTCGCCCTGGGCGCACGTCTATTCCGGCGACCTGGCCCACCGCGAGGAGGGCGGCACCCCGAATGTCGTCGGCGACATCCGCGCCGCGCTGGTGATGCTGGCCAAGGCGGCCATCGGCCAGGACCGGCTGGACGCGCGGCTGCGGGCGCTGCGCGCGCGGGCGCTGTCGGTCTGGTCGCGCAACCCGGCGATCGAGCTGCTGGGCAATCCCGCCGCGCCCGCCCTGCCGGTGTTCTCGTTCCGTGTCCGCGACCGGCGCGGCGGCCATGTCCACCACCAGTTCTTCACCCGGCTGCTGTCCGACCTGCACGGCATCCAGGCGCGCGGCGGCTGCGCCTGCGCCGGCAGCTATGCGCACCGGCTGCTGGGGCTGGACCGGGCGGCGTCGGACCGGATGCTGGCGGCCATAGCCGCCGGGCGCGAGACCGAGAAGCCGGGCTGGGTGCGGCTGAACCTGTCGCCGCTGATGACCGACGCGAAGGCGGATTTCGTCATTTCGCGGGTGGACGATCTTGCGCGCGATGCCGCAGACTACCGCCCGCATTACACAGTCGACGAACGCACCGCGCGCTTCACGCCGCGCACCGCCAGACCGGAGACGATCGCAAGATGAGCTCGCCTTTCCGCCACGCCGGATTCCGTACCTTCTACGCCGCGCAGATCCTGTCGCTGGTCGGCATCGGGCTGATGACCGTGTCGCTGTCGCTGAGCGCGTTCTCGTTCGGCGGCGTCGCCGCGGGCGGCTGGATCTTCGGCGGCCTGCTGGCGATCAAGATGGTGGCCTATGTGCTGATCGCGCCGGTGGCCGAGACGCTGCTGGCGCCGCTGCCGCGGCGCGCGACGCTGGTCGGCATCGACCTGATCCGGCTGGCGATGGTCGGCGCGATGGGGCTGGCCGGCGCACCGTGGCAGATCGCGCTGCTGGTGTTCCTGTTCTTCGCCGCCTCGTCGGGGTTCACGCCGCTGTTCCAGGCCACCCTGCCCGAGATGCTGCCCGAGGAGGAAACCTATACCCGCGCGCTGGGCCTGTCGCGGCTGGCCTACACGCTCGAGGCGATCCTCAGCCCCGCCATCGCCGCGCTGGCGCTGACGCTGGTGCCGGCGAACGCGCTGTTCTTTCTTGCGGCGCTGGCGTTCCTGGGCTCGATGCTGGCGCTGGCCGTGACCGCGCTGCCGGCCGCCGCGCCGGCGATCAAGGCGCCGTTCCTGCGCCGGGTCTCGAAGGGGATGACGATCTACTTCCGCACGCCCCGGTTGCGCGGGCTGTTCCTGCTGAACCTCGCGCTGTCGCTGGCGATGGCCTGGGTGATCGTCAACACCGTGGTCTATGCCGGCAAGCACCTGGGCGCGCCCGAGCGCTACTACACCCTGCTGATGGGCTGCTACGGCGTCGGCGCGGCGGCGGCGGCGCTGATCGTGCCCCGGCTGCTCGACCGCGCCACCGCGCGCGGGGTGATGGCGGGCGGCGCCTTCCTGTTCGCGGCGCTGGGGCTGCTGGTGCTGGCGCCGCTGCCGCTGCCGGCGCTGATGCTGCTCTGGGCGGGCTTCGGCGCCGCCTCGTCGATGGTGCTGACGCCCGGCGGGCTGGTGCTGGTGCGCTCGGCGGCGTCGGCGGACCGCCCGGCGATCTTCGCGGCGCAGTTCTCGCTGTCGCACGCCGGCTGGCTGCTGGCCTATCCGCTGGCGGGCTGGCTGGGATCCGTGACAAGCCCGGGGGCGGCGATGGCGGTGCTCAGCCTGGCCTGTGCCGCGGTGGCGCTGGCCGGGCTCCGGGCCTGGCCCGCCGACGATCCGGCGGAACGGGCGCACAGCCACCCGGACCTGCCGCCGGAGCATCCGCACCTGCGCGCGCACCCGGCCGACGGCGGCAGACGCCGGCATGTGCATGCCTTCGTGATCGACGATCTGCACCGGGTCTGGCCGGGCCGCGCCGCGGCGCAGGACGCATGAGAAAGGACCACCGCCGGACATGACGAACAGCAGCTCTTCCCCGACCGACGGCCAGGGCCTCGCGGCGCTGACGGCCCGCCTGCACGAGGATCTCGGCTTCCTGTGCTATCCCGGCAAGGCGTGGGTGCCGCCGCGCGCGGTGGACGGCCGGCAGGTCGAGGACGTGGTGATCATCGGCGGCGGCATGTGCGGCCTGGTGGCGTGGCTGGCGCTGCGCACCGGCGGGCTGCACCGGGTGCGGATGCTGGACCGCGCCCCCGCCGGGCTGGAAGGGCCGTGGCTGAACTATGCCCGGATGGAGACGCTGCGCTCGCCCAAGCAGCTGACCGGCCCCGCCTTCGGCCTCGGTGCGCTGACCTTCCAGGCGTGGTACCGCGCCCAGTTCGGCGCGAAGTCGTGGGAACTGCTGCACCGGATCCCGCGCCCGATGTGGATGGACTACCTGCGCTGGTACCGCGACGCGCTGGCGGTGCCGATCGAGAACGGCGTCTCGGTCGACCGGGTGGAACCGCAGGGCGACCTGCTGCGGCTGACGGTCTCGGGCGCGGCAGAGGGCACGATCCTGACCCGCAAGCTGGTGATGGCGACGGGGCGCGACGGCACCGGGCGGCCGAACATCCCCGGCTTCATGCAGGGCCTGCCCCGGCACCTGTGGGCGCACAGCTCGGACGATATCGACTTTGCCGCGCTGAAGGGCCGCAAGGTCGCGGTGATCGGCGTCGGCGCCTCTGCCGTGGACAACGCCGCCGAGGCGCTGGAGCATGGCGCGGCCGAGGTGCGCCACCTGATCCGCCGCCCGGAAATGCCGACGATCAACAAGATGATGGGCATCGGCAGCTTCGGCTTCACCAGCGGCTACGCGGGCCTTCCCGACGAATGGCGCTGGCGCTTCATGCACTACAGCTTCGCCACCCAGACCCCGCCGCCGCACGGCTCGACCCTGCGGGTCAGCCGGCACCCGAACGCGCGTTTCCACTTCGGCAAGGCCACCACCCGCGTGACCGAGGAAGGCAGCGGCGTGCGCATCCACTTCGCCGACGGCACCAGTTACCTTGCGGATTTCCTGATCCTCGGCACCGGCTTCGTCACCGACCCCAAGCAGCGCGTCGAATTCGGCGCGGCGGCCGAGATGATCCAGCTGTGGCAGGACGTCTACACGCCCCCCGCGGACGAGGCCGACGCCGATCTGGGCCGGTTCCCCTACCTCAACCCCGACTTCACCTTCCGCGAGAAGGTGCCGGGCCAGGCCCCGTGGCTGGGCAATGTCTACTGCTTCAACTACGGCGCGACGGCGAGCCTCGGCAAGGTCAGCGGCGACATTCCCGGTGTTTCGGACGGGGCGGCGTGGCTGGCGCGCGAGATCGCGGCCAGGCTCTATGCCGAGGACGTCGAACAGCACTGGCAGGGGATGCAGGATTATGCGACCCCCGAACTGACCGGCGAAGAATGGACGCCGACGGAGCTGCCGTCGGAAGACGACAAGAAAGGCAAGGTGGCGTGAGCGACATCTGGACGACAACCGCCGTCGCCGCGGGCGGCGCGACCGAAGGCGGCCCCGCCTCGGGCGCGGTAGGCCTGCGGGCGAAGGTGATGGAAATGACCCGGACCGCCGAGGACGCGGTGCTGGCCCCGGCCGATCCCGGCGCCTGGCCGCACGACCTGCGCGCCGCGCTGGCCGTCCGCATCGCCCGGCTGAACGCCGCCGGGGACGTCGCCGTCCGCTATGCCGCCCGGATGCAGGGCGACGAATTCGCCGCCCTCGCGGACCCGGCCGAAACCGGCGCGGCGCTTGGCCTGTCACATGTCGTCACCTTCATGGACAAGGTCGCCGCCAGGCCGCGCGACATCGCGGCCGGGGATATCTCGGCCCTGCAAGCGGCGGGCGTGGCCGACGCCGACATCGTGCGCCTGTGCGAGCTGAACGCCTTCCTCGCCTACCAGCTTCGGCTGATCGCCGGGCTGAAACTGATGACGGGAGCGGCGTGATGGCCAAGATCGTGCACAAGTTCACCCGCGACGTGCCGCACTGGCAACCGCGCGTGACCCCGGTGAACCTGGAGGAGGCGACCGAGGCGCAGCTCGAGGCGCTTCAGGTCACGCCGTCGAACACGAAGGTTTCCGATTACGTCCTGACGCTGGCCCATGACGTCGAGTCGCTGAAGGTGCGCTCGCCGCTGTTCAACGCGATCATGTACGACAAGGGCGGGCTGGGCCGCGCCGGGCGCGAGATCGGCGCGCTGGCCGCCTCGATGGTCAACCGCTGCGTCTATTGCGCCGCCGTCCACGCCGCCCGCCACGCGCAGCTGGAAAAAAGCACCGAGCTGACCGACAAGCTGTTCGAAAAGGGCGCGGACGCCGACCTGGACCCGCGCGACCGGGCGATCTTCGACTTCGCCCGCAAGCTGTCCGACTGCCCCTCGCAGGCCGATGCGGACGACATGCAGGCGCTGCGCGACGCCGGGCTGGACGAGGACGAGATCCTCGACCTGATCCTGTCGGCTTCGCTGTTCGGCTGGGCCAACCGGCTGATGCACGTCCTCGGCGATCCCGTCAGAACCGAGGTGGACGCATGAGCACCGATCCGATCCGCGTCGGCATCGCCGGCGCAGGCTCCATCGCCATGGCCAGCGCCGTGCTGGTCGAGCGCAACGGCCACCGCGCAACGCTCTGGTCGCCCTCGGGCAAGGGCACCACCGAGCTTGGCGGCGAGGGCGCGCTGGAGGCCACCGGCGCGGTCGAAGGCCGCTTCTCTCCGGCCGTCGCGGGCAGCGCGCAGGCGCTGGCCGAGGGTGCGGACGTGATCCTGATCGCCCTGCCGGGCTATGGCCACAAGACGGTGATGGAGGCGCTTGCCCCGCACCTGCGCGAGGGCCAGCAGGTGATCGTCTCGTCCCACTGCTCGTTCGGCGCCCTCTACCTGGGCAGGCTGCTGGCGGAGCGCGGCCTGACCCTGCCGATCACCGCCTGGGGCACCACCGCCGCCACCGGTCGGCGCCAGTCGGGCACCCACGTCAAGGTCAACACCGTGCGCGCCCGCATCGACATGTGCACCGTGCCGGTGGAGCGGCAGGACCAGGCGCTGGCCACCTGCACCGCACTGTTCGGCGAGGTGTTCGTGCCCCGCGACGGGTTGCTGGCGATCACGCTGTCGAACCTCAATCCGCAGAACCACATGGGCATCGCCCTGGGCAACATGACCCGGATGGAGCGCGGCGAGGACTGGAGCCAGGGCCAGAACGTCACCCCCAACGTCGGCCGCCTGCTGGAACGGCTCGACGAGGAACGGCTGGCGATCGCAAAGGCGCTGGGGCTGGAGGTCAAGACCATCTTCGAGCACTTCCACCAGTCGTTCCACGTCCCCGTCGGCTCGATCGCGGACATGAACCGGCAGATGCACGCCGAGGGCAACGGCGGCACCGGCCCCGCCACCGCCGACAGCCGCTATGTGACCGAGGACGTGCCCTACGGGCTGTGCCAGACCGTCGTGCTGGGCGAGCTCGCGGGCCGTCCGGCGGTGCTGCACCAGGCCGGGGTCGAGATCTTCTCGGCGATGTACGGGCGCGACTTCGCCGCCGAAAACGCGCTTCTCGAAGCGCTGCGCCTGCGCGAGTATGCGCTCGGGGACCTTGCGCTGGCGGCGCGCACCGGGCAGCTTCCGCGGCGCGCGCCGCACCAGGCCTCCGCATGACCGGGCAGCAGAGGGCCGTCAGAGCCCGCGACCAACACAGAAGACCGCATACCAACAAGGAGAAAAACGTATGACCAAGCTGATCATCGACCGCCGCCGCTTCATCGGCACCGCGGCCGCCACCGCCGGCGCGCTTGCCTCGCCGGCCTACATTGGCCGCGCCCGCGCGCAGGGCGGCGAGGTCAACGTCTGGACCTATGCCGACTTCGTGCCCGAGTCGTTCAAGGAGCAGTTCGAGGCCGACACCGGCATCAAGGTGAACATCCGCCTGGTCGATGACCAGGGCAAGCAGTTCAACCTGCTGGCCGCCGAGCAGCCGAACCCGACCGCCGACATCGTCACCGTCGCCGGCCACCGCTTCCTGCAGTTCATCGACAGCGAACTGCTGGCGCCGCTGGACACCGGCCGGCTGTCGAACTGGGGCACGATCAACCCGGTCTATTCGGAAAGCGACTGGTCGACCATCAACGGCAACAAGTGGGGCGCGCCGATCCTGTCCGGCATGGAAGTGCTGGCCTACAACTCCGAGATGGTGCCGGACGAGGACACCAGAAGCTGGGAGCCGTTCTTCTCGGACAAATACGCCAAGCAGACCGCCTATGTCATCCAGGACATGCTGTCGATCGTCATGCTGATGCAGGGCAACGACGGCAACATGGTCGAGTACATGGGCGATCCCGACCGCGCCGCCGAGGTGGTGGCCCAGGCCCGCGACTTCCTGATCGAGAAGAAGCCGCTGGTGCGCAAGTACTACGACGGCGGCGCCGAGGTGCAGCAGATGTTCGTCAACCAGGACATCACCATGGCCTGCGCCTGGAACGGCCCGATCGCGGCGCTGATGGCCGACGGCTTCCCGGTGTCGATGACGATCCCGAAAGAAGGCAGCTACGGCTTCGTCTACACCTACAACGTGGCCAACAACGCGCCCAACGCCGACAACGCCTACACCTTCCTCGACGCGATCCTGGCCTCGCCCGAGATCGGCGCGGCGATGACCTCGGCCTCGGGCTTCATCTCGACCTTCAAGGGCGCCGAGCAGCATCTGACCGAGGCCGAGAAGGCCGCGACCTCGTTCACCGACGAGGAACTGGCCGGCATGCGCTTCTTCCGCGCCGAGGCGAACGATCTGAAGTACAGCCTGGTCGATCCGGCGGTCGAGGCGATCAAGGCCGCCTGATCCCGCCTTTCGGCACGTCACCCGGCGGCCCGGCGCGACATCGGGCCGCCGCCCCCGGCGCGGATACCGCAGTCCGGCAGAGGACGAATACATGATTGACCACGCCGCACAGGCGAAGACGGGATCGGATGTCGCCGCCGCCGACGATCCGCAGGGCAGACCGACCTTCTGGGGCCGCGTCACCGGCAACCGCGCCTACCGGGCGCTGGTCGCGGTCCTCTTCGCCAGCCCGCGCCGGCAGTTCCTGATCCTGGCGGCGTTCCCGCTGGTCTGGGTGGTGACGCAGCACCTGGGCCCGATGCTGCAGATGCTGAACGTCAGCCTGCTCGAATCCTATCCGCTGTCGGCGGGCGAGGAGGCGTCGCTGACCTTCGAGCACTACCGCAAGTTCACCGCCGACGGCGGGCTGTTCCTGAAGCCCTTCTTCCGCACGCTGACCTTTGGCGTGGTGCTGACCTTCGCGACGCTGCTGATCACCTATCCGGTGGCCTACTTCCTGGCGCGGCATGTGAAGCGCGAGAACCAGCTGTCGCTGCTGCTGCTGCTGCTGATCCCGTTCTGGACCGGCGAGATCGTGCGCACCTATGCGATCATGATCCTGCTGGGCAACAACGGCGCGGTGAACCTGGCGCTGCAGTGGCTGGGGCTGGTCGAACGGCCGATCCCGTTCATGTACACCGGCTTTTCCGTCAGCGTCGGCCTGATCTACCTGACCGCGCTCTACATGCTGCTGCCGCTGTACTCGGCGCTGGAGAAGCTGCCGCGCAGCTATTCCGAGGCCGCCGCCGACCTGGGCGCGGGCACCTGGACGCGCTTCCGCCGCATCACCCTGCCGCTGACGCTGGAAGGCATCGGTTCGGGCTGCACGCTCGTGTTCCTGATCTCGATCGGCTACTACGGCACGCCGGTACTGCTGGGCGGGCCGAACACCACCGTATTCGCCGAGACCATCGCCGGCTTCTTCCACACCGCCGGCGACGAGTGGCCGACCGGCGCCGCGTTCGCGGTGATCATGTTCTTCACCGCGCTGGCGATGGCGGGGATCTTCACCCGGCTGATCGCGATGCTGCGCAAGGGGGACAGCAGATGACCCGCAACTCCCGCGTGTTCCTGTCGATCGTGTTCTGGGCCTTCGTGGTCTACCTGTTCGTGCCGCTGGCGCTGATGATCCTGATGGGCTTCAAGGACTCGAAGTTCATCGGCTTTCCGATCCAGTCGTGGACGCTGGACTGGTACCTGGGCGTGTTCGAGGACACCGACGTCATCGGCACCTTCTTCTACTCGCTGGCCATCGCCGTCGCCTCGACCGCGATCTCGGTGGTGATGGGCACCTGGCTGGCGGTGCTGCTGACCGGGCGCCGGTTCCTGGGCCGCGGCGCGGTCTACGCGCTGATGATCCTGCCGGCGCTGGTGCCGGGGATCATCTCGGCGATCGCGTTCCGGATCTACGCCCGCCAGCTGGGGATCGAGCCGGGCATGGGCGCGATCATCTGGGCGCACGCGGTGCACAACGTGCCGTTCGTGACGCTGGTGGTGATGGCGCGGCTGTCGACGCAGCCGAAAAGCTATGCCGAGGCGGCGCGCGATCTGGGCGCCGACCCGCTGGTGACCTTCGTGCGCGTCACCCTGCCGTATCTGAAACCCGCGATCATCGGCGCCTCGGTGTTCTGCCTGCTGCTGTCCTTCGACGACTTCGTGCGGTCGTTCTTCCTGGGCAGCTACCAGCCGACGCTGCCGGTGCTGATCTTCTCCAAGCTGCGCTCGGGCATGTCGCCGGAAATCAACGCGATCTCGACCATCGCGCTGGTGCTGACGGCGGTGCTGGGCATCTGGGCCGAACGGTCCAGCCGGCGGATGAACAAGGAAAACTGACATGGCCGACCCCCGCGATCCCATCGTCCGCCTCGACGGCATCTCGAAGCGCTTCGGCAAGACCACCGCGCTGCACGAGCTGCACCTGAGCATCGCGCCGGGCGAGTTCGTGACCTTCCTCGGCCCGTCGGGCTGCGGCAAGTCCACCACCCTGCGCCTGCTGGGCGGGTTCGAGAAGACCGACAGCGGCCGCATCCTGCTGGAAGGGAAGGACGTGACCGCGCTGCCGCCGAACAAGCGCAACGTGAACATGGTGTTCCAGGACTACGCCATCTTCCCGCACATGACGGTGGCGCAGAACATGGCCTTCGGGCTGGAGCTGAAGGGCCTCGACCGCGCCGCGATCGACCGCCGCCTGAACGAGATCATGTCGTTCCTGGAACTGGAGCCCTTCGCCGGCCGCTACGCCTCGCAGCTGTCGGGCGGCCAGCGGCAGCGCGTGGCGCTGGCCCGCGCGCTGGCCCCGGACCCGGCGCTGCTGCTGCTGGACGAGCCGCTGGGCGCGCTCGACGCCAAGCTGCGCGGCCAGGTCCAGATCGAGCTGAAGGCGATCCAGCGCCAGACCCACAAGACCTTCTTCTTCGTCACCCACGACCAGGACGAGGCGCTGACCATGTCCGACCGGATCGTGGTGATGAACGCCGGCCGGGTGGAGCAGGACGGCACCCCCGAAGAGCTGTACTTCCGCCCCGCCACCCGCTTCGTCGCCGAGTTCATCGGCGAGACCAACCTGATCGACGGCACCGTGCGCGGCATCGACCGCGACCGCTCCGAGGTGGTGATGGACTGGCGCGGGATCGAGCTGCGCGGCCAGGCGCCCGCCGGCGTGCCCGCCGCCGGCCAGGACGTCACCGCCTCGCTGCGGCTGGAGCGGCTCAGCTTCCACGAGGGCCGGCCGGACACGCCCAACGCGGTGCGCGGCCGGATCGTCAACCGCACCTTCCTGGGCAGCCGGATGGCGGTGGACCTGCAGGTCGAGGACGTCTCGGGCGCGCGGCTGCGCGCGTTCACCGACCACGACACCACCTCCCGTGTCGGCGACGCGCCGGTGTGGATCGGCTGGGACAGCGCCAGCCTGGCGGTGCTGACCTCGTGACCGGACGGCGCGCCGCGCTCAGCGGCGGATCGCCCGCTCCAGCCGCTCGACGACCTGCGTGCCGACCGACTGCGCGCCCAGCGCCTGCAGCGGGCAGTGCCGCGACAGCCGCGCGCGCGCCGCGCCCATGTCGAAGCCGTTCGCGGACGTCAGCTTCGCCAGCTCGTCCCAGCTGACCGGCACCGCGACCGGCGCGCCGGGGCGCGCGCGCACCGACCACGGCGCGATCGCGGTGGCACCGCGCTCGTTGCGCAGCCAGTCGATGAAGATCCGCCCCTTGCGCCGCGCCTTCGACATCGTCGCCACGAACCGGTCCGGCTGCGCGTCGGCGAAGTGCTGCGCCACGGTGTGCGAGAATCCCTTGATCGTGTCCCAGCCGCTGGTGCGGCGCAAATGGGCGATCACATGCACCCCCTTGCCGCCGGTCACCATCGGCGCGGTCTCGACCCCGATCCCGGCCAGAAAGTCGCGCAGCTCCGCCGCCGCGTCGCGCACCGCGGCGAACTGAAGCCCCTCGTCCGGGTCCAGGTCGAACACCAGCCGGTCGGGCCGGTCCAGCCGGTCGGCGCGCGCGCCCCACAGGTGGAACTCGATCGCGCCCACCTGCGCCGCCGCGACCAGCGCCCCGGGGCTGTCCAGCATCATGTATTCCGCCGTCTTGCCCGAGCGTTCCTCGATCCCGACCCGACCGATCGCCTCGGGAAAGCCCTTGCCGGCGTGCTTCTGGAAGAAGCATTCGCCGTCGATCCCCTCGGGGCAGCGCAGCAGCGACACCGGGCGGGCGGCGGCGGTCTGCAGCAGCCGCTCGGCGGCGGCGTCGTAGTACCGCGCCAGGTCGCCCTTGGTGCACCCGGCCTCGGGGAACACGGTCCGCTCCGCGCTGGAGATCTTCACCCCGCGCAGCGTCAGCTCTGCCGCGGTTTCCATCCGCACCTCCTTCGCCGGCTTGTCCTGCCGCAGCCCGCGGAAGGTGCCGTGCCGCACCGCGCCGCCATCGGTCAGTTCCGCGAAATCGATCTCGGCGACCAGCTCCGGCGTCACCCACTGCGCGCCGCGCGCCACCGACCGCGGCACCGCGTCGTCGAACGGGCTGGTCTTGCGCCGCCGCACCCGCGCCGCGACCCGCTCCAGGTCGGCATCCGAGAACCCGGCCCCGACCCGGCCGCGATACACCAGCCGGTCGCCCTCCCACGCGCCGATCAGCACCGAGGCGAACGGCCGCCCCTGCGCCTGCGAGGGCGTCAGCCCGCCGATCACGAACTCCTGCCGCCGCGTCGCCTTGATCTTCAGCCACGCGCCGCTGCGCCGCCCGGTGTAGGGCGCGTCCAGCCGCTTCGAGACGATGCCCTCGCCGCCGGCTTTCGCGATCGCCGCGAACACCGAGGGCCCGCGCCCGACCACATGCTCGCTGAGAAACACCGCGCCGGCCTTCGGCTGCCCCGCCAGCAGCGCCGCCAGCGCCGGCTTGCGCTCGGACAGCGGGCGCTTGACCAGCGGCTTGCCGTCCAGCTCCAGCAGGTCGAACGCGGCGAAGCGCACCTTGCGCCCGGCCTCCAGATCCTGCTGCAACGCCGAAAAGGTCGATCCCTCGCCGCCGCGCGCCGAGACCACCTCGCCGTCGATCAGCGCGTTGCGGCAATCCAGCCGCGCGAACGCCTCGGGCAGCCCGGCGAAGCGGTCGGTCCAGTCCTTGCCCGAACGGGTGTACAGCCGCACCCCGTCGCGGCCCAGCGCCGCCAGGCAGCGATAGCCGTCGAACTTGGTCTCGTGCAGCCAGTCATCTCCGCCGGGCGCGGCGTCGACCAGCCTGGCCAGCTGCAGCGGGCGGAACGCCGGCGTCTTCAGATCGAAGCCGGCGGGCGGGGCGCCGCGCTCGTCGGCGGCGTCGAGCGCGCCGGTGGCCTCGGCGTCGCGTTCCTTGATCAGCAGCCAGTTCTCGCGCGACTCGCCGTTCTTCGGCCGCATCCGCACCAGCGTCCAGCCGCCGGTCAGCCGGTCGCCCTTCAGCGCGAACTTCAGCTTGCCCTCCGCCAGCCCGGCGTCGACGTCGCCTTCGGGCACCCACTGCCCCTCGTCCCACAGCTCCACCCGGCCGGCGCCGTAATGGCCGGCGGGGATCTCGCCCTCGAAGGTGCGGTAGTCCAGCGGGTGGTCCTCGGTGCGCACCGCCAGCCGCTTGTCGGCCGGGTCGGTGGACGGACCCCTGGTCACGGCCCAGCTGAGCAGCGCGCCGTCCCATTCCAGCCGCAGGTCGAAATGCAGCCGCCGGGCGTGGTGCTTCTGGATCGAATAGCCCAGGCCGCGCCTGCGGCCCCGGCCCGCGCGGCCCTTCGGCTCGGGCGTAGCGCGGAAGTCGCGGCGGCGGTTGTACTCCTCCAGCCGCGACATCGGCTAGGCCGACTTCTTGCGGGTCGCGGTCTTGCGGCCGGTGGACTTGGCGCGCGACGCGGTCTTGCCGCCCCGGCCCTTGCCGCCGCCGGCGCTGTCCAGGCTCTGCTTCAGCGCCGCCATCAGGTCGACGACGTTGCCGCCGTCCTCGGGCAGATCCTTGTCCTCGGCGGTGACGCGCTTCGCGCCTTTCGACCTGGTCTTGCGGGTCACCAGCTCGCGCAGCGCCACGGCGTAGTTGTCCTTGAAGGCGCTGGCGTCGAACGGCGCGCTGCGCTTCTCGATCAGCTGCTCGGCGACCTCCAGCAGCTCGTCCTCGGGCGGATCGTCGGCAATGTCGCGGAACAGCGGATCGGCCTCGGCGATCTCGTCGGCATAGTGCAGCGTCTCCAGCAGCAGGCCGTCGCCGCAGGGCCGGATCGCGGCCAGATGCTCGCGCCCGCGCAGGGTGACCTGGCACAGGCCGGTCTTCTCGGTCCGGCGCAGCGCGTCGCGCACCACCCGGTAGGCGTCCTGCGCCAGATCGTCGGCGGGCACCAGGTAGTAGGGCTTGTCGTAGTACAGCGGCGGGATCTCGCAGGCGCCGACGAACTGGACGACCTCCATCGTCTTCTTCGTCTCCAGCCGGATCGCGTCGACCTCCTCCGGGTCCAGCAGGACGTAATCGTCCTTGCCAAGCTCGTAGCCCTTGACGATGTCGCCGGTATCGACCGGGCCGACGCCGGGCACCACCTTCTGGTATTTCACCGGCTTGCCGCTGGGTTCGTGGATCTGCCGGAACGAGATGCGCGCACCGCTGTTGGTCGCGGTGTAAAGTTCCACCGCGATCGAGACCAGCGACAGCCGCAACTGCCCCTTCCAGACGGGACGTTTCGCCATGGCACCTCCAAGCAGGAAAACGCGGCCGGCGGCGCGCCGGTTCCCTCAGCCGAAGATGAACATGTCGTCCTTCCACGCCGACAGGTCCCACGGCTCGCCGTCGGGGCTGGCCAGTCGGATGATGTCGGCACCGACCTTGATCACCGCGCCGTTGATCCGCGCCCCCAGGTAGACCGAGGACGGGTGGTTCACATGGTCGAAATCGGTCAGGTCGATGCGGTCGATTCCGGGCTGGAAATCGGTGATCCAGTCGGTGCGCCCGTCGGGCAGGAACTCGAACACGTCGGCGCCGGCGCCGCCGGTCAGCACGTCGCGGCCGCGCCCGTCGATCAGCCGGTCGTCGCCGCCCTTGCCCAGCAGCGTGTCGGACCGGCCCATGCCCCAGATCACGTCGTCGCCGGCGGTGCCGACGATGTGGTCGGGCACGGCGTCGCCGCGCAGATCCTGCCCCGAACGCGACAGGTCCACGATCAGCTCGGTCACGCCGTCCTCCAGCGTCGAGCCGACGTAGACGTACGCGGTCCCGTCCACCACCTGCACCTCCAGCGAGGACACGTCCGCCAGCGTGGTGAAGAACTCGTCGCGCACCGATTCCAGGTGCACCAGCTTGCCGCGGTAGGTCAGCTCGAACAGGCTGACGCCGTCGTCCGATCCCGCGGCGACGACGAAGGTGCGGTCGAGGGTCTGGAACACCTCGATGTCGCGCACTCCCTCGAAGCGGGTGTCCAGCGTGTCCTCCTCGTCGTCGACCATGTTCAGTCGCGCGCCCTGCGACACCCGCAGCACGGTGATCGAATCGGACTCCGCCGCCGCCACCAGCAGGAAGGCCCGCGGCCCGATCTGCACCGTCTCCAGATCGCTGGCCGAGGCGAAATGCCCGGCGTTCTGCGGCACCGCGCGATCCCCCAGCAGCAGCTTGCCGTTGTCGCGCACGTCGAAGCTGTGCACCCCCGGATCGCCGGCCGAGGCGGCGAACAGCATCTGCCGGCCATGCAGTACGCCGGCGTGCAGGTCGGTGACGTCCCCCAGCCGCCGCCAGGCGGTGTCGTTCACGGTCTGGATGTGGGTGACCACGTCGTAGCGGTCGATGCGGAACACCTCGAACCCCGGCGCGCCGAACCGGGTGCTGTAGATGTAGCTGCGATCGCCCGAGGCGAACGCGGTTCCGGCCAGCCCGCGCGCGTACAGCGCCGGATCGCCGCCCAGCTGCTGTTCCAGCGTCAGCCCGCCGCCGGCGTCCAGCCCGAACAGCGCGTAGTTGTCGTCGTACCGGCCCAGCGTCAGCACGTCGGCGCCGTCCGGGCGCGGCACCAGCACCAGATCGCTCAGCGCGTCGGTGCCGGTGGCGTCGCTGCGCTCGACCCGCGCCGCGACCTGCGGCAGGCTGCCCGCCTCGATCCGGAACGAGGTCACGCTGCCCTGAAGTTCCGAGCCGGCAATCAGGTAATCGCCGCCGGGTCCGGAGACGAACTCAAGATCCGAAACCCCGTAGATCGGCGCAAGACTGTCGGCGACAATCACGAAGCCGAATTCGATTACAGTTCCCATGACACCCCTGCAAGTATTCGCGGAGATAACCCGCCTTGCATGGCTCATGGTTTCAGGGCCGGATAAACAGCCGGCTAAGCGAACATGACCGGCAACTTAATTATGAATGCGAGTCAACGTAAACGGGCGTTAGGTTAACGCGAGCATACTGCCCGTCAGGTGTTGAACAGGAAGTGCATCACGTCGCCGTCCCGGACCACATAGGACTTGCCCTCGGCGCGCAGCTTGCCGGCCTCGCGGGCCCCGGCCTCGCCGCCGCAGGCGACGTAGTCGGCATAGGCGACGGTCTCGGCGCGGATGAAGCCGCGCTCGAAATCGCCGTGGATCACGCCCGCCGCCTGCGGCGCGGTGGCGCCCTGCGGGATCGTCCAGGCGCGCGCCTCCTTCGGGCCGGCGGTAAAATAGGTGGCCAGGCCCAGCAGCGCGTAGCCGGCCTCGATCAGCCGGTCGAGCCCGGCGCGCTCCAGCCCCATCTCGTCCAGGAACTCGCGCCGCTCCTCGTCCTCGAGCTGGGCGATCTCCTCCTCGATCGCGGCCGAGATCACCACCGAGCCGGCGCCCTGTTCCCGGGCCATCTTCGCGACCGCGGCGGACCTGTCGTTGCCGGTGGCGGCGCGCGCCTCCTCGACGTTGCAGACGTACAGCACCGGCTTCGCGCTCAGCAGCTGCAGCATGCTCCAGGCCTTGCGCTCCTCGTCCGAGACCTCGACCGCGCGCGCCGGCTGGCCGCCCTCGATCGCCGCCCTGGCGCGCTCCAGCAGGGCCTGCGCCTGCACGGCCTCCTTGTCGCCGCCCTTGACCTTCCGCACCAGCCCGGCCAGCCGCTTCTCGATGCTCTCCAGATCGGCCAGCATCAGCTCGGTCTCGATCACCCCGGCGTCGGCGATCGGGTCGACCCGGCCGTCGACATGGGTGACGTCGTCGTCCTCGAAACAGCGCAGCACATGGGCGATGGCGTCGCACTCGCGGATGTTGGCCAGGAACTGGTTGCCCAGCCCCTCGCCCTTGCTGGCGCCCTTCACCAGCCCGGCGATGTCGACGAACGTCATCCGCGCCGGGATCACCTGCCGCGACTTCGCGATCTCGGCCAGCCTGTCCAGCCGCGGGTCGGGCACCGCCACCTCGCCGACGTTCGGCTCGATGGTGCAGAACGGAAAGTTCGCCGCCTGCGCCGCGGCGGTCCGCGTCAGCGCGTTGAACAGGGTCGACTTGCCGACGTTCGGCAGGCCCACGATGCCCATCTTGAAACCCATGCTGCGTCTCCCGGAAACTGCCGCGCCTACCTAAGGGCCCCGCCGGGCGAGGGCAAGGGCGCGCACCGCCCGTGCGGCTGCGCCCGCTTGATTTTCCGCGCGCCATGCCGCAAACCGCCAAGGTTGCAACCACGGGGGCCGGGCATGAGCAGGATCGCGGCACGTTTCGCCAAGCTGAAACAGGACGGGCGCAAGGCCTTCGTCGCCTATGTCATGGCGGGCGATCCGGACTACGACACCTCGCTGGAAGTGGTGCGCGGCCTGCCCGCCGCCGGCGTCGACGTGATCGAGCTGGGCCTGCCCTTCACCGACCCGATGGCCGACGGCCCGGCGATCCAGCTGGCCGCGGGCCGCGCGCTGGAGGCGGGGATGACCCTGCGCAGGACGCTGGATCTGGTCCGGGCCTTCCGCCAGCAGGACGACAGCACCCCGATCGTGCTGATGGGCTACTACAACCCGATCTATTCCATGGGCGTCGAGACCTTCCTGGCGGAAGCGAAAGGGGCCGGGATCGACGGGCTGATCATCGTCGACCTGCCCCCCGAGGAGGACGACGAGCTGTGCCTGCCCGCGGCAAGGGCCGGGCTGAACTTCATCCGCCTGGCGACGCCGACCACCGACGACAGGCGCCTGCCCAGGGTGCTGCAGAACAGCTCGGGCTTCGTCTACTACGTCTCGATCACCGGCATCACCGGCGCGGCGGCGGCGAACGCCGCCCGCGTCGGCCCCGAGGTCGCGCGGATCAAGGCCGCCACCGACCTGCCGGTCTGCGTCGGCTTCGGCATCCGCAGCCCCGAGGCGGCGCAGCAGCTGGCCGGCGTCGCCGACGGCGCGGTGGTCGGCTCGGCGATCGTGCAGGAACTGGCGGCGGGCAAGTCGCCGGCGCAGGTGCTCGATTTCGTCCGCGCGCTGGCCGAGGGCGCGCACCGGGGCTGAGGCCCCGCCCGGCATCCGGCCCGGTCCGGGGCCGGCAACTTGATCCCGGTCAATGTCATCCGTGCGCCGGTCGGCGATGATCGGCGCCGGGCCCGGACACGGGCCCGCCGGCTCGACAGCAGGGGGAGCGCCTGATGAAGATCCTGATCTACTACGCCACCGTCGAGGGCCAGACCGGAAAGATCGCCCGCTTCGCCGCAGCCAGCGTCGCGCGCGCGGGGCACCGGCCGGTGCTGGCCGCCGCCGCCGCCGACCGCGCGATTCCGCTGGGCGGCATCGACGCCGCGATCCTCGCCGCGCCGGTCCACGAGCGCCGCCACCCGCCGGAATTCGAGACCCGGCTGCGCGCGCAGGCCCGCGGGCTGATCCGGATCCCGACGCTGATGCTGTCGGTCAGCCTCAGCGCCGCGTTCCCGGAGGGCCTGGAGGCCGCCGAGGACTACCTGCTCGAGATGAAGATGCGCACCGGCCTCGCCCCCGACCGCGAGGCGCTGGTGGCGGGCGCGGTGCGGGCCAGCAGCTATGACTACTACCAGTCGAAGGTGGTGAACCACGTCGTGCTGCGTGACCGCGATCCGGTGCCGGCGGGGGCCGACCGCGAGTTCACCGACTGGCCGGCGCTGGCCGCGACGGTCGCGGCGTTCTGCGACGGGCTGCAGGCGGGCGTGCCGGTGCCGGGGATAACGGACGCGTCCTGAACGCGCGCCGGACCCGTGGCCGCAGCATCACCGGCGGGGGATCGACGCCGACGAAGCGCCCGTGCGGCGCAGCATCAGCCGGCCGCCGATCCGGCCCGGCAGGCGCTTCGGGCGCCCGAACATGCGCATCATGAGGGTTTCGCGAACACCCACGGCGTCCCTTCCTCACAGCCGAAGCGACGGGAAAAGCCGCCAGCGATTACCACCGCCGCCGGTCCGGCCCGCGGCCGCTCGGCGGGGCGGCGCGCCGCGTCAACACCTTATTAACAAGGAGTTCTTCAGCGATTACGATGCCTTGAGGGGGTTTCCACGGTGAAATCCCGCCTACTCGGCCGCCAGCTTGCCCTGCGGCTGCCACTGGTACGGCCCCAGCGGCGCCGGGATCTGGTGCGGGAACACCAGGTTCGAAAGGTCCAGGTCGTGCACGTCGTTGCGTCCGCACAGCGCCAGCGTCAGCTCCAGCTCCTTGCGGATCAGCTCCAGCGCGGCGGTCACCCCCGGCTTGCCCATCGCCCCCAGCCCGTAAAGGAAGGCGCGGCCGATATAGGTGCCCCGCGCGCCCATGGCGAGCGCCTTCAGCACGTCCTGCCCCGAGCGGATGCCGCCGTCGAAATGCACCTCGCAGCGCTCGCCCACGGCGTCGGCGACCTGCGGCAGCACCGTCAGCGAGGACATCGCCCCGTCCAGCTGCCGCCCGCCGTGGTTCGACACGATGATCGCGTCGGCGCCCTTGTCGGCGGCGATGCGGGCGTCCTCGGGGTCGAGGATGCCCTTGATGATCAGGGTGCCGCCCCAGTGGTCGCGGATCCAGTCGATGTCGTCCCAGGTCAGCGTCGGGTCGAACTGGGCGGCGGTCCACTCGGCCAGCGTGCCCATGTCCTCCACCCCGCTGGCGTGGCCGACGATGTTGCCGAAGTTCCAGCGCTTCGTCTGCGCCATGCCCAGGCACCAGCGCGGCTTGGTCGCCATGTTCAGGATGTTCGCCAGCGTCAGCCTCGGCGGCGCGCCCAGCCCGTTCTTCAGGTCCTTGTGCCGCTGCCCGATCACCTGCAGGTCCAGGGTCAGCACCAGCGCCGAGCAGCCCGCCGCCTTGGCGCGGTCCAGCAGGCCGGCGGCGAAGTCGCGGTCGCGCATCACGTAAAGCTGGAACCAGAACGGGCTGGACGTCGCCGCGGCGACGTCCTCGATCGAGCAGATCGACATCGTCGACAGGGTGAACGGCACGCCGCACTCCTCGGCGGCCTGCGCCGCCAGGATCTCGCCGTCGGGGTGCTGCATGCCGGTCAGCCCGGTCGGCGCGAGGGCCACCGGCATCGCCGCCGGCTGCCCGGCCATGGTGGTCGCCAGGTCGCGCCGCTCCATGTTCACCGCGACGCGCTGGCGCAGGCGGATCCTGCTGAAGTCCGCGCTGTTCTCGCGGTAGGTCTGCTCGGTCCACGAGCCGCTGTCGGCGTAGTCGTAGAACACCCGCGGCACGCGCCGCTCGGCCATCCGCCGCAGATCCTCGATGCATGTGATGACGGGCATGGACCCCGCTCCTTCTTCTAGTCGTCCCGGTTCGCGAAGCGGGCACATCCTGCGCGCGGGGGCCGGGGAAGGCAAGCGCCGGGGGCGGCCGGTGATGCCGCCGCGAATCCGCCTTGCAATTCGGCCGCGATGGCGTAAAAGGCAGCCTTCGCGCGGGTGTTCCACCCTTGGAGGGCCCCGCGCGGTCATTTTACTGGAGGTAAGACCATGGCCGAGAACACCGTTCTCACCGCCACGGCGCGCGCGGGGACAGGCAAGGGGGCCGCCCGCACGGCACGTCGTGAGGGCCTCGTGCCCGGAGTCATCTACGGTGGCGGCGCCGATCCGCAGCCGATCAACGTCAAGTACAACGAGCTGTACAAGCGCCTGAAGGCCGGCAAGTTCCTGTCGACCCTGCTGACGGTCAGCGTCGACGGCAAGGAAGAGAAGGTCATCTGCCGCAACGTGCAGCGCGACATCGTCCGCGACCTGCCGACCCACGTGGATTTCCTGCGGCTGAGCGCGCGCTCGCGGATCAACCTGCTGATCCCGGTCGAGTTCACCGGCGAGGACGAGTGCCCGGGCCTGCGCAAGGGCGGCGTGCTGACCATCGTGCGCAACGAGGTCGAACTGAAGGTGACCGCCGGGAACATCCCCGAGAAGGTGACCGCCGACCTGACCGGGCTGAAGATCGGCGACACGCTGACCATCTCGGCCATCGACCTGCCGCAAGGCACCCGTCCGATGATCACCGACCGCGACTTCATGATCGCCAACATCTCGGCCCCGTCCGGTCTGGCCGCGGCCGACGAGGACGAGGGCGAGGTTGCCGAAGGCGAAGCGGAAGAAGCACCCGCCGAGGGCTGAGACCGGCCCCTTCGGCCTGGACCAAGGCGTCGCCCCCGGGCGGCGCCTTTTCATTTGCGCGCCGCCAAACCGCCCACGCCGCGCGCCGCCCGGCCTTGCGCCCCGGCCCGGTTGGGCTATACCCCCCGGACGACGCACTGCCTCGGGGCCTGATTCATGCTGATCTTCGCCGGGCTCGGCAATCCCGGGCCGAAATACGCCGGTACCCGCCACAACATCGGCTGGATGGCGGTCGAGGCGATCGCCGGCGCGCACGGATTCCAGCCCTGGAAGTCCAGGTTCCAGGGCCGGGTCGCCGAGGGGCGGCTGGGCACCGACAAGGTGCTGCTGATCAAGCCCGAAACCTTCATGAACCTGTCCGGCCAGGCGGTGGGCGAGGCGATGCGGTTCTACAAGCTGGAGCCGGCCGACGTGATCGTGTTCCACGACGAGCTGGACCTGGCCCCCGGCAAGGTGCGGGTGAAGACCGGCGGCGGGCACGCCGGGCACAACGGGCTGCGCTCGCTGCACCAGCACATCGGGCCGGAGTATACCCGCGTGCGGCTGGGGATCGGTCATCCGGGCGACAGGAACCTGGTCTCGAACTATGTGCTGAGCGACTTTGCCAAGGCCGACCGCGACTGGCTGGACGACCTGCTGCGCGGCGTGGCCGACGGCGCGCCCGCGCTGGCCGCGGGCGACGGCGGGCGATTCATGAACGCCGTCGCGCTGCGCATGGGCAAGGACCGCAACGCCGCCGCCAAGCCGCAACCGCAACCCGATCCGAAACCCGCGCCGCGCCCGGCATCGCCGCCCGAGCCGCAGCCCGAGCCGCAGCCCGAGCCACAGCCCGAGCCACAGCCCGACACCCGCTCGGCGCTGGAGCGGCTGGCCGACCGGTTCCGCCGCTGACGCTTGCGGGGCGCGGCGGATTGCGCTAATCGCCGCCGCTGAAGTCTCCGCAACCTTCTAAAAAACGGAACGAACCGCATGAACAAGGGCCTACTGGCAGGCGTCGCGGCGATGGCCGCGATCGTCGTGCTGTCGAACATCCTGGTGCAGATCCTGCTCGGCGACTGGCTGACCTGGGGCGCCTTCACCTATCCGTTCGCCTTCCTGGTCACCGACCTGATGAACCGTCTCTATGGTGCGGCCGCCGCCCGCAAGGTGGTGTTCGCCGGCTTCGCCGTCGGCGTGCTGTGCTCGCTGGTCGGCAGCCAGATCCCTGGCGAATTCGGGCCGCTGGTCAGCTTCCGCGTCGCCATCGCCTCGGGCACCGCCTTCCTGGCGGCGCAGCTGCTGGACGTTGGCATCTTCAGCGCGCTGCGCGGCGGCGCCTGGTGGCGCGCGCCGCTGGTCTCGTCGATCCTGGGCGGGGCGGTGGACACGGCGCTGTTCTTCGCGCTGGCGTTCTCGGCCCGCTACGCCGCGATCAGCCCGGCCGAGGACGTGTCCTGGGCCAACGAGGTGCTGCCGCTGCTGGGCCTCGGCCCCGCCGCGCCGCTGTGGATGTCGCTGGCCGTGGCCGACTACTTCGTCAAGCTGGGCGTGGCGCTGGTCGCGCTTGCCCCGTTCCGTGCGCTGGTGCTGCGGCTGCGTCCGGCCGAGACCGCCTGACGCGTGAAAATGGTTTGACATTCGTCGGTGCTGTGCCACGCTGACGGCAACCGCAGCAACTGGAAGGAGGTGATCCAATGTCGATTGAGATTTTGGAGAATGGTGTCGGGTTCAAGCGGGAGTGGTCGTCCTGACGGACAGCTCCGGCAGTTCTGGCCGCACCGCTTAGGGTACGACCGCCAGACCCTGCCTCCGAAACTCAAGCTCTTGGACAGGCCGCGCAATGGGCGCGGCCTGTTTCTTTCTGCCGCCCCCGCGATATGTTCACCGCCATGCTGCACATCACCGACCAGATCGAGATCCAGGACTGGGAACTGACCGAGCAGTTCGTCCGCGCCTCGGGGCCGGGCGGGCAGAACGTCAACAAGGTCTCGACCGCGGTCGAGCTGCGCTTCGAGGCCGAGCGTTCGCCCAGCCTGCCGCAGCACGCCAAGGCGCGGCTGCGCCGGCTGGCCGGCAGCCGCTGGACCAAGGACGGCGCGGTGCTGATCCAGGTCGACACCCACCGCAGCCAGGCCCGCAACCGCGAGGAGGCCCGCGACCGGCTGGCCGAGCTGGTGCGCAAGGCGCTGACCCGGCCCAAACGGCGGATCCCGACCCGGCCCACCCTGGCCTCGAAGCGCCGGCGGCTGGAGGCCAAGACCAAGCGCGGCGCGGTCAAGGAACTGCGCGGCAAGGTGGATCCGGACTGAGAAAAAGGGGCCGCGCACGGCCCCTTCCGGTGTCAGGTGCGGCCGCGGCTCACTCCGCCGGTGCCTCTGCCGGGGCGTCGCCGCCGCGGTCCATCGGGCCGCGGTTCATCATTCCGCCGTTCATCATCCCGCGGCGCTGCATGTCGTCGGCGTTCAGCACGCCGTCGCCGTTGCGGTCGCGGCGGGCGACGATGCCGGCGAATTCCTCGCCGAACTCCTCGGCGGTGACGCTGCCGTCGCCGTCGTCGTCATGGGCCTGGAACCGGTCCACCATGCGCTCGCGCATCGCGTCCAGCCACAGCGCCTCGTACTCCTGCAGGGTCAGCGCGCCGTCGCCATCGGCGTCGAACTCGGCCAGCTGGGCGGCGCGGGCGGCGTCGATCTCCTGCTGGGTGATGTTGCCGTCGGCGTCGGTGTCGAATTGCTCGGCGAAACGGGCCATCATCATCGCGCCGCGGGCGCCGCGATCGCCGCGCATGCCGTGACCGCCGTCTTGACGGGCGTGGGCCATGCGCGCGTCGCCGCCGCGGGGACCGTCGGCCAGCGCAAGGCCAGCGGTGGCGATGACCAGGGCCGAGGCGCCGATGGCCAGGATGCTGCGATAGGTCTTCATGTCGTCGTTCTCCAGGGTTCGGGCGGCAGGCCTTCCCGCCGCTTGCACCCGGTTCTACGGCGCGGCACGAATGTTCCGTCGCTTGCCAATCGAGGCCCTTCACGGCAGGGTGCCCGCGACAGCCGCGCCGTCAAGGGAGAGCCGCCATGAGAACCCGCGCCGCCATCGCCACCAAGGCCGTAGCCCCGCTGGAGATTGCCGAGGTCGAACTGGACGGCCCCCGCGCCGGCGAGGTGCTGGTCGAGATCCGGGCCACCGGCATCTGCCACACCGACGAGTTCACCCGCTCGGGCGCGGATCCCGAAGGCATCTTCCCGGCGATCCTGGGCCACGAGGGCGCCGGCGTGGTGGTCGAGGTCGGCGCGGGCGTCACCGGCCTGAGGCCGGGCGACCATGTGATCCCGCTCTATACCCCCGAATGCCGGGAGTGCGAGTACTGCCTGAACCCCAAGACGAACCTGTGCCAGAAGATCCGCTCGACCCAGGGCCAGGGGCTGATGCCCGACGGCACCTCGCGGTTCCGCACGCTCGATGGCGAGCCGATCTTCCACTACATGGGCTGCTCGACGTTCGCCAACCACACCGTGGTGCCCGAGATCGCGCTGGCGAAGGTGCGGCAGGACGCGCCGTTCGACAAGATCTGCTACATCGGCTGCGGCGTGACCACCGGCATCGGCGCGGTGATCAACACCGCCAAGGTCGAGATCGGCAGCCGCGCAATCGTCTTCGGCCTGGGCGGGATCGGGCTGAACGTGATCCAGGGCCTGCGGCTGGCGGGCGCCGACCAGATCGTCGGCGTCGATCTGAACCCGGACAAGAAACCGATGGCGGAACGCTTCGGCATGACCGATTTCGTCAACCCGGCAGAGGTCGAGGGCGACCTGGTGCCCTTTCTGGTGGACCTGACCAGGGGCGGCGCCGACTACACCTTCGACGCCACCGGCAACGTCGACGTCATGCGCACCGCGCTGGAATCGGCACACAAGGGCTGGGGCGAAAGCATCATCATCGGCGTCGCGCCCGCGGGCGCCGAGATCTCGACCCGGCCGTTCCAACTGGTCACCGGCCGGGTCTGGCGCGGCACCGCCTTCGGCGGCGCGCGCGGGCGCACGGATGTGCCGAAGATCGTGGACTGGTACATGCAGGGCAAGATCGAGATCGACCCGATGATCACCCACACGCTGAGCCTGGACGAGATCAACAAGGGCTTCGACCTGATGCATGCGGGCGAGTCGATCCGATCGGTCGTGGTCTATTGAGCGATCCCGCCGAGATTCTTGTGATATTCCCGGAACCGGACCGATCCACGATCCACAGGATCGGGAACTTCGGCGAAGATGTCTGGACCACGCACAGGGAAAACAGGCGGGCCGATGTCTATCTGGGTGAGGTCGACACAGCGACCGACCGGATCCGCTTGGAAGTCCGGCGCGGCGAGGTCACGCGCGAGCGCAAGCACTTGGCCAAGATCATCGAACGGCACCTGAGGACGGGCGAATGTCTCGTTTCTGATCGCGAGGCGCGGGGCTTACACCGCTGCGATTGAACCTGGCGCCGGATGCCTCCGGCGGGGATATTTGAAGACATTGGAAGGCTCTTAAGCCCCGGTTAACCGAAGCATGGCGAAATGAGCCCACGGTACAGGCAGGGATGCCGATGACCGTGACGTTGGAAGGCGCCCCGCGGCCGAAAGGTGGCGGGGCGTCGCCCTTTCAAGATGCAGCTTCCAATGTCCCCAAGTATCCCCGCCGGAGGCATCCGGCGTCGGCCAGGGGCGATGGCGGCGGGGCAGGTTCATGCCGCTCGGGCCTCGCGTCCTGGAAGGTGCTGCGTTAAGAGGTTGGGATGACACGCAACCCGGGATTTTGCCCCATGGCCGATGACACCCCCCTCCTCGCCGTCCTGATCGACGCCGACAACACGTCGTACAAGGCCGCAACAGCGATCTTCGAGGAGATCGCGACGCTGGGCGAGGCCAGCGTGCGCCGGATCTACGGCGACTTCTCGTCCTCGTCGATGCGCGGCTGGTCCAGCGAGCAGGCGGCGCTGGGCATCGTGCCGCACCACCAGCCGGCCAACACCGTGGGCAAGAACGCCAGCGACATCGCGCTGGTGATCGACGCGATGGACCTGCTGCACACCGGGCGCTTCGACGGCTTCGTGCTGGTCAGTTCGGACAGCGACTTCACCCGGCTGGCGCAGCGCGTCCGCGAGCAGGGCAAGGACGTCTACGGCATCGGCCAGAAGAAGACCCCCGAGGCGTTCCGCATGGCCTGCAAGCGCTTCATCTTCATCGAGAACCTCGGCGCGCAGGACGAGACGCCGGCGGCGACCGCCAAGGGCGAGACCATCTCGCGCGGGCTGCAACTGCTGCGCAACGCCTTCGCCGACGTCGAGGACGACGAGGGCTGGGCGAACCTGGGGATGATCGGGCAGCAGCTGTCCAAGCGCTATCCGGACTTCGATCCGCGCACCTATGGCTATCGCAAGCTGATCGACCTGATCCGGGCGGCCAACGACTACGAGATCCGCTCGGAAGGGAATGCGCATTACGTCAAGCTGAAGCCGCGCCGCCGCAAAACCGGCAGCTGAGCGCGGATGCTGGAAATCTTCCTGAGGACGCTGCCGTTCTTTCTGGTGGTCGGCTGCGGCTATGGCGCGGCGCGGGCGCGGATGTTCGGCCCGGCGGAAGTGGCGGCACTGACGAAGTTCGTCTTCTACTTCGCGCTGTCGGCGATGCTGTTCAACTTCGCCTCGAAACTGCCGTTCGAGCAGATCTTCAACCCCGCGCTGGGGCTGGCCTACTTCCTGCCGACGCTGGCGCTGTACCTCGTGGTCACCGCCGCCGCGCTGCGCCGGGGCATCGGTTTCGCCGAGGCGGCGGTGGAGGCGCAGTGCGGGGTGATCGGCAACGTCGGCTTTCTGGCGCTGCCGATGCTGACGATGCTGCTGGGCAGCCACGCCGCCGGGCCGATCCTGATGATCCTGAGCATCGATCTGATCTTCTTCGGCTCGCTGATCGTGGTGATCCTGGTCGCCGCGCGCGGCGGCGCCGGGCTGGCGCTGGCGGGCCGGGTGCTGACCGGGCTGCTGCAGAACCCGATGGTGATGTCGATGGCCGCCGGCCTGCTGTGGTCGGCGCTGGCGCTGCCGATGCCGCGCCCGGCGGCGGATTTCCTGGACCTGCTGGGCGGCGCCGCCACGCCGGGCGCACTGTTCGCGATCGGCGCCTCGCTGGCCGGCAAGTCCGCCGAGCGGCTGGGCGTCGCGCTGTGGCTGAGCACCGCGAAGCTGATCCTGCACCCGGCCGCGGTCGGGGCGATGGCCTGGTACGTCTTCGACCTGCCGATGCAGATCGTCGGCGTGATGATCGCTGCCGCGGCCATGCCCACCGCCGGGAACGTCTATATCATCGCTCAGCACTACGGCGTGGCGCCGATGCGCGCCTCGTCCACCATTCTGGTGTCCACGACGATCAGCGTGCTGACCCTGTCCGCGGTGATCGCGCTGCTGAACTGAAGGAGAACCGTGCATGGAAACCCTGTCCGAGATCCGCTGCTTCGAGGGTGTGCAGGGCGTCTACCGCCACGACAGCGACGTCTGCGGCTGCCCGATGACCTTCGCCGTGTACCTGCCGCCGCAGGCGGCGGCGGGCCCGGTGCCGGTGCTGTGGTACCTGTCGGGCCTGACCTGCACCCACGAGAACGCGATGACCAAGGCCGGGGCGCAAGGCTGGGCGGCCGAGCACGGCATGGCTGTTGTCTTCCCCGACACCTCGCCGCGCGGCGCCGGGATCGCGGATGACGAGGCCTTCGACCTGGGCCAGGGCGCAGGGTTCTACGTCGATGCGACCGAGGCGCCGTGGGCGCCGCATTTCAGCATGTACAGCTACATCACCGGGGAGTTGCCGACGGTCCTGTTCCGCAATTTCGATCTGGAGGAGGGCGCGCAGGCGATCTGCGGGCACTCGATGGGCGGGCACGGCGCGCTGACGATAGCCTTGCGCGAGCCGGAGCGGTTCCGCTCGGTCTCGGCCTTCGCGCCGATCGCCCATCCGGCGGCCTCGGACTGGGGGCGCAAGCAGTTCGCGGCCTATCTGGGCACGGACGAGGGCACGTGGGCGGCGCATGACGCGACCCTGCTGATGCGCGAGACCGGTCTGGACCTGCCGCTGCTGATCGACCAGGGCACCGACGACCAGTTCCTGGACCTGCTGCAACCCGAGGCGCTGGCTGCCGCCATCGCCGAGCGCCGGCAGCCGGCGATCCTGCGGATGCAGAAGGGGTACGATCACAGCTATTTCTTCATGGCGTCGTTCATGGCCGATCACATGGCGTTCCACGCCGAGGCGCTGTTCGCGTGACCGTCTATGTCGATGCCGACGCCTGCCCGGTGAAGGCCGAGGTGCAGCGCGTCGCGGCCCGCCACAAGGTGCCGGTAAAGCTGGTGTGCAACGGTGGCCTGCGCCCGGTGGACGACCCGCTGGTCGCGGTGGTGGTGGTTCCCGACGGCCCGGACGAGGCCGACAAGTGGATCGCGGCGCACGCCGGTCCGGGCGACGTCTGCGTCACCGCCGACCTGCCGCTGGCGGCGCGCTGCATCGAGGGCGGCGCGAAGGTGCTCACCCATGACGGCGAGTTGCTGACCGACCGGAACATCGGTCCCCGGCTGGCGACGCGGGACCTGATGGCGGACCTGCGCGCCTCGGACCCGTTCCTGCAGGGCGGCGGCCGGGCCTTCTCCAGGGCCGACCGATCGCGCTTTCTGGACCGGCTGGAGACGCTGCTGCGCGCGGCTCAGAGCAGCCGGAAGTGACGCGCGACATGCCAGGCGTCGCCGTCGCTGCCCAGCGCCCGCACGGCGCGCCCGGGCGGCATCCACAGCGCGCGGTGGCCGACCTCGTGCGGCGGGCCGAGGCGCAGGCCGGGCGCACACAGGTAGATGTGGCAGATCTTGCGCGCCCACAGCCGGTATTCCGGCATCCAGGTGAACCGCTGGTAGACGCCCAGCCGGCGGCGCACGCGGATCGTCCAGCCGGTCTCCTCCCGCGCCTCGCGGAGCAGCGCCTGCACCGGCGTCTCGCCCGGATCGATGCCGCCGCCCGGCAGCTGGATCTCGACCCGGGGCCGGGTCTGCCCGGTCAGCAGCAGACCGCCCGGGCCGGGGATGACGCCGTAGGCGCCGGGCCGGTCGGTATAGCGGATGCCGGGTCTGGGGGGCGTGCCGAAACGTCTCATCGGCGCCATGCTGTGCCGCGGGACGGTCTGTATGGCAAGGGTTGGCAAGCCGCGGACGCGTGACTATCTGGGTGACTTCCTGGCGATCTTGCGCCAGTAAGGAGCTTAGCCATGACCCTTGCAAAAGCCATCGCGTGGGACGACACCGTCCTGCCGTTCCAACTTGACCGGGCGGACATCCGCGGCCGGGTGGCCCGGCTCGACCGGTCGTTGCAGACGATCCTGGACCAGCACGACTACCCGGTGCAGGTCGAGGCGCTGGTGGCCGAGGCCGCGCTGCTGACCGCGATGATCGGGCAGACCATCAAGCTGCGCTGGAAGCTGTCGCTGCAGATCCGCGGCGACGGGCCGATCCGGCTGATCGCCACCGACTATTTCGGTCCGAAGAAGGAAGGCCAGCCCGGCCGGGTCCGCGCCTACGCCGGCTACGACGCGGAGCGTCTGGCCGGTCATCGCGGCACGCCGTTCGAGGCGATGGGCAAGGGCATGTTCGCGATCCTGATCGACCAGGGCGAGGGCATGGTGCCCTACCAGGGCATCACGCCGTTGACCGGCGATTCGCTGGCGGCCTGCGCCGAGACCTATTTCGCCCAGTCCGAGCAGCTGCCGACCCGCTTCGCACTGGCGATGGCGCAGGCCGCGGTGCCCGGCGGCGACAAGGCCGAGTGGCGCGGCGGCGGCGTGATGGTGCAGCACATGCCCAAGGCTTCGCCCTCGGTGGCGTCCGAAGGCTCGGGCGAGGGCGGCCTGCTGACCCGGGACGATCTGCTGGACGGCGACGACGCCGAGGACTGGAACCGGGTGAACACGCTGCTCGACACCGTCGAGACGACCGAGCTGATCGGCCCGCACGTCACCCCGGACACGCTGCTGGTGCGGCTGTTCCACGAAGAGCAGCCGCGCGTGTTCGAGGTGCAGCCGGTGCATTTCGGCTGCACCTGCGGCCCCGAGAAGGTGGTGCAGTCGCTGTCGATCTATTCGGCCAGGGACATCGCCCACATGACCACCGACGACGGCAAGGTCACCGCCGACTGCCAGTTCTGCGGCGCGCATTACGAGTTTGCGCCCGAGGCGCTGGGCTTCGAGGCCAAGCATTGACGTGCCCGGCGCTCCGGCCATAGACACCACCCGCTCCGGCGCGGCCCCGGCCGCGCCGGGCGACGACCGTCTGGCCCGGCTGCTGCGCGGGCCGTGGCGGGGCGACAGCTCGGATTTCGATCTGGCGCCCGATATCCGCACCGCCCTTCCCCCCGGCCGCAAGCTCAAGCCCGCCGCGGTGCTGATCGCGCTGGTCGAGCGCGACGACGGCCCCCATGTACTGCTGACCCGCCGCTCGCGGCGGCTGAAGGCGCATCCGGGGCAGATCGCCTTTCCGGGCGGGCGGGTGGATGCCGGCGACGCCTCGAGCTGGCATGCCGCCCTGCGCGAGGCGCAGGAGGAGATCGGCCTCGAGCCGGCGCTGGTCGCGCCGCTCGGGGCGATGCCGCGGCACGAGACCGTCACCGGCTTCGACGTCGAGCCGCACGTCGGCCGGGTGGCGCCGGGTTTCTCGGTCCGCGCCGCCGAGGCCGAGGTTGCCGAGGTGTTCGAGGTGCCGCTGGCGTTCCTGCTCGATCCGGTCAATTACCAGGTGCACGAGCGCGACTGGAACGGTCGCAGGCGACGCTACTACGCGGTGCCCTGGGGTCCGTACTATATCTGGGGCGCGACCGCGCGGATCCTGAAGGCGCTGTCGGACCGGGTGCAGGCGGGGTGACCCGGCTCGACGCAGACTGGGTGCGCGCCCGCGGCACCGCCGACGTCATGCGGATGCTGGCGGACGGCGGCCACCAGGCCTATTTCGTCGGCGGTTGCGTGCGCAACGCGCTGCTGGACCTGCCGGTCGCCGACATCGACATCGCCACCGATGCCCGCCCGCAGCGGGTGCTGGATCTGGCGCGGGCCGCCGGCATCAAGGCGGTGCCCACCGGCGTCGAGCACGGCACCGTCACCCTGGTGACCGACGCGCCGCACGAGGTGACGACCTTCCGCCGCGATGTCGAGACCGACGGTCGCCGCGCGGTGGTCGCCTTTTCCGACGACATGGCCGAGGACGCCGCGCGGCGCGACTTCACCATGAACGCCCTCTACGCGGACGCCGCCGGCGCGGTGCACGACCCGCTCGGCGGCCTGCCGGACCTGCGCGCCCGGCGCGTGCGCTTCATCGGCGATGCCGCCGAGCGCATCGCCGAGGACGGGCTGCGGGTGCTGCGCTTCTTCCGCTTCAGCGCGATCTACGGCGATCCGGCGCAGGGGCTGGATGCCGACGGGCTGACCGCCGTCGCCGCCGCGGACACGGCGCTGGACCCGGTCAGCCGCGAGCGGATCGGCAGCGAGGTCGTGAAGTTGCTGGACGCCGCGGACCCGGCCCCCGCGGTCGCCGTGATGCAGCGGACCGGTGTTCTGGAGCGCGCCCTGCCCGGCGCGCACGCGGACACGCTGCCGGTGCTGGTGCATCTGGAACGGCGGGCCGGGCTGGCGCCGCGCTGGCAGCGGCGCCTGGCGGCGCTGGGCGACGGCGACCGGGCCGCGGCGCTGCGCCTGTCCCGCGCCGACGCCCGCCACCTCGAGCAGGTGCGGACCTGCCTCGGCGATGCCCTGCCCGACCATGCCGCCGCCGAACGGTTCGGCGCCGGGGTGGCCGAGGACGCGGCGCTGATCCGCGCCGCCGCGCTGGGCGCGCCGCTGGCGCCGGACTGGCGCGCGGGCATCGACGCCGGCGCGGCGGCGCGGTTTCCGCTGAAGGCGGCCGACCTGATGGACCGCTACGGTCCGGGGCCGGCGCTTGGCGCGGCGCTGAACCGGCTGCACGCCACCTGGGTGGACAGCCGGTTCACCCTGGACAAGGCCGCGCTGCTGGACCGCGACGCGCAGGACGCGCGGCGGCCCTAGGCCTCCCACCGCCAATCCGCGCGCCCGCGGCTGTCGCCGGCTTCCACCATACGAAGCGGATGTTTCAGGCCGTGAGACATGAGGAGGCATCTCCATCCCGCCATCGGCATTGCCCGAATCATGGCTTGCGGATAGCGTGAACATATAGTGAACATCTTTGGGGGGATCCGATGCCGAGCGATACGCTGAAATCCGTGGCCAGCCAGCTGGTCGAGAACTGCCGCACCGGCAACGAGGAGAAGGGGCTGAAGGAGCTTTACGCCGAAGACGCGGTTTCGGTCGAGGCGGCCGATGTCGACGGCTCGGGACGACAGGTCAGCGGCCTCGACGGGATCCGCGGCAAGCACGCCTGGTGGGACGAGCATTTCGAGGTGCATTCCAGCAACGTCGACGGCCCCTATCTGCACGGCGACGACCAGTTCTCGGTGGTGTTCGAGGTCGACGCGACCGACAAGGCCCGCGGCGCACGCTTCCAGATGAAGGAGGTGGCGGTCTACACGCTGAACGCCGCCGGCAAGATCGCGCGCGAGGCGTTCTTCATGCGGACGTGACGGCTCAGGGGTCGGGGTCGAGCCTGCGCGGCCCCGTGCCCTCGGCGCCACGCCCGACCGCCGGGCAAGCCCGCCGACGCTCAGGCTCGCAGTACGGCGACGGGTGGGCACAGGTCTTGACCTCAAGTGAACTTGAGGGAGCAGGTTGGCCGTCATCCGAGTCGATGCAAGGCGCGATGCCATGACCGACCTGACCCGAACCCGCCCCGGCTGGCCCGCCGCGCCCGGCGAACGCGGCTCCGGATCGCGAAGCTGGACCCGCACCTGCGCCGCGACATGGGGCGCCCGATGTCGAGCCCGAAAGCCCCTGCCATCGGTTCCACACCCTGTGGCGAGCGCCGGCTCAGGGCCACTTGGCGACCGGCGGCAGGCTCATCAGCACCGCCTCGGGGTTGTGGCCGGTGTGCAGGCCGAACTGGGTGCCGCGGTCGTAGACCAGGTTGAACTCGGCGTAGCGGCCGCGCTTGACCAGCTGCCACTCGCGGTCGGCCTCGGTCCAGGGTTCCTTCAGGTGCCGCTCGGTGACGGGCAGGAACGCCTTCAGGAACGCGGCGCCGACGTCGCGGGTGAAAGCGAAGTCGGCCTCCCAGTCGCCGGTGCAATGATCGTCGTAGAAGATGCCGCCGACGCCGCGCGGCTCGTTCCAGTGCCTGATCATGAAGTACTCGTCGGCCCACGCCTTGTAGCGCGGGTAGTACCCGGGATCGTGTCGGTCGCAGGCGGCCTTCAGCGCGGCGTGGAAATGGGCGGTGTCGTCGGCGTCCTCGACCATCGGGTTGAGGTCTGCGCCGCCGCCGAACCACCACGCACCCGGCGTCCAGAACATCCGCGTGTTCATGTGGACGGCGGGGGTCTTGGGGCTGCGCATGTGCGCGACAAGGCTGATGCCGCTGGCCCAGAACCGCGGGTCCGCCTCGAGCCCGGGGATCTCCTTGCGCGCGGTCAGGCTGCGCTGCGCCTGCTCGCCCAGGTTGCCGTAGACGGTCGAGATGTTGACGCCGACCTTCTCGAACACCCGGCCGTCGCGCAGCACCGACATCACCCCGCCGCCGGCGTCGGCCTCGCCGGCGCTGGCGCGGCGGGTTTCCTTGCGGGTGAAGCTGCCGGGCGGCAGGTGCTTGTGCGGACCCCAGTCCTGCGCGTCCTCCAGCGCCTCGAAGGCGGTGCAGATGCGGTCGCGCAACTCGGTGAACCAGGCCGAGGCGCGGGTCTTGCGGTCGTCGAAGATCTCGGTTCCGGTCATGTGCGCGCCCCTTCTCGCCCGATCGCGCGGAACTCAAGTCCGCCGGCCGCCGGGTGTCAACCGGATTGCGGGCTGACAGGATGCCGCATTTGGTGTATTTGCAGTGCGACTCAAGACGGAGGGTCCTTGATGGAATTTCACCGGATTCGCAAAGGCAGCTGACCAGCCGCTCCGGTGGGGGCGCGTTCGCCGCCCTTTTTTCCTCAAGTCCCGCATTGTCCAGACAGCATTGAAGCCGTCTCTCCGCCCGTCAGGAGTCCGTCATGTTCCGCCGCTTTGAAAACCTTGTCGACCCGTTCCAGCCGTTTCCGGCGCGGACCCCGCCCGCGACGCTGTGGGCCTATCTGAAATCGCAGTACGGACCGTTCCGCAAATGGCTGGCGGCGATGGCCGTCACCGGCGTGGTGGTCGCGCTGATCGAGGCCGGGCTGATCTTCTATTCCGGCCGGGTGATCGATCTGATGTCCGTCACCCCCGCGGCCGAGTTCTGGTCGGCGCACGGCGTCGAGCTGCTGCTGGCCGCCGCCTTCATCCTGCTGCTGCGCCCGCTGGCGATCACGCTCAACCACCTGCTGCTGGACCAGACGCTGGCGTCGAACATGCAGGACCAGGTGCGCTGGCGCGCGCACAAGCACCTGCTGGGGCAGTCGTCGGGTTTCTTCCAGAACGACTTTGCCGGACGGCTGACCAACCGGGTCATGCAGATGGGCCCGGCGGTCGAGGATTCGACCTACATGGCGTTCGAGGGCGTCTGGTACTCGGCCACCTATGTGCTGGGCGCGCTGATCGTGCTGGGCGAGACCGACATCCGGCTGGCGATCCCGCTGGTGATCTGGCTGGCGCTCTATATCCTCTACACCCGCTCGGTCGCGCTGCGCGTCGCCTCGGCGTCGGAGAAGACCTCGGACGCGCGCTCGATGGTCACCGGCCGGGTGGTCGACGCCTACGCCAACATCGAGAGCGTCAAGCTGTTCGCCGGCGAGAACCGCGAGGAACGCTACGTGCTGTCGGCGATGCGCCGGCACCGGCTGCGGTTCCAGCGCTTCCTGCGGCTGATGACCGAGCTGTCGCTGAGCCTGACGGTGCTGAACGGGCTGCTGATCATCGGCGTGCTGGGCCCGGCGCTGTGGCTGTGGACCGCCGGCACCGTCACCGTGGGCGAGGTCGCCGCGGCCTCGGCGCTGACCATCCGGCTGAACGGCATGAGCGGCTGGATCAGCTGGGTCACGATCCGGCTGTTCGAGCATTCCGGCGTGATCCGCGAGGGGCTGCGCTCGATCGCCCATGCGCACACGGTCACCGACCGGCCCGCCGCCCCGGCGCTGCGCGTCACCGACGGCCGGATCCGGTTCCGCGGCGTCGTCCACCATTACGGCCGGGGCCACGGCGGGCTGGACGGCATCGACCTGACCTTCGAGCCGGGCCAGCGCGTGGGCCTGGTCGGCCGCTCGGGCGCGGGCAAGTCGAGCCTGGTGAACCTGCTGCTGCGCTTCGGCGACCCCGAGCAGGGCGAGATCCTGATCGACGGCCAGCGCATCCGCGACGTGACCCAGGACAGCCTGCGCCGGCAGATCGGCATGGTGACGCAGGACAGCTCGCTGCTGCACCGCTCGGTGCGGGCGAACATCCTCTACGGCAATCCCGGCGCCACCGAGGCGCAGATGCTTGCCGCCGCCCGCCGGGCCGAGGCCGACGCCTTCATTCGCGAACTGGCGGATTCCGGCGGGCGCACCGGCTACGACGCCCATGTCGGCGAGCGCGGCGTGAAGCTTTCCGGTGGCCAGCGGCAGCGGATCGCGATCGCCCGGGTGATCCTGAAGGACGCGCCGATCCTGGTGCTGGACGAGGCGACCTCGGCGCTGGATTCCGAGGTCGAGGCGGCGATCCAGGACACGCTCTACGGGGTGATGGAGGGCAAGACGGTGATCGCCATCGCACACCGGCTGTCGACCATCGCCCGCATGGACCGGATCGTGGTGCTTGATCAGGGCCGCGTGGTCGAGGACGGCGCCCACGACGCGCTGCTGGCGCAGGGCGGGCTTTACGCGGGCCTGTGGGCGCGGCAGTCCGGCGGCTTTCTCGGCACCGAGGCCGCCGAATAGGGCTTGCCGCGGCGCACGCCGCAGGGCGGATGCGGGCGGCGGTGGACGCCGCCGCCGCCACGCTAGATACTGGCGGTGCGCCGTTGTGGCGCATGCGCTCGCCAGCCAATGGGCCCACCGGGCCGAAGCACGCATCGCCGCGCCCCGCGGGGGCAGGAAAGTCATCGCATGTTCGAATTTTCAAAGCTCGTCGCCCCGTTCCAAGCCGCCAAGGGGCCGCCCCCCGGCGACAGCCTGCGCGCCTTCGTCGCCTGGGCGCTGCACGGCGCCTGGCGCTGGATCGGGCTGACCGCGCTGCTGGGCGGACTGTCGGGACTGACCGAGATCGCCTCGGCGTTCCTGATCGGCTGGGTGATCGACGACGCGCTGGCGCACCAGGGCGGCGACTATCTGGCCGCGCAATGGCCGCTGCTGCTGGCCATCGCGGCGTTCTACCTGCTGCTGCGCCCGGCGATCCTGGGGGTGAACGCGGCGATGTCGTCGCTGGCGATCGCGCCCAATGCCACGGCGCTGGTGCTGTCGCGGCTGCACGCACATGTGCTGGGCCAGCACATCCAGTATTTCGACGACGATTTTGCCGGGCGGCTGGCGCAGAAGGCGATGCAGACCTCGCGCGCGCTGGTCGATGCCGCGGTCGAGATCTGCAACACGGTGGTTTTCGCCGGCGCCACGCTGATCGGCGCGACGTTCCTGATCGGCGGCATGGACGCGCGGCTGGCGCTGGCGCTGCTGGCCTGGCTGGCGGCCTATGGCGCGCTGATCATCTATTTCCTGCCGCGGATCCGCAAGCGCGCAAAGGCGCGTGCCGGGGCGCGAGCGGCGGTGACCGGACAGCTGGTCGACACGCTGACCAACATGAAGACCGTCAAGCTGTTCGCCCACACCGCGCGCGAGGAGGACGCCGCCCGGCTTTCGATCGGGCGCTACCGCGGCGCGGCGCTGGATTTCGGCCGTCTGTCGACCCGGTTCCGGGTGTCGCTGAACGTCATCGCCGGCGCGCTGCCGGTGCTGATGATCGGCGGCGCGCTGATGCTGTGGCAGGCCGGCGCGGCGACGGCGGGCGAGATCGCCACCGCCGGCATCATCTCGTCGCGGATCGGGCAGATGACCGGCTGGGTCAGCTTCACCGCGATGGGCATCTTCTCGCACATCGGCGAGGTCGAGGACGGGATGAAGACACTGACGCCGCCGCCGGAGGTCACCGACCGGCCCGGCGCGCCCGCGATCGGGCGCGTCGCGGGCGAGATCGTGTTCGACGACGTGCGCTTCCACTACGGCCGCGGGCGCGAGAGCGGCGGGCTGAACGGGCTCGGCTTTCGCGTCGCACCGGGCGAGAAGGTGGCGCTGGTCGGCGCCTCGGGCGCGGGCAAGTCCACCGCGCTGGCGCTGCTGCTGCGGCTGTACGACCGCGAGGCCGGGCGGATCGCCGTCGACGGGCGTGACGTGGCCGAGGTTCGGCAGGAAAGCCTGCGGGCGCAGATCTCGATGGTCACGCAGGAAACCGCGATGTTCAACCGCTCGGCGCGCGAGAACATCCTCTATGGCCGGCCCGACGCCACCGAGGACGAAATCCACGACGCCGCCCGCCGGGCCGAGGCGCACGATTTCATCCAGTCCCTGCGCGACGTCCACGGGCGACAGGGCTACGACGCGCATCTGGGCGAGCGCGGCGTCAAGCTGTCCGGCGGGCAGCGGCAGCGCATCGCGCTGGCCCGCGCGATCCTCAAGGACGCGCCGGTGCTGCTGCTGGACGAGGCGACCTCGGCGCTGGACAGCGAGGTCGAGGCCGAGATCCAGTCGGCGCTGTGGGAGGTGATGCAGGACAAGACCGTGATCGCCATCGCGCACCGGTTGTCGACCATCGCGCGGATGGACCGCATTCTGGTGATCGACGACGGCCGCGTGGTCGAGCAAGGCACCCATTCCGAGCTGCTCAAGCGCGGCGGGCTTTACGCGCGGTTCTGGGACCGGCAGTCCGGAGGCTTCCTGAACCTGGAGGCCGCCGAATGAGCGCGGCGTTCGACCCGCCGATCCGTCTGGACCAGGCGCTGGTGGCGCTGGGGCTGGCCGACAGCCGCGCCCGCGCCGCCGAGATGATCCGCGCCGGGGCGGTGAGCGTGGACGGGCAGACGGTGCTGCGCGCCGCGGTCAAGGTCGGGCGGCAGGCGGTCGCCGTGACCGGCGAGACCAACCCCTGGGTCTCGCGCGCGGCGCTGAAGCTGGTGCATGCGCTGGACCGGTTCATGCTGTCGCCGCAGGGCGCGCGGGCGGTGGACGTGGGCGCCTCGACCGGGGGCTTCACCGAGGTGCTGATCGCGCGCGGCGCGGTGCATGTGACGGCGATCGACGTCGGCCGGGGGCAGCTGCATCCGAAGCTGCGCGATCACCCGAAGATCGACCTGCGCGAGGGGGTGAACGCCCGCGACATGGACCCGGCGTTGCTCGGCCATCCCGACTGGGTGGTCAGCGACGTGTCGTTCATCTCGGCCACCAAGGCGCTTGGCCCGGCGCTGGACGCCGCGCGGCAGGGCGCGACGCTGGTGACGCTGGTCAAGCCGCAGTTCGAGCTGACCCCGCAGGACATCGGCAAGGGCGGCATCGTCAAGGACGCGGCGCTGCGCCGCAAGGCGCTGGCCGACGTCTCCGCCTGGGTCGAGGCGCAGGGATGGGAGCTGCTGGGCAGCACGGAAAGCCCGGTGCCCGGCAGCGACGGCAACCTCGAGTGGCTGCTCGCCGCGACCAGGCGCTAGATCCGCTTGAGGTAGGCGCGCAGCACCTGCTCCAGCTTGGCGGCGCCGACCGGGGCCATCTTCTTGGTGTGCTCGTGGCTCAGCACTTCGGTCGACATGCCGGCGGCCATGTTGGTGATGTTGCTGATCGCCGCCACGCGCAGACCCAGGAATCGGGCGATGATGACCTCGGGAACCGTCGACATGCCGACGGCGTCGCTGCCGAGCACGCGCAGGGCGCGGATCTCGGCCGGGGTCTCGAAGCTGGGGCCGGAGTACCAGGCATAGACGCCGGTGTGCAGGGTGACGCCCGCCAGCCGTGCGGCCTCGGCAAGGGCAATGCGCATCTGCCGGTCATAGGCATCGCTCATGTTGACGAACCGGGCGTCGGTTTCCTCGCCGATCAGCGGGTTCAGCCCCGAGAAGTTGATGTGATCCGACAGCATCATCAGCTCGCCCGGCCCCATGCCGTCGCGCAGGCTGCCCGCGGCGTTGGTGGCGATCAGCTGTTCGGCGCCAAGCGCCTTCAGCACCTCCAGCGGCAGCCGCATCGCGGTGGAATCGCCCTGTTCGTAGTAGTGCGCGCGGCCGCCGAACACCGCGACGCGGACCCCGTCCAGATCGCCGATCACCAGCCTGGGCGCGTGCCCGGAAACGCCGGCGTGCGGGAACCCGGGCAGATCGGCATAGTCGATCGCCACGCCGTCCACGCTGTCGGCCAGCCCGCCGAGGCCCGAGCCCAGGATCAAGCCCAGACGCACCGGCGCGCTGCCCGCCTTGGCGGTGATCGTATCCAGCAGGTCCCGCATCTAACGTTCCTTCACATAGGGCACGCCGCCGGCCTTGGGCGGGATCGCCTTGCCGATGAAGCCCGCCAGGATCACCACGGTCAGGATGTAGGGCAGCGCCTGCATGAACTGGACCGGGATCACGAACAGGCCGATGTCGACGTTCTGGTATTTCGAGCCGATCGCCTCGAGCAGGCCGAACAGCAGGCACGCGCCCAGCGCCGGATACGGCCGCCACTTGGCGAAGATCAGCGCCGCCAGCGCAATGAAGCCGCGGCCCGCGGTCATGTCCTTCACGAACCCGGCGGCCGAGGTGCCCATCGACAGATACGCCCCCGCGATGCCGCAGAGGATGCCCGCGATCAGCACCGCCGAGTACCGCATCCGCACGACCGAGACGCCTGCGGTATCGACCGCTCCGGGGTTCTCGCCCACCGCGCGCAGGCGCAGCCCGAAGCGGGTGTTGAACAGCACCCAGGCGGTCAGCGGCACCGCCAGAAGGGCGACATAGACCAGGATAACCTGCCCCGAGATCACGTCGCGGTACAGCGGCCCGAGGATCGGAATGCCGCCCAGCGTCTCGGCCAGCGGCAGATCCAGCCCGGAAAACCGGGCGTTGCCGGACAGCTGCGGCGTCTGCCCGCCCATCGAGAACAGCGACTCGCCGATCAGCACCGTGGCCCCGGCGGCGAGGAAGTTGATCGCCACCCCCGAGATCAGCTGGTTGCCCCTGAGCGTGATCGAGGCGAAGCCGTGCAGCAGCGCCATCAGGATCGAGGCGAAGATGCCCGCCAGCACCCCCAGGATCGCCGCGGTCCAGCCCAGCCCGAGCCCGGAAAGCTGCCCCGGAAACGGATCGGCGACATAGGGCGCGGCGGCCCAGGCGGCGACCGCGGCGGCGGCGAAGGCGGCGGCCAGCATCTTGCCCTCGAGGCCGATGTCGAAGATCCCCGAGCGTTCCGAGAACAGCCCGGCGAGGCAGGCCAGCAGCAGCGGCGTCGCGTTGCGCAGGGTGCTGTCGAACAGCTGGAACAGCTCGGCCAGGTCCATCAGCGGGCCTCCTTGCGCAGGCGCAGGAACAGGAACAGCCGCTCCATCGGGAAGCGGACCATGTTCTCGAGGCTGCCGGTGAACAGGATCACCAGCGCCTGGATGGTCAGGATCATCTGGCTGGGAATCGCCGGGATCTCGAACGCCAGCTCCGCCCCGCCCTGGTAGAGCACGCCGAACAGCAGCGCCGCCAGGATCACCCCGACCGGGTGCGAGCGGCCCATCAGCGCCACCGCGATGCCGACGAAGCCGGCGCCCTGCACGCTGTCGAGATTCAGCCGCTGCAATTCGCCCAGCACGACGTTGATCGCCATCATCCCCGCCAGCGCGCCCGAGATCAGCATGGTGATCATGATGATCCGGAACGGCGCCATGCCGGCGTAGACCGCCGCCGGCTCGGAAAAGCCGAAGGCGCGCAGCTCGTAGCCGAAGCGGGTGCGCCAGATCAGCAGCCAGACCAGCAAGCAGGCCAGCAGCGCCAGGAACAGGCTGATGTTGGCGGGGGTGCGGGTCAGCTCCAGCCCGATCCACTCCGCCATCTGGTCCAGCCGGGGGATATGCGCGCCGCCGGCGAAGCGGCGGCTTTCCGGCGCCATCGAGCCGGGTACTTTCAGATAGGTGTTCAGCACATAGATCAGCAGCGCGGCGGCGATATAGTTGAACATGATCGTGGTAATCACGATGTGGCTGCCGCGCTTGGCGTTCAGATAGGCCGGCACCGCCGCCCAGGCGGCGCCGAACAGCCCCGCGCCCAGCACCGCCAGCGGCAGCACCAGCAGCCAGTGCGTCTGGTCCAGCGTCAGCGCCACGATGGCGACGCCGATGCCGGCGACGCCGGCCTGCCCCTCGCCGCCGATGTTGAAGATCGAGGCGTGAAAGGCGACCGCGACGCACAGCCCGGTGAAGATGAAGCTGGTGGTGTAGAACAGCGTGTAGCCGATGCCGTAGTCCGACCCCAGCGACCCCTGGATCATGATCCGCATCGCATGCAGCGGGTCCTCGCCGATGAACATCACCACCAGGCCGGCGACCAGGAATGCCAGAAACACGTTGATCGCGGGGATCAGGAACAGGTCGACCCAGCGCGGCATGGACTTCATGCGGCGCCCTCCTTCGGGTCGATGCCCGCCATCAGCAGCCCCAGCTCGTTCTGATCGGTCTCGGAGGGCAACCGCTCGCCGCTGATCCTGCCGTCGAACATCACCACGATCCGGTCCGACAGGCCCAGGATCTCGTCCAGTTCGACCGAGACCAGCAGCACCGCCTTGCCCTGGTCGCGAAGGTGCACGATCTCGTTGTGGATGAACTCGATGGCGCCGATGTCGACGCCGCGGGTGGGCTGGCCGACCAGCAGCACGTCCGGATCGCTCTCGACCTCGCGGGCGATGACGATCTTCTGCTGATTGCCGCCCGAGAAGTTCGCCGCCGCCAGATCGCAACTGGGCGGGCGGATGTCGTATTTCTCGATCTTCTCGCGGGCGTCGTCGCGCATGGCGCGCCGGTCCATCAGCAGGCGGCTTTTCTGGTATTGCGGCCGGTCGTGATAGCCGAAGCAGGAGTTTTCCCACTCGGAGAACGACATGATCAGGCCCAGCCGGTGCCGGTCCTCGGGCACGTGCGCGATGCCCTGTTCGCGGCGCTCGCCGGCGTCGGCATGCGCGGTCAGGTCCAGCGCCTGCCCGTTCAGCGTCACGCTGCCGCCCGAGGCGGCGGTGATCCCGCCCAGCACCTCCAGCAGCGCCGACTGGCCGTTGCCGGCCACGCCGGCGACGCCCAGGATCTCGCCCGCGCGCAGGTCCAGGTCGATGCCCTTCAGCCGTTCGATCCCGTCGCGGTCGGTCACGCGCAGGCCGCGGATCTGCATCAGCGTCTGGCCGACCTGCGCCGGCTTCTTGTCGACGCGCAGCAGCACCTGGCGGCCGACCATCAGCTCGGCCAGTTCGGCCGGGCTGGTGTCGGCGGTCTTGACGGTGGCGGTCATCTCGCCGCGCCGCATCACGCTGACGGTGTCGGTGATCGCCATGATCTCGCGCAGCTTGTGGGTGATCAGGATGATCGTCTTGCCCTCGCGGCGCAGCCCTTCGAGGATGCGGAACAGGTGGTCGGCCTCGGCCGGGGTCAGCACGCCGGTCGGCTCGTCCAGGATCAGGATGTCGGCGTGGCGATAGAGCGCCTTGAGGATCTCGACCCGCTGCTGGAAGCCGACGGCGAGATCGTGGATCACCGCGTCGGGATCGACCTCGAGCTCGTACTCATGGGCCAGCTCGGTCAGCAGCTTGCGCGCCTTGGCCAGCGAGGGTTTCAGAAGCGCGCCGTCCTCGGCGCCGAGCACGACGTTCTCCAGCACGGTGAAGTTCTGCACCAGCATGAAGTGCTGGTGCACCATGCCGATGCCGGCCCTGATCGCATCGTCGGAATTGTGGATCTGCGTGGGCACGCCGCCGATGCGGATCTCGCCCTTGTCGGCCCGGTAGAAGCCGTAGAGGATGGACATCAGCGTCGACTTGCCGGCGCCGTTCTCGCCCACGATCCCGTGGATCGTGCCGCGCGCCACCTGCATCGAGATGTCCTTGTTGGCCTGCACCGGCCCGAACGCCTTGGAGATGCCGATCAACTCGATCGCCGGAGCGGATGGGGCAGCCGTTTCCGGCTGCCCCGCGGTCTTTTCAGCGACGCTCATCGTCCTCAGGACACCGGGCAGCTGTCGTCGGTCGTGTAGTCGTGGACCTCGATCTCGCCCGAGATGATCTTGGCCTTGGCATCCTCGACCGCGGTCTTCATCTCGTCGGTCAGCAGGTCCTCGTTGTTCTCGTCGACGGCATAGCCGACGCCGTTCTCGGCCAGACCCAGCACCTGCACCCCGGCCGAGAAGTTGCCGTCCTGCGCGTCCTTGAACGCGTCGTAGACCGCAACGTCGACCCGCTTGAGCATCGAGGTCAGCACCTCGCCCGGGTGCAGGTAGTTCTGGTTCGAATCGACGCCGATGCCCAGCGCGCCGTTGTCCGCCGCCGCCTGCAGCACGCCGCGGCCGGTGCCGCCGGCCGCGTGGTAGACGACGTCGGCGCCCTGGTCGATCTGGTTCCTCGCCAGCTCGCCGCCCTTCACCGGGTCGTTCCAGGCCGCGCCGGTGGTGCCGGTCATGTTCTGGATCACGGTGGCGTCCGGGTTCACCGCCTTCACGCCCTGCACATAGCCGCAGGCGAACTTTCGGATCAGGCCGATGTCCATGCCGCCGACGAAGCCGACGGTGCCGGATTCGGACGCCATCGCCGCCAGCATGCCCACCAGGTACGAACCCTCGTGCTCCTTGAACACGACCGAGCGCACGTTCGGCAGGTCGATCACCGCGTCGATGATCGTGAAGTCGGTGTCGGGGAATTCGGCGGCCACTGCTTCCATCGCGCTGGCCTGGGCGAAGCCCGCCACCACGATCGGGTTGTTGCCCTGCTGGGCGAAACGGCGCAGCGCCTGCTCGCGCTGGGCGTCGGACTGGATCTCGAACTCGCGGTAGTCGACGCCGAACTCTTCCTTGAACCGTTCCGCGCCCTCGAAGGAGGCCTGGTTGAACGACCGGTCGAACTTGCCACCCAGGTCGAAGATCACCGCAGGCTTGAAGTCCTGGGCGAAGGCGGCGGTCGTCGCGGCGAATGCGACCGCGGCGCCAAGAAGCGCGGTTACGATTTTCATCAGGGTACCTCCACGGTTGGCCATTGCCACCGGTTGCGCCCGCACGCTGTTCCCGCATGCTGCCGGACCGCACCGGCGGTCGGAAATCTTGCGACAGTAAGGCTTAGAGGTATCGGACGGTCAATGACTTTTCCGGCGGCGACGTTACGGCAGCCTGGCGCGGCGCGGCACCGGTTTTCCCAGCACCAGGGCGTGGATCCGGTGCGCGCCGCGGTCGGAGTAGTAGTCCTTGCGATGCCCCCGCGCGGTGAAGCCGGCCGCAGCGTAAAGCGCGCGCGCCGGCGCGTTGGTCTCGGCCACCTCGAGGTACAGTTCCTCGACGCCGCGGCGCGCGAGGACGGCGTCCAGCCGGTCCAGCAGGCGCCGCGCCAGCCCGCGGCGGCGGGCGGACGGCGCGGTGCACAGGGTCAGCACCTCGGCCTCGGGGCCGGCGATGCGCGCCAGCAGGAAGGCGTCCGCGCCCGCGGTCAGCAGCAGCACGCCGGGATCGGCCAGCAGGCCGGCGAATTCCTCGGCGGTCCACGGCCGCGGCGGTCCGGAAAAGGCGCTCGCGTGCAGCGCTGCCAGCGCCTCAGGCGTCATCGAGGATGGGCGGCGGCGGCTCGGACGGAAGCGCCGCGTCGGCGGCCCGCAGATACAGTGGCGCCGGCGCCTCGCCGCCCTCGATCAGATGCGCCGCGAAGGCGAAGGCTTCGGGATCGGGGGTGCTGGTCTCGGGGCCGGCGGTCAGCTCCAGATCCGCGGCGATCCGGGCCGCGTGGTGCCCCAGCACCACGGTCCCCGGCGGCAGCGGCAGCGCGCGCAACTCGTGCGGATCGGCGATCCGCGGGCTGAGATCCGCCTCGCCGTAGCCGCGCAGGTAGTACCGGCCGCGCCGCGCGTCGAGGCTGACCAGAACCGGGCCGATGCAGTCCAGCGCAAGCGCGTCGAAGGTGCTGACGCCGATGGCGCGGATGTCCAGCGCCAGCGCCAGCCCGCGCGCGGCGGCGACGGCGATGCGGATTCCGGTGAAATTGCCCGGCCCCACGCCGACGGCGATGGCATCCAGGTCGCGCCAGCCGACCCCTGCCAGTTCCAGCGCGGTCTGCGCCATCGGCACCAGCCGCTCGGCCTGGCCCCGGTCCATGCGCTCGGTGAGCGAGGTGAGAACCTCGCGCCATTCGGTCACGGCCACCGAACAATGGGGGCCTGCCGTGTCGAGCGCGAGGATCTTCATGGCCGGATCAGGCGGCGACCGGTCGGACTTCGGTCACTTCCGGAATGTAGTGCCGCAGCAGGTTCTCGATCCCCATCTTCAGCGTCATGGTCGAGGACGGGCAGCCGGCGCAGGCGCCCTGCATGTGCAGGTAGACGATGCCGCGCTCGAAGCCGTGGAAGGTGATGTCGCCACCGTCCTGGGCCACGGCGGGCCGCACGCGGGTATCCAGCAGTTCCTTGATCTGGCTGACGATCTCGGCGTCCGGGCCGTCGTGCTCGGCATGGCCGACGGCGCCTTCCTGACCCTGGATCACCGGCAGTCCGGACTGGTAGTGCTCCATGATCGCGCCCAGGATCGCCGGCTTGATGTGCGACCAGTCGACGGTCTCGGCCTTGGTCACGGTGACGAAATCCGGGCCGAAGAACACCCCGGTCACCCCGTCCACGCCGAAGATGCGGTTGGCCAGGGGCGAGCTTGCGGCGGCGTCGGCCGACGGGAAGTCCGCGGTTCCGGTGGGCAGCACGGCTTCCCCCGGCAGGAATTTCAGCGTCGCCGGGTTCGGCGTCGATTCGGTCTGGATGAACATCGTCCGGTCTCCACTGTCTCAGGGGCTCAATCTGGGCCTCCCGACTATTTAAGTCAAGCATACTGGAATGCTTCTAAACTGCGGGCGTCCGGATGTCACGATACCGCGATGATTTCCTCCTTGCTCATCGTTCCCGGCACCACCGTCACCGGCACTGGCATCTCGCTGACGCGGCGGCCGGCCAGCTCGGTCACCAGCGGGCCCGGGCCGTCGCCCTTGGTGCCGGCGCCCAGCACCAGGACGCCGATCTCGGGGTTCTCCTTGATGTGCTCGATGATCTCGCGGGCCTTCTCGCCCTCGCGGATCGCCAGCGTGGGGGTGATGCCCTCGACCTTCTCCATGCGGTCGCGGAACACCTCGAAGTGGGCTTCGATCTTCTCGCGGGCCTCGGCGCGCATCACCTCTCCGACGCCGATCCAGTGCTGGAACTCCTCGGGGGCGATGATCCCCAGAAGTTCCACGCCGCCACCGGTCTTGGCCGCCCGGATGGCGGCGAAGCGCATGGCGTTCAGGCACTCGGGCGTGTCGTCGAGCACCACCAGGAATTTGCGCAAGGGGCCACCTCCGGTATTGATCTGCGGATCATTCCCGATCCGTGCAGCCGCTGCAAGTCATCCGCGGGCGGCGCGCCGCAGGTACGGGCGCAGCAGCCGCCGCAGCCAGCCCAGCCCCAGCCCCAGCGCCGACAGCGCCGCCGAGACCGCAAGACCCGCCGCCAGAAGCACCAGGTCCCGCACCTCGTCCGACCAGCGCAGCACCGCCCGGGTCAGGCGGCTCTTGCCCGCCAGCTCGAGCGTGGCGACGACCCGATGCGGCCGCGCCTCGGCCGCCCGCGCCAGGCGGCGCGCGTCGGCGGCGGTCTCGACGCTCGACACCAGGTGCAGCGCCGCGACGGTGCCGACGCTGGCCCGGATTGCCCCCAGATCGCCGGTGAGCGCCCCCAGCCGCCGCGCTGGCGCGGCGCGGAGCGCACCTTTCAGCACCTCGACGAGTCGGTCCGCATCGCGGTACGACAGCGCGCCGATCACCCGCCAGTCGACCAGCCGGGCGGCATCGGCGCGGACCATCGCCAGCAGCGGCGCCGAAAGCGCGCCGACCTGCTTCGCCGTCTTCGCCAGCCCCGCGCCCAGCTTGACGGCGGCCGAGCTGCCGCCGCTGACCACCACCAGCGCGGCCGCCCCCAGACCCGCGGTGGACAGCGCCAGGTCGATCTGGTCGACCTCCTCGCCGCGCGCGTAGTTGCCGGCCTCGCGCACGAGGTCCCGCAGGTCGCCGGCGACGGTCAGATCGACGGCGAGCCGGCAGAGCATGGCCTGCGACAGCGGACAGGCGGCGGCATCGGCGGCGCAGCGCACGCAGGTCCGGGCGCTGGCCCACCGGCCGCGGTCGGCGCGGTCGGCCTGCGCCACGGCGGCGCGGATCTCGGAGGGGAGCGCGATGCCCTCGTCGCGCGCGGCGGTCATCATCGCGTCGATCGCGACCCAGTTGCGGGGCGCCTCGGCCAGCCGCGCCTGCAGGCGGGCGGTCAGCGCCTCGGGCGTCGCGCTGCGCGCCCACAGCCGGTCCAGCTGCGCCCCGGCGCCATCGAGGCCGCGCTCGACCAGTGCGGTGCCGGCCGGCAGCGTCAGCACCCGGTGCACCGCGGCGCCCGACGCGGCCAGCGACGCGACGAACAGCAGCGCCAGGATCAGCCGTGCTGCCTGTCGCCGCATGGGCTCACCGGCTCCGGATGAAGCCGATGATGTCGTAGGTGCGCGCGACGATCGGCTCGGCGATCTCGGCGGCGCGCTGCGCGCCGCGGCCAAGGATCCGGTCCAGCTCGGCCTTGTCCTGCAGCAATTCGTCCATCTTCGCGCTGATCGGCGACAGCTTCGCCACCGCCAGATCGGCCAGCGCCGGCTTGAAGGCGCCGAACTGCGCGCCTGCGTACTCCGAGATCACCGCCTCGGCCGAGGTCTCGGCCAGCGCGGCGTAGATGTTGACCAGGTTGCGCGCCTCGGGCCGGTCGTCGAGGCCCTTCAGGCTGTCGGGCAGCGGCTCGGGGTCGGTCCTGGCCTTGCGGAACTTCCTGGCGATGGTGTCGGCGTCGTCGGTCAGGTTGATCCGGCTCATGTCAGACGGATCGGACTTGGACATCTTCCTGGTGCCGTCGCGCAGGCTCATGATCCGCGTCGCCGCGCCCTCGATCATCGGCTCGGGCAGCGGGAAGAAACCCTCCACGCCGTAGTCGTTGTTGAACTTCGCCGCAGTGTCGCGGGCGAATTCCAGGTGCTGCTTCTGGTCCTCGCCCACAGGCACGTGGGTGGCGTGATAGGTCAGGATGTCGGCCGCCATCAGCGCCGGGTAGGTGTACAGCCCGACGCTGGCGTTCTCGGTGTTCTTGCCGGCCTTGTCCTTGAACTGCGTCATCCGGTTCGCCCAGCCGATGCGGGCGACGCAGTTGAACACCCAGGCCAGCTGCGCGTGCGCCGGCACCTGGCTCTGGTTGAACAGGATCGACCGGTCCGGGTCCAGGCCGCAAGCGATGTAGGCGGCGGCCACCGCGCGCGTCGCCTCGGCCAGTTCCGCCCGCCCCGGCCAGCCGGCGGTGATCGCGTGCTGGTCGACCATGCAGTAGATCGTCTCGCAATCGTCGCGCTGGAAATCGACGAAGCGCTTCACCGCGCCCAGGTAGTTGCCCAGGGTCAGCTTGCCGGTGGGCTGGACGCCGGAGAACACCCGCCGCTTGTGGGTTGGCGTGGACGCCGCGTCCGAGGTGGCCTCGCGCATGGAAATCGTTCCGGGATTGTGATTAAACCGCCGCGCTTATCGCCGCCCGCCCCATCCACGTCAACCGGCCCGCGTCAACAGGAGCGCCCGATGTACGATCCGAACCACAACGCCTCGCCGGTGAACCCGATCCCGCCGGTGGTGCTGGGCCTGGTGGCCCTGATCGCGCTTTTCGAGATCGCCTTTCAGCTGGGCGAACGCGGCCTGGCCGGCGGCGCCGCCGCGATCCAGTGGCGGGTGCAGGCGCTGCAGACCTTCGGGTTCTACCCGTCGGTCTGGGACCAGCTGGTCACCGCCGGCCGCCTGCCGGTCGACGGCGCCTGGCGCTTCGTCACCTATCCGCTGGTCCACGCCAGCTTCGTGCACACGCTGTTCGCCTGCGTGCTGCTGCTGGCGCTGGGGAACTTCACCGCGCGCGTGTTCCGCCCGGTGGCGCTGGTGCTGGTGCTGGCGGCCTGCCTGATCGCCGGGGCGATCGCATTCGCGGTGACCAACGATACCGGCGCGCCGCTTTACGGCGCCTATCCGGCGGCCTACGGGCTGATCGGCATGTACACCTGGTGCCTGTGGACGATGGCCGACCGGATGGGCCGCAACCCCTATGCCGCGTTCCAGCTGATTGGCGTGCTGGTCGGCATCCAGCTGCTGTTCGTGGTGCTGGAAGGCGCGTGGTACAGCTTCTTCGCCGAGATCGCGGGCTTCGTCACCGGCTTCGTGCTGGCCGCCCCGGCCGCGCCCGGCGGGATCGCGCGGCTACGGCAGAAGCTGCGCGGGCGCTGAGGGCCGATCCGGCCGGCCGGGCGGCGGCTCAGCCGCGCCGCATCATGTCGCGCATGTCGCGGGCCGTGAACGCGCCGGTGCCGTGCACCACGCCGGCATAGACCACCGCCCCGGCCAGCACCATCCCGGCCAGCGCCAGGTAGCGCAGGCCGCCCGCGTCCAGCGCCGGGGCCAGGGCCCACGCCATCGCCCCGACCGCCAGCGCCATCGCGCCCGAGGCCGCCAGCATCCCCAGCGCCGAGCGGCGCAGCCGGGCGTCCGGCTCGATCCCGCCATCGATGCGCCGCGCGCCGCGCAACAGCAACGCGAACATCACCCAGCCCGCCGTGGTGGTCGCCACCGGCGCCGCCAGATAGCCGATCACCGGGGCCAGCCCGACCGCCAGCGCCGCGTTCACCGCCATCGCGACCAGCGCAAAGCGGAACGGCGTCCGGGTGTCCTCGCGGGCGAAGTACACCGGCTGCACCACCTTCTGCAGCACGAAGGCGGGCAGGCCGAGGCCGTAGATCGCCAGCGCCGCGGCGGTGGCGGCACTGTCCTGCGGCCCGAAGGCGCCGCGCTCGAACAGCACCGAGACCAGCGGGCCGGGGATCACCACCAGCGCCGCCGCCGCGGGCAGCGTCAGCGCCAGGGTGAACTCGGTCGCGCGGTTGATCGTGGCGATGCTGCCGGCGCGGTCGTCCGCGGCCAGCCGGCGCGACAGGTCCGGCAGCAGCACCACGCCGATGGCGATGCCGACCACGCCAAGCGGCAGCTGGTACAGCCGGTCGGCATAGCTGAGCCACGCCACCGCACCCTCGGTGTACGAGGCGACCTGGCGCCCGACCAGCAGGTTGACCTGGACCACGCCGCCCGCCAGCGCGGCGGGGGCGGCGATCAGCGCCAGCCGCCGCAACTCGGGCGTCATCCGCGGCCGGCGCGGCAGCAGGGTGATGCCGGCGCGCCGCGCGGCCTGCCAGACCAGCGCCAATTGCGCCACGCCGGCCAGTGGAACGCCCCACACCAGCGCCTGCAGCACGTCGCCGCCCAGCAGCGCCGCACCGCCCATCGCCGCGATCAGCACGATGTTCAGCAGCACCGGCGCGGCGGCGGCGGCCCAGAACCGCCCCATCGCGTTGAGCACGCCGCTGGCCAGCGCCGCCAGCGAGATGAACAGGATGTACGGGAACACGATCCGGCCCATGCCGACGGCAAGGTCGAGCCGCTCGTCCGCGGCGAACCCCGAGGCCATCGCCAGCACGAACGCGGGCATGAACAGCTGCGCCAGCAGAACCAGCGCCAGCACCGCCGCGCCCAGCCCGGTCAGCGCGTCGCGGGCGAAGGCCTCGGCGTCGTCGCGGCGCTCGATCCGTTTCGAGAACATCGGCACGAACGCCACGTTGAACGCGCCCTCGGCGAAGAAGCGGCGGAACATGTTGGGCAGGGCGAAGGCCACGAGAAACGCATCCGCCGCCGGGCCCGCGCCGAGAAACAGCGCGATCAGGATGTCGCGGCCGAAGCCGAGCACGCGGCTCAGCAGGGTCCAGGCGCCGACGGTCATGAACGCGCGGGCCATGCGCCGCGTGCCGCTCACGCCTCGGCCCTCTCGGTCCCTTCGCGGATCGCGTTGCGCAGCGCCGCGGCGATCTGGCCCTGCTTGCTTTTGCTGGTGACCTTCAGCCCGAAGGCGTCCTTGACGTAGAACGTGTCCACCGCCTGCTCGCCGTAGGTGGCGATGATCGCCGACGAGATCCGCATGTGCGTCGCCGTCAGGCTGCGCGTCAGATCGTACAGCAGCCCCGGCCGGTCGCGGGTGTCGACGGTGATCATGGTGTAGATCTCGGAGCCGTCGTTGTCGAAGGTGATCTCGGTCGGGACCACGAACGCCTGCTCGCGCTTCTTCACCCGGTCGCGCTCGGCGAAGGCGTCGCGGGCGACGACCTCGCCCGAGAGCGTGCGCTGGATCATCCGGCGCAGGCGCGGCAGGCGCGATTCCTCGAACGGGTGGCCGTCCTTGTCCTGGATCCAGAACACGCAGGTCGCGACCCCGTCCGAGGTGGTGTAGGTGCGCGCGTCGCGGACGTCGGCCCCGCACAGCGCCACCGCGCCGGCGATGCGGGCGAACACGCCGGGATGGTCGGGCATGGCAAAGCAGGCGCGGCTGGCATCGCGGGCCGGATCCTGGTCGATGCGCACCACCGGCTTGTCGGCGCTGACCTCGCGCACCAGCTGCGCCAGCACCACGTGCTCGGCGGTGCCCAGCCCCAGCCAGAACGAATCGTAGTGCCGCTGCTGCTCGGCAGCGATGTCCTCGGCGGACCAGTCGGGCACCGCGGCGGCGAACGCCTGCTTCGCCTCATCGACGCGCTGCGGGCGGCTCTGGCTGTCGGTGTCGCCGGTCAGGTATTCCATCGCCTGCCGGTATAGATCGCGCAGCAGCATGGCCTTCCAGTTGTTCCACACCCCCGGCCCCACGCCCCAGATGTCGCACACCGTCAGCACGGTCAGCAGCCGCAGCCGCGCCGGGCTGGCGACGATGTTGGCGAAATCGCGCACCGTGCGCGCGTCGGCCAGGTCGCGCTTCTGCGCGAAGTCCGACATCACCAGGTGGTTGCGGACCAGCCAGGCGACGGTTTCGGTCTCGTCCTCGGCCAGGCCCAGGCGCGGGCACAGCTGCAGCGCGATCTCGGCGCCGACCTCGGAGTGCGGGCGCGCGCGGCCCTTGCCGATGTCGTGCAGCAGCAGCGCGACATAGAGGATCCGCCGGCTGACGCCCTGTTTCAGGATCGAGCTGGCGATCGGCAGCTCCTCCTGCAGGGCGCCGCGCTCGATGTCGTGCAGCCGGGCGATGCACTGGATGGTGTGCTCGTCCACCGTGTAGTGGTGGTACATGTTGTACTGCATCATCGCGACGATGCGGCCGAAATCGGGGATGAAGGCGCCCAGCACGCCCATCTCGTTCATCCGGCGCAGCGCCCGCTCGGGATCCTCGCGGTCCAGCAGCAGCTGCATGAACAGCTCGTTGGCCTCGGGATCGTTGCGCAGCCCGTCGTCGATCAGGTGAATGTTGGCGGCCACCAGCCGCATCGTGTTGGGATGGATCAGGTAACCGGTGCGCATCGCGGTGCGGAACAGCCGCAGGATGTTCACCGGATCGGCGAGAAACGCCTCGGTGTCGCCGATGTCCAGCCGCCCGTTGAGCAGCGCATAGCCTTCGGGGGCGTTGTCGGTGTTCAGGCTGAACCGGTGCAGCAGGCTGCGGCCGACGCGGGGCCGGCGCTTGACATGCTCGGCCTCGAGCGCGGTCAGGAAGATCCGGGTCAGCTCTCCCACCTGCCGGGCGTAGGTGAAATAGGTCTGCATGAACCGCTCGACGGCGCGCTGACCTTCGGTGTCCATGAACCCCAGCCGCTTGGCGACGTCGACCTGGTGATCGAAGGTCATCGTCTCCATCGGCCGGCCGGCGACCAGGTGCAGCTGGCAGCGCGCGGCCCACAGGAAGTTCTCGGCCTCGCGGAAGGTCTTCATCTCGGCCTCGGTGAACTGGCCGCTGCGCACCATTTCCTCGGGGGTCTCGGCGCGGTTCAGATACTTGGCGATCCAGAACAGCGTCTGCAGGTCGCGCAGCCCGCCCTTGCTCTCCTTGACGTTCGGCTCGACCAGGTAGCGCGAGCCGCCGTTGCGCCGGTGGCGCTCCTCGCGCTCCTCCAGCTTGGCCTCGACGAACTCGGGGCCGGTCTTGGCGAACAGGTCCTTCCACAGCCGGCGGCGCAGCTCCCTGGACATCTTTTCGGCGCCGGCCAGGTATCGGTACTCCAGCAGCGCGGTGCGGATCGTCAGGTCCTTCATCCCCAGGCGGATGCATTCGTCCACGGTACGCACCGCCTGCCCGACCTTCAGCTTCAGGTCCCACAGGATGTAGAGCATGCATTCGATCGCGCTCTCGCACCAGGCGGTGCGCTTCCACGGGATCAGGAACAGCAGGTCGACGTCCGAGAACGGCGCCATCTCGCCGCGGCCGTAGCCGCCGACCGCAACGATGCAGACATGCTCGCCCGTGGTCGGCACCGGGTTGGGCATCTCGATCTGGGTCACATAGTGCCACGCGACGCGGATCAGCACGTCGGTCAGCCCGGCGTAGGACTGGATCGCGCGGCGCGCGGCATAGGGATAGTCGCGCAGCTCGGCGGTGATGCGCTCGCGGCCTTCACGGTTCGCCGTGGTCAGCAGGCCCACCAGTTCGGCGCGCTGTGCGGACCTGTCGCCGGCGGGGTCCATCGCCTCGACGCGCGCCATCAGCGCGTCGGCGTCGATCACGATGGCCGGATCGAACCCAGGGGCGCGAAGGGCGGTATCAGGACCCACTTGCGGCAAAGCTTCTGGGCGCCGGCGAGATCTGCTGCGCGACACCGTCCACGACCTCGTAGACCGCCAGCGCGCGCTCGTTCCGGCCATTGGGCAGGAAGCGGAAGATGCCCATCACCCCGGCGAACCCCGAGGGCTGGGCCAGCCGCGCCGGCGCGAACGCGTCCGAACGGCCCTCGGCGCGGGCCTCCGCCACCAGCGCGCCGATCGCGGCGATGCCGTCGTAGGCCAGCCCCGACAGCGGATGCGGCGGCTGGCCGAAGCGCTGTTCGTAGCGGCTTTCGAACTGCGCCGACAGCGCCTGGTCCGGCGCGGCGAACCAGCCGCCGGCAAGACCGGGCTGGGCCATCGCCTGCGCGCTGGTGTCCCAGCGTTGCAGTCCGACGAAGCGGGCCGCGGCCGGCCGCACGCCCAGGCCGCGCAGGGTTTCGGCGACGAAGCTCAGCCCGCCGGTGGGGCCGTCGGTCAGCACCACCGCGTTCGCCGCCGAGGCGCGCAGCCGCTGCGCAATGGCGGGGGTGGCGTCGGTGATGCCCTGGACCGACAGCGGATAGCTGGCCTCGGCCACCAGCCGCGCGCCGGCGGCCTGCGCGGCCTGCGCGACCGCATTCCGCGCCAGCTGCCCCTCGGGCCCCTGCGGATACACGACGGCAAGATCCAGCAGCCCGTTCGCGGCGGCGTGGCCGACCACCCGCCGTGCGGTGCTTTCGAAGGTGTTGCCCAGGATGTAGACGTTGCCGCCGGCGACGTCCGGCGTGTTCGACAGGCTGAGCACGGTCAGCCCCTGCGCCGCGGCCAGAGGCGCGACCTGCGCGGTCGCCGCCGAGAACAGCGGGCCCAGCACGACATCGGCGCCTTCCTCGAGCGCGGTTCGGGCGGCGTTCTCGGCCGCCGCGGCCTCGCCCGCGGTGGCGTAGACCGACAGCTCCAGGTCCACGTTCTGCAGATCCGCGCGCGCCATCTGCGCGGCGTTGACCAGGCTCTGGCCCAGCGCCTCGCGCTGGCTGTCGGTCGAGCCCAGCGGCACCAGCAGCGCGACGCGCACCGGCTGCTCCGGGTCGACGGCCCCGCCGCCGGCGCCGGGCCCGGCCACCGGCGCGGCGCAGCCGGCCAGCGCCAGCGCACCCAGGACCAGGGTCGAGCGAAGGAAACCGGCGAAAGACATGACACCTCGTGCATGGCGGGGCGCTTGTGGACACCCCGGATTTCGGCGCACACTAGTCCGCGGCCCCGACCAAGTAAACGGAACAATCCCCAGCATGGCCCGACCATGGCGCTGAGCCCCGGACTCTACCTTGTCGCCACGCCGATCGGCACCGCCGACGACATCACCCTGCGCGCGCTGGCGATCCTGCGCCAGGCCGATCTGCTGGCCGCCGAGGACACCCGCAACGCGCGCAAGCTGATGGAGATCCACGGCGTGCCGCTGAACGGCCGCCGGGTGCTGCCGTATCACGACCACAACGGCGCGCAGGCGCGGCCCCGACTGCTGAAGGCGATCGCCGAGGGGCGGTCGGTGGCCTATGTGTCCGACGCCGGCACGCCGCTGATCGCCGATCCCGGCTACCGGCTGGCGCAGGAGGCGATCGCGCAGGATCTGCCGGTGACCGCCGCGCCCGGCGCCTCGGCGGTGCTGGCGGCGCTGTCGGTCGCCGGTCTGCCGACCGACCGGTTCCTGTTCGCGGGCTTCCTGCCACCGAAGTCCGCCGCCCGCCGCACCGAGCTGACCGCGCTGGCGCAGGTGCCGGCGACGCTGGTGTTCTACGAGTCGCCCCGCCGGCTGGCCGCCTGTCTGGCGGACATGGCCGGGGTGCTGGGCGGCAGCCGCGACGCCGCCGTCTGCCGCGAGCTGACCAAGCGCTTCGAGCAGGTGCGGCGCGGCACGCTGGCCGGGCTGGCCCCGGCCTATGCCGACGAGGGTCCGCCCAAGGGCGAGGTGGTGATCGTCGTCGGCCCGCCGGTGCAGACACCGGCCTCGGAGGCGGACCTGGACAGCGCGCTCGCCGCGGCGATGCGGGACAACTCGCTGAAGGACGCGGCCAGCATCGTGGCCGAGGCCACCGGCCTGCCGCGCAAGCAGGTCTATGCCCGCGCGCTGGAACTGCGCGGCGCATGAGGGGCAGCGGCCGCTATCACTCCGGCCTCGCCGCCGAGGACGCCGCCGCGCGGCTGTACCAGGCCGAGGGCGGGCAGGAGCTGGCCCGGCGCGTGCGCACCCCGGCAGGCGAGATCGACCTGATCGTGCGGCTGGGCGAGGACATCGTCTTCGTCGAGGTCAAGGCCCGGCGCAGCCATGGCGCGGCGGCGGCGGCGGTGTCGGCGCGGCAGCAGGAACGGATCGTGACCGCGGCGCAGATCTGGCTGGACCGGGCCGGGCACAGCTCGTTGACGCCGTGCCGGTTCGACGTGGTGACGGTCGATGCCGTGGGCGAGGCGCGGCGGATCGAGAACGCCTTCGGCACGATGTAGCCGCGCGCGGGTTGCCATCCGGGCGCGGATGCACAATCTGTGACCGACACCGCCATTTCCGGAACGGACCCAGCCCATGCCCCTGAACGTCGCCATCCAGATGGACCCGATCCAGTCCGTCGACATCAACGCCGACAGCAGTTTCCGCATCCTCGAGGAAGCGCAGGCGCGGGGCCACAGCCTGTTCTACTACACCCCCGACAAGCTGATCTTCGACGGCGGCAAGGTGAAGGCGCGCGGCTGGCCGCTGCAGGTCCGGCGCGAGAAGGGCAACCATTTCTCGCTGGGCGATCCGGCCACGGTGGACCTGGCGGATTACGACGTGGTCTGGCTGCGGCAGGACCCGCCGTTCGACATGAGCTACATCACCACCACGCACCTGCTGGACATGGTCCGCGACACGACGCTGGTGGTGAACGACCCGTTCTGGGTGCGCAACTACCCCGAGAAGCTGCTGGTGCTGCAGTTCCCCGAGCTGACGCCGCCCACGATGATCGCCCGCGACCTGGGGGCGCTGCGCGACTTCAAGCACCGGCACGGCGACATCATCCTCAAGCCGCTCTACGGCAACGGCGGCGCGGGGGTGTTCCGGCTGGAGCATGGCGATCGCAACCTGAACTCGCTGCACGAGCTGTTCGCGGGCATCAACCGCGAGCCGCTGATCGCGCAGCAGTTCCTGCCGGACGTGTCGGGCGGCGACAAGCGCGTGATCCTGGTCGACGGCGAACCGGTGGGCGCGATCAACCGCGTCCCGGCCGAGGGCGAGACCCGCTCGAACATGCATGTCGGCGGCCGCGCCGAGAAGGCCGAGCTGACCGCGCGCGACCGCGACATCTGCGCCGCCATCGGCCCGCTGCTGCGCGAGAAGGGGCAGATCTTCGTCGGCATCGACGTGATCGGCCGCTACCTGACCGAGATCAACGTCACCTCGCCCACCGGCCTGCAGGAACTGGAGCGATTCGACGGCACCAACGTCACCGCCAGGATCTGGGAGGCGATCGAGGCCCGGCGCGGCTGATGCCGTCGCGCCGGCTGCTTCTGGCGCGGTGGCTGTCGCGCACCTTCCAGCGTCCGATGCTGGCGCGCGCGCAAGACCACCTGTGGCAGCGCGCGCGGGTGGAAATCGGCGGCCGGGTGTTCCTGCGCGGCCGCGCGCCGCTGGTCTTCCGCAGCGACCGGCTGGGCGGCGTGCCGGTGCGGCGGCGGCGCGGCGCGCGCCAGGGCACGCTGTTCTACATCCACGGCGGCGCGTTCATGTTCTTCAGCGCCCGCTCGCACCAGGGCATCGCCGCGCGCCTCGCGATGCCGCTGGGGCTGGAGCCGGTGCTGCCGGACTATCGCCGCGCCCCGGAGCACCCGTTCCCGGCCGCGATTGACGACGTGACCGCGGCCTACCGGGCGCTGGTCGCGGAGCCGGACGCGCGGCCGATCGTGGTCGCCGGCGAAAGCGCCGGCGGCGGGCTGGCCCTGTCGCTGCTGCACCGGATCCTGGCGCAGGACCTGCCCCGGCCCGCCGCGGTGCTGGCGTTTTCGCCCTGGGCCGACCTGACGCTCGCCGGCGCCAGCCTGACGGCCAACGCCGAGACCGACGCCATGCTGCCGGCCCGGCGCCTGCCGGACGTGGCGGCCGCCTACCTCGCCGGGGCCGATCCGGCGCAGCCGGACGCCTCGCCGGTGTTCGGCCGCTTCCGGGGCGCGCCGCCGGTGCTGATCCAGGCCGCCCGCGACGAGATCCTGTTCAGCGACGCCGAGACCCTTTCCCGCCGCCTGGCCGAGCAGCAGGTCGCGGTGCGGCTGGACGCGTTCCCGCAGGGGCTGCACGCGTTCCAGCTGGTCCACGGCTGGGTGCCCGAGGCGACCGCGGCGGTGGATGCCGCCGTCGCCTTCGCCGGCGCCGCGCTGGGCCGGCGGGTCAGGGGGTGAACAGCGGCTGACGCCGCATCTTCTCGCCGATCAGGCAGTCCGTCGCCGACGAGCGGCGCAGCCGCGGCGGCGGCGGCCTGCCCGAGATCTCCAGCACCAGCTTCTGGCGGATCGACACCACCAGCCGGTCGATCTCGTAGATCGGGATCACGAAGGCGCGGTCGCCGGTGATCACGCAATTCTCGTAGTAGATGTCCAGGTCCGGGATGGAATAGGCGCCCGAGGGCTCCTTGATCATGAACGGCAGGCCGTTGACCTCGATGCCCAGCGCCGCGACCTCGTCGCGGACCTCGAGCACCGGGCGGCCGCGGTTGTTGGGCCCGTCGCCAGAGACGTCGATCACCTTGCGCGCGCCGTCATAGCCGTTGGTCTCGATCCAGCGCGCGGCCTGCGCCATCGCGCTTGAGATCGACGTGCCGCGCTGCGCCAGCAGCGGCTGGCGCCGCAGCCCGGCGGCCAGCGCGGCGGCATCCTCGGGCGAGGTGATCAGCGTCCAGTCGACCAGCACCCGGTGCCGGCCCTCGCCGCCCCACTCGAAATACATGATCGCCGACCGGCCCAGCCGCCCCATGTTCAGCGCCGAGGTGACCGCCGGATGCTCCAGCGCCTGAGCATAGCCCTCGCGCTGCAGCCGCAACTCGTCGTAATCCATCGACCGTGAGGTATCGACCGCAAGCACCAGTTCCAGATCCACCGGCAGCGGCGGGTCCTGCGCCGCCACGGCACCGGCGCAGGCGAGCAGGGTGACAAGGGCGATCCGTCGGATCATCGCGACCTCCGCCGCGATCATAGCACAGCGCCGCCGCTGACAAAGCCGCACAGGAAAAAGGCGCGCCCCCTCGGGAGCGCGCCAGGTTCAGGCAGGTGAGCGCAGGCGGGTCAACTCACCGTGCCCTTGAACTCGAGCGACATCTGTTCGACGCCGGCGGCAATCCCCAGACCCTCGCGGCCCGAGACGCTGACCGGCTGCAGGGTGATGCTGTCGTCCAGACCGCCGATCTGCACGCGCGCCCCGGCCCCCAGGCCAAACGCGGCGTCGGCGCTGGCGCCGACGTATTCGCCGGTGATCAGGCCTTGATCGAACCGGCCGGTGGCCGACAGCACCGCCCATTTCAGGGTCTCGGCCTTCTCGATGCTCAGATCGACGCCCAGCTTGGCGATGTTCATCGTGTAGATCTCGTCCGGCTTGGAATCGTCGGACGTGTCGAACACGCATTCGTAATTGGCATCCGAAATGACGACCAGATTGGTGCTGCTGGTCAGATTGCAGGTCAGCATGCCGGCCTCGAGGCTGCCGCCGCCGGTGGACTGCTGCGCCATGGCGGCGGGAAACGCGAGCGTGGCCGCGGCTGCGAGTGCGAGAATCGGGGTCTTCATCTGCTTTGCCTCCAGTCTTTGATGCGGCAATCGCCGCTTGACTGGGGGACAACACGCTGCCCCGGCCACCGGTTCCATCGGCGGCGGGATCACGCCGAGGCGGTCAGCTCCAGCGGTGCCGGCGCGATGTCCTTCAGATCATCGGTGCCGAGCGAGGCCTGCGGCCGGCCCAGGCGGTAGCGCGTCACCCAGTGCAGCCGGGTCTCGGCGCGGGTGATGGCGACATAGGCCAGCCGTTTCCACAGCGGCACGCCCGCCTCGGTGCGGCCGGCGCGCGATGCGGCATAGAGATCGGGCGCGAACACCTGCACCTCGGGCCACTGCGAGCCCTGCGCCTTGTGGATGGTGCAGGCCGCGCCGTGCAGGAACGCCGCGCCCATGTTGGCGGCGGTGGGGATGAACGGCTCTTCCTCGCCCGGCTTCTCGATCTTGATGATGGTGGCGGCATTGACCTGCGGCTCCTGCGCGCCAACCACGTGCAGCCGGGCGAAGCCGGGCTTGCGGCCCGGCCCCATGTAGATCACCTGCGCCCCCTTGATCAGGCCGCGCGCCTCGAGGTCCAGCCGCTTGCGGCGGTGCTTGAGCGGCAGCTCGATGCCGTCGCAGATCAGCGGCTCGCCCGGCAGCAGCGCGTCCTCGGGGGCGTCGAACGCCGCGCGGAACGCCGCGATCAGGCGGATCCGGGTGGCGTTGCGCCAGACCAGCACCGGTGCGCGGGACATCGCCTGCGCATCGACCCGCGGCGCGACCACGACGCGGTCGTCCTGCGCCGCGGCCTGCTCGATCATCCGCTCGAACGCCGGAAAATCCAGCGCCGGGTCGGACAGCGCGTGCGCCAGGTCCAGGATCGGGTTGTCGGCGGCCTGCCGGTGGATGCGGTGCAGTTCCAGCAGTCGGCCCTCGGGCAGCGCGTCGAAGCACATCGCGCCGGACTGGCCGACCGGCGCCAGCTGGGCCGGGTCGCCGAACAGGATCAGGGTCGAGAAGATCTCCTGCAGATCCTCGAACTGGCGGTCGTCCAGCATCGACGCCTCGTCGATGAAGCCGATGTCCAGCGGATCGTCGCGCCGCTTCCAGCCGGTGATGAAGTCCGAGCCGCGCAGCCCCGCGGCGGCCAGCGCGCCGGGGATCGACTTCTGCTGCTCGTAGAACGCCTTGGCGCGGTTCAGCGCGACATCGGTCAGGCCCTCGACCTCGGGCCGCTCGCCGCCCTCGGCCAGCCAGATGGCGATCTTCTCGTATTCCGGGTCGTAGACCGGGGTGTAGAGGATGCGGTGGATCGTGGTCGCCGCCACGCCCCGCTGCCGCAGCACCGAGGCCGCCTTGTTGGTCGGCGCCAGGATCGCCAGCGTGCGCCGGTCGCGGCGGCGCCGCCCCTCCCAGTCGCCCGAGACGGTCTCGACCCCGGCATCGTTCAGCGCGTCGACCAGCCGGGCCAGCAGCATGGTCTTGCCCGAGCCGGCCTTGCCCAGCACCGCCAGCGTGCTCTGCCGGTCCTCGGGGCGCGGGGCGAGGCGATCGTCAGCCAGATCGACCCCGGCCCCTTGCAGCGCCTCGGCCACGGCATCCCAGGCTTCGGCCTGATCGTCGGAAAGGGTCGGCTGGGTGTCCATTCCCCGTGTTCTAGCCTGCCCCCCGGAAGGCGTACAGCCGCAAAGGCCCTACGCCGCCACTGCCGGGCCGCGGACGGGGAAGGCGGCGTCGAACCAGGGCGCGGCGATGTGCGGGTCTAGCCCGGCGCGTTCGGCGATGGCGTCGCGGATGTCGGCGCCGAACGGCCACAGGCCCAGGCAGATCCGCCGCCGCGGCCGGCCCTCGGCGCCGATGAACGACGGCTCCCAGCGGATCGAGCGGTAGATGCGGGTCATGCGCTCGTCGTAGACGCCCAGCGCGCGGGTCAGGCCGAACCGCAGCCCCAGTTCCTGCCCGCCCAGCATCAGCGTGCCGGCCCAGTTGCGGGCGTCGGTGCCGGCGTCGGGGCTGAGGCAGAAGCGCGTGCATTCCCAGATGAACGGCGCCCGGATCGGGATGCCGTGGTTCAGGTGCCTGAAGTGCTCGTTGACCATCGTGCGCCCGACGCTGGGCATCACCCGCATCGAGGCGGCGTGCCCGCCGTCGGGCCGCTGCAGGATGATGTAGAGCGGGTTCATCGCGTCGTACTGGTCGCGCTCGCCGCCGTCGGCGTCGCGGGCCAGGTCCCAGCCCAGCCGGTCGATGAACTGCGCGGCGCGGGCGCGGAACATGCCCCGGGCAAGCTCGGGGTGCGATTTCAGCTGGCTGGCATAGAGGTAACGGATCATGGCGCGGCTCCCTGACGTGTGGAGCCTCTGGCCTAGCGCCGCGGGGGTTAACCCTTTCTCGCCGTGCGCTGTTACATTTCCCCGGCAACGCCTAGGGCAGCAGCAGCCCCCGCGTCATCGCCAGTGCCACCGCGTGGGTCGTGTTCTGCGCGCCCAGCTTCAGCCGCGCGGTATCGAGGTAGGCGCGCAGCGTGTGTTCCGAGATCCCCAGCTTGTCCGCCGCGGCCGAGCGCGAGTGGCCCACCGCCAGGAAGGTCAGCACGTCGCGTTCGCGCGGGGACAGGTCGGCGACCCCGGCCAGCTGGTCGGCGCCCATGATCCGCGCCGCCTGCTGGTGAATGTAGTTTCCGGCCAGCACCAGGTTCGGCATGTGCTGGCGGCCGAACCGCTCCCACGACGCCTCGTTGTCGTAGGAGGTGACCGAGAACATCGCCATCTGCCCGCCGACCCCGCGGATCGGGACCGATATGCCCTGCTTGCCGACGCCTTCGCTGACCGCCTCGCCCAGCAGCCGCCGCGCGCTCCGGGCGGTCCAGTCCAGCGATTGCCAGTCCAGCGGCGAGGTGGTGCGCAGCGCCGCCAGCACCACCGGATCGACATTGAAGTAGCGTTCGGACTTGTAGCGGTCGACCCAGTCCGGATCGTACGTCATCGCGCCGTATTCGCGCCCGGTGGCGCCGACCAGGTGGTAGATGGCGTGCTCCACCCCCAGCTCGTCGCGCAGGCCCTCGACCAGGGCCTGGATCTGGTCAAGAGTAGTCGTGCTCTCGAGCCGTTCTAGAAAACTCTGTACCCAGATCATCCGCGACATCCGCCTCATGCAGGCAAGCGGACGCGGCTCTGATCTCCCGAGCGGCAATAACCAACGCGTCGTCGAGCTGCTCGCAGAGATCGAACATCGCGTTCTTCTCGGCGACGCCGCGCAGGTCCGACAGCAGGTCCAACATCCATTCTTGCGACATCGCTACTCTCTGTAGAAGTGGTTAACGGAGTGTTAACACAACCGTAGCACGAGTAAACCATCTTAAGGAATACGCGTAATTGGCCCCCCCCGAAACAGCGGGGGCGGCATCCGCAAGCGGCTGAAAATGCTGGATCCGGCCCGCGGCGGGCGGACGGGCCGGGTGATTCGCCGTCACCCGGGGCGTTACCCCGCGGCCGCGCGCGCGTCCGCGATCGTGCGCAGTCCGGTGCGCGGCGCATTCACCAGCACCGCCATGTTGCCCGGCTTGTGGGCGTTGGCGCGCATCTTCATGTGCGCCGCGGGAATCGCATCCCAAGGAAACACCTCCGACATGCACGGATCAAGCCGTCTTTCGATCATCAGCTGGTTCGCGGCGGCGGCCTGCCTGAGATTGGCGAAATGGCTGCCCTGGATGCGCTTCTGGTGCATCCAGACATAGCGCGCGTCCATCGTCAGGTTGTAGCCGGTGGTCCCGGCGCAGATCACGACCATGCCGCCCTTCTTCACCACGAAGGTCGACACCGGGAAGGTCGCCTCGCCCGGGTGCTCGAACACCAGATCGACGTTCACGCCCTTGCCGGTGATGTCCCAGATCGCCTTGCCGAACTTGCGGACCTCGCCGAACCAGGTCTTGTAGGCATCGGTGTTCACCGTGGGCAGCTGCCCCCAGCAGTCGAAGTCGCGCCGGTTGATCACCCCCTTGGCGCCCAGACCCAGCACGAACGCGCGCTTGTCCTCGTCCGAGATCACGCCGATGGCGTTGGCGCCCGCGGTGTTGATCAGCTGGATCGCATACGAGCCCAGCCCCCCCGAGGCGCCCCAGACCAGCACGTTCTGGCCCGGCCGCAGCTCGTGCGGGGCGTGCCCGAACAGCATCCGGTAGGCGGTGGCCAGGGTCAGCGTGTAGCAGGCGGCCTCCTCCCAGGTCAGGTGCTTCGGGCGCGGCATCAGCTGCTGGGACTGGACGCAGGTGTACTGGGCGAAGCTGCCGTCGGGCGTCTCGTAGCCCCAGATCCGCTGGCTGGGCGAATACATCGGATCGCCGCCGTTGCAGTGCTCGTCGTCGCCGTCATCCTGGTTGCAGTGGATCACCACCTCGTCGCCGACCTTCCAGCGGCGCACCTTGTCGCCCACCGCCCAGACGATGCCCGACGCGTCTGAACCGGCGATGTGGTACGGCGCCTTGTGCACGTCGAAGACGCTGATCGGCTGGCCCAGCGCGGCCCAGACGCCGTTGTAGTTCACGCCCGCGGCCATCACCAGGACGACGACCTCGTTGCTGTCCGGCGCAGGCGTGTCCACGACCTCGAGCTGCATCGCCTTGTCCGGCTCGCCCTGCCGTTCGGGGCGAATCGTCCACGCGTACATCTTCGGCGGCAGCTGGCCCTGCGGCGGGATCTCTCCCAGCTCGTACAGCTCCCTGGCGGCCTGGTCGCCGGCGGCGGGTCGGTTGTTGGCATCCAGCATGGCGATTCTCCGGATTGGAATATAATTACGCATATAGCGCGCAGTTTGATAATTAATTGCGTAATATTATTTCCCGGCCCTTGCAAGAATCTTTTCGCAATGCAACATTCCTGCCGTGGCGCAACCGGAGCCGGACGCATGAGCGGACATCGCGACGACCCTTGGATCTTTCGCACCTATGCCGGGCACTCGACCGCGCGGGACTCGAACGCGCTTTACCGCTCGAACCTCGGACGCGGGCAGACCGGGCTGTCGGTGGCGTTCGACCTGCCGACGCAGACCGGCTATGACAGCGACCACCCGCTGGCGCGCGGCGAGGTCGGCAAGGTCGGCGTGCCGGTCGGCCATCTGGGCGACATGCGCGCGCTGTTCGACCAGATCCCGCTGGAGCGGATGAACACCTCGATGACGATCAACGCGACGGCGCCCTGGCTGCTGGCGCTCTATGTCGCGCTGGCCGAGGAGCGCGGCATCGATCCGGCCAGCCTGACCGGCACGGTGCAGAACGACATCGTCAAGGAATACCTGTCGCGCGGAACCTACATCTTCCCGCCGGCGCCCTCGCTGCGGCTGATCGGCGACGTGGCCGAATATTGCTATCGCCATGTGCCGCGCTGGAACCCGATGAACGTCTGCTCCTACCACCTGCAGGAGGCCGGCGCGACGCCCGAGCAGGAGCTGGCCTATGCGCTGGCCACCGCCATCGCGGTGCTGGACCAGGTGCAGGACCAGGTTCCGGCGGGCGATTTCCCGCGCGTGGTGGGCCGGATCTCGTTCTTCGTGAATGCCGGCATCCGCTTCGTCACCGAACTGTGCAAGATGCGCGCCTTCACCGAGCTGTGGGACGAGATCTGCCAGCGGCGCTACGGCGTCGCGGAGCCGAAATACCGCCGCTTCCGCTATGGCGTGCAGGTGAACAGCCTGGGCCTGACCGAGCAGCAGCCCGAGAACAACGTGCCCCGCATCCTGATCGAGATGCTGGCCGTCACCCTGTCGAAGAACGCCCGCGCCCGCGCCGTGCAGCTGCCCGCCTGGAACGAGGCGCTGGGCCTGCCCCGGCCCTGGGACCAGCAGTGGTCGCTGCGCATGCAGCAGATCCTGGCCTACGAGACCGACCTGCTGGAATACGGCGACCTGTTCGACGGCAACCCGGCCGTCGCGGCGAAGGTCGAGACGCTGAAGCAGGCCGCGCGCGAGGAACTGCGCGCCATCGACCGGATGGGCGGCGCGGTCGCCGCCATTTCGTACATGAAGACGCAGCTGGTGGCCTCGAACGCCGCGCGGCTGGCGCGCATCGAACGCGGCGAGACCACCGTCGTCGGCGTCAACCGGTTCGCGGACGGCGAACCCGGCCCGCTGACCGCCGGCGGCAACGGCATCCTGGTCGTCGATCCGGCGGTCGAGGCCGCGCAGGTGGCGGCGCTGAACGACTGGCGCCAGGCCCGCGACGACGCCGCCGTGCAGGCGGCGCTCCGGGCGCTGTCGGCCACCGCGAAGCGGGGCGAGAACATCATGCCGGCGTCGATCGCGGCGGCGAAGGCGGGCGTCACCACCGGCGAATGGGGCGCGGCGATGCGCGCCGCCTTCGGCGAGTACCGCGCGCCCACCGGCGTGGCCGCCGCGCCCTCGAACGCGACCGAGGGGCTGGACGACACCCGCGCCGCGGTGGCGTCGGCCGCCGGCCCGGTCGGCGGGCAGATCCGCCTGCTGATCGGCAAGCCGGGGCTCGACGGGCATTCCAACGGCGCCGAGCAGATCGCGGTGCGCGCCCGCGACTGCGGCATCAAGGTGTTCTACGACGGCATCCGCCTGACCCCCGAGGCGATCGCCGAGGCCGCGCTGGAACACGCCGTACACGTCGTCGGGCTGTCGGTGCTCTCGGGCTCGCACCTGCCGCTGGTCGAGGAGGTGCTGGAGCGGCTCTCGGTCGCCGGACGGCGGGACCTGCCGGTGATCCTGGGCGGGATCATCCCGCCCGCCGACATGCCGCGCCTGCACGCGCTGGGCGTCAGCCGCATCTACACGCCCAAGGATTTCGACCTGAACCGCATCGTGCTGGACATCGCCGCGCTGGCGTGCGCCGGCGCGGGCACCGGTGCGGCGGCAGGGGCTCTTGCAATCGGGTGAAACTTTCGGGAAACCGCTGTAGACGCGGGACGCCGGGCGCCGGCATTCTGCGCGCAGCAGCGGGAAGACGGGGATTCACCACCATGATGATCATGACCGAGCTGAAGCTCGCGTTCATCCACATCTACAAGACGGGCGGAACCTCTCTGACCCACATCCTGGCGCCGCACACCGACCCCGCGTTCCGCGAGGGCCAGACGCGCGAGCGCGGCGACGGCTTTCAGGGCACCTGGCATTTCCGCGGCGTGCAGCACGCGAAGTTCAACTCCGCCGCCGGCGGCTTCCCGCCCCGGCTTCGGGACAAGGTCGACAACTGGCGCTTCCTGGCCGTGGTCCGCGACCCCTACAGCTGGAGCCATTCGGTCTACAAGGAGTTCTTCGGCCAGGACCGGGGCGGCGTGCGCGGCTCCAGCTTCCTGTTCGGCAAGGTCAAGCCCGAGCGCACGCTCGAGGACTTCTACGAGTTCGTGCGCGACTTCATGCCCGGCTACTCGCACGAGATCGGCCTGGGCACCCAGACCAGCTTCGTGCGCGGCATCCCGCGCGAGCAGCTGCACCTGATCCGGTTCGAGAACTACGAGGCGGACGTCCGCCGCGTGCTGCCCGAACTTGGTATCGAGGTCGACGACCTGCCGCACGACCTGAACCGCGGCCAGAAGAAGCGGCGCGAGGCCGAGGCGCTGCTGCGCAGTCCCGAACACGTCGCCTTCGTCAACGAGGTCTACGCCGAGGATTTCCGCAGCTTCGGCTACGAGATGGTCGACCCTCAGCGCGCCGGATAGCCCAGCACGTCGCGGTGGAACCATTCCAGCGCGGCGACCCGGGCACGCAGATCCGGCGATACCCGGCTCCAGCAGATCGCGCCCGACCGGTCCGAGGCGTTCAGCCGCTCGGGCGCGTCCAGCTCGGCCAGCGCGGCGTCGGGAAATCTCAGATGGCGGCGCAGCGGGCCGTCGACCAGCACGGCAAGATCGGCGTTCAGCGTCTCCTGGCGCAGCACCGCGCGCGGCAGCCCGCCGCGCCGGTAGGCGCCGGCGATCGCGCGCGCGCTGCGGAACCGCGGCAGCCGCGAGCGCGCCCGCGGCAGCGTCAGCCGCAGAAAGCGCAGCCCCATGATCCCCAGATGCGGCGAGTGCAGCCCCGCCATCGACGGCGGCAGCACCGTCAGGCGGCCGTCCCCGCAGAGCACGTCCAGCCAGTGCTCGAAACCGGCCTGCGTGCCGTCATAGCTGCCGGTCAGCGGCGCGCCGATCCGGTCCAGGTGGTTGCGGAACACGCCCTTGCCCTCGCACCCGAAGGTGTACAGCGACAGGTACTGGTCGAACGGATCGCGCGCCGAGGCGAAATAGTACTTCCGCCAGCGGTGCGCGTACTTCGGCGGCCGGTGCTTGGCGTCGCCGACCGGCGCGGCCCCGGCGTGCCGCGCCAGGAAGGCGCGAACGAAGGTCGAGCCGGTCTTTTCGACGTCGAGATAGCAGAAACGGCGGTATTCGAGCATCTCATCCGCCCGCGCGGGCGCCGCTCAGAGCCGGCGCTCCACCAGCTTCTTCTTGATCTCGGCGATCGACTTCGCCGGGTTCAGGCCCTTCGGGCAGGTCTTGGTGCAGTTCATGATCGTGTGGCAGCGGTACAGCTTGAACGGATCCTCGAGCTGGTCCAGCCGCTCGCCCGTCGCCTCGTCGCGGCTGTCCACGATCCAGCGGTGCGCGTGCAGCAGCGCGGCCGGGCCCAGGTAGCGGTCGCCGTTCCACCAGTAGCTGGGGCACGCGGTCGAGCACGAGGCGCACATGATGCACTCGTACAGCCCGTCCAGCTTGCGGCGGTCCTCGATCGACTGCCGCCATTCCTTCTCGGGGGTGTTCGACTTCGTTTCCAGCCACGGCATGATGCTGGCGTGCTGGGCGTAGAAATGGGTCAGGTCCGGCACCAGGTCCTTGATCACCGGCATGTGCGGCAGCGGATAGATCTTCACCTCGCCCTTCACCTCGTCGATGCCGTAGGTGCAGGCGATGGTGTTGATCCCGTCGATGTTCATCGCGCACGAGCCGCAGATCCCCTCGCGGCACGAGCGGCGGAAGGTCAGCGTCGGGTCGATCTCGTTCTTGATCTTGATCAGCGCGTCCAGGATCATCGGCCCGCACTGGTCGAGGTCGATGAAATAGGTGTCGACACGCGGGTTCGCCGCCGTGTCCGGGTCGTAGCGGTAGATCTTGAACGCCTTGATGTTTCTCGCCCCCTCGGGCTTCGGCCAGGTCTTGCCGACGGTGATGCGGGAGTTCTTGGGAAGCGTCAGTTCGACCATCGTCCGATCCTCGTGTCTTCGTGTCCGTTGCGTCTCACAGCCGTTCCGACGCCATCACGTCGGCATCGACCGGAAACAGGGCGGCCATCGCCGCCATGAATGCCTCGTTTTGCGCCGCCTGCGCAAGGTGTGCGCGATAGCCGGGGTCTGGCATCAGTTCCATCCAGCGCGACAGGACCCCCAGGCCGTCGGCGTTCCTCAGGTCCTGGAACGACGAGCCGCCGCCGTAGTTGCTGACCCGGCCCAGCCGGTTGTCGCGCACCGGCAGACCGAGGGTCTGCAGCAGCGCGGCGCGGTGCGCGGCGGACGCGAACCAGCGATCGTAGCAGACCGGGGTGATCCCCGGCAGCGCGTCCCGGTGCAGCGCCACCAGCATCCCCTGGTACCGCGCCAGCTGCGTGGCGACGATGCCGTCCGCGGCCTCGGGCGCGCCGCGCGCCTCGGCCCGGCGCCGCTGCAGCACCAGCAGCGACGCCAGCCAGTTCAGCGGGCTGCGGTAGACCAGCACCTGAAAGTCGATCCGGCCATCGTCGAGCTGCCGCGACAGCCGGCCATCACCCTCCGGCTCCATCGACGGCACCCAGCGCTCGTAGGACATCAGCAGGAACGGCCCGTCCTCGCCGGTCAGCCGGGCGAGCGCCGGGCCGCAGTCGCCCTGCGCGCGCATCTTCTGCCGCACCCGGCCGCCATTCACCTCGGCCTCGCCGTGATGCGCCATCGGATCGCGGAACGGCGCGCAGTTGTTCAGGAACACATGGTCGCGGTGCGGCAGGTTGCGCAGGATCCACTTGATCACCGCGTGGTTGCCGGACCGCGGCAGCCCGTGCACCCGCCCGACGCCGGCGGGCGGCACCGGCAGGACCAGCGCCACCGGCGGCCGCGCCGGTCCGGACCGCTCGCGGGCGGACCCGTCGATTCGCGAACCGGTTGCGCCCACGACCCGGCCCGCCCTACAGCGCCACGAACTCGCGCAGCGTGCCACCGCCGCGGATGTAGATCAGCGCGTCGCGCCTGGCCGCGTCGGTCAGGCTGTCCCAGATCGCCTGCTCTTCGCGGGTGAACGTCACCGTGCCCATGTCGGACAGCGCGTCCGCCGGCGCGACCGACGCCATGCACTGGTTGAACCGCTCCGAGACGTCGATGTCGCGCAGTTGCGCGTTGATCACGGTGATCTCGACGAACCGCCCCGCCGAGTCCCGCTCCAGCCGCCGGTCGGCGGGCAGGGTCGCGCTGACGCGCTCGTGGCAGACGCGTTCCTGCTGCGACTGGAAGGCGATCTGCTGCTGCTGCGGCGTCTCGCAGGCGGCCACGACCCCGAGAGACAGCAACAAGGGCAGTGCGAGCGGTTTCATCGGGCGACTCCTCGGGCTGCCGGGCGCGCGGCTCAGATGGCGACGAACTGCTTCAGCGTGCCGCCGGCGGCGATGTAGTCCGCCGCCTGCCGCTTCGCGGCCGGGGTCAGGCTGTTCCAGATCACCCGCTCCTCGCCGCTCAGCCCCGCGGGCATCGCGACCCCACCCTGGGCGGTGGCGGTGGCGCTGGCGGTGGCGGTGGCCGAAGCCGAGGCGGCCGCCGGGTCCGGGCCGCCGTCTCCGGCGGTCTCGGGCAGGGGTTCGCACGCGGCCAGCGTCATCGTGGCGATCGCGCCGGCGGCGACACGGCTGATGGAATGCATCGTCGGTCTTCCTTTCGCGTTGTCCGGTGCGCCGGGGCGCCCGGTATGGCAGATCGGCGCCGGGCGCCCGCCCGGTCAGTACACGCGGGCCTTGGGGGCGATCTTCTGCGGATCGATGCCCCCTGCCTCGGGCTGCGTCAGCGGGTCGAGATGCACCGCGCGGTAGCTCAGCGTCACCGCGTTGTCCTCGCCGACGGTGGCCAGCGTGTGCTTGCGCCAGGTTTCGTCGTCGCGTTCAGGATAGTCCTCGTGCGCATGAGCGCCACGGCTTTCCTTGCGCGCCTCGGCCGAGACCACGGTGGTCAGCGCATTCGGCATCAGGTTCGCCAGCTCCAGCGTCTCCATCAGGTCGGTGTTCCAGATCAGCGACCGGTCGTAGACCTTCAGGTCCGCCATGCCCTGCGCCACCCCGGCCATCCGCTCGACGCCCGATTTCAGCGTCTCGCTGGTGCGGAACACGGCGGCCTCCTCCTGCATGGTCTTCTGCATGGTCAGGCGCAGCTCGGCGGTGGGGGTGGCGCCATCGGCGTGGCGCAGCCGGTCGAACCGGTCCATCGCCTTCTCGACCGAGGCCGTGTTCAGCGGCCGGTTGGCGGCCTCGGGGTCCACCACCTCGCCGGCGCGGATCGCCGCGGCGCGGCCGAACACCACCAGGTCGATCAGCGAGTTCGAGCCCAGCCGGTTGGCGCCGTGCACGCTGGCGCAGCCGGCCTCGCCCACCGCCATCAGGCCGGGCAGCACCCGGTCCTCGTCCTCGGGCGTCGGCGCCAGCACCTCGCCCCAGTAGTTCGTCGGGATGCCGCCCATGTTGTAGTGCACGGTCGGCAGCACCGGGATCGGCTCCCGGGTCACGTCGACGCCGGCGAAGATCCTGGCGCTTTCCGAGATCCCCGGCAGACGTTCGGCCAGCGCCTCTTTCGGCAGGTGATCGAGGTGCAGGTGGATGTGGTCCTTCTGATCGCCGACGCCGCGGCCCTCGCGGATCTCCATGGTCATGCAGCGCGAAACCACGTCGCGCGACGCCAGGTCCTTGTAGGTCGGCGCGTAGCGTTCCATGAACCGCTCGCCTTCCGAGTTGGTCAGATAGCCGCCCTCGCCGCGGGCGCCCTCGGTGATCAGGCAGCCGGCGCCGTAGATGCCGGTGGGGTGGAACTGCACGAACTCCATGTCCTGCAGCGGCAGGCCCTGACGCGCGACCATGCCGCCGCCGTCGCCGGTGCAGGTGTGGGCGCTGGTGGCGCTGAAATAGGCGCGGCCGTAGCCGCCGGTGGCCAGCACCACCATCTTGGCGTTGAAGCGGTGGATGGTGCCGTCGTCCAGCTTCCACGCGATCACGCCCTGGCACGAGCCGTCCTCGGCCATGATCAGGTCGGTGGCGAAGTACTCGATGAAGAACTCGGCGTTGTGCTTCAGCGACTGACCGTAGAGCGTGTGCAGGATCGCGTGGCCGGTGCGGTCGGCGGCGGCGCAGGTGCGCTGCACCGGCGGGCCCTCGCCGAACTCGGTGGTGTGACCGCCGAACGGGCGCTGATAGATCTGGCCCGTCTCGGTGCGGCTGAACGGCACGCCGTAGTGCTCCAGCTCGTAGACCGCCTTCGGCGCCTCGCGCGCCAGGTATTCCATCGCGTCGGTGTCGCCCAGCCAGTCCGAGCCCTTCACCGTGTCGTACATGTGCCACTGCCAGTTGTCCGGGCCCATGTTGCCCAGGCTGGCGGCGATGCCGCCCTGCGCCGCGACGGTGTGCGAGCGGGTCGGGAACACCTTGGTGACGCAGGCGGTGCGCAGCCCCTGCTCGGCCATGCCGAGGGTCGCGCGCAGGCCCGAGCCGCCGGCGCCCACGACCACGACATCATAGGTGTGGTCGACGTATTCGTATGCGGACATGCCGGGTCGCTCCTTCGGATTCTACAGGGCCAGGCGGGCGACGGCGAACAGCGCCACCGCGGCCGCGGCATAGGACAGGCAGGTCATGGCGATGATCCAGGTCTTGCGGGCGAAGCCGCCGACATAGTCCTCGATCATCACCTTCACGCCGTTCTTGAAGTGCATGAAGCCGACGGCCAGGAACAGCGCCGCGACGATCGCCGGATAGGGCCGGCCGTAGTAGGCGACGACCTCGGCATGGGGCGCGCCCAGGATCGAACCGAAGCTGAGGATGAACAGCGGCGTCAGGATCGCCAGCGCGACCGAGCTGATCGTCATGTTCCAGTGGTCCTCGGTCGCGCCCCCGGCAGAGCCCAGGCCCTCGGCGCGCTTGCGGGCGGTCAGGAATGCCATGATCGGATCCCCCTCAGACGATGATGATGGTGAGCAGGGTCAGCACGACCGCGCCGATGACGGCGGCCTTGCCCAGGGTCTCGGCGGTCTCGATCTCGAGCCCGCGTCCGGTGTCCCAGTAGAGATGCCGCAGCCCGGCCAGGAAGTGGTACCAGACGCCCAGCAGCGACAGGAACATCACCAGGTCGCCGAACCACGAGGTCAGCACGAAGTCGGCCGCGGCGAACGCGCTTTCCGAGGTCGCGGCGGCGATGAACCACCAGACGATCAGCAGGCCGGTGATCAGCAGCGCGTTGCCGGTGATCCGCGTCAGGATCGAGGTCATCGAGGTCCATTGCGGGCGATAGACCGTCAGGTGCGGGGACAGCGGGCGGTTGCCGCGGTTGACGTCGGCCATGTGCGATCCTTGTTCCTCAGTGCCGTCGCCGCCGGGCAGGCGCCCGGCGCGACGGCGGTTCAACTTCCGGCGCGGGCACGGATTCCGGCCCGCGCCTGCACGATCTCGCTCATGTCGGTACCAGAGCCCACAGGTCGAGGTCCAGCAGCACATGGTCGCGGTAGCGCCCGTCCTCGCCGCGCAGATCGCCCGGCGCGGCCGGTCCGCGCGTCGCCACCAGGCGCAGGCGCAGCGCGCCCACGTCCGCGCGCCGGGTCTCGGCCTTGTCCAGCACCTCGGACCAGGCGTGGACGGTTTCGCCCGCGAAACAGGGATTGGCGTGGGCGCCGGCGTTGATCGCCGCGACGATCTGCGCGTTGGCCAGCCCGTTGAACGACAGCGCCCGCGCCAGGCTGATGACGTGGCCGCCATAGACCAGCCGGCGGCCGTCGTCGCGCGCGCCGGTGTCGAAATGCACCCTGGCGGTGTTCTGCCACAGCCGCGTGGCGATCATGTGCTCGGCATCCTCGACGGTGACGCCGTCGACATGGTCGATCAGCTCGCCGACGTCGTAGTCGCCCCAGCGGTGCGGCGCGCCCGCCAGAACGTCGCTGTAGGCGCCGAACGACAGCCGCTCGGGCACCACCAGGCCCGGGGCGGGCACCGCCTCGGCCAGGGTCGGCACGCGGGTTTCGGGGGCGGGCGCCAGCGGGTCGCGTTTGCGCACCATCACCCAGCGGCAGTATTCCAGCACCGTGCGCCCGTCGTCGGCATGGCCGCTGGTGCGGACCCAGACGATCCCGGTCTTGCCGCTGGAGTTCTGCTTCAGCCCGATCACCTCCGAGCGCGCGCTCAGCGTCTCTCCCGGGTAGACCGGCGACAGGAACCGGCCCTCGGCATAGCCCAGGTTCGCCACCGCGTTCAGCGAGATGTCGGGCACGGTCTTGCCGAACACGGCGTGGAACACCGCCAGATCCTCGACCGGGCTGCGCGGCAGGCCGCAGGCGCGGGCGAAGCTGTCGGCGCAGTAAAGCGCGAAGCGCGTCGGGTAGAGCCCGGTGTAAAGCGCCCGGTCGCCGTCGGTCAGCGTGCGGGGCGTGGCGTGATCGAACACCTGGCCCAGCCGATAATCCTCGAAGAAGTGGCCGGCGTTCGTCTTGCTCATGCGCTCAGAGATCCCCCAGGCGCCTGTCGGGATCGTAGTCGCCCGGGACGACCTTGATCACCGCCTGAGCGCAGCGCATCACCCCCGCCTTGGGATCGAAGGCGTATTGCGGACTGCCATACAGTTCCCACCCCTGCGCCATCGCCTTGGTGACCTTGTGACAGAAGGCCGACGTGTCTTCGCCGGTCAGCAGACGGTAGGCGCGCATCACGGGGCTCCGAACGGCGAGGGGCCGATCCAGCCGTGGATCAGGCCGATGACGACGAACACGGCGACCGAGATCAGCAGCAGCCGCACGTCGCCCTTCGCCGGCCCCGGCGCGGGGCGGACCCAGCCCGGCTCGGCGGCGTTGATCACCGGGATCTCGACCAGCGCCCAGGCCAGCAGCCCGCCGAACAGGATCAGCGAGGACAGATCGCCGTTCACCAGCAGGTGCGCGACGGCCCAGACGATGAACCCGGTCAGCATCGGGTGCCGCAGCCAGCTGCGCATCCGCCCCTTGGACGCGCCCATGCCGAACAGCACGACCGAGACGAACATCAGCAGGTTGTTGACGTGGCGCAGCCACAGCGGCGTCTCGTAGACCGGGACGAAATCACTGGTGCGGTAGCCGATCACCATCAGCACGACCGACAGCAGCAGCATCAGCGCGATCACGCCCTTGGACGCATCGCCCAGCCGCTCGGCGATCAGGGCGCGGGGACCGGGCAGCATCCGCTTGAACAGGTGCGCCGCCCACCACAGGGCCACGCCCAGGACCAGAACTGCCATCGCCGTCTCCTTCGTCCGCGGTCTCAGCCCATATCCGCGATCGCCTGCGCCTTGGCAAGGGTCTGGCGGGCGGTTTCGACGTGCAGGTTCTCGACGATCCGGCCGTTCAGCACCGCGACGCCCTCGCCGCGGGCGTGGGCGGCGTCGTGCGCCGCGACCTGCGCGCGGGCCAGCGCGATCTCGGCCTCGGTCGGGGCGAAGACGTCGTTGGCGATGGCGATCTGCGCCGGGTGGATCAGCGACTTGCCGTCGAAGCCCAGATCGCGGCCCTGCTCGCATTCGGCGCGCAGGCCGGCGTCGTCCCTGAACGCGTTGTAGACGCCGTCGATGCACAGGATCCCGGCGGCGCGAGCGGCCAGCAGCGCCTGGCTCAGCGCGCCGAGCAACGGCAGCCGGTCGGTGCGGCCGCGGCAGTGCAGGTCCTTGGCAAGGTCGTTGGTGCCCAGCACGAACCCCGCCATGCGCGGCGCGCGGGCGATCTCGGCGGCGTTCAGCACGCCCAGCGGCGTCTCGATCATCGCCCACAGGGTGGTGGGATGGTTCGGGTCCGCCGCCGACAGGGTGTCGGCGATCACCGCCACGTCCCGCGCGCGAGCGACCTTTGGCAGCAGGATCGCGTGCGGCCGCACCGACAGCGCCGCCTCAAGATCCTCGGCCCCCCAGCGGGTATCGAGGCCGTTGATCCGGATCATAAGCCGGCGCGCGCCGTAGCCGCCCTCGCCCACCGCCCCGGCGACCAGATCGCGCGCGGCGTCCTTGGCGTCGGGCGAGACCGCGTCCTCGAGGTCCAGGATCAGCGCATCCGCCGGCAGGCCCCGGGCCTTCTCGAGCGCGCGGGCGTTGGAGCCGGGCATGTAGAGGACGGATCTGTATGGATGCAAGCTCGAAGCCTCCGTTCTTCCCTGCGGGATATTTCGCGCCCCAATCTTCTACATCGACATGTTGCGGCGCAACATAATACGCCAGCGCACCTGGCAATGCAATCGGATTCGCAGCCTAACACCTTGGCATCACGAAATGTTTTGCCTTGGTCTGGGGCGTTGCGCGTATCCGCGCGCAGCGCACGGTTGGTTAACGCAATATTGCTCCTTTGCGGCGAGGCTGGTTCGGCAACACCAGCGCCGCCGGTTCCCTGGCGGCCCGACTGACAGAAAGGGGGATCAGGATGATCCACAGACTGCTTGGCGCCCTTCTGTGCGCCGCGACCGCCCCAGCCGCCGCCCAGACTGCCGCGCCGCAGGCCTGCGGCGAGCGTGCGGCGGTGATCGAGCGGCTCCGCTCCGGCTACGGCGAGGAACGCACCGGCGCCGGGCTCAGCAGCAGCCGCGGCATCGTCGAGGTCTATGCCTCGCAGCGCACCGGCAGCTGGACGATCCTGCTGACGCTGCCCGACGGCCGGTCCTGCCTGGTGGCCGCGGGCGAAAGCTGGCAGTCGGGCCCACCGCCGGGCACGGTCGCCGGCGAGCCGGTCTGAGCCTCAGGCCAGGCCGACCCAGATCAGCCGCGCGCCGGCGACGGTCAGCAGGACATACAGCGTCACGAAAAAGGCGCGCTCCGGCACGAACCGGTGCGCCCACACGCCCAGCAAGGTGCCCAGGACCGCCACCGGCGCCAGCAGGCCGACCGCCAGCGCGGTGCTTTGCCCGAACAGGCCCAAGGCGATGTAGCAGAAGAACTTCAGCGCGTTCACCACCGCGAACACGATCACCGTGGTCGCCTGGAAGGCACTCTTGTCCAGGCCCCGGCCCAGCAGGAAGACCGAGGCCGGCGGCCCGCCGGCATGACTGATGAAGCTGGTCAACCCGGTGACGCCGCCCCAGAACACCCCTGATACGGGCCCGCTGCGGCGCTGCGAAAGATGCGCCGGCAGACGCGATTTCAACAGTTGCCAGGCGACGAAGCCGACCGCGATCAGGCCGATCAGCACCCGCAGCAGATCGTCCGAGATCATCGTGAACAGCGCCGCGCCCGCCGCGATCCCGGCCAGGCCGCCCAGGATCAGCAGCCGCGCGCTGTCCCGGTCCCAGCGCCCCCACCAGGCGCGCAGCGCGGTGGCGTCCATGATCATCAGCAACGGCAGCATCAGCACCACCGCCTGGGCCGGCTCCAGCACCAGCGCCAGCAGCGGCGTCGCGGCGAATCCCGCGCCCGAGCCGAACCCGCCCTTCGAGATCCCCGACAGGATCACGGCCGGCACCGTGGCCAGAAAAAACGTCAGCGTCAGATCCATGAAATTCCCCGCAGGCGGACGGCCCGGTTCGGCCGTCGCGGTCGCGACGGCGATGCCGCTTGCGATACCGGGGTTTTGCCGATACGCCAAGGCCCCGACGCAACCTGTACCGGAGAGATCACCATGGCACGAGCCAAAATCGCGCTTATCGGGGCGGGCCAGATCGGGGGAACCCTGGCTCACCTCGCCGCGATGAAGGAGCTTGGCGACGTTGTCCTGTTCGACATCGCCGAGGGCACGCCGCAGGGCAAGGCGCTGGACATCGCCGAAAGCTCGCCGGTTGACGGCTATGACGCCAGCCTCAAGGGCACCAACGACTACGCCGACATCGCCGGCGCGGACGTGTGCATCGTCACCGCCGGCGTGCCGCGCAAGCCGGGCATGAGCCGCGACGACCTGCTGGGCATCAACCTGAAGGTTATGAAATCCGTCGGCGAGGGCATCGCCACGCACGCCCCGGATGCCTTCGTGATCTGCATCACCAACCCGCTCGACGCGATGGTCTGGGCGCTGCAGAAGTTCTCGGGCCTGCCCGCGAACAAGGTCTGCGGCATGGCCGGGATCCTCGACAGCGCCCGGTTCCGCTATTTCCTGGCCGAGGAATTCGCCGTCTCGGTCAAGGACGTGTCGGCGTTCGTGCTGGGCGGCCACGGCGACACCATGGTGCCGCTGACCCGCTATTCCACCGTCGCCGGCATTCCGCTGCCGGACCTGGTCGAGATGGGCTGGTCGAGCCAGGAGAAGATCGACGCCATCGTGCAGCGCACCCGCGACGGCGGCGCCGAGATCGTCAAGCTGCTGGGCACCGGCTCGGCGTTCTACGCCCCGGCCGCCGCGGCCATCGAGATGGCCGAAGCCTATCTGAAGGACCAGAAGCGCGTCCTGCCCTGCGCCGCCGAGGTGAACGGCGCCTACGGCCTGAAGGGCCTCTACGTCGGCGTGCCGACGGTGATCGGCGCGGGCGGCATCGAGAAGGTGGTCGAGATCAAGCTGGACCGCGACGAGAAGGCGATGCTCGACAAGTCGATCGACGCGGTGAAGGGCCTGGTCGCGGCCTGCAAGGAAATCGACGACACGCTGGCGTGACGGCGCCCGGCGGCGCGGCCCGTTCCGGCCGCGCCGCGCGCCCTGGCGCACCCGGCCGTCCGCGGCCCCCGATTCTCCTGCTCCCTCCGCCACGGAATGCCTTTCCGGCCGAAGACGCATAACGTTTCATTAATTTGTGATCACACCGAATTTTTATGTGATCACATTCTCGGAAATTGGCGCGCGAACCCCCGCCAACGGCCCGAATTTGCTTTGCAGGCTGGTCCCCCTATGCCTAAGGGAGGTGTCAACGATCCCGGGGGGAGCAGCCGCCGGGTCGAAGATCGAGAGGACCGGCTACCCATGAACATCCACGAGTACCAGGCCAAGCAGCTTCTTCGCGAATACGGCGCCCCGGTGTCCGAAGGCGTTCCGGTGACGCGCGCCGAGGAAGCCAAGACCGCCGCAAGCCAGCTCGACGGGCCGCTCTGGGTGGTCAAGGCGCAGATCCACGCCGGCGGCCGCGGCAAGGGCAGCTTCAAGGAGGCCCAGGCCGGCGAGAAGGGCGGCGTGCGCCTGGCCAGGTCGGTCGAGGAGGCCGCCGAAGAGGCGCAGAAGATGCTGGGCCGCACCCTGGTCACGCACCAGACCGGCCCCGCCGGCAAGCAGGTCAACCGCATCTACATCGAGGACGGCTCGGACATCGAGCGCGAACTGTACCTGGCGCTGCTGGTCGACCGCGGCTCGTCGCGGGTGTCCTTCGTCTGCTCGACCGAGGGCGGCATGGACATCGAGCAGGTCGCCGCCAACACGCCCGACAAGATCCTCAGCTTCTCGGTCGATCCGGCCAGCGGCATCTCGGGCTTCCACGGCCGCCGCGTCGCCTTCGCCCTGGGCCTGCAGGGCCAGCAGGTCAAGCAGTGCGTGGCGCTGGTCAACACGCTCTACAGGATGTTCATCGAGCGCGACATGGAGATGCTCGAGATCAACCCGCTGATCGTCACCACCGACGGCACCCTCAAGTGCCTCGACGCCAAGATGGGGTTCGATTCGAACGCGCTCTACCGCCAGCCCGCCATCCTGGCGCTGCGCGACGAGACCGAGGAAGACCCGAAGGAACTGGCCGCCTCGAAGTTCGACCTGAACTACATCGCCCTCGACGGCGAGATCGGCTGCATGGTCAACGGCGCCGGCCTGGCGATGGCCACCATGGACATCATCAAGCTCTACGGCGCCGAGCCGGCGAACTTCCTGGACGTCGGCGGCGGCGCCACCAAGGACAAGGTGACCGAGGCGTTCAAGATCATCACCTCGGACAGCAACGTGAAGGGCATCCTGGTCAACATCTTCGGCGGCATCATGCGCTGCGACGTGATCGCCGAAGGCGTGGTCGCCGCGGTCAGGGAAGTCGGCCTGCAGGTGCCGCTGGTGGTCCGCCTGGAAGGCACCAACGTCGAGAAGGGCAAGGAGATCATCAACGGCTCCGGCCTCGACGTGATCGCCGCCGACGACCTGTCGGACGCGGCCGAGAAGATCGTCAAGGCGGTGAAGGGGTAGCTGATTGCTTCGGAATGCTACAGTTGCAGGTCTGGCCACAGCATTTGGCTGCATACTGCCTACGAGCCTAATCGCGAAATGTGCTTCCGAAGAGGCCGTTGCCGCGGGCCCGATGATTGTTTGCACCGAGAACGAAGCGAAACGGATCGAACCTCTAATGGACAATATGCACGATGCAGGATGGCTTATTGCCCGAGGTCGATGCCTTAGTGCAACCGAGCAGTTGGCTCAAAAGATAAGTGAATGCCGGAAAGTATCGATCGAAGTCGCACGGGAAGAAGCCATTGCTTATGCAGCAAGTGTGACAATGGAGAAGATCTACCTCTACCGCTTGGCAAGGACAAACTGAAATGGCCGTACTCGTCGATGAAAATACCCGCGTGATCTGCCAGGGCCTGACCGGCTCGCAGGGCACGTTCCACTCCGAACAGGCGATCGCCTACGGCACCAGGATGGTCGGCGGCGTGACGCCCGGAAAGGGCGGCAGCACCCACATCGGCCTGCCGGTGTTCGACACCGTGGCCGAGGCCCGCGCCGCGACGACGGCCGACGCCACCGCCATCTACGTGCCGCCCAGCTTCGCCGCCGACGCGATCCTCGAGGCCATCGACGCCGAGATGGAGCTGATCGTCTGCATCACCGAGGGCATCCCGGTGCTGGACATGATGAAGGTCAAGCGCGCGCTGGAAGGTTCGAACTCGACCCTGATCGGCCCGAACTGCCCCGGCGTCATCACCCCGGACGCCTGCAAGATCGGCATCATGCCGGGCCACATCCACCGCCGCGGCAGCGTCGGCGTGGTCAGCCGCTCGGGCACCCTGACCTACGAGGCGGTGGCGCAGACCACCGCCGCCGGGCTGGGCCAGTCGACCTGCATCGGCATCGGCGGCGACCCGATCAAGGGCATGGAGCACATCGACGCGCTGGAGCTGCTGCTGGCCGATGACGAGACCCAGTCGATCATCATGATCGGCGAGATCGGCGGCGCCGCCGAGGAAGAGGCCGCGCAGTTCATCAGGGACGAGGCCAAGCGCGGCCGCGCCAAGCCGATCGCCGGGTTCATCGCCGGCCGCACCGCGCCTCCGGGGCGCCGCATGGGTCACGCCGGCGCCATCGTCGCCGGCGGCAAGGGCGGCGCCGAGGACAAGATCGAGGCGATGAAATCCGCCGGCTTCGTGGTCGCGGACAGCCCCGCGGGGCTGGGCGACGCGGTGCTGAAGGCCATCGGCTAGTCACATCAGGGAGGGGCCTGCGCCATGACGCTGGTCTCGGACACGCGCCGGTTCGCCGGTCTCGACACGATCAACGCCGCACCCGCGCCGCCGAAGCGCGGCCGCGGGCGCCGGTCGAACGTCCCGGACTGCTGCCGCACCGGCAGGGCCGCGCGCGCCGGACCGTTCCGGCGGACCCCGCCCGACGTTCCGGCAGCGCGGAACACCGGCCGGCACCCTGTGCCGCCGGCGGCGTGCTGCGCCTGTTCCCCAGACAGTGCGCGTGCCAAGGTAGGCGATGCCTGCCGGCGCGAGCCTTCGCGCACCGGCGATCGCTTCGAGGAAAGGGAGCCCGTCCATGCCACGGCCTGACACCCGCACCGGCGACAGCGGCGCCACGATACCAGGAGCCCCGAAATGACCGACCAATCCCCGAACGAGGCGTTCCGTTCCTCGTCCTTCCTGCAGGGACACAACGCCGCCTATGTCGACCAGCTTTACGCCCGCTACGCGCAGGACCCGCACGCCGTCGACGAGAGCTGGCGCCAGTTCTTCGCCGCCCTGGCCGACGACGAGGGCGATGTCCGCCGCGAGGCCCGCGGCCCGTCCTGGGCGCGGACCGACTGGCCGCCCGCGCCGAACGACGAGCTGACCGCCGCGCTGGACGGGCAGTGGGCCGAGGACCCGGTCGCGCACGCAAGCCGGAAGATCGGCGCCAGGGCCGCCGAGACCGGCGTCGAGGTCAGCGAGCAGCAGATCAAGCGCGCCGTGGTCGACAGCCTGCGGGCGCTGATGCTGATCCGCGCCTACCGCATCCGCGGCCACCTGGCGGCGGACCTGGACCCGCTGAACCTGACCGAGCCGACCGAGCACCCCGAACTGGACCCGAAGACCTACGGGTTCTCGGACGCGGACATAGACCGGCCGATCTTCATCGACATGGTGCTGGGGCTGGAGATGGCGACGCTGCGCCAGATCCTCGAGATCCTCAAGCGCACCTACTGCGGCACCTTCGCGCTGCAGTACATGCACATCTCGGACCCCGAGCAGGCCGCCTGGCTGAAGGAACGCATCGAGGGCTACGGCAAGGAGATCGCCTTCACCCGCGAGGGCCGCAAGGCGATCCTGAACAAGCTGGTCGAGGCCGAGGGCTTCGAGAAGTTCCTGCACGTCAAGTACACCGGCACCAAGCGCTTCGGCCTGGACGGCGGCGAGGCGCTGATCCCGGCGATGGAGCAGATCATCAAGCGCGGCGGCAGCCTGGGCGTGAAGGAGATCATCGTCGGCATGCCGCACCGGGGCCGGCTGAGCGTGCTGGCGAACGTGATGGGCAAGCCTTACAAGGCGATCTTCAACGAGTTCCAGGGCGGCAGCTTCAAGCCGGAGGAAGTCGAAGGCTCGGGCGACGTCAAGTACCACCTCGGCGCGTCCTCGGACCGGGAATTCGACGGCAACGTCGTGCACCTGTCGCTGACCGCGAACCCCAGCCACCTCGAGGCGGTGAACCCGGTGGTGATCGGCAAGGCCCGCGCCAAGCAGGCGCAGCTGAACGACAGCGACCGCACCCAGGTCCTGCCGGTGCTGCTGCACGGCGACGCGGCCTTCGCCGGACAGGGCGTGGTGGCGGAGTGCTTCGGTCTGTCGGGGCTGAAGGGCCACCGGACGGGCGGCACGATCCACATCGTGGTGAACAACCAGATCGGCTTCACCACCGCGCCGCACAACTCGCGCTCCAGCCCGTACCCGACCGACATCGCGCTGATGGTCGAGGCGCCGATCTTCCACGTCAACGGCGACGACCCCGAGGCCTGCGTGCATGCCGCCAAGGTCGCCACCGAGTACCGGCAGAAGTTCGGCAAGGACGTCGTCATCGACATGTTCTGCTACCGCCGCTTCGGCCACAACGAGGGTGACGAGCCGATGTTCACCCAGCCGCTGATGTACAAGGCGATCAAGACCCACAAGACCACGCTGCAGCTGTACACCGAGCGGCTGATCCGCGACGGGCTGATCCCCGAGGGCGAGATCGACGACATGAAGGCCGCCTTCCAGGCGCATCTGAACGAGGAATTCGAGACCGGCAAGGAATACAAGCCGAACAAGGCCGACTGGCTGGACGGCCGCTGGTCGCACCTCGACAAGCAGGGCGAGAAGTACCAGCGCGGCAAGACTGCGGTGAAGCTGTCCCGCCTGAAGGAGGTCGGCGCCGCGCTGACCCGCCTGCCCGAGGGGTTCAAGCCGCACCGCACCGTCGAGCGGATGCTGAAATCCAAGCAGGAGATGATCGACAACGGCACCGGCATCGACTGGGCCACGGCCGAGGCGCTGGCCTTCGGCACCCTGCTGGCCGAGGGCTATCCGGTGCGGCTGTCGGGCCAGGATTCCACCCGCGGCACGTTCAGCCAGCGGCACTCGGGCATCATCGACCAGGAAACCGAGGAGCGCTACCTGCCGCTCAACCACATCAAGTCGGGGCAGGCCGCCTACGAGGCGGTCGACTCGATGCTGTCGGAATACGCCGTGCTGGGCTTCGAGTACGGCTATTCGCTGGCCGAGCCGAACGCCCTGACCCTTTGGGAGGCGCAGTTCGGCGACTTCGTCAACGGCGCGCAGATCATGATCGACCAGTTCATCTCGTCGGGCGAGAAGAAGTGGCTGCGCATGTCCGGCCTGGTGATGCTGCTCCCGCACGGCTACGAGGGCCAGGGCCCGGAGCACAGCTCCGCCCGGCTGGAGCGGTTCCTGCAGCTTTGCGCCGAGGACAACTGGATCGTCGCCAACTGCACCACCCCGGCGAACTACTTCCACATCCTGCGCCGGCAGCTGCACCGCAGCTTCCGCAAGCCGCTGGTGCTGATGACGCCGAAATCGCTGCTGCGGCACAAGAAGGCGGTCTCGACGCTCGAGGAGATGTCCACCGGCTCCAGCTTCCACCGCTGCCTGTGGGACGATGCCCAGCAGGGCAATTCGGACACGGTGCTGGCGCCGGACGACAAGATCCGCCGGGTCGTGATCTGCTCGGGCAAGGTGTACTACGACCTGCTGGAGGCGCGCGACGAGCAGGGGCTGGAGGACGTGTACCTGCTGCGGCTGGAACAGTTCTACCCGTTCCCGGCGCAGAGCCTGGTGGGCGAGCTGAAGCGCTTTCCCGAGGCCGAGGTGGTCTGGTGCCAGGAAGAGCCCAAGAACCAGGGCGCCTGGACCTTCGTCGAGCCCAACGTCGAATGGGTGCTGGGCCGCATCGGCTCGAAATGGAAACGCCCCGCCTACGCGGGCCGCGCCGCCGCGGCCTCGCCGGCGACGGGGCTGGCCAAACAGCACAAGGCACAGCAGGACGCGTTGGTGAACGACGCCCTGACAGGCAAGAAGGACTGAACTGATGGCTGAGATTCGCGTGCCCACCCTGGGCGAAAGCGTGACCGAGGCGACCGTCGCCACCTGGTTCAAGAAACCGGGCGACGCCGTCGCGGTCGACGAGATGCTGTGCGAGCTGGAAACCGACAAGGTGACCGTCGAGGTGCCGTCGTCGGTCTCCGGCACCCTGGAGGAGATCGTCGCCAACGAAGGCGACACCGTCGGCGTCGACGCGCTGCTGGCCACGGTCGCCGAAGGCGCCTCGAACGGCGAGGCGAAGCCGGCGCCGAAGGCCGACGACGCCAGTGCGGCCGCCCCCGAAGCCGAAACCGAAGCCGAGCCCGAGGCCGCACCGGCCGCGGACGAGGACAGCGGCACCAGCGTCGACGTGATGGTGCCCGCGCTGGGCGAAAGCGTGACCGAGGCGACCGTCGCCACCTGGTTCAAGAAGGTCGGCGACGCGGTCGAGGCCGACGAGATGCTGTGCGAGCTGGAGACCGACAAGGTCTCGGTCGAGGTGCCCGCCCCCGCGGCCGGCTATCTGGCCGAGATCGTCGCCCAGGACGGCGCCACGGTCGAGGCCGGCGGCAAGCTGGCGGTGATCTCGGCCGGCGCGGCCCCGGGCGAAAGCGCGCCGAAGTCCTCGCAGCCCGCCGCCGCAAGCCAGCAGGCCAGGGCCAGTGGCAAGGACATCGAGCACGCCCCCTCGGCGCGCAAGATCCTCGAGGAAAAGGGGCTCGACCCGTCGCAGGTCCAGGGCACCGGCAAGGACGGCCGGGTGATGAAGGAGGACGCGCTGCGCGCCCAGCCCGGCCAGAAGGCCGAGGCCCCGGCGTCCGCGCCGCCCGCGCCGCAGCCGGCGCAGGTGCCGCGCGGCCCGGTCTCGGCCGACGACGCCGCGCGCGAGGAGCGGGTGCGCATGACCCGCCTGCGCCAGACCATCGCCCGCCGCCTGAAGGACGCGCAGAACACCGCCGCCATGCTGACCACCTACAACGAGGTCGACATGACCGGGGTGATGGAGCTGCGCAACGAGTACAAGGACCTGTTCCAGAAGAAGCACGGCGTGAAGCTGGGGTTCATGTCGTTCTTCACCAAGGCCTGCTGCCACGCGCTGAAGGAGGTTCCCGAGGTCAACGCCGAGATCGACGGCACCGACGTCGTCTACAAGAACTACGTCCACATGGGCATCGCCGTGGGCACGCCCTCGGGGCTGGTGGTGCCGGTGGTCCGCGATGCCGACCGGATGGGCTTTGCCGACATCGAGAAGCGCATCAACGAGCTTGGCGCCAAGGCCCGCGACGGCAAGCTGTCGATGGCCGAGATGCAGGGCGGCAGCTTCACCATCTCGAACGGCGGCGTCTACGGCTCGCTGATGTCCTCGCCGATCCTGAACCCGCCGCAGTCCGGCATCCTGGGCATGCACAAGATCCAGGACCGCCCGATGGTCGTGGGCGGCCAGATCGTCATCCGGCCGATGATGTACCTGGCGCTCAGCTACGACCACCGGGTCGTCGACGGCAAGGGCGCCGTGACCTTCCTGGTGCGGGTGAAGGAGGCGCTGGAAGATCCCCGCCGCCTGCTGATGGACCTGTAGGCGCCCGTGGTGGTGAACGGAGCTGGCCGTGGATAAACCTGCGCTGTCCGGACGCGCGACCCGTCTTCCAGAGGGCATGATGGTGGAGACCGCGAAGCTGCACGGCTCCACCGGCCTTGCCGTCACGGTGCGGAACGGTTCGGTCCTTTATGCGGTTGCGGTCGATGATGAACTCGATGTCTCGATCATTGATCGTCCGCACTGCGCGGAGGAGTGGCGCGCCCGTGCAGACGATCCGCACGCGCCACCGGCACAGAAACCGCCACAGACACGCAGATGACCACCGAACTGACCGTCCTGACCCTCGCCGCGCTTTGGCAGGTGGTGCAATACGCGCTGATGTCCGTTCCCGCGAACCTGGAACTGGGCACGGCCCGCACCTTCGGGCCGCGGGACGACGACCTTGCCGGGCTTCTGTCTCCGACCACGGCGCGGCTGCACCGTGCGTTGGGCAATCACTTCGAGGGGCTGATCCTGTTCACCATCGCGGTGCTGGTGATCGCGCTGAGCGACGGCAGCACGCCGCTGACCCGCATCTGCGCCTGGGTCTATCTTGCGGCGCGGATCGCCTATGTGCCGGCCTATGCCTTCGGCCTGTCGCCGTGGCGGTCGCTGGTCTGGCTCGCCGGGTTCGGCGCCACGGTCCTGATGTTGCTGGCGTCGCTGTTTTGAGCGTCCGGCCCTCAGTCCATATCCCCGGCCAGCGCGTAGACCGGATCGGCTGCGGTCGCTGCCGGCGCAACGGCATCCTGCGGCGCCTCGATGAACGCGACCGCTTCGTGCAGGTGGAGGACGAACTTGCCGCCCACCACGATCAGGCAGAGCGTCAGCAGCTTTGTCGCGGTGTCCCGGTTCACGAAGGTCATGTGATGTGCTCCCTTGCCGTCGGCCCCTCTATGTCCGCAAACGGTGCCCGCTTGATGTAGACAAGATGGCAATTCCGCGGTGAGTTGCCTGGAATTCTGACGACGGAACGCAATTCCGGCCTGCGCCGGTGAAAGGAGACAGGATGGCAAGCTACGACGTGATCGTGATCGGCGCGGGGCCCGGCGGCTATGTCTGCGCAATCCGCTGCGCGCAGCTGGGGCTCAAGACCGCCTGCGTCGAGTCGCGCGACACGCTGGGCGGCACCTGCCTGAACGTGGGCTGCATCCCGTCCAAGGCGATGCTGCACGCCAGCCACCAGTACCACGACGCCCACACCCATTTCGACGAGATGGGCCTGGTCGGCGCCAAGCCCTCGGTCGATATGCCGAAGCTGCTGGCCTACAAGCAGTCCACCGTCGATTCGAACACCAAGGGCATCGAATTCCTGTTCAAGAAGAACAAGGTGGACTGGCTGCAGGGCCACGGCACCATCGAGGCCAGGGGCAAGGTCAAGGTCGGCGACGAGGTGCACGAGGCGAAGCACATCGTCATCGCCACCGGCTCCGAGCCGGCGGCGCTGCAGGGCGTCGAGGTCGACGAGGAGCGCGTGGTCACGTCGACCGGCGCGCTGGAGCTGAAATCGGTGCCCGACAAGATGGTGGTGATCGGCGCCGGCGTGATCGGGCTCGAGCTGGGCTCGGTCTATGCGCGCCTGGGCGCGCAGGTCACGGTGTTCGAGTTCCTCGACCACGTCACGCCGGGCATGGACGGCGAGGTGCAGAAGACCTTCCAGCGGATGCTGAAGAAGCAGGGGCTGGAGTTCGTGATGGGCGCCGCAGTGCAGTCGGTCGAGAAGCTCAAGAGCAAGCTCAAGGTCACCTACCAGAGCCGGAAGGCCGAGACCGAGACGACGGTCGATGCCGACGTGGTGCTGGTCGCGACCGGCCGCAAGCCCTACACCGAGGGGCTCGGGCTGGAGAACGCCGGCGTTTCGCTGACCGACCGCGGCCAGGTCAAGGTGGACGCGCACCTGTCCACCGGGGTCGAGGGCATCTGGGCGATCGGCGACGTCGTCACCGGCCCGATGCTGGCGCACAAGGCCGAGGACGAGGGCATGGCCGTGGCCGAGCGCATCGCCGGCCAGGCCGGGCATGTGAACTACGGCGTCATCCCCAGCGTGATCTACACCTTCCCCGAGGTCGCCGCGGTCGGCCAGACCGAAGAGCAGCTGAAGGACGAGGGCCGCGCCTACAAGGTCGGCAAGTTCCCGTTCATGGGCAACGCGCGCGCCAAGTCCTTCTTCGCCGGCGACGGGTTCGTGAAGATCCTTGCCGACAAGCAGACCGACCGGGTGCTGGGCGCGCACATCATCGGCCCCTACGCCGGCGATCTGATCCACGAGATCTGCGTCGGCATGGAGTTCGGCGCCGCCGCCGAGGACATCGCCCGCACCTGCCACGCGCACCCGACCTTCTCGGAGGCGGTGCGCGAGGCGGCGCTGGCCTGCGGCGACGGCGCGATCCACGCCTGACCCGCGGCACAGGGGGCGTGCGCGCCGCGCCCCCGGCCGCCGCCTCAGCTCAGCAGCATCCGCAGGCCGCCGGTGACGTCGGCCCGCACCGCCACCCGCAGCCCCGGCTCATCGCCGGCGCGCAGCGCCGCGATGATCTTGCCGTGGCTCTCGGTCACGACGTCGCGCCGCTTCTCGGAGTACAGCGCCCGCATCGACGGGCCCAGCTGCAGCCAGACCGACTCGGCCAGCGCCAGCATCGCCGGGGCCTGCGCGCGCAGGTACAGCACCCGGTGGAATTCCAGGTTCAGCCGCACATAGTTGACCGCATCGCCCGAGGCCAGCACGTCGTGGATCTGCCGGTTCAGATCCTCCATCCGGTCGATCATCGCCGCGTGCGCCCGCGGCAGCGCGCGCGAGGACAGTTCCGGCTCCAGCAGGGCGCGCAACGCGGCCAGTTCCTCGATCCGCTCGTTCGACAACACCGGCGTCGTGATCCGCCCGGTGCTCGACAGCGTCAGAGCGCCTTCCGCGGCCAGCCGCCGGATCGCCTCGCGCGCCGGGGTCATGCTGACGCCGAACTCGGCGGCGACGCCGCGCAGCGTCATCGCCTCGCCGGGCAGCACTTCTCCGTGAAGCACGCGCGAGCGCAACCTGCGGTAAATCAGGTCGTGATTGGTGGAACCTTTATCCCGTTGACCACGTTCTGACTGAAACGGCCCTGAAGTGTGCATATTCGTAACGCTAGTCACCCTAGGGATGCCGTACAAGAATCGATGAGGATCGGGCCGCTATCTGGTACTGTCAATACGGGGTGGGGAAAGACAATGGCGGACTTTTATTCCGACATCATCAACTGGACGACGGCAAGCGTCGTCGGCGGTGCCGTGCTGCTTGCCGGTGCCGAATTCGATGCGCCGGGAGCGTCGGACGAACCGGTTCTGCTGGCGGCCGCTGCCGACAGCGCGGCCGAGAGCATCATGCGCGAGACGATGGCGCAGGAGCGCGCGCTGAGCGTGACTGCCACGCCCGCATTCGCCGAGGTCCCGGCCGAGACCGCCGACGCCGCGCCGCGCGCGTCCCGGTTGCCGCAGATCAAGCCGGCCAAGCTCGAGAAGGTGGTGTTCACCAATGTCGGCGATTCCTCGGGCATGTCCCCGATCCAGCCCGAACCTCAGGACCTGCTGGAGAAGGGCCGCGTGACCGCCCAGGCGGTGAACCTGCGCGCCGGGCCCGGCACCCGCTTCGCGGTCGTCGGCCGCGGCAACAGCGGCCAGGAACTGCTCGTCACCGGCGAGACCGATGGCGTCTGGGTGCAGATCCTGACGCCCGATGGCGACGAAGGCTGGGTCCACGGCCGCTATTTCCGCACCCCCGAGCAACTGGCGGCGAACTGAACCGCCCGCGCGCGCGGCCTCGGAGCGGCCTCAGAACCGATAGCGATGCAGCTGCGCGCCATGCGTGCGCAGCCAGTCGCGCGGGCCGGCGTACTGCGGCATCAGCCCCTCCAGCACCCGCCAGTAGGCCGGGGAATGGTTCATCTCGGCCAGATGCGCCACCTCGTGCGCCGCGACATAATCCAGCACCTCCGACGGGGCCAGCACCAGCCGCCAGGACAGCATGATGTTGCCCTGCGCGGTACACGATCCCCAGCGCGAGCGGGTATCGCGCAGCGTCAGCCCGGCATAGCGGCGCCCCAGCGCCGCGCTGTGGCGGTCCAGCGCCTCCAGCGCCCGCGCCCGGGCCTGCTCCTTCAGCCACGCCTGCAGGGCGCCGCGGAAGCGCGCCTCCGCGCCCGGAACGAACAGTTCGTCGCCGCGCCGCACCACGCGCCGCCCCTGCCCCGCGCGCAGCACGAGGCGCTCGTCGCCGACGTCCAGCGGCAGGCCCGGGGCCGGCATCTGCGCTTGCGGCAGCACCGCCAGCCGCTTGGCGATCCAGTCCCGGTGGGCGTCGAGAAAGCCGCGCACGTCCGCACCGGTGGCGTGGCGCGGGGCGGTCAGGGTCAGCGCGCCGTCGTTGGCGGACAGACGCAACGTCAGCCGCCGCGCACGGGCATGCTGGCGCACCGCGACCCGCACCGGCGGGTCGTCCAGCCGCAGCTCGGCCGGCGGCGGGTCGGCGCGGGCGCGCAGCCGCGCGATCACGCGGCGGGGAACCGCGCGACCTTGTCGTCGCGCGCGCTCTCGTCGGCCGCGCTCTCGTCGGCGTAGTTCGCGCGGATGAAGTCGCGGATGCGGGGCTGGATCTCGCCGCGCCAGCGCGATCCGTTGAACACGCCGTAATGGCCGACCCTGGCCTGCACATGGTGCGCGCGCAGCGTCTCGGGCAACCCGGTCAGCAGGCGATGCGCCGCCTCGGTCTGGCCCAGTCCGGTGATGTCGTCGCGCTCGCCCTCGACGGTGAGCACGGCGATGTCGGTGATCACGCCCGGATCGATGCGCTGGCCGCGGTGCTCGTAGCGGCCGGTGGCCAGCTGGCGCTTCTGGAACACCCGCTCGATCGTCTGCAGGTAGAACTCGGCGGCCAGGTCCATCACCGCCATGTATTCGTCATAGAACCGCCGGTGCGCGGCGGCGCCGTCGCCGTCGCCCTTCACCAGGTTGTTGAAGTGCTGCACATGCGCGTCGGTATGCCGGTCCAGGTTCATCGCCATGAAGCCGGTCAGCTGCAGGAAGCCGGGGTACACCCGCCGCAGGAAGCCCTTGTTCGGCCACGGCACCTGGGTGACGACATTGCGCTCGAACCAGCCCAGCGGATGCTGCGTCGCCAGCTCGTTCGGTTTCTTCGGGTTGCAGGCGGTGTCGATCGGCGAGCCCATCAGCGTCAGCGACGACGGCCGCGCCGGATCCTCGTCCATCGCCATCAGGGTGGCGGCGACCAGCGCCGGCACCCCGGGCTGGCAGACGCCCATCACCGCCGGGCGGGTGCCGTCCTCGCCCAGGAACTGGCAGAACTCGATCAGGTACTCGGTGAAATCCTCGAGATCGAACCGCCCCTCGCTGACCGGCACGTCGCGCGCGTCGGTCCAGTCGGTGACGTAGACCTCGTGCTCGGCGACCATCGACTGCACGGTGCCGCGCAGCAGCGTCGCGTAGTGCCCGGACATCGGCGCGATGATCAGCACCCTGGGATCGTTGCGCCGCGCGACATGCGCCCCCTCGCGGCGGAACCGCAGCAGGTTGCAGAACGGCATCTCGTAGACGACCTCGGGCTCGACCTCGGTCTCGATGCCGTCGATCGTCACCGGCCTCAGATCCCATTCCGGCTTGCCGTAGCGGCGGGTGGCCGAGATGAACATCTCGCACATCGCGGCGGTGGTCCGGGCCGGCTGGCTGTCAGCCATCGGGTTCAGCGGGCTGATCAACATGTCGCGGGTCATGCGCGCGGCGTTGCGCATCGGCGAGATCGCGGCATGGGTCATCTCGTAGGCGTGATAGAGCATACCTGACCTCACATGCTTTGCTTATAGTACATCTTGCAAAACTAGGGTCGGTTTTGCACTGCATCAAGCCATTTCGCACATGCGTGAATAATCTGTCGGCTTCCGTGTTTGACAAGCCGCGCATGCTGTGGCAGAGGGCGTGCCTTGCCTGACACAGATGCGAGAAGTCCTGATGCCGAAGGATGAATGGGGCGTAAAACGGGTCTGCCCGTCCTGCGCGACTCGATTCTACGACCTGCAGCGCGATCCGCTGACCTGCCCGAGTTGTGGCGCGGTGTTCTCCCTGGAGAGCCTGCTGTCCAAGAAGGGTGGTGCCACGATCCGTCCCGAGAAGAAGGCGCCCGAGCCGGTCGCGGCCAGCAGCGAAACCGAGTCGGACGACGCGGTGGTGCTGGACGACAACGACGATTCGGATGTCGATATCGACAGCGATCTGCTGGACGATGACGACGACGATTCCGTCGATCTGGAGGACATCGCCGACGTTTCGAAGGACGACGACGAAAACTGAAGGCGGGCGGGGGCGATCGGCGCCGGGCGCATTTTTGGCTTGCACCCGGCACACGCCGCACCTATGACACGCCCACCCGAACACTGGGTGATTCAGGGGCCATAGCTCAGTTGGGAGAGCGCTTGCATGGCATGCAAGAGGTCAGGGGTTCGACTCCCCTTGGCTCCACCAAATCTCTAAATCAGGAAGAAGTTCAGCAACTTGCTGATTTTAAATGGTGTTCTCCAAAGGTTGTCACGCTGAGGTGTTACAGTGGAGCGCCTCAAGAAGATGCCAGGTCATGCGCGATGAGCTTTTGAACGAGACCATGTTCCGCGACATGGCCCATGCCCGTTCCGCAATCCGCGCCTGGGCCGCCGACTACAACGAGCAAAGGCCCCATTCCGCCCTCGGTTGCCAGACCCCAAAGGCGTTCGCCGAGCACCTGCTAACCGCAACCGACAGCCGCGCTGCGTCACATGAAAACTCCGCGCATCTGTCGGTTGCTCCACCAGCGCCAATCGGCGTATCAACCCAAAGGGCTCCAGTTCCCGCTGGATGAAAGTTCAGTGGCAGGTCACCCGCGATGGCCGCGCCGGTTCCTGCCGTACCTAAAGAACCCACTGCCCCAGTTACCGCCGCAACAAAGGCCGAACCTGCGAGCGCCTTAGTCGCCGCACCAAGTGCCACTGATGCTTTCCGGTCGGACACCTGCAGTATCCGTGCGGCGATTGAAGTCAGGAGTGAGGAAGTGGATTTCAGATCAGCGTCGGACCTGTCGAGCGCTTCAGTACTCAAGGCGGGTGATTTCATTAAGGATGCGTACTCTCATTTTGGCAGGATCGGTGGGCGGAAAGACAGTGTCAACTACGAGGCTTGGTCAGAACCGAACGGGCCAGCCGATCTAGCTCCCTTCCGACCAGGGCACACTACTGAGTGTCAGTGGCACCAGGGGGCGGTGAGAGTGCCGAAAGTGTTACAGAGGATTGTCACACCCAAAGCGGTGCAGTATTGACAAGCAGTTGAAAACAAACAGGATCAACAACAGATCAGCGTCTCCCCTTGGCTCCACCAATCACCCGCGACTTCCTGCCATAGCTGGTCAATCCTTGCCGGTCGCGAGTCCGGGCTAGGATTCAATCCGACATCGGTCCGGGATCCTCCGGAAGCTGCATGATCTCCAGGTTTCCCGGCAATCCCTCGCGAGGATCGGCCATCCAAGGCTGCGCAGGCCCATCCTGGCATCCGGTCAGCGCAACGCATCCTCATTCCGGATAGCATGGCGCCGGAGCCTGGTTCGCGCGCCAGGTCGCGACAGCCCGGACGCGGTTTGGCTTGCTCTCGGTGCTGTCTACCTCGCGCCCGACCGATGCCGCATCGCCTGCACCCCGGCCTTGCGGGGGCTGGCGTTCGGCCCCGATATGACCCGGCATGTGCCGCCCCGATCCTGTTCGGACCTATCGCCGCAGCCGCGGTCGGCGGCTTTCTTGCCATGACGGTATGCGCCGCCGCTGGTGCCGCCTCCGCCGCCGCGACGCCGCCGGGCCCGCCGTGCCGTTGCGCCGGGGCAATTCGCCCGCCCCGCCCGGCGATCGGGTTGTTGATTTCCGCCGCGCAGGCATTACATCGGCAGCAGCAGAAGCGCGCTTCTGTGCGGTGACCGGGCCCCTCTGGCGGAAGTGGCGGCGCTTTCGTGATGTCGGAACCGCGTTCTTGTCCAGCCGCCTGGAACGACTTTCGAACATGCAGGATACGGCCACCCCGACCGCGGGTTCCGACGGCGCGAGCGCGTCGTCGGCATCGCTTCTCCGCTATTTCCGCTGGGCGATCATCGTCACCGTGCTGGGCCTGGGCTTGGGCGCCCTGCTCGGCTGGCAGACCACCGGCACGCTGGGCGGCACGCTCACCATTTTCTTCATCTGCTCGGTGCTCGCCGTGCTCGAGATCTCGCTGAGCTTCGACAACGCCATCGTCAACGCCAACAAGCTGAAGGACATGACGCCCGCCTGGCAGCGCCGGTTCCTGACCTGGGGGATCCTGATCGCGGTGTTCGGCATGCGCATCGTGTTCCCGCTGCTGATCGTCGTGATCGCCGCCAACATCGGCCCGTGGCAGGCCGTGGTGCTGGCCGCCGCCGAGCCCGGCGAATACGCCCGCATCATGGAGGAGGCGCATCTGCCGATCGCGGCCTTCGGCGGCAGCTTCCTGATGATGGTCGGCCTGTCGTTCTTCTTCGACCACGAGAAGGACGTGCACTGGGTGCGCTGGATCGAGAACCACATCGCCCGCTCGGCCTCGATCCGCGGTATCGAGGTGCTGCTGGTGCTGCTGCTGATCCTCGGCTTCTCGCGGCTGCAGCACGACGGCAACCAGCAGGTGTTCTTCACGGCCGCGGTCTGGGGGCTGGTGACGTTCCTGACGGTCGAGGTGCTGGGCGGGCTGCTGGACAGCAGCCGCCAGGCGCTGCACGCCGGCGCCCGCGGCGGGCTGGGCGCGTTCCTGTACCTCGAGGTGCTCGACGCCAGCTTCTCGTTCGACGGGGTGATCGGCGCCTTCGCGCTCAGCCAGAACCTGTTCGTCATCGCCATCGGCCTCGGCATCGGCGCAATGTATGTGCGCTCGATGACGATCATGCTGGTCGAGAAGGGCACGCTGACCCAGTACCGCTTTCTGGAACACGGGGCGTTCTACGCGATCCTCGCGCTGTCGGTGATCATGTTCGCCCAGTCGCTGGTCAAGATCCCCGAGGTGATCACCGGGCTCGGCGGCGCCGGGCTGATCGGCGTGGCGCTTTGGTCCTCGGTCCGCTGGAACCGGGCGAACGGGCACTAGATGAATAGGCAGGCGGCCGCGTCGGCTTCGGCGATTCGCGGCTGCACTTCCACGCGGCGACGTGGTAAGGCCGGCCGGGACGGAAACAGTCTATGGGGAACGTCATGAAGATCGCGGTTCTGGGGGGGGACGGCTTCGTCGGCTGGCCCACGACGCTGCACCTGTCGGACCAGGGGCACGAGGTGCATATCCTCGACAACCTGTCCCGGCGCTGGATCGACACCGAACTGGGCGTGCAGTCGCTGACGCCGATGGACTCGATCCAGGAGCGCACCCGCATCTGGCACCAGCAGACCGGGCGCAAGATCCACTTCCACCTGATCGACATCGCCCGCGATTACGAGATCCTCAAGGGCTGGCTGGCCGAGCACAGGCCCGACGCCGTGATCCACTTCGCCGAGCAGCGCGCCGCGCCGTATTCGATGAAGTCCGACCGGCACAAGACCTACACCGTCAACAACAACGTCTCGGCGACGCACAACCTGCTGGCCGCGCTGGTGGAAACCGGCATCGACGCGCATCTGGTGCATCTGGGCACGATGGGCGTCTACGGCTATTCCAGCGTCGGCGCGGCGATCCCCGAGGGCTATCTGCCGGTCGATGTGGAAACCCTGTCCGGCGACAAGGCGGAACAGGAGATCCTGTATCCGACGCGGCCCGGATCGGTCTATCATATGACCAAGAGCCTCGATCAGATCCTGTTCCAGTTCTACGCCCAGAACGACGGGCTGCGGATCACCGACCTGCACCAGGGCATCGTCTGGGGCACGCACACCGAACAGACCCGGGGGCACGAGCAGTTGATCAACCGGTTCGACTATGACGGCGACTACGGCACCGTGCTGAACCGCTTCCTGATCCAGGCGGCGATCGGCTATCCGCTGACCGTGCACGGCACCGGCGGGCAGACCCGCGCCTTCATCCACATCCAGGACAGCGTGCGCTGCATCGAGCTGGCACTGGGCGACGCGCCGGCGGCCGGCGAGCGGGTGAAGATCTTCAACCAGATGACCGAGACGCACCGCGTCCGCGACCTGGCCGAGATGGTGGCGCGGCTGGCCGGGGCCGAGGTCGCCTATCTGCCGAACCCGCGCAAGGAAGCGCCCGAGAACGACCTGGTGGTGCGCAACGACCAGTTCCTGGCGCTGGGCCTGAACCCGACCCGGCTCGAGGAGGGTCTGCTGGACGAGATCATCGAGGTCTCGCGCAAGTACGCCCACCGCGTCGACCGCAGCCGCATCCCCGCGGTGTCCGCCTGGACCCGCGAGCTGGGCGCCAAGGTCGAGCGCGACCCGGAAGGCAAGAAGCTCAAGTCGGTCAGCTGATGGCCGCGTCACAGGCGTCGCGCCCGGCGGGCGCGGCGCAGGCCTATGTCACCCTCGTCACCAATGCCGACTACGCCGCCGGGGCGCTGGCCCTGGTGCGGTCGCTGCGGCTGACGGGAACGCAAGCCGATATCGTCGTGCTGCACACCGGCGGCGCGCCTGCCGATTCGCTTGCGCCGCTGGAGGCGTTGGGCGCGCGGCTGGTGCTGGCCGGGCTGCTGCCGACCTCGGACGCGTTCAACGCCCGCCACGCCCGCACCGCGCTGCACGGCGCCGCGCCCTTCACCAGGGGCCGCAAGCCCGAGTTCCACACCCCGCTCGACAACTTCGCCAAGCTGCGGCTGTGGCAGATGACCGAATATCGCTCGTGCGTGTTCATCGACGCCGACGCGCTGGTGCTGCGGACCATCGACAAGCTGTTCGACTACCCCGAGTTCTGCGCCGCGCCGAACGTCTACGAGGGGCTGGGCGACTTTCACCGGATGAACTCCGGCGTGTTCACCGCGCGGCCTTCCGAGGCCACGTTCGATGCGATGCTTGCGCGGCTCGACGCGCCCGACGCGTTCTGGCGGCGCACCGACCAGACCTTCCTGCAGGCGTTCTTCCCCGACTGGCACGGGCTGCCGGTGTTCTACAACACATTGCAATATGTCTGGTTCACCATGCCCGAACTCTGGGACTGGGCCTCGGTCCGGGTGCTGCACTTCCAGTACGAAAAGCCGTGGGAGGCGGACCATCCCAAGGCCGACAGGCTGCGCCCGCTGATCGACCTGTGGCAGGCGTTCCACGACGGCGCGCCGATCCCGGACCTGGGCAGCCTGCCGACCCCATGCGCACCGTCGTAACCGGCGGCACCGGCCGCGTCGGCTGGTTCGTCGCGCAGCACTGCCGGGCGCTTGGCTGGGACGTGACCACCACCGGCCGCGACTTACCGCTTGCGCCGGACACCGACTTCGCCCCCCTGCTCGCGGGGGTCGACCTGCTGGTTCACTGCGCCTTCGCCCATGTCCCGGGACGCTACCGCGGCGGCGAGGGCGACGATCCGGCCGGCTTCCGCCGCGCCAACCTCGACGGCACCGCGGCGCTGTTCCACGCCGCCCGTGCCGCCGGCGTGGCCCGCGTGATCTTCCTGTCCAGCCGCGCCGTCTATGGCCCCCACGCCCCCGGCACTCGGCTGACCGAGGACATGCCCTGCCACCCCGACACCCTCTACGGCGAGGTCAAGCTGGCCGCCGAGCGCGCGCTGGCCCGGCTTTCGGCCCCCGGCTTCACCGGCGTGTCGCTGCGGGCGACCGGGGTCTACGGCCCCACGCCCGCCGGGATCGCGCACAAATGGGCCGGCCTGTTCCGCGACTTCCGCGAGGGCCGCCCGATCGCGCCGCGCGCCGGGACCGAGGTGCACGGGCAGGACCTTGCCCGCGCCGTGGCGCTGGTCGCGCGGCAGCCCTCGCCCGCCCCGGTCTACAACGTCTCGGACCTGCTTCTGGACCGGCGCGACCTGCTGCGCCTGACCGGCCTGCAAGGGGCCCTGCCCGAGCCGGCGGATGCCGCGCAGGTCAACCAGATGGACACCGGCCGCCTGCGGGCGCTGGGCTGGCGGCCCGGCGGGTTGCCGCTGCTGCAAGAGACACTTTCCAGGCTTCTGCAGACCGGCGACTAATCCGGCTCCTGATCCTCCAGTATCCGCGCGGCGCTCCCCTCGGGATCGTCGAACTGCCCGGAGCGCAGGGCGAAGACGAAGGCCGCAAGCCCGGCTCCGCCCAGCACCAGCGAGATCGGGATCAGCACCAGCAGAACGTTCATGTCATCCCCCCTGGTTCATCCCGCGACGCACCCGCAGCGCGTTCAGCGACACGCAGATCGACGAGCCCGACATCGCCAGCGCGGCGGCCAGCGGGGTCGCGTAGCCCGCCACCGCCAGCGGGATCGCCACCGCGTTGTAGGCTGCGGCCAGGGCGAAATTCTCCAGCATCCGCGACCGGGCGCTGCCCGCCAGCCGGATCACCCGCGGCACCACCGACAGGTCCGGCGTCAGCAGCACGATGTCCGCCGCGTTGCGCGCCACGTCCATGCCCGAGGCCGGCGAGATCGACACGTCCGCCGCCGCCAGCGCCGCGGTGTCGTTCATCCCGTCGCCGAGCATCAGCACCCGCGCCCCCGCGGCCCTGAGCGAGGACACCCGGTCGGCCTTGTCCTCGGGCGTCAGCCCGGCCTCGGCCGCGTCGATGCCGAAGCGCGCCGCCAGGCGCGCGACCGGCACGGGCGCATCGCCCGACAGCAGCATCACCCGCTTGCCGCGCAGCCCCTCGAGCATGTCCGCAAGACCCGGGCGCGGGCGGTCGGCAAAGCGGAAGCCGACCGGCGGCGCGTTCCCGACGCGCAGCCAGGTGGCGGTGGTCTCCGCGTCCCCGGTCTCGACCCACTGGGCCCGGCCCAGACGCACGGCCTGCCCGTCGAGCCGCCCCTCGACACCCTGGCCGGGCACCTCCCGCACCGCCTCGATCCGCGGCAGATCCAGCGCCGCCGCATCCGCCGCGGCGGCCAGCGCCCGCGCCAGCGGATGCGCGCTGCCCGCGCCCAGCGCCCCGGCGACCGCCAGCGCGCCCGCCGGCACCGCTTCGGGGTCAGCCAGCACCGGCGCGCCCTCGGTCAGCGTACCCGTCTTGTCCAGAACCACGGTATCCACGCCCGCCAGCCGCTCCAGCGCGGTGCCGTCCTTCAGCAGCACGCCGCTGCGGAACAGCGCACCGCTGGCGGCGACCATGACCGAGGGCACGGCAAGACCCAGCGCGCAGGGGCAGGTGATGATCAGGACCGCGACGGCGATGTTGATCGACAGCCGCGCGTCGCCGCTCGCCCAGTACCAGCCCAGTCCCGAGACCAGCGCCAGCAGATGCACCACCGGCGCGTAGACGCGCGCGGCGCGGTCGGCCAGCGAGACGTACCTGTTCCGCGCGCCCTCGGCCTCGCGCACCAGATCGGCGATCCGGCGCAGCGTGGAGTCGGCCCCTGCGGCGGTGACGCGCACCTCCAGCCGGCCGGTCAGGTTGACCTCGCCGGCATGCACGGCCTGCCCGGCGGCGGCGGCCACCGGGGCGGTTTCGCCGGTCAGCAGGCTGCGGTCGAGTTCGGTCGCGCCGGACCGGATGATGCCGTCGGTGGGCACCCGCATGCCGGGGCGCACCAGAACCACATCGCCCACCGCCAGTTCGGCCACCGGCACGGTGCACGCCCCGCCCTTGCCCAGAAGCTCGGCGCGCGGCACCTCGAGCGCGGCCAGTTCGGCAGCGGCCGAGCGCGCCGCGGCGCGGCTGCGGTGGTCCAGCACCCGGCCCAGCAGCAGGAAGAAGGTCAGCGACATCGCGGCGTCGAAATAGGCATGCGCGCCGCCCAGCGCGGTTTCGTACAGCGACACCGCCAGGCTCAGCAGGATCGCCAGCGAGATCGGCGTGTCCATCACCAGCCGGCCGACGCGCAGCGCCGCCCAGGCGTTGACGAAGAACGGCTGCGCCGCGAACAGCGCGGCCGGCAGCGCGATCAGCGCCGAGACCCAGTGCAGGAAGTCGCGGGTCACGCCCTCGGCCCCGGCCCAGACGGCGACCGACAGCAGCATCACGTTCATCGCCCCGAAGCCGGCGACGCCGAGGCGCAGCAGCAGGGCGCGCCCCGCCGGGTCCGCCGCGCGGCCCAGCGTGGCGGCGTCCAGCACCCGGCCGGGATGGCCCAGCGCCTGCAGCCGGGCCAGCACGGCGGCCTCGACCTGCGCGCCGGGGCGGGCGGTGATGGCCAGCCGCCTGAGCGTCAGGTTCACCCGTGCGGCGACGACACCCTCGAGCCCCGCCAGCCCGTGCTCGACCGTCGCGATGCAGCCGGCGCAATGCACCGACGGCACCGCGATCTGCAGTGTCGCGCCAGACGCCGCGGCGGCGGGGCGCGGCGCGGGCGCGGCCGCCGCGGCGGCTGGGCAGGCAGCGACGCTCATTGCGGCACCCGCAGGTCCAGCCGCTGGCGGAACCCGGTGCCGTCGGCGGCGGTGGCCGCGATCCGGACCTGCCACGGCCCGGGCTCCAGCCGCGCCGGCGCGACCAGCCCGCCGGCGCCCGGCGCGAAGGCCAGCGCCCGGTCCTGCGCCATGTGCGTCGCCCGGCCGACGCTGGCGGTGATCGCGGCGGGCAGCACCCGGGCGCCGTCGCGGTCGAGCACGACCAGCGTCACCCGTCCCGGCCGATAGGAGACCCGCGCGGTCCAGCCCAACGCCCGCTGCGCCGCACGCTCGCGGTCGAAGCCCTGGCTGGCGACGTAGCTGTTGCGGACCTCGAGCCCCGGAAAGCTGCCCAGCGCGGCCCAGACCAGCGCCATGTTGGCCCCGATCACCACCGCGAAGCCGGCGGCGGTGATGCCGAGGACGGTGCGGCCGGTCAGCGGGCGGCCGGTCGGTTGCTGCGCCATCACTGGTCCTTTCCGGTGAACACGGTATCGGCATGCGCGCGGGCGTCGCCGCCCTGCGCGGTGATCCACAGCCGCACGCCGGTGCGGCCGGCGGCGGCGGCGGCGCTGCCGGGCGCGGCGGTCAGGTACAGGCGCTGCCGGAAGGTCTCGTCCGCCGGCACGATCACCGCCGGGTTCCGCGTGCCTTCCAGCGACAATTGCAGATCGCGCGCGCCTTCCAGCGTGAACACGAAGCTCCGCGCGGCCCCGTCCTGGTTGCGCAGCCGCACCTCGTAGGCGTTGCGGATCGCGCCATCGGCCAGCGTGACGTAGACCGGGCTGCGCACAGGCGAGACCGCCAGCGACACGTCCGAGCGGATGAACAGCGCCACCAGCAGCGCCAGCCCGACCCCGGCCCAGAGCGCGGTGCAGAGGATCGTGCGCGGCCGCAGCGCGTGGCGCCAGGCGGGCCGCGGCGCGCCGCCCGCGCGCTCGCGCGGCTCGTCCGACAGCGCCAGGTAGTCGATCAGCCCGCGCGGCTTGCCGATCCTGGACATCACGTCGTCGCAGGCGTCGATGCACAGCGCGCAGGTGATGCACTCCAGCTGCTGGCCGTCGCGGATGTCGATGCCCATCGGGCAGACGTTGACGCAGGCCATGCAGTCGATGCAGTCGCCCAGCCCGGCCGCCGCGGCGGCCTTGCGGTGCTTGCCGCGCGGCTCGCCGCGCCAGCCGCGGTAGCCGACGGTCAGCGTGTCCTCGTCCATCATCGCGGCCTGGATCCGCGGCCACGGGCACATGTAGATGCACACCTGTTCGCGCAGGAAGCCGCCGAACACGAAGGTGGTCGCGGTCAGCAGCAGCACCGAGGCGTAGGCGACGAACGGCGCCTGGCCGGCGGCCAGCGCCCGCGCCAGCGTCGGCGCGTCGGCGAAGTAGAAAACCCAGGCGCCGCCGGTGGCGGCCGCGATCAGCAGCCACAGCGCCCACTTGGCAGCGCGCAGCCGGGCCTTGCGGGCGCTCCACTTCGCGTTCCACAGGCGCAGGCGGGCGTTGCGGTCGCCCTCGACCCGGCGCTCGACCAGGATGAAAAGGTCGGTCCAGACGGTCTGCGGGCAGGAATAGCCGCACCAGACCCGGCCCAGCGCCGAGGTGAACAGGAACAGCCCCAGCCCGGCCATGATCAGCAGCCCGGCGACGAAGTAGAACTCGTGCGGCCAGATCTCGATCCAGAAGAAGAAGAACCGGCGGTGCGCCAGGTCGACCAGCACCGCCTGGTCGGGCAGGTTCGGGCCGCGGTCCCAGCGGATCCACGGCGTCAGGTAGTAGATCCCCAGCGTGACCGCCATGATCCACCACTTCAGGGTGCGGAACCGGCCGCCGACGCGGCGCGGGAACACCGGCGCCTGCGCCTCGTAGAGCTTCGGGGGCGAGTCTGCGGCGCTCACGGGGGCGCGCTCCTTCGGTGGGGCTGGGATCCGGGTCACGTCGCCGGTGTGCCAGCCGCCCGGTGCCGCGGCCTTGACCTGGATCAACCGCCGCCGCACCGGCGCTTTGACCGGGGCGGCCGGGGCGTGTCAGACTGTCGCGACCCGCGTCGCCGCACGCGCGCGGGGGCAGGACCGGAGGACGCCATGAACGAAGCCGCGCCGCGAAAGAAACCGCGCGAGTTCACCGCGGCCGAGATCGGCGCGCTGGCGCATCTGTACCGCGGCGAGGTCTACCGCTCGACCCTGTGGCGGCAGCGGCTGGACACCACCACGAACTGGTCCGTGGTCACCCTGGGCATCGCGCTGTCGATCGCCTTCGCCTCGCCCGACGCCTCGCCGCTGCCGCTGATCCTGGTCGGCATCCTGATCCTGTTCTTCCTGCTGCTCGAGGCGCGCCGCTACCGCTATTTCAACGTCTGGCGCGCCCGCTGCCGCTGGATGGAGACGCATTTCTACGCGCCGATGCTGGAGACCGGCGATCTGCACACCGAGGAGAACTGGCAGAAGACGCTGGCCGACGACTATCTGGTGCCGCAGTACCATGTCGGCCTGCTGACCGCGGTCGGGCGGCGGATCCGGCGCAACTACATGTGGATCCTGCTGATCCAGACCGTGGCCTACATCGGCAAGCTGGTGGTGCACCCCGAGCCGGTCGCCAGCTTCGCCGAGTTCATCGATCGCGCCGGGATCGGACCGTTGCCCGGCGCGCTGGTGCTGGGTGCGGGGCTGATCTACATCCTGGTCTGGGGCAGCGTCGGGGTCTGGAGCGGGCGCCGCGACCGGGCCAAGTTCAAGTTCCGGCAGAGCATGAGCTCGATGGGCTGAACGCCGCCCGCGGCGGCGTGAAAACCGCGGATTTCACCGTGAAAACCCCCGTGACCACCTGAAATCGTTCAGGAACAGAATCCGAAAACTTCGTCAACGCCGTTCCGCCGGCCCCGGGCCGGCGCGCGGCGGCCGCCGGATCAGGCGTCGAAGCGGCCCTGCTCGACGTTCTTGTTCAGCCGCTCGGCGGGGAACACGCGGCCGTTCATCGCGCCCCAGACGCCGGGCGCCAGCAGCTGCGCGGCGATCACGGCGGCGCCGAGGTTGAACTCGCCGTCCGAGGCGCTGAGCGAGAACGGCCGCATCGCCCCGGTCAGCACCACGGTCTTGTCGCCGACCCGGCCCGACAGGAAGCGGGCGGTGTCGCCCATGGTGCCGGTGCCGTGGGTCACGACCACCGCCGGCTCGGGCGCGGCGGCGACGGCGGCGGCGATCGCCCGGCGGTCGGCGTGGTCGAAGTACAGGCTGTCCTTGAGCATCAGCAGTTGCACCACCGGGAAGTGGCAGCGGCCGACGCGCAGCATCTCGGGGATGTGGGTGGCGCCGTCGGGCGAGAACGCCAGCGCCTCGGTCCCTGGGTCGTGCACCTTGTCGATGGTGCCGCCGGTCACCACGATCCTGAGGCTTTTCATTCTGCGCGCTCCCGTTCGCTGCGTTCGCACCACAGGGACTTACACCTTTGCCACGGCCGCCGCAAAGCCCAAGTCAACCGGCAAATATGTTTGAAAATCCGCGCGACGACCCGTATCGTTCCGGCATCTATTTACGCGCCCCGCGCACAATTCTGGAGAGATGCACATGGTTTTACTTGAAAGCTTCTTCGGACTTATCGGCGATCTGACATGGGGCTGGTCGCTGATCCCGCTGCTGGTCGTGTTCGGCGTCTTCATCACCGCGCTGACGGGGTTCGTGCAGTTCCGTTTCTTCAAGCGCATGTTCCGGGTGCTGTCGTCGAAGAACCAGTCGGGCGATCCGAACGCGATCTCGGCGCGCGAGGCGCTGCTGATCTCGGTCGGCGGGCGCGTCGGCGGCGGCAACATCGCCGGGGTCGCGGTGGCGATCACCCTGGGCGGGCCGGGCGCGGTGTTCTGGATGTGGGCGATCGCGCTGGTCGGCATGGCGACCAGCCTGGTCGAATGCTCGCTGGCGCAGCTGTTCAAGCGGCGCGAGGCGAACGGCGACTTCCGCGGCGGGCCGGCGCGCTCGATCCTGTTCGGGCTGGGCCAGGACTACCGCTGGCTGGCGATCGTCTACGCGGTGTGCCTGATCGCCGCCTTCGGCCTGGGGTTCAACGCCTTCCAGGGCAACACCGTCGCCGGCGCGGTCGAGGACAGCATGGGCATCAGCCGGGTGGTCACCGGCGCGCTGCTGGCGGTGGTCGCCGGGTTCATCGTCTTCGGCGGCATCCACCGCATCGCCAAGACGGCGGACGTGGTGGTGCCGGTGATGGCGGTCGGCTACATCCTGATGGCGCTGGTGATCATCGTGATGAACATCGGCGCGGTGCCGGGGGTGATCGCCTCGATCGTCAGCAACGCCTTCGGCCTGGAGGAGGCGGTCGGCGGCGGCATGGGCGCGGCGCTGGCGCAGGGGCTGCGGCGCGGGCTGTTCTCGAACGAGGCCGGGCTGGGCTCGGCGCCCAACGTCGCCGCCACGGCGGACGTGCGGCACCCGATCAGCCAGGGCATCACGCAGAGCTTCTCGGTGTTCATCGACACCATCTTCATCTGCTCGTGCACCGCGTTCATCATCCTGCTGGGCGACGTCTATGTGCCCGGCGCCGAGGATATCGACGGCATCGCGCTGACCCAGCAGTCGCTGGTCTCGCATCTGGGCGGGTGGTCCCAGTACCTGCTGTCGGTCATGATCCTGCTGTTCGCGTTCAGCTCGATCATCTACAACTACTACCTGGGCGAGAACGCGCTGACCACGATCACCGAGCACCCGATGGCGCTGAACGTGCTGCGGGTGGTGATCATCGCGATCGTGTTCCTGGGCGCGACCGCGCCCGGGGCGACGGCGGTGTTCTTCTTCTCGGATCCGCTGATGGGCGTTCTGGCGCTGGTCAACCTGGTGGTGATCATGATGCTGCTGCCGACCTGCCTGCGGATCCTGCGCGACTTCCGCGCGCAGCTGGCCGCGGGGGTCGAGCGCCCGGTGCTGAACCCGGACGACTTCCCGGACCTGGACCTGGACCGCACCGCCTGGACCGGAAAGGTGCCGGACCCGGCGTCGGCCGGCGCCGTGCCCGGCGGGCGCGCGGCGGCGGACAGCCGCCCGGCCTGACCGGGCCGGCCGCCGCCGGCGGCGGTCTATTCGCCGCCGCCGAGCTGGTGGACATAGGCCGCGACCTGGCGGATCTGCGCCTCGGTCAGCCGGCCCGGCCCGGCCCAGGCCGGCATCACGCCGTTGCGCCCGGCACGGACCGTGCGCAGCAGCGTCGCCCGGTCGCCGCCGTAGAGCCAGATCGCGTCGGTCAGGTCGGGCGCGCCAAGACTGCGGTCGCCGGTGCCGAGTGCGCCGTGGCAGGCGGCGCAGTCGGCGGCGAAGGTCTGCGCCCCGGCGGCGGCAAGCGCGGCGTCGTGCGGCTGCCCCGACAGCGCCCGCACATGCTCGACCGCGCCGGCGATCTGCGCGTCCGACAGGTCGCCCCCGAACGCGGGCATCTGGCTGAAGCGGGTGTCCGGATCGTCCTGCCAGCGGATGCCGTGGGCGACGCTGTCGCGGATCGCGGCGATGTCGCCGCCCCAAAGCCAGGCGTTGTCGGCCAGGCTGGGATAGCCGTCCGCCGCCGCACCGCCGCCGCCGGCGCCGTGGCACTGCGCGCACCAGGTGGCGAACACCGCCCGGCCGCCGGACACGGCGTAGCGGTACAGCTCGTCGTCGTCGCGCAGCGCGCCCGGCTCGGCCGCCTCCAGCGCCCAGTCCAGATCGGCGTTGCGGGCCTGCACCGCGGCGATGTCCTGCGCCACCTCGGCGCGGCTGTCGTAGCCCAGCACGCCCTGCGTCGCGCCGTCGACCAGCGGGATCGCCGGGTACAGCACCATGATGATCACCGACCAGGCGATGGTGCCGTAGAAGGTCCACAGCCACCAGCGCGGCATCGGCGTGTCGTATTCGCGGATGCCGTCCCACTCGTGCCCGGTGGTGGCCATCTCGTCGGTCCGGTCGAGCTTGCGGGCCATGTTCAACGCTCCTTCGTCGGGTCGTCCGCGGGCAGGCGGTCGTGGCGCAGCGGCACCTGCGCCGCGTCGCGGTGCAGCGCCGCCGCGCCGGGGCGCAGGGTCCACAGGATCACGCCCAGGAAGACCAGCGTCAGCGCCAGCAGGCCCCAGCTGTCGGCCAGTTCGCGCAGAAAGGAGTAGCGGTCCATCGGTGCCTCCTTACCGGGCGGCGTCGGGCTCGAAGGTCGAGAAGTCGACCATCGTGCCCAGCACCTGCAGATAGGCGATCAGCGCGTCCATCTCGGTCAGCGCCGGATTGCCGTCGAAATTGCGCACCTGCGCGCCGGGATAGCGTTCGATCAGTCCGTCCGGATCGCCGTCGGGATCGGCCTGCGCGGTGAAGTCGCGGCGCGCCGCGTCGATCATCGCGTCGGTGTAGGGCACGCCGACCGCGCGGTGCGTGCGCATCAGCCCGGCGACGTTCTCGGCCCCGATCCGGGTGTCGGCGAGGTGCGCGTAGGACGGCATGACGCTTTCGGGCACCAGCGCCTGCGGGTCCAGCAGGTGATCGACGTGCCAGGCGTCGGAATAGCGGCCGCCGACGCGGGCCAGGTCGGGCCCGGTGCGCTTCGAGCCCCACTGGAACGGGTGGTCGTACATCGATTCCGCCGCAAGGCTGTAGTGGCCGTAGCGCTCGACCTCGTCGCGCATCGGGCGGATCATCTGGCTGTGGCAGACGTAGCAGCCCTCGCGGATGTAGATGTCGCGGCCGGTCAGTTCCAGCGGCGCGTAGGGGCGCACGCCCTCGACCTTCTCGATGGTGTTCTCGAGATAGAACAGCGGCGCGATCTCGACGATGCCGCCAATGCTGACCGCGGCAAAGCTGAGCGCCAGCAGCAGCGTCGCGTTCTTCTCGATGGTCTTGTGTCTGTCCAGCAGTGCCATCCGCGCTCTCCTCACTCGGCTCACTCGGCGGCGGCGGCGGGGGCGGGGCGGGCGAGCGCCTCGTCCTGGCCGACGCCCCTGGCCGTCATCCACAGGTTCCAGACCATCAGCAGCGCCCCGGCCAGGTACAGCACCCCGCCCAGGCCGCGGACGATGTACATCGGCAGCTTGGCGGCGACGGTGTCGGCGAAGCTGTTGACCAGGAATCCCTGGGCGTCGACCTCGCGCCACATCAGCCCCTCCATGATGCCGGTGACCCACATCGACGCGGCGTAGAGGACGATGCCGATGGTCGCGAGCCAGAAGTGCCACGACACCAGGCTCAGCGAGTACAGCCGCTCGCGGTTCCACAGTTTCGGCACCAGGAAGTAGAGCGCGCCGAAGGTGATCATGCCGTTCCAGCCCAGCGCGCCGGAATGCACGTGGCCGATGGTCCAGTCGGTGTAATGGCTGAGGCTGTTGACGGCGCGGATCGACATCATCGGCCCCTCGAAGGTGGCCATGCCGTAGAATCCGACCGAGACCACCATCATCCGCAGCACCGGGTCGGTGCGCAGCTTGTCCCAGGCCCCCGACAGCGTCATCAGCCCGTTGATCATGCCGCCCCAGGACGGCATCCACAGCATGATCGAGAACACCATGCCCAGCGTCTGCGCCCAGTCGGGCAGCGCGGTGTAGTGCAGGTGGTGCGGCCCGGCCCAGATGTAGAGGAAGATCAGCGACCAGAAGTGGATGATCGACAGCTTGTAGCTGTAGACCGGGCGCTCGGCCTGTTTCGGGATGAAGTAGTACATCATCCCCAGGAAGCCCGCGGTCAGGAAGAAGCCGACCGCGTTGTGCCCGTACCACCACTGCGTCAGCGCGTCCTGCACGCCGGCGAACAGCTGCACGGATTTCGAGCCGAAGATCGACACCGGCAGGCTGAGGTTGTTGACGACGTGCAGCATCGCCACGGTGAGGATGAAGGCCAGGTAGAACCAGTTGGCGACGTAGATGTGCGGCTCCTTGCGGCGCAGGATCGTGCCCATGAACACCGCGAGATAGGCGAGCCAGACGACGGTCAGCCAGATGTCGACGTACCATTCCGGCTCGGCGTATTCCTTGGACTGGGTCGCGCCCAGCACATAGCCGGTCGCCGCCAGCACGATGAACAGCTGGTAGCCCCAGAACACGAACCACGCCAGGTTGCCGCCCCACAGCCGCGCCGCGCAGGTGCGTTGCACGACGTAGAACGAGGTCGCGATCAGCGCGTTGCCCCCGAAGGCGAAGATCACCGCCGAGGTGTGCAGCGGCCTGAGCCGCCCGAAGGTCGTCCACGGCAGGTCGAGGTTCAGGATCGGGAACGCCAGCTGAAAGGCGATGTAGGTGCCGGCGAGGAAGCCGACCACGCCCCAGAAGGTGGTGGCGATCACCCCGGCGCGGACCACGTCGTCCGTGTAGCCGACGGCCACGGCCGACGCCGGTTTCGGCTCGCCCGCGCCGCGCAGCACCCACAGGAACAGCCCGGCCGATATCAGCATGATCAGCACCGCGTGCACCTGGTAGGCCAGGTCCCGCGCGAAGTTGGCGGCGATCGCCGCCGCCACCATGATCGCCCCCAGCACGATCAGTTTCAGTATGTCGGTCATCCATGTCCCTCGGCTGGCCTGCGCCCGCACCACGGGCCGCACCTGTCACGGCGGCGGGTATGCCCGGCGCGCGGGGGTGCGGCCTTGATGTGGATCAAGCGGTGCGGAATGTCGCGTCGCGGGCAGCGGCGTGCGTCGGGCGCCGGCTCGGCAGCGCGGTCCTGCCGGCGAAACGGTGGCCGACCGCGCCGCTTGTGCCCGGGCCCGGCGCACGATCGCGAAGGGGGCTGCGGCGGCGGGCCGCACGCGGCGAACGGCGCGCGGCCGGCGGCGCGGCCTCACCGGGGATCCCGGCAGGGGATGATCGAGGTGAGCGCGCCGATGCCGCCCGGCGCCGGGATGCGGCGCGAGCACCCGGCGCGTTGGCCGGCTGACGCCCCGCCGGCGACGCTCAGTGCGCCTTCAGGAACGCGGTCAGGATGTCGCGCGCGGCCGCAAGGTCGGTCTTGTGGATCATCTCGGTCACGGTGTGGATGTAGCGGGTGCCGACGACGATGCCGACCGCGCGCGCGCCGGCGGCGGCCTGCTGCGCCGCGGCGCCGTCCTGGCCGCCGGCGCGCAGCATGGTGCGCTGGAACGGGATCCTGCGCTTCACCGCCAGGTCCTCGAACTCCTGCACCAGCGCCTTGTCGGCGATGAAGCTGCTGTCGCGCACATGCAGGCCGAAGCCCTGGCCCTGCACCGTGGTGCGGTCCTGCTCGGGCACGCCCGGGGTGTCGCAGGCCAGCGTGGTGTCGACGCCGATGCCGATGTCGGGCTTGATCCGGTAGGCGGCGGTGCGCGCGCCGCGCAGGCCGACTTCTTCCTGGGAGGTGAAGGCGACATGCACCTCGGCCTTCGGGCGGGTCTTCTTCAGGCCGCGGACCGACTCGATCCCCAGCCAGCAGGCGATGCGGTTGTCCAGCGCCTTGGACACGACCTTGTCGCCCATTTCCAGGAACGGCTCGTCCATCACCACCATGTCGCCGACCCTGACGCGGTCCTTCGCGGCCTCGCCCAGGCCGAGGTCGACGAAGAACTCGGTCACCTCGGGCACCTTCTTGCGGTCCTCGGGGCTGGCGATGTGGATCGGCCGGCCGCCGGGGTTCATCACCCCCTTCAGATCGCCGCCTTCGGTGCACACCAGCACCCGGCGCGAGAACAGGTTGCGCGGATCGAAGCCGCCGACCGGCTGCAGGTAGACGAAGCCCTTGTCGGTGACGTGGCTGACCAGAAAGCCGATCTCGTCCATGTGGCACAGCAGCATGATCCGCTCGGGCGCGTCGCCCTTGCCGTCGCGGCGGCACAGCAGCGAGCCCATCGGGTCGGTCGTCACCTCGTCGAACAGGCCCTCGACCTCGGCCCGGATCAGTTCGCGCACGCGGTCCTCGTGGCCGGGCACGCCCGGCGTCTCGCACAGCGCGCGCAGCAGGTCGAGGTTCAGGTCGGCAGTCATGGCAGGCTCCGCTTTTCTTGCAAATCGCGGCGGAGCATGGGCGGTCGTACCGGCGGGTGCAAGGGCCTCAGGTCAGCTGGGTGCCGTCGGCGTCGTCGCCCGCCTCGGCGGCGAGGTTGTCGTAGTCGGGCACCGTCACGTGCCGGCTGCCGGTCAGCACGATGACGCCGTCCCTGCGCAGCGCGGTCAGCTGCCGGCTGACGGTCTCGATCGTCAGCCCGAGGTAGTCGGCCATCGCCTCGCGGGTGATCTGCAGGTCGAACGCGATCTCGCCGCCGGGGATCTGCTGCGACAGGCTGGCCTCGCGCCGGGCCAGGATCGCCAGCAGGCTGGAGATCTTCTCGCGCGCGGTCTTGCGGCCCAGCAGCAGCATCCATTCGCGGGCGGCGTCAAGCTCGTCCAGGGTCATCTCCAGCAGGCGCTGGCCGACGGCGGGGGTTTCGCGCAGCAGCGCCTCGAACGGCCGGCGCTCGAACCGGCACAGCGTCACGCTGGTCGCGGCGGTGACGTCGAACGCGGCATGGGCGCGGCCGGGCCGGCCGAGGAAGTCCGACGGCAGCAGCAGGCCGACCATCTGCCGGCGGCCGTCCTCCATCGTCTGGCTCATCGCGGCGACGCCGGTGACCACCGAGGCGACGAAGTTGAAATCGTCCCCGGCCCAGACGATCGGCTCGCCCGGCGTGTAGGTGCGGTAGGATTTCATCCCTTCGAGCACCTGCAGCTCGTCGCCCTCGCAGTGGGCGCAGACCGCGCGGTGACGTATCGGGCAATCCTCGCAGGATGCCTTCCGGGCAAGGTCGGGGGCGAGCATGATCGGTTTCGGACTCCGCCGTTGATCCAGATCAACGCCTGGATACTTCGCGGATGTCTTGTTACCACAATGAGCAGAACCCGACAACTCGCCGGCACCGGGCTGTTCGAAGCGACGGTGCCGCGCTACACCAGCTACCCGACCGCGCCGCACTTCGGCGCGACGGATCCGCACCGCACCGAGCGCTGGCTGGGCGCGCTGCCCGCGGGCGCGCGGCTGTCGCTGTACCTGCACATCCCGTTCTGCGAACGGTTGTGCTGGTTCTGCGCCTGCCGCACCCAGGGGGTGCGCCGCCCGGAGCCGGTGGCGGCCTATGTCGACAGCCTGAAGGCCGAGATCGAAATGCTGGCGGCGCGGGTGCCGCCGGATTCGCGGGTGGTTCGCGTGCATTGGGGCGGCGGCACGCCGACGATCCTGACGCCGGTGCAGATCGGCGATCTGGCGGCGCATCTGGCCGCCGCGTTCCGTCTGGATCCGGGGCGGGAGTTCGCGGTCGAGATCGACCCGACCGTCACCGGCCCGGACCGGATCGCCGCGCTGGCCCGCGCCGGGATGACCCGCGCCAGCATCGGCATCCAGGATTTCGACCCGCGGATCCAGGCGGCGATCGGCCGCCGGCAGAGCGTCGGGCAGACCGCCGAGACGGTGCGGCATTTGCGCGCGCACGGCATCGCCAGCCTGAACGCCGACATCGTCTACGGCCTGCCGCACCAGACCGTGCCGGGGATCGCCGAATCGACCGCCCGGGTGCTGGGGCTGGCGCCGGACCGGGTGGCGCTGTTCGGCTATGCCCACGTCCCCTGGGCGGCGCGGCGGCAGCGGATGATCGACGCCAACGCCCTGCCCGGCGCGCCGGCGCGGCTGGCGCTGATGGAAGCCGCCGAGGCGATGTTCCTCGGCGCCGGCTACCGCGCGCTGGGCATCGACCACTACGCCCTGCCCGGCGACGGGCTGGCGGCCGCCGCCGCGGCCGGGCGGATGCGGCGGAACTTCCAGGGCTACACCGACGACGGCGCCGACGCGCTGATCGGGCTGGGGGCGTCGGCGATCTCGCTCTATCCGGGCGGCTATGCGCAGAACGCGCCGGCGACCGCCGCCTATGCCGGGCGCATCCGCGCCGGCCGGCTGGCCACCGCGCGCGGCCACGCGCTGCGTCTCGAGGACCGGCTGCGCGGCGCGCTGATCGAGCGCCTGCTGTGCGATCTGGAGGTCGACCTGCCGGCGCTGGCGGCCGCGTTCGGCAGCGTCGCGGCGCTGCTTGAGCCCGAGGTCGCCCGCGCGCTGGAACGGTTCCGGCCATGGCTGACGCGGCGCGACGGCCGGCTGCGGCTGACGCCCGCCGGCAAGCCGCTGGCGCGGCTGGTGGCGGCGCATTTCGACGCCTACCTGCGGCGGGGCACCGCGCGCCATTCGGGCGCGATCTAGGGTGACGCGCCATTCGGGCGCGATCTGAGGTGACGCGCCATTCGGGCGCGATCTGAGGTGACGCGCCATTCGGGCGCGATCTGAGGTGACGCGCCATTCGGGGGCGATCTGAAGCGCGCGCCATTCGGGCGCGGCCCGAAGCGCGCGGCTTGGGCGCGGCGACCGCGCCCGGACGGCTTCGGGCGGCACCACGGTGTCGGCGTGAGGGGTTGGACTCTCGCCGCGAACCGGTTCAGATGGCGCGATCCCGAACCGCCGGAGCGCCAGATGACCGCAGACCCGCTGATCCAGGACCTGACCGCCCGCCTGGCCGAGCTTGACCAGGCCGGGCTGACCCGCCGCGAGCGCCCGCTCGCCAGCCCGCAGGACGGCCGCGTGCGGCTGGCCGACGGCAGCAGGCTGATCAACCTGTGCGCCAACAACTACCTGGGGCTGGCGGACGCGCCGGCGCTGATCGCCGCCGCCCGCGACGCGCTGGACGCGCACGGCTACGGCATGGCCTCGGTGCGGTTCATCTGCGGCACCCAGGACATCCACCAGCAGCTGGAATCGCGGCTGGCGGGGTGGCTGGGGACCGAGGACGCGATCCTGTATTCCAGCTGTTTCGACGCCAACACCGGCCTGTTCGAGACGATCCTGGGCGAGCAGGACGCGATCATCTCGGACGCGCTGAACCATGCCTCGATCATCGACGGCATCCGCCTGTGCAAGGCCAAGCGGCTGCGCTATGCCAACAACGACATGGCGGCGCTGGAGGAGCAGCTGCAGGCGGCGCAGGACGCGCGTTATCGGCTGATCGCGACCGATGGCGTGTTCTCGATGGACGGGGTGATCGCCAACCTGCCGGGGATCTGCGATCTGGCCGAAAAATACGGCGCCTGGGTGATGGTCGACGACAGCCACGCGGTCGGCTTCATGGGCCGGGGCGGGCGCGGCACCCCCGAGCATTTCGGCGTGCAGGACCGGGTGCGGATCCTGACCGGCACGCTGGGCAAGGCGCTGGGCGGCGCCTCGGGCGGCTATGTCGCCGGGCCCAGGCCGCTGGTCGAATGGCTGCGGCAGCGCTCGCGCCCGTACCTGTTCTCGAACGCGCTGGCGCCGGTGATCACCGCCACCTCGCTGACCGCGCTGGACCTGATCGAGGACGGTCACGACCTGCGCGACCGGCTGGCGCGCAACACCGCGCATTTCCGCAAGGGGCTGGACGCGCTGGGGTTCGAGCTGCTGCCCGGCGAGCACGCGATCATCCCGGTGATGCTGCGCGACCCGAAGCTGGCGCAGGGCATGGCGGCGCGGCTGCAGGAACTGGGCGTCTACGTCACCGCGTTCTCGTTCCCGGTGGTGCCGCGGGCGCAGGACCGGATCCGCACGCAGATGTCCGCCGCACACGAGATCGCGGATCTGGACGCCGCGCTCGCCGCGTTCGAGCTGGCCGGGCGCGAGCTGGGAGTGCTGAAATGACCGCCAACACCATGCGCGCGCTGGTCAAGGCCAGGCCCGAGAAGGGGCTGTGGATGCAGGACGTCCCGGTGCCCGAGCCCGGCCCCGGCGAGGTACTGATCAAGGTGCGCAAGTCGGCGATCTGCGGCACCGACGTGCACATCTGGGAATGGGACGAATGGGCCGCCGCCACGGTGCCGGTGCCGCTGGTCACCGGACACGAGTTCATGGGCGAGATCGTCGATGCGGGCGCCGCCGCGCGCAAGTACACCCGCGGCCGGCGCGTCTCGGGCGAGGGCCACATCGTCTGCGGCATCTGCCGCAACTGCCGCGCCGGCCGCGGCCACCTGTGCCGCAACACGCAGGGCGTCGGCGTCACCCGGCCCGGCAGCTTCGCCGAGTACATCTGCCTGCCCGAATCGAACGTGGTGCCGATTCCCGACGACGTGCCCGACGACATCGCGGCGATCTTCGACCCGCTGGGCAACGCGGTGCACACCGCGCTGTCGTTCGACCTGGTGGGCGAGGACGTGCTGGTCACCGGCGCCGGCCCGATCGGCATCATGGGCGCGCTGGTGGCGCAGCGCGCGGGCGCGCGCAAGGTGGTGATCACCGACATCAACCCGGCGCGGCTGCAGCTGGCCCGCGGCATGGGGCTGGAGCACGCGATCGACACCTCGGCGATCACCCTGCGCGAGGTGATGGCCGACATCGGCATGACCGAGGGTTTCGACGTCGGCCTCGAGATGTCGGGCGCCGCGCCGGCGCTGCGGCAGATGATCGAGACGATGAACAACGGCGGCAAGGTGGCGCTGCTGGGCATCGCGCCGGCGGGCTTCGCCATCGACTGGCACCCGGTGATCTTCAAGATGCTGACGATCAAGGGCATCTACGGCCGCGAGATGTACGAGACCTGGTACAAGATGATCGCGCTGGTGCAAGGCGGGCTCGACCTGGCGCCGCTGATCACCCACCGCCTGCCGATCGACCGGTTCCGCGAGGGGTTCGACGCGATGCGCGACGGCAGCGCCGGCAAGGTGGTGCTCGACTGGGGCTGAGGCGCGCGGCTCGCGACCTGCGCCCGGACCCGCGCGCCCGCGCGGGCCGGGCCCGGCCGGGGCAAACGGATCGCCAGATCCGGCGTCCCCGGGCGGGCGCCCCCCCTTTGCCGACAAGGGCGCAGCCGCTAGGCTGGCGGCAAAGGAGTCGCGCCATGTCCCACGTCTTCCCCCGCCACTGCCACGCCGATCTGCCCACCGCCGTCGCCGGCGCGGGCTGCTACCTGATCGACCGGGACGGCAGGCGCTATTTCGACGGTTCGGGCGGCGCGGCGGTGTCCTGCCTCGGGCACGGCGATCCGGCGATCACCGAGGCGATCAAGGACCAGCTCGACAAGCTGGCGTTCGCCCACACCGGCTTCTTCACCTCGGAACCGGCCGAGGCGCTGGCCGACCTGCTGATCGCGCATGCCCCGCTGGGCATCGACCGGGTCTACTTCACCTCCGGCGGCTCCGAGGCGACCGAGGCGGCGATCAAGCTCGCCCGCCAGTATTTCGTCGAGCGGGGCCAGCCCCAGCGCCGGCACCTGATCGCCCGCCGGCAAAGCTACCACGGCAACACGCTGGGCGCGCTGGCCGCCGGCGGCAACGAATGGCGCCGCGCCCAGTTCGGCCCGCTGCTGATCGAGGTCAGCCACATCGCCCCCTGCTACGAATACCGCGAGCGCCGCGAGGGCGAGAGCCCCGAGGCCTACGGCCTGCGCGCCGCGCAGGAGCTGGAGGACGAGATCCTGCGCCTCGGCCCCGACACGGTGATGGCCTTCATCGCCGAGCCGGTGGTCGGCGCCACCGCCGGCGCGGTGCCCGCGGTGGCGGGCTATTTCCGGCGCATCCGCGAGATCTGCGACCGCCACGGCGTGCTGCTGATCCTCGACGAGGTGATGTGCGGCATGGGCCGCACCGGGCACCTGTTCGCCTGCGAGCACGACGGCATTTCGCCGGACATCCTGTGCATCGCCAAGGGCCTCGGCGCCGGTTACCAGCCGATCGGCGCGATGCTGTGTTCCGGGCAGATCTACGACACGATCGCCGGCGGCAGCGGCTTCTTCCAGCACGGCCACACCTACATCGGCCACCCGGTCGCCACCGCCGCCGGGCTGGCGGTGGTCGGCGCGATCCTCGAGCGCGAGCTGATCCCGCGGGTGCAGCGGCTGGGCGCGCAGCTCGACGCGGCGCTGCACGGGCGCTTCGCGCAGCACCCGCACGTCGGCGACATCCGCGGCCGCGGCCTGTTCCGCGGCATCGAGCTGGTCGCCGACCGCGAGACCAGGGCGCCGCTGGACCCGGCGCTGAAGACCGCGGCGAAGCTGAAGGCGGCGGCGTTCGAGGCCGGGCTGATCTGCTATCCGATGGCCGGCACCATCGACGGGCGGCGCGGCGACCACATCCTGCTGGCGCCGCCGTTCGTGATGGACGACAGCCAGATCAGCGAGATCACCGACCGGCTGGCGACGGCGATGGAGGCGGTGCTGGGACCGCAGGCCGCCCGCGCCCCGGCCTGACCGGCGGCCGCGCCCTTCGAAACCACCCGTCAAACGGCAGGGGCCGCGCGCAAGTTTCCCGGCGCGCGGCCCCTGATGTCTTCGTCGCCGGGCGGTCAGGCCGCCTGGCGCGCGCCCCGGCCCTGGCCGCCGCCGCCGCTGCGCCGCCGGCGCCGCTGCTGCTGCTGGCCGCCGCGGCCGCCGCCGCCGCCGGGCTTGCCGCCCTTGGCCGCCTGCGCCGCCTTCCAGGGGGTGCCGCCGGCCACGCGCAGCGGCTCGGGCAGAATCTTCTGGATCGCCGCCAGCTCGCCGGCCTCGTCCTCGGCGCAGAAGGCGATGGCGCGGCCCTCGGCCCCGGCGCGGGCGGTGCGGCCGATGCGGTGGACGTAGTTCTCGGGCACGTTCGGCAGGTCGTAGTTGTAGACATGCGCCACGCCCGGGATGTCGATGCCGCGTGCGGCGACGTCGGTCGCCACCAGCACCTTCACCTGTGCGCCCTTGAACCCGGCAATCGCCCGGTCGCGCTGACCTTGCGTCTTGTTGCCGTGGATCGAGGCGGCGGCGAAGCCCTCGGCGACCAGCTTCTTCATCAGCCGCTCGGCGCCGTGCTTGGTGCGCGCGAACACGATCGAGCGCTCGGCCTTGTGCGCGCCCAGCATGTCGATCAGCAGCGGCACCTTGTCGGCCTTGGGCACGAAGTGCACCGACTGCTCGATGCGGTCGGCGACCTTGCCCGGAGGCGCCACCTCGACCCGCACCGGGTCGGTCAGGAAGGCGCGCGACAGCTCCTCCATCTGCGCCGGCATGGTGGCCGAGAACAGCATCGTCTGCCGCGCGCGCGGCAGCAGCGGGGCGATCCGGCGCAGCGCGTGGATGAAGCCCATGTCCAGCATCTGGTCGGCCTCGTCCAGCACCAGGCGGCTGGTCAGGTCCAGCCGGACTGCCTTGCGGTCCAGCAGGTCGATCAGCCGGCCGGGGGTGGCGACAAGCACGTCGACGCCCTTGTGCAGCGCCCGCACCTGGTTGTTGATCGAGGCGCCGCCGGTGACCAGCTCGATGCGCAGATGGCTGCCGCGGGTCAGCGCGCGCAGGTGTTCGACGATCTGCCGGGCCAGCTCGCGCGTCGGCGCAAGGATCAGGCCGGAGGCGGTTTTCGGGTCGGGCCGCGCGCCCGAGCCGGACAGCCCGTGGATCAGCGGCAGGCCGAAGGCGGCGGTCTTGCCGGTGCCGGTCTGCGCCAGCCCCAGCACGTCGCGGCCCTTCAGCGCGTGCGGGATCGCCTGCGCCTGGATCGGCGTCGGGTCGTTGATGCCCTGATCCGCCAGACGGGCGACAAGGCGGGGCGACAGCCCCAGGGATTCGAAGTCCCGGATTTCAGAGTCCATGCGGACCTTTCCATTGCGCGGGCGGCAGCAGCCGCCCGTTGGTCGTGAAAGCCCACCGGGCCGCCTGGAACAGGCAGCCTGCGGACCGGCACGGGGAATGCACGTTGAACTCGCGCCCGGGCCGGATTGCCCGCGCGCCGTCGCGGCGCTGCTGCCCATGCGTGATGTGGGAAACGGTTCTGGGTTGCCCCGGCGCGCGGCCCGAAGGCGCGGCCGCATGCTGCTCACGCGGCAGAAGGCGGTGTGCCCCATATCGTCGCCCCGGCGGCGCAAGTCAAGCGCCGCGCGCGCTTTTCCGCCAAAGCCGGCCAGGCCGTCGCGCCGCGGCCACCCTTGCCGCGGGGGCGCGGCGGGTCGGCCTTGCCGCGGGGGCGCGGCGGGTCAGCCCTTGCCGCGGGTCCGGGTGCTGTGCGGCTTGGCCACGGTCTCGAGGTGGGCGATGATCCGGTCGGCGACGTCGATGCCGGTGGCGTTCTCCAGCCCCTCCAGCCCGGGCGAGGAGTTCACCTCCATCACCGCCGGGCCATCGGCGGCGCGCAGCATGTCGACGCCGCACACGTTCAGCCCCATCGCCTTGGCCGCCGCCACTGCCGTCGCGCGCTCCTTCGGGGTGATCCGCACCACCGACGCCTCGCCGCCCTGGTGCAGGTTCGAGCGGAAGTCGCCGTCGGCGCCCTTGCGCTTCATCGCCGCGACCACCTTCTCGCCGATCACCAGGCAGCGGATGTCCTCGCCGTTGGCCTCCTTGACGAAGCTCTGCACGATGAACTGGGCGTTGAGGGACGAAAACGCCTGGATGATGCTTTCGGCGGCCTTCTGGGTCTCGCCCAGCACCACGCCCTTGCCCTGCGTGCCCTCGAGCAGCTTGATGATCGCCGGCGCGCCGCCCATCAGCTGCAGCACATAGGCCGGATCCGAGGTGCGGTGCGCGAACACCGTCGCCGGCATGCCGACGTGCTTGCGCGACAGCAGCTGCATCGAGCGCAGCTTGTCGCGCGAGCGGCTGATCGCCACGCTTTCGTTCAGCGCGTAGACGCCCATCATCTCGAACTGGCGCAGCACCGCGGTGCCGAAGAAGGTCACGCTGGCGCCGATCCGCGGGATCACCGCATCGAAGCCCTCCAGCTTCTCGCCGCGGTAGTGCAGCGCCGGCCGCGCCGAGGCGATGTCGATGTAGCAGCGCATGTGGTTGATGACGCGGATCTCGTGGCCGCGCGCCTGCGCCGCCTCGATCAGCCGGCGGTGCGAGTACAGTTCCGCGTTGCGGCACATCAGCGCGATCTTCATGTGTGCACCCAGCCGCCCTGGAGGTGCCGTCCGAGAATGTGCGAGCGCGAGGGATCCACCAGGATCCGTCCCGAGAGCGCCTCGCGCCCCACCAGCATGCGATAGGCCATCTGTTCCCTGTCTGTCAGCGTCACTTCGACCGACCAACTGTGCCGGCCCATGGTCATGTCCAGTTCCACCACCGGCCGCTCCTCGACCATGCCGTTGGAACTGCGGATCGAGCGGACCGCCTTGACGCGGAAGCGCTGCTCGGCCTCGCCCTTGCGGCCGAGCAGGTGGAACAGCGCCCAGTCGGCGCCGTCGGCATGTTCCATCCGCAGATCGTAGGCGTGCAGCGCCGAGGTCCGCGCCCCGGTGTCCATCTTGGCGCGGATGAAGCCCCGCCCGGTCTGCGGCAGCTGCACCCATTCGCGCCAGCCCACGATCATCCTGTCGTCCATCGAATCCGCCCTTGGCCCTTCCGCCGCGGTGGTACACCCTGACGCCTGGTGTGGAAAGGCGCGGTGACACATGAGCGACATGAAGACGGTCGAGACCGACGCCGATCCGCACGCGTTCCTGGCGGCGGTGGCGCACCCCGGCCGGCGCGCCGACGCGCAGGCCGTGGCCGCGATGATGCAGCGCGTCACCGGCTGGCCGCCGCGGATGTGGGGCGAGAGCATCGTCGGCTTCGGCGCCTACGACTACCGGCGCCGCGACGGCTCGGCGCACCGGTTCTTCCGGGTCGGGCTCGCGCCGCGCAAGGCGGCGCTGACCATATACCTGATGCCCGGCGTGGCCCGCCATGCCGCGCTGCTGGCGAAGCTGGGGCCGCACCGGCACAGCGTCAGCTGCCTGTACCTGGGGCGGCTGCGGGGCATCGACATGGAGGTGCTGGAGACGCTGGTCCGCCGCTCGGTCGCGGACATGGCGGCGCTGTACCCGCAGCCGGAGGGCGACGCCTAGCGGCCGGCGACGTTCAGCACCCGGGTGCGCTTTTTCAGCTGGTCCAGCACCAGGCAGCCGGCGATCGCCAGCGCGGCGAGGATCCACTCTGCCGGATCGTCGCCCAGCGCCTCGCCCTCGACCAAGTCCTGGCCCAGGTGGATCGCGGTCGCGAACAGCGCCGCCGCCAGCCAGCCGGGATACTCGCGCCGCATCAGCGTGCGCAGGCTGAACCGGTGCGCCGGCCGGCGCCATCCGGTCAGGCGCGGCAGGAACGCCGGCACGCGCGCCGCCCACTCGGTGTAGCGGGCGCCGAATTCTGCCTCGAGAAAGCGTTCCTCGGCCAGGATGATGCGCTCGTAGTACAGCGCCAGCGCCAGCGCCATCACCGCCGTCAGCACCAGGTCCTGGCTGAGCAGCGCGAGGCCGACGTAGATCATGCAGTTGCCCAGGTAGAGCGGGTTGCGGGTCAGCGTGTAGACCCCGGTGGTGGTCAGGCTTTCGGCAATCTGGCCGCGGGTGTTGCGCCCCGAGGTGCCGCGCGGCGCGAACGCCACCGCCGCGGCGCGCAGCGCGATCCCGGCCAGAACGCACAGGGCGGCGAGCGTGGCGACGGCGTCGCCGGCGAAGTCGCCCCAGGCCAGCTCGATCGGCTCGCCGCGCGACACCGCAAGCGCCAGCCACGGCAGGAACACCAGCGGCAGAAGCCCGCGCCAGCGGAACAGGAAGTCGCCCTGGCTCTCCATCCTCTCGCGCGTCAGCATCGTCCGTTCCCTCGCCCGTTTCCTCGGTTGCAGCGGCGCCCGGCGCCGGTTTGCGGCATCTAGCGCCGAATTCCGGTCCGCGGCAACCCCCGGCGCCGGCCGCGGCGCCGGCGCCACCGCTGCTGACACAAGGCTGTCAGCAGGGGGCTGCTACGGTAGGATCGGCGAACGGACGCCCGGAGGAGTCATTCGATGCTGACGCTGTTTCATGCCTGCCATTCCCGCTCGACCCGGATCGTGCAGTTGATCGACGAGCTGGGCGCGCGCGACCGGGTCGAGATCCGGCCGGTGACGATCCCGCGCCGCGACGGCAGCGGCGCGCCGGACGCCGCCAACCCGCACCCCGAACACAAGGTGCCGCTGCTGCTGCACGACGGCGTGCCGATCCGCGAATCGAACGCGATCATGCAGTACCTGTGCGAGCTGTTCCCCGAGGCCGGGCTGGCGCCGATGCCGGGGCAGCCGGGGCGCGGCCCCTTCCTGTCGTGGATGGCCTGGTACGGCAACGTGATGGAGCCGGTCTATGTCCACAGCTTCGCCGGGCTGGAGCACCCGCTGCTGCAGACCACCTTCCGCGGCCTGCCCGAGGTCGAGGCCCGGCTGGCCGAGGCGCTGCGGGACCGGCCCTACCTGCTGGGCGAGCGGTTCTCGGCCGCCGATCTGCTGATCGGCTCGACCTTCGCCTGGATGCCCGAGGCGACGCCGGACGTGGCGCAGGTGAAGGACTGGGCGGCGCGCTGCACCGGGCGCGGTGCGGCGCGGCGGGCGGCAGAGTACGACGCGCGGCTGGCGGCGGGCTGAGTCACAAATCGCTTGCATCCCGGAAGCCGAGCGCTTATCTACCGCTCAACAGCGGCAAGACTGGGGTCCAAACCCAGGCTTCCACCGGATAGCACATTGCGGGCCGCTGGCCCGTTTTTTGTTTGCGGACCCCGCCGCGGGGCCCGAACCTTCCGGAAGGTGCCGATGACCGACCTGATCGCCAAAGCGCAGATGGACCGTCGCCTGGCCGAGATCGTGACCCCCACGATCGAGGGCCTGGGCTACGAGCTGGTGCGTCTGCGGTACATGGGCGGCAAGAGACCGCTCCTGCAGATCATGGCCGACACGCCCGAAGGCAACATCGAGGTGGACGACTGCGCCAGGATCAGCCGGGCGGTGTCCGCCGTGCTGGACGTGGAAGACCCGATCGAGGGCGAATACAGCCTCGAGGTGTCAAGCCCCGGGATCGACCGGCCGCTGACCCGGCTGAAGGATTTCGACACCTGGGACGGCCACGAGGTGAAACTGCAGACCGCCGAGCTGATCGACGGGCGCAAGAACTTCAAGGGCGTGCTGCGCGGGGTCGAGAACGGCGAGGTGCTGGTCGAGATCCCCGAGGGCACCATCGGCCTGCCCTTCGACTGGCTGACCGAGGCCAAGCTGGTGCTGACCGACGCGCTGATCGCGGCGGATCTGAAAGGACGCAAGGACGCCGGGTTCGATCCGGCCGCCTTCGATGAGATAGAGCAAGAAGAGGACGCGACATGAGTGTGACTTCCGCCAACAGGCTGGAGCTGTTGCAGATCGCGGACGCCGTGGCGCGCGAGAAGATGATCGACCCGGCGCTGGTGATCGAGGCGATGGAAGAGAGCTATGCCAAGGCGGCGCGCTCTCGCTACGGGGCGGAGTACGACATCCGCGCGCATATCGACCCGAAGACCGGCGAGCTGACCATGCACCGCGTCCGCACCGTCGTCGACGAGGTCGAGAACGGCTTTACCGAGCTGACCCCCGCGGACGCGCGCGAGTTCCTGGACGATCCCAAGGTCGGCGACGAGATCCGCGACGAGTTGCCGCCGCCCGAGATGGGCCGGATCGCCGCGCAGTCGGCCAAGCAGGTGATCATGCAGAAGGTCCGCGAGGCCGAGCGCGAGCGCCAGTACGAGGAATTCAAGGACCGCGTCGGCGAGATCATCAACGGCCTGGTCAAGCGCGTCGAGTACGGCAACGTCATCGTCGACGTCGGCCGCGGCGAGGCGATCGTGCGCCGCGACCAGCTGATCAACCGCGAGACCTATCGCCCGGGCGACCGGATCCGCGCCTACATCCGCGACGTGCGGCTGGAGACCCGCGGCCCGCAGATCTTCCTGTCCCGCACCGCGCCCGAGTTCATGGCCGAGCTGTTCAAGATGGAAGTGCCCGAGATCTACGACGGCATCATCGACATCAAGGCCGTGGCCCGCGATCCGGGCAGCCGCGCGAAGATCGGCGTGATCAGCTATGACAACTCGATCGACCCGGTCGGCGCCTGCGTCGGCATGCGGGGGTCCCGCGTGCAGGCGGTGGTGAACGAGCTGCAGGGCGAGAAGATCGACATCATTCCCTGGAACGAGGACCAGCCGACCTTCCTGGTCAACGCGCTGCAGCCCGCCGAGGTGACCAAGGTGGTGTTCGACGAGGACGCCGAGCGCATCGAGGTGGTGGTGCCCGACGACCAGCTGAGCCTGGCGATCGGCCGCCGCGGTCAGAACGTGCGCCTGGCCAGCCAGCTGACCGGCTTCGACATCGACATCATGACCGAGGCCGAGGAAAGCGAGCGGCGCCAGCGCGAGTTCGCCGAGCGCACGCAGAACTTCATGGACACCATGAACGTCGACGAGATGGTGGCGCAGCTGCTGGTCTCGGAAGGATTCGAGACGCTCGAGGAGGTCGCCTTCGTCGACGTCGACGAGCTGACCTCGATCGACGGCTTCGACGAGAGCACCGCCGAGGAGCTGCAGGCCCGCGCCCGCGAGAGCCTGGAGGAGATCAACCAGAAGGCCATCGAGCACGCCCGCGAGCTGGGGGTCCAGCAGGACCTGTTTGACTATGAGGGGCTGACACCCCAGATGATCGAGAAGCTCGCCGAGGACGGCATTCTCAATCTCGAGGAATTCGCGCGCTGCGCCGACTGGGAACTGGCCGGCGGCTATACCACCGTGGACGGCAAGCGGGTCAAGGACGACGGCCTGCTGGAGCAGTTCGACATGAGCCTGGAAGAGGCGCAGCACCTGATCATGGGGGCGCGGCTGTCGCTGGGCTGGATCACCGAGGAGGAGCTCGCCGCCCAGATGGGCGGCGACGACGCCGAGGGCGCGGCCGACGGCGAGGGCGACGGCGAGGATGCCGATGGTACGGCCGATGCGGTCGACGAAACCGGTGGCGACGCCGGCGCCGCCCAGCAGGAGGAGACCGCCTGAGCCGATGACGTCCGGGTTTCCCCCGATGTCGCGTGGCGGTCGCAGGAAGACCGGACCCGAACCCGAACGCCGGTGCATCGCCACCGGCGCGAAGGGCGGGAAGGCCGGGCTGATCCGGTTCGTGGTCGGCCCCGACGGCCGGGTCGTTCCGGACCTGGCGGAAAAGCTGCCGGGCCGGGGCATGTGGGTCTCGGCCGATGCGGCGGCAATCGACAAGGCCGCGCGCAAGGGGCTGTTCTCGCGCGCGGCGAAGCGCGCGGTGCAGGCCGACCCGGATCTGGCCGGGCAGGTCGGCGCGCTGCTGGCGACGCGGGTGGTCGAGCTGCTGTCGCTGGCGCGCAAGGCGGGCCAGGCACTGGCCGGCCTGGAAAAGGTGAAGGCGGCGCTGGAGCAGGGCGAGGCAACCTGCCTGCTGCAGGCGGCCGACGGATCGGCGCGGGAGCGCATGAGATTGCGCCCGCCCGAAGGCGAGAATACCCATTTTACCGCGCTTACAGCGGCGGAATTGGGTTTGGCTTTCGGTCGGGATCGTGTGATACATGCGGCGCTGGTTTCAGGTGGACTCGGCGACCGCGTACGATATGAGTCGGCGCGACTGTCCGGGATGGGACGAAATCAGGACTGACGCGCGCCAGCGGGCGCCGCTCGGTCGGCACGGCGGGGAACGGGTTCCCGCGGAAAGGTAAGTACTGCGCATGAGCGATACGAAAGACAGAACCGACAAGGGCAAGACACTCGGTGTTCGCGGCGGCGGGACCGAGACGAGCCACGTGAAGCAGAGCTTCTCGCATGGCCGGTCCAAGTCGGTGACGGTGGAGCGCAAGCGCAAGCGTGTCGTCGTGCCCAAGAACGCCCCCGGTGGCGGCCGCGGCGGTGCGGGCGGCAATGCCGCCGGGCGCCAGCTGTCCGACACCGAGCGCGAGCGCCGGCTGAAGGCGCTGCAGGCAGCCAGGGCCGACGAGGCCCAGCGCGCCGAGCGCCTGGCCACCGAGGAGAAGGCGCGCGAGGATGAAATGGCGCGGCTGCGCGCCGAGAAGGAACAGGCCGAGCGCGAGGAGCGCGAGCGCGAGATCGCCCGCCAGCGCAAGGAGGACGAGGAGCGCGAGCGCGCTGAGCGCGAGAAGGCCGCCCTCGACACCGACAAGGCCAAGCCGGCCCGCGCCGCCGCGAAGAAGGAAGAGTCGATCGACCCGGCCGCCGCGCAGGCCGCCGCCGCGCGCGCCGAATCCGGCAAGGGTCCGGCCAAGGCGACCAAGACCGACCGCCCGCAGGAAGACCGCCGTCCGCAGCAGACGCCCAAGGGCAACAAGGGCGCCGGCGCCGACCGCCGCCGCTCGGGCAAGCTGACGATCACCCAGGCGACCGGCGAGTCCGGCCGTCAGCGCTCGGTCGCCGCGATGCGCCGCCGGCAGGAGCGCGAGAAGCGCAAGATGCAGGGCTCGAACGAGCCGCGCGAGAAGGTCGTGCGCGAGGTCCGGATCCCCGAGGCGATCGTGGTCAGCGAACTGGCCAACCGCATGGCGGAACGCACCGCCGCGGTGGTCAAGGCGCTGATGACCAGCGGCATCATGGCGACGCAGAACCAGACTATCGACGCCGAGACCGCCGAGCTGATCGTCGAGGAGTTCGGCCACAAGTCGGTGCGCGTCTCGGACGCCGACGTCGAGCAGGCGATCGCAACTTCGGATGACAATCCGCAGGATCTGCAGCCGCGCGCCCCGGTGATCACCATCATGGGCCACGTCGATCACGGCAAGACCAGCCTGCTGGACGCGATCCGCAAGACCAACGTGGTGCAGGGCGAGGCCGGCGGCATCACCCAGCACATCGGCGCCTATCAGATCACCACCGACGGCGGCGCGCTGCTGACCTTCCTGGACACGCCGGGCCACGCCGCGTTCACCTCGATGCGCGCCCGCGGTGCGCAGGTGACCGACATCGTGGTGCTGGTGGTGGCCGCCGACGACAGCGTGATGCCGCAGACCATCGAGGCGATCAACCACGCCAAGGCGGCCGGCGTGCCGATGATCGTGGCGATCAACAAGATCGACAAGCCCGGCGCCGACCCGAACAAGGTCCGCACCGAGTTGCTGCAGCACGAGGTCGTCGTCGAGAAGATGTCGGGCGAGGTGCTGGACGTCGAGGTGTCGGCGATCAGCGGCCAGGGGCTGGACCAGCTGCTGGAGAACATCGCCCTGCAGGCTGAACTGCTGGACCTGACCGCGAACCCCGACCGCCCTGCCGAAGGCGCGGTGATCGAGGCGCAGCTGGACATCGGCCGCGGCCCCGTGGCCACCGTGCTGGTGCAGCGCGGCACCCTGCGCCGCGGCGACATCTTCGTCGTCGGCGAGCAGTGGGGCAAGGTCCGCGCGCTGATCAACGACCAGGGCGAGCGCGTCGACGAGGCCGGCCCGTCGGTCCCGGTCGAGGTGCTGGGCCTGAACGGCACGCCCGAGGCCGGTGACGTGCTGAACGTGGTCGCCGACGAGGGCCGCGCCCGCGAGATCGCCGAGTACCGCGCCCAGGCCGCCAAGGACAAGCGCGCCGCCGCCGGTGCCGCGACCACGCTGGACCAGCTGCTGGCGCAGAAGAAGGCCGACGAGAACGTGTCCGAACTGCCGATCCTGGTGAAGGCGGACGTTCAGGGCTCGGCCGAGGCGATCGTGCAGGCGATGGAGAAGGTCGGCAACGACGAGGTGCGCGTGCGCGTGCTGCACTCGGGCGTCGGCGCCATCACCGAAAGCGACGTGACCCTGGCCGAGGCCAGCCGCGCGCCGATCATCGGCTTCAACGTCCGCGCCAACGCGCCGGCGCGCGAAAGCGCCAACCAGAAGGGTGTCGAGATCCGCTACTACTCGATCATCTACGATCTGGTGGACGACATCAAAGCCGCCGCCAGCGGCCTGCTGTCGGCCGAGATCCGCGAGCGCTTCATCGGCTATGCCGAGATCAAGCAGGTGTTCAAGGTGTCGGGCGTCGGCAAGGTCGCCGGCTGCGTCGTCACCGAAGGCGTCGCCCGCCGCGAGGCCGGCGTCCGCCTGCTGCGCGACAACGTGGTGATCCACCAGGGCAAGCTGAAGACGCTGAAGCGCTTCAAGGACGAGGTCAAGGAAGTCCAGGGCGGCCAGGAATGCGGCATGGCCTTCGAGAACTACGAGGACATCCGCGATGGCGACGTGATCGAGATCTTCGAGACCGAGGAAATCGAACGCACGCTCTGACATGGCAGAATATGGCTTGAACCATATTATTGGTTCAAGCCATACTGCGCCATATGATCGACCCCTGGCACTATCCCCGTACCGGACACACCAAGGCGGTGATGGACCGGCTCGACACCGGGCTGACCCATGCCATCGTCATGTTCGGTCCGCGCCGCACCGGCAAGACCGAGTTCCTGCGGCAGGATCTGGCGCCCGCCGCCGCCGCCGCGGGCTGGTTCGTCGTCTATGCCAGTTTGTATGATGTGAAGGCGCCGCTGGCCGTGCTGATCCACGAGATCCAGCGCGCGCTGGCGGACCGCAAGGGCTATGTCCAGCGGCTGCTGGGCGGGCTTTCCGGCACGGGCGCGCTGAAGTTCAGCGTGCCGGTGCCGGGCACCGGCGGCGTCGAGATCTCGCTGGGCGGCGAGACCCCGGCCGAGGAGCAGGGCGCGGCGCTGGACTACCTGTTCGACCAGCTGGCGCAGAAGAAGCGCCGCACGCTGCTGCTGCTCGACGAGTTCCAGGAGATCGGCACCGCCGACACCGACGCCGCGCTGGTCAAGACGCTGCGCACCAAGCTGGACGAACTGCGGCCCAAGATCTGCACGGTGATGACCGGCTCCAGCCAGGAGAAGCTGCGCGCGGTGCTGGACGAGCGCACCGCGCCGTTCTACCGCTTCGCGACCGAGGTGCCGTTGCCGCCGCTGGACGACGGCTTCGTCGACCACATGCTGGCGCGCTTCAGGGAAGTCACCGGCCGCAAGCTGAAGACCGGCGAGGCGATGCGGGTGTTCGAGACCTACGAGCGCAATCCGCAGCTGTTCCGGGTCTGGCTCGACCGGCGCGTGGATTATCCCGATCTCGACGCCGACGACGCGGCGCTGCGCGCCCGCGCCGAACTGGCGCGCTCGGAAGGCTTTCTGAAGATCTGGGCCGACATGACGCCCGAGCTGCGGGTGGTGACGCGGATGCTGGCCGAGCGCCAGCCGGCGATCACCGGGCAGCCGGGGTCCGAGCGTTCGGCGGCGCTGGGCCAGCCGATGACCCCGTCGCAGATCCAGACGCGGCTGAACACGCTGACCCGCAACGGCATCGCCGACAAGCTGGCGCGCGAGCGGGTGCTGACCGACCCGGCCTTTGCCGAATGGGTGCGCGCGCGGCCCGCCGAGGAATTCTGACAGCGCGAGCCGGAAATATGGTATTCACCATATTGATCCATATCCGCGCCGTCTGCGATGCCGGCGGCCGGCGCGTACACCGGCCGCCGCTTTGCCCGGGCCTGATCGGGGAAGCTCAGGCGGCCCTGCGGCCGGAGCCCCGGGCAAATTCCCGCAACGCATCGTCCAGCGGCGTGCCGAAGATGGCGTTGACGTAGTTCGACATCAGCTTCTGCGCGACGATGGCGACCACGTCCATCACCGCGCGATTGTCGTAGCCGGCGTCGAGAAACGCCTGCATGTCGCCCGGCGACAGCTGCCCGCGCTTGTGCAACACCGCCAGGGTGAAGCAGCGCAGCGCGTCGAGCCGCGGCTCGTTCAGCGGCTCCTCGTCGCGCAGCGCCTCGGTCACCGCGTCGTCGATGCCCTCGGCCCTGGCGATCGCGGTGTGCGCCGGTACGCAGTAGTGGCAGCCATGCGCGACGTTGACGGTCTGCCAGACCACGGTGCGCTCGGTCGCGGTAAAGCCGGTGGCCTCGACCGCCAGCCGGTGCAGCGTCTGGTAGCCCTCCAGCAGCGCCGGGCTTTCGGCCATCAGCGCGTGCAGGTTGGGAACCCGGCCCGCGGCTTTGTGCGCCGCCTCGAGCAGCGGTTTCGACCGTTCGGGCGCGGTGGCGACGGTATGCAGTTGTGCGTCGGTCATGCTCGCTCCTTCCTTGGCAATGGCCTTGGCGATGGCCTTGGCAATGGCCTTGGCAATGGCGGTCGCGCGGTAACACGCCGCGTTGCGCCTTGACCTGTGCGCTGCGGCCCGACGCTGCAAGCGGGGCGCAAGATGACGTGAGAGGCCGTGACCGGCCGCCGCCGCCGGGTGGTATCCGCAGCCGCGGCGGCCTATATGGCGCGGGGAGCGAGCGGAGGGCGAGATGAGCGACACGGATTTTCCCGGCTGGCACGGCACCACCATCGTCGCGGTGCGCAAGGGCGGCACGGTGGTCGTCGCCGGCGATGGCCAGGTGAGCCTGGGCCAGACCGTCATCAAGGGCACCGCCCGCAAGGTGCGGCGGCTGGCGCCGGGCGGCTACGAGGTGGTGGCGGGCTTCGCCGGCTCGACCGCCGACGCCTTCGCCCTGCTGGAGCGGCTGGAGGCGAAGCTGGAGGCCACCCCCGGCCAGCTGCAGCGCGCGGCGGTCGAACTGGCCAAGGACTGGCGCACCGACAAGTACCTGCAGAAGCTGGAGGCGATGCTGATCGTCACCGACGGCAAGGAATTGCTGGTGGTCACCGGCGCCGGCGACGTGCTGGAGCCAGAACACGACGTCGCCGCGATCGGCTCGGGCGGGAACTTCGCCCTGGCGGCGGCGCGGGCGCTGGCCGACACCGACATGGACGCCGAGACCATCGCCCGGCGCGCGCTGGGCATCGCCGCCGAGATCTGCGTCTACACCAACGGCAACATGACCGTCGAAAAGATCAGCGGCTGAGCCTGGCCGAACCCAGCGGGACGTCGAATTGTTCGCACCAGATCCAGATCTCGTCATAGGCGGCCGGGTCGATCGACTCCGGCAGCCGGTAGCTTTGCGCGCCGCTGTCGGATTTCAGCGGCCCGAGGATGGTCGACGGATCGTAGCCGCCCCGGCCCAGCGCCACCTTCGGGTCGGGCGCGCCGTCGAAGCGGAAATCCTCGGCCAGGCTGACCCAGGTGGCGCCGTCCTGCACCACCAGCCCGCCGGTGCCGCTGGTAACGTGGCCGCTGGCGCCGGTGAAGCGCCCCGAGGCCAGGGTCTGCGCCCGCAGCGCGCCGCTGAACAGCGGCAGCGGGACGGCGATCAGGCCGGTGACGAAGATGCGACGGGTGGGCATGCGGATGACTCCTTGCCGGGTACGGATGCCGGCAGCCTGCCCCGTCACTCCGCCCCGGTCCATCCGGCCTCACGCACAGTTGCCGGCGCGCGAGACCCGCGTGAGCGCGCGCCCACGGCCCCCCGACACACCCGCGCCGCGTCGCGCGCCCCGACAACGGAGCATACCCGATGACCGACCTGACCCCGCGCGAGATCGTCTCCGAGCTCGACCGCTTCATCATCGGCCAGAAGGAGGCCAAGCGCGCCGTCGCCGTCGCGCTGCGCAGCCGCTGGCGCCGCCGCCAGCTGGGCGCGGACATCCGCGACGAGGTGTTCCCGAAGAACATCCTGATGATCGGCCCCACCGGCGTCGGCAAGACCGAGATCAGCCGCCGCCTGGCCCGGCTGGCCCGCGCGCCGTTCCTGAAGGTCGAGGCGACCAAGTTCACCGAGGTCGGTTACGTCGGCCGCGACGTCGAGCAGATCGTCCGCGACCTGGTCGACAGCGCCATCGTCATGGTCCGCGAGCACAAGCGCGACGAGGTCAAGGCCCGCGCCCACGACGCCGCCGAGATCCGGGTGATCGAGGCGCTGGCCGGCAAGGACGCCCGCGAGCAGACCCGCGAGATGTTCCGCAAGAAGCTGCGCGACGGGCTGCTGGACGACCACGAGATCGAGGTCGAGATCGCCGACAGCGCCAGCCCGTTCCCGGTGATGGAGATCCCCGGACAGCCCGGCATGGGCGCGATGAACCTGGGCGATCTGTTCGGCAAGGCCTTCCAGGGCCGCACCAAGAAGCAGAAGATGCGCGTTGCCGACAGCTACGATTTGCTGATCGCCGAGGAGGCCGACAAGCTGCTGGACGACGCCGAGGTCACCCGCGAGGCGATCCGCGCGGTCGAGGAGGACGGCATCGTGTTCCTGGACGAGATCGACAAGGTCGCCACCCGCCAGGACGCCCGCGGCGGCGAGGTCAGCCGCGAGGGGGTGCAGCGCGACCTGCTGCCGCTGATCGAGGGCACCACGGTCTCGACCAAGCACGGCCCGGTGCGCACCGACCACATCCTGTTCATCGCCTCGGGCGCGTTCCACATCGCCAAGCCGTCGGACCTGCTACCCGAGCTGCAGGGCCGGCTGCCGATCCGGGTCGAGCTGCGCGCGCTGACCGAGGAGGATTTCGTGCGCATCCTGACCGAGACCGACAACGCGCTGACCCGGCAGTACACCGAGCTGATGCGGACCGAGGATGTCTCGGTCGCCTTCACCGAGGACGGCATCGCCGCGCTGGCGCGGATCGCCGCCGAGGTCAACGCCTCGGTCGAGAACATCGGCGCGCGGCGGCTGTACACGGTGCTCGAGCGGGTGTTCGAGGAGCTCAGCTTCAGCGCGCCGGACCGCGGCGGCGAGACCGTCACCATCGACGGCCCGTTCGTCGAGGCGCAGCTGGGCGAGCTGGCGAAATCGGTGGACCTGAGCCGCTATGTCCTGTGAACCGGAACAATACCGCGGAATGTGACCGTCTGCCCCCGTTCCCGCCGTAGGGAAGTCGCAAATCCCGTGCTAGGGTCCGCGCGGAAAATGACCAGATCGGAAAGCACACCATGAAACAGCTTCTTCTCTCTTCCGCCGCGGCTCTTGCATTGACGGGGGCGGCCTGGGCGCAGGATGCCGACGCCGTCCAGAGCGCGGTGGACGACGGGATCCAGCAGCTGAACGACGGCGGCGGCAATCTGACCTTCGAGTCGCGCGAGGTCGGGCCGGACAACAGCCTGACGCTGCGCGGCGTGCGCATCGCGCCCGAGGACGGCGACGTGATCATCACCACCGATTTCGTCACCGTCACGCCGTCGACGCAGACGCCGGGCGACGTGGCCATCACCGTCGCGCCGGTGGTGACCTTTGCCGGCACCGGCGGCGGCGAGGTGCCGCCGGTCGAGATCCGGGTGGCGAGCGAGAATTTCGTGCTGACCACCAACTGGGTGCTGGGCGCGGCGGGCAAGCCGTCGCTGAGCTTCACCGCCGACAGCCTGTCGGTCACCGGCGGCTCCGAGGATCACCCGGCGCTGAAGGCGCTGTCGGCGACGCCGCGCAATGTCGCGTTCTCGATGGCCTTCGACGAGGCCAGCCGCGACGCCTCGGGGGCGTTCTCGATGGACGCGCTGGCGCTGGACTACGCCTTCGTCGACCCCGACAGCGGCGCCAGCATGAGCGGCGAGATGCAGGGCGAGGCGCTGGTCGTCGATTTCGCCGGCACCGGCCTGCCCGCGGGCGAGCAGGACATGGACCGGTTCCTGGCCGAGGACGGCTTCCGGCTGACGATGCAGAGCGGCCCGGCGACGCAGCGTTTCACCTCGGGCGATCCGAACATGCCGATCACCCTGGACAGCGACGCGCAGGCGGCCTCGGCCGAGATCTCGATCGCCGACGGGCAGTTCCTGTACCGCACCACCTCGGGCACGGTGAACTACGTCGTCACCCCGGACCCGTCGGCGCTGCCGCTGCCGCCGTTCGAGGCGTCGATCGGGCAGCTGGACATGGAGTTGCGCGCCCCGGTCGCGCCCAGCGACGAGGTCCGCGACGTCAAGCTGGCGCTGAACCTGCAGGAGCTGGCGCTGGGCGAGTCGGTCTGGGGCCTGTTCGATCCGCAGTCGACGATCCCGCGCGATCCGGCCACGCTGGAGCTGGACCTGACCGCGGCGCTGCAGCTGGACCGGCCGCTGAGCGAGATGCCCGAGACCGACAATCCGATGGCGCTGGGCCGGGTCGAGACCGTCGATCTGAACCGGCTGCTGCTGTCGGCCGCCGGCGCCCTGGTCGAGGCCAGCGGCGCGGTGACGCTGGACAATTCGGGGCCGATGCCGCTGCCGAACGGCGCCGTCGATGTCGCGATCAGCGGCGTGCAGGGCCTGAGCCAGAGCCTGGTCGAGCTGGGCCTGGTCGACCAGATGCAGGTCGGCATGATGATGGGCATGATCATGGCCTTCACCAAGCCCGCGGGCGACGACGCCTTCACCTCGACGATCGAGTTCCGCGACGGCGCGATCCTGGCCAACGGTCAGCCGATCCAGTGACGGCGCTTTACACCCGCCCGGTTTTCGGATCGGGATGGCGCCCATGCGGGCGCTCGGTGATTTCCTCAGGACCAACGCCCCCTGGCTGACCGCCGGGGGGCTTCTGACGTTCGGCTCGGCATTCGGCCAGACCTATTTCATCGCGGTGTTCGCCGGCGAGATCCGCGCCGAGTTCGACCTCAGCCACGGCGAATGGGGCAGCATCTATGCATTGGGCACGCTGGCCTCGGCGGCGCTGATGCTGCTGGTCGGCGGCGTGGTCGACGGCTATCGCACCCGCAGCCTGGCGGTGCTGAACCTGGTGCTGTTCGCCGCGGTCTGCGCGGCGATGGCGCTGAACCCGGCCGCCGGGCTGCTGGTGGTTATCGTGTTCGGCCTGCGGTTCTGCGGCCAGGGGATGATGAGCCATCTGGCGATCGTCTCGGTCGGGCGCTGGTTCGCGGCGCAGCGCGGGCGCGCGATCTCGATCGTGTCGATGGGCTTCTCGCTGGCCGAGGCGGTGATGCCGGTAAGCTTCGTGCTGCTGACCGGCTGGCTGGGCTGGCGCGGCGCCTGGGGCGTGGCGGCGCTGGTGCTGCTGGCCTATGTGCCGGTGGTCCTGCTGCTGCTGCGGCGCGAGCGCAGCCCGCGCGGCGCGGCGCAGGGCGACGGCGGCACCGGCATGCTGGGCCGGCACTGGACCCGGCGCGGCGCGCTGCGGCACTGGCTGTTCTGGGTCAGCCTGCCCGGTCTGCTGGCGCAGCCGATCTTCGGCACCGCCTTCTTCTTCCAGCAGGTGCATCTGGTCGAGCGGAAGGGCTGGACGCTGGAGGCGTTCACCGGGCTGTTCCCGCTCTATACCGGCGCCGGGCTGGCGGCGCTGCTGGCCACCGGCGCCGCCATCGACCGCTGGGGCGCGGGCCGGGTGATGCCGTTCTACCTGCTGCCGCTGGCGGCCGCGTTCACCCTGATCAGCGTCGCCGAAAGCCTGGCGCTGGCGGCGCTGGGGATGGTGCTGATGGGGCTGATGCACGGCATGGGCGCGGCGGCGAGCGGCGCGTTCTGGCCGGAGTACTACGGCACCCGGCACCTGGGCGCGATCCGCAGCGTCGCCACCGCGACAATGGTGTTCGCCACCGCGCTGGGGCCGCTGGTCACCGGCTGGCTGATCGACCTGGGTGTCGACTATGACCGGCAGCTGCAGGGCATGGCGCTGATCGTGCTGGCCGCGGCGGCGCTGCTTGCCGCCGGCTTGCGCCGCGCCCGGCCGCTGCTGGCCGCCGCCCAGCCGCTGCCGCTGTAGCCGCGCCACGGCGTCCACTTTCCCGAGATATCCCCGCCGGAAGCGTCCGCCGCCGGCCGCTGCGCGCCCAGGTGCCGCCGGGGCCGCCGCTCAGACCAGCCGGATCACGTCCTTGTCGATCGACAGCCAGTAGCCCTTGCGGGCGACGTTGCGCACCAGCAGTTCGGACACGATCTGGTTGCCCAGCGCGTCGCGCAGCCGCTTGATCCGCACCGCGCCGGCGGCCTCCTCGCAGTCGGCGGGATCGCGGCCCGAGACCATCGCCTCGATCGCCGCGCCGGGCAGCACCTCGTCGTCCATCCGCGCCTCGCACAGCACGGCGAGGGTCTCGATCGCCGCCTCGGTCAGCTTGAACTCCATGCTGTTGAGATAGACCAGCCGCGCCTCGCGGCTGAGGATCAGGCTGTTGATCTGGATCCCGGCGCGCTCGATCTCGGTCATGCGCCGGTTCAGCGCCAGGATGGTCAGCAGGAACACCAGCGCCACCAGCAGCAGCGCGGCGGCGAACACCAGCAGCACGAACAGCATGAAGCGGTAGCTTTCCAGCGTGTCCGAGAACGCGGTGCCCGAGGCGGCGAGGATCTCCAGCAGCTTGATCTCGGCGGTCGAGGTCAGGTCGGCGTTCTCGACGAAGATCCGCTCGACCCGCGCGTCGAAGGCGTTGCCGTCGGGCAGGTTGGCGACCAGCACCACCGCCACGGTCAGCAGGATCGCCACCACCGCGGCGATGCCGCCCCAGACCACGCGCCCGGCCCCGGCGGTCAGCGCCGCGACCGGTCCGGTTTCAGTATCTGAGGAAGTACTCTCCTGCATCCTCTTCCCTTTTCTCCAGCCCCGCCTCGTCGAAGGTCGACACCACGGTCAGCAGCGTCCATCCGTCCCGGCCCAGGCGGCGGGTCAGGATCCGTTCGGCCGCCCCGGGGTCGTCGCAGGCGCGCGGCGGCAGCCGGACAACACCGTAGTGCAGGCGCAGCGGCTTGTCCTTCTTGGCCTTGTAGTCGGCGAAGCAGCCGTCCGCGGCCAGCGCCGAGGGCGCCAGCATAACGGTCAGGAGAATCAGGGGGATGAGAAGTCGGTGCATGATCCGCCGATGCTGCCCGCGGCGGCCCGCGTCATTCAATAACAGCCGCCCCGCGCGGGCGCGTCATCGGATGACGGCGGGGCGAAATTGCCTGACCGGCGGCCCCGTGCCGAGGCTGGGCATGGGCGGTCGCCGCGGCGGCCGCACCGTGTACAGGAACCGAAAGGAGTACCCCATGCGCAAGTTCGTCATCACCGGCCTCGCCTCGGCCGCGCTGATCCTGGCCGGCACCACCAGCGCCTCGGCCGAAATGGACAACCGCCGTCTCGGAGCGGCGATCGCCGGGCTGGCCGGGCTGGCGGTGCTGGGCGCGATCATCTACGACCGGCAGAAGGACAAGCGCGAGGCGCCCGCGCCGGCGGTCAAGCCGCACGACTATCGCCCCGCACCGTACGCGCACCGCCCGCAGGCGCGTTCCAATGATCGCTGCGTCACGCGCCGGATCGTCGACGGGCGCTGGGTCGACCAACGCAGCTGGCCGTGCCGGCCCGCGTACCGGCCGGCGCCGCAGCGGCCGCCGGCGTACCGGCATCCGCCCCGGACGCAAAAGCCCCAAGGCTACAGGCCCAAGGCGCACAACCACCGCCGCAACAAGGCGCGCCCCGACGTGCCGGTGACCAGGCAGTGCCTGCGCAAGCGCTGGACGCAGCGCGGCTGGGTCACCTACACCGGCCGCGAATGTCTGCGCAAGCACCGCTAGCGCGGATGGCCAGCGCCGCCGCGTCGGCGTAGGCTGGCGGGACCGCAACAGGATCCGGAACCCGCCATGACCCGCCGCGCCCCGTGCGCCAACGCCGCCCCGCGCCCGTCCCGCACGGCCGCGGGGATGGCATTGCGGCTGCTTCTGGCACTGGCGGTGGTCGTCGCGCTGAACCTGACGCTGGGCGCTTGGCTGCGCGGCATCGAGCAGCAGCTGCGCCCCGAGACGCTGGAGTCGCTGCGCCGCGGGATCTGGGTGACCTGCCTGCTGTACGCGCTGCTGCTGGCGGTGCCGTTCGTGCCGGGGGTCGAGATCGGCCTGGCGATGCTGGGCATGTTCGGCGCCGCCGTCGCCCCGCACGTCTATCTGGCGACGGTGGGCGGCATGACCCTGGCCTTCGCCGCCGGGCGGCTGATCCCGCTGCCGGCGCTGGCGCGGCTGGCCGGACGGCTGCGGATGACCCGCGCCGAGGCGCGGCTGCAGGCGCTGGCGGCGCTGCCGCCGGACGCGCTGACCCGGGTGCTGATCGCCGAGGCGCCGGGGCGTCTGGCGCCGCTGCTGCTGCGGCGGCGCCACATCGCGCTGGCGCTGCTGGTCAACCTGCCGGGCAACGGCCTGATCGGCGGCGGCGGCGGCATCGGGCTGGTCGCGGGGCTGAGCCGGGTCTACTCGGTCGCCGGCTTCGTGCTGACGATCGTGATCGCGGTGGCGCCGGTGCCGCTGGCGGTGTGGCTGTTCGGCACCCGGGTGCTGCCCGGCTTCTAGCCCGCCGGGCGCGGATCACGGGCGTTTGAAGAAACTTCCGGGCCGCCGCGCTAGGTTTCCGCACAACGACACCCGCACCATTCCCGCGACCGGAGGAAACGACCATGCCCGCCATCACCCGTGCCGCGCTGCTGCTGAGCGTCTCGTTGCTGACTGCCGGCGCCGCCTGCGCCCAGACCGGCGCGCCGGTCCGGCAGGGCGCGAAGAACGCGCCGCACTTCGAGCCCGCGTTCCAGAACCAGACCCGCGCGCCGGCCCGCGACAGCGGCATCGCCCTGGCCGTCGAGACGCTGGCCGAGGGGCTGGCGAATCCCTGGGGCATCGCCGCGCTGCCGGACGGCGGCTATCTGGTGACCGAGCGCGCCGGGCGGCTGCGGGTGCTGGGCGCGGACGGCAGCCTGTCCGAACCGGTCCGGGGCCTGCCCGAGATCGCGGTCCGCGACCAGGGCGGGCTGCTGGACGTGGCGCTGGGGCCGGCGTTCGACAGCGACCGGCGGATCTACTGGACCTACGCCAAGCCCAAGGACGGCGGCTACGTCACCGCCGCCGCGCGCGGCGTGCTGTCCGAGGACCGCTCGGAGCTGACGCAGGTCGAGGACATCTTCGTGCAGGAGCCGGTCTCGCCGGTCGCCATGCACTTCGGCGCGCGCATCCTCTTCGACGGCGAGGGCCGCGCCTTCGTCACCACCGGAGAGCACTCGGCGCGCAGCGAGCGCGGCAAGGCGCAGGACCTGGGCACGACCTTCGGCAAGGTGATCCGCATCAACCCCGACGGCTCGGTGCCGCAGGACAACCCCTACACCGGCGAGGCGGACGCCATCGACACGATCTGGTCGCTGGGCCACCGCAACATCCAGGGCGCAGACATCCATCCCGAAAGCGGCGCGCTGTGGACCGTCGAGCACGGGCCCCGCGGCGGCGACGAGCTGAACATCGCGCGGGCGGGCGAGAACTACGGCTGGCCGGTGGTCAGCTACGGCATCAACTACAACGGCAGCCCGGTCGGCAGCGGCGAGCCCCGCGCCGAGGGCATGGTCGAGCCGCGGTACTACTGGGATCCGGTGATCGCGCCGGGCGGCATGGTGTTCTACGACGGCGACATGTTCGCCGACTGGCAGGGCGATCTGCTGATCTCGTCGCTCAATCCCGGCGCGCTGGTGCGGCTGCGCCTCGACGGCGACACGGTGACCGGCGAGGAGCGGCTGCTGACCGACCAGGGCCGGATCCGCGATCTGGAGATCGCCGCCGACGGCGCGATCCTGGCGCTGGTCGACGCCGCCAACGGCAAGGTGCTGCGGCTGACGCCCGAGGCGGCCACGACCGAGTGAGGGCGCGCCCGGTCAGGTCTCCGGTCAGGTCTGGCGCACGATGTCGGCGGCAAGCTCGTCCAGCAGTTGCCGGTAGCCGGTCTGCTGCGACGGCATCAGCGGGTTCGAGGTGATCGCGATGCTGAGGTCCTTGGACGGCAGCACATAGATCATCTGCCCGCCGTAGCCCCAGCCGAAATGCGTCGGCACCCCGGCCAGCGGCCGCAGGAACCAGCCGTAGCCGTAGAACGCGCCGGTCATCGGCGAGCGGGTGCGCGGCGTCCAGGCGGCGTCGATCCAGCGCTCGGACACCACCCGTTCGCCGTCGACCGTGCGCCCGCCGCGGCGGTACAGCTCGCCGAAGGCCAGCAGCGAGCGGGTGGTCATCGACATCTGGTTGCCGCCGAAATAGATCCCCTGCGGATCGCGGTCCCAGCCGAGGATGCGGAACCCCTCGACCGGCCCGAGCCAGTCCAGCGCCAGATCCAGCATGCTGCGGCCGCTGACCCGGGTCAGCACCGCCGAGACCAGGTGCGTCGAGGCGGTGGAGTACAGCATCTCGGCCCCCGGCTCGGCCACGAACGGCGCGGCCAGCGCCGCGCGCACCCAGTTGCGGCTGGACACCCACGGGCCGTAGTTCCCGCCCGACATCGGCGCCAGCCCGGCACGCATCGACAGCAGGTGCCCCAGGGTGATGCGGTTGATCCGCGGGTCCGGGTCCGGCGGCAGCGCGTCCGCGAGGATCGGCGCGATCGGCTGCTCGACCCCGCTGAGCAGGCCGCGGTCGATGGCGATGCCGGCGAGCGTGGCGATGATCGACTTCGAGGCCGACTTGATGTTGGTGCGGCTGTCCGCGCTGAAGCCGTTGAAGCCGCGGTCGGCCACCAGCCGGCCGCGGTGCGCGACCAGCACCGCGCGCAACTGCCGCGTTCCCGCGGCATGATCCAGCACCGGGGCGATGGCGGCTTGCAGGGGGCTGGCGGCCAGCGCGGCGGCGCCGGTCAGGAAGGTGCGGCGGTTCAGTCTGCTCATGACCCCGGGAACCAAGTACGAGATTTCGGCGGGAGTTTGCTCGGACCGCCGGCGCGCGGTCAAGGCTCGGCCTGCATTTCTCTTTCCTTTTCCGCCGATTCGCGTCATAAGCCCCGAATTGCGCGCGTGGGGCGTTTCCCGCGCGCGTTGCCTATTCCGGACGGACCCTGCTGGACGACATCCCGGCTGCGGCCCCCGGAGGGCGCGACAAGCTGAAGGAGCATACGATGTCGATCACGCCAGAGCTGAAGGATCAGCTCATCAAGGACTACGCCACCAAGGACGGCGACACCGGTTCGGCCGACGTTCAGATCGCGATCCTGACGACGCGCATCACGAACCTGACCGAGCATTTCAAGACCCACAAGAAGGACAACCACTCGCGGCGTGGCCTTCTGAAGCTGGTCGCCCAGCGGCGCAAGCTGCTGGACTACGTCCGGCGCAAGGACGAAGAGCGCTACAAGTCGCTCATCTCCAAGCTGGGCATCCGCCGCTGAGCCTTTCCGGACGGCGCCCCCTCGGGGCGCCGTTCGCACACTGGGGCGGTCGTGCCGCGCGCCCCGAGAACCTCGCGGCACATGTCCGAACGGGCCGCCCGCCCCGCCCCCGGCGGGCCCGGCCCAGGATGAGATGAAACGGGGGGTGGCGGCCCGCCGCCAGGGGGCGGGGGCCGCGAGAGGATGACGAACATGTTCAACATCACCAGAAAATCCATCGAGTGGGGGCACGACACGCTCACCCTCGAGACCGGCAAGATCGCCCGTCAGGCCGACGGCGCCGTGGTCGCCACCTATGGCGAGACCAGCGTCCTGGCCGCGGTGGTCTTCGAGAAGCAGCCGAAGGAAGGTTTCGACTTCTTCCCGCTGACCGTGCACTACCAGGAAAAATACTACGCGGCCGGCAAGATCCCCGGCGGCTTCTTCAAGCGCGAGGCGCGTCCCACCGAGAAGGAGACGCTGACCAGCCGCCTGATCGACCGCCCGATCCGCCCGCTGTTCGCCCAGGGCTTCAAGCACGAGACGCAGGTGATCTGCACCGTGCTGAGCCACGATCTGGAAAACGACCCCGACGTGGTGGCGATGATCGCCGCCTCGGCGGCGCTGACCATTTCCGGCGTGCCGTTCCGCGGCCCGATCGGCTGCGCCCGCGTCGGCTTCGTCGACGGCGACTACATCCTGAACCCGGCCGTCGAGGACATGGACAAGCTGCGCTCGAACCCCGAGCAGCGGCTGGACCTGATCGTCGCCGGCACCCGCGACGCGGTGATGATGGTCGAGTCCGAGGCCTACGAGCTGTCCGAGGCCGAGATGCTGGGCGCGGTGAAGTTCGGCCATGACCAGATGCAGCCGGTGATCCGGATGATCACCGAGTTCGCCGGCGAGGCCGCCAAGGAGCCGTTCGACTACCAGCCGCCCGAGTACGGCGCGCTGTTCGACAAGGTGAAGGGCCTGGGCGAGGACGCCATGCGCGCCGCGTTCGCGATTACCGACAAGCAGGAGCGTCAAACCGCCATCTCGGCCGCCCGCGAGACGATCCGCAGCGGTCTGTCCGAGGACGAGCTGGCGGACAAGAACCTCGGCCCGGCGATCAAGAAGCTGGAGAGCAAGGTGCTGCGCGGCGACGTCATCGCCACCGGCCGCCGCATCGACGGCCGCGACCTGACCACCGTGCGGCCCATCGTCGCCGAGGTCGGCCTGCTGCCGCGCACCCACGGCTCGGCGCTGTTCACCCGCGGCGAGACCCAGGGCCTGGTGGTGACCACGCTGGGCACCGGCGACGACGAGCAGATCATCGACGCGCTGCACGGCGAGTCGCGCTCCAACTTCCTGCTGCACTACAACTTCCCGCCGTATTCGGTCGGTGAAGCGGGCCGGATGATGGGCCCGGGCCGGCGCGAGATCGGCCACGGCAAGCTGGCCTGGCGCGCGCTGCAGGCGGTGCTGCCGGCGGCGACCGACTTCCCCTACACCATCCGGCTGGTTTCCGAGATCACCGAGTCGAACGGCTCGTCCTCGATGGCCTCGGTCTGCGGCGGGTCGCTGTCGATGATGGATGCGGGCGTGCCGCTGAAGGCGCCGGTCGCCGGTGTCGCCATGGGCCTGATCCTGGAGGACGACGGCCAGTTCGCGGTGCTGACCGACATCCTGGGCGACGAGGACCACCTGGGCGACATGGACTTCAAGGTCGCGGGCACCGAGTCGGGCATCACCAGCCTGCAGATGGACATCAAGGTCGCCGGCATCACCCCGGCGATCATGGAGCAGGCGCTGGCCCAGGCCAAGGACGGCCGGATGCACATCCTGTCCGAGATGGGCAAGGCGCTGAGTGAGGGCCGGACCGAGTTCTCGGCCCACGCCCCGCGCATCGAGACGATGAACATTCCGACCGACAAGATCCGCGAGGTGATCGGCTCGGGCGGCAAGGTGATCCGCGAGATCGTGGAAACCTCGGGCGCCAAGGTCGACATCAACGACGACGGCGTGATTAAGATCGCCTCGCCCAACGCCGATGCGATCGAACGTGCCCGGGCGATGATCCACTCGATCGTCGCCGAGCCCGAGGTCGGCCAGATCTACACCGGCAAGGTGGTCAAGATCATGGACTTCGGCGCCTTCGTGAACTTCTTCGGCAAGCGCGACGGGCTGGTGCATGTCAGCCAGATGGCTGCCGGCCGCATCGGCCACCCGAAGGACCTGATCAAGGAAGGCCAGGAGGTGAAGGTCAAGCTGATGGGCTTCGACGACCGCGGCAAGGTCCGCCTGTCGATGAAGGCCGTCGACCAGACCACCGGCGAGGAGATCAAGGAAGAGGCGTGATCGCCGCTTCCTGACGGATCGAGGCGGGCGTCCCACCGGGCGCCCGTTTTCGTATCCGCGCGCCCGATCCGCGTGGACCGGGAGCAAACAGCCGCCGCAAGGTCGCGCCTGTCGGCCCGTCAGGCGGCGTTCCGGTCCGCCGCCAGCAGCGCCGCCATGCGGCGGGCGGCGGTCAGCGCGGCGTCGCCCATCGTGACCCAGCCCTGCGTCAGCCCTTCGAGGATCAGCGTCAGCTCCGGCTCCCGGCCCTCAAGGCCGCAGGCGGCGGCGACGGCGCGGGCCATCTGCGTCTTGTGCCGCGACAGCATCTCGCGCAGGGCCGGATCGTCGGGGGCGGCGGCGACGGCGGCGTGGAACAGGCAGCCCCGGGGCGCCTCGGTCCGCATCCAGTCGGCGACCCGCTCCAGCACCGCCTCCAGCGTGCCGCTGTCCGGCAGATCCTCGGTCAGCCGCGCCATGTAGCGGGCGTGGCGATGCTCCAGCGCGATCCGCACCATCTGTCCGCGCGACGGCGCGTGACGATAGAGCGTGCGCAGCGACACGTCGCAGGCCGCGCGCAGATCGTCGACGCTGGCCCGGGCAAAGCCGTGGCGGGCGAAGGCGCGCTCCAGCCCGGCGGCGATACGGGTTTCGATCGGTTCCATGCTTGACCAGGTAGAGATGCCGTAATGGGCGGGTCGCTCCCGGACCCGGCGTTGTGCTGCGGTGTCGGCCATGAGCCGGCTATCGTCCTGTCACGGCCGACCGTCCCGG
>NZ_WIND01000049.1 GCF_009697225.1 Halovulum marinum
TCCGTGGCGTTCACATCCACGATCTTGGCACATTGCGATGCCGTCTGGGGAGGGCGGCAACCATCCCATCTGGGTGGAAGTACGGTAGGCATGAGAGCTTCTTGTCAGGGAATACCGATCCACGCGCCGAACGCCCATCCCGACAGCATCGAACCAATGATGGCCAGTAACAGGTAGAGAACAAACGGCTTCAATCTCAGCACCGGCGCGATGGCCATGGCACCCCAGATGCTGACCACTCCGCCTGACACGAGGAAAGCCATCGCCGCGCCGGGGGCCATCCCGGCGTCCATAAGCGCGCGAGTGAGCGGTAGCGCGGCGTATCCGTCGATGTAGGCTGGCCCGCCGACCAGCACGGCGAGTGGCACGGCGAACGCGCTCTCGGCTCCTACGTAAGCCGACAGCGCATCCGGTGCGAGCGCGGCGTTGAGCGCATACTCTGCCGCGAAAGCAGGGATCAGCACGATCAGCATGAGCCGGGTGACCGACCATGCTTCGCGTCCGAAGCGGGCGCGGCGAGCGGGCTCGGCCCAGATCGCCGCTCGGAAGTTGACGTTCTCCATCCCGCAGGACTGCCCGAGCGACCCGGTGATGCGGTTCCGGCGCAGCGGGCTTGTCGTCCAGCTTGAGCCGTCCAGGATTGCCGTGGTGAAACCGCCGAAGAGACCCAGCCCAACCGCCGCGACTGTCTTCCCGACGGCAAACGTCCAACCGAGCGTCGCAGCAGTGAGGGACAGCATCGCTGGATCGGTGATGGGCGAGGACAGCCAAAACGCCATCACAGGAGCCAGTGGCACACCGGCGGCAAGCAGCCCCGCCATCAGCGGAAGAACCGTTACACCACAAACAGGAGTAACCGCGCCGACGGCTGCAGCGAAGATAACCGTCAGCGCCGTCCGGCCTCGCATGACTTCCGCCGCGCGATCACTCGCCCCGCTCGCGGTGACCCATGCGGCGAGCAGTATTCCGGGAATAACGATCGGCGTGACATCGATGAGCCCCATTACGACGAAACGGGCTGTCGCCAGGGCATGACCAGGCGCAACCACGAGGACGGCGACAAGGCCCGCGACGAGGGTGAAATATACGAGCCGCAGCCAGGGCGGGGTGATGCGAAGGGTTTCGATCAGGGTCATGCGCGCTCCTCCACTCGGGTGCCGCGAACAGAATGGGATCTGGTAAGGAATTTGAGAAACGGGTAGTTTAGAACTCAGCCATCGGAAATTCAAATGCCTCAACTCGACAGCGATCTCCTGCGCACCTTCCTCGCGATCGTCGAGGCAGGCAGCGTGACCGGTGGTGCGGCGCGGATACACCGTTCTCAGTCCGCTACCAGTCTCCAACTGAAACAGCTCGAGGCCGTGATCGGTCAGCCGCTGCTCGCGCGGCACGGTCGGGGTGTCGTGCCGACACCAGCGGGAGAACGGCTCCTGCCCGTTGCACGCCAGGTCACCGGGGCTCTTGATGCGGCGCTTGCGGGTTTTCGCACGGACGAGATCGCAGGGCGAGCGCGTGTCGGGATCGCCGAGGACGTGGCGCGGGGTGTTCTGGCGGACGTCATTGCCGCATTCTGCCGCGCCCATCCACGGATGGAGCTCGAGGTCCATTGTGCGCTTGGCGATGACTTCGAGGGTGCGCTCGCGCGTAGGCAACTGGATCTGGCCGTCTACGAGGTGCCCGAAATCGGTCCCACTCAGGAGCGTCTGCGCACCGAGCGCCTGGTGTGGATGGCGTCGCGCGATCATGACGCGGCCCGCCGTGACCCACTGCCGGTTGCCGTCTTCGACCGCGCCTGCTGGTGGCGGGACGTGGCGCTCGCTGACCTCTCTGCAACGGGGCGCGCCTACCGTACGGTCTTCACCAGCGAGAGCGGGATCGGTGTGCGGGCGGCCGTGGCCGCGGGCATGGCTGTGGCGCTTTTGGCAGAGAGTGCGCAGGGGGAGGACTTGATCGCGCTGCCCGAGATCGCCCCGGCAAGGCCGTCTCATTTGGTTCTCGATGTGGCAATAGACGCAAGAAGCGCCGCTACGGATGCGCTCTGCGCCGCCATTCGTGGTGCGCTCGGTCAGGGCCCAATAGGATCCAGTCACTGGTCATGAAGACCCCCCGCGAAGCCATCCTCACCGCACTTTACGCGCGGCTCTCGGCGCTGCCTGCCACGGCCCTGCGCGGAGAGGTGCTGCCCGAGCGCATTCCGGCCGATGGCCTGCTGATCCTGCGCGATGGCGAGCCGGGGGAGCCGGAGGTGACGCTGTCGCCGCTGGCCTACCACTACCAGCACCGGGCCGAGATCGAGGCGGTCGTTCAGGGCGGCGACCGTGACGGCGCCTTCGACACCCTGACCGCCAGCATCGGCACGGCGCTCGCCGCCGACCGTACCCTCGGCGGCCTCTGCGATTGGGTCGAGGCGGAGGCGCCACGGCCGGTCGATCTGCCCATTGAGGGCGCAGCCAGCCTGAAGGCGGCCGTGATCCCGGTGGTGCTGCACTATTCCACGGCCGATCCGCTCGGCTGACCCTCTCTCACGACAGGAGACGACGATGGCACGAGCCCAGGGGGCGCGAGCGCTGATGGCGCTTGCGTTCGAGACGACCTATGGAACGCCGCCTGTGGGCGGCTTCACGAAGATGCCGTTTGCCAGCACCACGCTCGGCGCCGAGCAGCCGCTCTTGAACTCGGAGCTGCTGGGCTACGGCCGCGACCCGCTGGCGCCGATCAAGGACGCGGTGACGGCGGACGGCGATGTCGTGGTGCCGCTCGATGCCGAGGCCTTCGGGTTCTGGCTGAAGGCGGCCTTCGGTCAGCCTGCGACCACGGGCACCGCGCCGGGCCCCTTCACCCACGAATTCCAGTCGGGCGCCTGGACGCTGCCGAGCCTCTCCATCGAGACCGGCATGCCCGAGGCGCCGCGCTTCGCGATGTATTCCGGCTGCGTGCTCGACCAGCTGACCTGGCAGATGCAGCGCTCGGGGCTGCTGACGGCGACTGCGCGGCTGGTGGCGCAGGGCGAGACGGTGGGCACCACGACCAGCGCCGGGACGCCCGCGGCGCTGGAGCTGAAGCGTTTCGGCCATTTCAACGGCGCGATCACCCGGAACGGGACCGCCCTCGGCAACGTGGTCTCGGCCGAGATCACCTATGCCAACAATCTCGACCGGATCGAGACCATCCGCTCGGACGGCCGCATCGACGGGGCCGACCCGTCCATCGCGGCGCTGACCGGCCGGATCGAGGTCCGCTTCGCCGACCAGACGCTGGTGACGCAGGCGATCAACGGCGAGGCCTGCGAAATGGAGTTCGCCTACGTCCTGCCGTCCGGCGAGAGCTTCACCTTCACCGTGCACGCCGTCTACCTGCCGCGCCCCCGGATCGAAATCTCCGGGCCGCAGGGCGTTCAGGCGACCTTCGACTGGCAGGCCGCCCGCGACAGCGTCGTTGGCCGGATGTGCACCGCAACCCTCGTGAATGATGTGGAGACCTACTGATGCTGACGCTCGACCTGACGAACGCGCCGCGCTGGCATGACCTCGCGCCCGGAGTCCGGGTGCAACTACGCCCGCTGACCACCGCGCTGATGGTGGCGACCCGCAGCGACCCGGCCGTGGAAGCGGTACCCGAGGAGGCGTCCGACGAGGAGCGCGCGGTTACCTTCGCCAAGGCGCTGGCGCGGCGGGCCGTGCTCGCCTGGGAGGGCATCGGCGATGCCGACGGCAAGCCGATCGATCCCAGCCCCGAGGCCATCGACGCGCTGCTCGACGTCTGGCCGATCTTCGAAGCCTTCCAGCTGACCTACGTCTCCAAGGGCCTGCTGCTGGAGCAGGAAAAAAACGCCTCCGCGCTCTCGCCGAATGGTCCTTCGGCGGGGGCGAGCGATACTGCCAAGCCTGCGCACCCTGCGAGGGCCGCGAGCAAGCCTGCCCGGACTGCCCGGCGCGGCTGAACCGTCCGGAAACGCCGGAGGGTTGGCAGGTCTGGGACCTGGTCGGCCGCCTCGGCGGCCAGCTCCGGGTGCTGCCGGGCGCGGTGATCGGCTGGGACATGTCGGCGGCGCTCGCGCTCGGTGACGCGCTCGGCGTGCCGCCGCTCGCCATGGCCGAACTGCTGCCCGTCATCGAAGCGGTGATGGTCGCCAAACTTAACGAACAGATGGATCACTCCCATGGCTGAGAAGAGGGTCAGCGTCCGCCTCGCGGCCGTGGGCGGGCGGCAGGTGCGCGCCGAACTGGAAGGTGTCGGCGAGGCCGGGTCGCGCGGCTTCGGTCGGCTCAGCCGGGAGATGGAGGCGGCGAACGCGAGGCTAGCGGCGTTTTCCCGTCGCGTTGCCGTAGCCGCTGCTGCCGCAGTTGCAGCTGCCGCCGCGGCGGGCGTGGCGATGATCCGCTCCGGTCTGCAGACGGTCGATGCGCAGGCTAAGCTCGCCCAGTCCCTCGGCACCACTGTCGCCTCGATCCAGACGCTGGAGCGCGCGGGCGAACTGGCTGGTGTGTCGATGTCCGGCATCGAGCAGGCGACAAAGGATCTGACGCGCCGTCTCAGCCAGGCGGCCGCCGGGACCGGCCCCGCCGCCGATGCGCTTGACCGGCTCGGACTTTCCGCCACCGGCCTGATTGCGCTGCCGCTGGATCAGCGCGTGGGCGCGATCAACGCCGCCATCGAGAGCTTCGTGCCCGCAGCCGAACGCGCGGCGGTCGCGGGCCAACTCTTCGGAGAGGAAGGCTCCATCGCCATGTCGCGGATCGACACGGCGACGCTGCGCCAGGCGACGGAGGACGTGCTCGCCTTCGGCGTCGTCGTCTCCGAACAGGATGCCGACCAGATCGAGCGCACGAACGACGCCATATCAAGGCTCGGGCTGATCTGGCGCGGGCTATCGAACCAACTGGCGGTTGCCGCAGCGCCTGCGCTGGAAGCCGTCGCCAACGCCATGGCGGCGGTCGCCAGCCGCACCGGGCCGCTCGGCATCGCGATCCGCGGTCTCTTCGACAACATCGGCCGCCTGACCACCTATGCCGCGACCTTCGCGGCCTTCCTCGCGGGCCGCTGGGTGGCTGGCATGGCCGCTGCCGCGCTCTCCGTGCGCGGCCTCGCCACGGCGCTGGTCGTCCTGCGCGGGGCGCTGATCCGGACCGGCATCGGGGCGCTGATCGTCGGCGCGGGCGAGCTTGTCTATCAGTTCACCCGGCTCGTCTCCGGTGCGGGGGGCTTCGGCGGGGCGATGTCGCTGCTGAAAGACGTCGCGGTCGAGGTCTGGGAGCGCATCAGGATGGGCGCAGCGGCTGCGGGCGCGGCCGCCACGGCGATGTTCTTCGACCTGAAGGCCGACGCCGCATCCGGCATGCAGAGCGCCATCGAGAGCGTCGTGGGTTTCGGCAACACCGCCGCGAACACGTTCGAGGGCGCCTACGAGGCGATCAAGGCGATCTGGGGTCTGCTGCCCGCCGCCATCGGCGATCTGGCGTTCCAGGCAGCCAACAGCCTGGTCGACGGCGTCGAGGCGATGCTGAACGGCGTGGTGTCGCGCATCAACGGCTTCATCGGCGGCATCAATCAGGGGCTCGAAGCGCTCGGGTCTGAGCGGCGCATCTCGCTGGTGCCCGACCTCGACCTCGGCGAGATCGAGAACCGCTTCGAAGGTGCGGCCAGTGCTGCCACGACAGCGGCGCAGGCGGCCTTCGACATGGCCTTCGAGGACAACCCGCTCACGGCCCCGGACCTCGGCCTGACCGAGGCGGCGAACCGGGCGCTCGCGTCCGCCAACCTCTATCGCGGGGCCGCGCGCGACCTGGCCGAAGGGGCCCGCGCGCCGCTGGAAAGCTGGCAGGCGCTGCGCGATACCGTGCGGGGAACCGACGAGACGAGCGGCGATGCGCTGACCGAGGCCACGGGTGCGGCCGAGCGGCTGGAGACGGCACTCGGCGATG
>NZ_WIND01000050.1 GCF_009697225.1 Halovulum marinum
GAAACAGATAGCGGTTTTTCTGAGCCATAAGAGCACCTTAACATGCTCTCAGACCTACTCAGCTGGAATAGACCCTTTGGGGAAGTTGGAAGGCGGGACGGGGCGGCCGCACGGCGGTCGCGCCCGTTGCCCTTGCAAGAGCGCCGGGCGGGCCCTAGATTAGCAATGTCCCGCAAGGGGCTATGGTGATAAACGCGCACGGAATAAGCGGATCGGACCCGGGGGCGGTACCCGGCGGCTCCACCAGACATCCCTCGTTGGGGGCGAATGGGGCCGAAACAGGATCGACGGACGTGTAAAGGTGTTTGCTTTCACTCGGCAGGATGCCACCGTTATCGGCTCAAAGCGTATAGTTGCCAACGACAACCACGCTCCGGTGGCCGTTGCCGCGTAAGCGGTAGCCAAACCGAAATCCAAGCCCAGTCCTCTAGCAAGGGCTGGCGGGGTTCGCAGGCACCTGGCAACAGAAGCCTGCACTTCATTTCCTGCCCCGAGATTCGTTGCCCCGAGATTCGTTGCCCCGAGATTCGTTGCCCCGAGATTCGTTGCCCCGAGATTCCTTGCCCCGAGATTCCTTGCCCGAGCCGAAGCCGCGCCGCGGTGGTGGGGTTGCGGGAACGAAGCGGCGCAGCCGATGTGCGAGGCATCGCAGCAGACGCGGCGCGACCATCCCGGCGGCGGGCGCCGTTCATCGGTTGCGGTCGGCCGACCCCCTTTCCTGCGCGGACGATCCGGTTATGCTGGGCGCCGAATCAAGGGGAACCAGCATGGTCAAGCGATTCCACTACGGTCGGTTGATGCACAAGGCGCTGCGCGGCCTGATGGCGGACGTGCTGTCCGAGGTGGCGCGTCACGGGCTGCCCGGAAAACACCATTTCTTCATCACCTTCGACACCACCCATCCGGGCGTGGACATCCCCGATCACCTGCGCGCGCGTTATCCCGAGGAGATGACCATCGTGCTGCAGGACTGGTTCGGCGATCTGTCCGTCGCCGGCGAGCGGTTCGCGGTGACGCTGAATTTCGGTGAGGTCCCCGAGCGGCTGGTAGTGCCGTTCGATTCCATCAGCACCTTCGTCGACCCGTCGGTCGAGTTCGGCCTGCGGTTTGACGCTGGCGAGGAGCCGGGCGGCGACGAGACCGGCGACAGCCCTCCGCCGTCGTCGGCGTCGTCGCAGTCGTCATCGTCGGCGTCGGCGCGCGAGGCCGAGGTCGCGGCCGAGAAGAAGGGCGGCGACATCGTCAGCCTGGACCAGTTCCGCAAGCACTGAGCCGGAAGCACTGAGCCGGAAGCACCGAGCCGGAAGCACCGAGCCGGAAGCACCGCGCCTGCCGCGCCCGGCGCCGCCGGGTCAGCCTTGCTCGCGCAGCGCCTCGATGCCGGTGGCCCAGTGATCCGCGACCAGCGGGTGCGACAGCAGGTAGTCGGCGGTCGGCCCCTCGTGCCGGGCCTGGGCCTCGCGCAGCGCCTGCGACCAGTCGGCCGGCTCGAAATCGCCGCGGCCGATCCACATCAGCGCCACCAGTTCGGCCTGGTGCTCGTCGTCGAGGCCGGCGATCTCGTCGGCCAGTTCGCGGCGCTGCGGATCGCCGGCGCGGCTTTCCATGCTGAAGCCGTAGTTTTCGTCCTCGGACTCGTCGGGCTGGCGGGGCGGGGCGGGCACGTCCTCGCGCGCCATGTGGATGCGCATCCGCTCGATCAGATCGTCCATGATGTCGGAGGGGATCGTCAGCTCGTCCATCGGTTTTCCTTTCCTGCTGCGCGCCAGCCTGGCGCGGACGCGTGTGGCGCGACATGACTGGGATCAAACGCACATTGGAATTGCAGGTTCCTGTCGCTATAGAACCGGCGTCCAATCAGAACGAGGCCCCGACCCATGACCGCGACCCGCACCGAGACCGACAGCTTCGGCCCGCTCGAGGTTCCCGCCGACAAGTACTGGGGGGCGCAGACCCAGCGCAGCCTGAAGAACTTTCCCATCGGCTGGGAGCGGCAGCCGGTCGCCGTCGTGCGCGCGCTGGGCGTGATCAAGCAGGCCGCGGCGACCGTGAACATGGCGCAGGGCAAGCTGGACAAGCGCATCGGCGACACGATCGTGCAGGCGGCGGCAGAGGTCGTGGCCGGCAAGCTGGACGATCATTTTCCGCTGGTGGTCTGGCAGACCGGCTCGGGCACGCAGTCGAACATGAACGCGAACGAGGTGATCAGCAACCGCGCGATCGAGATGCTGGGCGGCGAGATGGGCTCGAAGAAGCCTGTGCATCCGAACGACCACTGCAACATGAGCCAGTCGTCGAACGACACCTTCCCGACGGCGATGCATATTGCTGTCGCGATGACCGCCCGCGACGTGACCCTGCCGGGGCTCAAGAAACTGCACGCGGCGCTGGCCGCGAAGGCCGAGGCGTTCCAGGACATCATCAAGATCGGCCGCACCCACACCATGGACGCGACACCGCTGACGCTGGGCCAGGAATTCGGCGGCTATGCCTTCCAGGTCGAGCAGGGGATCAGGCGGGTGGAGGCGGCGCTGGGCAACATCTGGCCGCTGGCGCAGGGCGGCACCGCCGTCGGCACCGGGCTGAACACCAGGAGCGGCTATGCCGAGGCCTTCGCCGCCGAGGCCGCGAAGATCACCGGGCTGCCGTTCGTCACCGCGCCGAACAAGTTCGAGGCGCTGGCCGCGCATGACGCGCTGGTGGAAATGTCGGGCGCGCTGAAGACCGTGGCCGCCAGCCTGTTCAAGATCGCCAACGACATCCGCCTGCTCGGCTCGGGTCCGCGTTGCGGGCTGGGCGAGCTGATGCTGCCCGAGAACGAGCCGGGCAGTTCGATCATGCCGGGCAAGGTCAACCCGACCCAGAGCGAGGCGCTGACCCAGGTCTGCGCGCATGTCATGGGCAACGATGCCGCCGTCGGCTTCGCCGGCAGCCAGGGACATTTCGAACTGAACGTCTACAAGCCGATGATGGCCTACAACGTGCTGCAGTCGATGCAGCTGCTGGGCGATGCCGCGGTCGCGTTCACCGACAACTGCGTGTCGGGCATCGAGGCGGACGAGGGCCGGATCAGCCAGCTGATGTGGGAAAGCCTGATGCTGGTCACCGCGCTGGCGCCGGAGATCGGCTATGACAACGCCACCACCGTCGCCAAGACCGCGCACAAGAACCGCACGACCCTGAAGGAAGAGGCGATCAGGCTGGGCTTCGTGGACGAGGCGACATTCGACCGCGTGGTGCGCCCCGAGCAGATGATCGGCCCGAAGGACTGAGCCGAAGGACCGAGCCGGCGGGGCCGTCCGCCCGGGCCGCCCCTGCCGTCGCCCGGCAGCGGCCCGAGGTCGCGCCGCCGCCGGCCCGGACAACGCGCATGACAGCGGGTTCATTGCCCGGCGTTGCTGGTGTAGGCTGCAGCCTCACGCAACCCGCAATCGAAACGGATGACCACGTGCGCCAGATCTTTCGTACCCTTCCCGTCCTTCTGACAGTCGCGGCCTGCGCCACGCCGCCGGTGCTGCAGGCGCCGTCGCAGCAGCCGCCGGTGGCGACCACGCCCTTCACCTACAAGGCGAACACGCCGCTGGTGACGCGGGCCTACGACATCAACGAATGCGAGCTCAGCGGCCGCGGCCTGCCGCCGAACGCCACCCAGGCCGAGATCGCCGACGCCACCGCCGGCACCGATCCGGCGCAGGTCGCGAGCTTCGTGCAGCGCTGCCTGTCGAACAAGGGCTACACCGTCACCGAACTGCCGGTCTGCCGCCAGGCCGACTTCAGCCGCGGCACGCTGGTGGTGCGGCCGAACGTGCAGCCGCCGCTGGACAGCATCATCTGCCTCGATCCCAGCCAGGGCGGCATGCTGACCACTCAGCCGCCGGCCAGCGCCTGACGACAGCGGTGCGCATCGGGCTTGCCGCGGCGCTGGCGCTGGCCGCCTGCGCCGCGGAGACGCCGGCCGACCCCGGCGCCGACTATGCCCAGGTGATCTGGAAGACCGGCACCCCGGTCGCCGCGCGCGCCGCCGACCTGGAGGCGTGCGAGCTGGCGGCGATCGGCGCCGGCGCGGCGCTGCCGCAGGACCGGATCACCGACGCCGCCCGCACCGCCGACCCGGTGCAGCGGCGCGCCCGGCTGCAGGCCTGCCTGCGCGCCCGCGGCTACGCCATCGCCGAGCTGCGCGTCTGCCGCGCCGAGGACCGCGCCGCCGGCCGCCTGCGCCGGATCCTGGCGACGGACGCGCTGCCGCCGGCCGCGACCGTGCGCTGCTACGCCCCCGAGATCGACGGCTTCATCGCGCGCCAGGCTTGGAACCCCGCGCGCCCTTCATATCTGAAGAACACGCAGCGCAGGGAGCAGGCATGAAACAGGCAGCGGTCATTCTGGGCATCATCGGCGGTATACTGGGGCTGATCGTCGGGATCTCGGTCGCCGGCTGGATCGCCTTCACCGGCTGGGTCGAGTCGGAGGGCGCCGAGTTCGCCGTCCGCCCGGAAAACGCCGAGACGCTGCGCGTCATGGGGGTGATCGCGCCGCTGCTGGCGATCTCGGGCGGGGCGATGGCGGTGCTGCGCCCGTTCATGGGCGCGGTGCTGCTGCTGGGCGCGGCGGCGGCAATGTACTGGGCCTTCGGGGTCGGATTCTTCACCCTGTTCCCGATCGCCATGTGCGGCCTTGCCGGGCTGTTCGCGCTGGGCGGCGCGGGCACCCGCGAGCCCGGTACGATCCCGAAAAATCGTTGACCGTCATGGGCTTGAGGCGCTTCGACCAAAAAAATGCCTGAAAAGCGCATTTTGGTCTTGCGAGTCGGGGTGTGGATCCGTAGATAACCCCTCACCGGCGGC
>NZ_WIND01000051.1 GCF_009697225.1 Halovulum marinum
GGCTGTATCCCCCTGGGCCAGGACGGTTCGGCGGTGGGTGAATTCGGCGGTTGGTTCTGCCCGTGCCACGGATCGCATTACGACACATCAGGCAGGATCCGAAGAGGACCGGCACCACGCAATCTCGACATCCCGCCTTACACTCTGGGTGACGATCTGCAACTCGTCATCGGTACCTGACCGGCGAATCGTCCAATAGTCCAGGAAGGAGAACATGACATGCAAGCTAATGATATCATGACAACATCCGTGATCTCGGTCCAGCTGGAAGGAAAAATCGAGGACGCAGTGCGCCTGATGCTCGACCATCACGTCAGCGCGCTGCCCGTGCTAGACGCAAACGGCGAACTCAAGAGTCTGGTCAGCGAAGGCGATCTCATGCGGCGAGTCCGCGAGTCCGACGGCCGGCGCCGGTCGTGGTGGCTTGAGCTGCTGGACGGGGTAAGCGGCTCCGCCCAGGATTTCATTAAGCTCAAAAGCCATCGCGTCAAGGACGTGATGACCCGCGATATCGTTTCAGTCGAAGAAGATACCAAAGTCGCCGCGATCGCGCGTCTTCTGGAAAAGCACCGGATCAAGCGAGTGCCGGTGGTGCGATCCGATAAAGTGGTCGGCATTGTCGGCCGGGCGAACCTGCTTCATGCGCTGTCGGCGCTTCAGGACAGGGCGCTGCCTGGGCCGTCGGACGATGACCGCGTGCTGCGTGCGAAGATTGACGAGGCTCTGAAAGAAGTGCCCGGTGCAGCGGTCAACCTGATCAACTACACGGTGGAAAACGGGAATGTCGCCGTCTGGGGTGTCGCCGACAGCGATTTTGAGGAGAATGCAATTCGCGTCGCCGTCGAAAACGTGCCCGGTGTCGGGATGGCGGATGTCAACATGGGCCGGCTGCCGGCCTGGGCCTACGGGATCTGACTCACAGTGCGGACATAAATCAGGCCTTTCAGGACGTCGATCACATCGAACAGGGTTTGTATCATGGCGCCAGCACCAGGTTCCGCCGACCCTAAAGATAAAACGATTGAAATCGTCGGCGCCGGCCCAGCGGGGCTGGTCTGTGCAATCGTTTTGGCCAAGGCCAATCGTCGTGTCGTGGTGCGAGAATGGCACCAAGATGTTGGCCATCGGTTCCACGATGACTTCCAGGGCCTGGAAAACTGGAGCGACGCGCAGAACGTTCTGGACGAACTGGCCGATGCCGGTGTTGCCGCCGATTTCGATCATCGCAGTGTAACCGAAGGCATCGTCTTCGACAGCCATGCCAAGGCTCACCGGGTGCATGGATCGAAGCCCCTGTTCTATCTCTTGCGGCGCGGCACTGCGCCGGGAACGCTTGACCGGGCTTTGCTGGATCAGGCCCGCGCGGCCGGTGCCGAGGTGCGATTCAACGATCGCGTGAAAATTGCCACGACCAACATGATCCTGGCAGGCGGACCTCGGCGGGCCGATATCATCGCCGTGGGATACGTCTTTGACACTTGTATGGCCGATGGCGCGTGGCTGGCGTTCGGGACAGAGCTTGCCCCGAAAGGCTACGCCTATCTGCTCGTGCACCAGGGGCGTGGCACGGTGGCCAGTTGCATGTTCTCGGGCTTTCGCGATCAAGCGAAATATCTCGCGGCAACCGTGGAATACTTCAAGCGTCACACGGGCTTGGAAATGAATACGCCAGGAGGTTTCGGCGGTTTCGGGAATGTCCGATTGCCGCGCACGGCGATGCAGGGCGGAAACCCTGTGATCGGCGAGCATGCGGGTTTTCAGGACGCGTTGGCAGGATTCGGGCTGCGCTATGCGATGCGATCCGGGCGGCTGGCGGCCCAAAGCCTGATCAGCGGCGCCGACTACACGAAAGCCTGGCGTGAGGCGCTGCAACCCGGCCTGCGCGGTGGTGTCGTCAATCGGTACTTGTTCAACCAGACGGGCCCCCGCGGGATCGACTATCTGATCGGAAAGCTGGGATCGACCGACACGGGCGATGCTTTGGGTCAGGCCTATCGGCTGTCATTGCCCAAGCGCCTGCTGCTGCCGCTCGCCCGTTTTCACTATCGCAACCCTTTGCAGGACCGCAGTTGCAGCCACAACAACTGCGATTGTGTCTGGTGCCAGCACGGCGCCCATGAAACAGCGAATACCTGACGGATGTGCAGTCTTGCCTTTTCGCGTTACAAGCATGGCTCCGACATCGTGACGTCGATGTTGCGACCGGACCAGTGGGGCGGTAGGCCGCGATCATGAGCACCCCTCGCGCACCTCGCGAAAAGTCCCTGACGATGCCACAGGCGCGGGCAGCGATCTGTGTGCCAAATCTGGGCGAAGGGTCGGGTGATTTCCAGCTGTTTGTCGAGGGGGATGCCCTGTTTGATACGATGATCGCAGAGATCGAGGGCGCCACCGAAGCGATCTGGATGGAATCCTACATCTTTGCCGCCGATGAAGTCGGGGCGCGTTTTGTCGCCGCGCTCGCAGCCAAGGCGCGCGCCGGGCTTGACGTCCGGTTGCACCTCGACGCTTTTGGTGCTGGCCTGCGGGATTTCGACAAGTTTCGGCGGGAACTGGAACGAAGCGGCGTGCGGTTTCGCTGGTTTCGTCCCTTTGATCTCCGACACCCGCTGCGATATTTCCAGCGCAACCACCGCAAGCTTCTCGTCGTGGATGGCCGGGAAGCGTTCCTGGGCGGTTTTAACATTCGCCGGTTGAACTCGCGTCGGCTTCACGGTGCGAGCCGCCAGCGCGATACCCATGTGCGCGTCCAGGGGCCGTTGGCGACGCTTGCCGCAAGTCATTTCATTCGACTCTGGCGGGAGGCTCGCCCGCTTCCGACAAACGCAATTCCCGAAGAGGCCGAGGGCATCGAAGGACTGCTGGTGCCTAGCTATTCGCGCAAGTGTCAGAAAAGGCTCGCCTGTCTGCACGCGGGACTGATCGGGATGGCACAATCCTGTGTCTATTTGACGTCGCCCTATTTCAGCCCGGGCACCGTGGTCGACCGGGCGCTTCAGGATGCCGCGCGTCGCGGGGTGGATGTCCGTCTGCTGGTGCCCCGCAGAAGCGATCCCTTGGTCGCCGGCTGGGCGACGCGGGCGGCATATGCGCCGCTTCTCTCGGCGGGTGTGAGGGTCTACGAGTATCTGCCCCGTCAACTGCATGCCAAGACTTCTGTCGTCGATGCAGGCTGGTCGATCGTCGGGTCGGCAAACCTCGACTACCGAAGCCTGTTCATCAATCAGGAGCTGGTCCTCTTTGCGCGTGACCGCGTTCTGGCCGGGCAGTTGCGGGCGCAGTATCTGCGAGATATTTCAGATGCCCGTGAAATCACGCTTCGGACCTGGCATTCGCGCGGCTGGCGCGCGCGTGGTTTCGAGTTGATCGGATGGGCCGCGCGACGGCTTTTGTAACTGGCGGCCCCGGTCGGCTGACAGCCTACCGCGATGCGGTGGCTTGAAATCGATGCCGTCCTACGGCTGACCGACGCCCTTGCTTCCGTATCGACCAAGCCTGAGGGGTTGCCAATCCCTGTAATGTGTTTCGTCGGGCCGCGTCTTTAGTACGAAGCCAAAAAAGGAGGTCCAGATGAACGATCGTTCAACGATAACGTACAAAGTCTTTCGCACATTTGACCACGCGGGCGGCCCCTTTCAGACTGGCTGAGAGGAGCTGAGAATGGACGAGAACGAGACATCAAGGCCGATGGGACAGGTGATCCAGATC
>NZ_WIND01000052.1 GCF_009697225.1 Halovulum marinum
GGCTGTATCCCCCTGGGCCAGGACGGTTCGGCGGTGGGTGAATTCGGCGGTTGGTTCTGCCCGTGCCACGGATCGCACTACGACACCTCTGGCCGGATCCGGAAAGGGCCGGCACCACGCAACCTCGATATACCGCCCTACGTTTTTGGAGACGACATGCAACTCGTCATAGGCACCTGACCGGCGTACACGCCACTTGCACTTCACCCCGTCAGATCAGAAGACCATCGAGGAGCTGAGCCAGGCTGTGGGCCACACCACAAAGCGCGTCGTGACCCGGTCGCGCGCTGTCGGGCGCAACCCGTTTGAGGGGCGCGGTGGATCCGAGCGGACCGAGGATACGCCGCTTCTGACCAAGGACCAAGCCCGCCGCATGGACCTGCCGTATCTCCGTGATGACCGGGTTCGTAAACAGGATGGATCAACGGCGGGCCCGTGCCCGTCCCGCCGGCGCCGTTGGTGCCGTGGCAGGACGAACAGGCGCGTTCGAAAGCAATCTGGCCGAAATAGGCTGGCGCGTTAAGGGTTTCGGGCAGGTTGATTGTCTCGGGATCAGGCGCAGGGTTTGCGGCGTCGGCGCCATGCATCTGGGTGCTGACCCTCGGCCGGTCGCGGTCTTCATCGGACTGGGCGGCAAGACTTGTCCCTGGTCCGCCGGCAAGGAAGCATTGCAATAGCGAACTTCTTCACGGCCATCCTGTACACTTTTCTTCACCACTCTCGATGAATGCCTCAATCCCGGTATTTCCGCCCGGTCATTTCGCGCAGATCCAGTTTCGTCTAGTCGTGGTCTTCCTCTTCCTCCAAATGCTCCATCATCTCCTTGAGCGCGTCCGGGATGTCCGCCTCGGAAAACTTTGCCTGTTCGTCGGGGTCGTGGACAAAGGCAATGATCGCGGCGAGTTCCTCACCCGTGAACTCGATCTGATATCCCAGTTCGTCCTCCTGCGCTTCGATCATCGCGGGGGCGCCACGCCACATGCGGGCGGCGAACTCGAAGGGGTTCATCGGTATGTCCATGAACTCCGCATCCAGCATCGACGCGTCTTCTCCACCGACGCCGTTGACCGAGTGGCATACGACGCATCCCTTCGATGCAAAAAGCTTTCGGCCCTCGGACGAACTCATGGACGGCATCATCAGTCCGTTGCTCATCATGTCTCCTTGCATGACGTGAGAGTCAGCGATTGCCGACTGGGATGTCAAAAATACAAGAGTTGCGGCAAATGCCATATACGGCGTCTTCATGACTTACTCCTTGTCGATTTCAGTTCACGGCGAGTCGGTTTCCCGAGTCGCTCCTGAAACCTCAAGAAAAAAACGCGGGTCCCGCCTTGATATAGCTCAAATAGGCCTCCCCGAATCGCGCGGAACTGACTGCCTTCTCGTTTCTGGCCAGACGGGCGTACATCCAGACCAGCACCGGGAACATCGCGAGCGGCAGGATGGTTGGCCACTGCACAAGAAAGCCCAGCATGATGAGAACGAATCCCGCGTAATTGGGATGGCGAATGCGGGCGTATGGGCCTGTCGTGGCCAACCGCGCCTGTCTTTGCGCCGACCATGGATGGAGTCACGCCACAGATATCACCCGGAAGCCGCCTCTGATCAGGGCGAAACTCATGATGTGGACGGGGCCGAAGTGTGGGTTTGACTGCCAGCCGAGGGCCAGCCAGTCGATATCCGGCCGGGTCGATTGCAGCCAGCCGGACGCGAAGTCTGCGGCTTGAAAAAGCTGAAGGCGAAGATGATGCAAACCCGGAGTTGATGAATACCAGCAACCGAAGGCCATATGCCGTTCCGGACGGTCACGTCTTGTCGTCTCCGGCGCCATGTCCGTCATGACGGCCATGCATGAAGATGTGCATGCCGACCGCAAAGCACCAATGGCAGCCAGATGAGCAATCCGCTGCACGGGATGTGCACCCGGTGCTCGTAACCCAGAAGCAGGCTACGTACCGCCGGGGCAAAGATCAGATAGACGCCGGCGCGCGATCGCCGGACCGAGGCGGGCGGCGTCGAGGCGACGTTTCGGTCTGATATGTCCGGTTCGTCCGGGTCCTCGGGGGTAACGTCAGAAACGAGGCTTTGGCCTCTCCTTCATCGAACGTCCTCCTGCCAGTTGGTGCCGCTTTCGGTCTCGGCGAGGGAGGCCTCGAGCGCCGCTCGTGGGGCGACACCGTCGAGCGGACGCACCGCGATATCCAGCCGCCGGGCCGCGTTGTAGCCAAGCGCCGCGGCCTCGGTGGGGGCTGCGCCGTAGGTGCTGCGGTAGCGCGCGGCAAAGCTGCTGGCGTCATTGTCGGCGGCCCAGCCGTTGGGAAGCGCACCGGGACGCAACATGACGCCGGCGAAAGCAAGCGATGCGGCGGCGGCGGATGCGTCCGGTTCCGGTCCGATCACGACCAGGACGTCGGGCGGTGTCCGGGGCGTCCCGACCAACCCGGCGACCTGGCCTGCCGCTTCGGCAGGCAGCGGCAGAAGCTGCACATCCACCCCGCCCAGATGGCCGTCTGACGTTTCGGCCGAATGCCCGTCGCGCTCATCCGCCGCCAACAGGAATCCGTTGGCCGCCTCGGCGAGACGCGCCTCTCGTTCCTCACCCGCCACCAGAAGCCCGGCGGTAAATTCGTGCGCCGTCGCCATGTTCGCCGTGGCGGTGAGCGCAAGAGCGGCCAGCGCGCCCCGAATGACATCTTGTCTCATATTCTTGCACCTCTCAGTCGCAGGGAATTGAGCACCACCGAAATCGATGACGCGCTCATGGCGAAGGCGGCGAACATCGGGCTGATCAGGATGCCGAAGAATGGGAAAAGAACCCCCGCCGCGACCGGCACGCCGGAAGCGTTGTAGATCAGCGCGAAGAACAGGTTCTGGCGGATGTTGCGCATCGTGGCCCGCGCCAGCCGCCGCGCCCGCACGATCCCGTCGAGGTTGCCCTTGACCAGCGTGATGCCCGCGCTTTCGATAGCCACATCGGCGCCGGTGCCCATGGCAATGCCGACATCGGCCTGTGCCAGCGCGGGCGCATCGTTCACGCCGTCCCCGGCCATCGCGACCTTGCGGCCTTCCTGCTGCAACTCCTTGATGATCCGCGCCTTGTCCTCGGGCAGCACATCGGCCCGGATCTCGTCGATGCCCAGACGCGCGCCGATGGCCTTGGCCGTGCGTTCGTTGTCACCGGTGGCCATGATGACGCGGAAACCCAGGTCGTGCAGCGCCTCGATGGCGGCGGGTGTGGTCTCTTTCACCGGGTCGGCGACACTGACGAGACCGGCAATCTCGCTGTCCAGCACCACGAACATCACCGTCTCGCCCTCGTCACGGCGGGCATTGGCCTTGGCGGTCAGGTCGCCCGCCTCAAATCCCAGATCGCGGATCATCGCCAGATTGCCGAGCGCGACAGCCTTGCCGTCCACCACGCCCTTGACGCCCTTGCCGGTGACCGC
>NZ_WIND01000053.1 GCF_009697225.1 Halovulum marinum
TGCCCCATCATGTCCGGCCGGAAGGCAAGTCAATGTATTTGCTTGGAAACGAGATTGTTGACTTCACTACGCCCATTCCGGAAGCGAACGTTCTACCTGCACAGGTAGAAGGATCGTTCTACCCGAGACGGAGGCGAAGATGCAGGACATTCCCACCACCATGCGCGGCGTGGTGCTGACCGGCCACGGCGGCCCCGAGGTGCTGGAATGGCGCGAGGATCTGCCGGTGCCGCAACCCGGCCCAAGGCAGGTGCTGATCCGGGTCGGCGCCTCGGCGGTCAACAACACCGACATCAACACGCGCATCGGCTGGTACTCGCGCTCGGTGCGGGGCGACACCGCCTCGGGCGCCGCGGGCTATGACGACGCGCCCGCGGACGGCGGCTGGGCCGGCGCGCTGAGCTTCCCGCGCGTTCAGGGCGCGGACTGCTGCGGGCGGATCGCGGCGGTGGGCGAGGGCGTGGACGCCGCCCGCGTGGGGGAGCGTGTCATGGTGCGCCCGATGCACCCGCCGATGGACCCGGGCAGCGACCTGCCGCTGATGACCTTCGGCTCGGAATATGACGGAGCGTTCGCCGACTACACGGTGACGTGGGCCGAACACGCTGTCCGGGTCCAGTCTGACCTGTCGGACGTGGAACTGGCCAGCTTTCCCTGCGCCTTCTCGACCGCCGAGGGGATGATCCAGCGCACCGGCCTGGGAACCGGGCGGGTGCTGGTCACCGGCGCTTCGGGCGGCGTCGGCTCGGCGGCAATCCAGCTGGCGAAGCGGCGCGGGGCGCATGTCACGGCGGTGACCAGCCCGGCCAAGGCCAAGGCGCTGCGCGATCTGGGCGCGGACGCGGTGCTGGGCCGCGAGGATGATCTTCCCGAAGGCGCGTTCGACGTGGTGCTGGACCTTGTCGGCGGGCCGCGCTGGCCGCTGCTGCTGGACGCGCTGCGCCCGGGCGGGCGCTATGCGGTGGCGGGCGCCATCGCCGGGCCGATCGTCGAGCTGGACCTGCGCACGCTCTACCTGAAGGACCTGACGCTGCTGGGCTGCACCAGGCAGGCGGATTCGGTGTTCACCGACCTGGTCGGCCATGTCGAGCGCGGCGAGATCCGCCCGCTGATCGCCGAGACCTATCCGCTGCGCGAGATCCGCGCGGCGCAGGCGGCGTTCCAGGACAAGGGCTTCACCGGAAAGATCGCGCTGCGCGTCGGCGGCTGAGGCCGCGACAGGCTTTCGGCGCGGGTCCGCAGGCTGTAAACAGTCGGAAACGGCGGACCATCGGGGGCGGCATGCGCATCGGATTCGACTACGGCGGCACCAAGATCGCCGGCATCGCGCTGGACGGCGACGGCACCACGCTGGCGACCGGCCGGGTGCCGACGCCGCGTCACGACTACGACGGCGGCATCCGGGCGATCCGCGGCCTGATGGAGGCGCTGGAGGCCGACGCCGGCCGCAAGGCGGACCGGGTGGGCATCGGCGTTCCGGGTTCGGTCGACCGGGATACCGGGCACGTGTCGATGGGCAACTCGGTCTGGCTGCACGGGCGCGACCTGCGCGGCGACCTGAACGCGGCGCTGGAGCGGCCGGTGGCGGTCGCCAACGACGCCAACTGCTTCGCCCTGTCCGAGGCGGTGGACGGCGCCGGCGCCGGCTGCCAGGTGGTGTTCGGCGCCATCCTCGGCACCGGCGTCGGCGGCGGCATCGCCGTGCATGGCCGGGTGATCGAGGGGATCAACGCCATCGGCGGCGAGTGGGGGCACATCCCCCTGCCCGATCCGACCGACGACGAGCGCCCCGGCCCGCTGTGCAGCTGCGGCCGCCCCGGCCACACCGAGGCCTGGCTGTCCGGACCGAGCCTGAAGTCGGATCACGAGCGGGTTTGCGGATTGCAGCACGGCACCGGCCCCGAAGCCCCCCAGATCGCCGAGCTGGCGGCGGCGGGCGACCCGGACGCCGAAGCGACGATGAAGCGCTACGAGGATCGCCTGGGGCGCTCGCTGGCGGTGATCGTCAACACGCTGGACCCGGACGTGATCGTGCTGGGCGGCGGCGTGTCGAACATCGACCGGCTGTACGACACCGTGCCCGAGCGGATCCGCCCGCACGTGTTCGGCGACCGGTTCCGCACCCGGCTGGTGAAGAACATGCACGGCGATGCCTCGGGGGTGCGCGGGGCGGCCTGGCTTTAGGTGCGCGGGCGGTGCCCTCCGGCGGCTGGCGGCGGCCTCCGGCGGGGGTATTTCGGAGAGGGTCTATTCCAGCTGAGTAGGTCTGAGAGCATGTTAAGGTGCTCTTATGGCTCAGAAAAACCGCTATCTGTTT
>NZ_WIND01000054.1 GCF_009697225.1 Halovulum marinum
GGCGATCGGCACCGGCGACGGCACGACGACCGCTTTCCAGCTGACCAAGCTCTACGCCTCGGGCGCGCAGTCGTGGATCGCGGCACCGCCTATGTGGTCTTCGAGGAGCTGGCGCTCTCGACCTATGGCAACCGCCTGCCGCAACTCTCCTTCGAGGTCTTCCGGCCGCTCGCCGATCCCGACACCGCCGAGGGACTGACGCAGGCCGTCACCATGATCCCCGCCTCGGGCGAGTTCACCTACGCCACGCAGGCGATCCGGAAGACCGATGGCGGCGCGACGGTGCCCGAGAACCTGAACGCTCTGGCCGCCTCCACCGACATGGTGGAGGCGCTCGACCGGCTGCAGGCCATGGCCCCGGCGGTCGAAAGCGTCAGCCTCGTCGTGGCCTGGTTCGGCGACGACCTGCGCGCAGGATCCTGCAAGGTGCGGCCGGGCGTCGAGGTGTCGGTCAAGTCGACCACGCCTGCCAGCTGGTCGGTCAACGGCGTCAGCCACGCCAATGCCTTCCTCGTCAGCCGCGACGACCAGGATCGCCCGGTCTATGGCGGCACGCCGTCCGACTTCGCCGTGGTGCAGGCGATCCAGGAGATGAAGGCGCGCGGGCTGCGCGTGACCTTCTATCCCTTCATCCTGATGGATGTGCCGCCCGGCAACAGCCTGCCGAACCCGTATTCCGATAACGCCGTGGAGGCGGGTCAGCCCGCGTTCCCCTGGCGGGGGCGGATCACCTGCTCGCCTGCAGCGGGGTTTGCAGGGACCGTGGACAAGACGGCTACGGCCGCAAGCCAGGTCGCCGCGCTGTTCGGCGCAGCCACGCCCGCGAGCTTCATCGTCTCGGGCGGGAGCGTCAGCTGGACAGGCACGCCCGGCGACTGGGGCCTGCGGCGCATGGTGCTGCACTATGCCCATCTCTGCGCGGCGGCGGGCGGTGTCGACGCCTTCCTGATCGGCACCGAGATGCCGGGACTGACGACGATCCGGTCGGGCGCCAGCACCTATCCGGCCGTGCAGGCCTACCGGGATCTGCTCGCTGATGTGCGCTCGATCCTCGGGTCCGGGACCAAGATCGGATACGTGGCTGACTGGTCGGAATACTTCGGGCACCAGCCGGGCGACGGCTCGGGCGACGTGTACTTCCATCTCGACCCGCTCTGGGCCGATCCGGAGATCGATTTCGTCGGCATCGACAACTACATGCCGCTGTCGGACTGGCGGGACGGGTTCGAGCATGCCGACGCGGCCGAGGGCTGGCCCGCGATCTACGACCGGGCCTACCTGCAGGGGAACATCGCGGGCGGCGAAGGCTTCGACTGGTTCTATGCCAGCGCGGCGGATCGCACTGCACAAGTGCGGACCCCCATCACCGACGGCGCCGCCAGCAAGCCGTGGGTCTTCCGCTACAAGGATCTGCGCGCCTGGTGGTCGAACCCGCACTACAACCGCCCCGGTGGCGTGGAGAGCGGGACGGCGACGGCATGGACGCCGCAGTCGAAGCCGATCTGGTTCACCGAACTGGGCTGTCCCGCCATCGACCGGGGCACCAACCAGCCGAACGTCTTCTTCGATCCGAAATCGTCCGAGAGCTTCACGCCGCATTTCTCGCGGGGCTGGCGGGATGACGCCATCCAGCGCGCCTACCTGGAGGCGACGTATCTCTGGTGGGGCGACGCCGCGAACAACCCGCTGTCCTCGGTCTACGGCGGCCGGATGGTGCACGTCCCCGAATGCGCGGCCTGGACCTGGGACGCGCGGCCGTACCCGTTCTTCCCGGCGCTGACCGATGTCTGGACCGATGGCGCGAACTGGCGGCTCGGCCACTGGCTGACCGGACGGCTCGGGGCGGTGTCGCTCGCTGCGCTGGTCCGCAATCTCTGCCAGCGGGCGGGGCTCCCCGAGGATCGCATCGATGTCAGCGGCCTCTGGGGCGCGGTCGAGGGCTACGCCATCACGGCGCTCGAAAGCCCGCGCGCCTCGATCACCACGCTGTCGCGACATTTCGGCTTCGACGCGGTCGAGACTGAGGGCGTGATCCGCTTCGTCATGCGCGGCCGGGCCTCCGTCGCGACCCTGGAGCCCGACGATCTGGTGGCACCCCGCGAGGGCGACGTGCTGGAACTGACGCGCGGCCAGGAGACGGGGTAGTGTCCAGAATCTTTCGCACATTTTCTCAGGCGACGGCTCCGTGGGTTGAGGTTTGCTCCGCGTAGAGCGGG
>NZ_WIND01000055.1 GCF_009697225.1 Halovulum marinum
TGCGATCCGTGGCACGGGCAGAACCAACCGCCGAATTCACCCACCGCCGAACCGTCCTGGCCCAGGGGGATACAGCCCAGATGGGTGCAGACACCGATGACGATAAGCCATTCACCAGCCGCATCCGCCGTGCGGTTTTCGTCGCGCGCGGGCACTTCGCTGACCTGGTTCGGATTCTCGCGCCGGCTATCGACGGGGTCGACAAGGTCGCCGATTTCGACAGCGCGGGCAGCCTCGATAGCCGCCGGAGACCGGCGCCAGACGAAGACCGGGCGGCCCCGCCACTTGACGGTTATGCGTTGGCCGGGTTCGACGCCGGAAAGATCGACCCTGACAGTACCGGAAGCGGTCACGTCGGCTGCGGGGTTCATCGAGTCGATCAGGGGCCAGACCGCAGCGCCGACGGCAACGGCGCCGGTTGAGGCCGTTGCAAAATACAGGAAATCACGCCGCTCTGATGCGGGCGATTGATCGGGGTAGTCACTGGTCTGGCTCATCGTCAATCCTCCGATTTGACGTTCATCGCGGCTGCGAAGACAGGGCTTTCGATATGGACACCCGCATCGACATGCAGCACCTCGCCGGTGATGCCGCTGGTGTAGTCGCTGGCGAAAAGCAAAGCGGCTCGCCCCACCTCGTCAGCCTCGATGTTGCGCCGCAGGGGTGCGGCACGCGCGGTCGCATCCAGAAGTCCAGCAAAGCCGGTCAACCCCGACGCCGCGCGGGTCAGCACCGGCCCCGCCGAAATGGCGTTGACGCGGATGCTGGCGGGCCCGAGTTCGTGCGCCAGATAGCGCACCGTCGCTTCGAGCGCGGCCTTGACAGGCCCCATCACGTTGTAATTCTCCACCACACGTTCGCCGCCGAGATAACTCAGTGTGATCAGGCTGCCACCGCCGGTCATCAGGGGTTCGGCAAGATGTGCCATTCGGATCAGAGAATGGACCGAAACATTCATCGCTGCCGAGAATCCGGCGGCCGAGCAATCGGTCAGGCGACCGTGGAGGTCGGCGGGTGGCACGCTGCCGACCGCATGAAGAATGAAATCGAGCTTTCCCCAAAGTTCGGTGATGGAGCCGAAAACGGTCTCGAGCTCATGCGGTACTGCAACATCGCAGGGCAGAAAGATCGGCGCTTCCACCCGTTCGGCCAGTGGCGTCACATGCGGCTTGGTCCGCTCATCGACGTAGGTTACAGCAAGTTCGGCGCCCGCTTGGCGGAAATGCAGGGCGGCGGGCCACGCCAGGCTGCGATCATTCGCGATGCCGACGACCAGGCCTTTCCTGCCGGACAGATCCAGCAGTTCCACGGGATTGCAGCATTCGGCGAAGTCAGGCATCTTCGGACGCAGCCCTTGTATCTGCGGACGCGTCAGGCATTTTTTCAGGCTCGTCATGACGCTTGGTCGTCTTGCCATGTTTGTGCCCGCCGTGACCGTGCCCGAATAGGTGCATCGCGGCCATTCCGCCGAAGACGAGAACCAGGACCCAGTTGTCAGAAAGCCATTCCATGATCGTTTACTCCTTGTTTGATGCGGCGCCCGGATGGTCCGCCTGTGCAGGTGAGGTGGTGACGGGGAAAGGGCCGAACATCGCGCCGAAGACATGGGCGATCCACGCATCGCGCCCCTTGCGCCATGCGCCCAGAACCTCGCCGGTGCGCGCCGACAGCGCGCGTTCGGTGACAATCGCGGGGTGGTTTTCCGGCAGTGGTTCGCGCGTCTCGCGCAGTGTGTCGGCAGCGAATTCGACCAGCGACATCCACGGGTTCACCCGTTCGGAAAACATCGTCCTGGTCCACCGCATGGGATGCAGGGCGCGCAGGGCTTCGGCGCTGGCCGGGGTGGTGGCAGCACGGATCCAAGGACTGACGAAAGTCGAATAGGCCGCCTCGTTGATCCGCGAAATCTGCGCCACCTGTTTCAAGGCCGCATCGCCCGACGCAATGCCCAGTTCATCGACCTCGCGCGGGTCGAACCGCACTGTGAAATCGCCGGTCTCGCAGTCCGGGTCGCCCGACGGATTGTCGATCACCATCTCGTAGAGCCCCGGTGCCAGCCCCTCGACCGCATCCAGACTCTCAAGGATCGCCCGGTGCTGCAGCCGCGCGACGGACCCCGAGACGAAGATGCCCAGATGTCCGACATGATCATGGGTCATGTAGACGATGCGCTGCCCGGCTG
>NZ_WIND01000056.1 GCF_009697225.1 Halovulum marinum
ACGACCGGCATGGTCGAAACCATGGAGCCGTGGCTGACCACGAGGTTGATCTCGTCATCGTCGTCGTAGTCGCCCACCCGGCAGTAGTCCCCGAGAAACGCGTCACGGAAGAGCGCGGCAACGGCCGTCCGGAACGCCTCGACCTTCTCCGCCGTCAGGTCGATCGCGACACCCCGTTCCCGCCCGGCATATTCATGCAGGCGGTCGGCGGTGAGCATCGCCATGTGGTCGGCGGCCGCGTCAAACAGATCGGGATGCTCCAGAAACACCCGGACGGCGATGTGCTTGGGATCATGCGCCTTGTTCGGCGCGTCCTCGTCGCCGGTCTTCATGTCGGGGAACAGATCGATGTCCTGACGGGCGGCCTGCGCCTGGATGATCTCGAGGCCGCGGGCATCGCCCAGTTCCGCGATCCGGTGCAGATCGCCGCGCAGCCCTTCTGGATAGCTGTCCTCGGCACCGGTCAGCAGCTTCTCCAGCGCTTCGCGGGCGGCATCCTCCTCCTGGTCCAGCAGGTCGACGGAGAAGCCCTTGTACTTGCCCTCGTGCCGCGCCAGCAGCGGCTTCATCAGAGCGAGATCGATGGTCTTGATGAACCGGGGGTTCACGAACTTCTTCAAATTGCCGGCCACGACGAATCCCCTTTCCTGCAAGACAAGTGTTCCTGTTACGTTCTTTTGATCGATTCTTCAACCTGTGCGGGATCGGCTGGGACGCCTTCCGACATCGACGAGTAGAGGCCAGAGGAGACGACTGTTCCGAGGCCCGCATGAAACGCCCCAATCCGCTCCCGCCCGACCAGATGACGCCCGCAGAGCGCCGCGCCGAGCTGTGCGGCCTGCTGGCGCTCGGGCTGGTCCGCTTGCGGATGCGGTATGGTGCCGAAGTATCTGACGACACTGGAGAACGTTGCCTTCACTATCCGCCCGACCAGAGCGCTCATGCAACTCCAACGCACCGGAGACATGCATGACGAAGCTCGATCCCATCCCCGCGCGCCTGGCCGCGCTCAAGACCACGCCAACGCCCGACCTGAAAGCGCAGTGGCGCGAGTTGTTCGACAGCGAGCCGCCGCCGTTCAACCGCCGCTACCTGGAAAGCCGGCTGGCCTACCGCATCCAGGAACTCGCCTATGGCGGGCTGAAGCTCGAGACGATCCGGCGGCTGGAGCGGCTGGGCGAGGAACTCGACGGCGGCGACCGGAAGAAGAGCCGGATCCGCGCAGACACCATGCCCATCGCCGGCACCCGGCTGATCCGTGAGTGGCAGGGCGTCGAGCATGCCGTCACCGTCACCGCGGACGGCTTCGAATGGCAGGGGCGGCCCTACAAGTCGCTGTCCGCCATCGCGCGCGCGATCACCGGGACGCGCTGGAATGGCTGGGTGTTCTTTGGCCTCAAGAACCGGAGAGCGCGGACATGACAAAGGCCCCTGCGAAATCAGGAATGATCCGGAAGCAGCGCTGCGCGATCTACACGCGCAAGTCCTCCGAAGAAGGACTCGAGCAGGAATTCAACAGCCTCCACGCCCAGCGCGAAGCCTGTGAGGCGTACATCGCCAGCCAGCGGTCCGAGGGCTGGGTACTGGTCCGCGATCAGTATGACGACGGCGGCATCTCCGGCGGCACGCTGGAACGGCCCGGCCTGAAGCGGTTGCTGGAGGACATTGAGGACGGGTTGGTCGATGTGGTGGTGGTCTACAAGATCGACCGCCTCAGCCGCTCGCTCGCCGACTTCGCCAAGCTGGTCGAGGTGTTCGACCGGAACGCCGTGACCTTCGTCTCGGTCACGCAATCGTTCAACACGACAACCTCCATGGGGCGGCTGACGCTGAACATCCTGCTGTCCTTCGCCCAGTTCGAGAGGGAGGTCACCGCCGAGCGCATCCGCGACAAGGTCGCCGCCAGCCGAAAGAAGGGCATGTGGATGGGCGGCGTCCCGCCCTATGGTTACCGGGTGGAGAACCGCAAGCTGGTGGTCGACGAGGAAGCCGCCGCGCACGTCCGCTGGATCTTCGCCCGCTTCCTCGAGATCGGGTCCTGCACTGAACTGGCGCGTGACGTCGGCGCGCGCGGTCTCCGGACGCCGCGCGGCAACCGGATCGACAAGAAATACATCTATCGGATGCTCGGTAACCGCGCCTACATCGGCGAGGCGGTCCACAAGGGCGACAGCTA
>NZ_WIND01000057.1 GCF_009697225.1 Halovulum marinum
CACGGGACCGAAGCGGTGCCACCAGTACCGGACCGCCGCGTGGCTCACGTCGATCCCGCGCTCGTGCAGCAGGTCCTAGATATTCCAGCGCGAGAGCGGGAACCGGACGTAGAGCAGGACCGCCAGGCGGATGATCTCGGGGATGGTCCTGAAGTACCTGAAGGGGCTACGTTTTCGTCATCTGCGGACGCTGGCGAGCCCCCCGCCCCGCTTCAAGCCGAGTTGCTCTGACAGTGTCGAGCCGCAGGCTCCCCGCATATCTGGTAGCGCCGTTTTCGCCCCGGACTCGGCGTTCATCGCGGACCAGGTGAAGGATCCGGACCCGGCAGAGGATCCCGAAACCGGCTATGGCGGGGATCATCATCTATGTGGCCTGGCGGCTGATCAGTTTCCGCGAAATCCGCCACATCTTGCGTAGCAGCAGAAGTGAAACGCTGATCCTGTTTCTTACCTTTCTCGCCGGCATCACCACCGAGCTTGAAAATGCGATCTTCGTGGTGCACGTGCCCCGAATCTTGGGCCGCCCGGACCTGGAAAATCCGGGGTTTGTCACGCCAGCGGGCCGGAGGCACCGGCGTCGTTCATCAGCAAGATCGGGGCGTTGTAGCCGATCGCGCTGTGGGGTCGGTCTTCGTTGTAGAACCTGCGCCAACTCTCCATCTTTTCGCGGGCGTCGGCAAGGCTCATGAACCAGTGGGCGTCGAGGCACTCCTGCCGGAACTTGCCGTTGAACGCCTTGATGAAGGCGTTGTCGGTGGGTTTGCCGGGGCGCGAGAAGTCCAGGGTGACGCCGCGCTGGCAGGCCCAGAGGTCGAGGTCGCGGGACACGAACTCGGTGCCCTGGTCGACGCGGATCGTTCTCGGATAGCCGACGCGGGCGCAGGCTTCGTCCAGCGTTCGGACCACGTCTTCGCCGCGGTAACTGAAGCGGGGATCGACGACCGGTGAGAACCGCGACCAGGTGTCGATGACGGTCAGCACACGCAGTCTTCGGCCCGTGGCGAGCTGGTCGTGCACGAAGTCCATCGCCCAAACGTCGTTGCTTGCGGTCGCCTCGGCACGATCCTCGCGTAGCTTCGCCTTGACCCGTCGTTTCGGCTTCCTGTTTCTCAGCTGCAAACCCAACTCCTTGTAAACACGGTGAACCTTCTTGTGATTCACGTCCCAACCTTCGCAGGTGGAGCGATTGACCAGCAGGGCCGTACACGCCCGCCGTTCGGAAACGCCCCAGTCCACCTGGACCGTCGCCACCAGCACCCGCTTCTGGGCAGGTCTCAGAGCTTTCGGCGCACGACGTCCTGCAACATCTCCCGGTCCAGGCTCAACTCGGCGACCAGCTTCTTCAACCGCGCATTCTCATCCTCAAGCGCCTTCAGCCGACGCATCTCCGGCGGCGTCATTCCGGCAAACTTCTTGCGCCAGCTGTAGAACGTCGCCTGGCTGATGCCCGCCTTCCGGCAGATCTCGCCCACCGGCACGCCTTCCTCCGCTTGCTTCAAGACGAACGCCTTCTGCGCGTCCGTGAACTTCGATGCCTTCATCGTTCTTCGCTCCTGTCTCGGCCAGGGAATCGCATACCGGAGTCTCCGGCCGAGAGCGGCCCGGCTTTCAGGGGGCAGAGCAGGGCGGCCTGGCAGAATTCCAATCCCTGTAATGTTTTTCGTCCGGCAACGTCTACTGGATGAAGGCAAACAAAAGGAGGCCCAAATGAACGCCCATTCAACTTCACAGACACAATATACGGCCACGCGGAAACCGACGGGATGTTGCGGTGGCAAGGTCGGCGCGCAGCCGCAAGCCAAGGCCGAACCGCGCGGCGCGGAGATCGTCGAAGGCAAACCGGACAATTCCGGCTGTTGCTGCGGCCACAACTGACGCGATGCCTCGCAGGATGGGCGTCTTGCGCCGATCGCGCACTCATCCTCACCCGTTGCCGTCCGGCAGCGGCGTTCGCGCTCCAGTTTGATCATCGACAAGAAAGGAACACGCCATGATGCCAATCCTCTTTTTCACCGCAGTTGCGGCGATCCTGTTC
>NZ_WIND01000058.1 GCF_009697225.1 Halovulum marinum
GAGGGGTCGGCGAGGGTCGAGGTGTCGCCGAGGGCGCCGAGGTCGTTCTCGGCGACCTTGCGCAGGATCCGGCGCATGATCTTGCCGGAGCGGGTCTTGGGCAGGCCCGGCGCCCACTGGATCGCGTCGGGCCTGGCGATCGGGCCGATCTCCTTGCGGACCCAGTCGCCGAGTTCCTTGCGCAGCGCCTCGCTCGGCTCCGCGCCGCTCATCAGGGTGACGTAGCAGTAGATGCCCTGGCCCTTGATGTCGTGCGGAAAGCCGACCACCGCGGCCTCGGCGACCTTGGGGTGGGCGACCAGCGCGCTCTCGATCTCGGCGGTGCCCATGCGGTGCCCGGAGACGTTCAGCACGTCGTCCACCCGGCCGGTGATCCAGTAGTAGCCGTCGGCGTCGCGCCGGCAGCCGTCGCCGCTGAAGTAATAGCCCTTGTAGTCGCTGAAATAGGTCTGCACGAAGCGCTCGTGGTCGCCCCAGACGGTGCGCATCTGCCCCGGCCAGCTGTCGCGGATGCACAGCACGCCCTCGGCCTCGGTGGCGGTGATCTCCTGGCCGGTCTGCGGGTCCAGGATCACCGGCTGCACGCCGAAGAACGGCTTGGTCGCCGAGCCCGGCTTGGCCGGGATCGCCCCCGGCAGCGGGGTGATCATGTGCCCGCCGGTCTCGGTCTGCCACCAGGTGTCGACGATCGGGCAGCGGCCGTGGCCGACCACCCGGTCGTACCAGGCCCAGGCCTCGGGGTTGATCGGCTCGCCCACCGTGCCCAGCAGCTTCAGGCTCGACAGGTCGTGCTGCGCCACCCAGTCCTCGCCCTGGCCCATCAGCGCCCGGATCGCCGTCGGCGCGGTGTAGAACTGCGTCACCTTGTGCTTCGCGCACACCGCCCAGAACCGGCCCGCGTCGGGCCAGGTCGGCACCCCCTCGAACATCACCGTGGTGGCGCCGTTGGCCAGCGGGCCGTAGACGATGTAGCTGTGCCCGGTCACCCAGCCGACGTCCGCGGTGCACCAGAAGATGTCGCCGTCGTGGTAGTCGAAGGTGTAGCGGTGGGTGATCGCCGCATACAGCAGATAGCCGGCCGAGCTGTGCACCACCCCCTTCGGCCTGCCGGTCGAGCCCGAGGTGTAGAGGATGAACAGCGGGTCCTCGGCGCCCATCGGCCGCGCCGGGCAGTCCGGCGACGCCGCCGCCATCGCCGCGGTCAGGTCGATGTCGCGGCCGTCGTCCCAGGCAATGGCGCCGCCGGTGCGCCTGACCACCAGGCAGCGCACGTCGCCGGCGCAGTTGCGCAGCGCGGTGTCGGCGTTCGCCTTCAGCGCCGTGATCCGGCCGCCGCGCGGCGCCTCGTCGGCGGTGATCACCAGCTTCGCGCCGCAGTCGTTGACCCGGTTCGCCAGCGCGTCCGGCGAGAACCCGGCGAACACCACCGAGTGCACCGCCCCGATCCGCGCGCAGGCCAGCATCGCATAGGCCGCCTCGGGGATCATCGGCAGGTACAGCACCACCCGGTCGCCCGCCGCCACGCCCTGCGCCAGCAGCACGTTGGCCAGCCGGCAGACCTGCTGGTGCAGCTCGGCATAGCTGATGTGCCGCGCCGCGGCGGCCGGATCGTCCGGCTCCCAGAGGATCGCGGTCTGGCCGCCGCGCGCCGCCAGGTGCCGGTCGATGCAGTTCGCGGCGACGTTCAGCACCCCGTCCTCGAACCAGCGGATCGACACCTCCGGGTGCGCGAACGAGGTGTTCTTCACCCGCGTCGCCGGCGTGATCCAGTCCAGCAGCGCCGCCTGCCCGCCCCAGAACCCATCGGGATCCTCCACCGACGCCCGGTACAGGCGCTCGTAGTCCGCGGCG
>NZ_WIND01000005.1 GCF_009697225.1 Halovulum marinum
GCGCGTCCGCCTCGGTATCGACCGCGACGCGGACGGTGCCGCCCTTGGCCAGCCGGCCGAACAGCAGCTCCTCGGCCAGGGGCTTCTTGATGTGCTCCTGGATCACGCGGGCCAGCGGGCGGGCGCCCATCTTCTCGTCGTAGCCGCGCTCGGCCAGCCACTCGGCGGCGGCCGGGGTCAGCTCGATGGCGACGTTGCGGTCCATCAGCTGCGCCTCGAGCTGCAGCACGAACTTCTCGACCACCTGCAGGATCACCGCCTTCGGCAGCGCGCCGAAGCTGATGACCGCGTCCAGCCGGTTGCGGAACTCGGGGCTGAACTGGCGCTCGATCTCGGCCATGTCCTCGCCCTGGCGGGTGTCGCGACCGAAGCCGATCGCCTCTTTCGCCAGCTCGGCCGCGCCGGCGTTCGAGGTCATGATCAGCACCACGTTGCGGAAGTCGGTGGTGCGGCCGTTGTGGTCGGTCAGCTTGCCGTGGTCCATCACCTGCAACAGGATGTTGTAGACGTCCGGGTGCGCCTTCTCGATCTCGTCGAGCAGCAGCACGCAGTGCGGGTTCTGATCCACCGTGTCGGTCAGCAGACCGCCCTGGTCGAAGCCGACATAGCCCGGCGGCGCGCCGATCAGGCGGCTGACCGAGTGCTTCTCCATGTACTCGGACATGTCGAAGCGGGTGAACTCGATCCCCATCACCGCGGCCAGCTGCTTGGCGACCTCGGTCTTGCCGACGCCGGTGGGGCCGGCGAACAGGTAGTTGCCGATCGGCTTTTCCGGCTCGCGCAGCCCGGCGCGCGACAGCTTGATCGCCGATGACAGCGCCTCGATCGCCGCGTCCTGGCCGAACACCACGCGCTTGAGGTTGGTCTCCAGGTCCTTCAGCACGGCGGCGTCGTCCTTCGAGACGTTCTTCGCCGGGATCCGGGCGATCTTGGCGACCACCGCCTCGATGTCCTTGGCGCCGATGGTGCGCCGGCGCTTGCTGTCGGGCACCAGCATCTGCGCCGCGCCGGCCTCGTCGATCACGTCGATCGCCTTGTCGGGCAGCTTGCGGTCGTGGATGTAGCGCGCCGACAGGTCGACCGCGGTCTTGATCGCGTCGTTGGTGTAGCGGATGTCGTGGTGCTGCTCGAAATAGGGCTTCAGGCCGCGCAGGATCTTGATCGTGTCGTCCACCGTCGGCTCGTTCACGTCGATCTTCTGGAACCGGCGGCTGAGCGCGCGGTCCTTCTCGAAGTGCTGGCGGAACTCCTTGTAGGTGGTCGAGCCCATGCAGCGCATCTTGCCGCCCTGCAGCGCGGGCTTGAGCAGGTTCGACGCGTCCATCGCGCCGCCCGAGGTCGCGCCGGCGCCGATCACGGTGTGGATCTCGTCGATGAACAGCACCGCGTCGGGGTGATCCTCGAGCTCCTTCATCACCGCCTTCAGCCGCTCCTCGAAATCGCCGCGGTAGCGGGTACCGGCCAGCAGCGCGCCCATGTCGAGCGAGAAGATCGTGGTGCCGGACAGCACCTTGGGCACCTCGCCGTCGACGATCTTGCGCGCCAGCCCCTCGGCGATGGCGGTCTTGCCGACGCCGGGGTCGCCGACCAGGATCGGGTTGTTCTTGCGCCGGCGGCACAGCACCTGGATGCAGCGCTCGACCTCGTGGTCGCGGCCGATCAGCGGATCGACGTCGCCCTTGCGCGCCTTGGCGTTCAGATCGACGCAGTACTTCTGCAGCGCCGTCTCCTCGCCCTCCTTCTGGGGCGGGGTCTCGGCCTGGGTCTCGGCCTCCTCGGCGCCGGTGATCGGCCGGCTCTCGCCGTAGGACGGGTCCTTGGCGACGCCGTGGCTGATGTAGTTCACCGCGTCGTAGCGGGTCATGTCCTGCTCCTGCAGGAAATAGGCGGCGTGGCTTTCGCGTTCGGCGAAGATCGCGACCAGCACGTTGGCGCCGGTGACCTCGGTCCGGCCCGAGCTCTGCACATGGATCGCGGCGCGCTGGATCACGCGCTGGAACCCGGTGGTCGGCGCCGCCTCGGAGCCGTCGATGTCGGACACCAGGCTGTCCAGTTCCTCGTCCAGGAACTTGGTCAGCGTCTGGCGCAGTTCCTCCAGGTCGACCGAGCACGCCTTCATCACCCTCGCGGCGTCGGGCTCGTCCACCAGCGCCAGCAGCAGGTGCTCGAGCGTCGCCAGTTCGTGGCGGCGCTCGTTCGCGAGGCCCAGCGCGTTGTGGATCGCCGTCTCAAGGGTGTTCGAGAAAGATGGCATGTCTGCTTCCTTGTCTCTCGTGACCCCGATGGAGTTCGGAGTCACCCGTCAGCCCGTAGCCTGATCTTATCATTTCGGGTTTGTCGCCGGGGCTTCAAGGACAATTTTGTGATCGCGCCGTGTTTGGATCAGAAGCCTGCGAAGCGCGCCGGCGGTGCCGAATGTTTAAGCAGTATCCTGCACTGGCTTCGTGGCATAAAGTAGGCGTGCCGTGACACGGTACAAGTGGTTGTGGTCCGCGTACCGCAAGTTTTCATGCCTTCGCGGCCGCGAACCCGGGGCACACCTGTGGCGCGGATGCACCGCCATTCGGCGAATTTCCACCCCGCGCACACCGGAACGCACACACCGGGCCGCGTACACCGGCGCGGCGGGCCGGACGCGCTTGCACGGCTGCGCGCTGTGGCGCGCTCAGAACCGGTCCTTGCGGGCGCGGATCTCGGCGAACACCTGCACGTCGGTGGCGCCGGGCATGCCGAGCGCCTGCTTCACCTCGGGGCGGGCGGCACGCAGGAACGGGTTGGTGTCCAGCTCCTCGCGCAGGCTGGCCGGGACCGTGGGCTCGCCCCTGGCGCGCAGCGCGTCGATGCGCGCGGCGCGGGCCTCGAGCGCGCCGTTGCCGGGCTCCACGGTCAGGGCGAAGCGGGCGTTGGTCTGGGTGTACTCGTGCCCCGAGTAGACCCGCGTCTCGGGCGGCAGCGCGGCCAGCCGCGACAGGCTTTTCCACATCATCTCGGGGGTGCCCTCGAAGATCCGGCCGCAGCCCAGCGCCATCAGGCTGTCGGCGGTGAACACCGCGGCGTCCGCGGCGAAGTGGAAGGCGATGTGCCCCACCGTGTGCCCCGAGACGTCCAGCACTTCGGCCACGGACCCGCCCAGCGCGACCCGGTCGCCGGGCGCCAGCGCGCGCGCCAGCGGCGGCAGCCGGTGGGCGTCGGCGCGCGCGCCCAGCACCTTCGCGCCGGTGGCCTTGCGCACCTCCTCGGTGCCGTCGACATGGTCGGCGTGGTGGTGGGTGATCAGGATCAGGTCCAGCCCCCAGTCTCGCTGCCGCAGCGCCGCCAGGATCGGCGCCGCCTCGGGCACGTCGACCACGGCGGTCTCGCCCTTGACGCCGTCGCGCAGCAGGTAGGCGTAGTTGTCACTTCGGCAGGGGATGGTTACGGTTTCGAGGGACATCGGATCCTCCGGAAATAGGGCGCGGCATGCACCTGGATGTGGTCGACCTTAGGGCTTTTTACTACCGGACCAAACTGGGCCGGATGGCGCAGCGCGTCCTGCAGGAGGAACTGCGCCGGCTGTGGCCCCAGACCAAGCACATGACGGTGGTCGGCTTCGGCTTCGCGAACCCGTTCCTGCGCCCGTTCCTGGCCGACAGCCGGCGGGTGATCTCGCTGATGCCGGGGCAGCAGGGGGTGATGGCCTGGCCGCAGGGCGTCGCCAACCACGCGGTGCTGGTCGAGGAGACCAACTGGCCGCTGTCGGCGGGGATGGTGGACCGGCTGATCGTCGCCCACGGGCTGGAGACCTGCGAGCGCGCCAACGCGCTGATGGAGGAGGTCAACCGCGTGCTGGCGCCCGGCGGCTACGCGATCTTCATCGTGCCCAACCGCTCGGGGATCTGGGCCCGGCGCGAGACCACGCCGTTCGGCTATGGCCGGCCGTACAGCACCGGGCAGGTGGAAAGCCTGCTGCGCAAGCACGGCTTCCTGCCCGAGCGCCACACCGCGGCGCTGTACACCCCGCCCAGCCACAAGCGGTTCTGGCTGCGCACCGACCGCATCTGGGAAGGGCTGGGCCGCCGGCTGGACGCGCAGATGCTGGCCGGCACGCTGCTTGTCGAGGCCAGCAAGCAGGTCTACGCCACGCCGAACCGCGGCAAGCCGCTGACCGTGCCCGGACCGCTTGAGGTGCTCGAGGGACTGACCCAGCCCAAGCCCAAGCCGGCGACCGGGCGCACCGCGCAGCTGCGGCCGGTGCGCCGGGCGGAATCGCCGGGGTGATCCGCCGCGCCCCGCCGGCGATGGCGCAAAGCGTCGCAGGCGGGACGCCCGCGCGGCCCCCGACCTTGTTTCGCGGGGCCCCGTACCGCGTGCGCGGCGCAGCAAGCATTCTTGCCAGCATGGGAACGCTCTGCTATCACCGCGCCGATTTCGCCGGGGTTCTCACCGACCCCGCCTGCATGCGGGCGCGGGCTGCTTGTCCCCGTGGTCGCCCACAAGAAACGGAGTAGCCCTTGTCCGACTCTGGTTCCCTGACGTCCGGCATTTCCGGCCGCTATGCGACCGCGCTGTTCGAACTGGCGCGCGAGGCCGATCAGATCGACAGCCTTGAGGGCGATCTGGAGGCGCTGCAGTCGGCGCTGGCCGAAAGCGACGATCTGCGCGAGCTGATCGGCTCGCCGGTCTACACCCGCGACCAGCAGGGCCGGGGCATGGCCGCGGTCGCCGACAAGATGGGCCTGTCCACGCTGACCGCCAACACGCTCGGCCTGATGGCCGCCAAGCGCCGGCTGTTCGTGCTGCCGGCGCTGATCCGCGACGTGCAGCGGCTGATCGCGCGCCACCGCGGCGTCGTCACTGCCGAGGTGCGCGCCGCCAGCCCGCTCAGCGACGCGCAGGCGCAGGCGCTGGCCGCCGCCCTGCACGAGGCCGCCGGCAGCGAGGTCAAGATCAACACCACCGTCGATGAAAGCCTCATCGGCGGACTCGTGGTTCAACTGGGCTCGCGCATGATCGACACCTCGGTCCGCGCCAAGCTCGACAGTCTGAAAAATGTCATGAAAGAGGTCGGATAAATGGCGATCCAAGCTGCAGAGATCTCTGCGATCCTCAAGGAGCAGATCAAGAACTTCGGCCAGGACGCCGAGGTCGCCGAGGTCGGACGCGTGCTGTCCGTCGGCGACGGCATCGCGCGCGTGCACGGCCTCGACAACGTCCAGGCCGGCGAGATGGTCGAATTCCCCGGCGGCATCCGCGGCATGGCGCTGAACCTCGAGGTCGACAACGTCGGCATCGTGATCTTCGGCTCGGACCGCGACATCGGCGAGGGCGACACCGTCAAGCGCACCAACTCGATCGTCGACGTGCCGGTGGGCAAGGCGCTGCTGGGCCGCGTCGTCGACGCGCTGGGCAACCCGATCGACGGCAAGGGCGCGATCGAGACGACCGAGCGCCGCGTCGCCGACGTCAAGGCGCCGGGCATCATCCCGCGCAAGTCGGTGCACGAGCCGATGGCCACGGGCCTGAAGGCGATCGACGCGCTGATCCCGATCGGCCGCGGCCAGCGCGAGCTGATCATCGGCGACCGCCAGACCGGCAAGTCGGCGGTGGCGCTGGACACCGTGCTGAACCAGAAGTCGGTCAACGACACCGACGACGAAAGCAAGAAGCTGTACTGCGTCTACGTCGTCGTCGGCCAGAAGCGCTCGACCGTCGCCCAGCTGGTGAAGAAGCTGGAAGAGACCGGCGCGATGGCCTACTCGATCGTGGTCGCCGCGACCGCCTCCGAGCCGGCGCCGATGCAGTACCTGGCGCCGTACTCGGCGACCGCGATGGCGGAATACTTCCGCGACAACGGCATGCATGCGTTGGCGATCTACGACGACCTGTCGAAGCAGGCCGTGGCCTATCGCCAGATGTCGCTGCTGCTGCGCCGCCCGCCGGGCCGTGAAGCCTATCCCGGCGACGTGTTCTATCTGCACTCGCGCCTGCTGGAGCGGTCGGCCAAGCTGAACGAGGATTTCGGCGCCGGTTCGCTGACCGCGCTGCCGATCATCGAGACCCAGGCCGGCGACGTGTCGGCGTTCATTCCGACCAACGTGATCTCGATCACCGACGGCCAGATCTTCCTGGAGACCGAGCTGTTCTACCAGGGCATCCGCCCCGCGGTGAACACCGGCCTGTCGGTGTCGCGCGTCGGCTCGGCCGCGCAGACCAAGGCGATGAAGTCGGTCGCCGGCTCGATCAAGCTGGAACTGGCCCAGTACCGCGAGATGGCCGCCTTCGCCCAGTTCGGCTCGGACCTCGACGCCGCCACCCAGCGCCTGCTGAACCGCGGCGCGCGCCTGACCGAGCTGCTGAAGCAGCCGCAGTACTCGCCGCTGACCAACGCCGAGCAGGTGATGGTGATCTACGCCGGCACGCACGGCTATCTGGACAAGATCGCGGTGCGCGACGTGCAGCGGTTCGAGCGCGGCCTGCTGACCCACGTCCGGGCCAACAACCAGGACCTGCTGGCGGACATCACCAACAACGACCGCAAGGTCGCGGGGGATCTGGAAGAGGCGATCAGGTCGGCGATCGACGATTTCGCGAAAGATTTCGCCTGATCCGCGCTGACTGACCCCTCGGAAGGAGAGACTGGCCGATGCCAAGCCTCAAGGACCTGAAAATCCGGATCGACAGCGTCAAGTCGACGCGCAAGATCACCAAGGCGATGCAGATGGTGGCCGCCGCCAAGCTGCGCCGCGCCGAGGAGTCTGCGCAGGCCGCCCGGCCCTATGCCGAGCGGATGAACGCGGTGCTGTCGAACCTCGCACGGGGCGCCAAGAACAGCCCCACCGCACCCAAGCTGCTGACCGGCACCGGTCGGGAGCAGACCTATCTGCTGATCGTCGCCACCGCCGAGCGCGGCCTGTGCGGCGGCTTCAACTCGTCGATCGTGCGGCTGGCGCGCTATGAGGCCAACAAGCTGTTGGCCGATGGCAAGACGGTGAAGATCCTGACCGTCGGCAAGAAGGGCCGCGAACAGCTGCGCCGCGACATGGGCGACCACCTGATCGGCCATGTCGACCTGTCCGAGGTCAAGAACGTCGGCTACGGCAACGCGCACGAGATCGCGCAGGACGTGCTGGCCAGGTTCGCGGCCGGCGAGTTCGACGTCTGCAAGATCTACTACAACACCTTCCAGTCGGTGATCTCGCAGATCCCCACCGCCACCCAGCTGATCCCGGCGACCTTCGACGAGCCGGAAGGCGAGGCGGCGTCGCAGGGCACGCTGTACGACTACGAGCCGGACGAGGAGGCGATCCTCGCCGACCTGCTGCCGCGCTCGATCGCGACGCAGATCTTCACCGCACTGCTCGAGAACGCCGCGTCCGAGCAGGGCGCACGGATGAGCGCAATGGACAACGCCACGCGCAACGCGGGTGACATGATCGACAGGCTGACGATCCAGTACAACCGTTCGCGTCAGGCGGCGATCACCAACGAACTCATCGAGATCATCTCGGGCGCCGAGGCGCTCTAAGGGACGGAGACACTCATAATGGCAAATGCTGAAGGCAAAATCACACAGGTGATCGGCGCGGTTGTCGACGTCCAGTTCGACGACAACCTGCCCGAGATCCTGAACGCGCTGGAAACCGACAACAACGGCAACCGGCTGATCCTGGAAGTGGCGCAGCACCTGGGCGAAGCGACCGTACGCTGCATCGCCATGGACTCGACCGAAGGCCTGGTGCGCGGCGGCCGCGTCGTCGACACCGACGGCCCGATCACCGTGCCCGTGGGCGACGGCACGCTGGGCCGCATCCTGAACGTCGTCGGCGAGCCGGTGGACGAGAAGGGTCCGGTCGAAAGCTCGGAAAGACGCCCGATCCACGCCGAGGCACCGGCGTTCGCCGAGCAGTCGACCTCGACCGACATCCTGGTCACCGGCATCAAGGTCATCGACCTGCTGGCGCCGTATTCGAAGGGCGGCAAGATCGGCCTGTTCGGCGGTGCCGGCGTCGGCAAGACGGTGCTGATCCAGGAACTGATCAACAACATCGCCAAGGTGCACGCGGGCTACTCGGTGTTCGCCGGCGTCGGCGAGCGCACCCGCGAGGGCAACGACCTCTACTACGAATTCATCGAGTCCGGCGTGATCAACGCCGACGACCTGACCAAGTCGAAGGTGGCGCTGGTCTACGGCCAGATGAACGAGCCGCCGGGGGCCCGCGCCCGCGTCGCGCTGACCGGCCTGACCATGGCCGAGCAGTTCCGCGACCAGTCCGGCACCGACGTGCTGTTCTTCGTCGACAACATCTTCCGCTTCACCCAGGCCGGCTCGGAAGTGTCGGCGCTGCTGGGCCGCATTCCCTCGGCGGTGGGCTACCAGCCGACGCTGGCCACCGACATGGGCCAGATGCAGGAGCGGATCACCTCGACCAAGCGCGGCTCGATCACCTCGGTGCAGGCGATCTACGTGCCCGCGGACGATCTGACCGACCCGGCGCCGGCGACCTCGTTCGCGCACCTCGACGCCACCACCGTGCTGTCGCGTGCGATCTCCGAGCTGGGCATCTACCCGGCGGTGGACCCGCTGGACTCGACCAGCCGGATCCTCGACCCGGCGGTCGTCGGCGAGGAACACTACCAGGTGGCGCGCGACGTGCAGGGCACGCTGCAGCGCTACAAGTCGCTGCAGGACATCATCGCCATTCTCGGCATGGACGAGCTCAGCGAGGAGGACAAGCTGACCGTGGCCCGCGCGCGCAAGATCCAGCGCTTCCTCAGCCAGCCGTTCGACGTCGCCGAGGTGTTCACCGGCTCGCCCGGCGTGCAGGTGCCGCTGGAGGACACGATCAAGTCGTTCAAGGCGGTGGTCGCCGGCGAGTACGACCACCTGCCGGAAGCCGCCTTCTACATGGTCGGCGGCATCGAGGATGTCGTCGCCAAGGCCGAGAAGCTGGCCGCCGAAGCCGCCTGACGGCGCGCCCGGACCGACAGTTCCGATATCGTCAAGGGCCCGCCGGAGCGATCCGGCGGGCCTTTTTCATCGCCGCCGGGCCGGCGCGGGGTCCGGGCGCCTTTCGATGGCAAACCCGGTGCGGCGCCGTCCGCGGGCGCTCAGGTTGTCATCCGGTCGATCACGCCGGTCCGGCGCCGGGGGCGGCGCGCGCCGCTCAGGCAGCGCGGGCCGAGCGCGTGCGCCAGGTCGCCGGCAGGTCGTGGCCGAAGCGCGTTTCGCAGAACTCGTAGACCGGCGCCAGCGCGCGGCGGATCAGCTGCGCCTGCGCCGGCAGCAGTTCGGCCGGCCGCGGCGAGGCGTTGATCGTGCGGCCGTAGTCGCCGGGCAGATAACGGATGCCGAGGTGGGCGCACAGCGCGCGGACGCTGGGATCGCAGAACAACGTCTCGTAGAAGCCGAAGAACAGCTCCTCGGCGGGGAAGGCGGCCTCGAGCGCGGCGACGGTGTGGTCATAGCGGCTGCGGGCAAGCTCTTCCGGGCGGTCGAGCTGTGCCAGCGCCGCGGCGCGCAGCTGCTCGGCATCGTCGATGCCGTGCTTGCGGCCCCACATCCGGGTCGCCGACCAGACCCGCTCCACCGGGTCGCGCATCAGGAACACGACCCGCGGCTTCAGCCCGGCGTCGGTCAGAAGCTGCCGGATCTGCCTGAAATGCCCGGCGTCCAGCACGGCATAGGACGGAGTGATGTCGCCGGTCAGCCGCGCCGGGCCGGGCAGGGCGCGGAACAGGTCGGGATAGCGGCGGATGTCCTCGCCGATCAGTGCCCGGTCGAGCAGCTGCAGCGCCCGCCCGGTCAGCTGCGCCTGCCCGCGCGCGCGCTGCCGGTCCAGCGCCTGCACCAGCCGGCGCGGGAACGAGCGGTCGTAGCGCCCGAACCAGTCCGGCCGGAAATGCGCGTCGAAGACGTGCAGCTCCTTGATCATCGGCATGAACGCTTCGGGATGCTCCGCCAGGTAGCGGTACAGCCACGAGGTGCCGGTCTTCTGCGCGCCGACGCCCAGCAGGAAGGTGCGCCCCGTCAGGTCGCACGGCTCCTGCCTGCCCGCCAATCCCAGATTGCCCGCGATTCCCAAACCACCTGTCCCTTGCCTGCGGTCCCGTTTTCCGCGCCAGATTGGCCCCGGAAAGCTTAACAAATCCGCAACGCGCGGCGGTGCGACACAGGAACTGCTTGAAGCCCGGTTGCGGGGGCACTAAACACCGCGGGCGAGCATCGCCCAACCAGAACCGAGGGATCCCAAATGCGCGTCGACATCGTCACCCCGGAACGCCAGCTGGTCTCGACCGAGGCGGACCGCGTCCAGATCCCCGGCACCGAGGGCGAGATGACCGTGATGGACCATCACGCCCCCACCGTGACCACGCTGCGCCCCGGGATCGTGACCGTGTCGGGCGATGCATATGTCGTCACCGGCGGCTTTGCCGAGATCTCCGAATCCGGCACCTCGATCCTGGCCGAGCACGCGGTGCCGCAGGCCGAAGCCTCGCGCGAGATGCTCGAGGCGCTTCGCAAGGATGCCGAAGAGGCGGTCGACAGCGCGCCGGACAAGATCGCCGCGCGCCAGCGCGTGAACGACATCGCTGAACTGATCCGTCGAATCGGCTGATCGCGGGCCGTCGGCGGACCGTCGGCCGGACCGGCGTTGTCGCGGCGGAACGAGGGATCGGACCGCACAATGTTTGACCGCGTGTATGTCCATACCGGATCCGGAAAGACGGCGACGTCGTCGATCCAGGGCACTTTCACCCGCAACCTCGAGACGCTGGAACGTCACGGGATCTACTATGTGCCGCGGCCGATGGGCGCGCTCAGCGCGGTGTGCAAGCAGCCGCAGCGGCTGGCGCCGATCCGCGCCGCCCGGATGACCGACGACGCCATCGGAACGCTGCGCGACCGCGAACTCGAGGCGCTGCGCGCGGCGGCCGGCAAGCCGGCGCTGCGCACCGCCGTGCTGAGCAGCGAGCACATGCTGCCGTTCGACCGCGACGAGGTCGCGGCGGTGCAGGCCCTGCTGGCGCCGCTGGCGCGCGAGGTCCGCGTGCTCTACTACGCGCGCCATCCGCATTCCAAGATCGCCTCGGCCTTTGCCCAGCGGGTCAAGTCGGGGCACTGCGGGCTGGACACCGGCATCGCCAAGTTCATCGAGCCGTACAGCGGCCAGCTGCGGCACTGGATCGAGGTCTTCGGCAAGGCCCGGATCGACGTGCGCCCGTTCGAGCCGCACAAGATGCCGCAGGGCAGCCCGATCGCCGATTTCTGCGCCGCGATCGGCGCGCCGGAGGCGTTCGCCGAGCTGGAGATCGCACAGGCCAACGAGGGCATCTCGGCCGCGGCGGTGCTGATCGCCGACCGGCTGTACCGGCACTATCCGGTCTATTCCGACGGCCGCGGCCCGCGCGACTACCTGAACGGCATCACCGGGCCGAAGTTCACCGTCCCGCCCGAGGTGATCCGGTCGCTGAAGCCGCAGATCGACCGCGAGCTGGCCTTTCTGGAGCGCGAGTTCGGGCTGGTGCTGGACGAGCCGCCCTTGAGAGAGCACGTCGACGACCGCAACGCGATCTTCTCGGACGCGGTGCTCGAGTCGCTGGCGCTGGCGCTGCACCGGCAGGCGCAGGAAATCGCGCGCCTGCGCCGCGAGATCGCCGCGCTGGCGCCGGCCGGCGCCGCGAACGAGACCCCGGATACGAGGCGGGCTGCCGATGTTTGACGTTCTCTACTGCCACATCGGCTCGGGCAAGACCGGCACCTCGTCGATCCAGGGCACGTTCTTCCGCAACTCCGAGGCGCTGCGCCGCTTCGGCATGCACTACGTCCGCCGCCCCGGCGGTCTGCTGGCGCATGTCGCCGACGATCCGGCCAGGGTCGCGCAGGTGCGCCGGCGCGGCATGGCGGAACCGCAGATCGCCCGGTTCGCGGCGCGCGCGGTGGCGGCGCTGCGCGACGGGGCGGCGGACGCGCAGACCCCGGCGGGGCTGATCAGCACCGAACACATGATGGGGTTGAGCGGCACCGAGATGGACCGGCTGACGGCGCTGCTGCGCTCGGTGGCCCGGCAGGTGCGGGTGGTGTTCTACGTCCGCCACCCGTGGTCGCGGATCCCGTCGCTGCTGGCGCAGAACGTCAAGACCGGCGCGGCGCGGCTGGACGTGCGGCTTGCCAATTACGTCGAATCCTACGAGCGGGCGCTGACGCCGTGGATCGACCGGTTTGGCAAGGACGCCATCGTGCTGCGCGCGTTCGACGTGGCGCGGATGCCGGAACGCAGCCCGGTCGCCGACATCTGCCACGCGATCGGCGTGCCCGAGGCGTTCGCGTCGATCGAGCCGCACATCGCCAACCCCGGCCTCAGCGCGGCGGCGACGCTGATCGCGGACGCGCTGAACGGCGCCCTGCTGCGCGAGCGCCTGCCGACGGGGCCGCGCGAATACCTCTTCGAGCTGGGCGGCGGCAAGTTCACCCTGCCGGCCGAGGCGCTGCGGGCGCTGAAGCCGAAGATCGACCGCGAGCTGGCCTGGCTGGAGCGCGAATTCGGCTTCACCCTCGCCGAGCCGCGGCTGCCCGAGCACGTCGCCGACCGCAACGCGATCTTCTCGGACGAGGCGCTGGACACGATCGCGCTGACCCTGAACCGGCAGTCGGTCGAGATCGACCGCCTGCGCGAGGATCTGCGGGCGCTGAAGAAGCGGCAGGCGCGGGCGGGTCGCGCCGGCGCCGGTCCGGCCCCCGGAGAGGACGGCGAGCCCGGCGGGCCGCCTTCGGATCAGGCGGCCGGGTAAGCCACCTCGTAGATCGGCGCGATGGTCTCGACGTCGAACAGCGACGAGACCGAGGTGCCGTTGGCGATGTTCTGGATCGCCTGCGCGAAGATCGGCGCGGTCGGGATGATGCGGATGTTGGCGGCGGCGCGCACCTGCGCGGTGGGCTCGATGCTGTCGGTGATCACCAGCGACTTCATCACCGAATTGGCGATGCGCTCGACCGCCGGGCCGCTCAGCACGCCGTGGCTGATGTAGGCGTGCACCTCGGCCGCGCCCTCGTCCTTCAGCAGGTCGGCCGCCTTGCAAAGCGTGCCGGCGGTGTCGCAGATGTCGTCGACGATGATGCAGTTGCGGCCCCTGACCTCGCCGATCACCGTCATCGAGGCGACCTCGCCGGGCGCCGAGCGGCGCTTGTCGACGATCGCCAGGTCGGCGCCGATGCGCTCGGCCAGCTCGCGCGCGCGGGCCACGCCGCCGACGTCGGGCGAGACCACGGTGATCTTGTCCAGCTCCCGGAAGTGGTGGCGGATGTCCAGCGCGAACACCGGCGCGGCATAGAGGTTGTCCACCGGGATGTCGAAGAAGCCCTGGATCTGCGCGGCGTGCAGGTCCATGGTCAGCACCCGCTCGATCCCGGCCTCGGTCAGCAGGTTGGCGACCAGCTTGGCGCTGATCGGGGTGCGGGCCTTGGTGCGGCGGTCCTGCCGGGCGTAGCCGAAATAGGGGATCACCGCGGTGATCCGGTTCGCCGACGAGCGCCGCAGCGCGTCGGACATGATCAGCAGCTCCATCAGGTTGTCGTTCGCCGGGTTCGACGTCGACTGGATGATGAACATGTCCTCGCTGCGGACGTTGTCGTAGACCTCGACGAAGATCTCGGCGTCGTTGAAGCGCTCGACGCGGGTCTTGATCAGCCGCACCGGCTCGCCGCGGTGAAAGGTCATGCGGCGGGCGATCGCCTCGGCCAGCGGGCGGTTGGAATTGCCGGCGATCAGCTTGGGCTGGGTCTTTGTCATCGGGGCCTCGTGACGGCGGGGGGACGGTCGCCGCCCCATTAGCACCCCAGCCGGCCCTTGCAAAGTCTCGCCGGCAAACCATGATGCGGGCCGAGCCAGATCGCACCGGAGGCCCCGCATGGCACGCATCGACTACTACCTGTTCCCGCTTTCGCCGTTCACCTATCTCGCCGGCAGCCGGCTGGAGGAGATCGCCGCCCGGCACGGCGTCGACATCGAGTACAAGCCGTTCGCGCTGCCCAAGGTGTTCGAGGCGCACGGCACCCCGGCGCTGCCGCAGCGCCACGAGGCGCGCAAGAGCTACCGGATGACCGAGATCCGCCGCATCGCCGCGACCCACGGGCTGCCGGTGAACATCCAGCCCCGGCACTTTCCGACCAACCCGGTGCCCGCCTGCACCGCGATCATCTCGGCGCAGATGGTGGCGCGGGACAGCGGCAGGGGCGACGTCGGCAAGCTGGCGCAGAACTTCCTGCGCGCCTGCTGGGTCGAGGAGAAGGACATCGCCGAGGATCACATCGTCCGCGAATGCCTCGAGGCCGCCGGCTTCGACGCCGGCATCGCCGATCGCGACATGCTGAGCGCGGTCGAGATCTACGAGAAGAACACCCAGGACGCGCTGGACATCGGCGTGTTCGGGGCGCCGACCTACTACTGCGATCACGAGCTGTTCTGGGGCCAGGACCGGCTGGAATACCTGGACCGCAAGCTGGCCGGGGGCTGAGCCGTCAGGCGGCCCGCAGCGCCGTCAGGAAGCCGTCGACCTCGGCCGCGCCGGTCGACCAGCCGCAGACCAGGCGGGCGGCGACCGGCGCGTCGCCGGCGCCCTCCAGCGCGGCGCCGGCGGGCCACAGGTGATAGCGTGCGCCGGCGGCGCGCAGCGCGCGGTGCCGGTCGGCATGGGCCTCGAAGAACACCATGTTGGCGTCGGGCGGGTAGACCAGCCGGGTGCCGTCCACCTGCGCCAGCCCCTCGGCCAGCGCGCCGGCGCAGGTGTTGGCGTCGGCGGCCAGCTTCAGCCACAGATCGCCGGCCAGATAGGCGTCGAACTGCGCCGACAGCACCCGGTACTTCGAGAACAGGTGCCCGGCGCGCTTGCGGCGCAGCTCGAATTCCCAAGCCAGGCCGGGATCGAAGATCACCACCGCCTCGGCCGCCAGCAGCCCGTTCTTGGTGCCGCCGAAGGACAGCACGTCGACGCCGGCCTTCCAGCTCATCTCGGCCGGGGTGCAGCCCAGCGAGGCCAGCGCGTTGGCGAAGCGCGCGCCGTCCATATGCACCTTCATGCCGGCGTCCCTGGCCTGCCCGGTCAGCGCGTAGAGCTCGCCCAGCGCATAGACGGTGCCGGTCTCGGTCGCCTGGCTGATCGACAGCGGCCCGCGCTGCACCGCGTGCACGAAGCCCTGCCGGCAGCCGGCGATCGCCTGCGCCAGCGCGCGCCCAGCGATCTTGCCGTTCTCGCCCGGCACGTGGGTCAGCTTGGCGCCGCCGGTGAAGAACTCCGGGGCGCCGCACTCGTCCTCCTCGATGTGGGCGATCGGGTGGCACAGCACGGTCTGGTACGGCTCGCAGATCGTCGCCAGCCCCAGCGCGTTAGCCGCGGTGCCGGTGGCCACCAGGTAGACCGCCGCCTCGGGCGCCTCGAAGATCTCGCGGATGCGGTCGCGGACCCGCCCGGTCAGATCGTCGCCGCCGTAGGAGCCGGCGTAGCCGCGGTTGGCCTGCGCCAGCGCCTCCAGCACCGACGGGTGGGCGGGACCGGAATTGTCGGATTCGAAATGCATCACTGAAGCCCTTCCACGATGTAATCCTCCAGGTCGTCGTCGTCGACCCGCTCTTCCGAGACCATGTGCCCGGCCAGCGAGATCCCTGCCTCGCGCACGCTTTCGGCGCGCCCCGAGACCAGCGGGTGCCACGGCTCCAGCGGCCGGCCCTCGGCGAGCAGCCGGTAGGCGCAGGTCGAGGGCATCCAGTACAGGATCCGCTCCAGCGTCTCGGGGGTGATCACCACGCAGTCGGGCACGATCTTCTTGCGGTTGGCGTAGTCGGTGCAGCGGCAGCTCTGGCAGTCCAGCAGCTTGCAGGCGACGTTGGTGTACTCGACCTCGCCGGTGTCCTCGAACTCGATCTTGCGCAGGCAGCACTTGCCGCAGCCGTCGCACAGCGCCTCCCACTCGCGCGGGGTCAGCTGCTCCAGGGGGAAGCGGCGCCAGAACCCCTCGCGGACGCCGTCGCGCGCGATCGGGTCGCGCTCGACCGGATCGGGCGCGATCGGGTCGGGCGCGTCGGCGCGCGCTTCGGGGGCACGCCGGCCGGTGCGCGGCTTGGAAGCGCCGCCGCCGGGGCGTTTTGCGGGATCATCGCTCATGAGGCGCAGATACTCCGCAAACGGGGGAAGGGAAAGGGGGCCTCAGGCGGTTTCGGCCAGCACCCGGCGGATCCTGGCCACGTCGTCGTGCATCTGCGCGACCAGCGCCGCGACCCCGTCGAACGCCGCCTCGGGGCGGATGAACTCGACCAGCGCGACCGAGACCTCGGCGCCGTAGAGATCGCCCTCGAAGTCCAGCACATGGGTTTCCAGGTTCGGCGCGTTGACGCCGAAGGTCGGCCGCACCCCCAGCGAGGCCGCGCCGCGATAGCTGCCGGCGTGCGGCCCGGTCAGCACGTCGAACAGCACCGCGTAAACGCCGAACCGCGGCAGGTGCAGCCCGGCCATCGACAGGTTGGCGGTGGGAAAGCCCAGCTCGCGCCCGCGCCGGTCGCCGCGGATCACGGTGCCGTCGATGCGGTGCCAGTGGCCCAGCATCTTCGCCGCGCGGCCCGGATCGCCGTCGCTCAGCGCCTTGCGGATCGCGGTAGAGGAAAAGTCGGTGTCGTCCTGGCCCAGCAGCGGCGCGATCTCGACGCCGAACCCCAGGTCCGCGCCCAGGCGCTGCAGCAGCGTCACGTCGCCGGCGCGCCGGTTGCCGAAGCGGAAGTCGGCGCCGACCACGACATGCGCCACGCCCAGCCCGCCGACCAGCACCTCGCGCACGAAGCGCTCGGCGGTCAGCGCGGCCATGCCGGCGTCGAACGGCAGCTCGTAAAGCTGGTCGACGCCCAGCTTGTCCAGCCGGTGGGCGCGGGTCTCGGCGTTCATCAGCCGGAACGGCGGCGCGTCGGGGGCAAAATGGCTGCGCGGATGCGGCTCGAAGGTGACCACGCCCAGCGGCACGTCCAGCCGCGCGGCGGCGGCGCGGGCGCGGTCGATCACCGCCTGGTGGCCCAGGTGGACGCCGTCGAAATTGCCGATGGCGACGCTGGCGCCCCGGTCCTGCGGATCGAGATCGAGATAGCGGGAATGGCGTCTCATGGCCCCCTTGGGCGGGGCCGGCGCGGCTGGCCCCTCAGTCGAACTTGCGGCTGGGCGCGAGCACCAGCGCCTCGCCCTTCAGGACCTCGGTATCGCCCACGCGGCACAGACAATCAAGCGTGACCCGGCGGCGCGAATGGTCGATCGCGGCGACGGTGACGCTGGCCGTCACCCGGTCGCCGGGACGCACCGGTGCGAGGAATTTCAGGTCCTGTTTCAGATAGACGCTGCCGTGCCCTGGAAGCTGCTCGCCGATCACCGCCGAGATCAGGCTGGCGGTCAGCATGCCGTGCGCGACCCGGCCGGCGAAGATCGTGTCGCGGGCATAGGCCTCGTCCAGGTGCACCGGGTTGTGGTCGGTCGAGACCTGCGCGAACAGCGCGATGTCCTGGTCGGTGACGGTCTTGGAGACCGAGCGGGCCAGCCCGATCTCCAAATCCTCGATGCAGATGGTTCCGCGCGGCAGGTTGTCATGCGGCCTGTCCAGCATCGCGCCCTCCTCGGACCGGGTCCGTGCATCCTTGGTAGCAAATCCTGCAGTGCCGCGCAAGAATATTTCGGTAACATTATTTCGTAAGTGCAGCGTATTGCGCAATCAGATTGCGCGGCGCGGTTGCCGTTCGTAGAGCAGCCCGGCGTGCGCGATCAGCGCCGCGGCAAGCAGCGGCGCCAGCGGCGCGGTCACCCGCACCACCATCGAGGCCAGAAAGAGGTTCGCCACCAGCAGCGCCGCGCACACGCCGGCGAAGGGCAGCAGCGCGGGGCGGGCGGCGTCGTTGCGCAGCGCCGCCAGCAGCAGCAGCAGCGGCACCCCGACGCCGAACAGCACCTTGGTCAGGAACGGCACGAACAGGCCCTTCGCGTGCATGAAGAAATAGCGGATCTCGAACTCGCCGCGGCTGACGTCCCAGCCGTAGTTCAGCGACAGCGGATCGCCGCCCAACGCCACGCGCACGGCGACGAACAGGGCCAGCGGTAGCGCGCCGCCGGCCAGGATCAGCGCCAGCGGGCGGCGGTCGGCGCGCAGCAGTTCGGCCGCGATCAGCACACCCAGCACGATCGAGATCTCCTTGACCAGGATGCCGGCGCACACCGTCGCCACCAGCGCCAGGAACCGGTGCTGCAGGTAGAACAGCGCCGCCAGCGCGAACACCAGGCCGCTCAGGATGTCGGCCATCACGAACGGCGCGGTCATCAGCGTGCCGAAGCTGAACGTCCCGACCGCCGCCAGCGCCAGCGTCACCGGGCTGTCGCGCCGCACGCGCGGCGCGGCGGCGACCAGCACCGCGAAGGTCGCCAGGATCGCGCCCCAGTTGACCAGCTTGGCGGCGAACGCGGCGGCCTGCAGGCCGCAGCCGCTGCGGATGGTCTCGCAGTCCGACAGAAGTGCGGTCAGCCCCTGCACCAGCCAGATGTAGAGCACCCGGAACCGGAACGGCTCGCGGGTTTCCGCGCCGGCGATGCCGACCAGGTAGTCGACGGCGTCGTCGTAGGCGGCGTTCTGGTACTGCGCGTCGTAGAAATCGGGCGGCAGGTCGAACACCGCCAGCCGCTCGCGCAGGAACGCGTACAGCTCGGCGTTGCCGCCGATCATCGTGCGCTCGAGCAGGAAATGGTCGGCGAACACGGTGGCGAAACCCAGCTGCACCAGGCACAGCGCCGGGACCAGCGTCCGGAACGAGCGCAGCGCCGGCGCCATGCTCAGCGCAGCATGCCGATCGCCGCCGTCGGGCTCAGCCTGGCGTCCTCGAGAAAGCCGATCAGCGCCTCTGGGTCGGGCTCGCCCTTGCGCATGCCGGTCTCGCGCGCCGCCAGCCCGCCGGCGATGAACAGCGTGTCCAGCCCCTCGCCGACGCCGCCGCGGATGTCGGTGTCGATGCCGTCGCCGATGCACAGGATGTCGGCGTCGCGCACCTCGGCGCCGCGGATCCGCTCGGCGCGCCGCCGCGCCAGCGCGTAGATCGGCGCGTGCGGCTTGCCGAAATAGTGCGACTCGCCGCCCAGTTCGGTGTACAGCGCCGCCAGCGCGCCGGCGCACCAGATCCGCTGGTCGCCGATGTCGACCACCACGTCGGGGTTGGCGCACAGCAGCTTCAGCCCGCGCGCCTTGGCCCGCATCAGCGTCAGCTTGTAGTCCCCCGGGGTCTCGGTCCGGTCGTCGCGCAGGCCGGTGCAGATCACCCCCTCGGCCTGCTCCAGCGGCACCCGCTCGACGTCGATCGGGCTGCCGTCCTCGTGCTCGAAGAACGGCAGGTCGCGCTCGGGGCCGATATGGAACACCTTCCGTCCGAACAGTCCCGCCGCCATCGCCTGCTGCGCCGCGTCGCCGGACGAGGCGATGTCGTCGTAGCTGTCCGCCGGCGCGCCCAGCCCGGCGATCTGCGTCTTCACCGTGCGCCGCGGCCGCGGCGAATTGGTCACCAGGATCACCGAGCCGCCGCCGGCGCGGAACCGCTGCAGCGCCGCCGCCGCCTCGGGGAACACCCGCGTGCCGTCGTGCAGGCAGCCCCACAGGTCGCAGTAGAGCACGTCGTACCGGTGGGAGATGTCCTCGAGCGAGGAGACGATCTGGGTCATGGGGAAAGAGCCTTCGCGGGAGATGCGCACGGCCCAAGGGATAGTGGCAAAGCCCGCCGCCCGCAACCGAGCCGGCGGGGCGCGGCTCAGTCCAGCCGGCGGATCCGATAGCCGCGCCGCTCCAGCAGCCGCAGCAGCCCGGTGTCGCCGCCCAGGTGCAGCGCGCCGACCGCGACCACGCGCCCGCCGGCGGCCAGCTTCGGCTCCAGCGTCTCGATCCAGCGCCGGTTGCGGGTGTCCAGCAGCCGCCCGAACAGCGCCGCCGCCATCGCGTCGGCGCGCTCCGGTCCCAGCTCGCGGCGCAAAGCGGCATGAGCAAAGGCGCGGATCGCCGCGATTTCGCCGCGCAGATACATTTGCCGCGTCGTCTCCAGGTAGTCCTCGGCCAGCGCGAAGGTCGGCAGCGAGGCGCGCAGCATCTCGACCTGGTCGTCGTAGGGCAGCACGGCGAACAGGTCGAACACGTCCTCGAAGCTTTCCAGCCCGTTGACCGGCACGCCGTGCGATTCGGCCAGCGCCTCGATGCGGCGGTCCAGGATCAGCCCGCCAGCGGCCATCTCGGCGACGATGCAGGCCGGGTTCGACAGCGTGACCAGCAGGTACCAGGGCGCCATCCGTTCGGCCAGCTCGCGGGTCAGGCCGTAATCGGCCAGCAGCGCGACAATCTCGTCGAACTCGGCCGCGGGCAGGTGGTCGCTCAGAAGCCGCCCGCCTTCGGCCAGGATCCGCCCCGGGTCCATCAGGATCGAGCGCAGCATCCGCTGCTCCTCGGCCAGGGTGACCTCGATCAGCAGTTCCTCGGCCGCGGCGACCCGGTCGGCCAGCGCCGCCGGCGGCGTCGCCACGGCGTCGTCGGCCAGGTGGATGGTGCCGAACAGCACCGAGCTGGCGCCGTCGCGGGTGACCTCCCAGAACCGGCCCTCGCCGTGCGCGGTGGCGCCGGCCTCGGCGGCGATCGCGGCGGCGAACTCCGGCGCCCAGCCGGCGGAGAGGTCGCGCCCCGCGCAGGCGGCCTCGGCGTCGGCGTCGGCGGCGGCGATGGCGGGCGCCAGCAGCAGTGCGGCCAGGGCCGGAAGAAAACGGCGTCGCATGGGTTGTCCCCCGGGGGCAGGTTCTCTAGGTCCCTGTTACCTAGTGCGGCGCCGGCTTCGCCGCCACGCGCACGGCATTGCGTGAAGCGGCGCGTGATCCTCTTGACACACAATCCCGCGATCCTTATTTCGGCGCTGTTAGCACTCAAGGGTGGCGAGTGCTAAGGACTGGGATGCCACCCGGGTTTTGGACTGCTTGAGAGGAGCACTCTCCATGAACTTCACACCTCTGCATGACCGCGTGCTCGTCCGCCGCATCGAGGGCGACGACAAGACCGCCGGCGGCCTGATCATCCCCGACACCGCCAAGGAAAAGCCGGCCGAAGGCGAGATCATCGCCGTTGGCGCCGGCGCCCGCGACGAGGATGGCGAGCGCATTCCGATGGACGTCAAGGCCGGCGACCGGATCCTGTTCGGCAAGTGGTCGGGCACCGAGATCAAGCTCGACGGCGAAGACCTGCTGATCATGAAAGAGAGCGACATCCTGGGCGTGCTGGGTGACACCGCCGCCTCCGCCGCTGCCTGATCCCATCGCTTCCTGACAAACGGAGACTACGCACATGGCCGCTAAGGACGTGAAATTCAACACGATCGCGCGCGACAAGATGATGAAGGGTGTCGACACCCTCGCCAACGCCGTCCGCGTGACCCTCGGCCCGAAAGGCCGCAATGTCGTCATCGACAAGTCGTTCGGTGCCCCGCGCATCACCAAGGACGGCGTCACCGTCGCCAAGGAAATCGAACTGGAGGACAAGTTCGAGAACATGGGCGCGCAGATGGTCCGCGAAGTCGCTTCGCGCACCAACGACACCGCCGGTGACGGCACCACCACCGCCACCGTGCTGGCCCACGCCATCGTCCGCGAGGGCATGAAGTCGGTCGCCGCCGGCATGAACCCGATGGACGTCAAGCGCGGCATCGACATGGCCGTCTCCAAGGCCGTCGAGCACATCAAGTCGGCCGCCCGCGACGTGTCCGGCTCGGACGAGGTCGCCCAGGTCGGCACCATCTCGGCCAACGGCGAAGCCGAAATCGGCCGCCAAATCGCCGACGCGATGCAGAAGGTCGGCAACGAGGGTGTGATCACCGTCGAGGAGAACAAGGGCCTCGAGACCGAGACCGACGTGGTCGAGGGCATGCAGTTCGACCGCGGTTACCTGTCGCCGTACTTCATCACCAACGCCGACAAGATGACCACCGAGCTGGACGACGCCATCATCCTGCTGCACGAGAAGAAGCTCTCGTCGCTGCAGCCGATGGTTCCGCTGCTCGAGCAGGTGATCCAGTCGGGCAAGCCGCTGCTGATCATCGCCGAGGACGTGGACGGCGAGGCGCTGGCGACCCTGGTGGTCAACAAGCTGCGCGGTGGCCTGAAGATCGCCGCCGTCAAGGCGCCGGGCTTCGGCGACCGCCGCAAGGCGATGCTGCAGGACATCGCGATCCTGACCGGCGGCCAGGTGATCTCGGAAGACCTGGGCATGAAGCTCGAGAATGTCACCATGGACATGCTCGGCTCGGCCAAGAAGGTGTCGATCACCAAGGACGAGACCACCATCGTCGACGGTGCCGGCGAGAAGGCCGAGATCAACGCCCGCGTCGCCCAGATCCGCGCGCAGATCGAGGAAACCACCTCGGACTACGACCGCGAGAAGCTGCAGGAGCGTCTGGCCAAGCTGGCTGGCGGCGTCGCCGTCATCCGCGTCGGCGGTGCGACCGAGATCGAGGTGAAAGAGCGCAAGGACCGCGTCGATGACGCGCTGAACGCCACCCGTGCCGCCGTTCAGGAAGGCATCGTGGTCGGCGGCGGCGTCGCGCTGGTGCAGGCCGCCAAGGCCCTGGCCGGTGTGCAAGGCGTCAACAGCGACCAGAACGCGGGTATCGCCATCGTGCGCCGCGCGCTGGAAGCCCCGTTGCGCCAGATCGCCGAGAACGCCGGCGTCGACGGCGCCGTGGTTGCCGGCAAGATCCGCGAGTCGGACGACCTGGCCTTCGGCTTCAACGCCCAGACCGAAGAGTACGGCGACATGTTCAAGTTCGGCGTGATCGACCCGGCCAAGGTCGTGCGCACCGCGCTGGAAGACGCGGCCTCGGTCGCCGGTCTGCTGATCACCACCGAAGCCATGGTTGCCGACAAGCCCGAGCCGAAAGGCCAGGGCGGCGGCGCCGGCATGCCCGACATGGGCGGCATGGGCGGCATGATGTAATCGCCGCCGCCTGGCGAAAGACCTGGGAAAGGGGGGCTCCGGCCCCCCTTTTTCGTTGCCGGCCGCGTGCGCGACGGGATCCCGCCGGCGCGACAGGACCCCGGCGGCGTGCTACAGTCCGCCGTGGCGCATGCCACCGGCCCCCCAGGAAGGACCCGACGATGACACCCGACACCGGCGCCGCGGATCCGCGCGCCCCGTTCGATACCGCGCTGGCCGACCGGCTGATGGCGGACCGCGGGCTGGACGTTCTGTTGGTCAACTCGGGCCACAACACCCGCTACCTGCTGGGCGGGCACGCGTTCTTCTTCTTCCAGTCGATGCAGGCGCTGGGCCACAGCCGCTACCTGCCGCTGGTGGTCTATGCCCGCGAGCGCCTCGACGAGGCCGCCTATGTCGGCAGCGCGATGGAGGCCTGGGACCACGCCCTGCGCCCGTTCTGGATGCCGCATGTGCACACCGTCAGCTTCGGCACGCGCGACGCCGCGCGCTGCGCGGTCGAGCATCTGAAGGCCACCGGCCGGGACCGCGCGCACATCGGCATCGAGCCCGCGTTCCTGACCGTCGATGCGATGGCGGTGCTGCGCGACGGCCTGCCCGAGGCGCGCTTCGGCGACGCCACCGGGGTGCTGGAGCGGCTGCGCGCGGTCAAGCGCCCGGACGAGCTGGACCGGCTGAGGCAGGCGTCCGAGCGCATCGTCGAGGCGATGCAGGCCACCGTCGCCGGCGCCGGGCCGGGCACCGGCAAGGCCGAGATCGTCGAGCGCATGCGCCAGGAGGAGACCCGCCGCGGCCTGCACTTCGACTACTGCCTGGTGGCGATGGGCGCCGACCGCAACCGCGCGCCGTCGGACCAGCGCTGGCAGCCGGGCGAGGTGCTGTCGATCGATTCGGGCGGCAACCTCGACGGCTACATCGGCGATCTGTGCCGCATGGCGGTGCTGGGCCCGCCCGACGCCGAGTTGCAGGACCTGCTGGCCGAGGTCGACGCGACGCAGCAGGCGGCGTTCGCGCAGCTGCGCGCCGGTGCCGCCGGCCGCACGGCGCTGGAGCGCGGCAACGCGGTGCTGGCCGAGGGGCCTAACCGGGCCTGCACCGACCTGGTGATCCATGGCATGGGGCTGGTCAGTCACGAGGCGCCGTTCCTGATGTCGAACCGGATGTATGACGGCGAGGACGCCGACGCGCCGCTCGAGGCCGGCATGGTGCTGTCGGTCGAGACCTCGATGAACCATCCCCGCCGCGGGCTGGTGAAGCTCGAGGACACCGTCGCGCTGACCGCCGACGGCTGCGAGATGTTCGGCGGCGCGGCGCGCGGCTGGAATGTCGCCGGCAGCTAGGCCGCGGCGCGGGCCGGTCGGCCCGTTCAATGTTCCCCGGTCAGCGCAGCCCGGTCGCCTCCAGCAGGCCGCGGCGCTTGGCCTCGTAGTAGTAGCCGCGCGAATACCACCGCACCGCCCGGTCCGGGTTGCCATCGGCCACCAGCCACGCGCCGCGCAGGTATTTCACCGCGTAGCGAAGATTGGTGCGCGGATCCAGCAGCCCCTCGGCGGGGCCGCGGTAGCCCATGGTCCGCGCGGTCTGCGGGTGGATCTGCATCAGCCCGTAGTTGGGCCCGTTGCGCGCGCCCGGCCGGTGGCCGCTCTCGCGCAGCACGACGCGCTGCACCAGCGACACCGGCACCTGATACTGTTGCGCCGCGGCGACGATCATCGCTCGCAGCTCGGGGGTCTCGTTCGGATGCAGCGGCGCGGTGGCGGCGGCGCTGCGGCTGACCGTCTCGCCGCCGCCGCCGCAGGCGGCCAGCGCCAGCAGCGCGGCGGCCAGCAGGACGCGGGGAAGAAAGGCAGTGGGCAGGGGCAGGAAACGGCTCACGGGGGCAACTCATCGGCGGCTTGGACTCGGCAGCAGCCTAGCGCGCCGGGCCGCCGCCGCCCAGCCCCGCCGCCGCGGCCCGCGCCGCAGCCGGCGGACACCTGCCGGGCGGCCGGATCAGCGGACCAGCCGCTCCAGCCCGTCGTAGACCGCGGCCGCGCCCTCCGCGCCGTCGAAGGCCATGCGCGGCAGCGTGTCGGGCTTGAACCGGATCGTCCCCAGCTCGGCGCGGGCGAAGAAGCGCCGCCGGCTGACCACCGCCTCGGGGTCGGCCCAGGCCGGGTCCAGCGCGCCGCCGGAGATCCGGGCGTGGAAGAAGATGTCGACCTGGTGAAAGCCGCTGCCCGGATCGTGGAACTCGTTGATGCCGGCGGGCCGCTCGGCGGCGATGCTGAGGCCGGTCTCCTCCCAGACCTCGCGCGCCAGGTTGTCGGCCAGGCTGGCGCCGGGCTCGGCGCCGCCGCCGGGCGCGCACCACAGGTCGCTCTGCCCGCCGGGGTAGGCGTTGACCAGCAGCAGCCGGTCCCGGTGCAGGATCAGCGCGCGCACGGCCAGCCGGATCGGGGTGCGTGTCATGGCCCTGCATCGCATGGTCACGCCCCCGCCGGCAAGCGCGCTTGCGGGCCGCGCGGGGCGCGCCCATAGTCGGCAGATGCGGATCCTGCTGCTCACCGTCACGGCGCTGGTCGCCTTCGCCGCGAACTCGATCCTGAACCGCGCCGCGCTGGCCGGGCAGGACATGGACCCGGCCGTCTTCACCGCGATCCGGCTGGTCTCGGGCGCGGCGGTGCTCGCGGCGCTGGCGGCGGCGCGCGGCGGGTCCTCGATCCTGCGCGCGGGCACGCCGCTGTCGGCGGCGGCGCTGCTGGTCTACGCGGTGTTCTTCTCGTTCGCCTACGTCACGCTTGATACCGGGCTGGGCGCGCTGCTGCTGTTCGGCGGCGTGCAGATCACCATGTTCGGCGGCGCGCTGCTGGCCGGGCAGCGGCCGGGGCCGTACCGCTGGGCCGGCTCGGCGATGGGGCTTGCGGGGCTGGCGGTGCTGTTCCTGCCCGGCGCCGCGGCGCCGGACCCGCTGGGCGCGGCGATGATGCTGCTGGCGGCGGCGGGCTGGGGGGTGTACTCGCTGCGCGGCGCGCGCGCCGGCGATCCGCTGGCGACCACCGCCGGCAACTTCGTCTACGCCGCGCCGGTGGCGCTGGCGCTGATGCTGGCGGCGGGCGACCCGGGCGCGCCGGTGACCGGCACCGCGGTGGCGCTGGCGGTGGCCTCGGGGGCGGCGGCCTCGGGGCTGGGCTATGCGATCTGGTACGCGGCGCTGCCGGCGCTCGACGCCAGCCTGGCGGCGGTGGCGCAGCTGACCGTGCCGCTGATCGCGCTTGCCGGCGGCATCGTGCTGCTGGGCGAGAGCGCCAGCCTGACCTTCGCCCTGGCCGCCGCGCTGATCCTTGGCGGCGTGGCGCTGGCGGTGCGCGGGCCGCGGCGGGTGCAGCGCGCCTGATCCGGCGTTTACTCGGTCCGGGCGATGGTGCACCGTGACCCCGGACGAGGCACGGAGCTGCAGACGGAATGGGCATCACGGGGCGTCGCCTGCTGTTCGTCGGATACGGTGGCGGGCACATGCGCATGCTGACACCGGTGGCGCGGGCGCTGCAGCGCCGCGGGGCCGAGGTGACGCTGCTGCCGCTGAACGTCGCGATCACCGACGCTCGGGCCTCGCGCCTGCCGTTCGTGACGCTCGCCGATCTAATCGCCGGTTGGCCGGACGCGGACCGGATCGTCGCGCTCGGCGCGTCGGTGGCGCCGGTGTCGGCGCACCCGGCGATCTCGGACCAGGACACGCATGTCTACCACGGCCTCGGCCTTGCCGAGCTGGCCGAGGAGCTGGGCGAGGCCGCGGCGCGCGCGCATTTCGCCGCCGAGGGCCGGCGCGCCTTCCACCCGGTGCGCGGCCTGTCGCGGCTGCTGGACCAGCTTGCACCGGACCTGGTGATCGCCACCAGCGCACCGCGGGCGGAAAGCGCGGCGCTGGCCGCGGCGCGCGCCGGCGGGCGCCGCGCGCTGTGCGTCAGCGACCATTTCCTGGTCTACGAGATGGACTATGTCCGCCGCGCCGGTCATGGCGATCTGATCACCGTGCTGAGCGGTCCGGTGGCCGCGGCGCTGCGCGACGCGGGCCGGCCGGCGCGGGAAATCCGCGTCACCGGGAACCCGGCGTTCGACGGTCTGGTCGATCCGGCCCACGCGGCGGCAGCGCAGCGGCTGCGCGAGAACGCCGGGTGGGAACGCCGGCGGGTGGTGCTGTGGCCGCAGCAGCTGCCCTCGACTCTGGTGCGCGACAAGCCGCTGCTGCCGTCGGCGCGGATCGTGCCGGGGCTGCAGGCGGCGCTCGACGCCGACCCGGACCTGCGGCTGCTGCTGCGCCCGCATCCGAGCGCCCCGGGCGAAAGCTGGCCGCGCACCGACGCCCGCGTGCTGCGGCTGCCGGACACGCCGATCGAGACGCTGATCCACGCCGCCGACGTGGTGGTGCAGCAGTCCTCGACCGTCGGCCTGCAGGCGGCGCTGTGCGGCAAGCCGGTGATCACCATCGCCAACCGGGGCATCCCGCCGCTCGCGGAATACGGCCTGGCGTGGGACATCGATGCGCCGGACGGGCTGCCGGCCGCGCTGGCGACGGTCGCCGCGCCGGCGCTGGCGCGGCTCGACGTGCCGCCGGTGGGCGGCGCGGCGGAAAGGGTCGCGGATGTCGCCGCCGAACTTCTCTGACGCCGCCGCAGCCCAGGCCGCCGCGCGCCGTGGTCTGGACATCGCCGTCGCGGCGACCGCGCTGTTGGTGACGCTGCCGCTGTGGGGCGGCGCGGCGCTGGCGGTGCGGCTGCAGGACGGCGGCCCGGCCTTCTTCCGGCAGGAACGCGTCGGCCTGCACGGGCGCCGGTTCCGGATGTGGAAGATCCGAACCATGGTGCCCGACGCCGAGCGGCGCGGCGGCTGGCAGACGGCGGCCGGCGATCCGCGGATCACGCCGCTGGGCCGCTGGCTGCGGCGGACCAGCATCGACGAGCTGCCGCAGCTGATCAACGTGCTGGCCGGCGACATGAGCCTGGTCGGGCCGCGCCCGGACACGCCGGCGCAGCAGGCGGGCTACGACCCCGAGGACTGGGCGCTGCGCTGCTCGGTCCGGCCGGGGCTGACCGGCCCGGCGCAGGTGGCGTCGAAATCCGGCGCGGCGCCGCCCAGCCGGCTCGAGATCGATCTCGACTATGTGCGCAACCGCTCGCTGCGGCGGGACCTGGCGGTGCTGCTGCGCACGCTGGGCACCGTGCTGCAGCTCCGCAACCGCTGATCCCGCCGGCCTGACGGGGGGATTGCGCGGCGCGTATACGTTGCGCCACACTCGGCGCACCGGAACGACAGTGGAGGGACGGCTCATGGCCGGGGAAAACGACAAGTACGAAGTCTACACCGACAAGGGCGGCAAGTACCGCTGGCGCCGCCTGGCCTCGAACGGCAAGGTCGTCGGCGCGGCGACCGAGGGCTACAATTCCAGGTCCGACTGCGAGAAGAACATGAACCGCGGCGCGGTCGCCACCGACAAGTGGGAATTCTACACCGACAAGAAGGGCGAGCACCGCTGGCGCCGGCGGGCGCAGAACGGCCAGATCGTCGGCGCCGCCTGCGAGGGCTACGGCCGCAGATCCGACGCCGAGGCCAACGCCGCCCGCCACGGCTACGCCGGCTGACCCGGCTACGCCGGCTGACCCGGGCGCGGCGGCCCCTGGCCGCTGCCCCACCGGCCGCGTCAGCACTGGCGTGCCGGTGTGGCATTTGCCCGCTGCCGCACGCGCGGGTTCTGCTAACATGCGCCCGCCGGGCCCGGTCCGGGCCCGCAACAGGGAGCTCATCATGGACATCTCATCGGTGCGCCGCACCAAGGGGCGCGGCCGCCTGTTCGACAGCGTCATCGACACCATCGGCGACACGCCCGCGATCCGCATCAACCGCCTCGCGCCCGAGGGCGTGACGATCTACGTCAAGGCCGAGGCGTTCAATCCGGCCGCCTCGGTCAAGGACCGGCTGGCGATCGGCATCATCGAGGCGGCCGAGCGCGACGGCAGCCTCAAGCCCGGCCAGACCGTGGTCGAGGCGACCAGCGGCAACACCGGCATCGGCCTGGCGATGGTCTGCGCCGCCAAGGGCTACCCGCTGGTGGTGACCATGGCCGACAGCTTCTCGATCGAACGCCGGCGGCTGATGCGCTTTCTCGGCGCCAGGGTGGTGCTGACGCCGCGCGCCGAGAAGGGCTTCGGCATGTACCGCAAGGCCGCCGAGCTGGCCGAGGCGCACGGCTGGTTCCTGGCGCGCCAGTTCGAGACGCCGGCCAACGCCGCGATCCACGAGGCGACCACCGCGCAGGAGATCCTGGCCGATTTCGACGGTCAGCGGCTGGACTACTTCGTCACCGGCTACGGCACCGGCGGCACCGTCACCGGCGTCGGCCGGGTGCTGCGGCGCGAGCGGCCGGAGACGAAGATCATCCTCAGCGAGCCGGCCAACGCGGCGATCGTCGGCTCGGGCAAGGGCCAGGCCCGCGGCGCGGACGGCGCGCCGGCGCAAAGCCACCCGGCGTTCGAGCCGCACCCGATCCAGGGCTGGACGCCCGACTTCATCCCGCTGGTGCTGCAGGAGGCGATCGACGACGCGCTCTACGACGAGCTGATCGCCGTCTCCGGGCCCGACGGCATGAGCTGGGCGCGCAAGCTGGCGCAGCAGGAGGGGATCTTCACCGGCGTCTCGGGCGGCGCGACCTTCGCGCTGGCGATGCAGATCGCCGAACGGGCCGAGCCGGGATCGGTGATCCTGTGCATGCTGCCCGACACCGGCGAGCGCTACCTGTCGACGCCGCTGTTCGAGCACATCGCCGAGGACATGGACGACGAGGAGCGGCGGATCTCGGAATCGACCCCGGGCTACCGGATGCCGGCCTGAACCGGTGCCGGGGCCGCGCGCCGGCCCCGGCCGCCGCGCGCCGGGCCTTGTCCTTCCGGCGCAACCGGCATACCTCGGGTGGGACATTTGCCGCAAAGGACCACCGAGCGATGAGCGACGAGACCACCACCGACGACCACAACCGCCCGGACCCGATCACCAACCTGCTGCTGGCCTCGCGCCAGGTCATCATCTGCGAGGGCATCGACCAGAAGATGGCCAAGCGCGTCACCGCGCAGCTGCTGGCGCTGGCCGGCGAGTCGGACGCGCCGATCACCATGTTCATCAACAGCCAGGGCGGGCATGTCGAGGCCGGCGACACGATCCACGACATCATCCAGTTCATCAAGCCGACGGTGCGCATGGTCGGCACCGGCTGGGTGGCCTCGGCCGGGACGCACATCTTCCTGGCGGCGAAGAAGGAAAACCGCTTCTGCCTGCCGAACACCAGGTTCCTGATCCACCAGCCCTCGGGCGGGGTCGGCGGCACCGCCTCGGACATCGAGATCCAGGCCGAGCAGATCGAGCAGATGCGCGAGCGCCTGGCGCAGATCATCTCGGCCACCACCGGCACCGACATCGACCAGGTCCGCAAGGACATCGAGCGCGACAAGTGGATGAACACCGAGGAAGCGGTGAACTACGGCATCCTGTCGCGGGTGATCAGTTCGGCGGCCGAGCTGGACTGACGACGCGCCCGGCGGGTCGGGCGCCGCGCGCCGTGGCCGGCGCCGGATGCCTCCGGCGGGGATATCTGGCGAAAAGTGGACGGCGGGGCGGCGCGGCCGGCGGCGGCGCCCGCGGCCGGGCTCAGACCTTCTTCAGGAAGTCCTCGAACGCGGCGCTCCACGCCGCGTGCCAGCGCGACAGCGGCGGGCGGTTCTCGATGATGTCGCCCATCGCCCAGGCCATGCGCTTCTCGTCCAGGGCGCGGGGCACGTCGTTGTCCGGGCACAGGATGTAGAAATCGCCCGCGGCCAGCCGTCGCATCAGGAATTCGGCGGTCTGCTCCGGGGTCCAGGCGGCGGCGGGCTTCTCGGTGCGGTCGCCGCGGGTCAGGCCGGTGTAGACGAAGCCGGGGATCAGCAGGTGCGCAGAGACCGCGGCGCCGACCTCGCGCAGGTGGTGCGCCAGGGCCTCGGTGAACACCTTCACGCCGGCCTTCGAGGTGTTGTAGGCCGGATCGCCCGGCGGGGTGGTGATGCCCTGCTTGGAGCCGGTGGCGATCACCATTCCGGGCCGGCCCGCCGCGATCATGCCCGGCACCATCGCCTGACAGCAGTTCACCACCCCCCCGAGGTTGACGTCGAGGATGCGCTGCCAGCTTCGGGAGGTATCGAAGATGTCGCTGCCGGGCTGGATTCCGGCGTTGCACATCAGCACGTCGATGCGGCCGTACCGGTTCAGGATCTCGTCCCGGAACGCCTCGACCGCGGCGCGGTCGGCGACGTCGACCGGGCGGGCGAGGACCTCGGCGGCGCCGCGCGCGCGCAGCGCCGCCGCGGCCGCGTCGAACAGATCCTCGCGCAGGTCGGCGATCGCCAGCGCCATGCCGTGCGCGGCGAAACGCTGCGCCGCGGCCAGGCCGATCCCGCCGGCGCCGCCGGTGACCACGGCGACATTGCCGGCGGCCAGTGCATCCAGTCCCATCGCGTCTCTCCCGTTGTGCCGCTAGTCGTCCATCGCCGCGCGCGCCTCGATCACCTCGAACGGCACGCCGGGCTCGTCCTTGGCGTTGCGGATCACCAGCGAGGTCTTGACGCTGGCGACGTTCTCGGCCGCGGTCAGCTGCTCGGTCAGGAAGCTCTGGAAGGTCGACAGGTCCGGCGCCACGCACTTCAGGATGAAGTCGATCTCGCCGTTGAGCATGTGGCACTCGCGCACCAGCGGCCAGGCGCGGGCGCGGGCCTCGAACGCCGACAGCGCCGCCTCGGCCTGGCTGGTCAGGCTGACCATGGCGAAGACCTGCACCTCGAAGCCCAGCTCGCGGGCGTTGACCTCGGCGTGGTAGCCGCGGATGAAGCCGTTCTCCTCCAGGGTGCGGACGCGGCGCAGGCAGGGCGGCGCCGAGATGCCGACGCGGCGCGACAGCTCGACATTGGTCATCCGGCCGTCGCCCTGCAGTTCGGCCAGGATCTTGCGGTCGATCGGGTCCAGCTTGAAATTCGGCACGCGGTTTATCCTTTGGTCGGTTTTCGGATCTATTACGCAAGCCAGCGCCGATGCGCAAGAATATTTCACTTCGGCGCAATATCAGTGAAGGCCGGCGCGACGGCCGCCTGGCGTCCGCGCGAATTGCGGCCCGGGAACGACGCGCCTATATAGAAAGCCAGTCGCGAGAGGAGCCACAGATGCCCGAGACCCGCCACACCCGCCTGCTGATCATCGGCTCCGGCCCCGCCGGCTACACCGCCGCCGTCTACGGCGCGCGCGCCATGCTCGAGCCGCTGCTGATCCAGGGGATCGAGCCCGGCGGCCAGCTGACCACCACCACCGAGGTCGAGAACTGGCCCGGCGACACCGAGGTGCAGGGCCCCGAGCTGATGCAGCGGATGGAGGCCCACGCCAAGGCGATGGGCACCGAGATCGTCCACGACTACATCACCGCGCTGGACCTGTCGCGCCGCCCGTTCACCGCGCAGAGCGACAGCGGCACGGTCTACACCGCCGACGCGCTGGTGCTGGCGACGGGCGCCAAGGCGAAGTGGCTTGGCCTGCCGTCGGAGGAGAAGTTCAAGGGCTTCGGCGTCTCGGCCTGCGCCACCTGCGACGGCTTCTTCTACCGCGGCCAGGAGATCGTCGTCGTCGGCGGCGGCAACACCGCCGTCGAGGAGGCGCTGTTCCTGACCAACTTCGCCTCGAAGGTGACGCTGGTGCACCGCCGCGACGAGCTGCGCGCCGAGAAGATCCTGCAGGACCGGCTGTTCAAAAACCCGAAGATCGAGACGCTGTGGTGGCACGAGGTCGACGAGATCACCGGCACCGACATGCCGCTGGGGGTCGAGGGCGTGCGCGTGCGCCACGTTGAGACCGGCGAGATCACCGAGATCTCGGCCAAGGGGGTGTTCGTCGCCATTGGCCACGCGCCGGCGTCCGAGCTGGTGAAGGACAAGCTCGAGACGCACATGGGCGGCTACGTCAAGGTCGAGCCGGGCAGCACCCGCACCTCGGTCCCCGGCGTGTTCGCCGCCGGCGATCTGACCGATCACGTCTACCGCCAGGCGGTAACCTCGGCCGGCATGGGCTGCATGGCGGCGCTGGACGCCGAGCGCTTCCTGGCCGCCGCCGCGCAGGCCGAGAAGGAGGTGCAGGCGGCCGAGTAGGCCCGCCCGCACCCCCTACGACCACAGCCGCAGCTTCGCCGTCATCGGCCTGGGCACCTTCGGCGGCACCGTGGCCGAGCTACTGGCCCGGTTCGGCAGCCGGGTGCCGGGGATCGACATCTCGGAACAGGTCGCCGGCCGCCTCGCCGACGAGTTGGCGCAGGTGCCGATCGCCGACGACGAGGACGCGCTGCGCCGGGCCGGGCTGGAGCACCCCGACGTCGCCATCGCCGCCATCGGCGAGGATCTCCAGCCCAGCATCCTGTGCGCGATGAACGCGCGCCTGCGGTGCTGATGAAGATCGGCGGCGGCTCGACCTCGACCGCGGGCGGGATCAAGGTCACCACCTTCGTCGTGCTGCTGCCGGCCACCATCGACTTCTTCCGTCGCCGCGGGTCGCTGCAGGCGTCCGGCCGCTCGGTTCCGCCCGATCAGGTACACAAGGCGCTGGCGCTGGTCACGGTCTCGGGGCTGTCGGTGGTCGCGGCGATCTTCGCGATCCCGCTGATCCACGGGGGCCCGTTCCCGGCCATGGCGTTCGAGGCTGCGCCGGCCTTCGGCACCACCGGCCTGTCGCGCGGCGCGACCGCCCAGCCGGACGCGCTGGGCCGCGTGGTGATCATGGCGCTGATGTTCTTCGGCCGGGTCGGGCCGCTGACGCTGGGGTCATGCTGGCGACGCGCACGCCGCCGCGCTACCCGCGCGAGCGGGTGTTCCCGGGCTAGGCCCCGGCCCGGGCCTCGAAGCGCACGCCCAGCTCCGACAGCACCTCCCAGTACTCGGGCCAGGTCTTGCCGGTGCAGGCCGGGTCCAGGATGGTGATGCCGCCGATCCGCAGCCCGGCCAGTGCGAAGCTCATGGCGATGCGGTGGTCGGCATAGGTCTCGATCCGGGTCGGCAGGGTCTGCCCGGCCAGCGACGGGTCGGCATTGACGATCAGATCGTCGCCGTCCTCGCGCGCCAGCCCGGGACGGATCCGGTTCAGCTCGGTCGCCAGCGCCGCCACCCGGTCGCATTCCTTGACCCGCAGGTTGGCGATGCCGGTGAAGCGCACCGGGCGGTTGTTGAACGCCGCCAGCACGGCGATGGTCGGGATCGCGTCCTGCATCTGGCTGCCCTCGATCACCTCGGGCAGGTCCGGGAACCGCGCGATCACCGCCCGCGCCTGCGCGTCGGGCTGGGTGAAGGCGTCGTCCGAGACGCCGAGGTCGATCTCGCCCCCGGTCAGCGCCTGCGCCGCCCACAGGTAGGTCGCGGCCGAGGCGTCGGGCTCGACCCGGAACTCGGCGGCGTGATAGCCGGTCGGCGCCACCCGCCAGGCGCCGTCGCCGGCGGCGCCGACCTCGGCGCCGAACCGGCGCATCGCCGCCAGGGTCAGCTCGACATAGCCGCGCGCGCCGATCTTCGGCCCGGTCAGCGCGACCTCTACCGGCGCCGCCGCCCGCGGCGCCAGCATCAGCAGCGCCGAGACGTACTGGCTGGACAGCCCGCCGTCGATCTCGATCCGCCCGCCCGGCACGCCGCCGTTGGCGCGCACGGTGACCGGCGGGCAGCCGCCGGTGTCCTCGATGCCGATGCCCAGCCCGCCCAGCGCCGACACCAGCGGGCCGATCGGCCGCTTGCGCATGTGCGCGTCGCCGTCCACCACCACCGGCCCGTTGGCCAGGGTGACGGCGGCGGTCAGGAACCGCATCGCGGTGCCGGCATTGCCCAGCATCAGCGGCTCGGACGGGGCGCGCAGCGTGCCTTCCGAGACCACGACGAAGGTGGTGCCGTCGGGCTCGGTCACCTCGACGCCCAGCTGCCGCAGGGCGCGGGCCATCAGCGTGGTGTCGAGGCTCTTCAGCGCGCCGGTGACATGGCTGGTGCCCGGCGCCAGCGCCGCCAGCAGCAGCGCGCGGTTGGTGATCGATTTCGACCCCGGCGGGCTGGCGCGGCCGCGGATCGGGCCCTGCGCCGGAATGATGGTCAGCGCGTCGAGCGCATGGATGTCGCTGAGGTCAACCAACTGCCTGTCCCCCGTACCGTGCTGCCGCTACCAACCGAATTCCGCCGCCGGGTGCAAGGGACAAACGCGTTGCCCGCGCACGGGCGCGGTGTTGTCGGCCGACGGGCGGATGGCCGGGAATCGCTTCGGGTGGTATCATGGTAGCGTAGCGTAGCGTAACCAGTACCGGGAGGCAGCGATGGCCTATTCGTCGGTGGTGTTCTTCGGCGACAGCCTGTCCGACAACGGCAACCTCTCGGCGCTGGTCAGCACCGCCGATCGGACGCTGCCGCCGCCGCCCTATCACGGCGGGGCGTTTTCCGACGGCCCGGTGCATGCCGACGTGCTGCTCGAACTCACCGGCCTCGACGGCGAGAACCACGCCCTCGCCGCCGCCCGGGCGATCGGCAGCGGGACGATGACCGCGCTGCTCGCGCGCTACGACATGGTGCTGCCGGCGGGGCTGGAGGACTACGACATCAACCTCGGCGCGCAGGTGGACCGGTTCCTGGACACCGCGGGCGACCTGTCCGACACCGCCGCGGCGCTGATGATCGGCATCAACGACCTGGGCAGCTTCCGCCCGTCGAACAATCCGATCATCGCCTTCTTCGAGATCCTCGACTTCGCCGACGACGTGGCCGACGCGATCCGCGCCTCCGCCAGCCGGCTTGCCGATGCCGGGATCGACACGCTGATCTACTACACCCTGCCGGCAATCTCGTTCTTCCCCGCCAGCCAGCAGGTGGGCGCCGATCTGCGGGCGCTGGGCGACGATCTCGCCGGTCAGATCAACGACGAGGTGCTGGCGGACCTGAACGGCAGCCGCGCCTTTCGCGGCGTCGACATCGAGATCGTCCAGCTGGACCGGCTGGCCCGCGAGGTGCGCGACGATCCGACCGCCTTCGGCTTTTACGCCGACCTGCAGGCGTTCCCGGTGGTGACCGACCCGGACGATCCGACCGCGGTCGGGCTGGACCCGATGGGCTTCGACGCCGACCAGTTCGTGTTCTTCGACGACGTGCACCCCTCGGCCGCGTTCCACGGCCTGCTGGCGGTGTTCACCGCGGCGACGCTCGAGCTTGACGTGCAGCGCTTCCTCGGCGCCGGCGACGATATTGCCAGCTACGGCGCCAGCCGCGACTTCGTGCTGGGCGGGCAAGGCCGCGACGACATCGACACCAACGCCGGGCGCGACATCGTGCTCGGCGGGCTGGGCTGGGACACGCTGCAGGGCGGCGCCAGCGCGGACATCCTGGGCGGCGGCTCGGGCGCCGACACGGTGCTGGGCCAGCTCGGCGACGACATCATCGCCGGCGGCCGCGGCCACGACCTGCTGCGCGGCGGCGCCGGCGACGACCTGCTGATCGGCGGGCTCGGCAACGACACCCTGTTGGCCGGCGGCGGCGACGACCTGCTGTTCTACACCGACCCGGCGCTGCTGGGCCGCGCCGGCGACACCGACCTTTACGACGGCAAGGCCGGCGCCGACACCAGCTACATCGCGCTCAGCGACGCGCACTACGATGCCGTCGCCAGCGCCGCGGACACCGCCGCGGCGCTGGCGCAGATTCTGGGCCTGACGCTGCGCAACGTCGAGACGATCGAACTGCTGCGCGGCCGCGACGGGCTGGCGGAAGTGGCGCTGGCCGAGGGCTTCGGCGACGCCGACTACTGGGGGTTCGTCTGAGCGCGCCCGGCGGCTCAGTGGACGCTGACCGGCTGCATCTCGTTCATGCGGGCGACGATGAACGCCTTCTCGCGGTCGTCCACCAGCGCCAGCACCTGGCCGTCGGCGCCGTTGATCGAATAGATCTCGGCCATGCCGCGGGTCTGGTCGCGGATCTCGACCGGCAGGGTCTCCGGGTCGACGCGGCGGACATAGGCGATCTGCCGGTCGTCGCCGGGTGTCATGTACGGGTAATTCGCCATCTCCTACCTCTCCTTCCGTGCGTCGGCCGTGCCGATTTTTATCCGTTGCACGATGCTTTCCGGGGTCTGCTTGCGCAGGTCGATGTGCAGCAGGCCGTTCTCCAGGTGCGCGCCGGCGACCTCGACGCCGTCGGCCAGCACGAACTGGCGCTGGAACTGGCGTGCGGCGATGCCGCGATGCAGGAACACCCGCTCGTGGGCGTCGTCTTCCTGCTTGCCGCGCACCACCAGTTGCGCGCTCTCCAGCGTGATCGACAGGTCGGTTTCGGCGAACCCGGCGACGGCGATGGTGATGCGGTAGACGCCTTCGCCCCTGCTTTCGATATTGTAGGGCGGATAGCCGTCATTGCCATTCTTGGCGGTGCGTTCCAGCATCCGCTCCAACTGCTCGAACCCCAGCAGGTAGGGATGAGAGGCAAAGCTTGCCTTGGTCATTGTGTTCGGCCCTTGTTCAAGCGACAGCGGCGGCGGGGTCCCGAATTCGGCGGCCCTGCCACTTGAAAACATGGGGAGTGCAGGGGCATAAGACAAGGGATCCGAAGCCGTGGACCCCCGCCATGACACATGCCGACAAGATGGAGCGCCTGGAGATCCTGCGCGCAAGGCTCGGCGTCCTGCGCGAGGAACACCGCGACCTCGACGAGGCGATCCGCGTCATGGAGGACCGCGCCGGCGCCGACATGCTGACGCTGCGCCGGATGAAGAAGCGCAAGCTGGCGCTGAAGGACCAGATCGCCCGGATCGAGGACGAACTCACCCCCGACATCATCGCATGACGTCATTGCCCGAAGGAACTCCGCACGCATGACCCGCCCGCTGATCGGCATCGTCATGGGCAGCCAGTCGGACTGGCCGACCATGAAGGCCGCCGCCGACATCCTCGACGCGCTGGACATCGCGTGGGAGGCGAAGATCGTCTCGGCGCACCGCACGCCGGACCGGATGTTCGCCTATGCCGAGGCGGCGGCGGGGCGCGGGCTGCGCGCGCTCGTCGCCGGCGCCGGCGGCGCGGCGCACCTGCCGGGGATGCTGGCCGCCAAGACCCGGCTGCCGGTGCTGGGCGTGCCGGTGCAGTCGCGGGCGCTGTCGGGGCTCGATTCGCTGCTTTCGATCGTGCAGATGCCCAGGGGCGTGCCGGTCGGCACGCTGGCGATCGGCGAGGCCGGGGCCGCCAACGCCGCACTGCTGGCGGCGGCGATGCTGGCCACCACCGACGACGGCCTGGCCGCGCGGCTGGAGGCCTGGCGCGCGGCCCAGACCGACGCCATCGCCGAGGAGCCGTCAAGTGACTGACGCGCTGGCGCCGGGCGCGACCATCGGCATCCTCGGCGGCGGGCAGCTGGGCCGGATGCTGGCGCTGGCGGCGGCGCGGCTGGGCCTGAAGTGCCATGTCTACGACCCGGACACCGGCGCGCCGGCGGCGCAGGTCGCCGCCGCGCACACCCATGCCGGCTATGACGACCTGGACGCGCTGCGCGGTTTCGCGGCGGCGGTCGACGTGGCGACCTACGAGTTCGAGAACATCCCCACCGCCGCGCTCGACGCGATCGAGGCGCAGGTGCCGATCCGCCCGGGCCGGCAGGCGCTGGCGGTCAGCCAGGACCGGCTGGCGGAAAAGACCTGGCTGTCGGGCCTCGGGCTGACCGTCGCTCCGTTCGCCGCCGTCGACGACGCCGCCGGCATGGAGGCCGCTGTGGCGCGGATCGGCGCGCCGTCGATCCTCAAGACCCGGCGTTTCGGCTATGACGGCAAGGGCCAGGCGCGGCTGCACGCGGCGGATGATGCCGCCGCAGCCTGGGCGGCGATGAACGGCGCGCCCTCGGTGCTGGAAGGCTTCGTCGATTTCGAGCGCGAGATCAGCGTCATCGGCGCCCGCGCCGCGGACGGCCAGATCGCCTGTTTCGACCCGGGCGAGAACGTGCACCGCAACGGCATCCTGCACACCACCACCGTGCCGGCGCGGGTCCCGCGCGCGCTGGCCACCGACGCGGTGCTGCTGGCCGGGCGGATCCTGAACGCGCTCGACTACGTCGGCGTGATCGGGGTCGAGCTGTTCGTGACGCCGTCGGGCCTCGTGGTCAACGAGATCGCCCCGCGCGTCCACAATTCCGGCCACTGGACCCAGAACGGCTGCCTGATCGACCAGTTCGAGCAGCATGTGCGCGCAGTCGCCGGCTGGCCGCTGGGCGACGGGTCGCGGCATTCGGACGTGGTGATGACCAACCTGATCGGCGACGAGGTGTTCGCGCAGCTCGGCGTGGCCGATGCCGGCCTGCACCTCTACGGCAAGGCCGAGGCTCGGCCGGGGCGCAAGATGGGGCATCTGAACCGGATCGCGCCGCGCGCCTGACGCGCCGCGCGCGGCGGGCGGGGGCCTCCGGCGGGGAAATTTCGGGGAACGCGGAAGGCGGGACCGCGCCCGGATCTGGGGCGTTAACGAAGTTTTCGGATTCTGTTTCTTATCGGGATCAGTGGGTTGAGGGGGTTTTCACGGTGAAATCCCGGTTTTCACGGTCGCTTTCACAGCCGGATCGCCGACAGCAGGCGGCCGTAGTCGGGTTCGCCGGCATGGGTGGCGCGGCGGTAGCTGAAAAAGCGCCCGGGGTCGGAATAGGTGCAGCGGCCGATCCACTCGGCCTCGGCTACGCCGGCGGCGCGCAGCCGGTGCAGCACGAAGCCGGGCAGGTCGAACAGCAGCCGGTCGCCGGCGCCGGGCACGAAGAAGCGGTGATGGTCCGGATCCTCGTCGGTGAAGGTCTCGAAGAACTCCGGTCCGACCTCGTAGGCGCGCTGGCTGATGCAGGGCCCGACCACGGCGGCAACGCGCCCGCGGTCGGCGCCGAGGTCTTCCATCCGCGCCAGCGTCGCCTCCACGATGCCGCCGAGCGCGCCCTTCCAGCCGGCATGGGCGGCGCCGACGACCCCCGCCTGCCGGTCGGCGAACAGCACCGGGGCGCAGTCGGCCGACAGCGCCCCGATCGCCAGACCGGGCCGGTCGGTGACCAGCGCGTCGGCCTGCGGCGGCGCCGCCAGGTCCGGGTCGGCGACCAGCGCGACGTCGGAATGCACCTGGTGCAGGGTCAGCAGCGCCTCCGCCCCCAGCGCCGCGGCGGCGCGCCGGCGGTTGATCTCGACCGCGTTCGGATCGTCCGTGCTGCCCGGCCCGCAGTTCAGCCCCTGGTGGATCCCGGCCGAGACGCCGCCGTCGCGGGTGAAGAAGCCGTGGGTGATGCCCCTCAGCAGGGGCGAGGTCAGCGGGCGCGGCTGCGGTGTCATCAGGCGAATCCCGGCGGTTGCGGCTGGCCGGCGGGGGTCAGCGCCAGCACCTTGAACAGCGTTCCCATCTCTTCGGGGTGGGTCAGCCGGCGGTGGGCCGCGACGATCCCGGCGGCGCTGTCGCCCGTCGCCAGCGCCCGGGCGCGGGCGGTGATGCCCAGCCGTTCGAGGAACGCGCCCTGCGTCGCCAGCGGTGCGGCGCGCAACGGCGCGGCGGCCTCGGCCAGCCAGCGGAAGCCGACATGCGCGGTCAGGTCGGCCGCGCCGGCGGTCTCCAGCACCGGCGCGTAGGCGTGGCCGGTCATCGCCTGCAGCGTGTCGCCGGTGCCGTCCCAGTCGCCGTAGTCGATCACCAGCGCCGCGCCGCCCCGCGCCGCGATCACCGGCGCCAGGGCCTGGATCACCGCCTCGCCGGGGGCGCAGGTCTCGACCAGCGTGTCCGGGCCGGCGCCGGGAAAGCGGCGGTCCAGCTCGGGGTCGGCGACGGCGGGGGCCAGGCCGTAGCCCAGTCCGCCGGGGCCGGCGCCGATCATCCGCTCGGCCCAGCCGTCGGCGGTGCGCAGGAACTGGCGCACCGGCAGCGCGTCGAAGAACTCGTTGGCGACCAGCAGCAGCGGCCGGTCGTCGGGCAGGCCGGCGGCGCTGTCGTGCCAGACCGGCGCGGCATCCGCCAGCGTCGCGGCCTGCGCGGCGCGCAGCACCGGGCTCAGCTCGACCAGGTGGACGCGGGCGGCCTGGCGGAAGCCGGGCAGCCGCGCCGCGGCGCGCAGCACGTCGGCCATCAGCGTGCCGCGGCCCGGCCCCAGCTCGGCCAGGGTGACCGCCTCGGGCGCGCCGATGTCCTGCCAGACCTGCGCCAGCCACAGGCCGACCAGCTCGCCGAACATCTGGCTGATCTCGGGGGCGGTGGTGAAATCGCCCGCCGCGCCCAGCGGGTCGCGGGTGGTGTAGTAGCCGTGCTCGGGGTCGGTCAGGCAGGCGGCCATGAACTCGGACACCCGCATCGGCCCCTCGGCGGCGATGCGCCGGGCCAGGCGTTCGGCCAGTGGCGTCACCGCCGTCTCCGGCTGGCCAGCAGCACCAGCAGCCCGACCGCGACCATCGGCAGCGACAGCACCTGGCCCATGGTCAGGCCGAACTCGCCCAGCTGCAGGACATGGCCCAGCGGGTTGTCCTCGGTGATGAACTGCGCGTCGGCCTGGCGGAAGCCCTCGACGAAGGTGCGGGCCAGACCGTAGCCGAGCAGGAACACGCCGGTCACCCGGCCCGGCGCCTGCAGCCAGCCGCGGCGGCTGACCCCCCACAGAATCACCAGCCCCAGCAGCAGCCCCTCGAGCCCGGCCTCGTAGAGCTGGCTGGGGTGGCGGGCGCAGATCTCGGCCAGGTCGGGGCAGGTCTGCGCCGCCGGACCCGGGAACACCACGCCCCAGGGCAGGTCGGTCGGGCGGCCCCAGAGCTCGCCGTTGATGAAGTTCGCGAGGCGCCCGAGGAACAGGCCGACCGGGGTGACGGCAGCGATAGCGTCGCCGATGCGCACCATCGGCAGCCGGTTGACCAGGCTGAAGCCGACGATGCCCAGCAGCACGCCCAGCATGCCGCCGTGGAAGGACATGCCGCCCTCCCACACCGCCAGGATCGCGCCCGGGTTCTGGCTGTAGTATTCCCACTGGTAGAACAGCACGAAGCCGGCCCGCCCGCCCAGCACCACGCCCAGCACCATCCAGGTCAGCAGGTCCTCGGTGCGTTTCGGCTCCATCGGCGGGGTGCCGCCCCACAGCGCCGGGCGGCGCATCAGGCGCGCCACCAGCCACCAGCCGATCAGCAGCCCGCCGATATAGGCCAGCGCGTACCAGCGCAGCGAGAACTCCATCCCGAACAGGGTGACGGTGAACAGCGCCGGGTCGATGTCGGGAAAGGGCAGGACGGACAGCATGATACCTCGCAAGCAGACGCCCGCGGTGATCTCCTGATGCAGGGGTGAAGTCAAGCGCCGCCTTGGCAATCGGGGTGCGCGCCCCCATTATCTGAAGCAACCAGGAGGACGAGGCGACCATGCAGACCCGGAACAAGATCTTCGACGACATCAGCCAGCTGATGACCAATGCCATGGGTGTCGCCCAGGGCGCGCGGGAAGAGGCCGAGACCGCCGTGCGTGGCCTGATGGACCGCTGGCTGGCCGATCGCGACCTGGTGACGCGCGAGGAGTTCGACGCGGTGCTGGCCATGGCCCAGAAGGCGCGCGAGGAGAACGCCGCGCTGCAGGCGCGGATCGAGGCGCTGGAGGCAAGGCTGGCCGAGTGAGTCGCCGCAGCGCCGAGGCGCCGCGCGCGGCCGGCGCCGCCGCGCGACCGCGGGAGAGTTCGTGCGCCCGCCCCTTGACCGTCATCGGGGTTTGACGATTTTCTTCTTTACAGGCTCGGAATTTCTGCCACGATATGTTGTGGGTCGGATGCAAATCTTAACGATCCATGGACATCCCCACAGCCCCTAGCGGGGTTCGCTCCGCCGGAGGCCATAGCCAGAGGGACCGAGGCATGAGCATTGTCGAACACGACTTCCTCACCGAAGAGCTGCACCCCATCGACATCGTCGAGACGCTGGCCGAGCGTCACGAATGGGATTTCGACCGGGTCGCCGAGGATCAGATCGCGATGGCGATCGAGGGCGACTGGCGGACCTACTCGCTCACCCTGGCCTGGTCCGGGCACGACGAGACGCTGCGGCTGATCTGTGCCTTCGACATGGAGCCCCCCGAGGCGCGGCTGCCGGCGCTGACCGCCACCATGGAGCGCGCCAACGACCGCTGCTGGGCCGGCGCCTTCACCCTGTGGCCGGAGCAGAAGCTGATGGTCTGGCGCTACGGGCTGATCCTGGCCGGGGGCGCCACCGCCTCGGCCGAGCAGATCGTCGAGATGGTGCGCGTCGCCGTCACCACCTCGGAGCGCTTCTTCCCGGCGTTCCAGATGGTCTGCTGGGGTGACGAGACGCCGCAGAAGGCGATGCAGATCGCGATGACCGAAGCCTACGGGCGCGCATGAGATTCTGATCCCGACGCCCGGCCAGTGCCGGGCGCCGGACCCACGGGCCGGACGCCACACCTCCCCCCCCAAACCGTCCGGTTCCTACCGGCCGGGCGCCTCTCCCCAAAACCAGCGCCCGGCCGTTTCCCGTTTCCGCCTTCCAGGTCTTGCGGCGCTTGACAGCGCATCGCGCCGCCCGCTAACGGCGGTCCAGCAAGGGGGGACCGGATGAGCTTCGAGACACTTTCCCGAGACGGCATACTGCTGCTGGGCTGCGGCAAGATGGGCTCGGCCCTGCTGGAGGGCTGGCTGGCCGCCGGGCTGCCGCCCCCGGCGGTGCATGTGCGCGACCCGAACCCAGGTCCGCGGCTGCAGGCGCTGCGCGCCGAGGGGCTGGCGCTGAACGGCGATCTGCCCGCCGCGCCGGCGCTGTGCCTGATCGCCGTCAAGCCGCAGATCATGGACGAGGCGCTGCCCGACGCCGCGGCGCTGGGCGGCGGCGGCACGGTGATCCTGTCGATCGCCGCCGGCACCCCGATCGCGCGCTTCGAGGCCGCCTTCGGGCCGCGCACGCCGGTGGTGCGCGCGATGCCGAACACGCCGGCGGCGGTGGGGCGGGGCATCACCGCCATCGTCGGCAACGCCGCCGCGACGGACGCGCACCTGGCGCTGGCCGAACAGGTGCTGTCCGCCGTGGGCGAGGTCGTCCGCCTGCAGGACGAAGGCCAGATGGATGCGGTCACCGGCGTCTCGGGCTCGGGACCGGCCTATGTCTTTCACCTGATCGAGTGCCTGGCCGCCGCCGGCGCGGCCGAGGGCCTGCCGCCGGCGCTGGCGCTGCAGCTGGCGCGCGCCACCGTGGCCGGCGCCGGCGCGCTGGCCACCGCGCCGGGGGCCGAGGATCCGGCGACGCTGCGCCGCAACGTCACCAGCCCGAACGGCACCACCGCCGCGGGTCTCGAGGTGCTGATGGACGAACGCGCCGGCCTGCCGCCGTTGATCCGCGCCACCGTGGCGGCCGCGACTCGGCGCAGCCGGGAGCTTGCCGGGCCGCGCTAGGGCCGCGACAGCGCCGTGGGGCGAGGCGGGCGCCCGCGTTCCCCCGGCGATCGGCGTTCAGCAGGTGCGATCCGGCGCGCTGGCGGACGGCTGCGGTCAGGTCAGGCGGCGCGCAATGAAAAAGGCCGGCGCGGGGCCGGCCTTTCGCTGGTTCGGGGGTCCGCCGCGGATCACTCGCGGTTGCCGAGGAATTGCAGCAGGAACATGAACAGGTTGATGAAGTCCAGGTACAGGTTCAGCGCACCCATGATCGCCGCCTTGCCCAGCCAGTCGCCGGCGCCGGCGTTGACCATCTCCAGGTACTGGGTCTTGATCCGCTGCGTGTCGTAGGCGGTTAGGCCGGCGAAGATCAGCACGCCGATCGCCGAGATCGCGAACTGCACCGCCGGGCTGGCGAGGAAGATGTTCACCACCATCGCCACGATCAGGCCGATCAGGCCCATGATCAGGAACGACCCCCAGCCCGAGATGTCCTTCTTGGTGGTGTAGCCGTACAGGCTGAGACCGGCGAAGGCGATCGCGGTGATCAGGAAGGTCTGCACAATCGAGTAGCCGGTGAACACCAGGAAGATCGAGCTGAGCGACAGGCCCATCACCGCAGCGAACGCATAGAAGGTCAACTGGGCGGCGGCCTCGGACAGCCGGTTGATGCCCGCGCTCAGGCCGAACACGAAGGCCAGCGGCGCGAACATGATCACCCAGCGCAGCGGCGAGGTGTAGATCGCCGCGCCGAAGCTGTTCAGGTACTTGTCAGCGCCGATCTGCGCCACCGCCAGCGACGGGTCGGTGGTGACCGCCAGGCCCGAGATCGCCCACGCCGCCAGGGCGGTGATCAGCATGCCTACGGACATGGTGCCGTAGACCTTGTTCATGTGCGCGCGCAGGCCCTGGTCGATCTGCGCGGTGCGAACGCCTGCGCTCGAGCGCCGGACAGTTTCGAATTCGGCCATACATTCCTCCATAAGTCAGCCCATGCACGGAACGCCGAGCGTCCGGCAGTTGCAATTGATATTGGCAGATAGCCCCTGCAATTCAAGTACCTCGGCGCCCGCCCCGACGCATTTCATGACGATTTTCGTCATGTTCCGGCGCAGCTTGCGGCAACCGCCCGGCCGCGGCTCAGTCCTGGGCGCGCAGCACCCGCGCCGGGCGGCTGGTCAGCGGCCGCCAGGCGAACACCAGCCCGGCCAGCAGCGCCGCCAGCGCGCCGCCGGCGACGATCGCCAGCGCCGAGACCGGCTCGAACACGTAGTCGGTCTCCATCACGAAGCGCATCACCCCCCAGCCGGCCAGCCCGCCGGCCAGGATCGCCACCGCGCCCGCCGCCGAGCCCAGGATCGCCGAGCGCAGCGCGAAGCTGGCCAGGATCCGCGCCCGCGTCGCGCCGACGGTCTTCAGCACCGCCGCCTCGAACACCCGCCGCCGCTCGCCCGCCGCCGCCGCGCCGATCAGCACCACGAAGCCGGTCAGCAGCGTCGCCGCCGCGCCGTAACGCACCGCCGCCGCCAGCCCGTCCAGCGCCTGCGTCACCTGGTCGATCGCCTCGCGCACGGAGATCGCGGTGATGTTGGGATAGGCCCCGCCCAGGGTGCGCAGCAGGCTGCCCTCGACGCCGCGATCGGCGTAGACCGTGGCGATATAGGTGTGCGGCGCGCCGGCCAGCGCGCCGGGGTTGAGCAGCATCACGAAGTTGATGCCCATGTCCTGGAACTCGACCTTGCGGAAGTTGGCGATGGTCGCGGTCAGGTCGCGCCCCAGCACGTTGACGGTGACCTCGTCGCCCAGCTGCAGCCCCATCTCGCGCGCCTCTTCCTCGGCAAAGCTCAGCAGCGGCGGGCCGTCGTAATCCTCGGGCCACCAGTCGCCGGCCAGGATCTCGGTGCCGTCGGGCGGGGTCGCGGCATAGGTCACACCGCGGTCGCCGCGCAGCACCCAGTGGCTTTCGCCGGTGCTGGCGCGGACATAGGCGCGGGCGTTCTCGCCGTTGATCCGGGTCAGGATGCCGCGCAGCATCGGCGCGGTCTCGATCCCGGTGACGCCATCAGACTGCCGGGTACGCACGAGGAAGCCGTCCAGCTGGTCGGGCTGGATGTCGATGAAGAAATAGGCCGGCGCGATCTCCGGGATCTCGCGTTGGATCGCGCCGCGCAGGTTGCTGTCGATCTGACCGATGGTGGCGAGCACCGTCAGCCCGAGACCCAGCGACAGGGTGACCGCCGCGGTCTCGCCCCCCGGCCCGCCGACCGCGCCCAGCGCCAGCCGCAGCGACGGCCGGCCGCGGGCCAGCGCCGAATGCGCCAGCCGCCGCGCCAGCCAGCGCACGCCGCGCGCCGCCAGCAGCAGCGCGCCCAGCACGGCCAGCACCCCGGCGGCAGACCACAGCGCCAGGAACTCCATGTCCGACAGCCAGGTGGCGGCGGCGATCAGCACACCGGCCAGCGCCGCGATCAGCGCGATGAAGCGCCGCGACGGCAGGTGGCGGTCGGCTTCGGTGACGTCGCGGAACAGCCCCGCGGCGCGAATCCGCCGGGCCCGCGCCAGCGGCCAGAGCGTGAAGATCAGCGCCGTCATCAGCCCGTAGAATGCCGCCTCGGCCAGCGGCGCGGAATAGAGGCCGAACTCTGCCGGCACCGGCAGCCGCGCCTCGATCACCGGCGCGAACAGCCACGGGATGCCGGCGCCCAGCACCAGACCCAGGCCGACGCCGGCCAGCGCCAGCACGCCGATCTGCATCAGGTAGATCGCGAAGATCGTGCCGCCCTGCGCGCCCACCGTCTTCAGCGTGGCGATGGTCGCGGTCTTGCCCTCGATGTAGCTGCGCACCGCCGCCGAGACGCCGACGCCGCCGACCGCCAGCCCGGCGAGGCCGACCAGCACCAGGAAGGCGCTGAGCCGGTCGACGAAGCGCGAGACGCTGGGCGTGCCGTTGCGGTTGTCGCGCCAGGACAGACCGGCGTCGCGGAAGCGCCGCTGCGCCTCGCGGCCCAGCGCGACGACGTTGGCCTCGGGCGGCAGCGCCAGCCGGTAGGCGGTCTCGAACAGGGTGCCGGTGGTGATCAGCCCGCTGCCCTCGAGCGCGTCCGTCGCGACGATGATGCGCGGCCCCAGCGCGAAGCTGGCGGTGACGCCGTCTGGCTCGCGCAGCAGCGCCGCCATCAGCCGGAAATCCTGGGTGCCCAGCCGCAGCACGTCGCCGGGCGCCAGCGCCAGCCGGTCCAGCAGCGCGGGCGCGGCGACCAGCCCCGGCAGCCCGTCGGCGCCGGCCAGCGCCTGCGCCAGCGGCATCGGCGGGTCCAGCGCGACCGAGCCGAACAGCGGGTAGGCGGCGTCCACGCCCTTGACCTGGGTCAGCGCCCGCTCCGCCGCGCCGTCCGGATCGGCGACCGCCATCGAGCGGAAATCGACCACCTCGGACAGCCGGTCGGAATTTTCTTCGAGCCAGGCGCTTTCCTCGTCGGTGGCGAAGCGATAGGTGAACTCGGCCTCGGCGTCGCCGCCCAGCAGCGCCGAGGCCTCGCGCTCCAGCCCGGCCTGGATCGCGGTGCGGACCGAGCCGACGGCGGCGATCGCGGCGACGCCCAGCGCCAGGCAGATCAGGAAGATGCGGAACCCCGACAGCCCGCCGCGCAACTCGCGCCCGGCGATGCGGGCGGCGGCGCGCAGCTGCGGGCGGCTCATTCCGCGGCCTCGGCCATCCGGTCCAGTCGTCCGTCGCGCAGCCGGATCACCCGGTCGCAGCGCTCGGCCAGTTCGCGGGCGTGGGTGACCAGCACCAGCGTCGCGCCGTGGCGGTCGCGCAGCCCGAACAGCATCTGCATGATCGCCTCGCCGTTGACGCCGTCGAGGTTGCCGGTGGGCTCGTCGGCCAGCAGGATCTCGGGGCGCGGCGCGGCGGCGCGGGCCAGCGCCACGCGCTGCTGCTCGCCGCCGGACAGCTGCCCCGGGTAGTGGTCCATGCGGTCGCCCAGGCCGACGGCGCGCAGCTCGTCGGCGGCGCGGTCGAAGGCGTCGCGGGCGCCGGCCAGCTCCAGCGGCGTGGCGACGTTCTCCAGCGCGGTCATCGTCGGGATCAGGTGGAAAGACTGGAACACGACACCCATATGATCGCGGCGGAACAGCGCCAGCTCGTCCTCGTCCATCGCCGTCATGTCGTGGCCCAGCACGCCGACCCGCCCGCCGGTGGCCTGTTCCAGCCCGCCCATGATCATGAGGAGAGAGGATTTGCCAGACCCGCTCGGACCGACCAGACCCAGCGTCTCGCCCCGGTTCACCTTCAGCGTGATGTCCTTGAGGATCTCGACCTTGCCGGCGTTGCCCATCAGGGTCAGGCTGGCCTCGCTCAGCGAGATAACGGGGTCGGTCATGAAATCTCTTTCCAGTGGTGTGCGCAAACCTGCATATGGGAGCGGTGCGGCGGCACGCAAGGCAGTTGCGGTCCTGCTGGCGCTGCTGCTGACCGCAGCGGCGGCCGCCGCGCAGGTTCAGGAGCGGATCACCATCGCCGCGCTGGGCGACAGCCTGACCCAGGGCTACGGGCTGCCGCCCGAGGACGGCTTCGTGCCGCAGCTGCAGGCGTGGCTGAACGCGAACGGCCATCCCGAGGTCGAGGTGATCAACGCCGGCGTGTCCGGCGACACCACCGCCGGCGGGCTGTCGCGGATCGGCTGGACGCTGTCGGACGAGGTCGACGCGGTGATCGTGGCGCTGGGCGGCAACGACGTGCTGCGCGGCCTCGATCCGGCGGCCTCGCGCGCCAACCTGGACGGGATCCTGTCGGCGATCGGGGAGCGCGGCGTGCCGGCGCTGGTCGCCGGCATGCAGGCGCCGGGGAACTACGGGCCGGACTACAAGCGGGAGTTCGACGCCATGTTCCCGGAACTGGCCGAGGCGCACGGCGCGATCCTGTACCCGTTCTTCCTGCAGGGGCTGACCGGCGAGGACGGCGGCAGTCTGGCGCAGGTGCGCGAGCTGATGCAGGGGGATGGCATTCATCCCAACGCGCAGGGCGTGGCGCAGATCGTCCGGGACATCGGGCCTTATGTGGCCCGGCTGGTGGACCGGGCGCAATCCTGAGGCGGATGCGCCCGGTTCAGGTTCGGGCTTGGCGGGAGGCGCGCCAGCGCGGCGTGGCGGGCGCGGTCACGGGTCGAGCAGGTCGCGCGGGTGCTTGCGGCGCACGGTGGCGTGACCGTCGAGCAGGCCGACGTCGCGGCGCAGGTGATCGTCCAGCCGGCCCAGCGCGTGACGCTGCCGGAAGGCGGCGTCGCGCGACAGAACGAAGCGCAGCAGGCGCTGCCAGAGCGAGGGGTGCCGCAGGCCATAGCCGGCCGTGCCGAGGCTGACATGTTCCATGATGTAATCCATTCCAGATCGTGATGCAAACTGCCCGACTCATGTCGGACATTGATCCATATGCCCCTTTGCGATACATTGCACAAATGAATGATTCATGACGATCTCATCAGGAATTGTGATATGCCGCGAAACCTCGACCTGACCGCCCTGCGCGCCTTCGTCACCGTCGCCGAAACCGGCGGCGTGACCCGGGCGGCGGGGCAGCTGAACCTGACGCAGAGCGCGGTCTCGATGCAGCTGAAGCGGCTCGAGGAATCGCTGGGCCAGCCGCTGCTCGACCGATCGGGGCGTGGCATCGCGCTGACCGCGCACGGCGAGCAGCTGGTCAGCTATGGCCGCCGCATGCTGGCGCTGAACGACGAGATCTGGGGCAAGATGCGCGACGACGCGTTCGAGGGCGAGCTGCGCCTGGGCGTGCCGCACGACATCGTCTATCCCTACATCCCCGGCGTGCTGCAGCGCTTCGCCGCCGAGTTCCCGCGGGTGCGGGTGGAGCTGGTGTCGTCCTTCACCCGCGGGCTGAAGGAACAGTACGCCCGCGGCGAGCTGGACCTGATGCTGACCACCGAGCCGACCCCGGACCGCGGCGGCGAGGTGCTGGAACGGCTGCCGCTGAGCTGGGTCGGCGCGCCCGGCGGCGTCGCCTGGCGGCAGCGCCCGCTGCGCCTGGCGTTCGAGACCGCCTGCATCTTCCGCGCCGCCGTGCAGCGGGCGCTGGACGAGGCCGGGATCCCCTGGGACATGGTGGTGAACTCGGACAGCACGCGCACCGTCGATGCCACCGTCTCGGCGGATCTGGCGGTGCACGCCAACATCAACGGCAACTCCTCGCCCTACCTGGAGGAGATCGACCACGGCGGCGCGCTGCCCGAGCTGCCGGCGGTGGGGATCATCATGTACCGCCTGCCGCGCAGCGACGCGCCGCTGATCGATGCGCTGTGCGAGTTCGTTCGCGACGCCTACGGCCGGCGGGTGGCGAAGGCCGCCGAGTAGCGGCGGAGCTTGCGGCCGGCGGGCCAGACCGCCGGCCGCAAGCTCCGCCGCTATATCGTCACCACCACCTTGCCGGTGGCGGCGCGGCTGCGCAGCAGCTCGAGCGCGTCGTTCGCCCGGTCCAGCGGCACCTCGTGGCTGACGTGCGGGGCGATGCATCCCTGGTCGAACCAGTCGAACAGCGTCTGCAGCGCGCGCGGCAGCGCCTCCGGATGCAGCCTGGCGTGGCCGCCGAGGTAGAAGCCGATCACGCTGAGGTTCTTGACCAGCAGGATGTTCGCCGGGATCTGCGGCACCGTGCCCGAGGCGAACCCCAGCGGCAGCAGCCGTGCGCCGGGCCGTGTCGCGCGCAGCGCCTGGTCGAACAGCGCGCCGCCGACCGGGTCATAGACCACATCGGCGCCGCCCAGCGCCTTGACCTCGGCGCGCAGGTCGGCGCCGTCGCTGTCGATCAGGTGGTGCGCGCCGGCGCGCCGGGCGACCGCCAGCTTGCCCGCGCCGCGCGCGCAGGCGATCACCGTCGCGCCCATCTGCCGCCCGACCTCGACCGCGGTCAGTCCGACGCCGCCGGCGGCGCCCAGCACCAGCAGCGTCTCGCCCGGCGCCAGCGCCGCGCGCTGCAGCGCGATCAGGCTGGTGGCGTAGGCGATGATGAACCCGGCGGCCTGGGCGTCGGTCATCCCTTCCGGCACCGGCACGCACGCCGCCGCCGGCAGGCAGACCGCCTCGGCGAAGCCGCCGGCGCCGGGCATCGCGGCGACGCGGCGGCCCAGCAGCGCCGGCTCCGCCCCCGGCCCCAGCGCGGCGACGGTGCCGCAGACCTCCATGCCGGGGGTGAAGGGCGGCGCCTGCCGCTCCTGGTAGCGGCCGTCGATCATCAGCGTGTCGGCGAAGTTCACCCCGCAGGCGCGGACCTGAATCCGCACCTCGCCCGGACCCGGTACCGGATCGGGCAGATCCTCGGCCACCATCCTTGCGCCCAGCGTCCGTACCCGCATCGCCCGCATCGGATCCTCCTGTTGTTGCGGCGCAGCATACCCGCGCGGAAGGAGGCGGGGAAGCCCAGTTGCCTTTTGCCGGCGGCGCGCGTATGGCCTGCGCGACACACTCATCACAATCGAGGGTTCGGGCCGATGGAGCTTCGGAACATCGCCATTATCGCGCACGTCGATCATGGCAAGACCACGCTGGTCGACGCCATGCTGGCGCAGTCCGGCACCTGGCGCGAAGGGGCGGCGGTGCAGGAACGCGCCATGGACAGCAACGACCTGGAGCGGGAGCGCGGCATCACCATCCTCGCCAAGGCCACCAGCGTCGAATGGCAGGGCGCGCGCGTCAACATCGTCGACACGCCCGGCCACGCCGATTTCGGCGGCGAGGTGGAGCGCATCCTCAGCATGGTCGACGGCGTGGTGCTGCTGGTCGACGCCGCCGAGGGGCCGATGCCGCAGACCAAGTTCGTCACCTCGAAGGCGCTGGCGCTGGGCCTGCGGCCGATCGTGGTGCTGAACAAGGTCGACAAGCCCGACGCCGAGCCCGACCGCGCGCTGGACGAGGTGTTCGACCTGTTCGCGGGCCTGGACGCCGACGAGCACCAGCTGGATTTTCCGGTGCTCTACGCCTCGGGGCGCGCGGGCTGGGCGGACGAGGATCTGGAGGGGCCGCAGAAGGACCTGTCGGCGCTGTTCAAGCTGGTGCTGCGCCATGTGCCCGCGCCGAAGGTGATCGAGAAACGCGACCAGCCGTTCGCGATGCTGGCGACCACGCTGGCGGCGGACCCGTACCTGGGCCGGCTGCTGACCGGCCGGGTGGAAAGCGGCCGGCTGACCGCCGGCACCACGCTGCGCGCGCTCAGCCGCAACGGCAAGGAGGTCGAGCGGTTCCGCGTCACCAAGATCCTGGCATTCCGCGGCCTGTCGCAGCAGCCGATCGAGGTTGCCGAGGCGGGCGACATCGTCTCGCTGGCCGGCATGACGAAGGCGACCGTGGCCGACACGCTGTGCGACCCGGCGCTGGACATGCCGATCCCGGCGCAGCCGATCGACCCGCCGACGATCAGCGTCACCTTCTCGATCAACGACAGTCCGCTGGCTGGCCGCGACGGCGACAAGGTGCAGAGCCGGGTGATCCGCGCGCGGCTGATGCGCGAGGCCGAGTCGAACGTGGCGATCCAGGTCAGCGACACCCCCGGCGGCGAGGCCTTCGAGGTCGCCGGCCGCGGCGAGTTGCAGCTGGGCGTGCTGATCGAGAACATGCGCCGCGAGGGCTTCGAGCTGTCGGTGTCGCGCCCGCAGGTGCTGTTCCGCGACATCGACGGCCAGCGCAACGAGCCGATCGAGGAAGTCACCGTCGACGTCGACGAGGAATACGCCGGCGCGGTGGTCGAGAAGCTGGCCGGCCGCAAGGGCGAGCTGTCCGAGATGCGCACCGCCGCCGGCGGCAAGACGCGGATCGTCGCGCTGGTGCCGTCGCGCGGGCTGATCGGCTATCACGGCGAGTTCCTGACCGACACCCGCGGCACCGGCGTGCTGAACCGCGTGTTCCACAGCTGGGCGCCCTACAAGGGCAACATTCCCGGCCGCCGCGCCGGCGTGCTGATCTCGATGGAGAGCGGCAATGCGGTCGCCTATGCGTTGTTCAACCTTGAGGATCGGGGCTATTTCTTCGTCACCACGGGCGAGCAGGTCTACCAGGGCATGATCCTGGGCGAGCACAACCGCGAAAACGACCTTGAGGTGAACCCGCTGAAGGGCAAGAAGCTGACCAACGTGCGCGCCTCGGGCAAGGACGACGCCGTGACCCTGACCCCGCCGCGGCGTCTGAGCCTCGAGGAGGCGATCGCGTATATCGACCAGGACGAGCTGGTCGAGGTGACTCCGAACCACATCCGATTGCGCAAGCGGCACCTTGATCCGCACGAGCGCAAGCGGGCGTCGCGGGCCGCGGGGTGATGCGTCGGCGGATCACCGCCGCCGCGCTTTACAACTTTTGATTGTATTGTAATGTGTTGAACTGTGGCGAAAGTGTGCAAAAAATGCGTATCACCGGTTGAGCGCGCTGGATCAAACACGCTTTATGCTATAAAAGGGTCGTCACCAGTCGGCGATTTTCGTTCGTGCCACGGTTGAAGCCTCGGCTCTGACCAGAGTGCAGCGGGACGCGGGATTGGACACCGCATTGGGAGCAAGCACATGAAACATCCTGTCGACGCGCACGTCGGACAACGCATTCGCCACCGCCGGTGGATGCTCGGAATCACCCAGCAGCAACTTGGCGACGCCGTCGGGATCAAGTTCCAGCAGATCCAGAAATACGAGACCGGGATGAACCGTGTCAGCGCCTCTCGGCTCTGGGACATCGCCCGTGCGCTGGACGTCTCGATCAGCTTCTTCTTCGAGGGCCTCAGCGCCGAGGATGCCGCCGAGCATCCGGCGCAGGAAAAGGGCGACATGCCCCGCGACCTGATGGCCGACAAGGAGGCGATGGAACTGATTCGGTCGTACTACACGATCCCCGAGGCCCAGCGTCGCCGGCTGTTCGATCTGGCCCGCGTCCTGAGCGACGTGGCCTGACCGGTCAGCGAGTCCTGCCGCCCCTGCGCCGCATTGGTTAACGGCGCGGGGGCGTATTCACCTAAAATTGAGCGGATCGGAATGCGATGGGAGCCGTGCCGGAAACGCAGCACCCCGAGCTGATTTCGGTCGCGCATGCGCTGGCCGACGCGGCGGCTGCGGCGGTGATGCCGTACTTCCGCGCCGACCGGCTGACCACCGAAAACAAGGCGGCGGACGGCCGCTTCGACCCGGTCACCGAAGCCGACCGCGCCGCGGAGGCGGCGATGCGCACGGTCCTGGCCGAGCGCCGGCCGGACGACGCCGTGATGGGCGAGGAGGAGGCGCCGCGCCGCGGCACCTCGGGGCTGACCTGGGTGCTGGACCCGATCGACGGCACCCGCGCCTTCATGTCCGGGCTGCCGGTCTGGGGCACGCTGATCGGTCTCGACGCCGGGCAGGGGCCGGTGCTGGGGATGATCTCGCAACCCTATGTCGGCGAACGCTTCATCGGCGGCCTCGGCCAGTGCGCGCTGCAGCGCGACGGCGCCGCGGCGCGGCCGCTGCGCACCCGGGCCTGCGCCGATCTGGCGCAGGCGACGCTGTTCACCACCTTTCCGGAGATCGGGTCGGTCGCCGAGCGCCAGGGCTTCGCCGAGGTCAGCCGCCGTGCCCGGCTGACCCGCTACGGCACCGACTGCTACGCCTACGCGCTGCTGGCACTGGGCCAGATCGACCTGGTGATCGAGGCCGGGCTGCACAGCTATGACATCCAGGGGCCGCAGGCGGTGGTCGAGGCTGCCGGCGGCCGCGTCACTTCGTGGGATGGCGGGCCGGCGCATCACGGCGGCCGCATCCTGGCGTCGGGCGATCCGGCATTGCACGAGGTCGTGCTGGAGATCCTCAGCCGGGTGGAGTGACCCGGTCCAGAAAATCGCCGATGGCCGCCCAGGCCCGGGCCTGCAACGCCGGCGTCTCGATCATCACCTCGTGCCGGGCGCCCGGCAGTTCCAGCAGTTCGGCGTTCTTCTGCCGCGCGGATACCGTGCGGACCGCCCAGGGCGAGACCACCACCTCGGCGCCGCCGAGGATGGTCAGGATCGGCGTTTCGGGCTGCGGCGCGGCGCGCAGCGCCGCGGTCTCGATCAGCGCGGCGCGCAACCAGCCGATGCTGGGATCGCCGAGCCCGAGCTCGGGGACCTTGGCCACCTGCGCCAGCAGGCGGGTGTACTCCTCGGGATCCGAGGTCAGCACGTTGCCTTCGAAGCCCTGCGACATCAGGTACGGCCGCGGGGTGCCGCCGGGAATCGCCATCCGCCCGAGGCCGAACCGGCAGCAGACCGCGGCGGTGGCGCGGACCAGCGCGTCCGGGGCGCCGCCCATGCGGATCCCCCACATCGGCGCCGAGAACACTGCGGCGGCGGCGGGCAGCCCCTGCAGCAGCGCGCGCAGCCCGATGCAGCCGCCCATGGAATGCGCCAGCATCACGCGCGGTCCGGGTTCGGCGGCGACGGCGGGCTGCGCCAGCAGCGCCGCCAGGTCGGTCTGGTAGTCGAGGAACCGCCGCACATGGCCGATCATCGGCCGCCGCCGGTTGCGGTCGGACAGGCCCTGGCCGCGCCAGTCCAGCGCCGCGACCGAGAACCCCATCGCCGTCAGGCGCTGCGCCGTCGGGCCGTATTTCTCGACGAACTCGGCCCGCCCCTGCAGCAGCGCGACCAGGCCGCGGCCGCCGCCGCGCCACAGCACGACGCGCAGCCGCACGCCGTCGGCGGCACGCACCCAGGTGCACAGGTCGGGAGCCGGCCCCGCCACGATGTCCGCGTGCCAGGGGGCGCGGGCGGGGGCCGGGCCCGGGGACGGCGCCAGGGGCCTCAGGACAGGATCGAGCCCAGTTTCATCGCCAGTCCCATGTCGCCATCGACGCTGAGCTGGCCGGACATGAACGCCGAGGTCGGGTTGACGTCGCCCTCCAGGATGCCGCGGAAGGTCTCGGCGTCCGCGGTCATCACCACGTCCGCGTCCGAATCGTCCTCGCGGACGCCGGACTGGTCGAGCCGGATCGCGCCCTCGTCCTCGATCACGAACTTGGCCGAGAAGTCGACCTGGTCGGTATCGACCTTCCGCCGCAGCGCCTCGATCGCGGCGTTGAGTGTGTCGCTCATGAAAGTCCTTCCTGAGTATCTTGCCCCTGCGAGCGGGCTCGCAATTGTGGTCCGGGATGCTAATCTATCTACCATGAGACGTCTGGCCACCCCAATCCTTCTCCTTGCGGCATGTTGGCTGCCCGCCGTGTCCGCGGCGCACGCCCAGAGCGTGTCCGAGCGCGAAGCGCGGACCGCGCGCGCCGAGGACCTGCTGGCGGAACTGGCCGACCCCGAGCTGCGCACCTGGGAGGCGACCGAGAAGCGGCTGGTCGAGCTGTGGTCGCGTTCCGGTTCGGCCACGGCGGACCTGCTGCTCAAGCGCGGTCAGGATGCATTGGACGCCGAGGACTACACCACCGCCATCGAGCACCTGACCGCGCTGACCGACCATGCCCCGGATTTCGCCGAGGGCTGGCACGCGCGCGCCACCGCCTTCTACCTGATCGAGGAGTTCGGCCTGGCGCTGACCGACCTGCAGCGCGCGCTGGCGCTGAACCCGAACCATTTCAGCGCGCTCACCGGTGTCGGCATCGTGCTCGAGGAGTTGGGGCAGCCCGAGGCCGCGCTCGCGGCGATGCGGCGGGCGCAGAAGCTGAATCCGCACCGTGGCAACATCCGCGATTCGATCCGCCGGCTCGAATACCGGCTTGGCGAAACCACCCTCTGAGGACGTCCTGACATGGCTGTTTCGCAAGGCACGGTCACGGCCGTGCTCGGCCCCACGAACACGGGCAAGACGCATTATGCCATCGAGCGCATGCTCGGCCACCGCACCGGGGTCATCGGCCTGCCGCTGCGGCTGCTGGCGCGCGAGGTCTACGACCGGATCAAGGCGATTCGCGGGCCGTCGGTGGTGGCGCTGGTCACCGGCGAGGAGCGCATCGTGCCGCCGCGCACGCAGTACTGGGTGTGCACCGTCGAGGCGATGCCGGTCGGCATCGGCGCCGACTTCCTGGCGGTGGACGAGATCCAGCTGTGCGCCGACCTGGACCGGGGTCACGTCTTCACCGACCGGCTGCTGAACGCGCGCGGGCTGCACGAGACGCTGTTCCTGGGCGCGGCGACGATGCGCGCGCGCATCGCCAGCCTGGTGCCCGGCGTGCAGTTCACCTCGCGCAGCCGGTTCTCGAAGCTGACCTACACCGGCGCGCGCAAGATCAGCCGGATGCCCGCGCGCTCGGCGGTGGTGGCGTTCTCGGTCGACAACGTCTACGCCATCGCCGAGCTGCTGCGCCGGCAGAAGGGCGGCGCGGCGGTGGTGATGGGCGCGCTCAGCCCGCGCACCCGCAACGCGCAGGTCGAGCTGTACCAGAACGGCGATGTCGATCACCTGGTGGCCACCGACGCGATCGGCATGGGCCTGAACCTGGACATCAAGCACGTCGCGTTTGCCGGCACCGCCAAGTTCGACGGCCGGCGCACCCGCCACCTGATGCCGAACGAGCTGGCGCAGATCGCCGGGCGGGCCGGACGCTTCACCACCGACGGCACCTTCGGCGTCACCGGCGAGGCACCGCCGTTCGACGAGCACGAGATCGAGGCGATCGAGGAGCACCGCTTCGCCCCGGTCCGCCGCCTGCAATGGCGCAACGACCGGCTGGAGTTCGGCACCCCCGAGCGGCTGATCGCAAGCCTGGAGCAGCCGCCGGGGCACGAGGAGCTTGTCCGCGCCCGCGAGGCCGACGACCTGGCGACGCTGAAGACGCTGTGGCGGATGCCCGAGATGCGCGACCGCGTGCACGGGGCGGGCGACGTGCGGCTGCTGTGGGACGTGTGCCAGATACCCGACTTCCGCAAGCTGGCCCATGCCGAGCACGCCACCCTTTGCCAGCGGATCTACGGCTTCATCTGCCAGGACGGGCGAATCCCGACCGAATGGCTGGCGAAGCAGATCGCGCGCATCGACAAGACCACCGGCGATATCGACACGCTGTCCAAGCGACTGGCCTATATCCGCACCTGGACCTATGTCGCACAGCGAAAGGACTGGCTGGACGATACGGGGCATTGGCGCGACGAGACCCGTGCGGTAGAAGATCGCCTGTCGGACGCGCTGCACACCGCGCTGACCCAGCGATTTGTCGACCGCCGCACGTCCGTGCTGATGCGGCGGTTGAAGCAGAAGGAGAGCCTTGTGGCCGAAGTGAACGACAAGGGTGAGGTCCGGGTGGAGGACCAGTTCGTGGGCCGGCTGGAGGGGTTCCGCTTCCAGCTCGACCCCAGCGCCGAGGCGCAGGAGGCGAAGACGCTGCGCGCGGCCGCGCTGCAGGCGTTGCAGCCCGCGCTCAACATTCGCGCCGACCGGTTCTACAACGCCCCCGACACCGAGATCGACCTGACCGAGCAGGGCGGGCTGATGTGGGGCGAGCATGCCGTCGGCCGGCTGCAGCCCGGCGCCGACGCGCTGTCGCCCGAGATCGTGCCCTTCGTCGACGAGGAGGCCGCGCCGGCGGTGGCCGAGAAGGTCAGGCGCCGCCTGTCGCACTGGCTCGACCGCCGTATCGCCGCGCTGTTCGAGCCGCTGATCGGGCTGCGCGACGACGAGGCGCTGCAGGGGCTGGCGCGGGGCGTCGGCTTCCGCCTGGTCGAGGCGCTGGGCGTGCTGCCGCGTGCCGACGTCGCCAACGACGTCAAGGCGCTGGACCAGGACGCCCGCGCGCTGCTGCGCAAGCACGGCGTCCGCTTCGGCCAGTTCACCATCTTCATGCCGGCGCTGCTGAAGCCGGCGCCGACCCGGCTGCGGCTGGTGCTGTGGGGCCTGGCCGAGAAGCTGGACGACATCCCCGGCGCGCCGCCGCCGGGGCTGGTGACGATCCCGGCGGTGCCGGACGCGCCGCGCGGCTACTATGCCATGGCCGGCTATCGTCTGGCGGGGCAGCGCGCGATCCGCATCGACATGCTGGAGCGTCTGGCCGACATGCTGCGCAGCCAGGATTCGCGCGGCGGCTTCGAGGCCAGCGCCGACATGCTGTCGATCACCGGACTGACGCTGGAGCAGTTCGCCGACCTGATGGGCGGCCTCGGCTACGCCGCCGAGAAGGGCGAGCGACCGAAGGCGGCGGCGACGCAGCCGGCCGCCGCAGCGGTGCCGGATGCGGACGCCGCGCCGGAGGAAGCCGCGCCGGAGGAAGCCGCCGCCGGGCCGGAGGCCGCCGGGGGCGCCGACGGGGCGCCTGCCGACACGGCCGAGAACGCGGACACGTCCGCAGTCGAGGCCGGCGCGCCCGATCCCGCGCGTCCGGCCTTGGCCGGGGAAGCCGCCGACCAGGCCGAAGACCCGGTGGAGACGGTCGCGGCAGAAGTGCCCGAGGCGGCGCCCGCTCCGGTCGACAGCACGATGCAGGCGATTGCCGACGGCAGCCGGGAAGCCGACCGTCCCGAAGCCGCCGATGCCGCGCCAGCGGCGGAGACCGACGCGGTTGCGGCCGATGTGCCCGCCGATGTGTCCGCGGCAGCGACCGGGGCCGAGGCAGCGACCGACGCCGCCGCGCCAGAGGTCGAGGTGGTCTATACCTTCACCTGGGCGCCGCGGCGCCGCGGGCCGGCGCAGCCCGAGGGTCGCAGGCGCGCCGGCGGCCCCGGCGGGCCGGGCGGCAAGCCGCGGCGCGGGGCGAAACCCGGCGGCAAGCCCGGCAATGGCAAGCGTGACGGCAAGCCGGTGCAGGCCAAGGCTTCGCCGCCGCGGCGCGAGAAGGCGATCGACCCCGACAGCCCGTTCGCCGCACTGGCGGCGCTGAAGGAGAAGGGGTGAGCGAGCCCGCCGCCGCCGACCGGGGCACGCTGCGCCTCGACAAGTGGCTGTGGCAGGCGCGTTTCTTCAAGACCCGGACGATGGCGGCCAAGGTCATCGCCTCGGGCGCGGTGCGGGTGAACGGCACCCGCACCGCCAAGCCCAGCGTGGCGGTGCGGCCCGGCGACGCGCTGACCTTCGCCCAGGGCAGGCGGATCCGGGTGGTGGTGATCGCCGCGCTCGGCACCCGTCGCGGTCCGGCGCCGGAGGCGCAGGCGCTCTACGAGGACCGCAGTCCGCCGCCGCCCGGGCGCGGCCCTGAGGGCGCCGGTCCCGAGGCCGGGCACCGGCCGAGCAAGAAGGAGCGCCGGGCGCTGGAAAACCTGCGCCGCACCCCTTGATGTGCCCTGCCCGCTGAGGCAGTAAGAACGCCATCCAGAGCATGAGGACGCCTGCCGTGACCTATGTCGTGACCGACAATTGCATCAACTGCAAATACACCGATTGCGTGGAGGTCTGCCCCGTCGACTGCTTCTACGAGGGCGAGAACATGCTGGTCATCCACCCCGACGAATGCATCGACTGCGGCGTGTGCGAACCGGAATGTCCGGCCGACGCGATCCGGCCCGACACCGAGCCCGAGATGGAGCCCTGGGTCGACTTCAACCGGAAGTATTCGGAGCAGTGGCCGGTGATCGTCACCAAGGCCGATCCGCTGCCCGACGCCGAGAAATATGACGGCGAAACCGGCAAGCTGGAAAAGTATTTCTCGGAAAAGCCGGGCGAGGGCGGTTGACTCGATTCGGTTTTTTGCAAAGCTGACCTCACGTCACTCGGCGCTCGGGCGCCGATCCAGCGCCTAAAATTGCGTTAATCCGCTCGGAACCGGGTGGGCTTGCCGTGCGTTGTCTCGGGAAGAGGTTTAAAACCGCCTCGGATCGTGTTATATAAAAGACACATCAAGGTCGAACCGGGAAGGCATCCCACGATTGCTGCCAAGCTAGGGGATGTTGCGGCTGCTCACGTCTACACGATGCGCAAGCGACTGCAGTGGCATTCGCTGTGCGTCGCTGGCTTGTGATCCGCCGAGGACCGGTTCGAGGCACTGGCAAGAGAGAACGCATGACAAAGAAGAAGAACGCCGAATTCCGTCCGAACGACTTCGTCGTGTACCCCGCGCACGGCGTCGGACGCATCGTGTCGATCGATGAGCAGGAGATCGCCGGCATCAAACTGGAAATGTTCGTCATCACCTTCGACAAGGACAAGATGACGCTGCGCGTTCCGACCGCCAAGGCCAGCTCGGTGGGTATGCGGTCGCTGTCCACCCTGGACATCGTCGGCAAGGCCATGGACACGCTCAAGGGCCGGGCGCGCGTCAAGCGCGCGATGTGGTCGCGCCGCGCGCAGGAGTACGAGCAGAAGATCAACTCCGGCGATCTGATCTCGATCGCCGAGGTGGTGCGCGACCTGCACCGCAACGACGACCAGCGCGAGCAGTCCTATTCCGAGCGTCAGCTGTACGAAGCGGCGCTGGAGCGGCTGACCCGCGAGGTCGCCGCCGTCAAGGGCATCGAGGAAGTGAAGGCCCAGATGCACGTCGACGAACTGCTGGGCGAACGCGCCGCCTGAGCGCGCGTCGCGGCCCGCCGCGACCGGACACCAGAAACGCGCCAGCCGGGCGAACCGGCTGGCGCTTTCCGTTTCAGGGGGCGGGTTTTCGGTTTCAGCGGGCGGTCGGCACGGCGTACGCTACTCGGCCGGGAACAGGTGCGCCCGCGCCGGATCGAACTCCAGCCCGATCTCGGTGCCGCGGTCCAGCACCCGGTCCTCGCCCAGCGCCGCGATCACGCGCGAGCCGTCGCGCAGCGCGACCTCGACCACGGTCTCGGCGCCCAGCCGCTCGGTCAGCTCGACGGTGCCGTGCAACATTCCCGCCTCGGGCGTGGCGCTGGGGCGCAGGTATTGCGGCCGCAGACCCAGAACCGCGTTGCCGCCAGCCCGGATCGGGCGCCCGGCGGTCGCGACGCGGATCGGCTCAAGCGCCGCGTTGGCGACCTGCGCGGTGCCGGCGTCGGCGTCGGCGTCGCGGGTCTGAACCTCGATGAAATTCATCGACGGCGCGCCCAGGAATCCGGCCACGAACAGGTTGGCGGGGTTGTGGTACAGTTCCATCGGCGAGCCGACCTGCATCACCTGGCCATCCTTCAGCACCACGATCTTGTCGGCCAGCGTCATCGCCTCGACCTGGTCGTGGGTGACGTAGATCATCGAGGCGTCGAGGCTCTGGTGCAGCTTGCCGATCTCCATCCGCATGTCCATGCGCAGCGCCGCGTCCAGGTTCGACAGCGGCTCGTCGAACAGGAACACCTTGGGGTCGCGCACGATCGCCCGGCCGATGGCGACGCGCTGGCGCTGCCCGCCGGACAGCTGCGAGGGGCGGCGGTCGAGCAGATGCTCCATCTGCAGGATGCGCGCCGCCTCCTGCACCTTGCGCTGCTTCTCGGCCCTGGGCGTGCCATCGATGGTCAGCCCGAAGGCGACGTTCTCGCGCACGCTCATGTGCGGGAAGATCGCATAGCTCTGGAACACCATGGCGATGCCGCGTTCCTTCGGCGGCACCTCGTTCACCACCTTGCCGTCGATCTCGAGCGTGCCGCTGGTGATGTCCTCGAGCCCGGCGATCATCCGCAGCAGCGTGGACTTGCCACAGCCCGAGGGGCCGACGAAGACGACGAACTCGCCGTCTTCGACCTCGATGTCGACGCCCTTGATCACGTCGGTCGCACCGAACGACTTGCGGACGTTCTTCAGGGAAACATGGGCCATCGGCCTACTCCTCGCTTGTGTCCGCCGCCACGCGCAGCAGCCCGTCGGGGCCGACGCGGACCGGGTCCGGGTCGGTGAGTTGCCCGACGAAGCTGCCCTCGGGGCGGTCGGCGAATCCGATGATGTTCAGCCCGGCGTCGGTCTCGACGATGCGGGCGGCATATCGGCGGCATGGCAGCGCGCCATCGAGGAACGCGCCCGGCGCCACCCGCCACGGCCCGCGCGGATCCTCGGCCATCAGGTAGTGGCTGCCGCTCACCGGCCCGTCGGCGGCGGCCAGCGCCATGTCCCGCGAGAAATGCTCGGCGGCAGTGCAGAACAGGCAGTACCAGCGTCCGTCGCGCCGGAACACCTGCGGCACCTCGAGCTGGCCGAAGGCGCCGGCGAACACCGGCGGCTGCAGGGTCCAGTGGAACAGGTCCGGCGAGGTGGCGAAGCCGATCGCGCCGCCGGCGTTGGGCTCGGCGATGTCGGTGGCGCGGGCGGTGAAGAACATCAGCCAGCCGTCGCCGGCGGGGTCGGGGATCACCCAGGGATCGCGCATCGCCCTGTCGTGCCAGAACCCTGCCTTGTGGTCGGCCTCGTAGGCGGCGGCCGCCGGCCCCTCCAGATCCAGGCACCGGCCGTCGCCGACGCGCTGCCAGCCGTGCAGGTCGTCGGACACCGCGTGCCCGATGCGCTGGTACAGCCCGTCCTCGGCGCGGTGGGTGCCGGTGTAGAACAGGTGCCACTGGTCATCGCGCCCGCGCAGCACCGATCCGGTCCAGGTGGTGTAGTCGTCCCAGGCGCCTTCGGCCGCGGGGGCGAAGCAGGAGCCCAGTTGCTCCCAGTTCGTCAGATCGTCGCTGACCGCGTGCCCGACCGAGACGTTCCAGTGCCGCAGCTCCGGGTCGCCGATCGCCCTTGGCGCCTGCAGGAAGAACGCGTGCCAGCGGTCGCCGTCGCGGACGTACCAGCTGTCCCAGACCCATTTGTCGTCGAGTTTCAGTACCATCGGATTATCCCTTTACGCCGGTCGATGCGATCGAGGCGATGAAGGCGCGTTGCAGCACCAGGTAGAAGGCCAGCACCGGCACGGTGATCAGCGTCAGGTAGGCCATGACCTCGCCCCAGGCGACGTTGAGCTGGAAGAAGTAGCCAAGCCCCACCATCACCGGCCGATAGCTTTCCTGCTGCACCACGATCAGCGGCCAGAGGTACTGGTTGTACATGATCAGGAACTTCAGGATCGCCGCCGTCGCCAGCACCGGGCCGGACAGCGGCATCACCACCCGCCGGTAGATCTGGCCCCAGGTGGCGCCCTCGGCGCGGGCGGCCTCGATCAGCTCTCCGGGCAGATCCTTGAAGTACTGCACGAACAGGAAGATCGTCAGCCCGTCGGCGATCCAGGGGATGATCTGCACACGGTAGCTGTTCAGCCAGCCGATCTGCAGCCCGTCCAGCCCGACCCACGGCAGTTTCGAAACGATCAGCAGCAGCGGGATCGCGATGGTCTCGAACGGGATGATCAGCGTCGCCAGCACGATCGACAGCAGCAGCCCGCGGCCGCGCCAGTTCATGTACACGAACGAGAACGCCGCCAGCGAGCAGATCGCCAGCGACAGCAGCACCGTCAGCCCGGTGACCAGCACCGAGTTGAACACGAACAGCGCCACCGGCGCGCGCGCGAAGGCGTCGCGATAGTTGTCGAGGCTGAGATCGCCCACCGGCAGGAACGCCCGCAGGCTGGCGGTGTCCGCCAGCATCTGCTGCGTCGGCTTGAACGAACTCATCACCATGAACAGCAGCGGGAACACGAAGATCGTCGCCACCAGCAGCAGCACCGCGTAGCGGGCGGCCAGGCGCAGCGGGCGGTTGTCGGCAGAGACCATCGCCATCACGCTTTCTCCCGGGTAAGCCAGCGCTGGATCAGCGAGATCGTCAGCACCAGGACGAACAGGATGACCGAGATCGTTGCCCCGCCCGAGATGTCCTGCCGGCCGTAGCCGCGCTCGACCGCCTGGAACACCAGCGTCTGCGTCGAGTCCAGCGGCCCGCCGTTTGTCATCACGTCGATCTGCGCGAACAGCGCGAAGGCCTGCATCGTGATCACGATCAGGATCAGCACCGCGGTGTTACGCAGGCCCGGCCAGGTCACATAGCGAAAGGTCTGCCACCTGCCGGCGCCCTCGATCTCGGCCGCCTCGTAGAGCGTCGGGCTGATCGTCTGCAGCCCGGCCAGCCAGATCACCATGTGGAACCCCACCGCCTGCCAGATCGACATCGCCATGATCGCGCCCAGCGCGGTCGACGGATCGCCCAGCCAGTCGCGGCCTTCGAAGGCGCCGAAGGTCAGCCCCGCGAGCAGGTTGTTCAGCAGCCCGTCGTTGCCGTCGTAGATGAACCGCCACAACAGCGAGACGACGACGATCGAGACCACCACCGGCATGAAATAGATGGTGCGGAAGACGTTGATCCCGCGCAGTTTCTGGTTGATCAGTAGCGCCAGGACCAGGGCCAGCGCGGCCTGCACCGGCGCCACCACGGCGACGAAGGTCAGCGTGTTGACCAGCGCCTTCATGAACACCACGTCGCTGGCGATCACCACCCTGGCATTGTCGCCGGATTGCCAGCGGAACCACTCGCGCATGCCGCTGTACTGCGGAAAATCGTCGGAGCGGGTGATGCTGCGCACCCGCGGATACCGGGCGTTGCCGTCGGCGTCGCGATCGATGCTGCCGTCGTCCAGGCGCTCGGGCTCCAGCTCGATCACCGCCAGGCCCAGCAGGTCGCCGTAGTTCTGCAGGCCGACATATTCGGTGGGGTTGGGCGAGACCAGCCGCTGGTTCGTCAGCGACAGGGCGAAGGCGAAGAAGAACGGCAGGATGATGAACAGCGCGATCAGGCCGAAGCCCGGCAGCGCGAAGCCCCATCCCGCACGGTTCGAAGTGGTCAGTCTGGATGCCATGTCGGATGTCCCGGCGCGGGTGTCGCGGTAGCGCCCCGCGCGCGATGCGCGCGGGGCCCGAAGTGCGCGGCTCAGCCGTCGTGGCCGTAGCCGCTGTTCGCCTCGATGTCGGAATCGATCTCGTCGACCGCCGCATCCAGCGTGTCGGCGACGTCGGCGCCGTTGGCGATGTCGGCCAGCGCCTTCTCGAACACCTTGGCCATCACCACGTAGCCGGGGGTCACCGGCCGCACCAGCGACTGCTCGGCACTGAGATCGTAGAACACCGCCATCTGTCCGCCTTCGCTGTAGTACTTCGAGCCTTCGGCGGCGCTGGCGGTGGACGGGATCAGCCCGATCGCGTCCGAGAACGCGCGCAGGTATTCGTCCTGCAGCATGAAGGCGATGAACGCGTTGGCGCCGTCGGGATCGTCCGAGGTGGCCGAGACGCCGAACTGCCAGCTGCCGGCGCCGATCACCGGGCCCTCGCCCAGGTCCGGGGCGGGCAGGAACAGCACGTCGTCGCCGAACGCGTCGATGATGCCGGTGGCGGCCCAGTTGCCGTTCCACTGGATGGCGTACTTGCCCTCGATCAGCCCGCTGTCGCGGTCGGCCGGATCCTGGCTGGTGCCGGGCGTCAGTTCCCGGTCGAACAGCGACTGCCACCATTCGCCGAACGCGATTGCCGCGTCGCCGTTCAGCGCGCCCTCGGCGCTCTGGTAGGTCGAGCGGTCGACGATGTCGCCGCCGAAGCTCTGCAGGAACGGGCTGAAGGCGTAGGGATACCATTCGCCGGTCCACGCCATGCCGACGTCGAGCGGGTACTCGAAATCGCCCGACTCCTTGATCGCGGTCAGCGCCGCGTCCAGCTCGTCCCGGCTCCAGGGCTCGTCCAGGCTGGGCACGCGGATGTCGTACTTCTGCAGCGTCGAGCGCCGGGTCACCATTGCGACCGCGGCCTCCCACAGGCCGACCGAGTAGACCTCGCCGTCCCAGCGGCCGATGGTCGAGGGCAGGAACCCGTCCAGCGCCGACTCGTCCAGTTCCAGCGGCTGCAGATAGCCCGACCAAGCCCAGTTCGGCATCACCGGGCCGTCCACATCGATAATGTCCGGCAGGTTGCCGGCCAGCGCCGCGGCGACGACCGAATCGTTGTAGCTGTTCTGCGGGAAGCTCTCGATCACCACCTTCCACGCCTCCTGCGAGGCGTTGAAGTCGTCGACGATGGCGTTCAGGACCGCCGATTCCGCTTCGTTGCCGGCGCCGTGGTACCACATGCTCAGCTCGGTCTGTGCGGCCGCCGTTCCGGCCATCAGCGCCAGGGCGGCGCCGGTCGTCAGCAGATGTCGTGTCATGATTTCCTCCCGTTCGGATCTGCGTCAGGTTTCAGGGTTCAGGGTCGTTACCGAATGGCGCGGCACCACGGCGCCGCGCACCGCCTCGGGCGGGGCCACGGCGGGGGCGCCGTCACCGTCGATCAGCGCCAGCAGCCGCGCCGCCGCCCGCACGCCCATCGCGTCGTAGGGCAGCTCGGCGGTGGTCAGCTGCGGATAGAGCGTCTCGGCGATCAGCCGGTAGTCGTCGTAGCCGGCGACCGAGATGTCCTGCGGAATCGCCAGCCCCAGAGAGCGCAGCACGCCGTAAAGCCGCATCGCCATGCGGTCGTTGCCGCAGCAGATCACCGTCGGCGGCGCCGGCAGCGCCATCAGCTGGCGGACCTGCGCCAGCATGTGCGCGGCGTTGTCGTCGCCCGCGCGCTGCTCGCCGGCCACCACCAGATCGGGATCGAAGCCGATCCCCGCCGCGTGCAGGGCGCGGGCGTAGCCGGCGGTGCGCTGTTCGGTGGCCAGCAACCCCGGCGACAGGGTCAGGTAGGCGATCCGGCGATGGCCGCGCGCGATCAGGTCGGCCACCAGGTCGTGCTGGCCGGCCGCATCGTCCGGCACGACCGCCGGGCGGCCGCGGTCGTCGAAGCAGTTCGCCAGCACAAGCCGCAGCGTGTCCGGCAGATCGGGCAGCGCCACCCGCTGGTGGTGCGCGGCGACATAGATCAGCCCCTCGGCGCGGTGTTCCATGAAGGTTCGGATCAGCGGCGCGACCCGCTCGGCGCGGCCGCCGGTGTCGGCGATCATCAGCGTCAGCCGGCTGGCCGCCATCTCGCGCTGCACGGCACGGACGATCACCAGCTCGGGCAGGCCGGCCATCTCGGTCGGCTGGTCGTTGCCGCTGAGCGCGCCGGTGATCAGCCCCACCAGCCCGGAGCGGTTCGAGCGCATGGTGCGCGCGGCGGTGGAGGGCACATAGCCCAGCTGGACCATGGCTGCCTCGACGGCGCGGCGCGTCTCGGCGCGGACCGGAGCGTCCCGGTTGAGAACCCGGCTGACCGTCTTCGGCGAGACGCGGGCCATCTGCGCGACGTCGTAGATCGTGGCCAACCGTCCCTCCCGTTGCCTATGACACCGATGTCATGTCACCGGTGTCATACGCCGCTCACGGGTGACGAGTCAAGTGCCCGCCGCGGCGGGGATGGAGCGCCGGTCGAAACGAAGGCGGGCAGAGCGGCGCAGCATGCGCGGGTTTCTGGCGGTGCGCTCGCACGTCGTTGTCGGGTCGGCGTATCGTCCGGGTCGCCCGCTGCGCCGCCCACTCAACAACCCGCCGGACCGTGACACAGGTGAAAAGACGAAGCGAGCCGCATCAGCCGGATGGCTGCAGAAGCCTTTTGCCGGACAGCTTTGCCTCGGCCTCGGCCTGCAGTCGGCGGTAGGTTTCGATCACGATGGATCTGATCCAGACGCCGCCCGCATCGTTGCCGAGGCGCGAACTCCAGAAAAACCTCACCAGAACCGGGTCGAGATCGACCGGCGGCTTCATCGCCACCAGTCCGTGGGCGTCCATATCCCATGCCATCAGGACCGCTGGACAGGTGGCCAGGAAATCGGACTGCGCGAGGATCGAGGCCATGCCTGCCGAGTCTCCGACCATGGCGCTGACCCGGCGCGTTCCGGCATCCGAGGGACCTGTAACGGGAAACGGATTCTGCATCGACCGGGTCACGTTGACCATGAGGTGAGGGTACCTGCGCCAGGCGTCCAACCCCCAGTGCGCGATCCCCGGGTGATCCCTGCGTGCGAAGGTGACCCAGGAAAAGGGCTCCATGACCTGCTGTTCAAGGCCCTCGGGCAGACGCGGCTCTCCGCCGAGATGGGCAAGGTCGACGAGCCCTTCACTGAGCGCCGCATAGACGTCGTGATGGGCCGGCAGCCATTCGATCTTCACGCCGGGCGCCTCGGCTGCGACCCGCACCGAGACCTCCGCGATCACCTTCGTCAGCGTCGGCATGGCGACGCGGAACACGCGGTCGCTGGTCGCCGGATCAAACAGGATCCTTGGCGTGATCACGCGCCGGATGCCGCGCAGGATCGGCCGGATATCTTCGACGATGGCTTCGGCGAACGGGCTCGGCTGCATCTTTCCACCGACCCTGACCAGCAGCGGATCGTCGAGCTGTTCCCTGAGTCTGCCCAGGGCATGGCTGACGGCGGACTGCGTTCTGCCGATCCTCTCGGCGGTTGCGGTGACGCTTCGCGTGTCCATCAGCACTTCGAAAACAACGAGAAGATTGAGATCTACGCGATTCAGATCAATTTCGTTCATGGCTCATGAAATCGTTTGGTTCGACTACTCCACGTTAATCGGGTCATCCTGCCTCTGCGCAAGTCAGCCAAATCGGTGATAATCGATTTCATTCATAAGGGAGTTCAGGTGCGATGGCACTCGAAATCATCGGCGCAGGGTACGGGCGGACCGGTACCTATTCGCTGAAAGCCGCGTTGGAGCGGCTGGGCTACGGTCCGTGCCACCACATGTCCGAGGTCATCGGCGACCCCGGCCAGATCCGGCTTTGGTCCGCAGTGGCGGCGGGCCGCCCGGACTACGATCGGGCCTTCTCGGGCTTTCGGGCCGCCGTCGATTTTCCAGTCGCGGCGTACTGGCAGGATGTGCTGGCGACCCATCCGCAGGCCAAGGTCATCCTGTCCCATCGCGACGCCGAGGATTGGTACGGCAGCTTCTCGCAAACCATTCTGCCCCTCATCCTCGATCGGACGGCCTGGCCGGATCGTGCAAGGCCGTGGTTCGAGTTGATCGAAAGGATCATCATCGGCAAAGCCCTGGGTGGCCGGACTGACCGGGACGGCGTTCTCGCGGCCTATCGCGCCAACGAGGCGGCGGCGCGCGAGCACGAGGCGCAAGGCAGGGCCCTGGTGTTCCGTGTGCGCGACGGATGGGACCCGCTGTGCCGCTTCCTCGGCGTCGAGGTGCCCGCCGAGCCCTTTCCCAGGACCAACGCGCGTGCCGACTTCTTCGCCTCGGTCAGGTCCGGAACCGAAGAGCCGGCGACGTAGGACACCTCAGTTCCAATCGGGCCACCGGGGCGGACAGCAAGGGCTGAGCAAGACTCCGGTCGCCATCATCACAGGAGACGGGCCATGGCCTCGACCAGCGACATCCTTGCGGCTTCCGGGGAATTCTACGCCGCGCTCAACGGCATGGCGCGGGGCGATGCCACCGCCATGGCTGGCGTATGGGCCAGGCGCGGTCGCGCGACGGCGCAGCACCCAATAGGAGGGCGCGACGTCGGCCATGACGAGGTAGTCGCCTCGTTCGCCAAGGTCGCGGACATCGCCGGAGGTGGCGAGATCCGGCTCGAGGACCAGATCATCGAAACAGGATCGGACATGGCTGTCGAGACCGGCACGGAAATCGGCTCTCTGATCATCGCCGGCCACGAGGTGACGATCAGGCACCGCGTGACCAACGTCTACCGCCGCGAGGACGGGTCGTGGAAGCTGACACATCACCACACCGACATATCGCCTCGCTTGCTGGAGATCCTTGATCGGCTGAACCAGGCCGCAGGATCGACGGATGAGGTTGCCCCGCCACCTTGATGACATGGTGATGACCTGGTTTTCGCGCTCGGTTTTCCCGAGGAGGGATCGCGAAGGCACCGGCAACGCGATGTTCGACCGGACCGGGCGCCGCACTCCTGCTGGTGCGACCAGCGTGTGACAAGGCGCAGCCCGGGGGGGCGGTGTTGGCCTCCTCAGCGGCTCAAACCGTTGCAAACGAGGGCTGTGGCGCACCCGACAGGATTCGAACCTGTGGCCTCTGCCTTCGGAGGGCAGCGCTCTATCCAGCTGAGCTACGGGTGCAGCGTGGGCGGGTATAGCCAAAGGGCACGCCGGTGGCAATCGGCAATTCGTGCCGCGCCGCAAGGCGGTCAGCCCTTGCGCGCGGCCTTCTCGGCATGGCCGGAAACGCCCTCGCGACGGGCAAGCTCGGCCCGCACCTCGTCCAGCGTCACGCCGCCGGCGGTCAGCAGGACCAGCAGGTGATAGAGCACGTCGGCGGCCTCGGAAGTCAGTGCCGCGCGGTCGCCGCGGGCGGCGGCGACGATGGCCTCGACCGCCTCCTCGCCGAACTTCTCGGCGCATTTTGCCGGGCCCTTCGCCAGCAGGCTGGCGGTGTAGGACGCCTGCGGGTCCGCGTCCCGGCGGGTGGCGATGGTGGCAGCCAGCTGGTCCAGGATGTCGCTCATGCAGCCCTCACGGGAATGCCGGCGGCGGCCATGTGCGCCTTGGCCTCGGCCACGGTGTGATCTCCGAAGTGGAAGATCGAGGCGGCCAGCACCGCGCTGGCGTGGCCCTCGGTCACGCCGTCGACCAGGTGGTCGAGGGTGCCGACCCCGCCCGAGGCGATCACCGGGATCCGCACCGCATCGGCGATGGCGCGGGTCAGCGGCAGGTTGTAGCCGCCGCGGGTGCCATCGCGGTCCATCGAGGTCAGCAGGATCTCGCCGGCGCCGCGGCGCTCCATCTCGCGGGCGAAGTCGATCGCCTCGATGCCGGTGGGCCGGGTGCCGCCGTGGGTGAAGATCTCCCACCGGCCCGAGGGCGCGGTCTTGGCGTCGATCGCGACGACGATGCACTGCGTGCCGAACCTGTTGGCGGCCTCGGCCACCACCGCCGGGTTCGCCACCGCGGCCGAGTTGAAGCTGACCTTGTCGGCGCCCGCCAGCAGCAGGGCGCGCACGTCGGCGGCGGTGCGCACGCCGCCGCCGATGGTCAGCGGCATGAAACACTGCTCGGCGGTACGGGCGGCGACATCGTACATCGTGCCCCGGTTCTCCTGCGTGGCGGCGATGTCCAGGAAGCATAGCTCGTCCGCGCCGGCGGCGTCATAGGCCTTCGCGGCCTCGACCGGATCGCCGGCGTCGATCAGGTTGACGAAGTTCACGCCCTTGACGACTCGGCCGTCCTTGACGTCCAGGCAGGGGATCACGCGCACCTTCAGCATGGCATCCGCCTAGCCGCTTCCGCGGGGCTGGGCAAGAGCGATACGGCGCAGAAGGCTTGCGTCGACTCGCTCTAGCCCCCAGATTCCAGGGGGTGGGCAGGAATATCCGAGCGAACCAAGCAAGGAGACGTCATGACCAAGCATGTGATCGACACCCCGAAGAAGCGGGCCGAGGGCGCCCGCGCCCGGCATTTCGCCGAGATCGTCCGGCAGACCGGCGCCGCCGGGCCGCACGCGACGACGCTGGCGCTTCAGCGTCGCGCCAAGGGCGCGTACCGCCCCGGGCTGCGCGCCGCCGCCTTCGCGCGAATCGAACGCGGACTGGAGGCCTGACGCGGGCACCCGGGCCGTTCAGCCCCTGAGCAGCGCGATCGCGGCGGGCAGGTCCAGCTTGCCCTCGTAGATCGCGCGTCCCGAGATCGCCCCGTCCAGCGGCGCGCCGCTGTCCTTCAGCGCGCGCAGATCGTCCAGCGACGACACCCCGCCCGAGGCGATCACCGGAAGCGCGACCGCCCGCGCCAGCGTGGCGGTCGCGTCCACGTTCGGGCCCTGCATCGCGCCGTCGCGGTCGATGTCGGTGTAGATGATCGCCGCCACGCCGGCGTCCTCGAACCGGCGGGCCAGGTCCAGCGCCGACAGCGCGGTGGTCTCGGCCCAGCCCTCGACGGCGACCATGCCGTCGCGGGCGTCGATGCCGACCGCGACCTTGCCGGGGAAGGCGCGGGCCGCCTCGCGCACCAGGTCCGGCCGGCGCACCGCGGCGGTGCCCAGGATCACGCGGGCCAGTCCCTTGTCCAGCCAGCCCTCGATGCCGGCCATGTCGCGGATGCCGCCGCCCAGCTGCGCCGGCACGTCGACCCGCGCCAGGATCGCCTCGACCGCCGCGGCGTTGCGCGGCGCGCCGGCGAAGGCGCCGTCGAGGTCCACCAGGTGCAGCCATTCGCACCCCGCTTCCTGAAAGCTCAGCGCCTGCGCCGCCGGGTCGTCGCCGAACACCGTGGCCTGGTTCATGTCGCCCTTCAGCAGCCGCACGCACTGGCCGTCCTTCAGGTCGATGGCGGGATAGAGGATCATGGGCGCTCTCCGTTCTGACGACGGCCTGATAGCGGGCCTGCCGGGCGATGCAAAGCCCGCCGCGTCGCATCGAGACACGGATCCGCGCCGCTTCATCATTTTACCACCTTTCCGTCCATCGGTGGCCATCGGGCCCGGCCAGATCTTGCGGGCGCATCGGTCCGGTCGCGAATCGGACGGCCCCAAAGATCACGGCGCGCGGTTGGTAAGGAGTAACGAAGTGGCAGCCAAGGATTTCCGCAACGATGCAACGGCCTTCTGGCGTGCTCAGGGCGGTGCCGCCACCGTGTGGAGCATCTTCTGGAGCGTCATGTTCCTGATTATCGCCGGTCTGGTCATCGATACCGCCAGCGCCTACCGGATGAAACGCGTGCTGCAGGTGACCGCCGATGCCTCGGCCCTGGCCGGCGCGATGGCGCATAACGACCCCGAGGTTTACGAGACCTACGCCGGTCAGCCCGCGGATTCCGCCACCGCCACGGCGCGGGGCGAGGAAGTGGCCATTTCCGTGGCCGGGCGGATGATGGGGCCGCGCAACGGCACGGTTCTGACCGAAAGCGACGTCCGTTTCGGCAGCTGGAGCGACCAGATCGGTTTCACCGAAGGCTGGGGCAACCATGTGCAGGTGATCACCCGGCGCGACCGGATCAACGACAACAGCCTGCCGACCATGCTGCTCGACGCGTTCGGCGGCCTGCGGGCCTGGGACATCGCCACGCGGGCGGTCGCCGGCCCGAACGAGCCGCCCTGCGCCCGCGACGGCATCATCACCGCCGACGTCGTGGACATGCAAAGCAACAACCACATGACGAATGGCATCTGCGTGCACGGCGAGGGCGGCATCGAGCTGAACCAGAACAACGTGTTCGATCCCGGCGTGCACATCTCGATGCCCTCGCCCGACCTGCTGGTGACGCCGGGCGGCAACGTCGGCAACAACTCCGGGTTGCAGGAGGCGCTGGTCTGGGCGTCGATGGAGCCCACGGTCGCCCGCAACATCGACAGCTACCTGACCGAGTTCCGCGACATTGCCTCGCGCGTGCAGCCGGACTACATCGCCGGCAATCCCGACGCCGAGGTGATCGCGCTGAACGAGAACCAGTTCGACCCGGAGAACCTGCTGCCGGGCAGGGTCTACGACATCACCTGCACCGGCGGGAACATGACCCTGAACCTGCGCGGCAGGAGCGACGGCCAGGCGTCGCGCGGGGACCGGCCGACGAACATCGTGTTCACCGCGAAAGGCGGCAACGGTGGCGGCAACGGCGGTGGCGGCAATGGTGGTGGCAACGGCGGTGGATCGGGCGGTCTGACGGTGATCGAGAATGTGGTGATCGTGACCAACTGCGATATCCGCCTCAGCCAGGATACCGTCGTGCGCGACGCGATCATCGCCACGTCCAGCACCGACGACCGCTCGGTCACCGGCAGTGCGGGGGTGAAGATCGGCGATCCGGACGACTGCGCCCCCGGCGGCGGCGCGCAGATCCTGACCGCGGGCGGCATGCACTTCGCCGCGAAGATGGAGTTTCACGGCTCGCAGCTGGCGTCGAAGGGGCCGATCCACCTGGCGGCGCAGGTCGACGGGCTCAGCGGCACCTCGATCCAGTCGCTGGGCCGGGTCGATCTGGCCAGCAACAACAAGCTCGGCCTGTGCCAGGGCGAGGCCGACGAGGTGCTAAAGCTGCCCGACGGCTACCGCCGGGTAAACTGACGACTGGTTCACATCCCCCGAACCGGACCGCGGGCGCGCCTGTCCCCCGGGGCGCGCCCGCGGCCGTTTCAGCCCTTTACATACTTCCGCCAGTCGTGCTCTTCGCGGAAGCCCAGCACCTCGCGGATCTTGCGGTTCGAGAACAGCGCCTCGTGCTCGCCCAGATCGCGCGTGACCGGCACCTGCGGGTAGAACCGCTCCAGCAGCTCGGCGGTCGGCAGGTTCGACGAGTTGGTGTCGTTGCCGGCGTTGAAGATCTGGAAGCCCAGCCCGTCCGTCTCCAGGCACCGGTGCACGATCTGGCCCAGGTCGCGGGCGTCGATGTAGCAGAAGATGTTGCGATAGCGCACCTCGGGGTTCTCGAAGAAGCCGGGGAAGCGGTCGTACTCGTGCGGCTCGATCACGTTGCCGATGCGCAGCGCGTAGATGTCCGCGCCCGAGCGGCGGGCGAAACTGCGCGCGGTGACCTCGTTCACGACTTTCGAGCAGCCGTAGCTGTCCATCGGGTCGACGTCGTAATCCTCTTCGACCGGCAGGCTGCGCGGCGGCGTGCGCCCGTCCGAGAAGCACACGCCGTAGGTGGTCTCGGACGAGGCGACGACGATCTTGCGGATGCCCAGCTTCACCGCCGCCTCGATCACGTTGTAGGTGCCGATGGTGTTGACGCGGAAGGTCTCGTTGTCCGGGTGGATCAGGATCCTCGGCACGGCGGCGAAATGCACCACCGCGTCGAAGCCGGCGGGCCCGTCGCCCGAGTCCAGTTCGCCGAAATTCGCATAGCCCGACATCGCGTCGAACATCTGCCCCGAGTCGGTGATGTCGGCGATCAGGTTGTCGACGCCCTCGGCCTGCAGCGGCACCTTGTCGACATTCAGCACCCGGTGGCCGCGCTCCAGCAGCCAGGGGATCACGTGGCGCCCGGCCTTGCCCGAGCCGCCGGTGAAGAATATCCGCTTTCCGGCCATCGTACCCTCCCTTCGGTATTTTCGGCATTCACAGGCTTTCACATGCCCGAAGCGTTACGCTAGGACAAGCACAGCCGATTGCGAGAACGGGAGGATCCGATGGCGAAAGTTGCATTTCTTGGCATGGGGGTGATGGGCTACCCGATGGCGGGGCACCTCAAGGCCAGGGGGCACGAGGTGACGGTTTACAACCGCACCACCGCCAAGGCCGAAGCCTGGGCGAAGGGACATGGCGGCGCCTTCGCCGAGACCCCGCGCGCGGCGGCGCTGAACTGCGCGTTCGTCATGGCCTGCGTCGGCAACGACGACGATCTGCGCTCGGTGGTCTACGGCGCCGACGGCGCGCTGGCCGGCATGGACGAGGGCGCGATCTTCGTCGACCACACCACCGCCTCGGCCACGGTCGCGCGCGAGATCGCGGAAAAGGCCGCCGAACAGGGCATCGGCTTCGTCGATGCGCCGGTGTCGGGCGGGCAGGCCGGGGCCGAGAACGGCCAGCTTGCGGTGATGTGCGGCGGCGCGCAGGCGCATTTCGACGCCGCCGAGCCGGTGATCGACGCCTATGCCAAGGCCTGCATCCGCTTCGGCGACGCCGGCGCCGGGCAGCTGACCAAGATGGCCAACCAGATCTGCATCGCCGGCATCGTGCAAGGCATTTCCGAGGCGCTGCATTTCGCGACGAAGGCCGGGCTGGACGCCAAGCAGGTCGCGGCGCTGGTCGCGCAGGGCGCGGGCGGCTCGTGGCAGCTGGCCAACCGGGCCGAGACCATGGTCGACGGCAAGTTCGACTTCGGCTTCGCGGTGGACTGGATGCGCAAGGACCTGGGCATCTCGATCGAGACCGCCAGGCAGGTCGGCGTCTCGCTGCCGGTCGCGGCGCTGGTCGACCAGTTCTACGCCGACGTGCAGCAACTGGGCGGCGGCCGCTGGGACACCTCCAGCCTGATTCAGCGCCTGCGAGTGCTCTCGGGCGAGCGCCTCTGACGAACCGCTCGCCCCGCGGCGGCGCGCCCCGGTCCGGGCCGCCGCCGTGGGGGCGGCTCTGCGCCTCTGTGCTGCAAAGCGCGGCATGGTACGGGACCGCCCCGGGCAATCGCCAGGGCGCCAGAATCCGCCGGGCGAACGCCACACCTGGTGCCCGGGAAAGCCACGCGATTGCGGATCTTCACCGACGTGTCTTGGCAATGGCGCCGGTGGCAGTCTCAGAACTAGGCGGCAAACCGGGCGGATTATGGTGGGAATCTAGGCATTTAAGCGGTGTTTCAGCGGCGTCGCGCGCCATCTTCGTTGACGGATCTTAACATCCTGCGGGGCACTGCGCTGTGCCACACCAGCCAGTGCGCGGCGACCCAGGCCAGGTGCAGTGCCAGCAGCACCCACAGCAGCGTGGCCAGCGCGCCGTGAACGGCGGCGGCAGATCCCAGCCGGCCGGCCCAGGCCAGCAGCCCGGCGACCGGCAGCGCCAGCAGCACCGCATAGAGCGCCAGGTGAACCCCGTGCGCCAGCCGCTCCAGCACCCGGGGCGGCCCCGCGGCCGGCGGCGGCGTGCCGCGCCGCAGGCGTAGCCCCAGCAGCAGCAGCATCAGCGCCAGCACCGCCGCGCCGGTGGCGATGTGTGCCCATCCGGCGGCGGCGGCGGCGGCGGGGGTGGCGAAGCCGCGCAGCCGCGCCTCGAAGGCGGTCTCGACCCCGCCGGCCAGCAGGAACTCGGCCGCCACCAGAATGGCGACGGCCCAGTGCAGCAGGATCTGCGCGCGCGAATAGCCCGGCGGCGCCGCCATCGTCACTCTCCGTCCCGTCCGGGCAAGGGTGCGTTGCGCGGCGCCGCGTGGCAAGGCCGGGCCGCGCGTCCGCGTCAGGCAGTGACGCCGCGGGCGGCACTGCGGGCCCGAGCGGGCAGCCGCGCCTCGATCACCGCCGCGGCGACCAGGGCGAACAGGATGTGCCCCCACAGCGCCACCCAGGTGATCCCGGTGAAACCCAGGAACGGCGGGTTGCCGGCGATCAGGTGCGCCATGACGTAGACCGCGAAGATCCACAGCCCGACGCCATAGGCCACGGCGGGCACGCTCCAGTGCAGGCCGGGGGCGACCGCGCGCCAGACCGGGCGCGCCACCAGCAGCCAGCCCAGCGGATAGGCGACCAGCCCCGCCAGCATGTGTAGCAGATAGGCCGCGCCGTCGGGGCTGGCGCCGAACACCACGTTCAGCACCGAAGTGGCCAGCGGCACCGGCGCCAGCCTGGCGAAGCCGAGCAGCGGCGTCAGGCCCTGCCCGAAGGCGTCGAAGGCGACGGTGGCCAACGCGCCCGCATAGAGCACGGTGGTGACGGCGTGGAAGGGTCGGGTCATCGGAGGGCTCCTGTCCAGGGGATGAACTGGCGGCAGGATGCCCGAGACGGCGGCGCCGGGGCAGGGGGGCTCACGCGGTGCTGTTGCGCCGGGCGGCGCGCGTGAGCGATTGTTTCAGAATCCTGCCCGATCCGGCACACGGCCGCTGACGGGCGCGTGAGACCGCCGCAGCAATGTTTCAGCGCGGGCGGTGGGCGCGCCTCACAGGCCGCCGGCGGCATCCTTCGCGCCGCCGGTGACGATCGCCGGCGCGGCCGGAATCGCCCGCCCGTCGCCGGTCGCCAGCCCGGTGCCGATGCCGACCGTGGGGAAACGGCCGCCGTTCTGGGTGTAGAGCACCCAGGCGGCCACCAGCAGGGCCAGGACGATCACGGGCTTCGGCATCACGGGCCTCTCACGCAGCCGGGGCAGTGTGGCACGAAACCCGGCGCCGCGACAGCCGCATCCCGGCGGCGCGGGTTTCGTGCTATCCTCGGGGCCATGTCTGCGAGGGGAGGACGACATGCCGGACACGCAAACCGCAACGGCGGCGAACATCGAGACGCTGCGCACCTGCGTCGAGCGCTGGGGCGCCTCGAAGGGCGCGGACCGGGGCTGCTGGCTGGACGTGGTGACCGACGACGTCGACTTCTTCTCGCTGGCGCAGGGCGCGGGGGCGCTGGAGTTCACCGCGCCGCGGCGCGGGCGGCGGGACGTGGAGGAGTACATGGACGGGCTGACCGACACGTTCGCGATGGAGGACTTCCACGGCGAGGAGTATGTCGCCGAGGGCGACCGCGTGGTAATGATCGGCGCCACCACCTGGACCCACAAGGGCGGCGGCGGGCGGTTCACCACGCCGATCGTGATGTTCGCGCGGTTCCGCGACGGCCGCATCGCCGAGCTGCGGGAATACTACGACACCGCCGCGGTGGCGGCGACGGCCGGGCCGGGGGCGGGGGCCGGGCCGGGGGCGGGGGCCGGGGCCGGGGCCTAGTCCTCGGGCCGGTCGAGGCGGAAGCCCAGCTTCACGCCGACCTGGATGTGGGCGACCTCGCCGTCCTTGACGTGGCCGCGGATCTCGGTGACCTCGAACCACTCCAGGTGCCGGATGCTATGGTGCGCGGCCGTCACGGCCTGGCGGATCGCGTCGTCGACCGAGCTGGTCGACGAGCCGTAGACTTCGGTGACGGGATAGACATGGGACATGGCGCCGCTCCGATTGTGATGCGCCCAAGGCTAGCACGGATCGGGGGCCGGGCAAGCGCGCCGGGGGGGGGCGTGAAAACGGCGGATTTTACCAGGGCAAACCCGATCAACCAACTGATTTTACGGCTGAAATGAATATGAAAACTTCGTAAGCGCCCGGATCCGGCAGGATTCCGCGCGTTTACATGCGTCCGGGGCGGATACCCGCGGGACGCAAGGCTTCGACCCGACCGCACCCGAATCCCGGCGAAGAATCGCCGGATTCCGCGAGTAACCATTCCGAAACGTTCATGGTTGGAGGCACGTTCATGAAGACATTTCTTGTTGCCGCTGCACTGGCCTTCCCCGGCGTGGCACCTGCCGAGGGGAATTACGGGACGGTCAAGGGTTGGGACATCGATTACGACACCGACGGTCCCTATTGTTCGCTTGCGGGCATGTTCGAAGGCGACACCTATATTTCCATCGCCCTCTCCGGCCAGGGCCGGGGGATGACGCAGACCTTCGTGATGGCCGATGACGACTGGCGGTCGATCCGCGACGGGCAGAAGATCGCGGTCGGGATCAGCTTCGACGGCGAGGCGGCCTGGGATGTTTCGGGGACAGGAATGGACCTCGGGGAAGCGGGCGGGTTCTCGGTCACGGTGCCCGCCTATTCCGAGGACGCGGGGGAGTTCGCGCGAGACTTCAAGTACTCGCGGAGCATGACGCTCCATGTGGATGGCCGCGAGGTCGATGCGTTCAACCTGCACGGCACGGCGGCGGCCTATGAGGCGATGGTGGACTGCCAGCGCCGGCTGATCGAGGCCAGCGCCTCGGCCGACCCGTTCGCGGCCTCGGCGGACCCGTTCGCGGCGGGGAACGATCCGTTCGCGCGGTAGGGGCCGCGTGACGCTTCGCCCCAGCGGATCGAAGGGCTGACGGGCCGGTTGCTCACCCTGTGCCGGCCGGCGCCGAACATGGCCAATTCTCCTCAGAGTTTTGTCACAATTGGACGCCTATAAAAACCGTGTGCCGATTCACATTTGAAAAACAAAGGGAAAATAGATGCACAAGCCGCTTCTCCTCGTAGCTTTCCTGGGTCTTGCCGCATGCACCCAGCAATCGCAGGAAGAATATGCCACCGTCGCGGGCAGCCGCCTGGCAATCTCGGCCGAGATGACGCCGGGGGTGATCGACGCCAAGTTCGTTCTGCGCATCAACGGCGCGCCGGTGATCAACGACCGGACCGAGCCGTTCGGCGGCACCTCGCAGAACTTCTCGGGCAGCTACGACGGACGGCCGGTGTCGGCGCGGGTGACGGCGGTCAGCAAGATGTTCTCGGCCTATACCATGGTCGACGTGTTCATCGACGGCCAGCTTGTCGAAACCCTGACGATCTGAGCCACGCGCCGCGCGTACCGGGGATCGCCTGCCATGCCGGTGATCCCCGTGTCGTGTCGGCTGCGGTCAGGATCCGCACCACTGGCGCTCGGGCGGCCAATATGGGTCGTCGCGCTTGATGACGCGGGTGGCGTAGAGCCCGGCGGGGATGCCGGTCAGCAGGGCGAGAGCGCCCGCGACGGCGAAGGATGGCCAGGTGAACACCCCAGCGCCAGGGGGGCGAGGATGCCGACCCGGAAGGCTTACGAGCCGATCAGAGCGATGTTGAAAGTACGGTGCCCCGTTCTCATTGGGAGCCTCCTTTCGGAGAGTCAACGTTTCGGGCGTGTGTGGCTTTCCGGTGTTGGCAGGTATAGCTGACAACTCAATCCGAGTTGGCCGATGAGAAATGAATATTCGGGCCTATTCCGAACTGACTTGCTATACGAAGTCACAACTAGACTCTCGGATTCTGTATCCAAAAAAGTCTGACGACTCTAAAAGGCATGATATAGTATCAATGTCAGCTCGACACTTGCTGCCAGTAATGATGTCAGATACACTGAAGACTTGAGGGTTATGTGAAGTTTGTTCCACTGGAAATCTATACAGGGGAATGGTTACAAATGGTACTATGCGGCCCTCCTTGGCCCGATATTCTACTTTTTCAACGCCTAGTTTTCGAAGGTTATCTCCAATCCGGAAGCCGGTCATGCCGGGAGTTCCAAATTTAAATATCTTAATTATATATCTTACCTCTTCTTCGTGTTGCCAAGACTCGTGCTTGTAAGAGGCTGCAAGTGAGGACAGTTCGGCCACGCAATTATATAAGTGACTTAGTGCGCCTTTATATTCTAAAGGGATATCTTCTTCGGGATCCCAATCATTAATAAGTGGATCTATGCTCGCATATTTTTGTTTCCATCCGTCTTGATAATTTCTATATATGAGCGCGATCTTTTCGATTGCATCACTTTCTGAGTATATGACATCGACTCTACGAATCGTTTCGATAACTTTCGGATAAATGAAGCTAGGTGTGAAGCCCAAGCAAATGCCGGAGCCTCCATCCCCATAGGCGAGCCATTGCGATAAAGAATCTGCTTTCTTTGTAAGGCTGATCCCGAATATCTCTATGTTTTTATATATGTGATTATATTGCTTCAGAAGCGATACATGGAACGCTTGTTCAGGTGTATTAGGTAAGAAGCCCATACCTTCCAGAAATTTAGAAATTTTTTCTTGGCCGAGATGTACCTCTCGAGGGTCATTAAGTGACCTCAAGTGGGAGAAACGGATGCTGCCAGATTGGACAATAGATATTAGAGATTCGAGGCTAGTATAATGAAAAAGGCTTCTTGAGGCATAGAGAGCAGCCTCCAGTAGATTTGACATTAGTAATTGCTCCGTTAGACTAATTATTATAGGTAAAAATTACCCATCCATCTTCAGCGCCGAAATGAACGCTTCCTGCGGAATGTCCACCTTGCCGAACTGGCGCATCTTCTTCTTGCCGGCCTTCTGCTTCTCCAGCAGCTTCTTCTTCCGGGTGACGTCGCCGCCATAGCACTTGGCGGTCACGTCCTTCCTTAGCGCGGAAATGGTCTCGCGGGCAATGATCCGGCCGCCGATCGCCGCCTGGATCGGGATCTTGAACATGTGCTGCGGGATCAGCTGTTTCAGCTTCTCGCACATCGCGCGGCCCCGGGCCTCGGCGCGGGCGCGGTGGACCATGGTGGACAGCGCGTCGACCGGCTCGTCGTTGACCAGGATCGACATCTTGACCAGCTGATCCTCCTGGTAGCCGATCATCTGGTAGTCGAAGCTGGCATAGCCCCGCGTCACCGATTTCAACCGGTCGTAGAAGTCGAACACGACCTCGTTCAGCGGCAGATCGTAGACCACCATCGCGCGGCTGCCGGCGTAGGTCAGGTCGAGCTGCACGCCGCGCCGGTCCTGGCACAGTTTCAGCACGTCGCCGAGGTATTCGTCGGGCACCAGGATCGTCGCCTTGATGCGCGGCTCCTCGATGCGCTCGACGGTGGCGGGGTCGGGCATGTCGGCGGGGTTGTGCAGCTCGATCATCTCGCCGTCGCGCAGGTGGACCTGGTAGATCACGGAAGGAGCCGTGGTGATCAGGTCGATGTTATACTCGCGCTCCAGCCGGTCGCGGATCACCTCGAGGTGCAGCAGGCCCAGAAAGCCGCAGCGGAAGCCGAAGCCGAGCGCGGCCGAGGTCTCCATCTCGGCCGAGAAGCTGGCGTCGTTGAGCTGCAGCTTCTCGATCGCGTCGCGCAGGTCCTCGAACTCGGCCGAGTCGACCGGAAACAGGCCGCAGAACACCACCGGCACCGAGGGCTTGAAGCCCGGCAGCGCCTTGTCGCACTGGCGTTTCTCGTGGGTGATGGTGTCGCCGACCGCGGTGTCGCGGACCTGCTTGATCGATGCGGTCAGGAAGCCGATCTCGCCCGGGCCGAGGTCTTTCGCGTCGACCATCGCCGGGCGGAACACGCCCAGCCGGTCGATCTGGTAGAGCCCGCCGGTCTTCATCATCCGGATCCGGTCGCCCTTCTTCACCACGCCGTCCATCACCCGGGTCAGCACCACCACGCCGAGGTAGGCGTCGTAGTAGCTGTCGACCAGCATCGCCTTCAGCGGCGCGTCGCGGTCGCCTGCGGGCGCGGGCAGGCGGGTGACGATCGCCTCGAGCACCTCGGGCACGCCGACGCCGGTCTTGGCCGAGATCTCGACCGCCTCGGAGGCGTCGATGCCGATCACGTCCTCGATCTGCTCGCGCACGCGGGCGGGCTCGGCCGCCGGCAGGTCGACCTTGTTCAGCACCGGCACGATCTCGTGGTCGGCGTCGATCGCCTGGTAGACGTTGGCCAGCGTCTGCGCCTCGACCCCCTGGCTGGCGTCGACCACCAGCAGCGAGCCCTCGACCGCGCGCATCGAGCGCGAGACCTCGTAGGCGAAGTCGACGTGGCCCGGCGTGTCGATCAGGTTCAGCACGTAGGTCTCGCCGTCCCGCGCCTTGTACTCCAGCCGGACGGTGTTGGCCTTGATGGTGATGCCGCGCTCGCGCTCGATGTCCATCGCGTCGAGCAGCTGCTCTTTCATGTCGCGGTCGGACACGGTGCCGGTCATCTGGATCAGCCGGTCGGCGAGGGTCGACTTGCCGTGATCGATGTGCGCGACGATGGAGAAATTGCGGATGTGCCGGGGCTCTGTCATGGGGCCGGATATGCGGCTGTTTTGCAGGATGGTCAATGGTCCGCGCGCGGGGTCGGGCGCGACGGGGCTTGACCTGGACCCGGGCGGCGGGCACCAATTCCGGCAGGGGGAAACGCGTCGACGGAGGGCCCATGCGCCGCTTCACCACCGCCTTTGTCCTCGGGGCCGCGCTGCTGGCCGCCCCGGACGCCGGCCACGCCGCCGGGATCACCGAAAACGCCTGCCTGCGCTCGCAGCGAAGCCCCGGGCCCACGGCCTGCCGCTGCGCGCAGTCGCTGGCAGACTTCGGCCTGACCCGCCGCGACCAGCGCGAGGCGGCGCGGATCATCGCCGAGCCGGACCGCTATCTGAAACATCGCGAACGGCGCGCGTCGCAGGCGTTCCTGCAGCGCTACCACGCCTGGGGCGCGGCGGCCGAGCGGTCCTGCCGGGGCTGACCGCCGGCCGCGATCGCCGCACCGCGCAAGCGAAGGGACCGCGCCGGAAATCCGGGCGGTCCCTTGAAATGCTTTCGACTTCGGCCGGGCCGACCGGCCCGCGGGCGCTCAGCCGGCGTCGGTGGCGGCTTTCGCGACGTCGCGCTTCACCTTCAGCGCGGCGGGCGACAGATCGCCGTCGGGCGCCTTCGCCAGGAAGGCGTCCAGCCCGCCGCGGTGGTCCACGGTGCGCAGCGCCGAGGCGCTGATGCGGAACTTGAACGCCCGGCCCAGCGCGTCGCTGGTCAGGGTGACGTCGTTCAGGTTCGGCAGGAAGCGCCGTCTGGTTCTGTTTTTGGCGTGGCTGACATTGTTGCCAACCATCGGGCCCTTGCCGGTCAGTTCACAGCGACGGGACATGTTGCTAGTCCTTGTCTTATCGGTTCGCGTTCGGTCGTCCGGGCAAAGCCGCCCGGAGGCCGCGCGGACGCGGCCGGGAATCTCGAAGCCCGGTTCCTACGGTCCTTTGTCCTGCGCGTCAAGGGCCAAGCAGACCCGGTCCGGGCCCCGGCGCGCGGGCCGGCGAAAGGAGCGACGGCGATGCCCGACTACACGCTTTACTACTGGCCGATCCCGTTCCGCGGCCAGTTCGTCCGCGCCGTGCTGGAGCACGCCGGCGCCGACTGGGCCGAGGCCGGCAGCGCGGCGACCGCGGCGCTGCGGGCGGCCGCGCCGGCGGCGCAGCCGGTGCCGCACATGGGCCCGCCGGTGCTGACCGATCATGCCGCCAGCCTGTCGCTGGCGCAGATGCCGGCGATCCTGGCCTACCTGGGCGCGCGGCACGGGCTGGTCCCCGGCGATCCGGCGCGCGCCGCGCTGACCGCCAAGATCGTCGCCGACGCCAACGACGTGCTCTACGAGATGACGCGCTACAACGGCGCACAGATGTGGACCCCGGCCGACTGGGCCGCGTTCCGGCCGCGGCTGGCGCGCTGGATGGAGATCTTCGAGCGGACCGGTGCGGCGCACGGGCTGGAGGCGGCGGACGGCCACCTGCTGGGCGGCGATGCGCCGGGGCTGGCCGACCTGGTCGCCGCGGTGCTGTGGGGCACGATGACCGACAGCCTGCCGGCGCTGCGCCCGCTGCTGGACGCGACCGCCCCGGCGCTGGCCGGGCTGACCGACCGGGTGCTGGCGCTGCCGGCGCAGGCGGCGCTGCGCGCGCGCAGCCGCGCGGACCATGGCGAGGCCTGGTGCGGCGGGCAGATCGAGGCGTCGCTGCGCGCGGTGCTGTAGCCGTCAGCCGTCGGCCGTCAGCCGTGGGCGCCGGTGTCGAAGCCCAGCGTTGCCAGCCCGGCGCCGCGCCCGCCCTGCCACGCGACCAGCGCGCGCACCAGCCGGGCGGCGGGGCCGTCTTCGGGTTCGTCGGCGCGGGTGACGGCAAACCAGTCGAGGCCGAACCCGCCGGGCGCGGCGGGGCGGGCCACCAGCGTGCCGTCGGCCAGTTCCGGCTCGATCGCCCAGCGGCTGAGGAAGCTGATGCCGAAACCGGCGCGCACCAGGTCGATCACCGCCTCGGGCGAGGGCATCGGCGCGAGGTCGCGCAGCGGTTCGGTCGGCTGGCCCAGCATCAGTTCCCATTCGAAGCCGGGTTCGGTGGCGAACGGGTAGGCGTAGACGCGGGTGTCGCCCAGAACGGTGGTGTCGACCCAGGGCAGCGCCGCCAGCGGGTGATCCGGCGCCATCACCGCCACCAGCGGGTCGGTCGCCAGCCGCACCCAGCGGAACCGCCGCAGGGTCGTGGGGCGGCCGTAGATCGTCGAGACGTCCACCAGCCCCTGCTGCAGCGCGCCGAGCGGGCGCGCGGTCGCGGCGCCGGCCAGATCCACGGTCAGGTCGGGCTCGGTGCCGCGCAGGTGCTCCAGGAACGCCGGCCACCAGTGGTAGCGGGAATAGGTCGCCTGGCCCAGCCGCACCAGCCGCCGCGGGCCGCCGGCGGAGGTGGCGATCTCCTGCTCCAGCCGGGCGAGTTCCGGCAGCACGCGGTCGGCGAAGGCGCGCAGGCGCTGGCCCTCGGGGGTCAGCGCCACGCCCGCGGGGCCGCGGGTGACGAGGATCGAGCCGGTGCGCCGCTCCGCCTCGCGCAGGCGGTGGCTGGCGGCGGACTGGGTGATGCCGAGGCGCGCGGCGGCGGCCGAGACGCCGCCGGCGTCGGCCAGCGCCGAGATCAGCGCAAGATGGTTGAGGCCGAGGCGGGGCAGCATGGTGCGTATTAAACCATTTCATGCCACGCGTGAAAACTTGGAATTTTTCAAATGCTGCGCCGCCGGATATCCGGCGTGGCATGAGCAGAACATCCCCCACCGCCCGCGCCACCCTGACCATCGCCCTGTGCGCCGTGCTGTTCGGCCTGGTGCCGCTGTTCGCGCGCATCCTGCAGGCCGAGGGCATGGACCCCGCCGCGATCGCGCTGTCGCGCTACGGGCTGACCGCGCTGGTCGCCGCGCCGTTCCTGCCATGGCGGCGCGCGGTGCGGCGGCAGGTGCTGGTGCTGGCCGGCACCGGGCTGGCCTGCGGGCTGGGCTGGGTCGCCTACCTGGAGGCGATCGGGCGCACCACGGTGGCGGCGGCGGGCGTGGTCTACATGTCCTACCCGGCGTTCGCGCTGGGCTTCGCCTGGCTGCTGCTGGGGCTGGCGCCCTCGGGGCGGGCGGTGGCCGCGGCGGCGATGGTGCTGGCCGGGGCGCTGCTGGTCAGCGGCGGCGCCGGCGTCGGCGATCCGCTGGCGCTGCTGCTGATGCTGCCGGCGCCGGCGTTCTTCGCGCTGGTGATCGTGGCGCTGGCGGCGCTGGCGCCGGATCTGGCGCCGATGGAGAAGCTGGCGGCGACGATGGCGGGCACCGTCGCCGGGCTGCTGCCGCTGGCGGCGCTGGCCGCGCCGGGAACGCTGTTGCCCGGGACCGGACCGGGCTGGGCGGCGCTGCTGGGCAGCGGCCTGCTGACTGCGCTGCTGCCGCAGTGGCTGTACGTCCGCGCCGCGCCGCACGTCGGCCCGGGCCGCGCCGCGGCGGCGGGGGCGTTCGAGCTGCCGACCATGCTGGCGATCGGCGCGCTGGCCTTCGGCGAACTCGTCGGCCCGCGCGAGGTCGCGGCGGCGTTGCTGGTGCTTGCAGCCATCGGGCTGAGCCCGTCGGTGCGCCCCGCCGGGCCGGCGCCCGCGCGCCCCGGCGCCGGACGGCTCAGTCGCCGGTGACCGCGCGCAGCAGTTCGGCCGCCGCCGCGGTCGGGCTGCGCTGGCCGGCGCCGACCTGCGCCTCGAGCCGCGCGGCCACCGGGGCGAGCGCCGGGTTGGCGTGGACGTGGTCGCGCAGCATGCGCTCGAATTCCTGGCGGAACCAGTGCAGGTCCTGGGCGGCGCGGCGCTCGGCCAGCGCGCCGCTGTCGCTGCGGGCGCGGGCCAGGTCCGCGACCGCCTGCCAGGCCGCGTCCAGTCCCGTGCCGGTCGTCGCCGAGACGCACAGCGCCGCCGGAAAGCCCTCGGGATCGCCCGGGCGCGGGCGCATCAGCCGCAGCGCCGAGGCATAGTCGGCGCGGGTGGCGCTGGCCTGGGCCTGCATCGCGCCGTCGGCCCGGTTGACCAGGATCAGGTCGGCGATCTCCATGATGCCGCGCTTGACGCCCTGCAACTCGTCGCCGCCGGCCGGGGCCAGCAGCAGCACGAACACGTCGGTCATCTCCGAGACCAGGGTCTCGGACTGGCCGACGCCGACGGTCTCGACCAGCACGATGTCGTGGCCGGCGGCCTCGACCAGGCGGATCGCCTCGCGGGTGCGGCGGGCGACGCCGCCCAGCTCGCCGGCGGCGGGCGAGGGGCGGATGAAGGCGCGCGGATGCCGCGCCAGCCGCTCCATCCGGGTCTTGTCGCCCAGGATCGAGCCGCCGGTGCGTGCCGAGGACGGGTCCACCGCCAGCACCGCGACCTTGTGGCCGGCGTCGGCCAGCTTCAGCCCCAGCGCCTCGATGAAGGTCGACTTTCCGACCCCCGGCGTGCCGGACAGCCCCAGCCGCAGCGCCGGCGGATCGGGCTGCGGCAGCGCCGACAGCAGCCGGTCGGCGGCCTGCCGGTCGGCGGCGCGGCGGCTTTCCACCAGGGTGATGGCCCGCGCCAGCGCCCGCCGGTCGCCGGCGGCGACGGCGGCGGCGCGTGTTTCGGGATTGTCGCGCAATGTGAACTCCCCTGGCAGCGCTTCGCCCCATTTGCCCCTGCAAACGGCGTCTCGCTGACATATGGTCCGGAGGGCGGCAGGGTGTCCAGAGCGGCGACCCGCACCCGGCCCACACCCGCACTCGCACCCGGGGCGGAGACACAGGAGAAGACAACATGACCGGAGCGATCGGACGCGCCTGCGCCGCGCTGGGGCTGCTGGCGCTGAGCGCCGCCGCGGCGCCGGCGCAGGACATGCGCCAGGTCTACGACGTGTCGATCGCCGGAATCCCGGCGGGCACCGCGACGCTGGCGGTGAACACCGAGGGCGAACGCTATACCGCCGAGGCGCAGATCCGCGCCGGCGGGCTGATCGGCGCGCTGTTCGACTTCCGCTTCCGCGGCCAGGCCTCGGGGCGGAAGGTTGGCAACTTCGCGCTGCAGCCGGTCAGCTACAGCGCGCGCCGCGTCACCGGCCGCAAGGAGCAGAGTTACGGCGTGTCCTATTCCGGCGGCGTGCCGGTCGCGGCCGAACTGGTGCCGCCGACCGAATACCCGCAGTACGCGATCGAGCCGCGCAGCATGGCCGGCAGCCTGGATCCGGTCAGCGCCGCCTGGACGTTCCTGCGCGACGCGCCCGCCGGCGAGGCCTGCGGCCGCTCGGCCACGGTCTACGACGGCTCGCGCTCGTTCCAGGTGACGCTGCAGGCGCGGCGGCAGGCGGGAGATCTGTGGGTCTGCAACGGCGCCTACACCCGCGAGGGCGGGTTCTCGCCGCGCAAGCTGGCCGAGCAGAAGGTGTTCCCGTTCACCGTCTACTTCCGCGAGCGCGACGGCATCATGCGCCTGGCGCGGCTGGAGGTCGCGACAACCTTCGGCACCGCCCGCGCCACCCGCCGCTGAGCATGGCCGGAGAGCTGCCGATCGTCGCCGTGCTGGGGGCGGTGGTGGACGCGGTGCGCGGCGCCGGCGCCTGCGTCGTGCAGGCCCCGCCCGGCGCCGGCAAGACCACGCAGGTGCCGCTGGCGCTGGACGCTGCCGGCGTGGTGCGGGGCAAGATCCTGATGCTGGAGCCGCGCCGCGTCGCCGCCCGCGCCGCCGCCGAGCGGCTGGCCGAGCTGCTGGGCGAGGCGCCGGGCGGCGCGGTCGGCTACCGGATGCGCGGCGCCTCGGTCGCCGGCAGCCGGATCGAGGTGATCACCGAAGGCATCCTGACGCGGATGCTGCAGGCCGACCCGGAGCTGAGCGGCGTCGGCTGCGTGATCTTCGACGAGTTCCACGAGCGCGCCCTGCAGGCCGATCTGGGCCTGGCGCTGGTGCTGGAGGTGCGCGGCGCACTGCGCGAGGATCTGGCGGTGCTGGCGATGTCGGCGACGCTGGACGCCGGGTTCGTCGCCGGGCTGATCGGCGGCGCGCCGGTGGTGACCTCGCAAGGGCGGGCGTTCCCGGTCGAGACGCGCTATCTGGAGCGGCCCCTGGGGCCGGGGACGCTGGTCGGGCGCGGGTTCGTCTCGGGCGCGGTGGAGCTGGTGCAGCGCGCGGCGGCCGAGACGACGGGCGACATGCTGGTGTTCCTGCCGGGGCAGGGCGAGATCGGCCGCGTCGCCGGCGCGCTGAAGCTCGACGCCGAGGTGCTGCCGCTGCACGGCGGGCTGCCGTTCAAGGCGCAGCGGGCGGCGTTGCGGCCCGGTCAGGGGCGGCGGGTGGTGCTGGCCACGGCGATCGCCGAGACCTCGCTGACGATTCCGGGGGTGCGCGTGGTCGTCGACTGCGGCCGCGCGCGGCGGGCGCGGCTGGACCCGGCGAGCGGCATGTCGCGGCTGGTGACCGAGCGCGTCACCCGCGCCGAGTCCGAGCAGCGCCGGGGCCGCGCCGGGCGCGTCGCCGAGGGCATCTGCTACCGGATGTGGGCGAAGGGCGAGGAGGGCGCGCTGGCGCCCTTTCCGCCGCCCGAGATCGAGACCGCCGATCTGGTGCCGCTGGCGCTGGAGCTGGCGATCTGGGGGGCGGCGGACCCGGCGGGACTGCCGTTCCCGACGCCGCCCGCGCCCGCCGCCTATGCCGTGGCGCGGCAGCTGCTGGCCGAGCTGGGGGCGCTGGATGCGGGCGGCGCGCTGACCGACAGGGGCCGGGCGATGGGCGCGCTGCCGGTACACCCGCGGCTGGCGCGGATGCTGCTGGAGGGCGGCGCCGCGGCGGCGGATCTGGCCGCGCTGGCCGAGGCCCGCGATCCGCTGCCGGGTGCGCCCGCCGACATGGGTCTGCGGCTGGAGGCGCTGGCCGACACCGCGCGGTTCGAGGCGACGCGGCCGTATCGCGCCGACCGCGGCCGGCTGGGCGAGATCCGCGCCGAGGCGAAGCGGCTGCGCCGTCTGGCGCCGGACGGGCGGGCGCTGTCGCCCGGCGCGATGGCGGCGCTGGCCTGGCCGGACCGGGTCGGCCTGCGGCGGCCGGGGGACGATCCGCGCTACCTGCTGTCGGGCGGCTCGGGGGCGTTTCTCGATCCGGGCGACACGCTGGGCGGGCAGCGGATGCTGGTGGCGCTGGACCTCGACGGCGACCGGCGCGAGGCGCGGATCCGGCGCGCGCTGCCGGTGCAGGAGGCCGACCTGCGGGCGCTGTTCGCGGACCGCATCACCGAGCAGAAGCTGTGCCGCTGGTCGCGGCGGCACCGGCAGGTTGAGGCGCGGGTGCAGGAGCGCCTTGGCGCGCTGGTGCTGTCGGACAGCGCCTGGAAGGACGCGCCCGACGACGCCCGCATCCCGGCGCTGCTGGAGGGGGTGCGGGACCTCGGGCTGCCGGCGCTGAACTGGAGCGCGGCGGCGCAGGGGCTGCGGGCGCGGGCGGAATGGCTGCGGCGCGCGGGCGCGGATCTGCCGGACATGGGCGAGCAGGCGCTGCTGGGTGCGCTGGAGGACTGGCTGGCGCCGTTCCTGCCGGGCGTGCGCAGCTTCGGCGCGCTGGCGGCGATGGACCTGCACCCGGCGCTGGCCGCGCGGCTGGGCCCGGCCGGCGAGGCGGCGCTGCGGCAGCGTGCGCCGACGCATTTCACCGCGCCCACCGGGACCAACGTGCGCATCGACTATTCCGGCGCGCAGCCGGAAATCGCCATCCGCCTGCAGGAGATGTTCGGCCTGGCGACGCACCCGTCGGTGGCCGGCGTGCCGTTGCTGGTGACGCTGCTGTCGCCGGCGCAGCGCCCGGTGCAGACCACCGCCGATCTGCCGGGGTTCTGGGCGTCGGGCTATGCCGACGTGCGCAAGGACCTGCGCGGGCGCTACCCGAAACACCCCTGGCCCGAGGATCCGCTGGCCGCCGCGCCGACGCGGCGCGCGAAACGGGCGGGGCAGGGGTGACCCCGGATCAACCCCGCGCCGCCATGCGCGACACGTGCGCGGCGGCCTGCTAGGCTCGACCCACAGAAACGACACCCGGGAGTTGCGACAAATGCAGTTGGCCAAGGAACCTTCCTTCCGTCAGTCCGTGGACATCATGTTCAACCGCGCCGCGTCGCTGGTCGAACTGCCGCCCGGGCTGAAGGAGAAGATCCGCGTCTGCAACGCCACCTACACCGTGCGCTTCGGCGTGCGGCTGCGGGGCGAGCTGCACACCTTCACCGGCTACCGCTCGGTGCATTCCGAGCACATGGAGCCGGTCAAGGGCGGGATCCGCTACGCCACCAGCGTCAACCAGGACGAGGTCGAGGCGCTGGCGGCGCTGATGACCTACAAGTGCGCGCTGGTCGAGACGCCGTTCGGCGGCTCGAAGGGCGGGCTGTGTATCGATCCGACCGAGTGGGACGCGCACGAGCTGGAACTGATCACCCGCCGCTTCGCCTACGAGCTGACCAAGCGCGACCTGATCAACCCGGCGCAGAACGTGCCCGCCCCCGACATGGGCACGGGCGAGCGCGAGATGGCATGGATCGCCGACCAGTACCGGCGGATGAACACCACCGACATCAACGCCAGCGCCTGCGTCACCGGCAAGCCGACCCATGCCGGCGGCATCCAGGGCCGCACCGAGGCCACCGGCCGCGGCGTGCAGTACGCGCTGCAGGAGTTCTTCCGCCACCCCGAGGACGTGCGCACCGCCGGGCTGGACGGCGGGCTCGGCGGCAAGCGGGTCATCGTCCAGGGCCTGGGCAACGTCGGCTACCACGCTGCGCTGTTCCTGTCCGAGGAGGACGGCGCGCTGATCACCGGGGTGATCGAGCGCGACGGCGCCGTGGTCAACGAGAGCGGCCTGAACATCGCCGCGCTGCGCCTGCACATGGCCGAGACCGGCGGCGTGCGCGGCTTCGAGGGCGCGACCTTCGTCGAGCGCGGCTCGGAGGTGCTGGAATATTCCTGCGATATCCTGATTCCGGCGGCGCTGGAAGGCGTGATCAACATGCAGAACGCCGAGCACATCCGCGCGCCGCTGATCATCGAGGCCGCCAACGGCCCGGTCACCGCCGGCGCCGACGACATCCTGCGCAAGCGCGGCTGCGTCATCGTGCCGGACATGTTCGCCAACGCCGGCGGCGTCACCGTCAGCTATTTCGAATGGGTCAAGAACCTCAGCCACATCCGCTTCGGCCGGATGCAGCGCCGACAGGAGGAAGCCCGCCACATGCTGATCGTCGACGAGCTGGACCGGCTGTCGAAGAGCCACGACCTGGAGTGGACGCTGGGCAAGGACTTCCGCACCAAGTACCTGCGCGGCGCGGGCGAGCTGGAGCTGGTGCGCTCGGGGCTCGACGACACCATGCGCGGCGCCTACCAGGCGATGCGCGAGGTCTGGCACACCCGCCAGGACGTGCCGGACCTGCGCACCGCCGCCTATCTGGTCTCGATCGAGCGGGTGGCGCTGAGCTACCAGTCGAAGGGGCTGTAGGCCCGGCCGCGGGACCGGTTCCGGGACCGGCGCCTCGCGGCCCCGGCGCGCCTCGGGGACTCGGGCTAGTCGGGGAAGTGGCCGGCCTTCATCAGCGCGATCACGTCGGCCATCTGCCGCGCCGCCTTGCCCGAGGTCGCGCCGCCGACGCCGACGCGGGTGCCCAGCCGCCACCAGACGCCCGGCACCCAGGCCCGCGGCGCCGGTTCGGTCAGCTTCAGCGAGAACCCGTTCGAGGGCTTGAAGGCGAAGGCGCCGCGCTGCACCGCCTCGATCCGGTCCAGATCGGCGATCGTGCGCCCGGCGCTGTCGCGCAGCCCGCCGCGGGTCAGCACCACGTCGGTCCCGGTGGCGCGCCACACCGCCGCCGCCTGCCACAGCGCGCCGGCGCCCAGGATCGCCAGCAGGGCCTGGATCAGCAGCTGCCGCTCGGGCAGGGTCAGCGCCACCCAGATCAGCAGCAGGCCCAGCGCGACCTGCACCGCGACGCTGAACACCCGGCGGGCGCGCGAGACACGGAGGATGGCGATGGGCTCGTCGGGATCGGTCATGCCGCGCCTCTTACGGCAGCGGCGCGCCGGGCGGAAGGGGGCGCGTGCGCCGGTCACGATTTCGCCGGATTGGCGTGGTCTGGCAGCGGCATGGATGGAACACCACCGACACGCCGGGGGCGGGTGACGATCGGCACGCGGATGCCGCCGTGGCTGCCGCGGCCGCTGCACGCGCCGGCGCGGGTGCTGCTGGGGCTGGCGCTGGGCGCCGCGCTGCTGCTGTACGCCGGCGCGCTGGCGCTGCTGGCGGACCGGGTGCTGGTCGGCTGGGCGCAGGGCGCGCTGCCGGCGCCGGCGCTGGCCGGGCTGCTGGCGCTGCTGGCCGCCGGCCCGCTGCTGAAGCGGATCCTGGTCCGGCGCCGGCCGCGCCGCTGAGCGTCGTCGCCGCTGCGGAAACAATCCGGTGCGGGCGCACGGCCATGGCGCCGGCGCCGGCGACGGCCCATATTGGGGGAAACCGTTCATTCGAAAGGAGGGACGCGATGTCCTTCAGACCCGTGAAATCCGAGACCCGCGCGCAACCCGCGATCGAGGGCGCCGGCGTGCACCTGCACCGCGTCTTCGGCTTCGGCGACCCGGCCGAGGCCGACCCGTTCCTGCTGCTCGACGATTTCCGCAACGACGACCCGGCGGCCTATGCCAAGGGCTTTCCCTGGCACCCGCACCGGGGGATCGAGACCATCACCTATGTCCTGGAAGGGGAGGTCGAGCATTCCGACAGCCTGGGCAACCGCGGCGTGCTGGGCCCGGGCAGCGTGCAGTGGATGACCGCCGGCAGCGGCATCCTGCACCAGGAGATGCCGCGCGGGAACCCGAAGGGGCAGATGCACGGCTTCCAGCTGTGGGCGAACCTGCCCTCGGCGCACAAGATGACCGCGCCGCGCTATCAGGACATCCAGGGCAGCGACATCCCGGTCGTGGTCGAGGACGACGGCACGTCCGTGCGGGTGATCACCGGCGCCTTCTGGGGCCAGCGCGGCCCGGTCGACGGCATCGCCGCCGATCCGGTGTATCTGGACGTCAGCGTGCCGCCGAACGTGCGCCGCAGCCTGCCGGTGGACACCTACGCCAACGCCTTCGCCTATGTCTTCGCGGGCTCGGGCACGTTCCGCGACGCCTCGCACCCGCAGGGCGTGCGGGTCGAGAAGGAATACCGCGGCGAGGAGCTGAACATCCGCGATCTGACCGGCAACCGGACGCTGGTGCGCTTCGACAGCGGCGACGAGATCACCGTGCAGGCCGGCCCCGAGGGGATGCGCTTCCTGCTGGTCACCGGCACGCCGATCCGCGAGCCGGTCGCCTGGCAGGGGCCGATCGTGATGAACACCCGCACCGAGCTGATGCAGGCGATGCGCGATCTGCAGAACGGCACCTTCATCCAGGCCGAGGCGCAGGGCTGAGCGCCGCGCGCCGGGGCGGACCTAGCGTTCGCCCCGGCGGTAGGGCTTCATCAGCGCCTGCGGCACCCGCGCGCGGCGCGACATCACCACCAGCGCCACGATCGACAGCACATAGGGCATCATCAGGAACAGCTGGTACGGCACCGCCTTGCCGAACACCGTCTGCAGCCGCAGCTGGTAGGCGTCGAACAGCGCGAACAGCAGCGCCCCCAGCAGCGCCCGCAGCGGCACCCAGGTCGAGAACACCACCAGCGCGATACAGACCCAGCCGCGCCCCTGCACCATCGTCGGAAAGAAGCTGTTGAACGCCGCCAGCGTCAGGAACGCGCCGCCCATCGCCATCAGCGCGCTGCCGGCCATGATCGCGCCGTAGCGCAGGCGGATCGGGTTCAGGCCCTGCGCCTCGGCGGCGTGCGGGTTCTCGCCGGTCATGCGCACCGCCAGCCCCAGCGGCGTGCGCGCCATCAGGTAACCGAGGCCCAGCGCCGCGCCGATCGCCAGGTAGGTCGGCGTGGTCTGGGTGAACAGCGTCGGGCCCAGCACCGGCAGCTCGGACAGCAGCGGGATCGCCACCGGACGGAACGGCTCGACCGTGGGCGGCGTGCCCTGCACCTCGACCGCCAGCCGGAACAGGTAGTAGCTGAAGCTGGAGGCGAACAGCGTGATCCCGAGGCCGGTGACGTGCTGCGACAGGCCCAGGCTGACCGTCATCCCCGCATGCAGCAGCCCGAACGCCGCGCCCGAGACGGCGGCGGCCAGCATCCCCAGCCACAGGTCGCCGCCCTGGTACACCGTCAGCCAGCCGATCATCGCGCCGAAGGTCATGATCCCCTCGATGCCGAGGTTCAGCACCCCGGCGCGCTCGCACAGCAGCGCGCCCAGCGTGCCGAAGATCAGCGGCGTCGCGATCCGCAGCACCGAGGACCACAGGCCCAGGGTCAGAAGGATGTCGGCAAGCTCGCTCATCGGCGCACCCGGTAGCTGGTGAAGAACAGCGCCACCAGCATGGTCAGCAGCGCCAGCGAGACGGTGACGTCGGCGATGAAGCTGGGCACGTCCAGCGCCCGGCTCATGCCGTCGGCGCCGACGAACATGGTGGCGACGAACAGCGCGGCGAAGATCACCCCGATCGGGTTCAGCGCCGCCAGCATCGCCACCACGATGCCGGAATAGCCGAAGCCCGGCGACAGGTCGGTCGAGACGTAGCCCTTCACCCCCAGCACCTCGACCGCGCCGGCCAGCCCGGCGAGCCCGCCCGACAGGCAGGCGACCAGCAGCAGCGTGCGGCCGATGGGAACGCCGGAAAACCGCGCCGCGGCGGCGTTCAGGCCCGCCGCCCGCGACTGCAGGCCGAACACCGTCGCCCGGTTCACGACGAACACCGCCAGCGCCGCCAGCACGGCGACCAGCAGCCCGGCGTGCAGGCGCGAGCGCGGCACGATCTGCGGCAGCATCGCCTCTTCGGCCACCGGCACCGACTGCGGCCAGCCGAACGCCAGCGGGTCGCGCAGGAACCCCTCGACCGCCAGCGAGACGAACAGCAGCACGATGAAGTTCAGCAGCAGCGTCGTCACCACCTCGTCGACGCCGAAGCGCAGCCGCAGGAACACCGGCACCAGCAGCAGCACCATGCCCGCCACCGCCCCCGCCGCCATCAGCGCCGGGATCAGCAGCGCGGGCGGCAGGCCCGCCGGGGTCGCGGCGCCCAGCGCCACCACCGCCAGCGCCCCGGCGTAGAGCTGGCCCTCGGCGCCGATGTTCCAGACCTGCGCGCGGAACGCGACCGCGGCGGCGAGGCCGGTGAAGATCAGCGGCGTGGCGCGGGTCAGCGTCTCGGTCGCCGACAGCCGCGAGCCGAAGGCGCCGGTCAGGATCCGCCCATAGGCCTCGAGCACCGGCGCGCCGGCCAGCGCGATCAGCACCCCGGCGATGGCCAGCGCCAGCGCCATCGCCGCCACCGGCGCGCCGACCAGCCACAGCGGCGAGACCTTCTGCCGGCGTTCAAACCGCATCGTCCAGCCCCTGCCATTCGCCCGCCATCATCAGCCCCAGGCGCCGCGCGTCCAGCCGGTCGGTCGCCACCGGCGGCGACAGCCGGCCCCTGACGATCGCCTGCGCGCGGTCGGCCAGCGCCAGCACCTCGTCCAGGTCTTCCGAGATCAGGATCACGCCGCAGCCCTTGGCGCGGGCGGCCAGGATCTCGGCGTGGACGGCGGCGATCGCGCCCTCGTCCAGGCCGCGGGTCGGCTGCGCCGCGATCAGCAGGCGCGGCGCGTCCCACAGGTTGCGGCCGAAGATCAGCTTCTGCATGTTGCCGCCCGACAGCTGCCGCGTCGGCGTGTCGGGCGTGCCGCCGCGCAGATCGAACCGCTCGATCACCTTGCCGCAGAAGGCGCGGGCGGCGGCGCGGCGCACCAGCCCGCGGCGGGCGAAGCGCGGATCGCCGATCCGCTCCAGCACCGCGTTCTGCCACAGCGGGAATTCGCCCACCGCGCCCTCGGTATTGCGGTCCTCGGGGATCCGGCCGACGCCCATGCCGACCAGCGCGCGCGGCGTCAGGCCGGTGGCGTCCCGGCCCAGCAGCGTGACCTCGCCTGCGTCGGCGCGGGCCAGCCCGGACAGCAGCTGCGCCAGCGTGGTCTGGCCGTTGCCCGAGACGCCGATGATGCCCAGCACCTCGCCGGCGCGCAGCGCGAAGTCGACGCCGTGCAGGCGGGTGGCGCCCGGCACGCCGGCGGTGACGCCGCGGGCGCGCACGATCACCTCGCCGGGGGTGCCGGCCCCGCGCACCGGGCGGGTGACGCGGCGGCCGACCATCAGTTCGGCCAGTTCCTCGCGGCTGGTGGCAACGGTGGCGCGTTCGGCCACGACGCGGCCGCCGCGCAGCACCACCACGCGGTCGGCGGCGGACAGCACCTCGTGCAGCTTGTGCGAGATGAAGATGATCGACAGCCCCTGGCCCGCCATGCCGCGCAGGGTGGCGAACAGGCGCTCGGCCTCGGGGCGGGTCAGCACCGCGGTGGGCTCGTCCAGGATCAGGATCCGGGCGCGGTTGTAGAGCGCCTTGAGGATCTCGACCCGCTGCCGCTCGCCCACCGACAGCGCCGAGACGCGGGCGTCCGGATCGACCGCCAGGCCGAAACGCTCGGCCAGTTCGGCCAGCCGGGCGCGGGCGGCGCGGGTGCGGCTGGCCGGCGCGAACAGGCTTTCGGTGCCGGTCATCACGTTCTCCAGCACCGTCAGGTTCGGCGCCAGGGTGAAGTGCTGGTGCACCATGCCGACGCCGGCGCCGATGGCGTCGCGGGGCCGGCCCAGCGTCAGGTCGCGGCCGTCGACGCGCACCCGGCCGGCGTCGGGCATGTAGTGGCCGAACAGGATGTTCATCAGCGTGGTCTTGCCGGCGCCGTTCTCGCCCAGCAGCGCCAGCACCTCGCCGCGGGCGAGACTGATCGAGATGTCCTGGTTCGCGGCGACCGGGCCGAAGGCTTTCGAGATCCCGTCGAGGTGCAGAATGGGGGTGCCTGCCATGCGCTGCCCGAGTGTTGCTGGGGGACCCGGCGCGGGGCGCGCGCCGGGCCGGTCGGTGGTGGCCCTGCCGGGGTCAGGTCGGCTCGTCGAAGTCGATCTCGACGGTCAGCGCGCCGGCCTTGATCGCGGCGCGGGCCTCCTCCATCTCGGGGATCGCGTCTTCGGGAACCATCGACGGCTGGTAGACGATGTCGTTGCCGCCCTCGGCCATCAGGCAGTAGGGGGTGTAGCTGCGCCCGGTCGGATCGCCCGCGGCCTTGTCCGCCAGCGCCGCGTCCAGCAGCGGGCGGAAGTACCACATGGCGTTGGCGAACACCGTCTCGGGGTAGCGCGGCGTGTAGTCGATCAGCGAGCCGATCGCCTTGATGCCGCGCTCCTTCGCGGCGTCGGCGGTGCCGATGCGCTCGCCGAACAGGATGTCGGCGCCGGCGTCGATCTGCGCCAGCCCCGCCTCGCGCGCCTTCGGCGGGTCGAAGAAGGTGCCGATGAAGCCGATCAGGTGCTGCGCGTCGGGCCGGGTGACGTTCACCCCCTGGCGGAAGCCGTTGATCAGCATGTTGACCTCGGGGATCGGGATCGCGCCGACCGCGCCGAAGATGCCGCTGTCGCTCATCCGGCCCGACAGCATGCCGGCAAGATACGCGGCCTCGTGGTTCCAGGTGCCGAAAGTGCCGAAATTGTCGCCCGACGGCTCTCCGGAGGAGCCCATCAGGAATGCCACGTCCGGGTAGTCGCCGGCGATCTGCCGGATCTCGCGCTCGACGGCATAGGCCTCGCCGACGATCAGGTCGACGCCCTGCTCGGCGTATTCGCGGGTGGCGCGGCCGTAGTCGGTGCCGCTGACGCCTTCCGAGAACACATAGTCGATGGCGCCGTCGGCGGCGGCCTCGACCATCGCCGAGTGCAGCCGCGAGTTCCAGGCGTTCTCGACCGGCGAGGCGTGGATGCCGGCGACGCGGAGCCTGGTCTGGCCCAGCACCGGCGGCGCGGCCAGAACAAGGCCGGCGGCGGCGGTGCCCTTGAGCAGGCTGCGGCGGTTGAGGCTGTTGGACATGGGCAGGCTCCTTCTGTCGGACCGGTGACGCGCCGGCGGATCCCGGCTTTTCATTCTTTCAAAGTGTTAGCGTCCGCCGGGGCGCGTGGGAAGCGCGCTGTGCGGATCGCCGGGGCCTGGGCCTCCATGCGAGCGGCGGTGAGAAGTCGATCACGGCAGCGGCGCATGATCCGCCGCGCAGGTTTCTGTCCGTGAAATGGCGGGTGCGGCCCTGGGTCTCCATTCGCGTGCGGCGCCTTGGCCTTGCGGGCGGTCCTGTCTGCAATAGCCACGGTAACACGCCGTGTCTTGCGACCGAGCTGCAACTTGAATCAGGCAACGGTTCGAGTGTCGTTCCTGCCGGTGCGCCGTGTCACCGAGGTGGCGCCAACGCCCAGCAATCGGGACAGTGTCCCGGGCTTGGTGCAGGAGACCGCGCGCGAAGTTCCCGGCGTAGCGCAACCCGTGGCCGGTTGTGACGCTGGTGGCCACTGTCGAACATCGCGGAAGGTAAGCGTTGCAAAACCTTGAACCGAACGCGGTGACACCGATGACCGTACCAAGAGTGGCGCTGATCGGCTGATCTGAATCCGGGCCGATCGCGACCTTGTCTGTGTCATGCTGCCGTTCGCGGCCGACAAGATCATGGAATTGGAAGCTGAAGCGGGCACCGGAGCGATGAAGATGAAGGTGTAGATGGTCGCCGAGCTGATCCCGTGCCGCCGGCAGATGTCGTCCATCTTGGCACCGGTCCCATGCTCCTTCAGCACGCCGATGATCTTCTCCTCGCTGAATCGCTTGTGCTTCATGGCCTTTCCACCTTCGGTCATTGCCGTCCTTCGGCGATGCCGGGCGGGTCTGCGACCCTTTCGTCTACCTCAGCGTGCTGGCGGCCCTGACCCGGGACGTCGCGCTGGGCGTGGAACGGATGCGGCGCCGACTCCGATCCATCTCGGCTTCCGGTCTGGCACCGACCGCATGCGGCGCTATCTGGCGCAGGTCCGCGACTTCGGCATCAACCATGTCGCGCTGGATCTGCGGTTCACCGGCGCAGACATGGAAGACACCATGCTGCGGCAGGCGGACGAGATCCTGCCGGACTTCCACGGCTGAGGAGGCCTCAATGCCCAAGACGATCCTGATCACCGGCGCGACCGACGGCATCGGCCTGCTGACCGCGAAGACGCTTGCCGCCAAGGGCCACGCGGTCCTGCTGCACGGCCGCAGCGCCGAAAAGCTGGAAAGCGCCGCGCACGAGGTGGGCGGCCGGCCGGAGACGTTCCGCGCCGAGCTGTCCCGGCTCGACGAGGTCGCGGCGCTGGCCGATGAAATCCGCGCCCGCCACGACCGGCTCGACGTGCTGATCAACAACGCGGGCGTCTACAGGACCTCGCAGACCCGCACGCCCGAGGGGTTCGACACCCGCCTTGTCGTCAACACCCTCGCGCCCTTCCTGCTGACGCGGCGCCTGCTGCCGATCATCCCGAAGGACGGCCGGGTGGTGAACCTGTCCTCGGCGGCCCAGGCGCCGGTGGATGTCGACGCCCTGCGCGGCAGGCACGCCCTCGATCACATGCAGGCCTACGCCCAGAGCAAGCTGGCGATCACCATCTGGACGCAGGAGATGGCCCGCGCCCATCCGGACGGTCCGGCCTTCATCGCCGTGAACCCCGGCTCGCTGCTGGCCACGAAGATGGTCAGGGAAGGCTTCGGCGTCGCGGGCAACGACCTGGCGATCGGCGCCGACATCCTGCGGCGCGCGGCCCTGTCCGACGCCTTCGCCGGCGCCTCCGGCCGCTATTTCGACAACGACAGCGGGGGCTTCGCGCAGCCCCACCCGGCGGCATGTGACAAGGCACAGGTCGCCGCGGTCATGGACGCGATCCGCGAGCTTGTCGGCGAGACCGGGCGCGGCGGGACGGTGGCAGGCTGACCGGCGGGGACGGGGCCGGGATTTGCTCGGGGAGTCATCGGGCGCAGGCGGGACGTTCGGCGGCGGCGTTCTGCGGCGGTGTTCGGGGGCCAGGGCCGGCTGCCGCCCAGGGTCGGCTTTCGTCGGTGAGGCAGATCGCCGGGCTGCACCGTTGTCGAGGCATCGTCGTCGCGGCATCATCGCTATCCGCGATCCGAAGTGCGCGGTATCGCATCGCGCCGCCGATGGACCCGTGCTTGTGCGCGCCATGGATGCGCGTGTTTGTCGACCGTGGGGTGGGGCGAGGTCGCGCTTGCGCAGATTCCCGAGAACCGACTGCGGCCGGGGCGCGCGCGCGACGGCGACGACAATCCGGCCGGTATGGACGCCGGTGCGGGAACTTGACGCCGGGCACCTTTGCGGCCCAACCTTGCGGGGCAAGCCCGGCCGGCCGAGGGCGGGCCGGAGTTCGGGGGCCCGGCACGACAGCAGCCCCTGGCCTCAGCCCTGGCCTCGCCACCAGCGGCTGTCCGGCCGAAAGGCCACTTGGAAAGCTGGCCGAAAGGCCACCTGGAAAGCCGGCCGCGGGGCCGCCTGGAAAGCCGGCCGGAAGGGTCACATGACAAGATCGACGAGACCCGCGCGGCACCTGAAGCTTCTTGCGGCGCGGCTGTTGGCGGTTGTGATCTGGGCCTGGTCCCCGGCCCTTGCGCAGGACCCGGCCAGTGCCTCGGAGCCCTTCGCCTTCGAGGTGGAGGCGATCAACGAGGGGTTGCCGCCGCTGGAGCGGTCGCTCCGGCTCGACACGCCCAGGGCCGCGCTCGAGTCGTACCTCGAGGCGATCCGGGACGACCGGTTCGGGCGGGCCGCCTACGCGCTGAACCTGAACGCCATTCCCGTCGAGCAGCAGGCGGGGCGGGCGCCGGAACTGGCGCTGATGCTGGCGTTCATCCTGCGGCGCTACGACCTGATCGACTGGGCCGAGATCCCGGACCAGCCGGACGCCCGGGTGCTGCCGGGCATGCAGCAGTCGGCGGGCCCCTACAGCCGAAGATCGGTCGAGCTGGGCGAGGTCGAGCTGGACGGCCGCCCGGTGCCGATCAGCCTGCAACGGTTCCGGACGGCGGACGGAGAGCCGGTCTGGCTGTTTTCGCCCTACACCGTCGAACGTGCCGAGGAGATATTCGCGAAGGTGCGGCCGGGGCTGATCAGCGCCTGGATCCCCCTGGAGCAGCGTCTGGACACCCTGGGGCAACCGTCGCTGGCCGAGTGGATCGCGACCGCGGTGCTGCTGCTGGCCGCGGCGCTGATCTGGCTGGCGAGCTATTTCGCGCTGAAGGCGCTGAGCCGGTTCCTGCCGCCGGTCTGGGCGCGTGCCGGGCGCAAGATCGCGCTGCCGTTCTCGGTCCTGCTGGCGGCGATCGCGGTGCGGATCGGGCTCAACAACCTGGTGCTGCTGACGGGGCCGGTGGCGTCCAAGGTCGACATCGGCTCGGAAGTGGTCGGGCTGGCGGCCGGCGCCTGGCTGTTCATCCAGACGGTGTCGGCCGGAACGCTCGCCCTCAGCCAGCGCTATGTTGTCCCGCTTGCCGCGGACGATCCGGAGAACCGCAGGATAAAGACCACCGTCTATGTGATGCGGCGGATGGCGCTGGTGGTCGTGACGCTGCTGACCATCGGCTACATCGTCCACAGGGTCGGCGTGTTCGAGAGCTTCGCGCTGTCGCTGCTGGCTTCGGCGGGCGCGATCGGCGTGCTGGTCGCGATCGCGGCGCAGCCGCTTCTGGGCAACATGGTCGCCGGGTTCCAGATCGCCCTGACCGATCCGGTCCGCATCGGCGACGTGGTGGTCTACGACGGCCACTGGGCGACCGTCGAGGACATCAGCTTTGCCCACACGGTGCTGCGCACCTGGCTCGACACGCGCCTGATCGTGCCGCATTCCGATTTCCTGTCCAAGCCGTTCGAGAACTGGTCGAAGGAGGGCGAAGCGGTCCGGCGCATCGTCAAGCTTTCGGTCGACTACCGCATAGACGTCGATCAGGTTCGCGAGAAGGTGCACGAGATCGTCGAGGGCGACCCGCGCTCGACGGACACGCCGATCGTCGAGCTGGTGGAAGCCGACGCGGACGCCGCCGTGCTCTGGATCTGGATCGCCGGCACCACGGCCTTCACCTCGTGGTACCTGCACAACGAGATCCGGGAAAAGCTGCTGAGCTATCTGAAGGATCTCGACGAGGGCGCCTATCTGCCCCGTCAGCGGCATGTCCTTCTGCGGACCGAGCGGCGGCGCGAACCCTGAAGCGGCGCGGAGGGCGTGGTGCCGGTGCGGCCCAGCGATCCGCTGCCGAACCGCTCCGCCACGCCGAAACGCTGCCGGGCGCGCGGGACGTGCCGGCCCCGACGCATCGCGCCGGACGGAAACGGGGCGGGGCGGCGCGCTCGGCGTTGCCCACGGGCGGCAGATGTGGCACATCGCTAGCACCCCAAGGCTCGAGCGAAAGAACCTGCGATGACCGACTACGCCGCTGCGCGCACCATAATGGTAGACAGCCAGGTGCGGCCTTCCGATGTCACCCGCTATCCGATCATCGAGGCCATGCTGGCCGTCCCGCGCGAGGAGTTCGTGCCGGCGGCGCTGAAACCGGTGGCCTATGCCGGCGCGCACGTGCCGCTGAGCGGCAACCGGGTGGTGCTGGATCCGCGCGTGTTCAGCAAGATCATCGACGCGCTGGAGGTCGGCCCGAGGGATCTGGTGCTGGATGTGGGCTGCGGCCTGGGCTACTCGACCGCCGTCATCTCCCGGCTGGCCGAGGCGGTGATCGCCGTCGAGGAGATCCCCGAGATGGCCGCCGAGGCCGCCGAGACCCTGGCCGCGCAGGGCGCCGACAACGCCGTCGTCACCGAGGGGCCGCTGGCGGGGGGCGATCCCTCGCACGGGCCCTACGACGTGATCGTGCTGGAGGGCGGCGTCGAGCAGTTGCCCGAGGCGCTGCCGGCGCAGCTGAAGGACGGCGGGCGCATCGCGATGATCCATATCGAGGGCACCGCCGGTCGGGCGCGGATCGGGTTCAAGACCGGCGGGCGCATCGCCTGGCGCTACATTTTCGACGCGACCGCGCCGGTACTTGAGGGTTTCGAAGCAACACCCGGATTCAAATTCTAGATTCCCGCTTTGTGCGGTGCGGGGCTGCGCATAGCATCGGTTGTCGAGCAGTCATACAACAGGCGACCGAAAAATGCCGTACTCCCGTCTCGCCGGCCCGTTCGTGGCCGGAGCGCTGAGCGTTCTGGGTGCCTTGGCGCCCGCGCAGGCCGAAACCCTTACCGACGCGCTGATCAAGGCCTACCAGATGAGTCCGGTGCTGGAGGCGGAGCGCGCCGCGCTGCGCAACACCGACGAGCGCGTGGCGCTGGCGCGCAGCGCCCGCCGGCCGTCGCTGACCGCGCTGGGCAGCGCCGAGGTCGCGGCGGACGAGAACAGCGACTGGGAGCTGTTCGACACCTACCAGGCGCAGCTGCAGTCCAGCCTGCTGCTTTATGACCACGGCCAGACCGCCGCGGCGATCGACGCCGCCAAGTCCGCCGTCGCCGCCGGCCGCGCGCAGCTGCGCAACGTCGAGCAGGTGGTGCTGCTGAACACCGTCGCCGCCTTCATGGACGTGCGCCGCAACATCCAGTCGGTGCAGGTGGCGCGCAACAACGTCTCGGTGCTGCAGGAGCAGGTACGCGCCACCCGCGACCGGTTCGACCTGGGCGAGGTCACCCGCACCGACGTCAGCCTGGCCGAGGCGCGGCTGGCGCAGGCGCGGGCCAACCTGGCCGCCTTCGAGGGCCAGCTGACCACCGCCCGCGAGGCCTATCTGGCCGTGGTCGGCGCGCCGGCACGCGACCTGCAGGCGCCGCCGGCGCTGCCGCAGGTGCCGCAGGCGCTGGAGCGGATCGAGGCGATCGCCATGCGCGAGCACCCGGCGCTGAACGCGGCGCGCTATCTGGAGACGGTCGCGCAGTACGACCTGACCCGGGCCCGCGCCGCCCGTGGCCCCAGCGTCAGCCTGGAGGCGACCGCCACCGCCCGCAACGCCGACGGCCTGACCGGGCGCAGCGACAATCTGGGCGTCGGCGTCGGCGTCACCGGCCGGGTGCCGCTGTATGCCGGCGGCGAGCTGAGCGCGCTGGTCCGGCAGGCCGAGGCGGTGCTGCAGCAGCGCCGTTTCGAGGTGCAGGACACCGCGCGCAGCATCCGCGAGGAGGCCGCCGTGGCGCTGTCGAACCTGCGCGTCGCGCGTGCCACCATCGTCGCCAACCGCGAGGAGGTGCGCGCCGCGCAGGTTGCCTTCGAGGGCGTGCAGGAGGAAGCCATCCTCGGCGCGCGCACCACGCTGGACGTGCTGGACCTGGAGCAGGACCTGCGCGACGCGCAGCTGGCGCTGGCCACTTCCCTGCGCGACGAATACGTGGCAGCCTACCAGTTGCTGTCCGCGATGGGGCTGTTGAGTGTCGAGTTCCTGAACCTGGGTATCCCCACCTACAATCCGGACGTGAACTACAACCGGGTCCAGAATGCGCCCTATTCGACCGTCGAGGGCGGCATCCTGGAAAAACTCCGCGACCGTTACGCCCGCTGAGGCGGGCGCGACGGCGTCGAACGATTTGGGGACCGATCGATGAGCGATTCCGACGGCCGTCCGGAAGACGACGACCTGCTGACCACGATCCGCGCGCTGGTGTCCGAGGAGGCCGAGCGCGCCGCGCCGCGCCGGCCGGCGTCGGCGCCGAACGCCTTTGCGCCCGAGGCCGAGCCGGCAGCAGCGGCAGATCCAGATACAGGCCGGGCGCCGACACCGGCCGGGTCGGCGCCGCTGGTGCTGGACAACCCGGTGCGTCCGGGCCCGCGCGGCGAGGCGACGGCACCGATGTACGACGAGGAGGCGCTGCGCGCGGTGGTCACCGAACTGGTGCGCGACGAGCTTGACCAGCTGATGGGCGATGCGCTGGAGATGCGCATCCGCAAGGCGGTGCGGCGCGAGATCGCCCGACTGGCCGCGCGGCGCGCGGAACGGGCCGGCGGCTGAGCCCGGCGCGCGGCCGGCCCGCTCAGGACGCCGGGTCGGGATCCGGGTCGGAGGTGACGTCGATGCCGTCGTCCGCCCAGCGCGCCCGCGCGCGGTAGCGCGGCAGCGCGTCACGGCGCGCCTGCACGCTGGGATGCTCGGATTCGCAGGGGCCCCGGCCGGCGATGCGCGCGGCGCGCGTCACGAAATAGCGCCCGTTCTGCCGCCAGGTGCCGAACGCCGGCGCGGCGGCGTCGGTGGGAAAGCGCGCGCGCCAGTTCTCGGGCAGCAGCAGACCGCAGGACTCGGCGCGGCCGAGCATCCAGACCAGCGGAATGTTCGACAGCGGCCGCGCGGCGGGAAAGCCGCCGACCTGGCCGCCGATATCGGCGTGGGCGCCGGCGAACCAGACCTGCTCCAGCCGGCCGGCGCCGGCGCCGTTGCGTTCCCACAGCACCGGTGCATAGGCGGTGCGGGTCTCGTCCAGCGCCAGCGCGTGGCAGGCGTGGCCGACGTTCGGGCCCAGGTGGTGATCGTGGAAATCCGTCGCCATCGGCGCCAGGTGGCTGAGGAACGGGTAGGGGATGCCCAGCGCGCTGACGGTGTCGAAGGCGCCGATGAACTGGATCGGCACGTCGCGCCGGCAGTAGCGGCGCGAGAACCGCTCGGCGTGGTCGTTGGGCATCGGCGACTGGTAGTAGCGGAACGCCCGGTGGATCCGGCGCTGGGTCGCGTGGCGCCGCCGCAGCAGGCCGATGCGGCCGATGAAGCCACCCAGCGAGCGCACCGCGTAGGCGCCGCGGGAATAGCCGAACAGGATGATCCGGTCGCCCTCGACATAGCGCGAGCACAGCGTCGCGTAGCCCGCCTCGATGCTGTGGTTGATCGTCGATCCGGCAATCACCGTCACCCACTTGCCCCATCCGGTGCCCTGCACGCCCGGATCGTAGCCCACGGTCTGCCGGGCGTTCGGACCCAGCGACGCGAGCAGCTTGTAGATCAGGCCGACATTGCTTTCATGGCCGTCGTGCAACCGGCTGAGGGTGCCGTCGATCAGGAAAACATGGGTGCGTGTCGGACGCTCGGGCATGGCTCCAGTAGACGCGCGGAACGTGCCTGCCGCAAGTGTCGCGGCGCACGCCGGGCGCGGTTTTGCCGCGACCGGTGCCGTCGGGAGGCGGGCGGCGGGCGGCGCGGGCAATCGGCCGCGCGTCGCCCGCCGCGCCGGCTCACATCTGCAGCACCTCGGCGACCTCGACGCTGCCGCCATCGCTGAGGATCGGGCAGCCCTTGGCCATCGCCACCGCCGCGTCCATGTCCGGCGCCTCGACCTGGGTCAGGCCGGACACCGGGTTGGCGCCGCCGTTCTGCGCGACGCCGCTGTTGCTGACGGTCTGCGACATGCCGCAGGGCCCGCCGCCGTCGACCACGGCATTGCCCATGCCGCCGTACCAGTCGTTCCAGGCCGCCATCACCTTCTCGCCCTGTTCGGGCGATTCCGGTTTCTTGCCGCCGTGATAGGCGAAGACGTATTTCGGCATTGCTTTCTCCTCCTCTGCTTATCCTTCCGATCCGCGCGCTCAGGCCGCGGGCGGCGCGGCGAGCCGCCGCTCGAGCTTGCCGAGCGACGAGGTCCATCCCTCGGTGTGCCGCGCGGCGACGGCGTCATCGGCCAGGCCGCTGTGGGTCAGCACCAGCTCGGTGCCGCCGTCGCGGGCGTGCAGCTCGAACCGCACGTGGCTTTCCGGGCCGCGCTGCCCGGCGTCGTCGTGCCAGCCCCAGGTGAACGCGACCGAGGCCGGCGGATCGACATGCTCGACCTGCCCCGAGACCTTGTAGACCGCGCCGTCGGGGGCGTGCATCTCCGAGAACCACGGGCCGGGGCGCGAGAAGTCCAGCGCGTGCACCGGCACCGTCAGCCCTTCGGGGCCCCACCATTCCAGCAGCAGCTTGGTGCGGGTCAGATGGTCGAAGACCCGGGTGCGGTCGGCGCGGAAGAAGCGGGTGAGCGTCAGGTCAGACATCCGTGCGGTCCCCTTCCACGGCGCGCTGCAACCGGTCGAGGCTGCTTGCCCAGAACTGCCGGTGCGAAATCGCCCAGCGGTGGATCGACTGCAGCGCCGCCGGATTGGCCGAGTATAGCCGACGCTGGCGCTCGGCGCGACGTACCAGCACGCCGGCGTCGCACAGCACCTTGAGATGCCGCGACACCGAGGGTGCCGAGACGGCGACCACGCCGCAGATCTCGCCCGCGCTCTTCTCGCCCTCGGCCAGCAGGCGCTCGACGATGGCGAAGCGGGTCGGATCGCCCAGCGCGGCGAAGGCGTCGGGAAGCGGCATCGGGTGTCGTGCTCTCCAGTTTCCGTTATTAGCTAAAATAGAAAATACACGGAGTCAAAGATTCCTTTTCCGTGCCATGGCCGGTTTCGGCCAGGTTCGGGCTTCAGCGCCGGGCGGCGCGTCCGCCGCGGCGCGTGGTGGGCGCGGCCTGCCGGTCGGGCAGGGCGGCGAGCACCGCGCGCCGCTCGTCGGGCGTCATCGCCGACCAGCGGGCGATCTCGTCCCCGGTGCGGGCGCAGCCGATGCAGAGCCGCGTTTCCGGGTGCAGCATGCAGATGTTGACGCAGGGGCTTTCGATGCCGTCGCGCGCGCCGCTCATGACGCCGCTCCGGCCATGTACGCGAGCCGGTCCAGGAAGCCCTGCAGGATCAGCGCCGCGGCGACGTGGTCGATCACCTCGGCCCGGCGGCGGCGCGAGGTGTCGGCCTCGAGCAGCGCGCGCTCGGCGGCGACGGTGGACAGGCGCTCGTCCCACAGCATCAGCGGGATCGGGTGCCGCGCGGTGAAGTTGCGGGCGAAGGCGCGGGTGGACTGGGCGCGGGGCCCCTCGCTGCCGTCCATGTTGCGCGGCAGGCCCAGCACCAGGCCGCCGATCTGCCGGCCGTCGATCAGCGCCTGCAGCGCGTCGGCGTCGGTGCCGAACTTCTTGCGCTTCAGCGTCTGCAGCGGCGTCGCCACGCTGAGCCGGTTGTCCGAGACCGCGACGCCGATTGTCCTGGTGCCCAGGTCCAGCCCGATCAGCGCGCGCCCCTGCGGCAGCGCGGCGCGGAAGGCGGCGGCGTCCTCGTGGATCATCGCACGATCTCCGCATCGCGCGCGGCGCGTTCGATCAGCGCCAGGTCGCGCGGCGCCGAGGCGAAGATCGTGCGCGCCTCGCGGTAGACGTCGTTGGCCTGGCCGCGCTCGCCCAGCACGCCCAGCGCGCGGATCAGCTGCGCCCAGTCCTCGGCCGGGCCGCCCTCGGTCGCCAGCCGTCCGGACAGCCGATCGACCATGCCGCGGATCATCTGCGCCCGATCCTCGGGGCTGAGGTCCTGCGCGGCGGCGATGTCGTCCTGCGTCGGCCCGGTCGCGGTGCTGCCGGGCAGCGGCGGCACCGGCTGGCCGGCGGCGCGCGCCACCTCGGGCATCTGCGCGGCGATCGGCGCGACCCAGGGCGCGTCCGGCGCGCTTTCCGCCAGCAGCCGCGCCCACAGCCCGTAGGCGATATCCGGCCGGCCCGCCTGCAGCGCGCCGAACCCCGAGAAATAGCGCGCGCGGGGGTGCTGCGGGTCCAGATCCAGCGCCGCCACCAGCGCCGCCTCGGCCTCGGGCGAGACATAGCCCTGCGCCGCCAGGATGCGGAACTCGGCCAGGTTGACCAGGTCGGCGGCGGTGGCGTCGGCGCCGACGATCTCCAGCACCCGGGTCTGCGCCTCGGCCGCCTGCGGGAACCGGCCCAGGCGCGCCAGCGAGGCGGCGAGCAGGCGGTGCCCGCGCTCGTCCGTCGGCCGGTCGGCGAGCGCGGCCTGCAGCCGCTCGATCAGCGCCAGCTGCTCGGGGTCGGCCTCGGGCGGGTCGGCGCGCCCGGCGGCGGCCAGCTGCGCCTCGGCCTCGGCCTGGCCGGGGCGCTCGGCCCAGGCCTGCGCGGCCTCGGCCAGGCGGCGGGCCAGCGGCCGGTCCGGCGCGCCGGCGTCGCCGAGCACCGCGTAGAGCGCGCCGCCGCCGCCCAGAACGAACGCCGCGGTCAGCGCCGCGGCCACCAGATTCATCCTGCCGGGGGCCGCCGCGTCGCCGGCGTCGGCGCGGTCGGTGGCGGCGAGCAGGCGGCGCGATACCTCGGCGCGCAGCGCGCCGGCCTCGGCCTCGGTCAGGGTGCCGCGCGCCAGGTCGGCCTCGACCTCGTCCAGCTGGGCGCGGTAGACCCGCGCCGCGCGGTCGGCGCGGCCGGCGGCCGCACCGGGCCGCAGCATCGCGCGCGTCAACACCGCGGCGACGATCAGCCCGAGGATTGCGGCGACTGCCCAGAAGATCATCGTTGACCTGCCCTTTCGAACGAGGGGCCATTATCGACGTCGGCGGACCGGCTGCAATGCGCATATCGTTGCACCCGCGCCGGGGCGGATGAAAATGTCGCGATTGGGAATCATTGTGCCGCAGGCCGGTGCGGCCGGGCGCGGCGGGTCGGGCTAGACCGGTAGGCGGCCGGCGTGCCGGCGTGCTGGCCCGGCGAAGAGGGGGTTGGATGAAGCGGTATTCGGCGTTCGCCATCGCGCGGGAAGCCCTGCGTCACCACGCGGGATGGGAGCGGGCCTGGGCCTCGCCCGAGCCGCGCGCGCAGTACGACGTGGTGATCGTCGGCGCCGGCGGGCACGGGCTGGCCACCGCCTACTACCTGGCGAAGAACCACGGCATCACCAATGTCGCGGTGCTGGAGAAGGGCTGGCTGGGCGGCGGCAACACCGGGCGCAACACCACGATCATCCGCTCGAACTACCTGCAGGACGAGAGCGCGGCGATCTTCGAGAAGTCGCGGACGCTGTACGAGACGCTGAGCCAGGAGCTGAACTACAACATCATGTTCAGCCCGCGCGGGGTGATGATGCTGGCGCAGACCGAGCACGAGCTGCGCGCCTGGAAGCGCACCGCGCACGCCAACCGGCTGGCCAGCATCCAAAGCCGCATGGTCACCCCGGACGAGGTGCGGAAGATCGTCAAGGTCATCAATATCGACGGGCCGCGCTATCCGGTGCTGGGCGGGCTGTGGCAGCCGCGCGGCGGCACCGCGCGGCACGACGCCGTCGCCTGGGGCTATGCCCGCGCCGCGTCCGACTTGGGCGTGCACATCATCCAGAACTGCGCCGTGACCGGCGTCGACCGGGACGCGACCGGAGTCACCGGGGTGCAGACCGGCAAGGGGCCGATCCGCTGCAACAGGCTGTGCTTAGTCGTCGCCGGCTCGTCCGGGGTGCTGGCCGAGATGGCGGGGTTCCGCCTGCCGGTGGAATCGCTGGCGCTGCAGGCGCTGGTCAGCGAGCCGATCAAGCCGGTGCTGGACTGCGTGGTGATGGCGAACACGGTGCACGGCTACATCAGCCAGTCGGACAAGGGCGAGCTGGTGATCGGCGGCGGCGCCGACGGGTTCAACAACTACACCCAGCGCGGCAGTTTCCAGCACGTCGAGGAGACCGTGCGCGCGCTGGTCGAGACCTTTCCGCTGATCAGCCGGCTGAAGATGCTGCGGCAATGGGGCGGGATCGTCGACATGACCGGCGACCGCTCGCCGATCATCGGCCCGGCGCCGGTGCCCGGCATCTTCCTCAACTGCGGCTGGGGCACCGGCGGGTTCAAGGCGATCCCCGGCTCGGGCTGGGCCACCGCCGAGATGCTGGCCGACGGCGCGCCGCGGGCGCTGGCGGCGCCGTTCTCGCTGGAGCGGTTCGCCGAGGGGCGGATGATCGACGAGAGCGTCGCCGCGGCGGTGGCGCATTGACCGGGCGCGCGCTCAGCCCGACGGCCTCGGCAGAGGCGACGGCCGGCATGCGAAGCCCATCGGTCGGGCCGCGGTCAGAGCCCGCGGCCGAAGTCGTAGTGGTCCGGTTTGCTGTGCGCCCGCGCCCTGCGTGCCGGGGTGAACAGCCGGAACAGCACGAACACCGCCACCGCCGCGAAGACGTAGAGGGTGATGGCGTTCAGACCGTCTGTACTTTCGATCCCGAACGGCTTGTACAGGAACTCGCCGACGGTTTCCTTGGCGTTGCCATGGAACTTCACGAGGTCGGTGACCCACCGCTGGTGCTCAGACATGCGCAATCCCCCGAAAATAAGTCTAAAACTCGTTACAACTGCGGCAATCATAGCTCATTTCGCCTCGCTCGCCAATCTATTGCCAAACCTGAGACAAAATGCGCGATCCGTGTCCGAAGATTCTCTGGTTTACTCGTGAGTAAACACTGCCGGACCGGCCTTGGTGTTGAATTCGCTGGGGAATGTCCGCTCGAAGGTCTGCTGGTGCAAGGCGGGCCGGCGCCGGAGGCCGGGCGCCATATCGCAATATCCGATTGTTTTCGTTCGATTATCCCAGGGCGTGCGACCGCCGTTCCGGCCGCAGGTGATTCGCTCGTGACCCTCCGGAGGCCGCCATGCTGCTGCTGACCTGTCCCTGCTGCGGCGTGAGCGCCGAGGAGACCGAATTCCACCCCGGCGGCGAGGCGCATCTGAAGCGCAGCGGCCCCGGCTCGGACGATGCGGCGTTCCGCGACTACCTGTTCGCCCGCAAGAATCCGCGCGGGGTGCATTTCGAGCGCTGGCGGCACGCGTTCGGCTGCGGCAAGTGGTTCCACGCCGCCCGCTGCACCGCGACGCTGGAGGTGTTCGGCACCTACGCCGCGCAGACCGCCGCGCCGCCCGCGCATGTGCTGGAGGCGATCCGCGCCCGCCGCCCGGACTGGATCTCGGAGTGGGAGCAGGATCGATGAGCAGCCGTCTGCCCCGCGGCGGCCGGTTGATCGACCGCGCCCGGCCGGTCGCGTTCAGCTTCAACGGCACCCGGCTGAAGGGCTTTGCCGGCGACACGCTGGCCTCGGCGCTGCTGGGCAGCGGCCGGTCGCTGGTCGGCCGGTCGTTCAAGTACCACCGCCCGCGCGGCGTCTACGCCAGCGGCGCCGAGGAGCCGAACGCGCTGGTCAGCCTGGGCACCGGGGACCGGATGGAGCCGAACCAGCGCGCCACCACCACCGAGCTGTTCGCGGGGCTGGAGGCGCGCTCGCAGAACCACTGGCCGAGCCTGGAGACCGATCTCGGCGCGGTCAGCGCGGGCATGGCGAAGTTCCTGCCGGCTGGGTTCTACTACAAGACGTTCATCCAGCCGCGCGCGGCGTGGAAGCACCTGTTCGAGCCGGTGATCCGCCGCTCGGCCGGGCTGGGGCCGGCGCCGGCGGCGGGCGCGCGCGATCCGGACCGCTACGAGCACTTCCACGCCTTCGCCGACGTGCTGGTGGTCGGCGCCGGGATCGCCGGGCTGACCGCGGCGCGCCGCGCGGGCGCGGCCGGCGCGCGGGTGCTGCTGCTCGAGCAGGCGCCGCATGCCGGCGGTCGGGCGCTTGCCGACGGCGGCCGGATCGACGGCGCGGACGCCCACGACTGGGTCGCCGCGCAGCTTGCCGCGCTGGCGCAGATGCCGAACGTGACGGTGCGGCTGCGCACCCAGGCGGCGGGGGTCTACGACCACGGCTATGTGCTGGCCGGCGAGCGGGTCGCCGACCACACGCCGGGCGACGGCCGGCCGCGGCACCGGCTGTGGCGGATCCGCGCCGGGCACATCATCACCGCGACCGGCGCCATCGAGCGGCCGCTGGCGTTCGCCGGCAACGACCGGCCCGGGGTGATGCTGGCCTCGGCGGTGCGGGACTACGTGACGCTTTACGGTGTCAGCCCCGGCGACCGCACGGTGCTGGTGACCGGCAACGACGACGCCTACCGCACCGCGCTGGCGCTGCTCGACGCCGGGCTGACGGTGCCGGCGGTGCTGGACGTGCGCGCCCGCGCCGAGGGGCCGCTGGCGCAGGCGGTGCGCGCCCGCGGCGTGCGGGTCGAGACCGGGCGCGGCGTGGCCCTCGCCTGGGGCGGCAGGCGCGGCGTGACCTCGGTCGGGATCTGCGCGCAGGCCGGCGAGGGCGCGGTGCTGGAGGAGATCGGCTGCGACTGCGTGGCGGTTTCGGGCGGCTGGTCGCCGGTGGTGCACCTGTGGTCGCACTGCGGCGGCAAGCTGCGCTGGGACGAGGCGGCGGCGATGTTCGTGCCCGACCCGGCGCGGCCGCCGCTGAACCATGACGGCCGGGCGATGGTGACCGCCGCCGGGGCGGCGTCGGGGGCGCTGCGGGCCGACGCGGCGCTGGCGGATGCGGCCGCCGCGGCGGACCGGGTGGCGCAGGCGCTGGATCTGTCGCCGTCCGAGGCGCCCGCACCGCGGGCGGAAACCGTCGACGAGGCCGCGCCCGAGGCGGTCTGGATGATGCCGCACGGCGCGCCCGCGGCGCTGCGCGAGAAGGCGTTCCTGGATTTCCAGAACGACGTCAAGGTATCCGACGTGCAGCTGGCCGCGCAGGAGGGGTTCGAGAGCGTCGAGCACGCCAAGCGCTATACCACGCTGGGCATGGCCACCGACCAGGGCAAGCTGAGCAACATCAACGGGCTGGCAGTGCTGAGCCAGAGCCTGGGCGCGCCGATCCCGCAGGTCGGCACCACCACCTTCCGCCCGCCCTACACGCCGCTGAGCTTCGGCGCGATCACCGGCGCGGCGCGGGGCGAGCTGTTCAAGCCGGTCCGCAAGACCGCCATCGACGGCTGGCTGGCCGCGCAGGGCGCGCACTGGGAGCCGGTGGGCGACTGGCGGCGGCCCTATGCCATCCCGCGCCCGGGCGAGAGCGTCGAGGACGCGGTGACGCGCGAGGTCCTGAACACGCGGCGGAACGTCGGCTTGCTGGACGCCTCGACCCTGGGCAAGATCCTGGTCAAGGGGCCGGATGCGGCGAAGTTCCTGGACCTGATCTACACCAACATGATGTCGACGCTGAAGGTCGGGCGCTGCCGCTACGGTCTGATGTGTACCGAGAACGGCTTCCTGTTCGACGACGGCGTGGTGGCGCGGCTGTCCGAGGACAGCTTCCTGTGCCACACCACTTCGGGCGGGTCGGACCGGGTGCATGCCTGGATGGAGGAATGGCTGCAGACCGAGTGGTGGGACTTCCGGGTCTACACCGCCAACCTGACCGAGCAGCACGCGCAGATCGCCGTGGTCGGACCGAAGGCGCGGCAGGTGCTGGAGGCGCTGGAGGGCATGGACCTCGGCCGCGAGACGCTGCCGTTCATGGGCTTCGCCGAGGGCACGCTGGCGGGGATCCCGGCGCGGGTGCACCGGATCTCGTTCTCGGGCGAGCTGAGCTTCGAGGTCGCGGTGCCGGCGGGCCGCGGGCAGGCGTTCTGGGACGCCTGCCTGGAGGCGGGGGCCGCGCACGGCATCCAGCCCTACGGCACCGAGGCGCTGCATGTGATGCGGGCCGAGAAGGGCTTCATCATGATCGGCGACGAGACCGACGGCACGGTGACGCCGCACGATCTGAACCTGGGCTGGGCGGTCAGCAAGAAGAAGCAGGATTTCATCGGCAAGCGCGCGATGGAGCGGACGCACCTGACCGACCCGGACCGCAAGCAGCTGGTCGGGCTGGCGACGCTGGACCCGGCCGAGGTGCTGCCCGACGGCGCGCACGCGGTCGAGGGCGCGCCGCGCCCCGACGGCATCGCCGGCATGATCGGCCACGTCACCTCGAGCTATTTCTCGCCCACGCTCGACCGGTCGATCGCGATGGCGCTGATCAGGGGCGGATCGCGCCGCATGGGGCAGGTCCTGCGGTTCGAGGTCGAGCCCGGGCGCGCGATCGAGGCGACGGTGGTGGACCCGGTGTTCCTGGACCCGGAAGGAGAGCGGCAGAATGTCTGAGACGCGGATCATCGGCCCCGAACGGCGCGGCATGATCGCGCTGCGCGGCGAGCTGGGCGACGCGGCGCTGGGCGCGGTGGTGACCGAGGTCACCGGCGTCGCGCAGCCCGACGTGCGCCGCATCGCCGAGGACGGCGACTTCGCGCTGGCGTGGATGTCGCCGGACGAGCTGCTGGTCCTGCTGCCGTTCGAGCAGGCCGCCGACACCGCGGCGATGCTGTCGTCGCGGCTGGCATCGGTGCATCACCTGGCGGCGGACGTGTCGGACGCGCGCAGCCTGTTCCGGATCGAGGGGCCCGGCGCGCGCGAGGTGCTGGCCAAGGGCGCGCCGGTCGACCTGGCCCCGGACCGGTTCGGCCGCGGCGATTTCCGCCGCACCCGGCTGGGCCAGGTGGCGGCGGCGTTCTGGATGCACGAGGACGCCGGCTTCACCCTGGTCTGCTTCCGCTCGGTCGAGGATTTCGTCGCGCGCTGGCTGGCGCGCGCCGCCGCCCCGGGCGCGGAGGTCGGGCTTTCCGACTGATCCTGCACCTGCGGCGCGGATTTGTTGCGCGTGGGCAACGGTTTGCGGGTGTTCTGTCCTGTCGCGGGCACAGTTGCCGCCGAACCGCGCCGGCGGCCGGCGCGGCGGTTGACCGATCCCGGCGCTTCCCCGAATGTCGGCGCGTCGAACAGGAAGGAACACCGGTGCTGAAAACCACCCTGCTGTCGCTTGCGCTGGTGACGGGCCTTGGCGCGCAGGCTGTTGCGCAGAGCCTGAACATCTGTGTCGAGGGCGCGTACCCGCCGTTTTCGTTCACCACGGAAAGCGGCTCGGTCGCCGGGTTCGACATCGACATCGCCAACGCATTGTGCGACCAGCTGGGCTATGACTGCACGCTGGTGAAGACCGGCTGGGACGGCATCATCCCGGCGCTGCTGGAGCGCAAGTGCGATGCCATCGTCGCCTCGATGGCGATCACCCCCGAGCGCAAGCAGGTCGTCGACTTCTCGATGAAGTACTACAACACCCCCGCCCGGTTCGTCGGCCGCGAGGGGATGACGATGGACGACCTGAAGGACGCGGTCGTCGGCGTGCAGCGCGGCACCGTGCACCACGACTACATGCGCGGCGAGCATCCGCGGGTGGACATCAAGCTCTACGGCTCGCAGGACGAGGCGTTCCTGGACCTCGCGGCGGGCCGGATCGATGCGGTGATGGGCGAGAGCATCGCCAGCGCGACCGGTTTTCTCGACACCGACTCGGGCGAGGGTTTCGCCTTTTTCGGGCCGCCGATCTCGATCCCGAAATACCACGGCATCGGCGCGGGCATCGCCGTGCGCCAGGGCGAGGAGGATCTGCGCAACGCCTTCTCGCATGCGATCGGCGAGTTGCGGGCCAATGGCACCTATCAGAAGATCAACCAGAAGTATTTCGACTTCGACATCTTCGGCGGATGACCGCGCCGTCGCGCCACGGCTGACCGGATGAACGAGTTGCTGCCGTTCCTGCCGCTGCTGCTGCGCGGCGCGGCGGTGACGCTGGCGCTGGCGCTGCTGGGGCTGGCGCTGGCCACCGCGCTGGGTGCGCTGGGCGCCGTCGGCCGGCTGTCCGGGCGCCGCCTGCCGGCGGCGGCGGTGCGCGGCTATACCGCATTGGTGCGCGGCGTGCCCGATCTTGTGATGGTGCTGCTGGTCTATTTCGGCGGCCAGCGGCTGCTCAACGACCTCGGCGCGCTGGTCGGGCTGGACCGCATCCCGCTGCCGCCGTTCTGGGCCGGGGTGCTGTCGATCGGTTTCATCTACGGCGCCTATCTGACCGAAACCTTCCGCGGCGCCTATCGCGCGCTGCCGGCGGGCCAGGCCGACGCCGCCCGGGCGCTGGGCCTCGGCCGCGGCGCGACGCTGCGCCTGGTGCTGCTGCCGCAGATGCTGCGGCACGCGCTGCCGGGCTATGCCAACGTCTGGATGGTGCTGGTGAAGTCCACCGCGGTGGTGTCGGTGATCGGCCTGGGCGATCTGGTCGGCGTGGCCAACGACGTCGGCAAGTCGCAGCGCGCGCCGTTCCTGTTCTTCGGCTTCGTGCTGCTGGTCTACCTGGGCATCACCTGGGTGTCGGGCCGACTGTTCGCCGCCGCCGAGCGCCGCGCCGCGCGATGAAGGCCGGCCTGATCCTGGAAAGCTGGCCGCTGTTCGCCGAGGGGGTGTGGATCACGGTGCAGCTGACCGTGCTGGCGCTGGCGCTGGGGCTGTGCCTTGCGGTGCCGGTGGCCTTCGTGCGGCTGCGCCGGGTCCGCGGGCTGTCGGCGCTGGCCGACGGCTATGTCGCGCTGTTCCGCGGCACGCCGCTGCTGGTGCAGCTCTACATGGTCTATTTCGGCCTGTCGCAGTTCGAGTGGCTGCGCGACAGCTGGGCCTGGGCGCTGCTGCGCGAGGCCTGGTGGTGCGCGCTGATCACCTTCGCGCTGAACAGCGGCGCCTATGCCTCCGAGATCCTGCGCGGCGCGCTGGCGGCGACGCCGGCGGGCGAGTTGGAGGCCGCCCGCGCGCTGGGGCTGCGGCCGCGGCAGGTCGACCGGCTGGTGCTGCTGCCGGCGGCGCTGCGCCGGTCGCTGCCGCAGCTGGGCAACGAGGTGGTGTTCATGCTGCACGGCTCGGCGGTGGCCAGCGTGATCACCCTGCAGGACATTCTCGGCGCCGGGCGGGCGCTGAACGCGCGCTACTACCTGGCCTACGAGGGGCTGCTGACGGCGGCGGCGCTGTACATGCTGGTGACGCTGGTCGTGGTCGGCGTCTTCCGCGCGCTCGAGCGGCGCTACCTGCGGCACCTGGCGCTGGCCCCGGTGCGCGTGCGGTCCCGGCTGCCCGCCATGCGTTGAACGCATGGCGGGACTGCCAACTTGTGTGCTGCACAAGGGGCGGTCGGCGCCTATCTCTAGTCGCGAACGCAACGCCGGAGGGTTTGCCGCCGGTGCGACAGGAGCCACCATGTACGACCGCTACGACATCGACCGCGACCATCTTATCGCCGCCGAGCGCCAGGCCAACGCGATGCGCGCCGAGGTGATCGCCCGCGGCTTGCGCGCCGCCGCCCGCGCCATCGCCGCGCTTCCGGGGCGCTTTGCCCTTGCCCTTCGCCGCGGCGCGCATATCTGACGTTTATTCCGGTCCCGCAAGGCGGGGTCGGTGTGTTTCCTCCCAGACTGGGCCGCCCCTTGCGGGGTGGCCTTTTTTCGTGCTTGTGGCGGGGCACGCCGCCAGAGGACCCCGCCATGAGCCAGACCGACCGTCCCCGCATCCATCTGCGCCCGAACAAGAACGCCCAGCCGCTGCGCTTCGGCGCGCCCTGGGCCTTCGCCGACACGCTGGTGCTGGACCGGCGCGCGCGCAACCTGGCGCCTGGAACGCTGGTGGTGCTGGAGGACGGCGAGCGCACGCCGCTGGGACTGGCGGCGTTCAACCCGGCCAGCCGCATCGCCGCGCGAATGCTGTCGCGCGACCCGGACGAGGCAGTGGACCAGGCCTGGTTCGAGGCGCGCTTCGCCCGTGCGCTGGCGCTGCGCGAGACGCTGTACGACGCGCCGTTCTACCGCCTGATCCACGCCGAGGCCGACGGGCTGCCCGGGGTCGTCGTCGACCGGTTCGGCGATGCCTGCGTGGTGCAGCCCAACGCCGCCTGGGCCGAGCTGCTGCTGGAGCCGATGGTCGCCGCGTTGCGCACCGTCACCGGCGTTTCGACGGTGGTCAAGAACGCCTCGGGAAGGGCGCGCGCGCTGGAGGGGCTGGACGCCGTATCCTCGGTGCTGGCCGGGGCGCTGGACGGGCCGGTGGACGTGCCGATGAACGGCGCGATCTACCGCGCCGACCTGGAGGGCGGGCAGAAGACCGGCCTGTTCTACGACCAGCGGCCGAACCACGCCTTCGCGGCGCGGCTGGGCCGGGGACGGCGGGTGCTTGATGTTTTCAGCCATGTCGGCGGATTCGCCCTGGCGGCGCTGGCCGGCGGCGCGCAGGCCGCGCTGGCGGTGGATGGCTCGGCCCCCGCGCTGGCGCTGGCCGGGGAGGGCGCAGCCCGCTCGGGCGTGGCGGAGCGCTTCGCCACCCGGCAGGGCGACGCGTTCGAGGTGATGGCCGATCTGGCTGAAGCCGGAGAGCGCTTCGGCCTGGTGGTGTGCGACCCGCCCGCCTTCGCGCCCGCGAAGCCGGCGCTGGAGGCGGGGCTGCGCGCCTACGAACGCATCGCGCGCCTGGCCGCCGGCCTTGTCGAGCCGGGCGGCTACCTGGTGCTGTGCTCGTGCTCTCACGCCGCCGATCTGGCGAAGTTCCGCACCGCCAGCCTGCGCGGCATCGGCCGCGCCGGGCGGGCGGCGCAGATCCTGTCCACCGGAGAGGCGGGGCCCGACCACCCGGTGCACCCGTACCTGGCCGAATCCTCGTATCTGAAGGCGGTGTTCCTGCGGCTGGACGGATGAGGCTGTTCCTCGACGCCTGCATCCTGTTCCCCACCGTGCTGCGCGAGATCCTGCTGGGCGCGGCGGTTGAGGGCGGCTTCGTGCCGCTGTACTCGCCGCGCGTGCTGGAGGAATGGGCCCGCGCCGCCGCGCGCCACGGCGCCGCCGCCGAAGCCATCGCCCGGGCCGAGATCGCGCTGCTGCGCACCGACTGGGCGGCGGGCGAGGTGGTGCCGCCCGCCGGTGCCGCGGACATGCTGTCGCTGCCCGATCCGGACGATCTGCACGTGCTGGCCGCGGCAATCGCCGGCGGTGCCGAGGCGATCGTCACCGCCAACCTTCGGGATTTTCCCGGCCGTACCCTGGCCCGGCACGGGCTGATGGTGCGCACCCCCGACAGCGTGCTGACCGAGCTGCTGACCGAGGGCCGGGTGCCGGTGGCCGAGGTGGTGGACGCGGTGCGGCTGCGGACCGAGGCGGTCTCGGGGCGCGCGCAGCCGCTGCGCCCGCTGCTCAAGCGCGCCGGCCTGCCGCGGCTGGGCAAGGCGCTGGATCAGGGCTGAGTCACCCAGCGGCGGCTGAGCGCCTCGATGTGGGCGACGCGTTCCTCGGTCTTCGGGTGGCTCATCAGCCAGGCAAGCTGTCCGCCGCCGCTGCCGGCCATGCCCTCGAGCTTGCGGAACAGAGACACCTGCGGACCGGTGCCGATCCCGGCCTTGGTCAGCAGCGCGGCGGCGTAGGCGTCGGCCTCGTATTCGTCCTGGCGCGACAGCCGCGCCGCCAGCAGCGAGGTCAGCAGGTTCGCGATATAGGGCCCGATGCCGGGGATCAGCCGGCCCAGCACCATCGCCAGGATCGTGCGGATCGCGTTCTGCCCCGAGAAATCGAACATCCGCCGCCTGGAGTGCCCCAGCGCGACATGGCCCAGTTCGTGCGCGATCACCGAGGCCATCTCGGCCGCCGTCACGTCGCCCAGCCGGTACTTGTCGAAAAATCCGCGGGTGATGAAGATCCGTCCGTCGGGCGCGGCCAGGCCGTTGACGGCGGCGACCTCGTAGATGTGCACCCGGATCCGGGGCAGGTCCAACTCGAGCGCCATGTCGCGGGTCAGCCGCGCGATCGCCGGGTCGGCCAGTTCGGTCGAGCGCGCGTCCAGCTGCCGCTTCAGCCGCCAGGCCGAGAGCAGGTACATTCCCACCGCGAAGGCGATGGCCAGCAGGATCGGGGTCAACCGGATCATGTCCCAGATATGGGGGGCCCGGCCGATCCCGGCAAGCGGTTCAGACCCCCGGCTGGCGGTGCGCCTTCAGCCCGCCGCGCCGGCGCGCCAGCATGTTCAGCGTCTCGACGAAGGCGGCGAAGGCCATCGCGGCGTAAATGTACCCCTTCGGCACGTGGTGGCCGAAGCCGTCGGCGATCAGCACCACGCCGATCATCAGCAGGAACGCCAGCGCCAGCATCACCACGGTCGGGTTCTCGCCCACGAAGCGCATCACCGGACCAGAGGCCAGGAACATCACCGCGACGGCGACGATCACCGCGGCGTACTTCACCGGCAGGATGTCGGTCATGCCGACCGCGGTCAGGATGCTGTCGATCGAGAACACCACGTCCAGCAGCACGATGGACGATGATCGCGGTCACGACGGCTGCGCCAGCCGCCGGGTCTCAGCGCCCCAGCAGGCGTGCGGCGCGGGCGATGCCGTCGAGCGTCATCGGCACCATGCGGCGCTCGAAGATCTCGGCGATCAGTCCGACCGACTGGGTGTGGCGCCAGTGGCGCTGCGGCAGCGGGTTGATCCAGACGCTGTGCGGCCACTGCTCGCGCAGGCGCCGCAGCCAGGTTTCGCCGGTCTCGGCGTTGTAGTGCTCGTTCGCGCCGCCGGGGTAGAGGATCTCGTAGGGGCTCATCGCCGCGTCGCCGACGAAGATCGCCTTGTAGTCGGAACCGTAGGTGCGCAGCACCTCGGCGGTCGGCGTCTGCGCCTGGCGGCGGCGGGCGTTGTCGCGCCACAGGCCCTCGTAGATGCAGTTGTGGAAATAGTGGTGCTCGAGGTGCCGGAACTCGGCGCGGGCGGCCGAGAACAGCTCCTCGACCACGCGCACGTGCGGGTCCATCGAGCCGCCGACATCGAGGAACAGCAGCAGCTTGACCGCGTTGCGCCGCTCGGGGCGGGTCTGCACGTCGAGCCAGCCATGCTCGGCGGTGGCGCGGATCGTGCCGGGCAGGTCCAGCTCCTCGGCGGCGCCATCGCGCACCCAGTGGCGCAGCCGGCGCAGCGCGAGCTTGATGTTGCGGGTGCCGAGTTCGACCTGGTCGTCGAGGTTGCGGAACTCGCGCCGGTCCCAGACCTTCACCGCGCGCTGGTGGCGGCTTTCGTGCTGGCCGATGCGCACGCCTTCGGGATTGTAGCCATGAGCGCCGAACGGCGAGGTGCCGGCGGTGCCGATCCACTTGCTGCCGCCCCGGTGCCGGCGCTTCTGCCCGGACAGCCGCTCCATCAGCTTGCGCATCAGCGCCTCGAAACCGCCGGCGGCCTGGACCGCGGCGCGTTCCTCGGGCGTCAGGTGCTTCTCGGCCAGCTTGCGGAGCCAGTCCTGGGGGATCTCGGCGGCAGTCAGGATCTGCGCTGGGGTCAGCGCCTCCAGCCCCGAGAACACCGTGCCGAAGGCGCGGTCGAACCGGTCGAGGTGGCGCTCGTCCTTCACCATCGCGGTGCGCGCGAGATAGTAGAACCCCTCGGCGTCGAAGGCCGCAAGCCCCGCCGACAGCGCGCGCAGGAAGCAGAGGTACTCGCGCAGCGAGACCGGCACGCCCTGGCGCCGGAGTTCCTCGAACAAGGTGACGTACACGGCGGCGGGCCCGTTGCTGAGTTGCGGATCCGCCGCAGCATGCCGCGCCCGCCGGGGCGGAGGCAACCCCGCGGCGGCGGCGCCGCTCAGCGACGTTCGAGCACGATCATCGGATAGTGCCAGAGCGCGGCGGCGACGCGCGGGTGGCGCGCCTCGATGCGGCCCGCGGCGGCGTAGAACCGCTTGGCCGCGCGGTCGGACCACAGCAGCGCGCGGTCGTCGCGGCTGCCGATCACGTCCCAGGGGCGGATGTCGATCCGGGCGCGGTCCGCAAAGCGCTGCCACCAGCCCAGCGGGTGACGGCGGAAATAGAGATCGGGCCGCGCCGGCGCCGCGCGCGCCGCGCCCGGCAGCAGCCGCCGCGCGCGTTCGGCGGCGGCGGTGGCGAAGCGCACCGGCGAGCGCGGGTTGGAATAGATCACCACCAGCCGTCCGCCCGGCCGCAGCAGCCGCAGCAGCCGGTCGACGGCGCGTTCCTGCAGGTCGATGTCGATGTGGAACAGCACGTGGGCGCAGAACACCGCGTCGAAGCCGCCCTCGTCGAACGGCGGTTCCAGCACCGAGCCGCGCACGATCTCGGCCCGGCGGTTGAGCTTCGTCGCCGCGGCGGTCAGCGCCCGCCCCGAGATGTCGAGACAGGCCAGCCGGTCGAAGCGCCGCGCCAGGTCCAGGTGGCTGGCCGGCATGTCGCCGCAGCCGGCGATCAGCAGCCCGCCGTGCAGGCCGTCGAAGGCGGCCAGGGTGCGCCGTTCGACCGCGGCGTGGTACCCGGCATAGGCCGGCCGGAACGCCCGGAACGCCGCATCCTCGCCGTTGCCGCCATCGGTGCCGACCCAGCCGTAGCCGTCGTAGAAACCACGCACGCCGTCCTCGACCGTGGTGGCCGAAAGCATTGCCATCTCGAACCCTCCTGCATCGCCTGCGGGCCATGCTGGGGGTGTATGGTTAAGGCGGGGTTACCCGCTGCGGTCAGGCCAGCCGAGCGGCCAGGATCACCGCCGCCAGCGCGAGGATCGCGGCGAAGATGCCGTGCCCGGCGCCGTACTGCAGCTTGTCGAGCCGGTTGCCGCCGCGGCGGCGGGCGCGTAGCCAGCCGAAGGCGAAACCGGCGGCGAAGGCGATCAGCGGGATCATCGGAAGGTCCGTCTTGGGGGCGCGGGCGCGCCGGCGTCAGTTCATCTGCGGCAGCAGCGCCTCCAGCCGGGCCTGCTCGCGCGCGCGGGTGCCGTTGCCGTCGCCGTAGGCATAGCGTGCCCACCGCAGGTGGTCCAGTTGTGCCTGCCGGGCGCCGGTGCGGTCTCCGGTCGCGGTCAGCGCGGCGGCCCGAATGGCCAGCAGGCTGGACAGAAGCACCGCGTTGTGCCCGCGCCGGGCGACGGGAATCGCCTGCGTCGCCAGCCGGTCGGCGGCGTCGAAGTCGGCCTGCTCAAGCGCGGTCAGCGCGACGTGCAGCGCCGCCTGCGCGGTGCGGATGTCGTCGGGCCCGTAGCGGTCGCGGAACAGCCGGTAGGCGGCGCGGAAATCCGCCGCCGCCCGCTCCGGCGCCTGGTCGCGGGTCAGCCGGCCGCGGGTGATCAGCGCCACCCCCAGCCGGTGATCCGCCGGCTGCAGGCGCTGCGCCGCCGCCAGCGCGCGGTTGGCGGCGGCGATCCGGCGCGCGGCGCCGTGGCGGCGGGTCAGCGCCTCCTCGATCGAGCGCTTGAATTCGGCCGAAGCGGGGGCGCGGGGCAGCTCGCCGATGCCCTCGCCCTGCGGGTTGATACGCGCCAGGATCGGCCCGATCCGCCCCGCCACGACGCTGTGCGGCAGGCCCGAGCGCAGCGCGTCGTCGTAGAGCGCGCGCAGCATCAGCATGTCGAACGGCGTCAGGATCGAGTGGAAGTTGTCGTCGTTGAACACGCTGTCGGGCAGGCGGTACAGGTCGTTCGCCGGCCCCAGCGCCTGCGCCAGCTCCTCGTGCAGGCAGTCGCGGATGTCCTGCGGGAAGCTGTCGGTGGGGATGAAGATCGCGGTGACGCCCAGCGTCCGCTGCGACGACCAGCGCAGCCGGTCGCGGCCCGAGCGGGCGCGGAAGCCGCTCCAGGAGGTCTCGCCGGGGACGATGAAGCAGGCCGCGCCGGCGTCGATGCGCTGCAGCTCGGCCAGCGGCACGCCGTCGATGTGGATCCGTGCCTCGGACGGATCGCGGGTGCTGCGGATGTCGATCCGCGCCTCGTCGCGGAACCGGCGCAGCAGGTTCTCGATGTCGCCGGCGTAGGGCGCCAGCTCGGGCGAGCGCAGGTAGACCCGGATCGGCCCCTCGTGGCGCAGCAGCCCGCGCAGCGTCTCGCCGCGTTCCAGCGCGAAGGTCAGGTCGAGGAAATCCGCCGCCAGCTGCCGGTTCGCGCGCGCGACGCCGCGCGGCAGCGTCTCGGCGGGAAAGGCGACATCGGTCGCCGCCGGGCCGGTGGCCACGGCGCGGCTGGCCGGCTGCGACGGCGGCGCCAGCCCGCAGCCGGCCAGCGCCGCCAGGATCGCCGCCGTCGCCGCCAGCCGCGCGATCATGCGCCGGTCCTCTGGTATTTCACGAACGGGGTCAGCGTGGCGACGCGGTCGTAGAGCCGGCGCGCCTCGGCGTTGAACTCCTGCGTCAGCCAGTACACCGAGGGGCAGCCGGCGGCATCGGCCGCGGCATAGACCGCCTCGATCAGCGCCCGCCCCGCGCCGGTGCCGCGCGCCTGCGGCGCGACGTAGAGATCCTGCAGGTACACCACATCCTCGATCCGCCAGCCGTGGCGGTGGAAGATGAAGTGTGCCAGCCCGACCGGGCCGTCGGCGCCGAGCGCCAGCACACCGCGGTAGTCGGTGACATGCGGGTCGGTCAGCCGGGCGAAGCTGCTGCGGCAGACCTGCTCGGGCAGCTCGGTTCCGTAGAAGGTCAGGTAGGCCTTCCACAGGCGCCGCCAGGCGGTTTCGTCGGCGGGGGTGATCGGCCGGATCGTCGTCATCGAAATCGTCACCCGTGGCTTGAAATGGCGCGGGCCGGCCCGCTGCGACCATCTGTCCGCAGCTTCGGCGGCTTGGCAACCCCCGAAAGCGCCGCGGCCGGACTAGCGCTCGCGCCGGGCCATGAATGCCAGCCGCTCGAACAGCGCCACGTCCTGCTCGTTCTTCAGCAGCGCGCCGTGCAGCCGCGGCAGCGCCTCGTGCGCGCTGCGGCGCAGGTCGGCGGGATCAAGGTCCTCGGCCACCAGCAGGCGCAGCCAGTCCAGCATCTCCGAGGTCGACGGCTTCTTCTTCAGCCCCGGCGTCTCGCGGATCTCGAAGAACTGGTCCAGCGCCGCCGTCAGCAGGGTCTGCTTGATGCCCGGGAAGTGCGCCTCGACGATGGTGCGCAGCGTCCCGGCGTCGGGAAAGCGGATGTAGTGAAAGAAGCAGCGCCGCAGGAAGGCGTCGGGAAGTTCCTTCTCGTTGTTCGAGGTGATGATCACCACCGGGCGGTGCACGGCGCGGACGGTCTGACCGGTCTCGTAGACGTGGAACTCCATCTGGTCGAGTTCCTGCAGCAGGTCGTTGGGAAACTCGATGTCGGCCTTGTCGATCTCGTCGATCAGCAGCACCACGCGGCGCTCGGCGACGAACGCCTGCCACAACTTGCCGCGACGGATGTAGTTGCCGACGTCGCTGACCCGCGGATCGCCCAGCTGGCTGTCGCGCAGCCGGCTGACCGCGTCGTACTCGTACAGGCCCTGCTGCGCCCTGGTGCTCGACTTCACCGCCCATTCCAGCAGCGGCGCGTCCATCTGCGCCGCGATCTGGCGGGCCAGCTCGGTCTTGCCGGTGCCGGGCTCGCCCTTCACCAGCAGCGGGCGTTCCAGCGTCACCGCCGCATCGACCGCGACGGCAAGATCCCTGGTGGCGATGTACTCGGCCGTCGAGCGGAAATTCATGCTTGTTTTCCTGCCTGTCGCTGTCCCGGCGAAGCTGTTGCGTGGCGACGATAATTCCGTTCCGTTCACGCAGGTAATAGGTGACAAGTCGCGGGAATCCTAGTAGACGACCCGCATATTGAGAGCAGCCGGTGCAATGCGGCGCCGATCCCCCCCGGCCCGTGCCAGCACGCAGAACCAGGGTAGCGCACCATATGAAAGCGGAAACCAAATTCGACTCCGACTACCTGCCTTCGGAGGACGAGCCGTTCATGAACGAACGTCAGGTGGCGTGGTTTCGCAACGAGCTGATGAAATGGAAGGAATCGATCCTCGCTGAAAGTCGCGGCACGATCGAGGACATGCAGGAAGGCACCCGCAACATCCCCGACGTGGCCGACCGCGCCAGCGAGGAGACCGACCGGGCGCTGGAGCTGCGCACCCGCGACCGGCAGCGCAAGGTGGTGTCGAAGATCGACTCCGCGCTGCGCCGGCTGGACGAGGGCAGCTACGGCTACTGCGAGGAGACCGGTGAGCCGATCTCGCTCAAGCGGCTGATGGCGCGGCCGATCGCCACCCTGAGCCTGGAGGCGCAGGAGCGGCACGAGCGGCGCGAGAAGGTGCATCGGGACGATTGATCCCGCGCACCGCGATGAAACTCGGGAAAAGGGGCCAGCAGGCCCCTTTTTCGTCGGGTCCCGGCACCGGGGCGGCACGCGCGGAGGTGCCTTGATGATCCGGACGGCGGCGGTGGTGGGCGCGGGAATCGGCGGCATGGCGGCGGCGCTGTCGTTGGCCCGCCGCGGCGTCGCGGTCACCGTGCACGAGCGCGCCCCCGCCTTCGACGACGTCGGCGCCGGGCTGCAGATCGGCCCGAACGGCGTCCATGTCCTGCGCGCGCTGGGCCTGGGCGCGGAGTTGGACGCGCACGCCGCGCGGCCGCGCGCGGTCGAGATGCGCGACGGTCTGTCGGGGCGGCTGGTGGCCGCTGTGGACATGGCCGCCGCCGAGGGCCGCTATGGCGCGCCGTATCTGCAGCTGCACCGCGCGGATCTGCTGGCGGTGCTGACCGAGGCGGCGACCGGCGCCGGGGCCACGCTGCGGTTCGCGTCCGAGATCGATCCCGGCGCGCCGCCGCAGGCCGATGCGGTGATCGCCGCCGACGGCGTCCGCTCGGCGTTCCGGCGCAGGGCTCTGCCGGATGTCGCGCCGGCCTTTACCGGCCAGGTGGCGTGGCGGGCGCTGGTGCCGCACGGTGCGGCGGCGGACGGGCTGGATCCGGGGCGCACGCTGCTGTTCATGGGGCCGGGGCGGCATGTGGTGGTGTATCCGCTGCGCGGCGGCGCGCTGTGGAACCTGGTCGCGGTCGAGGCGCGGGACGCGTGGACCGCCGAGGGCTGGACCGCCGTCGCCGACGTCGAGAGGATGCGCGCCGGCTTCGCCGGCTGGTGCGCGCCGGTGACGCGGCTGCTGGCGGCGGTCGGAGAGGGCCGGGAATGGGGCCTGTTCGCCCACGGCGCGCTGCCACGCTGGCACCGCGGCAACGTCGCGCTGCTGGGCGATGCGTGCCACCCGATGCTGCCGTTCCTGGCGCAGGGTGCGACGATGGCGATCGAGGACGCCTGGGTGCTGGCCGATTGCCTGGAGCGGCACGGCGACGTGCCGGCGGCGCTGGCGGCATACGAACGCGCGCGCAAGCCCCGCGTGACCCGCGTGCAGCGCGCCGCGGCGCGCAACGCGCGGCTGTACCACCTGCCGCCGGGGCCGCTGCGGGCCGGGCTGCGCGCGGGCATGGCCGGTGTCGGCGCGCTGGCCCCGGGCGGGCTGCTGGCGCGGTTCGACTGGCTGTACGGGCACGACGTGACCGGCGGCGCGGGCTGAGCCGCGCTGCGCTCAGTCCTCGAGTTCCACCCAGATCGGCACGTGGTCCGAGGGTTTCTCGCGGCCGCGGATCTCCTTGTCGATCTGGCAGGTGACCAGCCGGTCGGCGGCCTGCGGCGTCAGCAGGATGTGGTCGATGCGGATGCCGTCGTTGCGGCGCCAGGCGCCGGCCTGGTAGTCCCAGAACGTATAGACGCCGTCCTGCCGCGTCGTCGCCCGCAGCGCGTCGGTGAAGCCGAGGTGCACGATCCGGCGGAATGCGGCGCGGGTTTCGGGCAGGTACAGCGCGTCGGTCGCCCAGGCCGCCGGGTTGGCGGCGTCCTCGGCCTGCGGGATGACGTTGTAGTCGCCGGCCATCAGCGCCGGCTCCTCGGCGGCCAGCAGAGCCTGCGCCCGGGCCTTCAGCCGCACCATCCAGGCCAGCTTGTAGTCGTATTTCGGACCCGGCGCCGGGTTGCCGTTGGGCAGGTAGAGCCCGCACACCCGCACCGGCGTGTCGGCCAGCACCAGCGCCTCGATCCAGCGCGCCTGTTCGTCGCCGTCGTCGCCGGGCAGGCCGCGGCGCACGTCCTCGAGCGGCAGCCGCGACAGGATCGCGACGCCGTTGAAGCCCTTCTGGCCGTGGGTCTCCAGATTGTAGCCGAGATCCTCGATCGGCGCGCGCGGGAAGGTCTCGTCGAGCGACTTGATCTCCTGCAGCACGACCACGTCGGGGCGGGCTTCCTCAAGCCAGGCGGTGAGGGCGTGCAGGCGCGCCTTGACGCCGTTGATGTTGTACGAGGCGATCTTCATGGTGCTGGAGTAGCAGCGCGATTCAGGTCTAGGCAATCCCAAACGCCCCGGCCGGACCGCCCGGCGGCAGGAAACGGCAGGAAGGATCGGCGGGCATGGCGCGCCACGTGGTGAAGATCTTCGGCGAGCGCAACACCGGAACGCGGGCGCTGGGTGCGCTGCTGCGGCAGCTGCCGGACGTCGGCCACCGGGTGGCGGCGCCGGCGGCGGCGGCCGCCGACGGCGCGCTGGAGGCGGCGATCGAGACGCAGATGCGCGGCGCGTGGAAGAAGCTCTACCTGCACGCGCTGCGCGACGAGGCCGCCGCCCGCGAGGCCGAGTCCGACCCGTGGAAGCACGCGCTTCCGCGCCTGACGCCGGCGATGGTGGCGGCGGGCGCGGGGGTCGTGGTGATGGTGCGCAATCCCTATTCCTGGCTGGTCGGCCTGGCGCGGCGGCCGTACCACATCAAGGGCCCCAACGCCGAGACGCTGGACGCCTTCGCCGCCCGCCCGTGGATGACCGAGCGGCGCGAGGGGATGGCGGCGGTGGTGGCCTCGCCGGTGGACCTGTGGGCGGAGAAGGCGGCGGCGGCGCTGGCGCTGCCCGCGCGGGCGGCCGCCGAGGGGCTGGCCTGCCACCGGCTGCGGTTCGAGGATTTCGTCGCCGATCCCGCCGGAACCGCCCGCGCCTGCGCCGACGCGCTGGCGCTGCCCGCCGGAGAGATCAAGCCGCGCGAGCGCAACACCAAGGCCGGCGAGGCCGGGCTGGCGACGCTGCAAAGCTACTATTCGCGCGAACACTGGCGCGGCTGGCTGACCCGCTCCGCGGTCGCGCGGGTCAACGCGCGGCTGGATCCGGACGTGGTGCGGGCGCTTGGCTACGCCTTCCTGGCGCCCGACGACTTCCCCGACACCCTGCCCGAGGAGGTGGCGGCGGCGATGGCCGAGGAGATGGCCAGCCTGCGCGCGCCGGCGCACCGCGCGCTGCCGGGCTGAGCCGCGGCGCCGATCAGATCGAGAAGCTGGTGCCGCAGCCGCAGCTGGAGGTGGCGTTGGGGTTGTGCACCACGAAGCGCGCGCCGATCAGTTCCTCGGTGAAGTCGATCTGGGCGTTCTTCAGGAACGGCAGCGAGACCGGATCGACCAGCACCCGGGCGCCGTCCTTCTCCAGCACCAGGTCGTCGGCTTCGGGCGCGTCGGCCAGACTGATGTCGTACTGGAAGCCCGAGCAGCCGCCGCCCTCGACGGCGATGCGCAGGCACTGGGCCGCGTCGGCGTCGGCGTTGATCTCGTGCAGCCGGGCGAAGGCCCGGTCGGTCACTTTCGGGGGCAGGTCGAGCTGCATCTTTTCCATCGCCTCGTGATCGGGTAGCACCCAGGAATGTAAGACGCGCCCGCCGCCGCAACAAGACCGTCACCCCGGACCGGAGACCGCCCGTGCACGCGCCCTTCGCCAGCGACCCCGAACAGACCCGCGGCAGGCTGGTGGCGGAGCCGTCCTCGGCGCACCGCTCGGAGTTCCAGCGCGACCGCGACCGGATCATCCACGCTTCGGCGTTCCGCCGGCTGAAGCACAAGACCCAGGTGTTCGTCGAGCACGAGGGCGACTACTACCGCACCCGGCTGACGCATTCGATCGAGGTGGCGCAGGTGGCGCGCACGATCGCGAAGGCGCTGGGCCTGAACGAGGAACTGACCGAGGCGGTGGCGCTGGCGCACGATCTGGGCCACCCGCCGTTCGGCCACACCGGCGAGGACGCGCTGGCCGAGCTGATGGCGCCGTGGGGCGGGTTCGACCACAACGCGCAGGCGCTGAAGATCGTCACCCGGCTGGAGACGCACTACGCCGCCTTCGACGGGCTGAACCTGACCTGGGAGACGCTGGAGGGCATCGCCAAGCACAACGGTCCGGTGACCGGCGATCTGCCCTACGCGCTGGCCGAGTACGACGCCCGGCACGACCTGGAGCTGTCGACCCATGCCGGCGCCGAGGCGCAGGTGGCGGCGGTGGCGGACGATGTCGCCTACAACAACCACGACCTGATGGACGGGCTGCGCGCCGGGCTGTTCTCGGTGGACGACATCCGCGCGCTGCCGATCGTCGGCCGCTGCTTCGCCGAGGTCGACCGACGCCACCCCGGGCTCGACCCCGACCGCCGCCGGCACGAGGCCCTGCGCCGGGTGTTCGGAGTGATGGTCGAGGACGTGATCGCCGAAAGCCGCCGGCGGCTGGCCGCGGCGGCGCCGGCCAGCGCCCAGGCGGTGCGGGATCTGGGCCGGCCGGTGGTGCGCTTTTCGGGCCCGCTCTGGTCCGACCTGCAGCAGATCCGTGCCTTCCTGTTCGCCAACATGTACCGCCATGCGCGGGTGAAGAAGATGCGGGTGACCTCGGCCCGCGTGGTGCGCGAGCTGTTCGCCGCCTACATGGCCGCGCCCGAAAGCCTGCCCGCGGGCTGGAACGCGCACGCGCTGTCGGGCGACGAGACCCGGCTGGCGCGCGCGGTCTGCGACTATATCGCCGGGATGACCGACCGCTTCGCCTACAACGAGCACCGCCGCATCTGCGGGGACCGAACCTGGCGCTGATGCCTGTGGCAGCGCCGCCGCCGCTGTGCTAGGTCGCGCACCGCAGCATTGACCGGAATCCTGACATGAACCTCTTCGCCGAGATCCGCACCGCCGTTATCGCCGCCCTGAACGCGATGGTCGCCGCAGGCCGCCTGCCCGAGGGGCTGGACCTGGGCAATGTCGCCGTCGAGCCGCCGCGCGACCCGGCGCACGGCGACATGGCGACGAACGCGGCGATGGTGCTGGCCAGGCCGGCGAGGATGAAGCCGCGCGACATCGCCGAGGCGCTGGCCGGGGCGCTGGCCGAGGATCCGCGCATCGCCGAAGCGACGGTCGCCGGGCCCGGGTTCCTGAACTTGCGGCTGCAGCCGGCGCTGTGGCAGGCGGTGGCGCCGGCGGCGATCCGGGCGGGCGCGGATTTCGGCCGCTCGGACATGGGCACCGGCGTGAAGGTGAACGTGGAATACGTCTCGGCCAACCCGACCGGCCCGCTGCACGTCGGCCACACGCGCGGCGCGGTGTTCGGCGACGCGCTGGCCGGGCTGCTGGATTTCGCCGGCTACGACGTGACCCGCGAATACTACATCAACGACGGCGGCGGCCAGGTCGACACGCTCGCCCGGTCGGTCTACCTGCGCTACCTCGAGGCGCACGGCCACGAGGTGGAGTTTCCCGACGGCACCTATCCCGGCGACTACCTGGTGCCGGTGGGCGCGGCGCTGAAGGCGAAGGTCGGCGACGCCTATCTGGACCGGGGCGAGGACGTCTGGCTGGCCGAGATCCGCGAATTCGCCACCGACGCGATGATGGAGCTGATCCGCGCCGACCTGGCCGCGCTGGGCGTGCGCATGGACGTGTTCTTCAGCGAGAAGTCGCTGTACGGCACCGGCCGGATCGAGGCCGCGCTGAAGGCGCTTGAGGACAGGGGGCTGCTGTACGTCGGCGTGCTGGAGCCGCCGAAGGGCAAGCTGCCCGACGACTGGGAGGCGCGCGAGCAGACGCTGTTCCGCTCGACCGAGCATGGCGACGACACCGACCGGCCGGTGCGGAAGTCCGACGGCAGCTGGACCTATTTCGCCCCCGACATCGCCTATCACTACGACAAGGTCACGCGCGGCTTCGACCAGCTGATCGACGTGTTCGGCGCCGACCACGGCGGCTATGTCAAGCGGATGAAGGCGGCCGTGTCCGCCCTGTCGGACGGAAGGGTGCCGCTGGACATCAAGCTGACCCAGCTGGTGCGGCTGATGAAGGGCGGGCAGGAATTCAAGATGTCCAAGCGGGCGGGGACCTTCGTCACCCTGCGCGACGTGATCGACCAGGTCGGGCCCGACGTGACCCGTTTCGTGATGCTGACCCGGAAGAACGACGCGACGCTGGACTTCGACTTCGACAAGGCGACCGAGCAGTCCAGGGACAACCCGGTGTTCTATGTGCAGTACGCGCATGCGCGGGTGTGCTCGGCACTGCGCCGCGCGGCCGAGGCGGGTTTCGCCACCGACGACGCCGCGCTGGCCGACGCCCCGGTCAGGGATCTGGCCGATCCGGACGAGCTGGCGCTGCTGAAGAAGCTGGGCGAATGGCCGCGCCAGGTCGAAGGCGCGGCGCAGGCGCACGAGCCGCACCGGATCGCCTTCTACCTGTACGATCTGGCCAGCGCCTATCATGCGTTGCAGCATCGTGGTAAGCTCGACCCGGACTTGCGTTTTGTCCGTGCCGACGTACCCGAGGTAACGAGGGCCCGGCTTGCCATGATTCGCGCGACTGCCGTTGTTATCGCGGCAGGGTTGGGTATTCTTGGCGTCACACCGGTCGAAGACATGTAAAATGTACATTTTGGTGTTGGGCAAATCGCTACCCCCATATACAGTGGGGCGAGGCAGAGGCGAGCAGGAATGCAAGACGCGTATTACGACGAATTCGCCGAGGAGGGTGAACCGCAGGGCCTGAGACGGGTCCTGTTCCTGTATTTCAAGTGGGGCGGCGCGGTGCTGTCGCTGATGGTGCTCGGGCTGCTGGTCCTGTGGGCCTACCGCCTGGGCGTGCGCGACGCGAACGAGATCCCGGTCATCCAGGCGATGGAGCGCCCGGCACGGATCCTGCCCGAGGATCCGGGCGGCGAGGAGGTCGCCCACCAGGGGCTCGAGGTGAACGAGATCCTGGCCGGCAACGAGGCGCAGCGGCCGGGCGGTGCCAGCCTGGCCCCGGCGGTGCTGTCGCTGGACCGCGGCGACGACCCGGCGCCGGCCGCCGACGCCGATGCGCAGGCCGCCGACGCCGGCACGGGCGAGGCCGACGGCGATCCGGTCGCCGAAACCATCCTTTCGCTGCTGACCGCCGAGAACAGCGAGGCCGCGCCGGGCCAGGAGGCCGAGGCCGACGGTATTTCCGCGGCCGACGGTCGCGGCCGCCCGCGGCCGCGGGTCCGCCCCGAGACGCTGGGCCTCGACACCGCGCGCGCCCGCATCACCGCCCCGCGCGAGCAGACCCGCAGCGCCGCGCTGGCCGCGGCGCCGGTCGATCCCGAGAACCTGGCCGCCGGCACCCGGCTGGTGCAGCTGGGCGCGTTCGACACGCCCGAGCAGGCGCAGGCGCAGTGGAACCGTCTGCTGGGCGGGCATTCCGACCTGCTTGGCTCGAAACAATACTATGTGCAGCGCGCCGAATCGAACGGCCGGGTCTATTTCCGGCTGCGGGCGCTGGGCTTCGAAGGCGGCGCCAGCCAGCGCGCGCTGTGCGAGGCGCTGGTGGCGCGCGCGCTGGAATGCATCCCGGTGACGGTGCGCTGAAGTGAGCGCCCGCGCCGCGATCCTCGGCTGCTCGGGGCCGGTCCTGACCCGCGCGGAAGCCCGTTTCTTCGCCAGCTCCGACCCCTGGGGCTTCATCCTGTTCGCCCGCAACGTCGAGACCCCGGCGCAGGTCCGTGCGCTGGTCCGCGACCTGCGCGGCGCGGTCGGCCGCGAGGCGCCGGTGCTGATCGACCAGGAAGGCGGCCGCGTGGCGCGGCTGACGCCGCCGCACTGGACCGGCTGGGACAATGCCGAAAGCTTTCTGGCCCGCTTTGCCGGCCCGCGCGAGCGCGTGGCGGCGATGCGGCTGCGCTACCACGTGATCGGTACCGAGCTGGCGTTGCTGGGGATCGACGTGAACTGCGCCCCGATGGTCGACATCGCGCGGCCCGAAACGCACGTGGCGATTCGCCAGCGGCTGTACGGCGCCGCGCCGGACGCGGTGGCGACGCTGGGCCGCGCGGTGGCCGACGGGCTGGCGGCGGGCGGCGTGCTGCCGGTGCTCAAGCACGTTCCCGGCCACGGCCGGACGCCGCTCGACAGCCATCTGTCGCTGCCGGTGGTCGACGCCCCCCGAGACCTGCTGGAGGCAGAGGATTTCGCGCCGTTCCGCGCCCTTGCCGACCTGCCGCTGGGGATGACCGCGCACATCGTCTATGCCGCGCTCGACGCCGAACGCCCGGCGACGACCTCGCCGGCGGTGCTGGCCGCGATCCGCGCGGACATCGGCTTCCGCGGCGCGCTGATGTCTGACGATCTGTCGATGGGCGCGCTCAGCGGCACGCTGGACGCGCGCGCGGCGGCGGCGATCGCCGCTGGCTGCGATCTGGCACTGCACTGCAACGGCGATGCCGACGAGATGCGCGCGGTGATGGGCGCGGCGCCGCGCCTTGCCGGCGCCGCGCTGGCCCGGACCGACGCGGCGTTGGCCGCCCGCGCCGCGCTGCAGCCGGTGCCGATCGACGTGCCGGCGGCGCTGCAGCAGATCGACGATCTGGCCAGGGGAGTGCCCGTTGCCTGACGATTTCGCACCTGAATTCGATACCGCGCAGCGCCTGGCCGCCGAGGCGCTGGTGGTCGATGTCGACGGCTACGAGGGGCCGCTGGATCTGCTGCTGACGCTGTCGCGCACGCAGAAGGTGGACCTGCGCCGGATCTCGGTTCTGGCGCTGGCCGAGCAGTACCTGCGTTTCGTCGACGCCGCCAAGCGGCTGCGGATCGAACTGGCCGCCGACTACCTGGTGATGGCGGCGTGGCTGGCGTTCCTGAAGTCGCGGCTGCTGCTGCCGCCCGACCCGACCGAGGACGGCCCCTCGGGCGAGGAGCTGGCCGCGCACCTGGCGTTCCAGCTGGAGCGGCTGGAGGCGATGCGCCGCGCCGCCGCGCAGCTTATGGGCCGCGACCGGCTGGGCCGCGACATGTTCGCGCGCGGCGAGCCGCAGGCCACCAGCGAGCGGCGCAAGATCACCTATGAGGCGACGCTGCTGGAACTGATGAAGGCCTATGCCCGGATCAAGACCCGCGACGATTTCCAGCCGTTCCACCTGAACCGCGGCCCGGTCTACACCATGGAGCAGGCGCTGGAGCGGATGCGCGCGCTGGTCGGCGCCGCCGTCGAGTGGCGCGACATCGCCAGCTTCCTGCCCGAGGGCTGGCAGGTGAACCCGAAGAAGCGCCGTTCGGCCATGGCCGCGACCTTCGCCGCCTCGCTGGAACTGGCCAAGCGCGGCCGGGTCGAGCTGCGGCAGGAAAGCGCGTTCGCGCCGATCACCCTGCGCGCGCGCCCGGACGCCACGGAATGAACGACGAGACCGGGGAGAAGTCCGCGGGCGGCGTCGGCACACTGTTCGAGGCGCCGCCGCTGGCCGAGCAGGAGCGCATGGTCGAGGCGATCCTGTTCGCCGCGCAGAAGCCGCAGACACTGCGCGAGATCGCCGCCCGGATGCCGCACGGCTCGGACCCGGGCGCGGCGGTCGAGCAGCTGCGCAGGCGCTACGACGGGCGCGGCGTGCGGCTGGTAAAGATCGGCGACGCGGTCGCGTTCCGCACCGCCCCCGACCTCGGTTTCCTGATGAGCCGCGAGGTCGAGGAGACCCGCAAGCTGTCGCGCGCCGCGATCGAGACGCTGGCGATCATCGCCTACCACCAGCCCGTCACCCGCGCCGAGATCGAGGAGATCCGCGGCGTTTCGGTGTCGCGCGGTACCATCGATCTGTTGCTGGAGCTGGACTGGATCCGGCTCGGCCGGCGCCGCCAGACCCCGGGGCGGCCGGTGACCTTCACGGTGACGCCCGCGTTCCTGGACCATTTCGGGCTGGAAAGCGCCAAGGACCTGCCGGGGATCAAGGAACTGCGCGAGGCCGGGTTGCTGGACAACCGGCCGATGCCGGGCAGCCTGGGCGCGCGCGGCGACGGCGACGGCGACGAGACGGACGCGGGCGACGAAGGCGACGAGGAACAGGACGACATGTTCGACTGAACCGGCCGGGGCGGGCGCTAGGCGGTCCGGAAGTGCTTGGACAGCTTCAGACCCTGGCCCTGGTAGTTCGACTTCAGGTCCGCGCCGTAAAGCCGCCCGGGGCGCTCGGACATCCGCTCGTAGACCAGCCGGCCGACGATCTGGCCGTGCTCCAGCGCGAACGGCGCCTCGTGGCAGCGCACTTCCAGCACCCCGCGAGAGCCGTGGCCGCCGGCGGCGGCATGGCCGAATCCGGGATCGAAGAAGCCGGCATAATGCACCCGGAACTCGCCCACCATGGCCAGATAGGGCGCCATCTCGGCGGCGCAGTCCGGCGGCACGTGCACCGACTCGCGGCTGACCAGGATGTAGAACGCGCCGGGGTCGAGGATGATCCGCCCGTCGCGGGCGTGCACCGGCTCCCAGAAATCGTCGATCGCGTAGTGGTTCAGCCTGTCCAGGTCGATCAGGCCGGTGTGCGGCTTGGCGCGGTAGCCGACGATGCCGCCGTCGCGCTGGCGCAGGTCGACCGAGAACCCGAGCCCGTTGTCGATGTGCGCCGGCCCGTCCACCAGCTGGTTGCGGGCGTGCAGTTCGCGCAGCGCGGCGTCGTCCAGCTCGGCCCGGCCGCGGCGGAAACGGATCTGGTTCAGCCGCATCCCCGGCCGCGCCAGCACCGAGAAGCTGCGCGGCGAGACCTCGGCGTAGAGCGGCCCGTCGTAGCCGGCGTCGATCCGGTCGAACTCGGTGCCGCGGTCGGTGATCAGCCGGGTGAACAGGTCCAGCCGTCCGGTCGAGGACTTGGCGTTCGCCACCGCCGTCACGTCGTCCGGCAGCGACAGCCGCTCCATCAGCGGCACCAGGTAGACGCAGCCCTTCTCCAGCACCGCGCCGGGGCCGAGGTCGATCTCGTGCATGGCGAACTGGTCGAGCCGGTCGGCCAGCGTCGCCTCGGCCCCCGGCAGGAACGAGGCGCGCACCCGCCAGGCGCGGGCGCCGAGCCGCAGGTCGAGGCTGGCGGGCTGGATCTGGTCGGCAGCCGGGGCGCGGTCGAGGCCGATCGCGCCGCTGTCGATCATCGCCGCGATCTGGCGGTCGGCCAGCACCCCCTGGCCGGTCGGGTCGGTCATCGGCGGCCCCGCGGTTCGGTTGCGAAAAGGGCGCCGGAGCGATGTGCTCCGGCGCCCTGGAATGAGGTGGTCGGGCTAGCGAGATTCGAACTCACGACCTTTCGTCCCCCAGACGAACGCGCTACCAGACTGCGCTATAGCCCGACGAGCCGCTGTTATACCCGCCTGAGCCGTGGCTGCAAGACGCATCAGCGCAGGGTCGCGGCCATTTTTTCGCGCAGCGCCTCGAGCTTTCCGAGGATCCGCCGCAGTTCCTCGGTGCGCGCGGCGCGGGCCGGATCGGGCGGGAACGGGCGGCGGTCGCGCTTCTCGGCGTGGCTGAACAGGTCGACCTGGGTGTCGCCGCGCGGCTGCCGGCCCGGACCCGGCAGCGCCGCGTCGGGAAAGCTGCGCATCGGCGGCGCGTCGGGGCGGGACGGGGCGGCGGGCTGGGCGGCGGGCTGGGCGGTTTCAGGCGTATCCTGCGCGCCGGGCTCGTCCGGCACGTCCCGCGGCGCGGCGTCGTCCGGCACGTCGTCGTCCGGCACGTCGTCATCCGGCCCGAGCACCGCGAACGGCGCTTCGGGCGCCTCCGGTCGGCCGGCCGCGGGCGGTTCGGGCTGATCCATGCTGTCATCCTCGGGCTCGGCCCAGAAGGGCGCTTCGGGCACCGGCTCGGGGCGGGTGTCGTCCGGCTCGGGCACGAATTCGGGCACGAACTCGGCGGCGGGCGCGGCGGCAGGGCGGCGCAGCGGCGGGTCCTGCGGGGCATGGATCGGGTCGCGCTGCGGCTCCAGCCGGCCCAGTTCGGTGACGTGCTTGACGCCGCGCTCGCGCAGGATCTTCTGCACGCCCTTGATCGTCATGCCGTCGTGGTAGAGCAGGTCGCGGATGCCGCGCAGCAGGTCGATGTCCAGCGGGCGGTAATAGCGGCGGCCGCCGCCGCGCTTCACCGGCTTGATCTGGGTGAAGCGGCTTTCCCAGAAGCGCAGCACGTGCGCCGGGATCTCGAGGATCTCGGCGACCTCGCTGATCGTGCGAAAGGCATCGGGAGATTTGCGAACCACCTTCTATGGGTCCGGGCGTCAGCGCTTGTTGCCCGCGTCCACCCGTTCCTTCATCAGGTGCGAGGGACGGAAGGTCAGCACCCGGCGGGGCGAGATCGGCACTTCCTCTCCGGTCTTGGGATTGCGGCCCATGCGCGCCGACTTGGTGCGGACGTTGAAGGTGCCGAAGGACGAGATCTTCACGCTCTCGCCGCCCGCAAGCGCGTCCGAGATGTGCCGGAGCACGGACTCCACCAGTTCGGCGGACTCGTTGCGGGACAGACCCACCTCGCGAAATACCGCTTCGGCCAGATCCATCCGCGTAAGGGTGGATTCGCTCATCATCGCGCTCCCGATTTCAGCCCGGTGCGCGCGACGTTAGTTGGATTCGCAAAAGCGAGTCAATATCAGGGGGTTGGCTGGCCAAATTCAGGCGGGGATCGAAAGCTACCAGCGAAGTGTCGCCGCACCCCATGTCAATCCGCCGCCGATCGCCTCCATCAGCAGCAGATCGCCCTTGCGGAACCGGCCCTGGCTGTTCGCCACCGACAGCGCCAGCGGGATCGAAGCCGCGGAAGTATTGCCGTGATCCTGCACGGTTACGACGATCTTTTCCATCGGCAGGCCGATCTTTCCGGCGGTCGCCTTGATGATCCGCAGGTTGGCCTGGTGCGGCACCACCCAGTCGACGTCGTCGACCTCCAGCCCGGCGCTTTCCAGCGCCTCCTCGCCGGCGGCGGCCAGCTTGGAAACGGCGTGCTTGAACACCTCGCGGCCCTGCATCACCAGCTGGCCGGCGGTGCCGGTGGTCGAGACGCCGCCGTCGACGTAGAGCAGGTCGTTGTAGCGCCCGTCCGAACGCAGGACGGTGGACAGGACGCCGCGGTCGGCGGAGCTGCCGTCGCCGTCCGCGCCCTCGAGAATCAGCGCGCCGGCGCCGTCGCCGAACAGCACGCAGGTGGTGCGGTCTTCCCAGTTCAGGATCCGGCTGAAGGTCTCGGCGCCGATCACCATCACCCGGTTGGCTTGGCCGGAGCCGATCATCGCGCTGGCGTTCGACAGCGCGAACACGAAGCCGGCGCACACCGCGTGCACGTCGTAGGCAAAGCCTTCGCCCATCTCCAGCGCCGCCTGGACGCGGGTCGCGGTCGACGGGAAGGTCTGGTCGGGGGTGGCGGTGGCCAGCACCAGTGCGTCGATGTCGCTGCCCTGCAGCCCGGCATCGTCCAGCGCCATCCGCGCAGCGGCGATCGCCAGATCCGAGGTCTTCTCGCCCTCGGCCGCGAAATGCCGGCGCTCGATGCCGGAGCGGCTCCGGATCCATTCGTCCGAGGTGTCGACGAACTTTTCGAATTCCGCATTCTCGACGACGCGCGCAGGCAGGTAATGCCCGCACCCGACGGCTACCGCGCGCCTCACGCCCATGCTCAACTGGCCTCTGCTTCTTTTCGTTTGGTGTCAGTCTGGGCGGGGCCGGCCCCGGATGCAACTCTGCGCGCCAGTTTTTCCGCGAAACCGTTCTGCGCCAGGATGAAGGCCAGCTTGATCGCCGCCGAGAGGCCGGTCGCGTCAGCCGAGCCGTGCGACTTGACCACGGTGCCGTTCAGACCCAGGAAGACACCGCCGTTCACCCGGCGCGGGTCGATGCGCTTGGACAGCCGCCGCAGCGAGGTCAGCGCGAACAGCGCGCCGATGCGGCTGAGCGGCGTGAACCGGAATGCCTCTTTCAGCAGATCGCGGACCTGCATCGCGGTGCCCTCGGCGGTTTTCAGCGCGACGTTGCCGGTGAAGCCGTCGGTGACGATCAGATCGACGCCTTCGCCGCCGATGTCCGATCCCTCGACATAGCCGACGTACTCGAAATCGCTGCCCGGCGCCGCGGCCTCGATCAGCTGCGCCGCCTCGTGCAGTTCGGGGCGGCCCTTGTGCTCCTCGGTGCCGACGTTCAGCAGGCCGACACGCGGCCGCTTCAGCTGCAGGCCGTTGCGGACATAGGCCGCGCCCATGATCGCGTAGTTCAGCAGGTCGCGGGCGTCGGCGCGGATGTCCGCGCCCACGTCCAGCACGACGTTGTAGCCCGAGGGGTTGCGCGACGGCCACATCACCGCGATGGCGGGACGGTCGACGCCGGGCGCCTTGCGCAGCGCCAGCATCGACAGCGCCATCAGCGCGCCGGTGTTGCCGCAGCTGACCGCGACTGCGGCCTCGCCCTTGGCGACGCTCTCCAGCGCGTTCCACATGCTGGTGCCCTTGCCGCGGCGCAGCACGCGCGAGGGCTTGTCCTCCATCGAGACGGTCTTCTCGACGTGGCGGACTTCCGTGCGCTCGCGCAGCGCCGGCTGGCGTTGCAGCAGCGGGGCGAGATGGGGTTCCGGGCCGTGCAGGATGAAGCGGATGTCGGGGTTCTTGCGCGCCGACTTCTCCATCCCGCCGATGACCGCCGATAGCCCCCGTTCACCGCCCATCGCATCGATGGATATGACCGTGGAGCGGTCGCTGGTATCGGGGGTGCTGGCTGTCATGCGCTGGGCCGTTCCGGCTTACGCGGCGTCTTCGTCCAGGTCGATCTCGTCAACCATCGCCACGACTTCCCGGTCGGCGTAGTGGCCGCAGGACGGGCAGACGTGGTGCGGACGCTTCAGCTCGCCGCAGTTGCTGCATTCGTTCGGGTTCGCGCCGGTCAGCGCATCGTGCGAACGGCGCATGCCGCGCTTGGACCGCGTGATCTTACTCTTAGGAACAGCCATCTGTTCAACCTCTGGGTCTTTGGGCTTCGCCTGCTGCCGGGGAACGCCACGGCCGGGACAAACCCCGAGAGCCGCCGCGAACAACCGGCGGTGTCCGGAAGCGCGGACCATAACCGGATTCATCTGCGCTGCAAGGGAAAAGTTGGCCTCAGCCGTCGCTGTCGTCCAATTTCCGCTTCAGCGCCTGCAGCGCGGCGAACGGTTTCGGGTCCGGCTCCAGCGGGGCGGCGCCGGGCGGACGCGCCTCGACCGCGGCCGGGCCTGCGCCGCGGGCGCGCGGGTAGGGCGGCAGCGCCAGCGCCAGTTCCTCGACCGCAAGCGCGCCGAGGTCGAGCGTCTCGGGCAGCGGCTCCAGCTCGTCCGGCGCGTCCGGGTCCAGTGCGATGTCGCGCGCGTCCGCGTCCAGCCCGGCGACATAGTCGCGGCGCACCGGGGCGTCGATCCGCGCCGGCACCGGCTGCAGCGTGGCGACGCAGGTCTGGGTGAGGCTGGCGCCGACGGTGCCGCGGAAGGTCCAGCCGCCACCGGCGGCGGCCTCCAGCCGGCCGGTCAGGCGCAGTTTGGAAACGGCCTGCAGATCCAGCAGGCGCGCGACGCGCGCGCATTCCCCGGCGGTCGCGGCCTCGTCGATCTGGTGCGGTCTTGCGCGCGACAGCCGGGCCAGCCGCAGCGGGCGGCTGAACTCGGCGGCGGGCGCCGGCGGGGGACGGTCCGTTGCCATGACATTCTCCTTGCCTCGTGCTCGCTTGAAATTAGGGGGGCCGCGGGGTACGGGACAAGGGGGCGCAACGAAGAGGGCAACGTGCCGGACAGAATGACCAGGGTGATAGCGCGGGTGGCGATGGTGCTCGGTGTGCTGATTCTTGCCGGTTGCTCGCCTACGGTGACGGTGCACGGCTATGTGCCGAGCGAGGCGGAGATCGCCTCGATCGAGCCCGGCATCGACACCATCGCCTCGATCGAGGAGCGGCTCGGCCGCCCGGCCAGCACCGCGCTGGTGTCGGCGGACGAGTGGTACTATGTGCAGACGACGATGAAGCAGCTGGCCTACAACCCGCCCGAGATCACCGACCGGGTGGTGCTGGCGGTCGCCTTCGATCGCGACGGCGTGGTGCGCGACGTCAGCCGGTACGGGCTGAACGACGGCCAGGAGGTGCCGCTGTCGGCGCGGATCACCGAATCCGGCGGCCAGCGCCGCAATGTGCTGCTGGCGGTGTTCGGCGGCCTGCTGAACTTCGATGCGAGCGATTTCCTCAACCGCTGAGACGGTGGTGCGCTCGTGCAGATGATCGACGCCCCGTCCCCGAACCACGGCGCGCGGCGCGACGGGTTGCGGCCGTCGCTGGTGGTGCTGCACTACACCGCGATGGCGACCGCCGAGGCCGCGCTGGCGCGTCTGCGGGCGCCCGAGCACGAGGTGTCGGCGCATTACCTGATCGGGGCAGACGGCCGGGTCTGGCGGCTGGTTGACGAGGATCGCCGCGCCTGGCACGCCGGCGCCGGCGCCTGGGGCGGGGCCGGCGACGTCAATTCGCGCAGCATCGGCATCGAGCTGGACAACCGCGGCGACCATCCCTTCGCCGCGCCGCAGATCGCCGCGCTCGAGTCGCTGCTGGCGGGGGTTCTGGCCCGGCACGGCATCGGACCGGCCGGGGTGATCGGCCATGCCGATCTGGCCCCGGAGCGGAAATCCGATCCGGGGCCGCGCTTCGACTGGCGGCGGCTGGCGCGGCGGGGTCTTGCGGTCTGGCCCCGGGTCGGTGCGCCGGATGTCGGCGACGCCTCGGAGTGGCCGGATCGCTTCGCCCGCGCCGCGGCCCGGTTCGGCTATCCGGCGGACAGCCCGCGGCTGCTGCCGGCGGTGCGCGCCCGGTTCCGGCCCCGGGCGCACGGCGCGGCCGCCGGACCGGACGGCTGGGACGTGGCGCTGATCGAGGATCTCGCCCGGCGGCACCCGTTTCCCGGCGCTCTTTCTTGACCCCGCCTCGGGGGGTGCGTACATGCCCCCTGCGGATGGCCGGATGGCCGCGGGCTTCGTGCCCGAGGAAAGTCCGGACTCCACGGAGGAACGGCGCCGGGTAACGCCCGGCCGGCGCAAGCCGAGGGACAGCGCCACAGAGAACAGTCCGCCCCGGCCTGTCCGGGGCAAGGGTGAAACGGTGGGGTAAGAGCCCACCGCGGGCCTGGCAACAGGTCCGGCACGGCAAGCCCCGCCGGGAGCAAGGCCAAATAGGGATCGCGTGCGGCGCAAGCCGCAGGGGCGCCTCCGCCCCGAGCAGGTCCGGGTTGGCTGCCCGAGCCGGTCCGCAAGGGCCGGCCCAGACGAATGGCCATCGGGACGCGCAAGCGTCTTACAGAATCCGGCTTACAGGCCATCCGCATCCATCGATTCCCATCCCGCCCCCGCACAAAGGGGCGGGATGCCCCGTTTTCCCCGTCCTGCCTGTGGATAACCGGGTGGATAAACCGTTGGCGGCATGGGGATTGCGCCGCTCTTCGGGTTTTCATGGGACAGGATGGGACGGGGCCGTTCGTCCAGCCTGCGGCATATCTGGTGTCTGTTTGCTTCCAGTGCGCTTTATGTTGGGTTTTCGCAGAACAGATATGCAATTCATGAGATGTGTTGACATGAGATTCTCCATGCGGGACCATGTTGTGAGTAATTTTCCCATTGATTTGCATGTATTCCCACGTTATACCATGTGACAGGGAAGGATGCGGTACATCCCACAAGGGACGCCAAGTCCCGAACAAGAAAAAAGACGAGCAGGCTTCATACAGGCCCGCATTCTTCCCCCAAGAACCAAGGCGCCTGGCGTAAGGCACTCGGCGGACACAGCGGCACGCAGACGGGCGCGGCCACCAGGGCAAGAGAAGCGACCCGTGCTGACAACGCACGGGTCGTTTTCGTTTCCGGCGCGCCGGGCAGGAGAGAAACGTGGCACGACGTTTCAGGGGCGAAAGCGTCCACAAGGTGGACAGCAAGGGCCGGGTGTCGATCCCGGCCCCGTTCCGGCGCGTGCTGGAAGATGGCGATCCCGACTGGGTGTCGGGCGCGCAGCCGAACCTGGTGCTGGTCTACGGGCTGCGCGGCCGCCCGTGCCTCGAGGGCTATTCGCTGAAGGGCATCGAGGAGGTCGACGACATGATCTCGGCGCTGCCGCGCTATTCGCCCGAGCGCGAGGCGCTGGAGCGCATGATCAACACCCAGTCGATCTACGCCCAGGTCGACGAGAACGGCCGCATGGTGCTGCCCGCGAAGCTGCGCGAGCGGATCGGCGTCAAGGCCGAAGCGACCTTCGCCGGCATGGGCGACAAGTTCCAGATCTGGGAGCCGTCGGCCTACGAGGACGACATGAACCGCATCGGCGACTGGCTGGGCGACAAGGATCAGGAGCAGGACATCTTCGCACTGCTCGACCGTGCCCGGCTGAACGCATGACCGGGCAGGGGGCGGAACCATGACGCTCGACCCGCACATCCCCGTCCTGCTGGACCCGATCCTGACGCGTGCCGCGCCGATCCGCGGCACCTGGCTCGACGGCACCTTCGGCGCCGGCGGCTATACCCGCGCCCTGCTCGAAGCCGGTGCCGGGCGGGTGATCGCCGTCGACCGCGATCCCAGCGTGCTGGCCGAGGCGCGGGACTGGGCCGGGGACTACGGTGACCGCCTGGTGCTGGTCGAGGGCAATTTCCAGGATCTCGACCGGGTCGCGGCCGACACCGGCGCGCTGCCGCTGGACGGCGTGGTGCTGGACGTCGGCGTCAGTTCGATGCAGCTCGACCGCTCGGAGCGGGGTTTCTCGTTCATGCAGGACGGACCGCTGGACATGCGCATGGCGCAGACCGGCACCACCGCCGCCGACCTGGTGAACACCCTGCCCGAGCGCGAACTGGCCGACGTGCTGTTCCAGTATGGCGAGGAACGCGCCGCGCGCCGCATCGCGCGGGCGATCGTCGCCGACCGCAAGGCGCAGCCGTTCACCCGCACCCGGCAGCTGGCCGGGATGATCGAGCGGATCCTTCCGCGCCCGCGCCCGGGCCAGCCGCACCCGGCGACACGTACCTTCCAGGCGCTGCGCATCGCCGTCAACGACGAGTTGGGCGCACTGGCCCGCGGCCTGCTGGCGGCCGAGCGCGCGCTGGCCGAGGGCGGCATCCTGGCGGTGGTGACCTTCCATTCGCTCGAGGATCGGATCGTGAAGCGTTTCCTGCGGGCCCGCTCGGGTCAGGCCGAGGGCGGCTCGCGCCACATGCCCGCGGCGGCGCCGGCCGAGGCGGCGCGCTTCAAGTTGCTGACGCGCAAGGCGGTGGCGCCCGAGGAGGGCGAGACGCACGCCAACCCGCGCGCGCGCTCGGCCAAGCTGAGGATGGCGGCGCGCACCGCGGCGCCGGCGGGCCGCATCGGTCTGGATCAACTGGGCCTGCCACCCCTGGGACTGACACGCATGGAGGAGAAGGGATGAGAACGCTGCTCTATCTTGCCGCGAGCGCCCTTGTCGTGGCCTTCGCCGCCTGGGCGTACCAGGTGAATTACAGCACCCAGGACGCGGTGCAGCGGGTCGCCGACCTGCGTGCGCAGATCGCCGCCGAGCGCGAGGCGATCGCCATGTTCAGCGCCGAATGGGCCTACCTGAACCGGCCCGACCGGCTGCGCGCGCTGGCCGAGATGTATTTCCCGGAGCTGGGGCTGATGCCGATGACCGCCGAGCATTTCGGCGATCCGGCGATGGTGCCCTATCCGCAGCCGCCGATCCCGCTGCTGGCCGCCAACACCGAGGCGCGGCCGTGACCCCGCGCCGGCCGCTGCGTCCGCTGGCGCGGGTGTTCTCGGCGCGCGCCCGGGGCGAGAACCCCGACGACATCGAGGCCGAGGAGCGCGCCGCCCGGCTGCGCGCCCGCCACCGCGCCGAGCGCCTGAAGGCCGAGCACCGGCTGCTTCTGCTGGCGGCGACCTTCGTGCTGGCGTTCGGCACGGTGGCCGCGCGGATGTCGGTGCTCGCCGCCTCGGACCCCGAGGAGCCACGGGTGACCGCGGCCGAGCAGCGCATCGTCGCGCAGCGCGCCGACATCGTCGATCGCAACGGCGCGATCCTCGCCACCAACCTGATGACCGCCTCGCTCTACGCCCAGCCGCACGAGATGGTGGACCGGGTCGCCGCCGCCGCGGGGCTGGCGCGGATCTTCCCCGACCTCGACGAGGCCGAGCTGCTGAAGCAGTTCTCGGGCAAGCGCAAGTTCCTCTGGGTCCAGCGCACGATGAGCCCCGAGCAGCAGCAGGCGGTTATGGACCTGGGCGAGCCGGGCCTGAAGTTCGGCCCGCGCGAGATGCGGCTTTACCCGAACGGCCGGCTGGCGGCGCACATCCTGGGCGGCTACGGCTTCGGGCGCGAGGGCGTGCACGCCGCCGAGGTGATCGGCTCGGCCGGCGTCGAGCGCGAGTTCGACGCTTTCCTGCGCGATCCGGCCAACGGCGGCCAGCCGCTGCGCCTGTCGATCGATCTGTCGGTGCAGGCGGCGGTCGAGCGGGTGCTGGCGGGCGGCATGCAGCTGATGAACGCCAAGGGCGCCGCGGCGGTGCTGATGGAGGCCCGCACCGGAAAGATCGTGGCCATGGCCTCGCTGCCCGATTTCGACCCGAACCAGCGTCCCTTGCCGCCAACGCAGGGCGATCCGTCGGATAGCCCGCTGTTCAACCGCGCCGCGCAAGGCGTCTACGAGCTGGGCTCGACGTTCAAGATATTCACCGTGGCGCAGGCGCTGGAGACCGGCATCGCCACCCCGGACACTATCGTCGACACCTCGGGGCCGCTGACCTGGGGCCGGTTCCGGATTCGCGACTTCCGCAACTACGGGCCGTTCCTGACGCTGAGCGACGTGATCGTCAAATCGTCCAACGTCGGCACCGCGCGGGTGGCGATGGAACTGGGCGCCGAGCGCCAGAAGGCGTTCCTGGGCAGCCTGGGCTTCTTCGAGCCGGTGCCGATCACGCTGCCCGAGGCGTCGAAGTCCAAGCCGCTGTTTCCGCCGCGCTGGTCCGAGATCTCGACCATGACCATCAGCTACGGCCACGGGCTGGCGGTGACGCCGCTGCATCTGGCCAGCGGCTACGCCTCGGTGGTGAACGGCGGCCTGCGCGTGCGTCCGACGCTGCTGGCGGACACGCCGGCGCCGACCGACGCTGACCGGGTGATCTCGACCGAAACCTCGCGCAAGATACGGCAGATGCTGCGCGCCGTGGTCGAGCGCGGCACCGCAACGATGGCGGACGTCGAAGGGTATCGCGTCGGCGGCAAGACCGGCACCGCGGACAAGCCCAAACGCACCGGCGGCTACTCCGAAAACAAGGTGATCTCGACCTTCGCGGCGGTGTTCCCGGCGGACGACCCGGAATACGTGCTGACCGTCAGCCTCGACGAACCCGAGGACCGCAGCGGGCGGGAGCCGCGCCGCACCGCCGGCTGGACCGCGGCGCCCGTCGCCGCCGAGGTGATCCGCCGCATCGCGCCATTGATGAACATGCGGCCGTTGCCTAAAGAGACGCCGGAGGATGCGCTGACCGTGCGCACCGGCAACTGAGGGAGCGGTCGGATTGACCAGCGATGGGAACAGGCCACAGGAGATTGCGGCCCTCGGACTGCTTGACGGCGATGCCCGCCGCGCCGGCGACTGGTCGCGCCAACGGCTGATCACCGGGCTGTCGGTGGACAGCCGTGACACGCTGCCCGGACACCTGTTCGCCGCGCTGCCCGGCACCAGGATGCACGGCGCCGCGTTCATCAGCTATGCGCTGCGCATGGGCGCGGTGGCGATCCTGACCGATCCGACCGGCCTGGCGCTCGCCGAGGCCGAGGGCCCGCTGCCGGTGCCGGTGATCGTCCACGACGATCCGCGGCTGGTGCTGGCCCGCGCCGCCGCCGCCTGGTTCGCGGCGCAGCCCGAGACGATGGTCGCGGTGACCGGCACCAACGGCAAGACCTCGGTCGCCAGCTTCACCCGGCAGATCTGGGAGGCGGCCGGGCATGCGGCGGTCAATCTCGGCACCGTCGGCGTCGAGGGCGCGGTCGCGCGTCCGCTGACCCACACCACGCCCGAGCCCACCATCCTGCACCGGCTGCTGGCCGACCTCGCCGCCGAGGGAATCACCCACGCCGCGATGGAGGCGTCGAGTCACGGTCTGGCGCAGCGTCGGCTGGACGGGGTCCGGCTGGCGGCGGCAGCCTATACCAACATCAGCCGCGATCATCTGGACTACCACCCGGACTTCGACGCCTATTTCTTCGCCAAGTGCGGGCTGTTCCAGCGCGTGCTGCCGGCGGACGGCACGGCGGTGGTGAACCTCGACGATCACATGGGCCCGGCGGTGGCGAAGATAGCCGCCGGTCGGGGCCAGAGCGTGCTCGGCGTCGGCCGGCGCGAGCAGGCGGCGCTGCGCCTGCTGGACCAGCGCTTCGATGCGACGGGCCAGGAGCTGCGTTTCTCCTGGCGGGGCGAGGCGCATCTGCGGCGGCTCGAACTGATCGGGGGCTTCCAGGGCGAGAACGCGCTGCTCGCCGCCGGGCTGGCGCTGGCCACCGGGATCGATCCGCACGCGGCCTTCGATGCGCTGCCGAAGCTGGTCGCGGTGCGCGGGCGGATGCAGCGGGCGGCGGTGCGCAGCAACGGCGCGGCGGTCTTCGTCGACTATGCGCACACGCCCGACGCGTTGCAGACCGCGTTGCGCGCCCTGCGCCCGCATGTCATGGGCCGGCTGCTGGTCGTGTTCGGCGCGGGGGGCGACCGCGACCCCGGCAAGCGCATCGTCATGGGCGCCGCGGCGCGCGAGAACGCCGACGTGGTCTATGTCACCGACGACAATCCGCGCTCGGAGGCTGCGGCCGCGATCCGCGCGCAGATCCTCAAGGGCGCGCCCGAGGCGAACGAGATCGGCGACCGCGCCGAGGCGATCCTGACCGCCGTCGACGCGCTTCAGGCCGGCGACACGCTGCTGATCGCCGGCAAGGGGCACGAGACCGGGCAGATCGTCGGCGACGACGTGCTGCCGTTCGACGATGCCGAGCAGGCCTCGATCGCCGTCGCGGCGCTGGAAGGCCGGCTGGCATGAGCGCGCTCTGGACCGCCGCCGAGGCCGCGCGGGCCACCGGCGGCCGCACCGCCGGCGCGTGGCAGGCGACCGGCGTGTCGATCGACACCCGCACGCTGGCGCCGGGCGATCTGTTCGTGGCGCTGGCCGCGCAGCGCGACGGCCACGAGTTCGTCGCCCGGGCGCTGGAGCTTGGCGCCGCCGCCGCGCTGGTCAGCCATGTGCCGGAGGGCGTGTCCGGGGACGCGCCGCTGCTGGTGGCGGACGACACGCTGGCCGCGCTGACCGCGCTGGGCGCGGTCGGGCGCGCGCGCACCCGCGCGCGGGTGGTCGCGGTGACCGGTTCGGTCGGCAAGACCTCGACCAAGGACATGCTGCGCACGGCGCTGGCCGCGCAGGCCCCGACCCACGCCGCGGACAAGAGCTACAACAACCACTGGGGCGTGCCGCTGACGCTGGCGCGGATGCCGCGCGACACCCGCTTCGCGGTGATCGAGATCGGCATGAACCGCCCGGGAGAGATCGCGCCGCTGGCGCGGCTGGCGCGGCCGCACGTCGGCATCGTCACCACCGTCGCCGCGGCGCACATGGAGTCGTTCGGCTCGCTTGACGAGATCGCCCGCGAGAAGGCCTCGCTGGCCGAGGGGCTGGTGCCCGGCGGGGTGATGATCCTGAACCGCGACACCGGGACCTATCCGGTTCAGCGCGGCGTGGTCGGCCGGCTGGGGGTGCGCTGTCTCAGCTTCGGCGGCTCTGCGCTGGCGCACTACCGGCTGAGCGACACCAACCTGACCGAGACCGCGGTGACCGCCCGCGCCGCGTGCATGGGCGCGCCGCAGATCTTCAAGCTGGCGCAGCCGGGGCGGCACCTGGCGATGAACGCGATGGCGGTGCTGGCGGCGGTGGACGCGCTGGGCGCGGACCGCGCCCGCGCCGCGCTGGCGCTGGCCGGCTGGTCCGCCCCCGAGGGCCGCGGCGCGCGCTGGATCATCGCGCTGGGCGGCGGCGGCATCGACGGGCACGTGCACCTGATCGACGAAAGCTACAACGCCAACCCGGCGGCGATGGCGGCGGCGTTCGAGGTCTTTGCCGTGACCCAGCCGCGCGACGGCCAGGGGCGGGTCGCGCGCGGCCGTCGCATCGCCCTGCTGGCCGACATGCTGGAGCTTGGCGCCGACGGGCCGGCGCTGCACGCGCAACTGGCGGCGCTGCCGGCGCTGGCGGCGGTCGACACGGTGCACTGTGCCGGGCCGCTGATGAAGCACCTGCATGCGGCATTGCCGCACAAGAAGCGCGGTCTGTGGTGCGCCGACAGCGCGGCGCTGGCCGCGCGCGTGCCGCGGCTGGTGGACGCCGGCGACGTGGTGATGTGCAAGGGCTCGAACGGCAGCCGGGTCGGGCTGCTGGTGCAGGCGATCAAGAAACTGGGCGATGCACGCCCGCTGGATGCGCAAGGAACCGAGTAGATGCTGTATTTCCTCAGCGGAGTTTCCGACGACGGCGGGTTGTTCAACCTGTTCAGCTACATCACCTTTCGTGCCGGCGGCGCGTTCCTGACGGCGCTGATCTTCGGGTTCATCTTCGGCCGGCCGCTGATCAACTTCCTGCGCCGCAAGCAGAAGCGCGGTCAGCCGATTCGCGAGGACGGCCCCGAGGGCCACATCCTGACCAAGGCCGGAACGCCGACGATGGGCGGTCTGCTGGTCCTGTCGGCGCTGCTGGTCTCGACGCTGCTGTGGGCGCGGCTCGACAATGGCTTTGTCTGGCTGATCCTGTTCGTCACCGCCGCCTTCGGGCTGATCGGCTTCGCCGACGACTATTCCAAGGTCACCAAGCAGGACGTGGCCGGCATCTCGGGGCGGGTGCGGCTGGCCATCGGCTTCGGCATCGCCGCGATCGCGGCGGGCTGGGCGATGTGGCTGCAGCCGGCCGGGCTAAGCGGCCAGCTGGCGTTCCCGGTGTTCAAGAACCTGCTGCTGAACCTGTCGTTCCTGTTCGTGCCCTTCGCGATGATCGTGATCGTCGGCGCCGCAAACGCGGTGAACATGACCGACGGCCTGGACGGCCTTGCGATCATGCCGGTGATGATCGCCGGCGGCAGTTTCGGCATCATCGCCTATGTCGTGGGCCGGACCGACTTCACCCAGTATCTGGACGTCCACTACGTCCCCGGCACCGGCGAGATCGCGATCTTCTCGGCGGCGCTGATCGGCGGGGGGCTGGGTTTTCTGTGGTACAACGCGCCGCCGGCGGCGGTGTTCATGGGCGACACCGGCAGCCTGGCGCTGGGCGGCGCGCTGGGCGCCATCGCGGTCGCGACCAAGCACGAGATCGTGCTGGCGATCATCGGCGGGCTGTTCGTGGTCGAGGCGCTGTCGGTGATCATCCAGGTGGCCTATTACAAGCGCACCAAGAAGCGGATCTTCCTGATGGCGCCGATCCATCATCATTTCGAGAAGAAGGGCTGGGGCGAGGCGCAGATCGTCATCCGGTTCTGGATCATCAGCGTGATCCTGGCGATGATCGGCCTTGCGACCCTGAAGCTGAGATGATCCGCAAGGCGCTGGTCACCGGCGGCAACCGCGGCATCGGCCGGGCGATCGCGGCGGGGCTGGCGGCGCAGGGGCTCGACGTGGTGATCGGCGCGCGGGATCCGCAGGCCGGGCAAGTGGCCGCCGATGCGCTTGGCGTCCGTGCCGTTCATCTGGACCTGACGCACATCGAAAGCGTGCGGGACGCCGTCGCGGCCGAGGGCGGCTTCGACATCGTGGTCAACAATGCCGGCGTGCTGGACGGCGGCGGGCTGCTGGCCGATCCGGGCCCGTACCAGACCGCGATGCAGGTCATGGTCCACGGCCCCTACCATCTGATCCGCGCCAATGTCGCGCACATGCGCGGGCAGGGCTGGGGCCGGATCGTCAATCTCTCGTCGGGCTGGGGCGCGTTCTCGGAAGGTCTGGACGGGCCGGGTGCCTACGCGGTCGCCAAGGCCTCGCTGAATGCGCTGACGCTGGCGCTCAGCCACGAATTGCCCGATACGATCAAGATCAACGCGATGTGCCCCGGATGGGTGCGCACGCGCATGGGCGGCCCCGGCGCAAGCCGGTCGCCGGAAGAGGGCGCAGACACTGCCGTCTGGCTGGCGACGCTGCCCGAGGACGGCCCCACCGGGGGCTTCTTCCGCGACCGCAAGCCGATCGCCTGGTAGGAAGGAAAAGCCGCATGATCCCGGTCAGGGGCTACGAGGGGCATCGCGTGGGCGTGCTGGGGCTGGGCCGCTCGGGGCTGGCGACGGCGCGGGCGCTGGCCGCCGGCGGCGCGGTGCCGGCCTGCTGGGACGACAGCGACGGCGCACGCGAGAAGGCCGCCGCCGAGGGGTTCGAGATCGCCGATCTGCGCCGCGACGCGGCGTGGGAGGGGATGGTCGCGCTGATCGTCTCGCCCGGCATCCCGCATCTCTACCCGGCGCCGCACCCGATCATCGAGCGGGCCTATCATCGCGGCGTCGCCGTCGACAACGACGTCGGCCTGTTCTTCCGATCCTGGGCAACGGACGACTGGCACGAGATGGACCCGACGCCGCGCGTGGTCTGCGTCACCGGCTCGAACGGCAAGTCCACCACCACCGCGCTGCTGCACCACTGCCTGACGGATGCCGGCCGCCCGACCCAGATGGGCGGCAACATCGGCCGCGGCGTGCTGGACCTGGACCCGGCCGCAGAGGCCGAGGTCGTGGTGCTGGAGCTGTCATCCTACCAGACCGAGCTGGCGCGCGCGCTGGCCCCGGACATCGCCATCTTCCTCAACCTGAGCCCCGACCACCTGGACCGGCACGGCGGCCCGGGCGGCTATTTCGCCGCCAAGCGCCGCCTGTTCGCCGAGGGCGGGCCCGAGCGCAGCGTGATCGGCGTCGACGGTCCCGAGGGGCGGCTGCTGGCCAACCAGATGCGCGAGGTGACCGGTTCCGGCGATCCGGTGATCCGCATCGCCAATTCGGTGCAGATCAAGGACGGCTGGTCGGTGTTCGCGCGCAAGGGCTTCCTGGCGGAATGGCGCGGCGGGCGGCAGATGGCCTCGGTCGACCTGCGCGACATTCCCGCGCTGCCCGGCGCGCACAACCACCAGAACGCCTGCGCCGCCTGGGCCGCGCTGCGTGCGCTGGGGCTGTCGCCGCGGCAGATCGAGAAGGGGCTGCGCAGCTATCCCGGTCTGGCCCACCGCAGCCAGGTGATCGCGACGCGCGACGGTGTCACCTTCGTCAACGACAGCAAGGCGACGAACGCCGACGCCGCCGAGAAGGCGCTGATGGCCTATGACAACATCCGCTGGATCGCCGGCGGCGTGCCCAAGGAGGGCGGCATCGAGCCGCTGCGCCCGCTGTTTGCGCGCGTCGCCAAGGCCTATCTGATCGGCCAGTGCGCGCCCGCCTTCGCCGCCACGCTGGGCGATACCCCGCACACCGACTGCGGCACACTCGACGCGGCGGTGACGGCGGCCGCCGCCGATGCGCGGCCGGGCGACACTGTGCTGCTGGCGCCCGCCGCCGCCAGCTTCGACCAGTACCCGAGTTTCGAGCACCGGGGCGATCATTTCATCGACCTCGTGCGCAAGCTCGGGGCCGGGCGGTGAACGGCCGCTGCACCTGCGGCGCGGTGCGCTTCCGGCTGACCGCGGCGCCGATGTTCGTGCACTGCTGCCACTGTAGCTGGTGCCAGCGCGAGACCGGTTCGGCCTTCGTGATCAACGCGCTGATCGAGGCGTCGCGGGTCCAGATCCTCGAGGGCCGGCCGGTCGAGGTGCCGGTCCCGTCCGCCAGCGGCAAGGGCCAGCGTATCAGCCGCTGCCCCGCCTGCCAGGTCGCGCTGTGGAGCGTCTATCCCGGCGCCGGTCCGGCGATCCGCTTCGTTCGCGTCGGCACGCTGGACGATCCGGGCGCGCTGCCGCCCGACATCCACATCTTCACCGCCGGCAAGCTGCCCTGGGTCAGCCTGCCCGAGGGTGTTCCGGCGGTCCCGGAATACTATTCCGCCCGCAAGTACTGGCCCGCCGCCAGCCGGGCGCGGTTCGCGGCGGCGCGGGGGCCGGAATCAGCCTGAAAGACGCTGCTGCGCGCGCTGTCGCGCCAGACCGCTGTCGACGTCGTTGATCCCCAGAAGCTTGACCACCAGCCGCAGGAAGGCGTTCTCGGCGTGGTCGCGATCGGCGTCGGCCAGCGCCACCTGCCACAGCGCCTCGACGATGGCGCCGCGCTCCTCGTAGGGCACGCCGTCCTTGATCGCCTTGGTCAGGTGCACGGTGTCGCCGGCCTCCTGCTCCAGCGCCTCGCCCTCGGCGCGCAGTTCGGCGGCCTGCGACTCGGTCAGGCCATAGCGGCTGATCAGGATGCGGTCGATGCGCGCCCGTTCGGCCGGGGCGTAGTCGTCGTCGATGCGCGCGCAACGCACCAGAAGCGCCGCCAGCGAGCGGCGGTAGTCGCCCTGCGGATCGGGCTGCGGGGCCTTGCCCAGAAGGCGGTTCATCAGATCGGCAAACATGCTGTGCATGTAGGGTCGCCGCCGCCGGCCGAAAAGGTCACACCAGCCGCGACTGCGCCAGCGCCGCGCGCACGAAGTCGCGGAACAGCGGGTGCGGGGCGAACGGCTTGGATTTCAGCTCGGGGTGGAACTGCACGCCGATGTACCAGGGATGGTCGTCGTACTCGACGATTTCCGGCAGGCGGCCGTCGGGCGACATGCCGGAAAAGCTCAGCCCTGCGGCCTCGAGCTTGTCGCGGTACTTGATGTCCACCTCGTAGCGGTGGCGGTGCCTCTCCGAGATCGCGCAGCCGCCGTAGATCCCGGCGACCCTGCTGCCTTCGGTCAGCACCGCGTCGTAGGCGCCAAGGCGCATGGTGCCGCCCTTGTCGTCGGCCTGGGTGCGCTGCACGGTGCGATTTCCCTCGACCCATTCCTTGAGGTGATAGACCACCGGCTCGAATCGCTTCATGCCGGCCTCGTGGTCGAATTCCTCGGAGCCGGCGTTCTCCAGCCCGGCCAGGTCGCGCGCCGCCTCGATCACCGCCATCTGCATGCCCAGGCAGATGCCCAGGTACGGCACCTTGCGCTCGCGCGCGAACTTCGCCGCGCGGATCTTGCCCTCGGTGCCGCGCTCGCCGAAGCCGCCGGGAACGACGATGGCGTTATAGCCCTCCAGCAGCGGGGCGACGTCCTCGTCGCGCTCGAAGATCTCGGCGTCGATCCACTCGGCGCGCACCCGCACCCGGTTCGCCATGCCGCCGTGGGTCAGCGCCTCGGCGATGGACTTGTAGGCATCTTCCAGCTGGGTGTACTTGCCGACGATCGCCACGCGCACCTCGCCGTCGGGGTTGTAGACCCGGTCGGCGACGTCTTCCCATTTCTCGAGGTTAGGCTTCGGCGCGGGCGAGATGCCGAAGGCGTCCAGCACCGCCTGGTCCAGCCCCTCGCGGTGGTAGGCCAGCGGCGCCTCGTAGATCGAGCGCAGGTCCTGGGCGGCAATCACCGCGTCCTGGCGCACGTTGCAGAACAGCGCCAGCTTCTCGCGCTCCTTGTCCGGGATCGGGCCCTCGGACCGGCACACCAGCACGTCCGGGGCCAGTCCGATCGAGCGCAGTTCCTTGACCGAGTGCTGCGTGGGCTTGGTCTTCAGCTCGCCCGACGCCTTGATCCAGGGCAGCAGCGTCAGGTGCATGAATATGCACTGGCCGCGGGGCTTTTCCTGCGCAAACTGGCGGATCGCCTCGAAGAACGGCAGGCCCTCGATGTCGCCGACGGTGCCGCCGATCTCGCACAGCATGAAATCGACCTCGTCGCCGCCGATCTCGAGGAAATCCTTGATCTCGTTGGTGACGTGCGGGATCACCTGGATGGTCTTGCCGAGGTAGTCGCCGCGGCGCTCCTTTTCCAGCACGTTGGAATAGATCCGCCCCGAGCTGATCGAATCCGTGGTCCGCGCGGCGACGCCGGTGAAGCGTTCGTAATGGCCCAGGTCGAGGTCGGTCTCGGCGCCGTCGTCGGTGACGAATACCTCGCCGTGCTCGTAGGGGCTCATCGTGCCGGGATCGACGTTCAGATAGGGATCGAGCTTGCGCAGCCGGACCGAATAGCCGCGCGCCTGCAGCAGCGCCCCCAGCGCGGCCGAGGCCAGGCCCTTGCCCAGGCTGGAAACGACACCGCCGGTGATGAAGATGTACCGCGCCATGATGCGACAGCGCCTCCCGTGCGCTTGCGCCGGGTCCGACCCGGCCGAAATATTGCTGCTCCACGGGATTGCAGACGTAAGCCATTCTTGCCGCCAAGACAAGTCGCGGTTGCGCAATATCCTGTGGAATGAAAAAGCCGGGCAACCATCGGTTGCCCCTGAGCCGGAGAAATTATTCGGCCGGCGGCGGAACCGCGGGTCCCGATGCGCCGGAACTGCCCGAGGTGCCGCCTGCGCCATCCGCGGGCACGGGCGCGGGCGGCGTCAGATCGCCACCATCCAGCGCGGGCGGCAGGGCGATCCCGCCGGCGCCGCCGGTGCTGCCGCCGGCGGGGGCCGGGGTCTCGACGCCGACGCGGTCGATCACCGAACTGCCGGCGGAATCGCGCGTGGCGATCCAGGTCAGCGCCAGGCTGGTGCAGATGAAGCCGATCGCCAGGATCCAGGTCACCTTGGCCATCGGCGTGGTGGGCGGACGCCCGGACATCACGCCGCCGCCACCGCCGCCGATCCCCAGCCCGCCCCCTTCGGAGCGCTGCAGCAGCACCGACAGGATCAGCGCCAGCGCCAGCAGAAGGTGGATGATCAGAACGATGTTTTCCATGACGTGCCCGTGCGGTTCCCGTGCGTTTCCGGCTCAGCGCCGGTGTCTAGGCCATGAGGTCGGGCTTGTCGATGGGCAAATCACCCCCGCCCCCGGACCCGACCCGGCCGCGCTGCGCAAGCCGCGCGGTCAGGCGCTTGTCTCCTCGACGTCGTCCACGTCCAGCTGGCCGGACAGCCGGCGGCGGATGATCGACCAGCTCAGCCCGACGCCCATCACCACCGACAGCGTGATCAGCCCCAGCCAGGCCATCACCGAGGGGTTCTCGACCGAGACGATCCCGGCCTCGATCAGCACCCAGATCAGCGCCGCGATGATCGCCAGCACCAGACCGATGCCGACGATGCCGATCGAGCGGACGGTGGCGCGCAGGTAGATCACATAGGCGACGAACAGCAGCAGGCCGATCAGCACCTTCAGCGCCGGCGACTGGTCGAAGCCGCCGCGCACCCAGTCGACATAGCTGAAACCGGCGGGATTGTAGGTCAGCAGGACCAGCGCCAGCGCGGCGGCCCAGCGGATCAGGAAGGCTCTGCCCATGTCTCGCTCCTGCAAATCGCTTTTGCGCGGACCTTACCGAGCGCGCCGATCCAAGGCTAGGAAAACCCGGCTCGCGCACCCGGGGCCGTCCCCCGGGTGCGCGATTTGTCACAATCAGTTCTTGGCCTTGTCGACCATCTTACCTTCCGAGATCCAGGGCATCATGCCGCGCAGCTTCTCGCCGACGGCCTCGATCTGGTGGGCGTCGTTGTTGCGGCGGATCGCCTTGAACGACGGCTGCCCGGCCTGGCATTCCTGCATCCAGTCGCGGACGAAGCGGCCATCCTGGATGTCCTTCAGCACCGCCTTCATCCGGGTCTTGGTCTCGTCGTAGGGCAGGATGCGCGGGCCCGAGACATACTCGCCGTACTCGGCGGTGTTCGAGATCGAGTAGTTCATGTTCGCGATGCCGCCCTCGTAGATCAGATCGACGATCAGCTTCACCTCGTGCAGGCACTCGAAATAGGCCATTTCCGGATCGTAGCCGGCCTCGACCAGGGTCTCGAAACCCATGCGGATCAGCTCGACCAGGCCGCCACACAGGACAGCCTGCTCGCCGAACAGGTCGGTCTCGCATTCCTGGCGGAAGTCGGTCTCGATGATGCCGGAACGGCCGCCGCCGATGCCCGAGCAGTAGGACTTGGCGATCTCCAGCGCGGTGCCGGTGGCGTCGTTGTGCACGGCGACCAGGCAGGGCACGCCGCCGCCCTTGACGAACTCGCCGCGGACGGTGTGGCCGGGGCCCTTGGGCGCCATCATGATCACGTCGACGCCGGGCTTGGCCTCGATCAGGCCGAAGTGCACGTTCAGGCCATGGGCGAAGGCGATCGCCGCACCGTCGCGCAGATTGTCATGCACATACTTGCGGTAGGTGTCGGCCTGAAGCTCGTCCGGCATGGTCAGCATCAGCACGTCGGCCCAGGCCGAGACCTCGGCCAGGCCCATGACCTGCAGGCCCTCGGCCTCGGCCTTGGCGGCGGAGGGCGAGCCCTCGCGCAGGCCGATGGCGATGTTCCTGGCACCCGAATCGCGCAGGTTCAGCGCGTGGGCGTGGCCCTGGCTGCCGTAGCCGATGATGCCGACCTTCTTGTCCTTGATCAGGTTGATGTCGCAGTCGCGATCGTAATAGACGCGCATGGCGTTGCCTCCGGTTCTGGTTCCTGTCTGGAAGTGACCGGCGCAGGATAGATCGGGGCAGCTGAGAACGCGTTTGCCATTTCCGCGATATTCGCGGATTATGTGGCGCATTCATTCGCCATATCGGACCGAAGCGAGACTTTCATGCAGATCGACCGCATCGACCGCCACCTGCTGCGCCTGTTGCAGGAGGACGCGGCGCGCCCGGTCTCGGTGCTGGCCGAGGCCGCCGGAATCTCGGTCTCGGCCTGCCGCCGGCGCATCGACCGGCTGGAGGCCGGCGGCGTCATCGCTGCCCGCCGCGTGGCCTTGGACCTCAGGGCGCTGGGCTTCGAGGTGCAGGTGTTCCTGCGGGTGACCCTGGACAAGACCGAGCCGCGCGCCTTCGATGCCTTCATCGCCGAGGCGCGCCGGATCGCCAACGTGCAGAGCATCGAGACGCTGCTGGGCCGGGTCGACATCCGCATGGACGTGGTCGCGCGGGACCTCGGCCACTACCAGCAGATCTATCAGGAACGGATCCTGGCGTTGCCGCACATCGCGGACATCGAGGCGCTGATGCTGGTGTCGGAGCTGAAGAACTCGGAGGCGCTGGCGATCTGATGGGACTGGACCTCGACGACACCGACCGGGCCCTGCTGCGCGCGCTGATCGCGGACGGCGGGCGCTCGACCCAGGTGCTGGCGGACATCGTCGGCGTCTCGCAGCCGGCGGCCTGGCGGCGCGTCAGGCGGCTGGAGCAGGCGGGCGTGATCACCGGCCGCCACGCGGTGCTGGACCGCGAGAAGCTGGGCTTCGGCGTGGTCGTCTTCCTGGGCGTGAAGCTGGCCGCCAGGGGGCGGGTCAGCCTGGCCGAGTTCGAACGCGCGGTGATCGCCATCCCCGAGGTGCAGGTGGTGCAGCACGTGCTGGGGATCTACGACTACCGGCTGAAGGTCGTGGCGCGCGACCTGGGCGATTTCGAGCGCATCCTGCGGCGGCGGATCATGACCCTGCCGGGGGTGGGCGAGATCGAATCGAACGTGCTGCTGCGGCAGGAGGACGTGGGCCCCGATGCGCTGTTCGGGGCCGGGCGTTAGCGCCCGTGGCCGTTGCCGGATGCCTCCGGCGGGGATATTTTCGGGACGGTGGAAGCTGGGTGCGCGCCGAGGCCGAGGCGCATCGCGGCGGTCTTCAGCGGCCCCGTGCGGTGGAGCAGGGCGAGCGCGGCGCGGCGGGCGGCCTGCAGTGTGGGTGCACCGGTCATGGCGGCACGGTTGAGCGCGTCGATGCCGGCGACGCGCAGCGCGGTCTCGGGCTGGCGGGCGCGGTTGTAGCGGGCGAGCAGATCCGGCGCGCCGATATCGCCGCGCGTGGCGGCGATCAGCTCTTTCAGGCAGGCGACGTCGGCGAGCGAGGTGTTCAGCCCCTGCGCGCCGATCGGCGGGACGACATGCGCGGCCTCGGCGATCAGCGCCAGCCGCGCGGCATCGAAGCGGGCGGCGATCTGGCTGACGATGGGCCAGGCGGCGCGCTCCGAGGCCAGGGTCAGCGGGCCCAGTTCGCCGCAGGAACGCTCGGTGGCCGCCTGCGCGAAGGCGTCCGTGTCGAGCGCGCGCAGCCGGGCGACCTCGGCGCCGCGCTCCATCCAGACGACGGCCGAATGCGGCGTGCCGTCCCGGTCGGGCAGCGGCACGAGGGTGAACGGGCCGCCGTCGCGGTGCACCTCGATCGAGACGTTGTCGTGCGGCCGCGGATGCGCGACAGCGAAGACCAGCGCCTGCTGGCCGTAGTCCCAGCGCGGCGCGGAAATACCGGCCGCCTGCCGCAGCGGGCTGTCGCGGCCGTCGGCGGCGACCACCAGCGGGGCGCGGACCTGGCGGCCGTCGGACAGGTGCAGGATCGCCCCGGCGGTGCGCGGGGTCAGGCGCCTGACGGCGGTGCCCGCAAGCAGCGTGGCGAATGGCTGCGCCTCGAGATGGGCCAGCAGCTCGCGCCGGAGCAGCCGGTTGGGCAGGTTGACGCCGAAGCGTGTCCGGCCGATCTCGGCCGCATCGAAATCCGCTTGCTCCCGTACGGCGCCGTCCGGACCGGCGGCATCGAGCAGGCGCATCACCCGCAGGTCGGTGCCGTGGGGCGCGAGGCGGTCCCACAGACCGGCCTCGTCCATCAGCGCGATCGCGGGCTCCAGGAAGGCGGTGCTGCGCAGGTCGGCGCCCGCCGCGCGGGGCGCGGTGACGGGGCGCGCCGGCTCGATGCAGATCGTGCGCAGGCCCAGGGCGGCGAACACCGCGGTGGCGGTCATGCCGGCGATGCCGCCGCCGGCGACGGCGATGTCTGCGGTCAGGATTTCGGGCCGGATCTCGGGGCGCGCGGTCATGGCCGCAAACCTAGTCCGCCGGCGACGGTCGGGGAAGGGCGCTCAGACCAGTTGCGACAGAAAGCCCGGCAGGTCCTCGGTGCAGTGGTGGATATGCGGCGCCGGCGGGATCCCGGGGCCCACGAGTACAGTACGCATGCCCAGCGCGTGCGGCACCGCAAGGTTGCGCGGATCGTCCTCGAACATCGCCGCGCGGCACGGGTCCAGCCCGTCGGCGTCGAACACCGCGGCGAACGCCTCGGCCCGCGGCTTCGGCGCGTAGCCGGCGTCCTCGACGCCATAGAGCGCGTCGAACAGTCCCGCCAGGCCCAGCGCCGCCGTCACCCCGCGTGCGTGCCCGCGCGAGCCGTTGGTATAGACGATCTTGCGCCCTGGCAGCGCGGCGATCGCGGCGCGCAGCCCCGGCTCGGCGGTCAGCCCGGTCAGGTCGATGGAGTGCACCTCCTCGAGAAAGCCGTCCGGCTCCACCCGGTGGTGCGTCATCAGCCCGGTCAGCGTGGTGCCGTGGTCGCGCCAGTAGTCGCGGCGCAACGCGGCGGCGGCGGCCTCGTCCAGCCCCAGACGGGCGCGAATGAAGCCGTTCATCCGCGCCTCGATCTGGTCGAACAGCCGGGCGCCGGGCGGGTACAGCGTGTTGTCCAGGTCGAAGACCCAGGTGCGGACATGGATGAAGCGGTGCCTGGCCATGCCCCGGCATACGCCGCCGCGGCGCGCGGCTCAATGCTGCGGCGCGGAAAACCGTCGACAACCCGCGGCACGGGGGGTAACTGGTTGAGCGGACGAGAGGAAGCGGATGCCGAGCGAGATCCAGGCGCACAAGGATGCCTACGACCTGGTGCTGGACGCCATCGACAAGGGCGAATACCGGCCGGGCGACCGGCTGGTCGAGGCCGAGCTGGCGGAGCGTTTCGGCGTCAGCCGCACGCCGATCCGCGAGGCGTTCCAGCGGCTGGAGACGCAGGGCATCCTGGCCCGCGACGGCCGTTCGCTGATCGTCGCCTCGCTGAACCACGACCAGATCGGCGAGCTTTACGTGCTGCGTGCCGAGCTGGAGGCGCTGGCGGCGCGGCTGGCCGCCCAGCACGCCACCCCCGAGGAGGTCCGGGTGCTGTTCTCGATGATCGACGAGGACCGGGCGCTGATGGACCAGCCGGAGCGGATGAGCCGCGCCAACAAGCGGTTCCACCGCCAGCTGCACCTGGCCAGCCACAACCGCTATCTGGTGCAGCAGCTCGAGGCCGTGCACCGCTCGATGGCGCTGATGAGCGTCACCACCTTCCAGGCCGAGGGCCGCACCGGTGTCGCGCTGGACCAGCATCGGGCGATCGTCGATGCGATCGCCGCGCGCGACGGCGCCGCGGCGGACGCGGCGATCCGCGAGCACATCTCGTCGGCCTACGAGACCCGGCTCAGGCAGGGCGCCGGGCGGCTCTGAGCGGGGACGCGGGGGTGAAACGGCGGATCGTTCTCCACATCGGGATGGAGCGCACGGGCACGTCGGCGCTGCAGCGGTTCCTGGCGCGCAACCGCGCCGCGCTGCGGCTGATGGGCGTGCGCTATCCGCGACCGAAGTCCGGCGCGCCCGAGAAACACCAGGACCTGGTCCGGGCCATCGCCGCCGAGGCGCCCGGAGACGCGCCCGGCGCGGCAGCGGAGCTGATCGCCGGCTATACCGAGCGCGTGCGCGCGCCGGTCACCGTGCTCAGCGCCGAGGGGCTGTCGGCCCCCGATCCGGTGTACGCGCGGGCGCTTGCGCCGCTTGCCGAGCGGTTCGACGTGCGGGTGGTGGTCTGCCTGCGGCGGCAGGACGAATGGGCGCTGTCGGCCTATCGCCAGGTGGTGCTGGACCCGGCGGTGGCCGAGGCGCGGCCGGTCGCGGCGTGGCTGCAGGATCCGCGCACCCGCGCGCGGCTGGACTACGCGGCGATGCTGGCGTGGTGGGAGGACGCGTTCGGGCCGGAGAACATCCGCCTGATGCGCTATCCGCACGATCTGCCGCTGGTGCCGGGGTTTCTGGCCGCGGCGGATCTGCCGGCGCCGGCCGGGCTGCTGCCGCACCGGTCGTTGCGGGTCAACGGGACGACCGGCGAGGCTGGGCTGCTGCAGGCGCTGGCGCGCAACGGCGCCGCGCCGGAGCTTCCCGACCTGGACCAGGCGGCCCGCGACGCGCTGCTGGAAGACCTGCGGCCCGGCAACAACGCGATCCGCGAGCGCTATCTGCCCGAAGCGTGTACCCTGTTCGGCGTGGCCTAGGCAGCGTCCGCCGGCTGGGCGGGCAAGCCCGGTTCGGGCGGACGCAGCGCCGGGAGCCGGTGCGAGTGTCAGAGGCCGTGATCCGTCTTTGCCCAGTAGAACGGCCGGGTGAACAGCTCGGTCACCGCGCGCCAGGCGGCGAGCGCGCCCAGCGGCCAGTACAGGAACATCAGCGGCACGGTGGCGATCAGGTGGCGGCGCGGGCGCGCCCAGACCGCGCGCAGCGCGACCGCCGCCATCACCGCCTGGCCCAGCGACATCGACGCGAACCACGCCGTCCACAGCCAGCGCGGCCCGCTGGCGAACACCGCCAGATCGAACCCCAGCCAGCCGGCCCAGAGCGCCCAGTAGAGCGGCGTGGCCAGATAGGCCGTCAGCCCGCCCAGCAGCAGCAGCTGGAAGCCGGCGAAACCGGCCGGCCCGAGCTCGCGCCACAGCCGGACCGGGGCGCGCATGTGCGTAACCCAGGTCATCGCGTAGCCCTTCAGCCAGCGCGAGCGCTGCCGGACCCACGGCCAGGGGCGGCAGTTCGCCTCTTCGTAGGTGGTGGTGGCGACCATCTCGGTGCGATAGCCGAGGCGGGCGAGGCGCATGCCCAGGTCGGCGTCCTCGGTCACGTTGTGCGCATCCCACGCGCCGACCCGCTCCAGCACCCGGCGGCGGAAGAACACCGTGGTGCCGCCCAGCGGCAGCGGCATGCCCAGGCGCTGCACGCCGCGCAGCAGCACCCGGAACCAGATCGCGTATTCCACAGCGAAACAGCGCGCCAGCCAGTTCTGGCGCGGGTTGTAGAAGTCCAGATATCCTTGCACGCAGCCGACCTCGGGCGGGGCGGCGGCCAGATGCTCGGCGACGCGGCGCAGCTGGTCCGGCTCGGGGCGGTCCTCGGCGTCGTAGATGCCGACGATGTCGCCGCGGCAGAAGTCGAGCGCCAGATTCATCGCCCGCGGCTTGGTCTTGAGCGTGTCGGGGGGCACGGTCAGCACCCGCGCCCACGGCGGCAGCCGGGTCCGGGCCAGCGCGATCGGCGTGGCGACGTCGTCCGCCTCGAGGATGAAGATCGCGTCCAGCCGCTCGCGCGGGTAGTCGCTGGCTTCCAGCGCCGCGATCAGCTGGCGCAGCGTGGCGTCCTCGCGGAACAGCGGGATCAGCAGCGAGATCACCGGCAACGGCGCGCCCGCCGGCGGGCGGCGCGGCGCGTCTGTCCCGGCGCGGAAGCTTTCCACCAGCGCCACCGCCCGCAGCGCGGTGGTGCAGGCGTTGACCAGTGCCAGCCAGCCCAGCAGCGCCAGGAATCGCGGCAGCGGCGCCAGCAGCGCGGCGGCGGCGAGCGTCAGCGCGATCACCGGCAGCACCGCGCCCGACCGGCGGGTCCAGCCGCGGCACGAGACGGCCTCGGGGCAGCGGTCGCGGGCGGCCTCGGCCAGGGCGGGGCCATGCAGCGCCAGGATCGCGTCCTCGATGGCGCGGCGCTCGGCGACCGCGAAGTCGACCTGTCCGTCGAGCGCGGGCCGCCGCGCCAGCAGCCGCGCCCGCGCGTCCGGGCCCTCGATGGCGATCACCAGCCGCCCGTCCTGCCGCCGCCAGGGCAGCGCGCCGAGCCGGAGCAGGCCGCGCGGGTCCATGCCTTGCGACAGTACCGGATCCGGGGGGTCGGCTTCGAGGTCCGCCAGCGGCAGACGGGACTGCGCCGCCAGTGCGCCGGCGATGGTAGCGCCGGTGACCGCGCCGCGGCGGCGCAGCGCCTCGCCCAGGGGCACGATCCCGCGCGCCGCGAGCGCCGAGTCGACCGCGGCCGGCGGTACCGCGCCGGCCGCGCGCAGCAACTCGCCCAGCCGGGGCGCGCGCGCCGGCCGGTCGAGGTCTTGGGCGGCGGCGGATCGGGGCACGCGTCGGTCCTCGCAACGGAATGCGCCGATCCTTGACCGCGTTAACTTAACAGCGGCTTAACGGGTGCGGTGCGCCGGGCGCGGCGATGCCGGCGAGGGGTCCGGACGAACCCGGAACCGGCCGCGTCGGTCAGGCGGCGCGCGCCTTCATCGCGGCGACGAAGCGCTCGAACAGGTAGTAGCTGTCCATCGGCCCCGGGCTGGCCTCGGGGTGGTACTGCACCGAGAACACCGGCCGGTCGCGCATCGCGATGCCGCAGTTCGAGCCGTCGAACAGCGACACATGGGTTTCCTCGACACCCGCGGGCAGCGACTGGGTGTCGATCGCGAAGCCGTGGTTCATCGACACGATCTCGACCTTGCCGGTGGTGTGGTCCTTCACCGGGTGGTTCGCGCCGTGGTGGCCGTGGTTCATCTTCAGGGTCTTCGCGCCCAGCGCCAGACCGAGCATCTGGTGCCCGAGGCAGATGCCGAACACAGGGATGTCGGACTTGTCCAGCACCTCGCGGATCATCGGCACCGCATAAGCACCGGTCGCCGCCGGATCGCCGGGGCCGTTCGACAGGAACAGGCCCTCGGGTTGCAGCGCCAGGATGTCCTCGGCGGTGGCCGAGGCGGGCAGCACGGTGACGTCGCAGCCGGCGCTGGCCAGGCAGCGCAGGATGTTGCGTTTGGCGCCGTAGTCGATGGCGACGACCTTGTGCCCCGGCGTCTGCCGCCTGGCGTATCCGTCGGGCCAGGCCCAGCGCATCTCGTCCCAGCGGTAGGACTGGGCGCAGGTGACTTCCCTGGCGAGGTCGGCGCCTTCGAGACCGGCGAAGGCGCGGGCGCGGGCGGTCAGGTCTTCCAGGTCGAAGTTCCCGTCCTTGTCGTGCGCCATCGCGACGTGCGGTGCGCCCTGGTGGCGGATCGCGCGGGTCAGGCGGCGGGTGTCGACGCCGCCCAGGCCGATGCGGCCGCGCGCGGCCAGCCAGTCGGACAGGTGCCCGGCGGCGCGCCAGTTCGACGGCTCGGTCGGATCCCAGCGGACGATCATCCCGGCGGCGACCGGATCGGCGGTCTCGTCGTCCTCGGGGTTCACGCCGACGTTGCCGACGTGCGGAAAGGTGAAGGTCACCACCTGCCCGGCGTAGCTGGGGTCGGTCATGATCTCCTGGTAGCCTGTCATCGCGGTGTTGAAGCACAGTTCGGCCACCGCCAGACCCTCGGCCCCGAAGCCGCGCCCGTAGAAGATCTGTCCGTCGGCCAGAACCAGGCAGGCGGTCGGTTTCTCGGGGCTTGCGGCCGCGTCGGCGGCGGCCGTCCGGGGATCGGCGGTCATGGGCGGGCATCCTGTTCGAAGGTCGCGCGGAACCTATGCCCGACATGCCGGGCGGTCAAGCCGCGACGGCGTCGCCGGGCAGGACGGGCCGCGGTGCGCGCACATTGAAATGATTTGTAACGATCCGCCGGCACCGATATAACGGTCGGTCTTGAGGTATGAACGCAGCAAGGTGATCCCCATGATCCGCACCCGCCTTTCGCGCGAGCTGAAGGAGGCGATGAAGGCGAAAGACCAGCTCCGCCTCTCGACGCTTCGCCTGATCAACGCCGCGATCAAGGATCGCGACATCGCCGCCCGCTCGGAGGAGAACACCGAAGGCGTCAGCGAGGCCGAGATCCGCGACATTCTCGCCAAGATGATCAAGCAGCGGCGCGACAGCGCCGAGGCCTATGACGAGGCCGGCCGCATCGAGCTGGCCGAGCAGGAGCGCGCGGAGATCAAGATCATCCAGGGGTTCCTGCCCAAGCCGCTGTCGGACCAGGACGTCGACAAGGCGATCCGCGAGGCGATCGCCGAGACCGGCGCCAGCTCGATCCGCGACATGGGCCGGATCATGGGCGTGCTGAAGTCGCGCTATGCCGGGCAGATCGATTTCGGCAAGGCCGGGCAGCGCGTCAAGGCCGCGCTGGGCTGACCGCGGCCCGCCCGCGGATCCGTCGCGACCCGGCCGGCGGTTCCTGCTAGACTGGCTCCGCCCGCATCCGGGAAGGAGAGCCATGCGCGCCGACGTCTCGCCCGAGCCTTCCTATCGCTGGACCATCGTCCTGTCCGCTGCCGTGATGCTGGCGGTGGCCATGGGGCTGATGGTCAACGGGTTGTCGGTGCTGATCATCCCGCTTCAGGAGGCCTTCGCCCGCAGCCGCGCCGAAGTGGCGCTGATCAACACCGCCGGGCTGGTGGGGCTGGCGGCCGGAGGCATCCTGATGGGCCGGATGGCCGAGGTGACCTCGACCCGCGCGGTCTGCCTGTTCGGCGCGGCGGTGTTCTCGGCCTGCGTGCTGGCGGCGTCGCAGGCGCAGGCGTTGTGGCAACTGCAGCTGCTGTTCTTCCTGGCCGGCTTTCTCGGCGCCGGGGCGCTGTTCGCGCCGCTGATCGCCAATGTCGGCAACTGGTTCGGGCGCGGTGCGGGGCTGGCGCTGGGCATCGCGTCGGCGGGGCAGGCGCTGGGGCAGGGCGGTGTGCCGTTCGTGACCGGCCTGCTGATCGGCGGGTACGGATGGCGCGCGGCGCTGGCGATCCTGGGGGCGGCATCGCTGCTGCTGCTGCTGCCGCTGGCGGCGCTGCAGCGGCCGCCGCCGCGTCCGGACGCCGCCGGCGCTGGCGGTCCGGCGGCCGGCACCGGATCGCCGGTGCCGGTGTCTCCGCGGCTGGTGACGGCGATGCTGTCGGCGGCGTCGTTTTTCTGCTGCACCTGCATGGCGGTGGCGCTGGTCCACCTGGTGCCGCTGATCCAGGGCCGCGGCTTCGGCGTCGAGCAGGCCAGCGGCATCGCCTTCGGCATGCTGCTGGTGGGCATCCTCGGCCGCATCGCCTTCGGGCGTCTGGCCGACCTGATCGGCCCGGTTCCGGCGTGGATGCTCGCCTCGGCGTGGCAGACGCTGCTGGTGTTCGGCTTTACCCTGGTGCAGGGGCTGGGTGGCTTCGCCGTGTTCGCGGTGATCTACGGGTTCGGCTATGCCGGGGTGATGACCGGGGTGCTGGCGACGACGCGCGCGCTGGCGCCGCCGGCGCGGCGCGCATCGGTGCTGGGCATCGTCATGGTCTTCGCCTGGGCTGGTCACGGTCTTGGCGGCTACCAGGGCGGCTGGTTCTACGATCTGACCGGCGCCTACACCTGGTCGTATGCCAATGCGGCGATCGCCGGCGTGGCAAATCTCGCCGTGCTGAGCCTGCTGATGTGGCTGATGTCCGGCCGCGGGCGCGGCCGGGAGCGCGAGCAGGCTGAAGGCGCGCCGCGCGCCCCGGCGGCGGCCGTCTGATCCCGGGCGGACGCGGCCGCCCGGGACCCCCTTGCTGGATCACAGCGCCGGCGCCGCGCCCTGGATGAAGACGGCGTCCTGCACGTTTTGGCAGGCATAGCCGCCCGCCATGCCGATGCGCGCGCCGTCGAAATCGGGCAGCTTGCCCGGATCGCACTGACCCGCATGGCTCGTGAGAGCGTCCTCGACCGCGGCGGCGGAAAGCCCGTCCATCGGGCCGTGGTCGCGGATCACCACATGGACCTCGGCGGTCATCGGCTTCTGCAGCCCGTGGCCGAACCAGGGATCGACCAGATCTCCGGCCGCCCGGTGGGTGGTGAACCTCGCGCGCCCGTCGGCGTCGGCGATCGCACCGGCGCCATAGCTGACGTCGGACTGCACGGCCTCGTGGTTGCCGACCACGTCGGATGACGTGCACGGCGCGGCGGCGCAGGCCTCGGGCGCGTTGATCGGCACGAACCACATGGTATAGCCGTGCCCGGGCATCAATTCGGCCGTGGCCACATCCACCAGCACGCCGCCGTCGTAGCTGACCAGCGTGGCGGTCGCGCCGTCGATCTGGCGCTGGCTGTCCTCGAAGCCGGGGAAGGTGACCACCGGAGCCGTGACGATCTGCGCCTCGACCGCACGCGGCTGCGCGCCGTAGTGCGCCATTTCGCCGCCGACGGCCGGCAGTGCCAGGATCGTCGCGGCAGCGAGGGCCGGCAGGCAGGGTCTGTCAAGCATCATGCTATCCCCCATCTTGACAGGAACGTCCCGCGTTCCGCGCAGAGTGAACCACATCCGGCCTCGGTTCTCTTGATGTGCCGGTTCGAATCCTTGAACTTCCGGGGCTCTGCGCCGGCGTCCGGGAGGGCCAGGCGGCGTGGCGCGGGGGAGATTTATTTAAAGTTCGTTAACATTATGGTCTGGCGAAGGCGGACGCATGAACTACCCTGCATGCTGCGTGAATCGTGCGCGTGGGCATAATTGTTCATTGGGGTAAAACAATGGTCGAGATTAGAGTATCCGTTCGGAACGAAACCGATATCGGTGGTCTGTACCTGACTCCTGTCTGGGTTGGCTTTAACGATGGTGGGTTCGACCTGTTCGACATCGGCGACACCGCAAGCGCCGGCCTGGAGCGGCTTGCCGAGGACGGCACGCTGGACACGCTGAACGGCGAATTCGCCGCCGCCACCGGCGTGACCGGCCTTTCCGGTATGGTGTCGGGCGATTTCGGTGCGGCCGGTGTCATCGACCCCTTCGAGCTGGCGTCGACGATCTTCGACGTCGATGAGCAGGATCACCGTTACCTGCAGTTCGGGGCGATGGTGATCCCGTCGAACGATGCCTTCATCGGCTCGGACGATCCGATCGAGCTGTTCGACGCCGGCGGCAACTTCAACGGCGCGACCCAGATCACGATCCACGGCAGCGACGTGCTGGACGCGGGAACCGAAGCGAACACCGAGCAGGACGCCGCGTTCATCAACCAGAATGCGCCGAACACCGGAGACGCGACCAACAGCGCCATTGCCGCCCATCCGGGCTATATCGGCGGCGAGAACGGCCCGGTCGCGGGGCCGAACGGCGAGCCGATGACGATCCTCGGCGGCACCACCGCGGCGGGAACCATCATCGACCCGACGGCCGGCGACTTCTCGCGCGACGGGTTCGAACTCGCCACCGTGCATATCAACGTGGTGGCACGCCATGAGGGCGGCGCAGACGCCGACGAGATCCTCGGCGGCAGCGCGGATGACATCGTCGATGCGCGGGGCGGCAACGACGTCATCGAAACCGGGGACGGCTGGGACGTGATCAGCGCCGGTCGGGGCATGGATCTGGTCTATGCCGGCAGGGGTGACGATATCATCGACGGCGGTGCCGGGCGCGACTTCCTGTTCGGCGAGCGGGGCGACGACGTGATCCTTGGTGGCTTTGGTCGAGACTTCATCGAGGCCGGCCCCGGCAACGACTTCGTCTTCGGCGGGGGTGGTGGCGACTGGATCGACGGCGAGGCCAGCGACGACTTCCTGTTCGGCGGCGGCGGCGCAGACGTCATGCTTGGCGGGACCGGACGCGACGTGCTGATCGGCGGCGGCGGCAACGACCTGATGTCGGGCGGCAATTCGCAGGACATCATCTTCGGCGGCGCCGGTCATGACGTCATCAACGGCGATGACGGCAACGATCAGATCAACGGCGGCGCCGGCAACGACCTGATCATCGGCGGAGCCGGCCGGAACACCATCACGACCGGCAGCGGCGAGGATGTCGTCGTCCTGACCGGCGAGGGCGCGCACGACCGGGTGACGGATTTCGATCTGGTTCTCGACCTGATCGCGATCAGCGCGGCCGGGGTGACCGAGTTCGCGGATCTGACCATCACCGGCACGTCGTCGTCCCGGATCGCCTACAACGGATCGGACGCCGAGTTGATCGGGGTCGCGGCCGCCGACCTGACCGCGGACCACTTCCTGTTCGTCTGACCGACGCCTTGCGGCAGCCGCATCCAGCGGCTGCCGCTTCTGCTGGTCAGCGGCCCGTTCCGGCGCGTGATTACGGAACCGCGCCGGGCGACCTGCGCCTGCAAGATCAACAGGGACAGGCTGCTGCCGGGCCGGGCTCAGCCCCCTGCGGCAATCTGCGCCAAGGCCCGGCGCAGTCGCGCGTGCAGCGCGATCCGTTCTTCGGGGCCGAGGAAGGCGCCGAGTTCGATTTCCCGCCCCGCGCCTTTCAGCGTGAGATAGTTTTCCAGCCGCGCGTCGTCGTGCAGCGTCACGGTGACCCAGTACGGGTTGGCCTGCCAGCGCAACACCCGGCCGTCGGTCTCGTGCCGCTCCACGGTGATCAGGTCGGGCCACAGGCGCAGGACCTCGTGCAGCCGGGCGTCGCGGTAGTTTCGCCGGATCGCCAGGTAGAGCGCCACCAGCGCCCCCACCAGGAACGGCAGCAGGCCCCAGCCGACCGGCGTGCCCCGGAACGGGACCAGCGGCACCGCCAGCCCCACCGAGGTGATGATCAGCACCCAGCGGAAGCCGCGCAGGCTCATCGACCGGTGCGGGTGCAGCTCCAGTTCCAGCAGCGGCGGGTCGCTGCGGCTCGGCCCCGGAAGCGAAGAGGCCGGGGTCTCAGCCCCGGCCTCGTCGTTATTTCCGTTCTGCGGGCGCATCTCAGTGGTGCTGCTTGTCCCACATCTCGCGGGTGGGCAGCGTCTCGAAGGTGTGCTCCGGCGGCGGGTTCGGCAGCGTCCACTCCAGCGTGTCCGCGTGCGCGCCCCAGTAGGCCGGCTCGGAGATGCGCTCGCCGCGGAACAGGGTGTAGAACACGATGCCGAAGAACAGCAGGAACGAGGCGCCGGAGAGGAACGCGCCGTACGAGCTGACCTCGTTCCACAGGGCGAACTGCTCGGGGTAGTCGATGTAGCGGCGCGGCATGCCCTGGCGGCCCAGGAAGTGCTGCGGGAAGAAGGTCACGTTGGCGCCGATGAAGAACAGCCAGAAGTGCACCTTGCCCCAAAACTCGGGGTACTGGCGGCCGGACATCTTGCCGATCCAGTAGTAGACGCCGGCGAAGATCGCGAACACCGCGCCCAGGCTCATCACATAGTGGAAATGCGCCACGACGTAGTAGGTGTCGTGATAGACACGGTCGACGGCGGCCTGCGACAGCACCACGCCGGTCACGCCGCCCACGGTGAACAGGAAGATGAAGCCGATGGCGAACAGCATCGGCGTCTTGAACTCGACCGAGCCGCCCCACATGGTCGCGATCCAGCTGAAGATCTTGATCCCCGTCGGCACCGCGATGACCATGGTGGCCATCATGAAATAGGCCTGCTGGGTGGTCGACATGCCGACCGTGTACATGTGGTGCGCCCACACGACGAAGCCCAGCGCGCCGATCGCGATCATCGCGAAGACCATCGGCAAGTAGCCGAAGATCGGCTTGCGCGAGAAGGTCGAGACAACGTGGCTGATGATGCCGAAGCCCGGCACGATCACGATGTACACCTCGGGATGGCCGAAGAACCACAGCAGGTGCTGGTAGAGAACCGGATCGCCGCCGTTGGCCGCGTCGAAGAATGCGGTGCCGAAGTTGCGGTCGGTCAGCAGCATGGTGATGGCGCCGGCCAGCACCGGCAGGGCCAGCAGGATCAGGAAGGCGGTGACCAGGATCGACCAGGCGAACAGCGGCACCTTGAACAGGGTCATGCCCGGCGCACGCATGTTCAGGAAGGTGGTGATCATGTTGATCGCGCCCAGGATCGACGACGCGCCCGACAGGTGCACGGCGAAGATCGCGATGTCGGTGGACATGCCCTGTTCGGTCGTCGACAGCGGCGCGTAGAGCACCCAGCCGATGCCCGATCCCAGTTGCCCGTTGCCGCCCGGAGTGACCACCGACAGCACCGCCAGCGACGAGCCGGCGACGAACAGCCAGAAGCTGAGGTTGTTCATCCGCGGGAACGCCATGTCCGGTGCGCCGATCATCAGCGGCATGAAATAGTTGCCGAAACCGCCGAACAGCGCCGGGATGACCACGAAGAACATCATCAGGATGCCGTGGCCGGTGATCATCACGTTCCACAGGTGCCCGTTCGGCGTGCCGTCGGCCAGCAGCATGTACTGCACGCCCGGCTCCATCAGTTCCAGCCGCATGAACATGGTGAACCCGACCGAGATCAGGCCCAGCAGCGCGGACACGATGATGTAGAGGATCCCGATGTCCTTGTGGTTGGTGGACATGAACCAGCGGGTGAAAAACCCGCGGCTGTCATGCTCGCCATGGGCGTGGGCCGTAGCGTCTGCCATGTGCTTCTCCTGAGGCGCATTGTCTTTCGCCGCCGGCTGGACGCCGCGCGGGTGTGGCGGCGACTATAGAGCCGGCGGTTGGCGCTCTCAACCGGTTCCTGCCTGCGCGGACGGGGTGAATTGTCGCGCTGGCGCGGCGGCCTCAGCCGCTTGCGGGCAGGGCGCCGAACACCTCGGCGAAGCTGGCGCGCAGCGCCAGATCGACGTCGTCCATGGTCACCGGCAGGCCGAGGTCCACCAGGCTGGTCACGCCGTGCTCGGCGATGCCGCAGGGCACGATGCCGTCGTAGTGGCCGAGGTCCGGCTCGACGTTCAGCGCGATGCCGTGATAGCTGACCCAGCGGCGCAGGCGCACGCCGATGGCGGCGATCTTGTCCTCGGCCGGGGTGCCGTCCGGGTTCGGCGGGCGGTCGGGCCGCACCACCCAGACGCCGACGCGGCCGGCGCGCCGCTCGCCGGTGACGTTGAAGCGCGCCAGCGTCCGGATCACCCATTCCTCCAGCAGCCAGACGAAGCGGCGCACGTCGCGGCCGCGCCGGTTCAGGTCCAGCATCACATAGGCCACCCGCTGCCCCGGCCCGTGGTAGGTGTATTCGCCCCCGCGCCGGGTCTCGTAGACCGGGAACCGGTCTGGCGCACGCAGATCCCCGGGGCGAGCCGAGGTGCCGGCGGTGTAGAGCGGCGGATGCTCGACCAGCCAGACCTGCTCGGGCGCGCGGCCGGCCAGGATGTCGGCGACGCGCGCCTCCATCGCCGCGACCGCGTCGGGATAGGCCACCGGCGCGTCGGCGCGCAGCCATTCGGGCGCCGGGGCAGTGGCGCTGGCAGCGGCGGCGGTCGGGGGCAGGTCAACGGTCATGAGGAGCGATTCTGTGCTAGGATTGGCACGCCGCAATTGGGGAGCGGCATGTGTCACGAGGAGATTTAGTCAGATGTTGGGCAAAGTGCTAGGCGCCGTCACGGCGATCTGCGTGGCGATCGTGCCGGCGCAGCGCGCGGCGGCCGATGCGGGGGACGTGATCGGCGGCGTGATCGGCGGTGTGATCGGCGGGGTGATCGTCAACGAAGCCACAAAGCAGCAGCGCCGGCCGGCCGCGACCACGACCACGCGCACCGTGGTGCGCAAGAGCGGGCCGTCCGCTGCCGTGCGGGCGCAGAACCGTGAAACCCAGACGGCGCTGAACTACTTCGGGTTCCCGGCCGGGGCGCCGGACGGCATCCTGGGCCGCAATTCGCGCAATGCGATCTCGCAGTATCAGGCGCACATGGGCTATGCGCCCACCGGCCAGCTGACCGACTACGAACGCAGCTTCCTCGTCGGCTCGTACCACCGGGCGATGTCGGGCGGGGCGGCGACGCATCAGCTGATCGCGCAGAACCCGATGGGGCCGCGCGGGCTGCTGCTGGTCTATCGCGACGACGCGGCCGGCGTGCCGCGGGGCGCACCGCAGCCGGCGGTGACCGTCAACGTGCCGGTGGCGACCGTACCCGCCCCGGCGCCCGAAGCGGTGCCGGAGCCGGAAACGCAGCAGGCCGCGGCCGCGCCGCTGCCCAGTTTCGGCGCCGCGCCGCAGGCCGCGTCGATGGCCAGCGCCTGCAACCAGATCAGCCTGGTCACCACCACCAACGGCGGTTTCACCACGGTGGCCAATGTCTCCGACCCTGATTTCGCGCTCAGCGAGCAGTTCTGCCTGGCGCGGACCTATGCCATCGCCCAGGGCGAGACCATGGCGCGGCAGATCCCGAACCTGACCGTGGCGCAGATGGACGCGCAGTGCCCGGCCTATGTACCGCCGATGCGCGCGTATCTTTCGGGGCTGTCGATCCGTGGCCGCGACGCGATCCTCGACGAGGTCAGCGAGTTCGCCCTGTCCACCGGGCAGGCGCCGGCGCAGCTGTCCACAACGGCGCGGATCTGCCTGTCGTCGGGCTATCGCACCGACAATCCCGAGGTCGCGCTGGCCTCGGCGCTGCTGCTGGTGGCGATGGGCGAGCCGGTCTATGCCGAACTGATCGGCCACCACCTGTCGCAGGGCTTCGGTGCCTCGACGCGGGTCGATCTGGCCCGGCCCTGGTACGAGCTGGCCTTTGCCGCGCTCGACGGCGGCGCGCAGGCGGTGTTTGCTCCGGGCCAGCCCGAGCGGGTGCAGTTGTTGCGCGCGGCGACCGGCCTGGGTGGCAGCCCGGTGCCGGCGCAGACCGGCGGCGCGACGGTGCTGCCGACCTTCGCGATGCCGTCCAGCCAGTAGCGTTCCGCGGCGCGGCGGCGGGTTCCGCCGCGCCGGTCACGAAATCTTCGGCCGGGCTCCGAAACGGCGCTTCACAACCCGAAACGGAGTTGCTATAGCGCCTGCACCATTTCGTGCGGTCGTGGCGGAATTGGTAGACGCGCAGCGTTGAGGTCGCTGTGGGGTAACTCCCGTGGAAGTTCGAGTCTTCTCGACCGCACCAATTTTTACCGGCAAGCGGCTTGTTCGCGCTGGAGAAAATATCTATCGCGTCGCGGCCGAAGTGATGGCTTCGAGGACGCGGGACATCATGGTCAGGACCGGCGCGTCCGGGGGGATGTTCCACTCCGCCAGCATCTCTTCGGGTTGCTCATACGCCATCTCGGATCCTGCCGGCGTGTCGTAGACCAGGACCTTTCCGGGCAGATCGAGCGCGGCCATGCGGTCGGCCGAAAGCGCCTGCGCACCGATCCGGGGATCGCCGAAGATCACCAGCTGCACATCGCCGACATCGCTGCCGACGCTACGCACAGCGCCGCCGAAGTCGATCACGCCGAAGACCCGGCCACCCTGGGCTTCGACCGCTGCCTGCAAGTCGCCCACTGTCTGGTCCACGGAGCCGGACGTTGGCACGATGACCGGTTCAGCTGCCGCTGCCGAGGTAAAAACGGCGAGAACGGCGGCGGAGAGAATCCTGTTCATGTCTGCATCCTCCTTGCCTGTATCAACACGGGATCGAACGGCTCTGGCGGCGGTCGGACTCGGCAACCCAGGCTGCGACGCGACGCGCATCGCGCCCGACCCCCGCGATCATGGTCGATGAGACCGCGTACTGGAAATGAAGCCCGCTGAAGTAGAGGCCGTCGATGTCGGTGGCTCGGCCGAAGCGATGCCTCGGCTCGCCTTGCGGATCGAGCACCGGCAAATCGATGAAATCGAAGCCGGGATGATAGCCAGTGCACCAGATCACGGTGCTCGGGGCCAGCCTGTGGCCGTCTTCCGAGATCGCACATCCGGCCTCGATGCCGCTGATCCTGCCGATCCGGCGCACGCCGGCGCGCTGCAACTGACCCGGGCGGGTGCGTATCAGCGGCATTCCGTGGCCATGCATCTTGCGGCGGAACTTCTTTCCCATGGGCGTGCGCATCGTCAACAGGCGATGGAACAAGCCCCGAATGACGAGCCGTACCAGGATCTTGCGCCCCAGGAAGCCGGAGATATCAAAGGGGATGTGGCCCACGTCGCGCCCGGCCACCCAGACTTCATGCGTTGGTGCCAGATCCATGGCGATTTCCGCCCCCGAGTTGCCGGCTCCGACCAGCAGCACCGGTCCGGCCCCGATCTGGCCTGCGTTCCGGTACTGGTGCGAGTGCATCTGCACCACGTCTGGCGGAAGGTTCGCGGCAAAAGCCGGCACCCGCGGCTTCTGATAGCTGGCCGCCGCGATAACGACCTGCTGCGCCAGAAAGGTGCCGGCCGTGGTTTCGAGGCGGAATTGCCCGTCTGCCTGGTGCAATCTTTGCACCCGCGCGCCCAGACGCACCGGCAGCCGGTGGTGGGCAGCGTAGGTTTCCAGGTAATCGGCCATCTCATCCTTGGTCGGAAAGTGGTCGCGACCGCCGGGGAAGCGCAGACCGTCGAGCCCGTCGAACTTGGCCGGGGTGAACAGACGCAGGCTGTCCCAGCGGTTCCGCCAGACATCGCCGATGCGCTTTGCGCCGTCGAGGATGAGATGTTCGATGCCGCGTCGACTGAGGTGATAGCCGACCGAGAGCCCGGCCTGGCCCGCCCCGATGACGACGACCCGGTGTCGTTCCGGCGTCCCAGGGACTGCATTCGCCTGCGAGAAACTTTCCGGATGCGCCCGGAGCGCGCTTCCGGTCTCCAGCAGATCCGCCGGATGTTGCGCCCGCGCCGGTTTCGCATTCTGCATGGTCATCGCTTCGCTCCAGATGTGCGGACTGTCTGGAGACGAGCGTAGCCGGCGCGCATCGGCCGGTCATCGTACAGACGCCCCATGTCGGCGCGGCCGCAACTGGGGTGTCTGCCCCATGCCGGCGAAATCAGATCATGCCGTTCCTGAATCCCTTGGCGACCGCGGCGGAACGGGAGGAGACGCCCAGCTTGTTGAAGATATTCTCGACGTGTCGGTTCACCGTCTTCGGGCTGAGGCCGAGATCGTCGGCGATGGCTCGGTTGGAGCCGCCTTCCGCCAGCAATGCCAGCACCTCGCGCTCGCGCGAGGTAAGCTCGCCGTGGGTGCGCTCACCGCGGAGCTTGCGAAGACGGGTAAGATCGGGTTCGGCGCCAAGTTCGAGGAAGGTCTTCTCGGCGGCTTGCAGTTCCAGCGCCGCACTTTCGGTGTCTCCGAGCGCGATGCATCCGCGCGCGATTTCGACGCGCAGACGCGCGGCAAGGTAGGGAGCGCCGAAACCCGACCAAAAGCATCGCGCGCGGATCAGCGCGGCGACCCCGCCGGCGGCGTCACCGCGCGCCAGAGCCAGTGTGCCGCAGCCCTGATCGGCGATACGGGCCAGAATCTCCGTTCCGAAGATGCCGGCAATTTCGGTCATCCCAGCACAGAGATCCTCGGCACCCTCGAGGTCGCGGCACGCGATGAGGATCTCGATGCCGGCCGGGAGCAGTGCGGTCTTGCGCGGCATGTCAGCTGCGGTCTCGATCGAGCGGCGGATCATTGCCGCGGCCTCGTTCGCTCGCCCCTGCGCAAGCCGCAGCAGCGCCAGTCCAGGTTGCGGGTCGATGGCGATTTCGCCGGCCCGCCGATACTCCGCTTCGGCGTCCTTGTGGCGCCCTTGCAGACGCAGGATCTCGCCGCGCCTGTAGGCGGCGGTGGCCATGGCGGTCCGTTCGGTCGTTCCCTTCAAACCCTCTCCTGCGCGATCCGCCTCGGCATATGCTTCCGCCCAGTTGCCCTCGAGCTGGAGCACTTCTGCCCGGTGCACCTGGCAGACGCCGTTGAAGGCCTTGGCTTGCGGGTTGCGACGACACCAGGCGTCGAGGATGGCGGTCCACTCGCGGGCGCGCACCATCTCCTGCACCCGGCAGCAGGACGCGACGATCTCGCAATAGCAGACGCCACAGACGATCGGCGACAGCCGACCGCTGTTGGCGAGAAGCATCGCTTCGTCGATGGGGCCATAGCCCTCCTCGATCCGACCCACCCGGAACAGGATGCCGCCCTTGAGGCTGCCGGCGAGCGCGATCAGGTCGTCATCCCCAGCCGCATCGCCGATCGCCAGCGCCCCGTCGGCGGCCTCGATGGCTGCCTCGTAGTTCCCCTGTCCGCGAAGCATGAAGACCTGCGGCAGCATCAGATAGCCCCGCTGGACGCAGTCGCGCGGTGTCGCCTCCGCGTGCCTTGCGGCACGATGCAGCCAGCCCGATCCGAGACCGACCTCGCCGATCATCATGTTGCGCAGGCCGCTCCAGAACGCCGTCCTCGCGCAGTTTTCGTGGTCGCCCTGCGCTTCATGGTGGGCGTACAGCCGTTCCAGGGCCGCCAGCATTTCCGCATCCCGGGCTGCGAGTCCCGCAGCCCATGTCAGCGCTTCGAGATCTGGCACATCCAGCGCAGCTTCGGCATCTGCCCGCAGGTACAACTCGGTCGCATCGGCCCAGGAGCCGCGATTGTATGCAGCCCTTGCCGCGTCGATCCTATGAGAACGATCACTTGCCATGCTTTCTGCGGAAGGTAGCGAAGATACCCGGATTTCGCCAGATCGGGCCTTCGCGAGGCAATCAGGATTCGGTCCCGGATTCTGGCGACGTCACGCGATGCCGGATGCCGGCATCACGCTGCCTTGATCGGCGAGGACGGCTTTGCGGACTTGCGCGAGAGCCTCGTCCACCGATGTGGCATGGTTGACCAACGGATGCTTCAGGCCGTGGGCCGCGAAGATGCGCCGGTTGTCCCGGCTTGCACCCGTAAGCCAAAGCGCGACGCCCTGCTTCTGCGCGTTGCGGGCAAGTCCCTCGATCATGTTGGCACCGGTCGAGTCGAGGAAGGGGACGGACGAGAAATCGACGATTAGCGCCTTGTGGGCGTCCTGGATGCGATCGAGCACGGAGCCGATGGAGGCGGTCGCCCCGAAAAACAGCGCGCCGGTGATCCGGTAGATGACCACGTCAGGGTTCTGGGCCTGGTCCTCGTGGTATTCGCCGCGTGGGTGGGCGGTGTCCGGCTCGTCGTGACGGACGAAGGCGCCGCCCGTCACAACATCTGTTGCCCGGCTCATGCGGTGAATGAAAAGGACCGCCCCGAGTGCGAAGCCGACGACGATGGCTTCGGTCAGATCGCGGAAGATGGTCAGGAAGAAGGTGGCGCCCAGTACCGTCGCCTCGCCCCAGCCCGAGCGGATGAGGATGGCGATGGCCGATTTCTCGATCATGTTCCAGGCAACGACGGCCAGCACGCCGGCAAGCGCGGCCAGCGGGATGTACGAGGCGAGCGGCGCGGCGACCAGCATGAACAGGAACAGGAATGCGGCGTGCAGCATGCCGGCCACCGGACCATGCGCGCCGGCCCGAACATTGGTCGCGGTCCGCGCGATGGTGCCTGTCACGCAGAAGCCGCCGAAAAGAGACGATCCGATGTTGGCCGCGCCTTGGGCCACAAGTTCGCAGTTCGAACGGTGGCGGCGTCCGGTCATGCCATCGGCGACCACGGCCGACAGAAGCGACTCGATGGCGCCCAGCAAGGTGAATGAGATTGCCGCGGGCAGGATCGCGAGGACCGTTTCCGCCGAGAGCGACGGCAGGCTCGGCGCCGGCAGCGACGAGGGGATGCCGCCGAATTTGCTGCCGATCGTCTGCACCGGCAGCGTGAGCAGGGCGGTGGCGGCGGCGGCAAAGCCGACGGCGATCAGCATCCCCGGCCAGTGCGGGCGCCAGCGTCGCAAGCCGAGGATCACGGCGACCGTGGTGACGGCGACGCCAAGGGCGGCCGGCGTCAGGCTCGCCCGTGCGTCCCAGAGTGCCGGCACCTTTCCCAGCAGTTCGCCCGGTTCGTTCTCCAAGGTCAGTCCGAACAGTTCCCTGACCTGGCTGGCGAAGATGATCACCGCGATCCCGGCCGTGAACCCGACCGTGACCGGAAAGGGAATGAACTTGATGAATGTGCCGAGGCGCAGAAAGCCGACGAGCGCAAGCATCAGCCCCGACAGGAATGTGGCGAGGATCAGCCCCTCCATCCCGTGTTGGGCCACGGTGGCGGCGACCAGCACGATGAAGGCGCCGGCCGGCCCGCCGATCTGGAAACGCGATCCGCCGAGGAGCGACACAAGAAAACCGCCGACGATGGCCGTATAAAGCCCCTGAGCCGGGGTCGCGCCGGACGCGATAGCGATGGCCATAGAAAGCGGCAGCGCCACGATGGCGACGGTCAGTCCCGCGATGGCGTCTGCCCTCAACTGCGCCAGGCCATAGCCTTCGCGCAGGACGGTGACGAGTTTCGGGGTGAAGAGTCCGGCAAAGTCCGGCGCGTCGCTCTGTCTTGTGGTCTGGTCTTTCATCTGTGGCCGCACCTTCGAGGGTTGCGGCGGGATCGTCGGCATGTCGTCGGCGGTCGCCGTCGCGGGTTGAGGGATCAGGGTTTCGGTGAAGGCACCTTCAGTCGCACGCCGCGCCCCCTTGCCGTGCTGACAGAGCCTTCGCCGATCAGTTCGATGCCGGCGAGTTCAAGTGCCTCGACGACCTTGGTCAGGCTGTCCACGATTCCGCGCACGTTGCCGCTGCCGGCTTCCATGCGCTGGATCGTCGGCACGGACAGCCCCGCCAGCTTGGCCAGGGTCTTCTGATCTATGCCGAGAAGGGCGCGCGCCGCGCGCATCTGTGGACCCGTGATCATGATGCATGTCCTGAACGTGACAACAGATGTTTAGTACATGCATGCTGATATGTCGAACATCATTTATACTGGCGGCCCGAAGCGGTGAAGGGTCGAGGGTGAAGACTGAAGCCGAGCAATCGATGCGCAGCCGGCAGCGATGTCTCCGGGGGCGCACAGGAACGCGCCGTCGTTCGCGATGCCGAGCGGCAGGAAGGTCCCGCCTGAGCCGGTTTCCGTACGCGCGGCAAAGTCTGGATTCTGTGGCCTTCGACTCGGATGCCTCGCCGCAGAGCCGGGTCCACATCGCGCTGGGGCCGCGATGTTGCGCTGCGGAGGATGGCTTCGCGGACCCGGCCGGTGCCCACGGCGCAGACGGTCATCGCCCCTCGAACACCTACCGCGATGCTGCGGCTGGAGTTTCGGGCATTCTCGGCACCGCGAACCCACTGCCGCGCCAATCGCACAGAGCGCGGACACTGCCCACTTTTGCTCGCAGGCGGCGCCGAGTCCCGAAAGCGGCGCCTAGATGCCCGCGATCGCATTCGCGCGCCAGCGGGCGGGTGACACACCGACGGTTTTCTTGAACACCCGGCTGAATGCCGCTTCCGATTCATACCCTATTTCGTGTCCGACACTGGCCACCTTCATGGAGCTGTCGGCAAGCAGGCGAGCGGCAATCTGCATGCGCCAGAGGGTCAGGTACTGCATCGGAGAATGCCCGATCAGGTGGGTGAAGCGCGCGACCATGGCGGAACGCGACATCGCCGCTTCCTTGGCCAGCGCTGCGAGGGTCCAGTGATGCGCGGGGGCTTCGTGGATCACCGCCAGAACCTTGCCGATCGCCGGGTCGCGCAGACCCGACAGCCAGCCGGTCTCGTGCGCGGGCAGGGACTGCACGAACAGGCGGATCACCTCGACGAAGATCAGTTCGCTCAGCCTCATCCGGATCGACTCGCCCCCCAGGCGCGGCAGGCGCGCGTCGGTGAGCGTCAGGTCGATCAGGCGGCCGAGCAGGTCCCTCTGGTCGTTTCTGGACCAGTTCACGCGCAAGAGGCGCGGCAGCGTAGAGAGCAGCGGGTTGAAAGGGCGCATGTCGCAGCCGAGGAACCCGCACATGTACTCCGCGCCACCTGGGCCGCCGCCGCCTTCGCGCATCACGAAGGGCACTTTGCCCGCCATCCAATCGCGGAAGAAGGCGATGGTCGCCGTCCGGTCGAACTCGGGCGTCTGGCCGGGCGCGCTCAGCAGCGCATACGGGTCGCCGTGCGCAAGCACCAGGATGTCGCCGGCCTCGAACCATGTTGACGCGACGCCGGGGATCTCGATCCAGCCCGCGCCCTTCAGAATGATGTGGTAGGAGATCACATGCTGCGCGCGCGGCAGGATGATCGGGGAATAGTCCTGCGCCCGCGGGATCTCCACGCCCCAGGGGGTGGACGCGTCCACGAGATGAAACACCGCGCCGGTGAGCTTCACCATCCGCAGGGCATCGGTCAGAGGATCGGTGGCCGAGTCCTGGCAGAGTACCGGCAGTTCGGACACGGCCGTTCCCTCACAGGGTATCGACCGGAACTGCATCATGGACGATCCGGCAAGCGACAGGGACTTCCGATCATGGTCTTGTGCCATGGCGCAGGCTAGCTTCGGCGCGGGGGAATATCCAGCCGGTGTTCCCCGGTCCCGGAGGAGAAAGGCGATGAAAGTTCTGCAGGAAACGCGCCCGCCAGCCGAAGTATACAATGCCCAGTTCGTGCCGGCCCTGTTCGCGCAATGGGGGCCCGTGGTCTCGGCGGAAGCCGGCGTGCAGGCGGGCGACCGTGTGCTCGACGTGGCCTGCGGGACGGGGGCCCTGACCCTCGCCGCCGCACGGATCGCCGGCCCGTCGGGCGCAGTGGTCGGGCTGGACGCCAACCCGGACATGCTGGCGGTCGCGCGCCGCAAGCCGGCGAATATCGAGTGGCTCGAGGGAACGGCCGAGGCCCTGCACCTGCCGGACAACAGCTTTGACGCCGTCGTCAGCCAGTTCGGCTTCATGTTCTTCGAGGACAAGCCGAAGGCGCTGACCGAGATGATGCGGGTCCTGAAACCCAGGGGCCGGCTGGCCGTCGCGGTCTGCGATGCGGTCGAGAACTCGCCGGGCTACGGCGCCTTCGCGCTCTTGCTCGACCGTCTCTTCGGAACGGAGGTCGGAAACGCCTTTCGCGCCCCCTTCAGCCTGGGCGACGCCGCGCAGTTGCGGGACATCTGCCGCGCGGCGGGCCTCGCCGACGCAGAGATCGTCAGGCGCGACGGCAAGGTTCGCTTTGCGTCGATCGACGCGATGGTCTCGACCGAGCGGGCCTGCGTGTGGACACTCGGAGGCATCCTGTCCGACGACCAGTTCGAGCGGCTCCTCCGCGAATCGGAGAAAGCGCTGGAGCCGTTCACCCTCGAAGACGGGTCGGTCGAGTTCGACATGCCGACGCTCATCATCAAGGCACAAAAGCCCTAGCGGCCGCCTGCGGCATGTTTATGTCGTTCAGTGCCGCATCGGCCAGTTCCCCTGTTCGAGTACTTTGCCCCGGTCTGGCCCCCGGTTTGGCCCCCGGCCTCTCCGCCAGGCGCGGGTGGCGCACAGCGGAACGGCATGAAACGTTCTGGCGGATGAATTCAGCGAAACGAAGGGTTCGATCCCGGGACGCCGGATCACCCGGCCCCAAGCGCGGGTCCGCAGATCGTCCACTTGCCGCCGTGCGGGCGGCCGGGGGCGGTCATCAACGCTTTTTATTCATGGCGTCGCGCAGCGCGGCACCCAGCGCGCCGCCGTCGCCTGCCGCGGTCCGGCCGCCGTCCGCCGCCGGTTTCGCGCCGTGCCGGCGCGGCTTGGCGGCCGTCGTCCCGCGGTCGGACCGCTTGTCGGCAGAACCCGCGCCGCCGTCCTTGCGCATGCTCAGCCCGATGCGCTTGCGCGGGATATCGACCTCGGTTACCCGGACCTTCACCACGTCGCCGGCCTTCACCACCTCGTGCGGGTCCTTCACGAACCGGTCGGCCAGTTGGCTGATGTGCACCAGCCCGTCCTGATGCACGCCGACGTCGACGAAGGCGCCGAAGGCGGCGACGTTGGTGACCGTGCCCTCCAGCAGCATCCCCGGCTTGAGATCCTTGATGTCCTCGACGCCGTCGGCGAAGGCGGCGGTCTTGAAGCTGGGGCGTGGGTCGCGGCCGGGTTTCTCGAGTTCCGACAGGATGTCGCGCACCGTGGGCAGGCCGAAGGTTTCGTCCACGAAATCGTCAGCGCGCAGCCCGTTCAGCGCCTGCGGATCGCCCATGATCGCGCGAATGTCGCGGCCGCAGGCGTCGACGATGCGCCGCGCGAGACCATACGCCTCGGGGTGTACGGACGAGGCGTCCAGCGGCTCGCTTCCGTCGCGGATCCGCAGGAAACCGGCGCACTGCTCGAAGGCGCGCGGGCCGAGGCCGGCGACCTTCAGCAGCGTCTTGCGCGACGGATAGGCCCCGTGCGCGTCGCGGTGATCGACTACGGCCTGCGCCAGCGACGGGCCCAGACCCGAGACATGCGCCAGCAGCGGCGCGGATGCCATGTTCAGATCCACGCCGACCGCGTTCACCGCGTCCTCGACCACCGCCTCGAGCGTCTGCGACAGGCGGCGCTGGTCGACGTCGTGCTGGTACTGGCCGACGCCGATGGACTTCGGCTCGATCTTCACCAGTTCGGCCAGCGGGTCCTGCAGCCGCCGCGCGATCGAGACCGCGCCGCGCAGGCTGACGTCCAGATCCGGGAATTCCTTCGCCGCCAGTTCCGATGCGGAATAGACCGAGGCCCCGGCCTCGGACACCACGACCCTGGTGGGTCTGGCGGTGCCGTCGGGCAGCAGGCGCAGGGCGTCGGCGACCATGCGCTCGGTCTCGCGGCTGGCGGTGCCGTTGCCGATGGCGATCAGCTCGACGCCGTGGCGGCGGACCATCTCGATCACCCTGGCTTCGGCGGCCCGCAGATCGTTCTTCGGCTGGAACGGGTACAGCGTCGCGGTCTCGACCAGCTTGCCGGTGGCGTCGACCACCGCCGCCTTGACCCCGGTCCGGATGCCGGGATCCAGCCCCAGCGTTGCCCGCGCCCCGGCCGGCGCCGCCAGCAGCAGATCCTTGAGGTTGCGTGCGAAGACGGCGATCGCCTCCTCGTGTGCGCGCTTGCGCAGTTCGGACATCAGGTCGACATACATCGACAGGCTCAGCCTGACGCGCCAGGTCCAGCCGGCGGCGGCGCGCAGCCAGCGGTCGCCGGGGGCGTCGCCGGGCGCGCCGATCTGCGCCGCGACCATCGCCTCGGCCCGCGCCACGCCGCCATCCGGATCGGGGGCGATGTCGACGGTCACCACCTCTTCCCTGGCGGCGCGCAGGATCGCCAGCGCCCGGTGCGAGGGAATGTCGGACCAACGCTCGCGATGATCGAAATAGTCCGAGAACTTGGCGCCGTCCGCCTCCTTGCCCTCGATCACGCGCGCGGTGATCAGCGCCTCCTTCCGCATGAAGTCGCGCAGCCGGCCCAGCAGGTCGGCGCTTTCGGTCAGGTTCTCGGCCAGGATGTCGCGGGCGCCGTTCAGGGCGGATTTCACGCTGCCGACCTCGGCGCTCAGATAGGCTTCGGCCAGGGTCTCGGGCGCGGCGGAACGGTCGTCGAGGATGGCACGCAGCAGCGGCTCCAGCCCGTTCTCGCGGGCGATCATCGCCCTGGTGCGGCGCTTCGGCTTGTAGGGCAGGTAGATGTCCTCGAGCGTGGCCTTGGTGTCGGCTGCGAGGATCTGCCGGGACAGCGCGTCGGTCAGCTTGCCCTGGTCGCGGATCGACTGCAGGATCGTCGCCCGCCGCGCCTCGAGCTCGCGCAGGTAGGACAGCCGGTCGGCCAGGGTGCGCAGCTGGGTGTCGTCCAGCCCGCCGGTCGCCTCTTTCCGGTAGCGGGCGACGAACGGCACGGTGGCGCCGCCGTCCAGCAGGTTCACCGCCGCGCTGACCTGGGCGGGCCGGGCGTCGATGGTATCCGCGATGTTCCGGGCGATGCGGTCGGCTGTGGCGTCCAAGGCGGGCTCCTCCTGTGTCGGAAGACCCGATGTAGCCAAGTCGGACAGGGCCGCCAAGGGGGCGCGTGCGGCGTGGCACGGCGGCGCCTTGAGGCTGCGGACGCCAAGCCGCTGGGCGAACTGGCGTTTCGGCCGCAGCGAGGGGGGAGTGAAATTGACCGATCCTCGCGACGCGGCTAGCGTCGCGTGGGCGCGAAGCGCAGGCGGCGTCGGCGGCGTGGCCTGTTGCGGCACACGACCGGCTCAAGCTGAAGTTATTCGCCATCCGGCCGGGTTTTCGCATAGGCCACAGAGTGATTGCGCAGTCAGCCGGAGAATGCACATGAACACTGCACGATGCGCGCCGGCGCGCGTACTGGGCGAACCTTCGGCGCCGGGGCGCCGGGCATGATCGACGCGGCGCTGATCCCGCTGCAGGCGAGGCTGCTCGCGCCGCCGGCGCGGCTGCTGGCGCGCGCCGGCGTCGAGGCCAACGCGATCACCGTCGCAGGCTTCGTGATCGGTGTGGCGACAGTACCCGCGTTGGCGGCGGGATGGTACTGGATCGGCCTGGCGCTGCTGGGACTCAGCCGGCTGGCAGACGGGCTGGACGGGGCGGTCGCACGGATCAACGGGCCCACCGACCGCGGCGCCTATCTGGACATCGCGCTGGATTTCGCCTTCTACGCGGTGTTTCCGCTGGGCTTCGCGCTGGCCGATCCGGCGAATGCGCTGCCGGCGGCGGTGCTGGTTGCGGCCTTCACCGGCACCGGTTCGTCCTTCCTGGCCTTCGGCATCATCGCGACCAAGCGCGGCGAGACTGCCGACGCATATCCCACCAAGGGCATCTACTATCTCGGCGGTCTGACCGAGGGGTTCGAGACGATCCTGGTCTTCGTGCTGATGTGCCTGTGGCCGGCCGCATTCCCGCTGCTGGCCTACGGCTTCGCCGCGGCGTGCGCGATTACCACGTTGTCACGCTGGTTCATGGGCTGGCGCGCCTTTGCGCCGCCGGGCGCGCGGAAGATCGTCGGTACCGTGAACCCGGCACGCGAGTAAGCGGCGGCGGCCGCCGGGCGCGGGCGATGCCGTGAGGAAAGCCTATTCGGCTGCGGGCCCGGCCTCGCGCCGGGGCCCGGCCTCGCGGGCGGTGTGCACCGGCGCGACCGTCGCTGCCGGGGGGCGGGCCTGCTCCCACAGGCCGTTCGCCATCAGCAGCAGCGGGATCGCGATGAACCCGCCCACCGGCCCCCAGAGCCACAGCCAGAACACCAGCGAGAAGAACACCAGCAGCGGGTTCACCGACATGTGCCGCCCGACCAGCGCGGGGGTGATGAACTGTCCCTCGGCGACGTTGAGCGCGACGAACACCAGCGGCGGCAGCAGGATCGCCGCGCCGTCGTAGACCACGATGCCGGACACCGCCAGGCTGAGCGCGACCAGCGCCGGGCCGAGGTAGAGGATGTAGTTCATCGCGGCGGCAATCACACCCCACAGGATCGGCGAGGGCATGCCCAGCAGGTGCAGCGCCAGCGCCACCGATGCGCCGAAGCAGAAGTTGATGACCGAGATGGTCAGGAAATAGTGCGAAACCGTGTGCTCCACGCGCTCGATCTGCGCCCGTTCGAGCCGCGGCAGCAGCCGGGCGATCCCGTCATACACCTCGGCGCGGGTCAGCAGGAAGAAGAACAGACCGCCGACGAAGATCAGGATCTGCGCCGCCAGCGACGGCGCCAGCAGCAGCGCGTCGGTCCAGGTGGGAATGTTGCCGCCCTCGCGGTTCTCTGCCTGTTCGCCCAGCGTCTCCGAGACCTCGTCCGAGAACTGCATCAGCCCGTTCAGCCGCGTCTGGATCTCGGTGAAGGTGCCGCGCACCTCGTACCAGATAGCCGGCGCCCGCTCGGCGATGCTGCTGACCGGCGGCTCGAGCAGGACGATCAGCAGGGCCAGCACCCCGAGGCCGAAGATCAGCGCGAACAGCGCGTTCAGCACCCGCGGCAGGTGCAGACGCTCGCCCAGCCGGAGCAGCGGCGACAGCACCACGCCGATCACCAGCGCCAGCAGCAGCGGCGCAAAGACCGCCTCGGCCAGCGACAGCACGACGAACATCGCGACGGCGGCCAGAAAGACCACCGCACCGCGGTACAGCGTATCGGAAATCGTCATGGGTCTGCCCTGCAGCCGCTGTGTCGCGCCGGAACCAAATCCCCGTCGCGGCGCGACCTTACCCGAGCCGCCCGGCAGTGAAAAGCCGCCCCTAGAGCAGCGACAGCAGCGACAGCCAGCCCCAGACCGACAGCAGCGACAGCGTCGTGGCCAGCATCACCGTGCTGGCCGCGGCGCCCTCGGCGCGGTTGTAGAGCGTGGCGAAGATGTAGGTGTTCACCCCCGGGGCCATCGCCGCGACCGTGACCGCGGCCTTGACGAACAGGATCGGCAGGCCGAAGACGCCATAGGCCAGCGCGAAGGTGATCGCCGGATGCACGATCAGGCTGAGCGCCGAGGTCATCAGCGCCTCGCCGATCGAGGCGCGGATGGTGTAGCGCGTCAGCACCCCGCCGAGGGCGAACAGCGCCACCGGCAGCGCCGAGCGCACCACCATGTCCACCGAGTCCTGCAGCGGCTGCGGCAGCGACAGACCGGTCAGGTTGGCGGCGAACCCCAGCGCGATGCCGACCATCAGCGCGTTGCGCAGCATGGCGCTCAGCACGGCCCGGGCGGTGTCGGCGGCGCCGCGGCCGTCGGCACGGCTGATCTCCATCACCGTGATGCCGAGGAAATAGCAGAACGGCGCGTGCACCGAGATGATGGCGATGGCGGCGGCCAGCGCCTCGCCGCCGTAGGCGCGTTCGACCAGCGGGATGCCCAGGATCACCGAGTTCGAGAACAGCGAGCCGAAGCCGATCGCCACCGCCTCGCCGGGGCGGCGGCGGAACAGCAGGCGCGCGCCAACGATCCCCAGCACGAAGGTCGTCGTCGCGGCGGTGTAGAACGAGATTAGCATGCCGGGATTGAAGACCGCGGCGATGTCCATGTTCCGCGTCGCGTTGAACAGCAGCAGCGGGATCGCGAAGGCCTGGGTGTAACGGTTCAGGCTGTCGATCAGCCCGTCCTTGAAGTAGCCGCCGCGCACCAGCGCATAGCCGGTCGCGGTGACCAGAAAGACCGGCAGCACGACCTGGACCAGCGTCAGCATGGCAATTCGAACCGCAGGGTCATGCCGTCATGGGCCGGGGTGACGTTGTCGGGGGTCTCGGCATCGACGGTGGCATGATCCATGTCGATATGCATATTGGTCAGCACGCCGCGACGGGCGCCCGAGCGGGCGATCCAGTCCAGCGCGGTGGACAGGTGGATGTGCGTCGGGTGCGGCGTGTAGCGCAGCGCGTCGAGAATCCAGCATTCCAGCCCCTGCAGCAGCGTCCAGTTCTCCTCGGGCATCGCCGACACGTCGGGCAGGTAGGCCAGATCGTGGATCCGGAAGCCGAGCGCGCCCATGTGGCCATGCTCGACCCGGAACGGGATGAACGGGATCGCGCCGCCGGGCCCGTCGATGCGGAACGGCCCGTCGATCGGCTGCATCTGCAGGATCGGCGGATAGGCGCTGTTCTTCGGCTGGGTGAAGGCATAGCCGAAGCGCGCGTGCAGCGATGTCGCGGTGGGCTCGTCAGCCCAGACCGGCAGGCGGGACCGGCGGTTGAACACCACCATGCGCAGATCGTCCAGGCCGTGGGTGTGGTCGGCATGTTCGTGGGTATAGACCACCGCGTCCAGCAGCCCGACCTGCGCATCCAGCAGCTGCGCGCGCAAATCCGGCGAGGTGTCGACCAGCACCCGCGTCACCGCGTCGCCGTCGTGGCGTTCCACCAGGATCGAGCAGCGCCGGCGCCGGTTGCGGGGCTCGTTCGGATCGCACGCGCCCCAGAACCCGCCGATGCGCGGCACACCGCCGGACGAGCCGCAGCCGAGGATGCGCACCACCAGGTCAGGCATCCGGCGTCCAGCGCGCGGCCTTGTCGAACAGGCGGTCGAAATTGGCGGTGGTGCGCGCGGCGAACTCGGCGGCGCTCAGCCCGAATATCTCGGCGCCGACGGCGGCGGTGTGCGCGGTGTAGGCCGGCTCGTTGCGCTTGCCGCGATGCGGCATCGGCGCGAGATAGGGGCTGTCGGTCTCGACCAGAACCCGCTCGGGCGGCGCGGCGGCGAAGATCTCGCGCAGTTCGGTGGATTTCCTGAACGTGGCGATGCCCGACATCGACAGGTAGAACCCCAGATCCAGCGCGGTCCGCGCCAGCGCCGCACCGGACGAGAAGCAGTGCATCACGCAGCTGTAGGCGCCGGCGCGGTGTTCCTCGGACAGAATGCGGGCGATGTCGTCATCGGCGTCGCGGGCGTGGATGATCAGCGGCAGACCGGTGCGGCGCGCGGCCTCGATGTGGACGCGCAGGCTGGCCTGCTGCACCTTCGCGGTGTCGGCGGTGTAGTGGTAGTCCAGCCCGGTCTCGCCGATGCCGACGAATTTGGGATGTGCGGCCAGCGCGACCAGCTGCTCGACGGTGGCCATCGGCTGTTCGGCCACGTTCATCGGATGGGTGCCGGCGGCGTAGAACACCGGATCGTGCGCCTCGGCGATGGCGCGGACCTTCGGCTCGCCACTCAGCCGGGTGCAGATCGTGACCATGCGGGTGACGCCCGCGGCGACCGCGCGGGCGACGATCTCGTCCGTCTGGCCCTCGAAATCCGGGAAATCCAGGTGGCAGTGGCTGTCGACCAGGGCAGGGGGCATTCAGGCTCTTGGGCTGGGCCAGCGGTTCAGGCGGCGGCGGGCCGGATCCGGCTGGCGGTTCGTTCGATCGCCAGCAACATATCGAGGATCACCTGTTCGGGGTCAAGGTTCACCGCCCGCGCGTGGCCGGTGCGCTCGGTCAGCGTGGCGTGGGTCTCGGCCCAGGCGCGCGCCGCGGCCGGGTCGGGCGACAGCCGGGCGGCGATCGGCGCCTCGGCCTCGGTCAGATCCGCGGTCATGCCGGCGCCGGCCCGTGCCAGACGCGCCACCGCCCGTTCGGTCAGCGTCACGATCATCCGGTAGGTCGCGTCGTTGGCTCGTCCGGCGGCCTTTTGCGCCAGGGCGGCGATCGCCTGGCGGTCCATGCGCGGCGCCTGCGCCAGCAGCGTCAGGATCGCCGGCCAGATCTCCAGCCCGCCGCCCTCGAGCAGGCCGACGGCTTCGCCGACCGAGCCGCCGCTCAGCCGGTGCAGCGTGTCGACCTGGTCCAGCGGCTGCTCCGCCGCCTGCAGCGCCCGACCCAGGTCCTCGGCCGACAGCGGACCCAGGCGCAGGGTGCGGCAGCGCGAACGGATCGTCGGCAGAAGCCGCGCCGGCTGGTGGTTGACCAGCAGCAGCACGGTGTTCGCGGGCGGCTCCTCGAGCAGTTTCAGCAGCGCGTTGGCGGCGGCGGTGTTCATCTCGTCGGCCGGGTCGATGATCGCCGTGCGCCGGCCGCCGTCGGTCGCAGACAGCGCGAAATGGGATTTCATGCGCCGGATCTCGTCCACCGTCAGCTGGGTCTTCAGGCGCTTGGCCTTCTCGTCCCAGCCACGGCGGCAGAGGTAGATCGCCGGCTCCGCCAGCGCCGCGGCGCGGCGCGTCACCGGATGCTCCGCCGGCAGATCCAGACTGGCCGGGGAGGGGGCATCGCCGAACAGGCCCGTGTCCTGCCCCGGCGCCGGCGTCGCCGCCAGGAACCGCGCGATCCGCCAGGCGAGCGTCGCCTTGCCGATCCCGCGCGGCCCGCTGAGCAGCCAGGCATGGTGCAGCCGGCCCGAGGCATGGGCGTCGAGGAACTCTGCCTCTGCCGCCTCGTGCCCGAAGATCGCCGTGCTGTGGCGCGGGTGCGGCGCGCCTTCGATCCGGTCCGGCTCGGGGATGCTGTCGTCGCTCATGCCGGGGCGGGTATCACGTCACGCCGGCCGGGCCCAGCCGCCGGGCGAGCAACGGCTCCACCGCCGCCCAGATCCGCGCGGCCACCTGGTCCGGCGCGCCGGCGCCGTCGATCAGGCGGCAGCGGTCGGGCGCATCCTCGGCAAGCCTGCGGAAGCCCTCGGCAAGCCGTTCCTGGAAAGCGGCGCCCATGTCCTCGAACCGGTCCTCGCCGCTGGACCGCGCCAGGCCGCGGGACAGCGCCGCCCGCGGGTCCATGTCGACGATCAGCGTCAGGTCCGGTTCGGTGGCGATCATCAGATCGTGCAACGCGTCCACGGTCCGGCGCAAATCCGCGCGCGCGGCGCCCTGGTAGACGCGGGTGCTGTCCGCGAACCGGTCGCACACGACGATCACCCCCCGCGCGAGCGCCGGCAGGATCACCCGCTCCAGATGGTCGCGGCGGGCGGCGGTAAACAGCAGGATCTCGGTTTCCGGCGACCAGCGGGCCGGGTCGCCCTCGACCAGCAGCGACCGGATCGCCTCCGCCCCCGGAGAGCCGCCGGGCTCGCGCGTCAGGTGCACCGCGATGCCGCGTTCGCGCAGCCGCTCGGCCAGCAGCCCGGCCTGCGTCGACTTGCCCGAGCCGTCGATCCCCTCCAGGCTGATGAACAGGCCGCGCCGGCCGGCTCCGCCCATGCCTATCCGCCGGCTCCGAGCGCGGCCGTCATCGCTCGGCCCATCAGCACCTGCGCCGTGGCCTGAAGCTTGGACATGAAGCCGCCGCGACCGACGCCTTCCGCGGCCTGCAACGCATGCCGCGTCTCGCCCACGCCGGGCACGGTGACCACCAGTTCGGCGACCGGCTGCCCCTTCTCGATCGGCGCCTCGATCGGGCCGGAATACTCGACCCAGGTGGTGATGTTGTCCTTCTCCGCCCACGGCACGACCGCGGTCACCGCGTCGGCGGCGACCAGCGGAACCTGCCCCGCCGCGCCGATCCAGACGTCGGCCGTCGCGATGGTCTCGCCGGCGCGGAACAGCTCGCGCGAGGTGAACTCGCGGAACGCCCAGGTCAGAAGCCGCTCGCTTTCGGCGACCCGTTCCTGCGAGCTGCCCAGGCCGGTGACCACCATCGTCACGCGGCGGCCGTTCTGTACTGCCGAGCCGACCAGGCCATAACCGGCCTCTTCGGTGTGGCCGGTCTTCAGCCCGTCCGCGCCCAGGTCGAGGTTGAGCAGCGGGTTGCGATTGTACCGGTTGGACGGCGCGCGGCCGTCGAAATCGTACTCGCGTACCGAGAAGTACTCGTAGTACTGGGGAAAGCGCTCGATCAACAGCGTGCTCAGCCGCACCAGGTCGCGGGCGCTCATCCGGTGGTCGGGATGCGGCCATCCGGTGGAATTGGCGAAGGTGGAATCGAGCATTCCCAGTTCCCGCGCGCGGACGTTCATCTGCTGCGCGAAGGCCGTCTCGGTGCCGGCCAGCCGTTCGGCCAGCACCACGCAGGCATCGTTGCCGGACTGCACGATGACGCCCAGAATCAGATCCTCGACCCGCACCTTGTCCGTGGTGTCGAGGAACATGGTCGAGCCGCCCATCTGCTGCGCCTGCTGCGAGACCGGCAGCCGCTCGTCCAGCGACAGCCTGCCGGCTTCCAGCGCCTCGAACACCATGAACAGCGTCATCAGCTTGGACATCGACGCGGGCGGCAGCGGCACGTCGGCGTCCTTTTCCAGCAATACCGTGCCGGTGGCGTGATCCACGACCAAAGCCGATCGCGCGGCAGTCTCGAATGCCGCGGCCGACAGCGGCGCGAGCAGAAGCGCCGCCGCGGCGGCAAGCGAAAGCAGGGTGTCGCGCGGTTTGCTGATCATGCGTTTCCTCCTATGGCGCCCGGTCGCGGCGATCACCTGGCCGCGAACGCGTCGCGATACCCGAGGCCCTTGATCTTGGCCAGTGCCGTGTTGAAGGCGGCACCGCCGGCGAACGGTCCGGCGACCACCCGGAACATCGGCGCGCTGTCGCTGCCGTGGCGGCGGATCTCGCCGTTCAACCCGTTGTCCTTCAGCCGCTTGAGGGTCAGTTCGGCGCCGTCGCGGTTGCCGCCGTTGACCACCTGGATCCACGTTCCGGACGCCGAGACGGCGGGTGCTGCGGCGGGTGCTGTGGCGGCGGGCGGCGTGGCCGCCGCCTCGACCGCGGCCAGCGCGGTCGTCTCCAGCGCCGCGGTGTCGATGCCGGCGTGGGCCGGCGCTGCCGCCGGCACGGGTGCCGGTGCGGCCGGCGCGGGGGCGACGGTGCCGGGAATGGCGGCAGTCGAGACCCCGTCCACCGAGAACACCTGCCCGGCGGCGACAGCCGGCGTCGGCGCGGCGGCCGGATCGGGCTGCACGGGAACGACCTCGCGCCGCAGCACCACGATCTTCATGTCGGTCAGCGTGCCGGGCAGCATCGCCAGCGCCTCGGCGGCGTTCTGCGAGACCATGATCGGCGGTCCGGGCAGGTTGTCCTCTTTCTGGAACAGCGCGCCCTCGATGGCGCGGCCGTTGGCCTGATTGACGATGCGCACGCGCTCGGCCTTGACGTTGGCGGCGACCGCGACCCACTTGTCGCCGAAGCTGAACCGCCCGTCCCACAGGCCCTTCGCCTCGAGCGCGAAAATGTCGGGCCGCTCGATGTCGCGTTCCTGGACCCGCACGTTCTGCGCCGGTGCCGCAGGCGCGCCGCTGGCCGATGCCGCGGCCGCACCCGTGGCGTCACCAAGCCCGTCCAGCCGGCCGCAACCACCCAGGGCGGCGGTCAACAGGAGGACCCCCAGGACATGCCTGCGGCGGATGCTTGCCTTTTGCCTGCTCATACTGCTCCCTCTCGGCAGCCCCGGATCCCGCTCTCTGGCGGCTGTCCGGGGAAACGCACCTGCCCCACCCGCGGGTGGGCTAGATATTGCGTGACAGACTATCGGATGTGCCAGTGATTGGGAAGCGACGAAACCCCGGCTTGGCGGGATCTTGCCCCCCGTCGCGGCCCGGTGTACCCCCGCACCGGACGGAGGTGTGGCCGAGCGGTCGAAGGCACTGGTCTTGAAAACCAGCAGGGGGCAACCCTTCGTGGGTTCGAATCCCACCGCCTCCGCCAGCCATTGTTTAATATCAAGGTCTTACAGGGATTTTTGTGCGCGGAACACCATCTGTCCCCACAGTTGGAGAGCGCTTGAAAATGACCGCTTCAGACACGCTTTACGCCCTTGCCGCCCAGGCTGCCGAAATTCGCCACGAAGACGCGCGACAGCGCGTATACTTGGCCTGTGAAGTCCTCCAGGTCAGCCCGCCCGAATCCCTGTTGGATGAGGACGGCGCGCCATCAGATGCATGCATCAACTTTGTCTGCGACAACGGGCTTTCGCTGGACTGGCTCTTTCGCGGAGACGTGCGCCCCCTACTGCGCGCGTCCCGTGAGTTGCTAAACCTTCGGGATGCGCTGGAACCGCAGGTCGAGCGGCTGAACAATGCGATTGGCGACAACAGCAGATGGCCCGACGATCTGCCAACCGGTCGAGGCGAACAATGAGCGCCGCCGACCGTATCGCCCGCGCCTTCGCCCATATCCCCGCCGAGGATCAGCCTTTCGCGGAGAACCTGTTTATGCAGGTGGTCGCCGCCGTGAAGGCCGGTAAGCCCCAATCGGAGATTGACCGGTACATCAGCCGGGAGATTGAACGGCACCGATCAGAACGGCCCTGCGCCGCCCCTGAGTAACGATAGGCCCCGCTTCGGCGGGGCTTTTCACTTGCAGGCGAATCCCACGGTAGTTACTATTCTATGAAATCGTCCCAGCGTCACGGGTTAGAGCCAACTCGCAGACGGGGCGTTACCGGCAACGGTAGGTGCGGCATCACCCTAAACTGGTGCGGCAGAGGCTCACTCCCTGAAATCGCGCGATGTGCGCAAACCTTGGAGCATTCCGATGCCGATGACCGAATTCAAATCAACACCCGCCGAACGCCTCGAAAAGCGGTGCGCCCAGCGCCTCAAGAAACACGGCTTCAAGTTGGCGAAACGTGGAGGCTATGCGATCTACTGCTACAATGAGGTTGTCGGCGGTTGGGTCGAAGCGGATGGCCTTACACCCGTCCCATACTCCCTTTGCCTTGAAGACGTTATCCGGCTGACGCATGAATACGCGGCGGAAGCCGAAGTCGCTGAACTAGAGGTAAGCTAAGGTTTGTTAAGGTGAAGGGGAGGCGATCAACTACCCCCCCTTCACCGGCCCCTTAGCGGCCATGCGCGCCGATGGATAGCGCGAATATTCGGGGACGGCTCGCGGCTGGCTGTTACTTGCCGCCCCCATGACGCCCGCACCATGCGAACGCCATATCTCACCGGGGACTACCGCCCCCGAAACCTTCCTCGGCATTCACAACCCGAAGCTTGCGCCGCCCGCGTGCGCTCGACAGGTACGCATCGAATTCGTCTTGGCTGCGGAAATGCAGCACGGCCACGTCTAGTTGTGGTTCCGGTGATGCCGCTGCGCCGCCTGTAGAGCCGCCTACGCCGCCCTTGAGCACGTTTAGTGCCGATGGCCCGATCATGTGGTTAGGCGTGACGCTCGCCCGCGCGGCAGGTTCACGATTTCCGGGCCGCGTTCCCCGACTACGGCAGGCCCGCCCGGTGCGAAGTTCGTGCCGCGTGCGAAGAACGGCAGGCCCGACAGCAGCCCCTTACCGGCTTCCTGCCCGAATAGGGTGGCAAGCGGTCCCTCGCCAAACAACGCCGCCTGTAGCAGCACCTTGGCGAATGCCTTGGCGATGTTGCCCAGGGTGCCGATAAAGTTCTCGCCTTCCACGATGGCGTCAATAATGCCGTCTTTAAGTGCTGCGGTCTGACTCGCGTAGAATTCCGCCTGCTGTGCCCCTTGGCGCTGTTCCTCGGTCAGCCGCCCGACCGTCGCGGCTTGCTGGTCGATCAGGTCGCGCAGGGTTTGCCCGGTCTCTATCTCGCGCTCGTCCAGGTCCAGCTTGCGCCGCTTGGCCTCGTCTAGCAGCAGGTACTTGTGGGTGAGTTCGGCAATCTCCGCATCGGTCTTCCCGATCAACTCTATCTGCCGCTCAAGCTGCGTGATCTGCTCTTGGCTGATATCCAGAATCGACGGTTCATCGGTCTTGGCCTTGGCTTTCGATCCGCCCCCGCCGCCGCTCGACTGGCCCGCCTTGGCGCGTTCTTCGCGGACCTTGGCAAGCTGTTGCCGGTACTTCTCGGCCTCGACAGCCGCGTTGATATAGGCGGTGCGCTCGCCCTCCAGGACCGCCGCCGTATCGTTATCCAGAATCTCGGTAGGTACGTTTACTTGGCTATCGAAGCGGTGCGCAGCCAGAGCGCCAGCCTTGCCTAGCGGGTCGCCCTCAAACTCAAGTTCGATCCGCGCTTGTTCGACAGCATCCAGACCGGACGTTGCCAGCCCTTGAGCGTTCGCCAGCGCTCGGCCAAGCTGATCAGCCAGAGCGCCCGCGCTCGCCGCAGCCCCGCTAAAGTCGATAGTGCCAGCCGCACCGGCCACGCCACGCGCGCCGCTTTCGCTTTCTTCCAGGCGTCGGACAATCTCGACTAGTTCTTCTTCGTTCGCCTCAAGCGCAGCCTGCATGAGCTGCACCTTTTCCTCGGCAGATCCGGCCTTGTTGACGATATCGGACAGCGCCGCGAATTGCTTAGAGCGGAGAACGTCGCCAGCCTTCGCCGCGTCGGCCATGCGGTCGGCCAGTTGGGCATAGGCCGCCGCCGCCTGTTCGCCCGGTTCCGCCGCGTCGATAGCGGCCAGTTCTTCCCCGAATAGGCCGATAGCCTCGGCAATGGTCGTCAGCCGTTCGCGCGCATCCTCAAGGGACAGGCCCACCGGATCAGCGGTCGCCGCCTGCAATTGCTCGACAGCCCGGAACACCTCGTCACCGGCCCCGCCGATGGCCTGCAACCGTGCTGCCACGCGCGCCAGATCACCGTCACCGTCTTGGATGGCTTGCAGCCCTTCGCGGATCTCGGCCAGGAATTCGTTACCTGTCGGATCGTTGAATTGAGCTGCCCCCCGAAAATCGGACAGTGACGGAAGCTACGATCTGACGTCTGCTGGTCTCCAAGAACGAGGAGAACA
>NZ_WIND01000059.1 GCF_009697225.1 Halovulum marinum
ACCGGTCAAATCGTAGGCTTCCAAAATCTCCATGATCTCCTCGGCAGACTTCACGTCACCCCTTTTCGGGAGCTGAACAACCGACGCGGAGCCGTCGGCCGCGGTGAACCGCCCCGGTGAGTCCGGAGACTCTCTGATCTGAGACCTCAGCCGGCGGCTGGTCTCTGGCGTTGAGCGTAGTAGGCAGCCTCGAGTTCGACCGGCGGGACGTCGCCGCAGTACTGGTAGAGGCGGCGATGGTTGAACCAGTCGACCCAGCGCGCGGTGGCCAACTCGACATCCTCGATGGACCGCCAGGGCTTGCCGGGTTTGATCAGCTCGGTCTTGTATAGGCCGTTGATCGTCTCGGCTAGTGCATTGTCATAGGAGCTTCCGACCGCTCCGACCGACGGTTGGATGCCTGCCTCGGCGAGCCGCTCGCTGAACCGGATCGATGTGTACTGAGATCCCCTATCCGTATGGTGGATAACGTCTTTCAGGTCGAGTACGCCTTCTTGTTGGCGGGTCCAGATGGCTTGCTCGATCGCGTCGAGGACCATGGAGGTGGCCATCGTGGAAGCGACCCGCCAGCCCAGGATCCTGCGAGCGTAGGCGTCGGTGACAAAGGCCACGTAGGCGAACCCTGCCCAGGTCGACACATAGGTGAGGTCTGCTACCCACAGCCGGTTAGGTGCTGGTGGTCCGAAGCGGCGCTGGACGAGATCGGCGGGACGGGCTGTGGCCGGATCAGCGATCGTGGTCCTGCGGGCTTTGCCGCGGGTGGTCCCGGACAGGCCGAGTTTGGTCATCAGCCGTTCGACGGTGCATCTGGCCACCTCGATGCCCTCACGGTTCAGGGTTAGCCACACTTTGCGGGCACCGTAAACACCGTAGTTGGCGGCGTGGACGCGGCTGATGTGCTCCTTGAGTTCGCCATCGCGCAGCTCGCGGCGGCTGGGCTCCCGGTTGATGTGGTCGTAGTAGGTCGATGGGGCGATCGGCACACCCAGCTCGGTCAGCTGTGTGCAGATCGACTCGACACCCCACCGCAAACCATCGGGGCCCTCGCGGTGGCCCTGATGATCGGCGATGAACCGGGTAATTAGCGTGCTGGCCGGTCGAGCTCGGCCGCGAAGAAAGCCGACGCGGTCTTTAAAATCGCGTTCGCCCTTCGCAATTCGGCGTTGTCCCGCCGCAAGCGCTTCAGCTCAGCGGATTCTTCGGTCGTGGTCCCGGGCCGTGCGCCGGCATCGACCTGCGCCTGGCGCACCCACTTACGCACCGTCTCCGCGCAGCCAACACCAAGTAGACGGGCGACCTCACTGATCGCTGCCCACTCCGAATCGTGCTGACCGCGGATCTCTGCGACCATCCGCACCGCCCGCTCACGCAGCTCCGGCGGGTACCTCCTCGATGAACCACCTGACATGACCCCATCCTTTCCAAGAACTGGAGTCTCCGGACATGCCGGGGCGGTTCATTCTGCCGTGCCGGTCGTGTTGGCGGGCCCGGTGTCGTCGGTGATCGATGAGATTGTGCGCGAGGGCGCGCAGCAGATGCTGGCCGGGGCCCAACGGCGCTGCGCAGCTTCCAAATTAGTTAGGCAGCGCCATGAAACCGCTATCCTTTTAGGATGGTTCAACGCTATCCTTTTAGGATGGTTCAACGAACGCCAGCGATGACAAGCGTCGCTCAGCTAGAGCACTATCTAGAGGAGCACTTGACCAAAGAGCTGGCATGGTTATTGCGTGCTGCAACAGAATGGCACGCGCAACATTGTATGAATCTTGGGATTGACGGCTATAGCATGCAGGTCTACG
>NZ_WIND01000060.1 GCF_009697225.1 Halovulum marinum
TCGCGGATCATCGCCAGATTGCCGAGCGCGACAGCCTTGCCGTCCACCACGCCCTTGACGCCCTTGCCGGTGACCGCCTCGAAGTCCTGCGCCTCGGCCATCTTCACAATTCGCTCCTCGGCCCCCCTGACAATGGCTTCGGCCAGGGGGTGCTCCGATCCGCGCTCGAGCGATGCGGCGAGACGCAGGACCTCGGACTCGTCGTGGCCGGGTTGCGGCAGAACGGCGACAAGCCGCGGCTTGCCCTCGGTCAACGTGCCGGTCTTGTCGACGATCAGGGTATCGACCTTCTCGAACCTCTCCAGCGCCTCGGCGTTCTTGATCAACACCCCGGCCTGGGCACCCCGCCCCGTCGCCGTCATGATCGACATCGGCGTGGCAAGCCCAAGGGCACAAGGACAGGCGATGATCAGAACCGCGACGGCCGCGATCAACGCGTAGGACAGCGCAGGCGCCGGCCCCCAGACCGCCCAGGCGATGAACGACAGGGCCGCGATGGCGATCACCGCAGGAACGAAGAACCCCGCCACCCTGTCGGCATATTTCTGGATCGGCGCGCGCGAACGCTGCGCGTTCGACACCATCTCGACGATCTGCGCCAGCATCGTGTCGGACCCGACACGCGTCGCCTCCATCACCAGGCTGCCGGTGCCGTTGATCGTTGCCCCCGTCACCGGGTCGCCCTCGGTCTTCTCGACCGGCACGGGTTCGCCCGAGATCATGCTTTCATCGACCGAGGACCGGCCGTCAAGAACCACGCCATCGACCGGCACCTTGTCGCCGGGGCGCACGCGCAGCCGGTCGCCGACCTGAACGTCCTCCAGCGGAATCTCCTCTTCGGACCCGTCGTCCCGGATCGCCCGCGCGGTCTTGGCCGCCATGTCGAGAAGCGCACGGATCGCCTTGCCGGTGCCCTCGCGGGCGCGCAGTTCCATCACCTGGCCAAGCAGCACGAGTGTCACGATCACCGCCGCCGCCTCGAAATAGACGCCGACATGGCCCTCGTCGTCACGGAAGCCGTCGGGGAATATGCCGGGTGCGAGAACCGCGACGACGCTGAAGATCCAGGCCGCCATCACGCCCATGCTTATGAGCGAGAACATGTTGAGGTTCATCGTCTTGAACGAATTCCAGCCGCGCACCATGAAGGGCCAGCCGCACCACAGGACCACCGGGGTTCCCAGGACCAGTTCGATCCAGAGCGTTGCGCGCTCGCCGAATATCTCGCGCACTTCGGGAAACCCGACATATGGCGCCATGGTCAGGATCAGAAGCGGAATGGTCAGCACCGTGCCGATCCAGAAACGGCGGGTGAAATCCACCAGTTCGGGGTTCGGGCCGTCCTCTGCCGGGATACCGGACTCAAGCTCCAGCCCCATGCCGCAGATCGGGCAGGAGCCATGCTCGACCTGACGAACCTGCGGGTGCATCGGGCAGGTGTAGACGGCCCCGTCATGACCGGCGGGGACGGTATCGTACCGGCCGTCCGCCGGGGCGGCGCTTGACTGGTGGTCGTGCCCGTGGTGGCTGTGCCCGTGGTGCTCATCCCCGTGGTGGTCGTGCCCAGCATGGGCGGCGGCGTCCGATTCCGGCACCAGATGCATCCCGCATTTCGGGCAGTCG
>NZ_WIND01000061.1 GCF_009697225.1 Halovulum marinum
CACTTCATCCGTGTCGAACGCCCGCTCGATTTCGACTCCACCGGTCAGCTGGTGGCCAGCGTACTGTCGAAAAAGGCCGCGGCCGGTGCCACGCATGTCCTGATCGACATGCCGGTCGGACCCACCGCCAAGGTGCGGTCGGCCGGGGCCGCCGAAGCCCTCGGTGCCCGGCTGTCATCGGTGGCAAAGGCGTTGGGTCTGAACCTGGCGCTGCACATCAGCGACGGTGTGGCCCCCGTGGGACGGGGCATCGGCCCGGCGCTGGAGGCCCTGGACGTGCTGGCGGTTCTGCGGCGCACGCGGGAAGCCCCCGGCGACCTCGGCGCGCGGGCGCTGGATCTGGCCGGGCATCTTCTGGACCTCGCGCCGGACGCCGTGCGGGGGCAAGGGCGGGACCGCGCACAGACGCTTCTCGACAGTGGCGCCGCGGAAGCGAAGTTCATGGCAATTTGCGCGGCACAGGGCGGTTTCCGGGAGCCCGGGAGCGCGGCACAGCGCATCGAGATACGCGCCCCGCACGCCGGCGAATTGACGGCCGTGGACAACCGCCGGATTGCACGCATTGCAAAGCTGGCCGGTGCCCCGCGTCAGCAACGCGCCGGTATTCGATTGCTTGCGCGGATCGGTGATCGTGTGGACAAAGGCCAGCCGCTCTATGAACTCCATGCCGAGACACCGGGCGAACTGGCCTATGCCCTCGCCTATGCCGAGTCCCAGACCGGCGTGCTCACGCTGTCCGTGGGGGTGTCATGATCCTTGTTCCGTTTCCCGAGATGCAACCGCTCGCCGAAGACCTGGCACCCGCGATTGGGGCGGAACTGCGTACGCTCGACTGGCACCGTTTCCCTGATGGCGAAAGCCTGATCTCAGTGCCCGGCAGTCTGGACGGGGCCGATGTGGCGCTGCTTGCGACTTTGCGCGATCCCGACTGCCTTGCCTTGCCGTTGCGCTTCGCCGCAGCGACGGCCCGCGAGATGGGCGCGCGCCGCGTCGGCTTGATCGCCCCCTATCTCGGCTACATGCGGCAGGACCGCCGTTTCGACGCCGGGCAGGCGGTCAGTGCGCCGCTGTTCGCGCAATTCCTGGGGGAAAGCTTCGACTGGCTGGTGACCGTCGATCCGCATCTGCACCGCATCCGCCGGCTGGAGGACGTTTTCCCGATGCCAGCAATCCGCGCCGTATCCGCCCCGCTGTTGGCAAGCTGGCTTGCGACAAATCTGCCCGACGCCGTTCTGCTGGGTCCCGACGGCGAAAGCCAGCAATGGGTGGCCGAGGTGGCCCGGCTGGCCGGACGACCCTATGAGGTCTTGCGCAAGGTAAGGTCTGGCGACCGCCGCGTCGATGTCAGCGTGCCTGAAAGCGCAGATCTGCGGAAAGGGACACCGGTGATCCTCGATGACATCGCGTCTTCCGGGAGCACGATGGCGCGGGCTGTCGAGCGATTGCTTGCTTCCGGAACCGATGCGCCCGTCTGCCTGGCCATCCATGCGGTCTTTGCGGACGGAGCCCAAGACGTCATCATGTCGGCCGGAGCCGCCCGGATCGTCACCACCGATACCATACCGCACCCATCCAATGCGATCGGAACCGCCGCGATGCTTGC
>NZ_WIND01000062.1 GCF_009697225.1 Halovulum marinum
GTCGCTCCCGGACCCGGCGTTGTGCTGCGGTGTCGGCCATGAGCCGGCTATCGTCCTGTCACGGCCGACCGTCCCGGTCGGCGGCAACGATCCGAACGGGAGGACGAGACCATGGATCATTTTGTCGGCATCGACGTATCGCTCGAAAGCTGCGCCGTCTGCGTGGTGAATACTTCTGGCGCGGTGACGCGCGAGGCGAAGGTTGCCTGCGAACCCGAGGCGCTGACCGCATTCCTGCGCGGTCTGGACCTCGACATCGCCTGCGTCGGGCTGGAGGCCGGGCCGCTGTCGCAATGGCTTGTCCGGCATCTGCGCGAGGCCGGGTTCGAGGCTGTTCTGATGGAAACCCGCCAGGTGAAGGGCGCGCTCAAGGCCATGCCGATCAAGACCGACCGGCGCGACGCGCTCGGCATCGCGCAGCTGATCCGGATGGGCTGGTTCCGCCCGGTGCATTGCAAGTCCGTCTCGGCGCAGGAATTGCGCGCGCTGCTCGGCGCGCGCCGGACGCTGCAGAAGTCGATGATCAGCATCGAGCTGTCGATGCGCGGCATGCTGCGCGGGTTCGGCCTCAAGCTCGGCAAGGTCAGACGGCAGCGGCTGCCGGAGCGCGTCCGCGAACTTGCGGATGGCAACGAGATGCTTATGGCGATGGTGACCTCGATGCTGCGCGGGCATGCAGCGCTCCGCAGTGAACTCGCCCGGCTCGAGAACCGGCTGCGCCGCATCGCGCGGGCCGACCGGGTGGTCCGGCTGATGATGACCGTCCCCGGTGTCGGCGCCGTGGTGGCGCTGCAGGTCAAGGCCGGGATAGACGATCCGGCCCGGTTCAGGTCCTCGAAGAACGTCGGGCCACACTTCGGCCTGACGCCCCGACGCGAGCAGTCCGGTGAACGCGACGTGGTCGGCGCGATCAGCGCTGCCGGCGACCGGAACGTCCGCACCGCCCTGTTCCAGGCGGCGACGGTGATGCTCTACCAGTCGCAGGCGAAGAGCTGGCTCAAGGCCTGGGGCATGCAGGTTGCCAAACGACGCGGCATGAAGCGCGCCGTGGTGGCTGTCGCCCGCCGCCTCGCCGTCGTGCTGCACCGGATGTGGAGCGACGGCACGAAGTTCCAGATGACGCATCCGGCGCGGATCGCCGCGGCATGACGCCCAGCGGCCGATCCGGCCCGCCGGTTCGACCGTCCGCAATTTGACCTGACCCCGAATTGGATCGGGATGATCCCGATCCTCCGATGTCCCTTCGCCGGGACGCGGTCTCGACGATGCCGCACGTTCGCTGGTGCCGCCCGCAAGGCCGAGCACGATACCAGAGATCGGCACGCGAGATCCAACTGACCAGGCATGATGTGGAGGCCTCGCGCCGACCACGGACGGAAGCATGATACCGGCGAAGCGGCCCCGAACGCGCATGTGGGGAACAGCACGAACCACCGACAAACGCTGCGATGACGATCTGCGGTGGTGCTTGTTGCGTGCCCCATCATGTCCGGCCGGAAGGCAAGTCAATGTATTTGCTTGGAAACGAGATTGTTGACTTCACTACGCCCATT
>NZ_WIND01000063.1 GCF_009697225.1 Halovulum marinum
CCACCCAGATGGGATGGTTGCCGCCCTCCCCAGACGGCATCGCAATGTGCCAAGATCGTGGATGTGAACGCCACGGAACAGGGAGGACGGCAACATGAAGGATATGATTATCGGCGTGGATTTGGCAAAGCGCGTTTTTCAGGTCCACGGCGCGACCCGAGATGGGGATGTTGTTTTCAGGAAGAAGCTGTCACGCGAACAGTTCAGGGCGTTCATGGCTCGCCAGCCAGCCTCCCTCGTGGTCTTTGAAGCCTGCGGCAGCGCGAACTACTGGACCCGCGAGATGGGGGCGGTTGGCCATGAGGTAAGACTGATCGCGCCCCAATACGTTCGTCCGTTCATCAAGCGCCAAAAGAACGACGCGGCGGATGCCGAAGCGATCGCGATCGCCGCGCGCCAGCCCGAGATGCGCTTCGTCGCCGCGAAGACTGAGGAGCAACAGGCCAAGGCGATCCTGTTCCGGGGCCGGGAGCGCCTTGTCCGTCAGCGCACCGAGCTGGTGAACGCGCTGCGGGCGGCGCTCTATGAATACGGCCATGTGTTTCCCGTCGGGATCTGGCAACTGAAGCGCATGGAGGCGGCGGTGCGTGACCCCGACTGCGCCCTGCCGGCGCTCGTCGTCGCCGAATGCCAGGACCTGCTGGCACAGATTTCCGAGAAGACGGAACGGATCGACGCGAAGACTAAGAGCCTGAAAGCGCTCGCGGCTGAGACCGACACGACACGACGCCTCCAGACGATGCCTGGTGTCGGTCCGCTGACGGCGCTCGCGGTCGACGCTTTTTCGCCGGACATGGCCCAATTCAAATGCGGTCGGGATTTCGCGGCTTGGCTGGGGCTCGTGCCACGCCAGCACTCCTCGGGCGGCAAGGAACGGCTCGGCCGGATATCGAAGGCGGGTCAGGCTGATATTCGGCGACTCCTTATCATCGGCGCGATGACCCGGATCATGGGCCGCGCGCGCGACAGGATTGCGGCAAACAGCTGGACCGGGCGGATGCTGGCGAGGAAGCCGAAGATGCTCGTCGGTATCGCGCTGGCGAACAGGATGGCCCGGCAGATCTGGGCAATGATGACGAAGGGCGAGGATTATCGAGATCCGACGTTGGCAGGTCCGGCATGAGCTTTGTGCCGAACCCATCGGCGTCGGTGCCAAGGGGAGTGTGAGAGAGCGATGACCTGAATGGGCACAATGATCGAACAGGATCTGGATCGGGAAAACCATAGGCGAACGTTGAGCAACCAGCTCGGCACCTAGATTTGGACCCGACCCGCTGATCACCATACCGGCCCGCGGCTTCTGGATGTGCCGCACATCGAGGCCTGAAAGAAGTTCGCATTCGATCACACCCCAAAAAGGTCAGAACACTCTTGCATCACGGGCGGCAACCAAAGAAGTTCGCC
>NZ_WIND01000064.1 GCF_009697225.1 Halovulum marinum
GGTAGTGTCCAGAATCTTTCGCACATTTTCTCAGGCGACGGCTCCGTGGGTTGAGGTTTGCTCCGCGTAGAGCGGGGCCATGTTCATGTATTTGCGTGTCGACCATTGGCTGCCCGCGATGTGGCGCAGGCGGGCCGCGGCCAGGTTCAGGCAGCTCTGCCCGTCGGGAAATGCGCCCACCACACGGGTGCGGCGGCGGATTTCCTTCATGATCCTCTCCAGCGGGTTGTTGGTGCGGATCTTCAGCCAGTGGCTGTCGGGGAATCTGTAGTAGCTCAGCGTCTCGTCGATATGCGCCTCGATCAGTTCGGCCGCTTTCCCCAGCTTCTGGCGGCGCAGGTCCTCCACGATGGTGGCGGCCTTCTCCTGCGCCGCTTCGCGGCTCTCCTGGGCGTGGATCGCCTTCAGCATGTGGCTGATCTCGCGCACCTTCGTTGTCGGCACGTGGCTGAAGACGTTGCGATAGAAATGCACCATGCAGCGTTGCCAGCGCGCGTCGGGCAGATAGTCGGCGATGCTTTCGACGAGGCCACGGCACGCGTCCGAGATGATCAGTTGCACGCCGCTCAGGCCACGGTCGACCAGGTGGCGCAGGAAGGCCGACCAGCCGGATTTGTCTTCCTTGGCGCCCTCACAGATGCCGAGGATCTCGCGGTAGCCCTCGGAGTTGACGGCGCTGGCCACCAGCAGCGAGACGTTGCGCACCTCGCCCGCCCATGTTCGCTTCATGACGATCCCGTCGAGGTAGAGATACGGGTGCTCGCCCTCGATCCGCCGGTTCCGCCACTCCTCGATCTTGGCGTAGATCTTCTTGTTGAGGTTCGACACCGTGCCGGGGCTCACCCGCGTACCCCACAGCGCCTCGGTGATGTCCTCGACGCGCCGCACGGACACGCCCGCCAGATACATCTCGATCAGCGCCTCCTCGACCGAGCTCTCCCGGCGCCGGTAGCGTTCGATGATGGCGGTCTCGAAGGTCTGTCGCCGCAGCTTCGGCACCTTCAGCTTCACCTCTCCGGCCTTGGTGTGCAGCGCCCGCTCATAGCTGCCGGCCCGCGTGTCCTGGCGGCCCTCGCTGCGCTCATAGCGGCCCGCCCCGCACAATCGATCCGCCTCCGCGTCAAGCATCGCGTTCAGCGCTTCCTCGACCGTCCCACGCACCATCTCGCCGAGGTGATCCCTGATCCGCGCCTCGTCGATCCGGATCACCTGCCCCATCGCCGTATCCTTCTCGTCGTCCATCCCGTCGCTCCTTCACTGTAGAAGGAGCCGTCAAATCTGAAAGTGCGAAAGATTCTTTACGTTATC
>NZ_WIND01000065.1 GCF_009697225.1 Halovulum marinum
CCCCGCTCTACGCGGAGCAAACCTCAACCCACGGAGCCGTCGCCTGAGAAAATGTGCGAAAGATTCTGGACACTACCTAGCTTGTGGGGGCAGTGGTCGAACGGCGCGTGGCCGGGCGGTGCCGACGGATGGCAACACGCAGAAAACCCCAACGACAAAGAGACTTCGTCTCGTTACCGTTATGCGGCGCAATACGGTGACCGGCGGCACGTGCGGACCCACGGTCGACGCTCGAACGAATTTCAGGAGAGTAAATGGGAACAATCGATATCATCCCCGATATCCACGGGCAGATCGCCAAACTGCGGGCTGCGCTCGGTGCTCTCGGGTGGCGGCGCAGCCCGGCAGGCTGGATCCATTCGGACCCGGAGCGAACCATCGTCTTTCTGGGCGATTTCATCGATCGCGGGCCGGAGAACCGAGCCGTCATTCACCTGGTGCGCGACCTGATCGACAGCGGGAAGGCCCGAGGGATCATGGGCAACCACGAACTCAACGCGCTTCACTTCCACACCGTCCAACCCGGGACGGGTCAACCGCTTCGTGCCCATTCGGACAAGAACTTGCGCCAGCACGGGAGCTTTCTGGCAGAATTCGCCGTCGGCGCTCGAAAGACCCGGGAGGCGCTTTCATGGATGCGCAGTCTCCCGCTGTTCCTTGAAACGGAGGGCTTTCGTGCCGTGCATGCCTGCTGGATCGACAACTCGATCAACCGCCTGCGCGCGATCGCTGCGAACGGCGTGCTGTCGGAAGAGCAGTTGATCCGGGCTGCTGATCCTGCCGACGAGTTTTTCCACCTTGCCGAGGAAATCACGAAGGGGCCTGAACACCGCCTTCCCGATGGTTTTGCCTTCCGGGACAAGGACGGCACCCAACGCGATCACGTTCGGTTGCAATGGTGGAATGCGGGCGCCGGAACCTGGCGCGATATTGCCATCTCGGTGCCGGTTCCGGACGATCTGCCCGATGCCCCGTTACCGCGTACCCTGATGGCGCAGACCTATCCCGCCCACGAACGCCCTGTCTTCTTCGGTCATTACTGGCTCAGCGGCGATCCGGTCCTGCAGGGTCCGAACGCGCTGTGCCTCGACTATTCCGCCGGTAGGGATGGTCCGTTGGTATCGTACGAATTGCACCCGGGTGAGACAGATAACGTAAAGAATCTTTCGCACTTTCAGATTTGACGGCTCCTTCTACAGTGAAGGAGCGACGGGATGGACGAC
>NZ_WIND01000066.1 GCF_009697225.1 Halovulum marinum
ATACCAACATGCATTGATTAGAACTCATGGGCCCAATCTCGCAGGCCGATGGTCATGATTTTCCAGGGCCGCTTGATCAGGCAGTTCCATGCGTCACAGCAGTTGGTGAGGATGTCTTCGTAGTCGCTGAAGACCCGGTTCGAGAGCCAGTTTTCCCGCAGATATTGCCAGACGTTTTCGACGGGGTTCAGTTCGGGCGATCGCGGTGGCAGCGGCATCAGGGTGACGTTTTCGGGTATCGCGAGCGTACCCGACATGTGCCAGCCGGCTTGATCGAGAATGACGACGGCATGAGCGCCTGGCGCGACCGTCGCAGCGATCTCGGCCAGGTGTGCCGTCATCGCATCGCTGTCGCAGCGGGGCATGACCAGGCCGGCGCCCTTGCCTTCGGCCGGGCAGATTGCACCAAAGATATAGGCGGATTGGGTGCGCTGATCGCAGGGCGCAGACGGTCTTGTTCCGCGCCGCGCCCATCGTCGGGTGATCTTGTTCTTCTGGCCCACCCGCGCTTCATCCTGGAACCACAATTCTATTTCGGTGCCGGGCGGGAGCGCGGCCCGGATTTCTTCGAGGCGTGCGGGAAAGTCTTTTTAAAAGCGTCGATTGCCTCGGGGTCCTGGTCGTGATGGCGCGGCCTGGCGGATAACTTCGTGAACCCGAGCGCCTTGAGTTCCCGGCTGAGCGTCGCTTCGCTGATCGAGATGGCGAATTCATCCCAGATCCACGCCGCGAGGTCCATCAGACGCCATCGCACGACCTCGTCGATCTCCGGGTCCGGCCCGCGTTCGACGACTTGCGCGAGCGCGCCGCGCTGCGTGTCGTCGAGTTTCGATGGAGCCCCTGGTGCTTTTCGATTGATCAGCCCGTCTGGCCCTTCAGCGTTGAAGCGCTCCACCCAGTCCCGGAGGATCTGCCGCCCGACACCCCCGGTCTCCGCGGCAACGCCCCGACTGCCGCCATCATAGACAACCGAAAGCGCCAAGAGCCGCCGCGTCTGGTTCGCATCCCGACTCGCCCGCGCCAAGCGCCGCAATTCCGATCCGCTGAAATCCTTCCGAAGTGCCAAAGGTTGTCCCATGCCCGCCTGCCTCTTGTTTTCGACAGAGAGTCAGAAATCGTCGGCCTTGGGAATCCCCTACGTGAGTCCCCAGTAGCGAAAGTTGGTAT
>NZ_WIND01000067.1 GCF_009697225.1 Halovulum marinum
TCGGGCCGAACACCGCCACCCTGGTCGCGGTGATCCTGCGCGACCGCAGTCATCCCGAACAGGGCTTCCGCTCCTGCCTCGGCATCATGCGCCTCGCCAAGCCCTATGGCCCCGAGGCGCTGGAAGCAGCCTGCGAGCGGGCGCTCACGATCGGGGCGCGGTCCTATTCCTCGGTCAACTCGATCTTGAAGAACAACCTGCATCGCAGCAGCCGGCCCGAACCCGCCGCGGACGGGCCCGCGATCCAGCACGGCAATATCCGCGGCCCTGGTTATTTCCATTGAAAGGACAGACGATGCTCACCCACCCAACCCTGGACCAGCTCCGCGCATTGCGGCTCGACGGCATGGCCGAGGCGTTCCTCGAGTTGCAGGCGCAGGACGCCACCGCCGAGTTGAGCCATCCCGAATGGCTCGGCCTGCTGGTTGACCGCGAGATCGCCAGCCGCAATACCCGCCGGTTCCAGACCCGCATGCGCGCGGCCAAGCTGCGCCACATCGGCGCCGCCATCGAAGATGTCGACTTCCGCACGCCGCGCAAACTCGACCGGGCCCTGTTCCAGCAGCTCGCCACCGGGCGCTGGATCGCAGACGCCCGCAATCTGATGATCACCGGGCCATGTGGCGTCGGAAAGACCTGGCTTGCCTGCGCCCTCGGGCAACGCGCCTGCCGTGACAACCTCATCGTCATCTACCAGCGGCTACCCCGCCTGTTCGCCGACCTCGAGCTTGCTCACGGCGACGGGCGCTTTCCGCGCCTGTTCCGATCCCTGGTGAAGGCCGATCTGCTCATCCTTGATGACTGGGGCCCGGATCGCCTGACCGCCGGCCAGCGTCGCGATCTCATGGAAATCGTCGAGGACCGCCACGACCGCGGCTCAATCCTGATCACCAGCCAGTTGCCGGTCGCTGCATGGCACGACGTGATCGGCGAACCGACATTTGCCGATGCCATCCTCGACCGCCTGGTCCACAACGCCTATCGCCTCGAACTCGACGGGCCGTCACTGCGCCGCTCGAGTGAAGCCACCGGGGACGTTGACGAAGGTCACTGCGCCTGACATCAAAACAATGCCTACGCGGCAACGATCCTCAGGTGACCGGATACCCCGGAATGACTGACCGGATGTTGTCGGAACAGCCGACCGGATGCGTCGGAATGCGCA
>NZ_WIND01000068.1 GCF_009697225.1 Halovulum marinum
GGCGATGCGTGGACGCCGACCGAACCGACCCAGCCGGCGCCGGAAGAGCCGACCGAGCCGGCCCCGACCGAGCCCGCCCCGACCGACCCCGCGCCGGAAGAGCCGACCGAGCCGACCCCGGAAAAGCCGGTCGAGGAGCCGGAGCAGCCCACCGGGACCACCGACCTGCTGGAAGGCACGAACGGCCGCGATGTCATCAACGGCACCGGAAAGGCCGACGAGATCCAGGGCCATGCCGGCAACGACCGGATCAAGGGCGGCGGCGGCAACGACAAGATCGGCGGCGGTGAAGGCAACGACCGGCTCAACGGCGGCAGTGGCAACGACCTGATGTATGGCAGCGCCGGCGCCGACAAGCTGAACGGCAAGAAGGGCGGCGACAAGATGGTCGGCGGCGGCGGCGACGACATCGTCCAGGGCCGCAACGGCGACGACGTCGTCGATGGCGCCGACGGCAACGACCGGGTCGACGGCGGCCGCGGCAACGATGTGATGACCGGCGGCGCCGGCAGCGACGTCTTCGCCTTCCGCCTGTCGACGGGCACCGACCTGATCACCGATTTCGAGGACGGGACCGACCTGATCGACCTGAGCCGCTGGAAGCTGAGCGCGGACGAGCTGGACGGGGTCCTGGACGCGGGCCTGTCCGAGAAGAACGGCGATGCCGTGCTGGACTTCGCCGCGCTCGGGACCACCGGCACCGTGACCCTGAAGGGCGTGGACATCGATCAGATCGACGCGGCGGACTTCGTCCTCTGACACCGCCGCCCGCCTTCGCGGCGCAAGACCGACAGGGCCGGCCCCGGCAGGGGCCGGCCCTGTCTCGTTCCGGCGGCCGGCCGGACGGGCGCGCGTCCTCGTGCGCGTTCCCGCCTAGCGGCGCAGCAACTCCCGCAAGCGGGCGTGCGCGCCCTTGCCGTCGACGGCGCTGCCGGGCACCGGCACCAGCCCCTCCAGCGTGGTGCCGGTGCCCCTGAAATCGGCGAACAGGCGCGGGATGTAGTACGCGCCGGCGGGGCTGCGGTGCTGCACGACGATGTTGCTGCCGCTCTGCCCTCCCTTCCGCGCGGTCCAGATGTTGTTCTCGACGGTGCCGCCGTCGTGATAGATGCGGGTCTCGTCGACCGCCTGGCCGGGGATGTCCAGGATG
>NZ_WIND01000006.1 GCF_009697225.1 Halovulum marinum
AGATCGAAACCGACCAGCAGGGGCAGAGAGTAGCTTAAATCGCGTAGGAAACTGTCCAACGAATGGGGAGTAGCTCAATGATCACGGGACATCTCGGACGACCTCCGGCCTCGCGGTGGCGGTCAGACAAATCACCGGAACGGGATCGGCATCGCCCGCCGTCTCCTTGATGAACCGCGAAACATAGCGGTAGTCCGGACGGACGTCGTGCCCCCGAAACGCGATGCGCCTCGTCCAATACCCAGAGCCCTATCTCGCGCTGCCTGAGGACCGACCGCACCGAGACGCTGCGCAGCTGCTCGGGCGAGATCGGCAGCATCGCAGCCTCGCCCATTCGCACTTTCTCCAGTGCGTCCTGGCGCTCGGGCAGTGAGAGCATTCCGTTCACGGTGCCCCTCGGCTCAGCTTGATGGCGGCGCCGCGGCGAGTTGCGCTTTGTAGCTCTGGAGGCGGGCGTTGGCGTTGGCGTCGACGAGCAGGAGAACCGTGAACATGGCGATGGCGGTGATCAGCCCCGCCCGCCACGGCGGCGTGTCAAGAAACGGGACCAGCAGGGCGCAAAGGGCGATGATGGCGGGAAATACGCGGAACACCGCGATCCGGTAGTCCTTCAGCACCTTGTCGGTCCGGGCGATCTCGGCGACGAGGAAAGCCTGGCTATCGCCTGCGTGCAAAGCGGGGATGGCAGCGAGGCGCACCCGGGCGGGGAAGAACGGCCCCGCCCCGAGGATCAACAGCAGCCCGCTCGCCACCAGCATGGGGAGCACGAAGGCGCGCGCCATGTCGGTCGTGCCCAGTTGCCGGAAGCCGAGGCCTGCCAGAAGAAAGGCCAGCCCGAAGGCGACGAAGACGGCGGCAGAGAGCACCTCTGCCCGGCCCGAGTCGGTGGCCGCTTTCACGATATCCACGGATATGCCTCGCGATTGAAACCTTGATGCCTGCCCGGAGCGGGCCGGGCCGCAGCGTCCTTATGTTGCTCAGAGCGCCCAGTGGAAGCCGGTGGCCTGCTCCGACACCTCCCAGAGGCGGGCCATGACGGGCTTGTCATGGGCATGCGGCTCCAGCTTGCCCTTGCCGACCGGACCGCCGGTTTGCATCCGGCCCGTCGGGCCGTAGAGGGCGCGCTGCTCCAGCCCGTCCTCTGTGGCGCACATGACTTCCGGATAGGCGCCCTTCGCGGCGGATTGCACGAAGGGCGTCTTGGTCATCAGCCACCAGGTCAGGCGTGTCATCCTCCCCCCGCTGGTGCTGATCAGCGAGGTGGCGGAGGCGCCGGGATGACAGACATGGACCGCGACGTTCCTGCCGGCCGCCTTCACCCGGTCCTGAAGCTCGTAGGCGAACATCATCTGCGCCAGCTTGCTCTGGCTGTAGACCGGGTTCGGGCTGTAGTTCCTGTCCCAGTTCATGTCGTCGAACTGGATCGTCTTGATCCCCATGTTGTAGCCCAGACTGGCCACGACGACGATCCGGCCCTTCGCTTCCTCGATGCGGTCCAAGAGCATCCCGCACAGGACGAAATGGCCGTAGTGGTTGGTGCCGAGCTGGCTCTCGAAACCGTCCTTGGTGAATTTCTGCGTGGGCACCTGGGCGATGGCGGCATTGCAGATCAGCGCGTCGATGCGCGGCACGGTCTTCAGCACCTCTTCGGCGGCGGCGCGGACCGAGGCCAGCTCGGCGAGGTCCATGCGGACGAAGCTTACCTCGGCATCCGCGCCGTATTCCTGCTTCAGCTCGCGCACAGCGACCGCCGACTTCTCGGCGCTGCGGTTCAGCATCACCACCTTCGCGCCCTTCGACAGAAGGATGCGCGCGGCCTGGAAGCCTGCGCCGGTATTGGCGCCGGTGATGACATGGGTCTTGCCGGCGAGGTTGCCGAGGCGCTCGGGCGTCCAGCCCTCGGGGCCGAATTGGGTGTGTTTCATGTCTCTGATCTCTCGATGGGGCAGTCAGGCGACGCGGTACCTGCGCTTGTGTTTGTAAACCGTTGTGTTTACATATGGCAGAGTGGCGGTCGATGTAAACACCTGAGTTTACAAAACTGCGCCGTGACGAGGCGGAAAAGATGAAACTCACTGAAAAGAAACGAAAAGATATTCTGGATGCGGCGGTCCGGGAATTCCGCGAACAGGGCTTTCCCGCCGCACGGGTGAATCGCATCGCCGAGCTGGCAGAGGTGTCCAAGCGCACGCTCTACAAACATTTCGAAAGCAAGGAGATGCTGTTCCAGGCGATCACCGATGTCCTGCTGGAGGAAATCGCCACCGTTCCGAAGCTGCATTTCACGCCGGAGGTGCCGCTGCGGGAACAGCTGGTCGCCGCGGTGAAAGACAATGTCGCGCATCTGACCGCCGAGCACTACATGGGTCTGAACCGGCTGGTGATGTCAGAGCTTCTGCGCGATCAGGACCTGGCACAGGCCTTCCTTGCCAAGGCGGCCGCGCAGGACGGTCCCGTTACGGGGCTGATTTCCCAAGCGATGCAGGCCGGCGCGTTGCGCCAGGCCAAACCGGGATTTGCCGCGGGTCAGCTTCTGGCGATGGCGAAGCATTTCCTGGTCTGGCCGGAGTTTCTGATGGGTGCGAAGGCGGAGGTCGACCCGGATGCGGTCATCGCCGACTGCGTGGACATGTTCCTCGCACATTACGGCCCGGAGGGCTGACGGCGCCTGTCCCGCAGCCATCGGCGTGAATGATCAGCAGCCGGGCCGGTTTTCTGCGCTGGTCCGGTCTGCCAAGGCGACGACATTGTCTGAGGAAAAGTCAGGCCACGAACGCATTGCCGCGATCAAACAAGCGCAAGAGATCAGGAATGTGTTTTGCCACGGCTCATGGCGGACACCCGACTGTGACGGACGTACCATGCCTCTATTCGGTATAAAGCGAAACGAGATCTTCGACCCACCAATTGTTGTTGGTTCCCTCCAACAAGTGCAAAGCCACGTTGCGGGCGTCTTCCTGGCCGCGCCGCGTCCGGGGTGACCGCGCGGGCGGCCGGGGCCGAAACGGCTCGCGTCGATCTCGACCTGGCCGCGGAACGGGCAGTCGGCCTCGGCCAGGAGGGCCATGCGCAATCGCAGCAGCGTGTAGATCGCGGCCGCTGTCTTGTGGTAGAGGCCGGCCAGGATGGCGGCCCTGTCGGCAGTGATGACGAGGGCGAAATGGCGCGCGAGATCGCGGAATTTGCGCCCGGAGATTCTCCCCCGAAACAACAGCGGGTTTTCTGAGCCATAGGAGCACCTTAACATGCTCTCAGAGTCACTCAGCTGGAATGGACCCTTATAAAGAAAAGGAGGCCGCCTTCCCGCTTCAGGCCTTGCCTCGCTACCCTGAGCGAAAAACCAGAATAGCCCCCAGTCGGTTAACTGCGGTGATCCCCATCAATGCAAGCCCCAACCCGGGATATGCCAGGAAAGACATCTACCGTTAGCCGCGGCACCCGTATGCCATGGACTACGTCGCAGTGCATCCCGATCAGTGGCGCAAGTACGGAGGTCTCAGCCACCGGTACCATCCTTTCGCCGAGCCCGATCGGATCGCAGCCCAAGTCATCAACGATCAGAATTGTGATCGGAATCGTGCCGTGCCCAAGGCTCATGAGTTGCAGGCGGCAGGTGCCATTGAATGGCAATATGTGGGGCTGCAAAGCATGGCAAAGAAGAAACTCCATGCCTGCAAATCACTTTGCCTATCAGAATGGAGCGGGCAGCGGGAATCGAACCCGCACCAAGAGCTTGGAAGGCTCGTGTGATACCATTTCACCATGCCCGCTCAACAGGAGGTGGCGTAAGTCATGGGCGGCGGTCCGTCAAGCCGGATGTACCGCACCGCGCTGCCCAGCGAGGAGGGGCGGCCGGATTGCGGGTGCCGGCCGCCGCTGCCGCGCTGCGCCCGGCGGCCAGCATGACAAGTGCGCCGGCGCCGGTGATCGCCAGCACGTCCAGCAGCAGCGCCGCCAGCGGCAGCCGGCGGCGATCACCCTCTCGCCCGGGCAGGCCTCGGACAAGGCCGCGGTGGCGGCGCTTCTGGGCGCGCATCCGGCCCCGGGAGACGTCGTGGCCGACCGGGGCCGCGATGCCCGCGCGATCCTGGAGCTGATCGCCGCGCGGGGCGGACGCGGCCATATCCCCACGCAGCACGTCCCGAGAACCGTCGATCCCGCGACCAACCGCCGGCGCAAGCTCGTCGAGCGGTTCTTCGCCAAGCTCGAGCACTTCCGGAAGATCGCCACGCGCCATGAGAAAACCACCCGAAGCCAGCTGGCCGCAGTCCTCATCGCCTGTTCACGCCACTGGATGTGGGATTGTGAGTCCGCATCCTAGGCGATCTCGATCGCGCCGGTGATCAGCCCGGTGACCTCCTCGGCCGAGGTCTGCGCGATCGGCTTGTCGGCGACCTTCTGGCCGCGGCGCAGCACCGCGACCCGGTCAGCGACCGAGAACACGTCGGGCATCCGGTGGCTGATCAGGATCACCGCGTGCCCGGTGGACCGCAGCTGCCGGATCAGGCCCAGCACCTCCTCGACCTGGCGCACGCTGATCGCCGCCGTGGGCTCGTCCAGCAGCACGATCTTGGGATCTGCCAGCCGGGTGCGGGCGATCGCCACCGCCTGGCGCTGGCCGCCCGACATCGATCGCACCAGATCGCGCGGCCGGGTCTCGGACTTCAGCTCGGCGAACAGCTCCTCGGCGCGGGCGAACATCGCGCCGCGGTCGAGAAAGCGGAACGGACCGATCCGGCGGACGATCTCGCGGCCGAGGAACACGTTCAGCGCCGCCGGCAGGTTGTCGCACAGCGCCAGGTCCTGGTGCACCAGCTCGATCCCCGCGGCGCGCGCCTCGCCGGGGCGGGCGAAGCGCACCTCCTGCCCGTCCAGCCGCATCGTGCCGGTACTGGGCTGAAGGCTGCCGGCGATGATCTTGACCAGCGTCGACTTGCCGGCGCCGTTGTCGCCCATCAGGCCGAGGACCTCGCCCCTGTCCAGCGTCAGGTCGACGCCGCCAAGCGCCTGGATCGCCCCGAAGTGCCTGGCGATGCCGCGCAGCTCCAGCACCGGCATCACGACCGTCTCCGCGCGGCGGCGTACTGGTCGAAGGCCACGGCGGCGACCAGGATCAGGCCGATGACGATCTGCTGGATGAAGGACGACACGTTCATCAGCACCAGCCCGTTGCGCAGCACGCCGATCAGCAGCGCGCCGACCACGGTGCCGAACACCCCGCCGACGCCGCCGAACAGCGAGGTGCCGCCGATCACCACCGCGGCGATCACGTCCAGTTCCAGCCCCAGCCCGGCCACCGCCTCGGCCGAATTCAGCCGCGCCGACAGCAGGAAGGTGGCCAGCCCGCAGGCGAAGCCGACGATGACGTAGACCAGCCAGGTGACGCGCCGCACCGGCACGCCGTTCTCCTCGGCGGCGCGCGGATTGGCGCCGACCGCGTAGACGTGCAGCCCGAACCGGGTGTGGCGCAGCACGATGTGGGCGATCAGCGCGGTGACCGCGAAGATGACCACCGGGATCGGCACGGTGGCGATCCGCCCCTGCCCCCACCAGGTGTAGGCCGGGCTGAAGCCGCTGATCGGCCCGCCGCCCGAGAACAGCAGCGCCGCGCCGCGGAACGCGGTCAGCCCGCCCAGCGTGACCACGAACGGCGGCACCCGCAGGCGCGTCACCGCCCAGCCCTGCAGCGCGCCGCCGGCCATGCCGACCGCCGCCGCCGCCAGGAACGCAAGGATCACCGGGTTGCCGGCATCGACGCTTGCGCCGACCGCGAACCGGTCCTCCAGCCCGCCCTTGGCGACATAGGCCCCGACCAGACCGGACAGCGCGACCAGCGCGCCGACCGACAGATCGATCCCTGCGGTGAGGATCACGAAGGTCATGCCGATCGCGATCAGCCCCGAGATCGACACCTGCCGCAGCACGTTCATCAGGTTGAAGGCGCTGAGGAACCGCGGCTCGAGCAGCGCGAACACGACCACCAGCGCGACCAGGAAGATCACCGCCGAATGGCGCGCGGCGAAGCCGACCGCGTCGAACGGTTCGGCCCGCGCGGCCGAACCGATGGTTTCGTCCTGCCTGCTCATCCGGTGGATCCGGTGCGCCGAAGGCTCAGTTGATCTCGCCGAGGCGCTCGGCCTGGTCGATGTTGTCCTGGGTGATCGCGATCGGCGTCAGCAGCATCTCCGGTTCCGGCTCGGTGCCGTTGCGCAGGTACTCGATCATCGCGTTCAGCGCGTTCCGGCTCTGGCCGCCCGGCATCTGCTCGATCGTCGCGGTCAGGGTGCCGTTCTGGATCGCGGCCAGCGCCTCGGGCAGCGCGTCGAAGCCGATGATGGCGATGTCGAGGCCCTGCTCCTGCACCACCTGCATCGCTCCCAGCGCCATGTCGTCGTTCGCGGCGACGATCACGTCCGGCGGGCTGTCGAGCCCGGCGAGGATCGCCTCGGTCACGCTGGCGCCCTCCTCGCGGGCGAAGTTGGCGGTCTGCTCGGCGACGAACTCGTACTTGTCGGCCATGCCGTCCAGCACGTTGTGGACGCCCTGGTTGCGGTCGATCGCCGGGCTGGAGCCGGGCTGGCCCTGCAGGTTCACGATCCGCGCGCCGTCGGGATACATGTCGACGATCAGCTGGCCCTGCGCCTCGCCGCCCTTGACGTTGTCGGCGCCGACATGCGCCAGCAGCCCCTCGACGCCGTCGACCCGCCGGTCGATGGTCACCACCGGAATGCCGGCCTGGACCGCCTGGCTGACCGCCGGGGCCATCGCCACCGAATCCAGCGGGCTGATCACCAGCCCGTCGACGCCGCTGGTGATCGCGGCCTCGACGTCCGCGGTCTGCTTGGTGGTCTGGTTCTGGCCGTCGTAGTTCTGCACCGTCACGCCCAGAGTCTCGGCCTCGGCGTTGAACTGGTTCTGCATGTGGACGAAGAACGGGAAGCCGAGACTGGGCACGGAAAACGCGATGGTCTCGCCCTGCGCCAGTGCGGCGTGACCCGAAAACACGGTGACGGCTGCGGCGACGGCCGCGAAAATCGAGCGTTTCATGAAGTTCCCCCCCAGGGTGCGTTATGATTGTGATGCGCCGCGTGCGCGGCTTTGTGCGCGGTATCGAGCGCTGCGATCATGCGAGGCAGCCTCGATTCGTGTCAAGCAAGCCACGCTGCGGAAAGGATTTCGCCGGCGCGGCGGCTTCTCGCCCATCCGCCGCAGGACCGCGCCTCGGCCGGACCGTTCACGTCGGCCTTGCTGCGTCCTGTCCCGGCAGCGCCAATGGCGCAGAGCGTCGATCGGTGCGGTTGCAGCGGTACACCGGGTTGGGGAGCGCCATGACCAGGCCGCGTATCCTGACCCCCGGCGGTGCGGGATCCTGCGGTCACACCTGGCCGACAGGTCATGTGCGCGAGCAGCGACGACGCCATCGTCTTCGACAGCCTGATGACCGGCTTTCGCGGGAACCGCGAAAAGCTGATTGCGGGTTCCATGCCGGCGCCAAGGTATCTCGCGGCATCGGCGGTCCGGTCCTTCTCATCGCATCTGCGCCCGAGCCCGATTTCCCGAGGTGTGCGGCGAGATGGTGGGCCCGGTTTGTCATCGCCACTCGGTCGTCTTCCGCCATTCCCTTGCCGATCTGCGGCAAGGAGATGGTGTTCAACCTGCAATGGCCACGTTCCCTGTGATGATCGCCCATGCGATCCGCGCAGTCTTCGGCAAGGTCTCATCATCTCCGACGGGAACCCGCTCCTGTTTCTCGCCAGCCCCATCGCTGCAGTGCTGTCGGCACCGACAGGGTTCATCCCCTTCAGCTTGGCAGGTGGCACGCGCATCATGGTGGACATCTGTCGCCCATTGCGCCGCTCCAATTAGGCCCATGATCACGGAGTCCACTGACAGATTTGTGGCCTCTCCCGCGGCATTCTCCGTCACTGTCACAGTGCTGCCGTAACCCTTGGCGCGATCAGCTGGCCTTCGGTCCAGTGTTCGGCGCGCGTCGGTTCGCCTGCCACGACCGCGCGCACGGCCCGGTGAATCCGGTCCGCACCCGCATCCAGATCCTCGGCACCGGTCAGCAGCGCGGCAACATCGACGTCTATGCTGTCCGCCCAGCGGTCCAGCGTCGCCGGGTTGCCGCAGACCTTCAGCGTCGGCATCAATGGCATGCCCGAGGGATTGAAGACACCCATCGCGAACAGTCCGACCTGCGCGCCCCCAAGCGCCATTCCGGTCAGCGAGGTCGGGCTGAAGAACGGCGTGTCCATGAAATGGAGGCCCGGCGCCGCCGGCCGGTCCGCGAACCCGAGACATCCGGCAAAGCCGCTCCGCCCGATCTTGCTGAGCGGGCCCATGGTCTTTTCGGTCAGGGTGGTCAGCCCGGCTTCGATGTTTTCCTGCGTCGGGTTCACCCCGCGATAGTCCTGCCCGGTCTCGAGCATCAGGCGCTCTTCCCGCTCGTCGCGTGGAAGAGGCCGTCACGCCGGGCACCTGCGAGGGCAGCACCTCGCCGATCGGCGCACCGGCGCGGGCGACGGTCATCCGGCCCTCGGCGATGCCCTTGCCGATCTCGCCACGGCTTTCGGCCATCGGCTTGCCCATCTCGGCGGTGATCGACGCGGCGATGTCCTCGGTGCGGGCTTCCAGCGCGTCGAGGAACCGGGCGACGACCCGGCCGCGTTCGGGCTGGGGAACCTTCGCCCAGTCCGCCTGTGCCGCGCGGGCCGCTGCCACGATGCCGTCCAGCGCGTCGGCTGGTGTCGTCGCAAGTGTCGCGACGATTTCGGACGGCCGTGCCGGATTGCGGATTTCGATGGTCGTTGAACCACCTCAATTCTCGGAGCGTTTCGGGAAGCCAGAGGCTCAGTCCCGGGAAGAAGATCACGATCAGCATGGCCACGATCAGCGTGAACACGAAGGGCAGGATCGCGATGGCCACCCGCTCGAAGCGGATATTGGCAAGCGTGCTGGCCACGAACAGGTTGACCCCCAGCGGCGGCGTCAGGAACGCGATCTCGACCGTGACGATCAGGATGATGCCGAAGTGCACGGGATCGACGCCGTAGCTTTTCACCAGCGGGACCAGGATCGCCGCCAGGATGATGATCGCGCTGATCGTCTCCATGAACGTGCCGATCACGATCAGCATCGCGCAGATCAGCAGCAGGATCACGATGGCGCTGTCGGTGATGCCTCCGAACGCCGCGACCACGTCCTGAGGAATACGCTCCAGCGTGACCACGGTGGCGAACAGCGTGGAACAGGCCACGATGATCATCAGCGCGCCGCCAAGGCGGACGGCGCCTTCGCAGGCCGCTTTCAGCGACGCCCATGTCAGCTGCCGGTAGACCAGCAGGCTGACAAGCAGGGCACAGACCACGGCACAGACGGCGGCTTCGACATGTGTGAAGATGCCCGAGTAGATGCCGCCGAGGATGAACACCAGCAGGAACAGCGCGAACTTCGCCTGCCAGATCAGCCGCCAGATGCTGAAGTCGGGCACATCCTCGCTGTCGGTGATCACGGCACCGGTCCGCCGCGCCTGAAGATAGGCCACAAACCAAGCAGCAGCGCGGTGAACAGACCGGGCAGCATGCCACAGATGATAAGCGGGTTGCTCGGCGGGATCATCACGCCCAGCATGCCGCCGATGGCCGAGACGCCGGCCGCGTATTGCGGCGGGTACCCGTACTTGATCAGGGCAGGTATCATGATTGAACCGATGGCGGCCACGGTGCCCGGCCCCGAGCCGGAGATCGCCGCGAAGAACATGCACGAGAAGATCGTGACCAGCCCCAGGCTGCCCGGAGTGTGGCCGAGGGCGTGGCGGAAGATGCGGATGATGTCCTCGGTGATTCCGCCCTTCTCCATGATGTTTCCGGCCAGGATGAATCCGGGGATCGCCAGCAGCGCGAACTTGTCCAGCCCGTTCAGCACGTTCTGCGTGGCAAAGACCAGCGGCGCATCGGTGAGGTAGCTGACGGCCAGCCCCGTGTTCACCGCCACAATACGCATGCTGGGGCGGCTGGCCGCTTCGGCTATCGCCTCGGCGTCAGCGCGGTCATTCTTCTGGCGTTTCACGAACGGCTTCACATAGGCCGCAGGGATCAGGCGCGCCTCGTGCCCATGAGACTGAGCAACCCGCCCCCAGTGATGGGACGTCGCACAGGCCTCCATCGCCACGACACAATGCGTTTGCTCCGCCAAGAGCTGATATAGGTAGTGTCCGAGCACGTGGTGGAATTTGGCACCGCGCGGACGGTGTAGCCGGGGTGGCCATCGAGGGCGTCGGTTATGGTGGAGTTTGCGGACTTCAACCACGGACCGATGGAGACCCCGATGACCGAGACCAACATGCCCCTGATCGAGCTGCTGCAAAAGCACGACGAGGGAGACTTTCTCCGCGCTGTCACCGAGGCGGTGCTCCAGACCCTGATGGAGCACGACGTCGAAGGGCTGATCGGCGCTGGCCGCTACGAACGCGGTGACGGGCGGCAGACCTGGCGCAACGGCTACCGAGATCGCGAGTTGAAGACCCGCCTGGGCGCTCTGAACCTGCGCGTGCCGAAGCTTCGGCAGGGCTCCTACTTCCCCGGCTTCCTCGAACCGCGCAGGACCTCGGAGAAAGCCTTGGTGGCGGTGATCCAGGAGGCCTGGATCGGCGGCGTCTCGACCCGGCGGGTGGACGAGCTGGTGCAGGCCATGGGGCTGAGCGGCATCTCGAAGAGCACGGTGTCGAAGCTCTGCAAGGATATCGACGAGCGGGTGCGTGACTTCCTGGACCGGCCGCTCACTGGTGACTGGCCCTATCTCTGGCTCGACGCCACCTATCTGAAGGTGCGCCAGGGCGGCAGGATCGTCTCGGTGGCCGCAATAATAGCCGTGGCGGTCAACACCGACGGCCGCCGGGAGATCATCGGGCTCAGCATCGGCCCCTCCGAGGCGGAGACGTTCTGGGTCGAGTTCCTGCGCAGTCTGAAGAGCCGTGGCCTCGGCGGGCTGAAGCTTGTGATCTCGGACGCGCATACCGGGCTCAAGGTCGCCATCGCGCGGGTCTTCGAGGCGACATGGCAAAGGTGTCGCGTTCATTGGATCAGGAATGCGCTCGCTCACGTGCCGAAGAGCCAACACACGGTCGTCGCCGCCGCGATCCGCCAGGCCTTCACCCAGCCCGATCAGAAGGGTGCCCAGGAAGTCTGGCGCCACGTGGCTGACCAGCTCCGCCCCCGCTGGCCGAAGCTCGCCACCCTCATGGACGAGAGCGAGGCCGACGTGCTCGCCTACATGGCCTTCCCGGCGCAGCATCGCACCAAGCTGCACTCGACCAACCCGCTCGAGCGATTGAACAAGGAGGTGAAGCGGCGAGCCGATGTCGTCGGCATCTTCCCCAACGAGGAGTCGATCATCCGCCTGATCGGAGCGGTGCTCTTCGAGCAGAACGATGACTGGCAGAGCCAGCACCGCTACATGCAGGTCGAAGCCTTCGCCCTCATCGATGCCGCGCAGATCGACCCGCTTCTCAGCATATCAACGCAGGCCGCCTGAGCGATGACCTCGATTGGCCAATCCGGAATCTCCACCACATTGACGGACGTGACCGTGCGGTGCGCTTTTCGATCTCCAACTCGGCGCGAGCACTGGTGATTTTCCCCTCGGAAAGGGACAGCTTGTTTAGATCGATGCGCGCCTTGACTGGACCTGCCGCGGTTGTCGCTCCGGTCCGGTGCCCATATTAGGCGTCCCTCCATTCGAAGGCCACGGGTGATGTTCAGTCCTGGGCCGAGTGTTTTCGCCGCGGGCTACGGCGATCTCGACCTCTCGTCGCGTGTGCCGGTCGCGGCGCCAGACCGCGCCTCGCACGCGCGCGTAGCGGTCCGAAAATTGCTGCCAACGGAAGCGCGACTCGGGCTGCATTTGCCCCACGAAAACCGATGTGCTTCCCGCTTCGCTGAAGCACGTGTTCGCATCCAGCTGACCGGTAGTCCGGTGTTCGGCGAGCGGGATTAGCAGCTTGCGAACGCTGTCGACCAAGCCAGTGAGTACGGGTCGGGGTAACTACGGACCGGTCGACCAGGCGCGATAGTGGCTGACCTGGAGGCTGATGAACGGCGCGACTTCGATTCGGTTGGCGCTCGGGTTCGGCGCGAGGATCGCCAGCTCCGCGTACCAGAAGGACCACGCGATGAGCGGCTGCAGCGGAATCGCTCGATCACCATAGGCTCGCCGCGACATGGCGGCGGGGCTGCAATCCTCGAGCAGCATGCCAATCTGCCTGCGCGGTGTCGAAGCTGTCGCGGTAGCGAGTCAGCAGCGCCACACCCTGCCGCCACAGCAGCATCCTGGTGCCATGCAGCGGGTCCGGCGCTGACGTGACATTGCATGCAGGGACGGGGCGGTTTTGGGGTCCACCGCATCCCCGTCAGGGGGATCATGCGCCGGCGGCGCAGTATCTCCGTCAGGAGATACTGAACTAGTGGGTGTGGGTGTGGGTGTGGGTGTGGGGGCAATGCCGCGGCAAAGCCGCGGCATTGCCGCGGCATCAGTATTTTCCTTGTTTTTTCATACACTTATCAATATAACGCTCTGTATTCCGCTGGATTCCGCGACAAAAGAACGCTCTTTCTTCTGTCGCTTCTGAGTCCAGGGTCGGGATCTTCCATCGAAGGATCAGAGCAACATCACCCGTCCTTGATGGCAACCCATTCGTCGATGGACAGGCCGGCCGAACACATCAGCAGACGGTCGTCATCGGATATTCGCACGCGGGACGACGCCACACTTTCCATCAGCTAAAGCAGGTAGCTTTCTCGCGCGGGCGCGCGGGTAGTGGTCTCTAAATCCGTTCGATCGGACGCATATCCGTGGTCCCATACAACTCACCTCCACTCGTCCCTGCAGGCTCTGGGGGTGACCCATTCGCGCATTGCGAACACGGTTGCACTGGTCGCGGCATGGCGATATTCGCAAAGTGCGAATTATGAGGAACAGAACAATGGAGCTGCGGATCCGCGAATTTCGAAAGGCGCGCGGACTTACGCTGACGGCACTCGCGACCAAGGCAGGGATCAGTCAAAGCTATCTGAGCCAGCTGGAGCGCAATGACCGTCGCGCCAACGCCGATGTTCTGGAGCGCTTGGCGGCGGGCCTCGAGGTCGAGGTTGCAGACCTGCTTGCCCCCAGGATCAGCCGCAATATCCCGGTGCTTGGCGTGGCCGGAACTGGCGGACTGATCACGCTCCAGAGTTCATGCAGCATGACGTGCCCAACATTCGTCGATCACGACAACTCGGCTGCAATTTTGATTGGCAATCAAGGCTATGAACCCGTTTTCGTGAAAGGCGAAGCCGTTGTTTTTCGCCAGGGGCGCGACGAGGTGACTGCCGACCGGTCACGCCCGGTCATCTGCGAAACGGTTGACGGTGATCTGCGTTTCGCACAGCTGGTGGATGGAAGCCGGAAAGCGCGCTTCACCTTGATCTCAATGGAGCCACGCTCACTGGAACGTCCGCTCTACGATGTGAAGCTTGCCTGGGCTCAACCCGCTCGAGCCTATGTCATGCCGGAAGACCTGACCTTGCGTGACACCAACTAAGGCTCGCCTCGCCATCCGCGTAAATATCCTCTATTTGCAATAATCGTATCGCCCTGCGTCCTACCATGTGGAAGACTCGAGCCCTGAGACATTCGCGCGTTGCGAAGCGCGTGGCGGCGGAGGGCTATCATGGCAAGGAACCCCGACTTCACCCGCGCGCAGGTCGAGCGCGCCGTCACGGGGATGCTGAACGCCTTCGAGGCCAAGGGCATCAAGGTCGCCGGGGCCGAGTTTAATCCGAAAACGGGCACCGTCCGAATCTTGCGCGACGAAGGCGGCCCCGTCGCAGGCGAGACGCGAATCGATGTCACTCCGCCCTTTCGCAAGTGGGACTGATGTCGCTGGAGGAATGACGTGAGGATGCACATTGAGGGACTTCACCGGGAGGTCAGGAAAGGCGTTGTGCGCTACCGCGTCGCAGAGAAGGCGAACCCGAAGAAGCGGTGCCTGCTGCCCCGCGCGATCGACCCTCAGCACCCGCGATTTGGCGATTACTATCGCGCTTATCGGAACGGCTCGGTTCAGATCGACGCGCCCATTGAGAAGGCGGCGACGAAGCGATCGGTCGAGTGGCTCGTCACCCGCTACATCGAATTCTTCGAAAAAGAAGTGAAGGCCGGGCTCAAGTCGAAGCTGACGCTGAGCCGGCGCCGCAACCAGCTTGTGCGCCTGTGCGAGCACCCGGCCGAGAAGGGCGGCACCTACGGCGAGTATGATCTCGATCTGCCCACGGTCGCGTGGGAGCAGTTCAACCTCGATAAGATCTCAACGCCAGGCGAGGCCGACAACACCATGAAGGCCGTCCGCGCGATGTACGAGCTCGCTATGAAGCGCGGCTGGATCTCGCACAACCCGGCGAAAGGCGTGAAAGCCTACAAGCAGAACAAGGGCGGCGCGAAGCCGTGGACGCCCGAGGACATGAAGCAGTACCGCGAACGCCACCCGGCGGGTACGATGGCGCACCTGTACCTCACGCTCCTGATGTTCGCAGGCGCTCGGATCTCCGATGCCGTCTGGCTCGGGCCGAAGCAGTTGGCCAAGCTGAACGGCCGCACCGACCTCAAGTGGCAACCGAAGAAGAAGGGCTCGGCCCCCGTCATGCTGCCGGTGATGCCGCCGCTCGATACAGCGATCAAGGCGCAGAAGGTCGTGCATCCCGACGCCTTCATTCCGCGCGCTGACGGCCAGCCCTTCGCGAGCTCGGCCGCGCTCGGCAACAAGGTCCGTGACTGGATCACGCAGGCTGGCCTTACGAACCGCTCCTCGCATGGCGTCCGCAAATCGGTGGCGGAGCTATTGTCCGAGAGCGGGATGACGCAGTACCAGGTGATGTCGGTGCTCGCTCACACCGAGGCCAAGTCATCCGAGATCTACACGAAAGATGCCGAACGCCGCCGCCTGGCGGAACGCGCCATGAACGCGCTCGAAGGCTACGAGTGGTAGCAATGTGTCCACCCCCCGGCCGAGGGGTGGACACAATTTCCGAAAAACCCAATGTTTTCAATGATCCACGCGGCAGATGGTAGGCCCGGAGGGACTTGAACCCCCAACCAAAGCGTTATGAGCGCTCTGCTCTGACCAATTGAGCTACAGGCCCGCCGTCGCATTCCGGTACGGCAGCTTTGCACCGCGGTCAACACGCTGCCGCCGGGCCACGTCGGCCGGGGCACATGCCATTTGCCGTTTTCATGCCCGCGCGCTTGCTCTAAGACCCGGCCCACGGGCATGCGCGAGGGCACGAGAGTATGACAGACGAGCGGTTGACCTATGCCGGGGCGGGCGTCGACATCGACGCCGGGAACGCGCTGGTGGAACGGATCAAGCCGGCGGCCGCGGCGACCGCTCGGCCCGGCACCATGGCCGGGCTGGGCGGCTTCGGCGCGTTCTTCGACCCGCGCGCGGCGGGCTATGTCAACCCGCTGCTGGTCGCCGCCACCGACGGCGTCGGCACCAAGCTGCGCCTGGCGATCGAGGCCGGGCGGCTTTCGGGCGTCGGCATCGACCTGGTGGCGATGTGCGTCAACGACCTGATCTGCCAGGGCGCCGAGCCGCTGTTCTTCCTGGACTACTTCGCCACCGGCAAGCTGTCGGTCGACGAGGCGGCGCGGGTGATCGAGGGCATTGCCGAGGGTTGCAGCCGCGCGGGCGCGGCGCTGATCGGCGGCGAGACCGCCGAGATGCCGGGGATGTACGCGCCGGGCGATTTCGACCTGGCCGGCTTCGCCGTCGGTGCGGTCGAGCGCGACGCGGTGCTGCCGGCGCATGTCGGCGCGGGCGACGTGCTGCTGGGCCTCGCCTCGGACGGGGTACACTCGAACGGCTATTCGCTGGTGCGGCGCACGATCGAACGCAGCGGGCTGGCGCTGGACGCCCCGGCCCCGTTCGGGGACGGCCCGCTGGGCGCGGCGCTGCTGACGCCGACGCGGATCTACGTCGCTTCGGCGCAGGCCGGCATCGCCGCCGGCGGCGTGCACGCGCTGGCGCACATCACCGGCGGCGGCATCACCGAGAACCTGCCCCGCGTGCTGCCGCAGGGGCTGGGCGCCGAGGTCGACCTGTCGGCGTGGGCGCGGCCCGGGGTGTTCCGCTGGCTGATCGAGACCGCGCAGCTGGACGAGGCCGAGGCGCTGAAGACCTACAACTGCGGCATCGGCCTGATCGCGGTCGTCGCCGAGGACGCCGCGCGCGGCGTGCAGGCGGCGCTGGAAAGCGAGGGCGAGACCGTGTTCCGCATCGGTACCGTGGTCGAGGGGGCGGGCGTCCGTTATACCGGCGCCGCCGGATGAGCCGGACCCGCGTCGCGATCCTGATCTCGGGCACCGGCTCGAACATGGTCCGGCTGGTCGAGAGCATGCAGGCCGGGGACCATCCGGCCGAGGCGGCGCTGGTGCTGTCGAACCTGCCCGCGGCCAAGGGGCTGGAGACCGCCGCCAGGCTGGGCGTCGCGACGGCGGTGGTCGACCACCGCGGCAAGGCGCGCGCCGAATTCGAGGCCGAGCTGGACGCCTGCCTGCGGGCGGCCGGGATCGAGCTGGTCTGCCTGGCCGGGTTCATGCGCATCCTGTCCGCCGGGTTCGTGCTTGGCTGGGAGGGGCGGATGCTGAACGTGCACCCGTCGCTGCTGCCGCTGTTCCGCGGGCTGGACACCCATGCCCGCGCCATCGAGTCGGGCATGGCGATCCACGGCTGCACCGTGCACGAGGTGACCGCGGACCTGGACGCCGGGCCGATCCTGGGCCAGGCGGTGATCCCGATCCTGCCCGAGGACACGCCCGAAAGCCTGGCGCAGCGGCTGCTGCCGGTCGAGCACCGGCTTTATCCCGAGGCGCTGCGCCGCTTCGCCGCCGGCGAACGCGCACCGTTCGCGATCCTCTGAGGCGCGCGGTGGCCCGGCCTGTCGACACGATCCGCAACCTCGGGCCGAAGTCGGTGGAAAGCTTCGCGCGCGCCGGGCTGACCTCGGCCGAGCAGGTGATCGCGCTGGGCGCGGACGAGGCCTACCGCCGCCTGCTGGCCGCGGGCAGCCGGCCGCACTTCATCGGCTATTACGCGCTGGTCATGGGGCTGCAGGGCCGGCCGTGGAACGACCCGGGCCCGGAGGAGAAGGCCGATCTGCGCAAGCGCTTCGACGCGCTGGTCGGCGGCATGGAAAAGGGCCGCTCCGAGATCGAAGCGGCCCTGAATGCGCTGGGCGTGATCGAGCCGCGGCGTTAGCCGACCAGTTCGAGGCCCGAGAAGAAGAACGAGATCTCTTCCGCGGCGGTGTCCGGACCGTCCGAGCCATGCACGGAATTCTCGCCGATCGACAGCGCGAAATCCTTGCGGATGGTGCCGTCGGCGGCCTCGGCCGGGTTGGTCGCGCCCATCACTTCGCGGTTCTTCGCCACCGCGTCCTCGCCCTCGAGGACCTGGGCCACGATCGGGCCGGAGCTCATGAACTCGACCAACTCGCCGTAGAACGGGCGGTCCTTGTGGACGGCGTAGAACTGGCCGGCCTGGGCCGGGGTCAGGTGGACGCGCTTCTGCGCGATGATGCGCAGGCCCGCCTCTTCCAGCTTGGCGTTGATCTTGCCGGTCAGGTTCCGCTTGGTGGCGTCAGGCTTGATCATCGAGAAGGTGCGTTGGGTCGCCATGTCGGGAAGTCCTCTGTGGAAAGTTCGTCTGAACTCGTCGCGGGGGAGCTAGCACGCCCCGCGCAGGCGATAAAGGCCCAATCCGCCGTGCCGTTGACACCCGCCCGCGAAGGCTCCAAACCGCTCGTCATGCTCAGGATAGACGACATCAGCTATGCAATCGCCGGAAAGCCCCTGTTCCAGGAGGCGAGCGCGACGATTCCGGCCGGCCACAAGGTCGGCCTAGTGGGGCGCAACGGCACCGGCAAGACCACGCTGTTCCGGCTGATCCGGGGCGAGCTGGCACTTGACGGCGGCAGCATCGGGCTGCCGCGCCTGACCCGCATCGGCGGCGTCGCGCAGGAGGTGCCGTCGAGCGCCACCAGCCTGATCGACACGGTTCTGGCCGCCGACACCGAACGCGCCGCGCTGACCGCCGAGGCCGAGATCGCGACCGACCCGCACCGCATCGCCGAGATCCAGACCCGGCTGGTCGACATCGACGCCCATTCCGCCGAGGCGCGGGCTGGCGCGATCCTGAACGGGCTGGGCTTCGACGCCGCCGCGCAGCAGCGCCCGTGCAGCGATTTCTCGGGCGGCTGGCGGATGCGCGTGGCGCTGGCGGCGGTGCTGTTCTCGGCCCCCGACGTGCTGCTGCTGGACGAGCCGACCAACTACCTGGACCTCGAGGGCACGCTGTGGCTGGAAGGCTACCTTGCGCGCTATCCGCACACCGTGCTGGTGATCAGTCACGACCGGCAGCTGCTGAACCGGGCGGTGGGGGCGATCCTGCACCTCGACCAGCGCAAGCTGACGCTGTACCAGGGCAACTACGACAGCTTTGCCCGGCAGCGCCGCGCCAAGGCCGAGCAGGCCGCCGCCTTCGCCAAGAAGCAGGAGGCGCAGCGCGCGCACATGCAGGCGTTCGTCGACCGGTTCCGCTACAAGGCGTCGAAGGCCCGGCAGGCGCAGTCGCGGCTGAAGATGCTGGAGAAGATGGAAAGCGTCACCCTGATCCACGACCAGGCCGTCGCGCGCTTCGACTTTCCGCAGCCCGAGGAGCTGTCGCCGCCGATCGTGCGGCTGGAGGACGTCTCGGTCGGCTACGGCGGGCCGCCGGTGCTGCGCGGGCTGAACCTGCGCATCGACCAGGACGACCGGATCGCGCTGCTGGGCAACAACGGCCAGGGCAAGTCGACGCTGTCGAAGCTGATCGCCGGGCGGCTGCAGGCGTGCGCCGGCACCGTCACCAGCTCAACCAAGCTGCGGATCGGCTATTTCGCGCAGCACCAGGTCGACGAGCTGCACCTGGACGAGACGCCCTTGCAGCACATCCGCCGCGAGCGCCCCGACGAGGCGCCGGCCAGGCTGCGCTCCCGGCTGGCGCGGGGCGGCATCGGCGCGGATATCGTCGAAACCCCGGTGGCGAAGCTGTCGGGCGGGCAGAAGTCGCGGCTGAGCCTGATCCTGGCGACGCTGGACGCGCCGCACCTGGTGATCCTGGACGAGCCGACCAACCACCTGGACATCGAAAGCCGCGAGGCGCTGGTCGAGGCGCTGACCGATTATTCCGGCGCGGTGATCCTGGTCAGCCACGATCCGCACCTGGTCGGGCTGGTCGCCGACCGTCTGTGGCTGGTGCGCGACGGCCGGGTGACGCCGTGGGAAGAGGACCTCGACGCCTACCGGCGGATGCTGCTGGGCCAGCCCGCGAAGAAACCCGAGCGGGAAAGACCGGCGCCGAAGTCCCGGCCCCGCCCGGCGACGGCGCTGGCCGATCTGCGCGCCGAGGCGCGCAGGTGCGAGGCCCGCGTGCAGAAGCTGGAGGAGCTGCGCGAGACCGTCGATGCGCGGCTGGGCAACCCCCGGTTCTACGAATCCGCCGAGCCGGCGGAGCTCAGGAAATGGCAGAAGAAGCGCGCCGAGATCCTCGACGGGCTGGAGCGGGCCGAGGCGCTGTGGATGCAGGCGATGGAGCGGCTGGAAGCGGCGGGCGAGCGCGCATGATCGACGTCGCGCTGACCGCCTTCGTGACCATGTTCGTGATCATCGATCCGATCGGCCTGTCGCCGCTGTTCGCGGCGCTGTCGCAGGGCATGGACCGGGCAGCCCGGCGCCGCGCCGCCGGGCGCGCGGCGCTGATCGGCTTCGGCGTGCTGGCGGTGTTCGGCGTCGCCGGCGAGCGGTTGCTGGACGTGATCGGCATCGGCTTTCCCGCGTTCCGCATCTCGGGCGGGATCCTGCTGTTCCTGATCTCGGTCGAGATGCTGTTCGACCGCCGCACCGAACGGCGCAGCAAGGCGGTCGACACCGCCGAGGCCGAGCACGACGGGCCCGATCCGTCGGTGTTCCCGATGGCGGTGCCGCTGCTGGCCGGCCCCGGTGCGCTGGCCACGATCATCCTGCTGATGGGCCAGAACCGCGGCGACTACGCCACCCAGGCGGCGATCCTGGGCACCACGGGACTTGTGGTGCTGCTGACCTATGTGGGAATGCGGGCAAGTTCGCTGCTGGAGCACCTTCTGGGACAGGTCGGCATCAACGTGATCACCCGGCTGCTGGGCATGCTGCTGGCGGCGCTGTCGGTGCAGTTCGTGATCGACGGCCTGCGCGACGTGGGGGCGCTGACGCCCCTGCCCGGCTGAGGACCCGCGATGACCGGAGACGACTACGCCCGCCTCGTGTACCTGGCGCTGCTGCTGGCGTTCATCGGCGGCTTCGCGCTGTCGCGGCGGCGCCGGGGCCGCGCCGCCCGCGGCCTGCAGCAGGCGCTGATCTGGATCGGCATCTTCGCCGCGTTCGTGGTGCTCTACGGCCAGCGCGACGTGCTGAACCGCGAGCTGTTCCCGCGCGAGGCGCGGCAGCTCGACGAGCGCACGATCGCGCTGAACCGCACCCCGTCGGGCAGTTTCCTGACCACCGCCGAGGTCAACGGCGTCCGGGTCCGGTTCCTGATCGACACCGGCGCCACCGACATCGTGCTGACGATGCAGGACGCGGCCCGCGCCGGGTTCGACCAGGACGCGCTGCGGTTCATCGGCCGCGCGGCGACCGCCAACGGCACCGTGCGCACCGCGAACGTGCGGCTGGACACGCTGGCATTCGCCGGGCGGACCGATCGCGACGTGCCGGCCTCGGTGAACGAGGGCGAACTGGGCGTCTCGCTGCTGGGGATGTCCTATCTGAACCGGTTCGAGCGGATCGAGATCCGCGGCGACCAGATGCTGCTGGTCGAGGGCTAAGCCCCGCGACAGCGCGCGCGGGCTGTGATATTCCGTTCGAGAGGCAGCCGGAGATGACTGACATGAGTGACGGGCATGGGTGACGGGCATGGGTGACGCTGGCGCAACCTATCTGATCCCCTTCACCGCGTTGCTGGCCGCGGCGTTGCTGTTCTACGACGCGGGCCGGCGCTTTGCCGCGACGGTCTCGGGGCTGATCGTGATGCTCGGGCTCTATCTCGGCGCGCTGCTGGCGGTCGACAACCTGGCCGGCAGGGACGTCACCGATGCGCGCAGCAGCCTGCCGCGGGTTCGCTCGCTGGTGGCGACCGACGTGACGCTGCGGCGCGCGTTCGACGGGCACTTCTACAGCGAGGTCGAGGTGAACGGCGCGCCGGTGCGGTTCGTCGTCGACACCGGCGCGACGGTGGTGATCCTGAGCCGCGAGGACGCGCGGCGGATCGGCCTGGACCCGGACGCGCTGGATTACACCGGCCGCGCCCGCACCGCCAACGGCGAGGTCCGGATGGCCCCGGTCACCCTGGACGAGATGACGCTGGCCGGGGTCACGATGCGCAACGTGCGCGCCGCGGTGAACGGCGGAGCGCTCGATACCTCGCTGCTGGGGATGAGCTTCCTGCGGCTGTTCGAGGGCGTCGAGATGCGCGACAACCGGATGGTCTTCAGGGCCCGGTAGCCGCCTTCTGGGTCCAGCGCCCGCCGTCCTGCGCCCAGTACTTTCCGGTCAGCCCGGCATCGCGCACCGCGATCCAGTCGGCGCGCGCCGCCTCCAGTTCGGCCGCGTCGTTGCCGTCGAACAGCAGGCAGACCCGGTCCCAGCGGCTGGCCTCGGCCGGATCGACGCGCGCCCCCGCGACCAGCATCAGCACATTGGCCCCGGCCGGGTTCTCGGGGCCGGCGGTCAGATAGATCGGCTGCTGCCCGGCGTGCCCCATGGCGGCGGTGCCGTGCGGCAGGAAGCTTTGCGCGTCATGGCTCCAGAGCATCTCGTCGATCCGCTCCAGCGGCGGCTCCGAGCCGGCGCGCACGACCACGCGCCAGCCGCGGTCCAGCGAGCGGGTCAGCAGCTCGGGCAGGCTGCGGTCCAGCGGCCAGGCGGTGAGGTGGTAGAACAGCACCTCGGCCATGCCGCTCACCCGGTCTCGTAGCCGTCGGCGATCAGCCGGTTCAGCGTGCGCACGCCCCAGCCGGTCGCGCCCTTCGGCGCGAAGTCGGTCTCTTCCTTCAGCGCGGCGACGCCGGCGATGTCCAGATGCACCCAGGGCTGCCCGTCCTTGACGAACCGCTGCAGGAACTGCGCCGCGGTGACCGCCCCGGCGGGCCGCCCGCCGATGTTGGCGATGTCCGCGATCCGGCTTTTCAGCTGCTTGTCGTACTCCGGCCCCAGCGGCATCCGCCACGCGCCCTCGCCCTCGGCGGCGGCGGCCTTCAGCAGATCGCTCGCCAGCGCGTCGTCGTTCGAGAACACCCCGGCGCGGTGATGGCCGAGGCCGATGATGATCGCCCCGGTCAGCGTCGCGAGATCGACGATGCCGCTGGGCCGGAAGCGTTCCTGCGCGTACCAGAGCACGTCGGCCAGCACCAGCCGGCCCTCGGCGTCGGTGTTCAGCACCTCGATGGTGTCGCCCTTCATCGAGCGCACCACGTCGCCGGGGCGCTGCGCGTTGCCGTCGGGCATGTTCTCGACCAGCCCGACGAGACCGACGACATTCGCCTTCGCCTTGCGGCCCGCCAGCGCCGCCATCGCGCCGGCGACGACGCCGGCGCCGCCCATGTCCATGGTCATCTCCTCCATCCCCGGTCCGGGCTTGAGGCTGATGCCGCCGGTGTCGAACACGACGCCCTTGCCGACCAGCGCGAACGGCGGCGCGTCGCCGCCGCCGCGCCACTCCATCACCACGACCCTGGACGGGCTGCGCGAGCCCTGACCGACGGCCAGCAGGGTGCGCATGCCCAGCTCCTCGAGGCGCGGCTCGTCGAGCACCTCGACCTCGACGCCGAGATCGCGCAGCCCCTCGAGGCGGGTGGCGAACTCGGTGGTGGTCAGCACGTTGGCCGGCTCGTTGACCAGGTCGCGCGCGAAGTGGACGCCGCGCGCCACCGCCAGCTGCGCCTCGGCCTCGGCGCCGGCCTGGTCGGGCTGGGTGGTGAGCAGCGTGACCGGGCCGGGCAGCCCGTCGGTCTCGGACGTGCGGTGCCGCTCGAAACCGTAGGCGCGCAGCGCGAAGCCCAGGGCGATGCGCACGGCGGTGCGCGGCCGGGCCGCGTGGATCTGCACCGGCGCGCCGGCGGCCGCCGCCTTCGCGATCGCCGCCCCGGCCAGCTGGCCGGTCGCCTCGGCATCGGTGTGCGACAGCTTCACCACCACCAGCCGGCTGGCGGCCAGGCCCGCCGGCCAGGCCAGGGTCTGCGCCCGCCCGGCGTCGAGCCTGGCCCAGGACGTGTCGGCGAGCATCCGCGAGACCGCGCCGCGGGTCAGCTTGTCGGCGCGCCGCGCCGCCCGGTCGAGCTTGCCGTCGGGGGCGACCAGCACGGCCACGGTGCCCTCGGCCTGCGCCATCGCGTCCAGCGCGGGCTCCGCGAAATCGAAGGTCGGCGGATTGCTCATTCGAAACTGCTCCGGATTGTTGTCCCATCCTCTTTAGGCAATGCCCGGGCGGTTGACCAGCACCGCCCGGCCCTGTCACATGGGGCGGCTGCGGCGTCCCGCGCCGCGGTGCCTGGAAGGAATCCGATGCTGCAGCTCGACCGCTACATCCTGCGCCAGATCGCCATGGCGTTCGTGTTCTTCACGTTCATCCTGGCCGGCGTGATCTGGCTGTCGCAGGCGGTGCGGCTGATCGATCTGGTGCTGTCCTCGGGGCAGTCGCTGATCCGGCTGTTCGAGTTCTCGCTGCTGGTGCTGCCGCGGGTGCTGAGCATGGTCGTGCCGCTGGCCGGCTTCGCCGCCGTGCTGTACGTGGTCAACAAGCTGTACTCCGAGGCCGAGCTGGTGGTGATGATGATGTCGGGCCAGGGGCCCTACGCGCTGGCGCGGCCGGTCGCGGCATTCGCCGCGCTGGTCGGGCTGACCACGCTGCTGATGACCAACATCCTCGCGCCCTGGGGCGAGCTGAAGCTGGACCGGGACCGCCAGGCGCTGACCACCGAGCTGGCGAACGCGCTGATCCGCGAGGGGCGCTTCCTGCACCCGGTCGACGGGCTGACGATCTTCATCCGCCGCGCCGGCGACAACGGCCGGATGGAGGGCGTGTTCCTGCACGACGAACGCGACCCGGAACGCCCGGTCACCTACACCGCCGAACAGGCGCTGCTGCTGCGCGACGGCGATGTTGCGCGGCTGATCATGTCGCGCGGCGCGGCACTGAGCTATTCGCCGGAGAACCGGCTGCTGGGCCGGGTGCAGTTCGACGATTTCACCTACGATCTGTCCGACCTGATCGCCGATGTGCCCGAGACGCCGCAGCGGGCCGGCGCGCTGTGGACCTGGCAGCTGATCGCCCCCGACGCCGAGGTGCGCGCGCTCAGGCGGTTCAACCGGGGCTATTTCCTGGCTGCCGGGCACGAGCGGATCGTGTTCGGCGTGCATGCCTTCCTGCTGCCGATCCTGGGCCTGGCGGTGATGCTGACCGGCGGCTACCGGCGCCGCGGCTTCGGCAAGCGCATCCTGGCCGCGGTGGCGGCCGGGGTGGCGCTGATCGTCGCCGGCATGGGCGCCAAGTCGATGGTGATCGGCGCCCCGGCGGCCTGGCCGGTCAGCTATGCGCCGGCGGCGGCGGCGACGCTGCTGTCGCTTGTGCTGTTCCGCTCCGCCTCGCGGCCGCGGCGGCTCGCGACGGCTGCGGCGGCGACGACGGCGTGACGATGACGCTGAGCCTGTACATAACCCGCCGCTTCCTGCGCAGCATGGTGATGGTGACGCTGGTCATCGGCGGCATCGCCGCGCTGATCTCGGGCGTCGAGAACCTGCGCTACGCCGCGTCCAAGGACGCGTCGGTGGCGCTGGCCGGGGCGCTGACGCTGTTCCAGATGCCCGAGGTGATGGGCCAGACGTTTCCGCTGATCCTGATGCTGGCCTCGCTGATCACCTTCCTGAACCTGTCGCGCACCTCCGAGATGGTGATCGTGCGCGCCTCGGGGGTGTCGGCGCTGCGCATCCTGGTGCTGCCGGTGGCGGTCGCGGCGCTGCTGGGCGGCGTCGCCACCACGATCTACAACCCGATCATGGCCGCCTCGATGGAGCGGGAATCGGCGCTGCGTGCGGCGATGTCCGGCACCCAGGTCAGCGCCATGTCGGTGAACGAGGGCGGGCTGTGGCTGCGTCAGGGCCTGCCCTCGGGGCAGACCGTGATCCAGGCCCGCCGCGCCAGCGAGGAAGGCTCGGTGCTGTACGGCGCGCGGCTGCACCAGTTCGACCCGGACGACCGGCTGGTCGCCCGCATCGAGGCCGACAGCGCCACGCTGTCCAAGGACGCCTGGATCCTGCTGGGCGTGCGCCGGTGGACCGTGGGCGGCGGCGCGGAGGGCGCGCCGATCGGCGCCCCCGAGGAGCTGTCGCAGCTGCGGCTGCCGACCAACCTGACCCGCGAGCAGATCCTCGACAGCTTCGCCGCGCCCGAGACGATCCCGTTCTGGAAGCTGCCGGCCTTCATCGAGCGGCTGGAACAGGCGGGCTTCTCGGCCACGCGGCACCGGGTGTTCCTGCACACCGAACTGGCCCGCCCGGCGCTGTTCATCGCCATGGTGCTGATCGGCGCCGGGTTCTCGCTGCGGCACGTGCGTTTCGGCCAGGTCGGGGTGATGATCCTGTTCGCGGTGTTCGCGGGCTTCAGCCTGTACTTCTTCATCGACATCGCCAGGACGCTGGGATCGAACGGCGAGATCCCCGTCGTGCTGGCGGCATGGAGCCCGCCCGCCGCGGCGATCCTGCTGGCGCTGGGCCTGTTGCTGCATCTGGAAGACGGCTGACATGCTGAGACTCTGGCTGACCGTGCTGCTGCTGGCGCTGCTTACGACCCGCCCGCTCCTCGCGCAGGAGACGGTGGCGCTGTTCGCCGACGACATCACCTACCGCACCGCGACCGGGCAACTGGTCGCCGAGGGCAACGTCGAGGTCTATTACCAGGGCAACCGGCTGAGCGCCGAGCGCATCTTCTACGACGCCGCCGCCGAGACGGTGCGCGCCGAGGGCACGATCCGGCTGGAGGGCCCCGACGGCGTGGTGATCCTGGCCGACCTGGTGGAGCTGTCGACCGATTTCCGGACCGGGCTGGTGCAGGGCGCGCGGCTGATCTTCCAGCAGCAGTTCCAGATCGCCTCGGTCGAGGGCGCGCGCACCGGGGGGCGCTACAACACGCTCTACAAGACCGTCGCCAGCAGCTGTTCGGTCTGCGCCGGCGCGCCGGTGCCGATCTGGCGGATCCGCGCCCGCCGCGTGGTACACGACGAGCAGGCGCAGCGGATCTATTTCGAGAACGCCTGGTTCGACGTGTTCGGCCTGCCGGTGTTCTACGCCCCCCGCCTGCGGATCCCGGCGCCCGGCGTCGACCGCGCCGCCGGCGTCCTGCCGCCGGTGGCGACGACCTCGGACTTCAGCGGCTTCGGGCTGAAGCTGCCGTACTATTTTCCGCTGGGCCGGCATTCGGACCTGACGCTGACGCCGTTTGCCACCACCACCGGCGCCACCATCCTCGAGGCCGAATACCGCCGCCGCTTCGAAAGCGGTGCGCTGCGGCTGGCGGGCGCCTACGCGCTGTACGACGGCAACGGTGTCTCCAACCGCGCCTTCGTTCTGGCCGAGGGCGCCTTTGCCCTGCCCCGCGGGTTTCGCGCCGACCTGCGGCTGCACCGCGCCACCGACCGCAGCTTTCTCGGGCAGTTCGGCTATTCCGACCGCGACCGCCTGCTCAGCTACGGCTCGATCAACCGCGTTCGCCGGCGCGACCTGTTCGACCTGCGGATCGAAGGTTACCAGACGCTGCGCGAGGGCGAGCCGCAGTCCGAGATCCCGATCATGCTGCCGAAGCTGGACTACCGGCGGATCTGGACCGTCGGCAGCAGCGTGTTCGGCGCCGACGCCGGGGTGCTGGGCGTGGTCCGCGAGGCCGGGCGCGACGTCGCCCGGCTGGATCTGGGCGCGGACTGGAACGGCGATCTGACGCTGGACAACGGCGTGCTGGTGGCCGGCTTCGCCGATGTCGAGGGCGTGGTCTACCAGGTCGGCGACGATGCCGACTTTCCGGGCACCCGCAGCCGGCTGACGCCGCTGGTCGGAGCCGAGCTGCGCTGGCCCCTCGCGCGCACCACCGCGGGCGCGACGCACGTGATCGAGCCGGTGGTGCAGGCGGTCTATTCCCGCGCCCTTGGCGAAAGCGACGTGCCGAACGAGGACAGCGTCTCGCCCGAGCTGGACGAGACCAACCTGTTCGCGCTGAACCGCTTTCCGGGCATCGACCGGCGCGAGAGCGGGCTGCGGCTGAACCTGGGCGTGAACTACACCCGGATCGATCCGTCGGGCTGGACCGTGGGCGCGACCCTGGGCCGGGTGCTGCGCACCGAATCCAACGACGAGTTCCCCGAGGGCTCGGGGCTGCGCGGCTACAGTTCGGACTTCGTCGCGGCGGCTTCGCTCGCGCTTCCCAGCGGGTTCTCGGTGACCGGCCGGTCGCTGTTCGACTCGGCGCTGGAGTTCAAGCGCGCCGAGATGGAGCTGGACTACGCCTCGCGCCGGTTCGACGTCAACGCCAGCTACACGTTCCTGGCGGGCGATTCGGCCGACCCGGTGCTGGGCAGCGTAACCGAGCGGCAGGAAATCGCCATCGGCAGCCGCTACCGGGTGCGGCCGAACTGGGATGTGCGCGGCGAATGGCGCTATGACCTAGCCGACAGCCGGTCGATCTTCGCCGGCGGCGGGCTTGCCTTCGGCAACGAATGCGTCGAGGCCGAACTGACCGTCTCGCGCCGCTTCACCAGCGTCAACGACGTGCCCGAGGACACGCGGGTGTCGCTGCAGGTGAATCTTGTCGGTCTGAGCGGCGATCGCGGAACTGAGGACTGGCCGGCGCAGCGCTGCCGGGGTATCTGAAGGCCATGAGACTCATTAGCCATTCGCGCCGCCTGGCGCTCTGCCTCTTCGCCGCCCTGGCCGTCCTGGCTGGCGCGCCCGCCGTCGCGCAGCGCGCCGCCGAGCCGGTGATCCTGGTGAACGAACGCGCCATCACCGGCTGGGAGCTGGACCAGCGCGCGCGGCTGCTGGAAGCCTTCGGCGCCGGCGGCGACACGCGCGAGCTTGCGCGCAGCCAGCTGATCGACGACCGCCTGAAGATGGACGTGGTCGAGCGGCTGGAGATGACCCTGGAGGACGGCGCGGTCGACAGCGCCGTGCAGGACTTCGCCGACCGCCGCGAGATCCCGGTCGACGCGCTGATCGGCGCACTGGCGCAGCGCGGCGTCGACGAGGCGACGCTGCGCAGCTTTCTCGAGATGCAGATCCGCTGGCGCGACGCGGTGCAGGCGCTGTTCCGCAACCGCGCCCGGCCCAGCGAGCAGGATCTGGACAACGCGCTGGTCTATTCCGACAGCGGCGCGAGCAGCGGCGTCGAGGAAAGCGTGCTGCTGCAGGAACTGTCGCTGTCGGTCGAGAAGCGCGGCGAGACCGAGGCCGCCGAGCTGGCCCGCCGGCTGTCGCGCGAACTGAACCGCGGCGGCGATTTCGGTGCGGCGGTGGCGCGGTACTCGGATTCGCCGTCGGCGCAGAGCGGCGGCCTGCTGGAATGGATGCCGGCCTCGGAACTGCCGCCGCAGCTGGCCGGGCAGATCCTGGCGCTGATGCCGGGCGAGGTCTCGGCCCCGGTGCCGGTGCGCGGCGGGCTGTCGATCTTCAAGCTGCGCGACATCCGCCAGCAGCAGCGCACCGCCGGCGGCGACGCGGCGGACACGGTGACCTACCTGGAGCTGGTCCAGGCGCTGCCCGCCAACGCCACCGACAACGCCGTGCTGTCGGCGCGCAGCCGGGCGCTGCGGCTGCGCGACGAGGCCGACACCTGCACCGATCTGGAAGCGCAGGCCGCCGAGTTCGACCTGGGCAGCGGCCGCTCGGCGCCGACGCCGATCGGCGCCCTGCCCGCGGGACTGGCGGCAGAGCTGGCGGCGATGCAGTCCGGCGACAGCCGAATCGTCACCGACCAGCGCGGCGTGGTGCTGGTGATGCTGTGCGCGCGCAGCGGCGAGGCGTCGGCCGAGGAGCGCGAGCAGCTGCGCCTGCGGCTGTTCAACGAGCGCATGAACACCTTCGCGCAGGGCTTCCTGCAGGAACTGCGGGGCGACGCCGTCATCGTCGAGCAATGACGCCGCCGCTGGCGCTGACCTGCGGCGACCCGGCCGGGATCGGCCCCGAGATCACCCTCGCCGCCTGGCGCCGGCTGCGGCACGAGTTGCCGTTCGCGCTGATCGGCGATGCCGACCACATGGCCGCCCTCGGCGCGCCCGCCGGCGTGCCGGTGGCGCGTATCGCCGGCATCGCCGAGGCGGCGCAGGTGATGCCGCGCGCGCTGCCGGTGCTGCACCAGCCGTTTACCTCGGCCCCGGTGCCGGGCGCGCCGGATCTGGGCAACGCGGCGGCGGTGATCGCCGCGATCGACCGGGCGGTGAAGCTGGCGCGCGCCGGCGACGCCGCGGCGGTGGTGACGAACCCGATCTCGAAAAAGGTGCTGGTCGACGGTGCCGGATTCGCGCATCCCGGCCATACCGAATACCTGGCGGCGCTTGGCGGGGTCGCGCGCCCGGTGATGATGCTGGTCGCGCCGGAGCTGCGGGCGGTGCCGGTGACCATCCACGTCCCGATCTCGGCGGTGCCGGCGCTGCTGACGCCCGAGCTGCTGGCCGAGACGATCCGCGTCACCCATGCCGCGCTGCGCCGCGATTTCGCCCTGCCCGCGCCGCGCATCGCCGTCGCCGGTCTGAACCCGCACGCGGGAGAAGGCGGGCTGATGGGCACCGAGGACGAAACGGTGATCCGGCCGGTGCTGGGGGCGCTGCGCGCCGAGGGCATGGACCTGGCCGGACCGCTGCCCGCCGACACCATGTTCCACCCGCCGGCCCGCGCCGGCTATGACGCGGCGGTATGCATGTACCACGACCAGGCGCTGATCCCGGTAAAGACGCTGGGGTTCTCGGTCGGGGTGAACGTGACGCTGGGGCTGCCGTTCGTGCGGACCTCGCCGGACCACGGCACCGCGTTCGGCATCGCCGGCACCGGCCGGGCGGATCCCGACAGCCTGGTCGAGGCGCTGCGCCTGGCGCACCGGATCGGCCGGAACCGGGCGGCGGCATGACCGGCGACGGGCTGCCGCCATTGCGCGAGGTGATCGCCGAACACGGGCTGAGCGCGCGCAAGGCGCTGGGGCAGAACTTCCTGCTGGATCTGAACCTGACGCGCAAGATCGCCCGGCGCGCCGGCGATCTGAGCGCCTGCGACGTGCTCGAGGTCGGACCCGGACCGGGCGGGCTGACCCGCGCGCTGCTGTCGGAGGGCGCCCGCCGGGTGGTGGCGATCGAGCGCGACCCGCGCTGCCTGCCGGCGCTGGAGCAGATCGCCGCGGCCTATCCCGGGCGGCTCGAGATCGTGCAGGGCGATGCGCTGCGGATCGACGCCGAGGCGCTGCTGACCCGGCCGGTGCGGGTGGTGGCCAACCTGCCCTACAACGTCGGCACCGAACTGCTGGTGCGCTGGCTGACGCCGGACAGCTGGCCGCCCTACTGGGCGTCGCTGACGCTGATGTTCCAGCGCGAGGTGGCGCAGCGGATCGTCGCCGCGCCGGGCAGCAAGGCCTATGGCCGTCTGGCGGTGCTGGCGCAGTGGCGCACCGAGCCGCGGCTGGCGTTCGATCTGCCGCCGCAGGCGTTCACCCCGCCGCCGAAGGTCACCTCGTCCGTGGTACACCTCGAGGCGCTGCCCGCGCCGCGGCACCCGGCGGATCCCGACCGCCTGCAGCGTGTGGTCGCCGCGGCGTTCGGCCAGCGGCGCAAGATGCTGCGCGCCTCGCTCAAGGGGCTGGCGCCGGACATCGTCGCGCGGCTCGAAAGCCTCGGCATCGATCCGACGGCGCGGGCCGAAACCCTGGACCTGGAAGCGTTCTGCCGGCTTGCGCGCGCGCTGTGACGCGCGCCACCCGAAGTTACTGGATCGGCGTGTCCGCCGACTGGTCCAGCGGCAGTTCCGCCTCGCCCGATCCGTCCTTCTTCGCCGCCGCCTTGCGCGGCCGGCCACGGGTGCTGCGCGGGCGCCCGCCACCGTTGTCGCCGCCGCCGTTGTCGCCGCCGCCGTCGGCACTGCCGCCCGAGGTGTTGCCATCAGCGTCGCCCGGCTTGCCGCTGTCCGCCGACTGCTTGCTGCTTTCCGGCGTGTCCACCAGCCCCGAGTCGGGCTCGTCGCCCAGCACCTCGGTGGCGCTGCTGTCCTTGCCGCGGGCCGCCCCGTTGCGCTTGTTGCGCGGCGCCGGACGCTCGGCGGGGGTGTCGTGCACGGTCTGCTGCGGCGCCTGCTCGTCGCTCGGCTGCTGCGACTGCGGCTGCTGCGGCTGCTGCGGCTGCTGCTGATCGTCCGCCTGACCCTGCTGCTGCGGGCGGTTGCGGTTCTCGGCGGCCTGGCGCTCGGCCTGCTCGCGCTGCGCATCGTTCAGCATCCGGGTGTAGTGTTCGGAGTGCTGCTGGAAGTTCTCGGCGGCCACGCGGTCGCCCGACAGCTGTGCGTCTCGCGCCAGCGTCTGATACTTTTCGATGATCTGCTGCGGCGTGCCGCGCACCTTGCCCTCGGGGCCGGCGCTGTCGAAGACGCGGTTGACGACGTTGCCGACGCCGCGGCTGCGGTTGCTGCTCTTACTGCGCGATCGCGATTTGTTGGAGGATCTCATCAAGGTCCGTTTCGCTTGTCTGATATGCCTGGCGTCCGATCCACTGGCGCACACTCGTGCGCCCGAACGCCTCCTGCTCCGAATATCGGTGTGTAGATCCGCGTGCTCAAATACGCCGGCTGAGCGCTGCAGATACACCAGCTATACCGTCCCGAGGCGAAAACACAACCCCTGACGGCCCGAATAGCGCGTCAGCGGGGGTATAGAACCTCCACCACCCGCTGTTTGCCGCTCATGTCGTCGTGATGAGCGATCACGAATTCATGCCCCGCCGCAATGATCGCGGCGACTGCCGCGCCCTGATCCCGCCCATGCTCGAACAGTGCGCGCCCGCCGGGCGACATCCGTGCCGCAAGGTCTTGCGCGATGGCCCGATAGGCGTCCAGCCCGTCGGGGCCGGCAAGAAGCGCCCCATCCGGTTCCCACAAACGCACGTCGGGGTCCAGTCGTTCCGCTTCCGGCTGCGGAATGTATGGCGGATTGGACACGATCAGGTCGAACCGGCCTTCGATGCCCGCGCACCAGTCGCCCTGCACGAAGCGCACCCGGTCCGCGACGTCAAGCGCCTCGGCGTTGCGGGCCGCGACCGCCAGCGCCGCCGGGCTGATATCGACTGCCACCGCCCGCGCCTGCGGGCATTCCGCCAGCAGGGTCAGCGCCAGAACGCCGGTCCCGGTGCCCAGATCGAGGATCCGCGCCGGTGCCGGGCCGCGCAGCGCCAGATCGACGATCGTCTCGGTCTCGGGGCGCGGGTCCAGCACGTCTCCGGTGACGATGAAATCGCGGCCCCAGAAGCAGCGCCGGCCGATGATCTGCGCCACCGGCCGGAACCGCCCGCGGTCGGCAAGGGCGCGTTCCAGCACAGCCGCCGCCTGCGCGCCGAGCGGGGCGTCCCGTTCCAGCAGCACCCGGTCGGGCGGCAGGCCGGCGGCATGGGCGAGCAGCGCGCGCGCATCGCGCGCGGCATCCCGCACCCCCGCCGCGTTCAGCCGCGCGGCGGCGCGCGCCAGCGCCTGGGCCAGGGTCTCGCTCACGGCTCCAGCTCGGCCAGGCGCTCGGCATGGTCCGCCGCGATCAGTGCGTCGATCACCTCGTCCAGGTCGCCCTGCATCACCTGATCCAGCTTGTAGAGCGTCAGGTTGATGCGGTGGTCGGTCAGCCGCCCCTGCGGGAAGTTGTAGGTGCGGATCCGCTCGGACCGGTCGCCCGAGCCGACCTGGCCCTTGCGCGCCGCGGCGCGCGCGTCGGCCTGGCGCTGGCGCTCCAGGTCGAACAGCCGCGCGCGCAGCACCTCCATCGCGCGGGCGCGGTTGGCGTGCTGCGACTTCTCGGAACTGGTGACGACGATGCCGCTGGGCAGGTGGGTGATCCGCACCGCGCTGTCGGTGGTGTTGACGTGCTGGCCGCCGGCGCCGCTGGCGCGCATGGTGTCGATGCGGATGTCCTCGGCCGGGATCTGGATGTCGACCTCGCCGGCCTCGGGCAGCACCGCCACGGTCGCGGCCGAGGTATGGATCCGGCCGCCGCTCTCGGTCTGCGGCACGCGCTGCACCCGGTGCACGCCGCTTTCGAACTTCAGCCGTGCGAACACGCCCTCGCCCTTCACGCTGGCGACGAATTCCTTGTAGCCGCCCAACTCGGTCTGCGACTGTTCCAGCACCTCGAAGCGCCAGCCGCGGGCCTCGGCCAGGCGCTGGTACATCCGCGCCAGGTCGGCGGCGAACAGCGCGGCCTCGTCGCCGCCGGTGCCGGCGCGGATCTCGAGGATCGCGGGCCGCGCGTCGGCGGCGTCCTTCGGCAGCAGCGCCAGCCGCACCGCCTGCTCCAGCTCCGGCAGATCGGCGCGCAGGGCGTCCAGCTCCTCCTCGGCCAGCTCGCGCATGTCCGGATCGTCCAGCATCGCCTCGGCATCGGCGATGCGCCGCATCCTGTCGCGGTAGGCGGCCACCGTCTCGGCCACCGGGCGCAGCTCGGCGTATTCCCGGCTGAGCGCGGTCAGCTCCTCGGCCGGCGGGCCTTCGTTCAGCCGCGCCTCGAGAAAGGCGAAACGCCGGGAGATCTGGTCAAGGGTCTCGACTGGAAGCATCTGTCGGTGATGCCCCCGCCCCGCGCGAAGGTCAAGCAGGCGCGGTCACTCGTCGGCGACGAAACTGTCGAGCGCGCGCAGCCAGGAGGTGACGCGCTCCTCGTTCAGGCCCATGTCGCCGTACCCGAACCGGGACCGCGAATAGATGGCGACGGTCGCGCGCGGCTCGACGGTGGGCGCGGGCGCGGCATCGGTGGCGTCCGTGCCGGTTGCGCCCGATGCCGCACTGGTCTGCGCGGTATCTATCTCGGTCTCAGCACCTTCCAGGTCGTAGAACCGCACGCTGATGTAGTCCGGCATCATCAGCGTCTCGGTCCGCTGCACATAGGTCAGCCAGGCTTCGTCGACGGTGCCGGCGACCCGCTCGACCCGCGGCTGCGCCATGATGAACTCGTCGAAGGCGGCGGCGAGGGTCCGGGCGTCGCCGGCATAGACCGGCGCGTCCAGTTGGACGGGATGTTCCGACACTTCTGGCGGCGCGACCCGGAAGTCGTTGGGGGAGTCCGAGGGCGGCGCGTTCAACGGCTCGACATGCCAGACCGCGGGATCGTGATCGATCGTCCTGACGACATAGGCCAGGTACCCCAACAGGCCCATGAGCCCCAGAATGACGATCACCAGCATTGTTTTCATGGTGTTATTCCGCGGCTGCCTGCGAAGCGTTGCGCGCCTCTTCCAGTTCTTCGGCCTTCTTCTCGACCATCTCGACAATGTGGTCGATCATCTTGTCATTATCTAGGCGGTGATCCTGTTTTCCGGCCAGGTAGACCATGCCGTGCCCGCCGCCGCCGCCGGTGAAGCCGACATCGGTCATCAGCGCCTCGCCGGGGCCGTTCACCACGCAGCCGATGATCGACAGGCTCATCGGCGTCTTGATGTGTTCCAGCCGGTTTTCCAGGATCTCGACGGTCCTGATGACGTCGAAGCCCTGGCGGGCGCAGGACGGGCACGAGATGATGTTCACGCCGCGGTGGCGCAGGCCCAGCGCCTTCAGGATCTCGAAACCGACCCTGACCTCCTCGACCGGGTCGGCCGAGAGGCTGACCCGGATGGTGTCGCCGATGCCCATCCACAGCAGGTTGCCCAGCCCGATCGCCGACTTGATGGTGCCGGTGGTCAGCCCGCCCGCCTCGGTGATGCCCAGGTGGATCGGCGCGTCGGTGGCGTCGGCCAGGCCCTGGTAGGCGGCGGCGGCCAGGAACACGTCCGACGCCTTGGCGCTGATCTTGAAGTCGAGAAAGTCGTTGTCCTCGAGGATGCGGATGTGGCGCAGACCCGACTCGACCATCGCTTCGGGACAGGGCTCGCCGTACTTCTCCAGCAGGTCCTTCTCGAGACTGCCCGCGTTCACGCCGATGCGGATCGAGCAGCCGTGATCGCGGGCGGCGCGGATCACCTCGCGCACCCGGTCCTCCGAGCCGATGTTGCCGGGGTTGATGCGCAGGCAGGCGGCGCCGGCCTCGGCGGCCTCGATCGCGCGCTTGTAGTGGAAATGGATGTCGGCGACGATCGGCACCGGGCTTTCCCGCACGATCTGGCGCAGCGCCGCGGTCGAGGCCGCGTCGGGGCAGGACACGCGCACGATGTCGGCCCCGGCCTCTGCACAGGCCCGGACCTGGGCGATGGTGGCCGCGGCGTCGGTGGTCAGCGTGTTGGTCATCGTCTGCACGCTGATCGGCGCGTCGCCGCCGACCGGCACGTCGCCGACCCGGACCTGCCGACTCTTGCGGCGGTAGATGTTGCGCCACGGTCGGACGTGGTTCTGCATCATGAAACAGGTTTCCGCTTTGGACGTTGCGTCAGTCAGCGATGTAATCAAACCGCCGCGGGATGTCACTGGGGCGGGACGCCGCCGGGACGTGCTACTGCGCCGCAGGCGGCAGGTTCAGCGCGCTGACCGTGGCCGAGATCAGCTCCGGCGGGTCGGTCAGCTGGGGAAGGCCGGCGCGTACGTCGTCCGGCAACAGCGAGACGTTCTTGACCACCGAGGCACCGTTGCCCAGCGGCCCGTAGCTGGTGTCCCCCAGCGCCACGTAGACCGATCCGGCGTTGCCGGCGCGCAGCAGCGGCGGCTGGTCGATGTCGGTCGGCAGGGTATAGGTCTCGCCGGTGTCGAGGATCTTCTCGAACAGCACCGTGCCGTTGGTCAGGTAGACACGCACCCACGCCGGCTGCCGCGCCACCACATGCACGACCGGGACGGCGGCGGGTTCGCGCACCTGCGGGTCCGGCTGTTCGCTCGGCAGGATCGGCTGTTCCGAGGCCATGACGGCGCGCAGCACCTCTTCCGCCTCCTGGCCTTCGCGCTCGGTCCGCGTGGCGACGAACAGGCCCGACCGCGTCGGGTCGATGTCGACGATGGGGCCGTCGCGGCTTTCGACCACCGGCACTTCCAGTTCCCGCGGCTGGTAGAGCCGCGCAAGGTCGATCGAATTCGCCTGCCCGGCGTCGGGGGCCTGCGACAGCGAGGTATCCTCGGCGTTCAGGATCGGCGTCTCGAGACCGGCGACGTCGGACAGCGTGTCCGGTCGCTGGTCGACCGGCACGATGGTCACCCGCTGGATGTTCTGCAGCACCTGGAAGCCGCCGTAGACAACACCGCCGACCAGCAGCAACAGCACCAGCAGCGAGCCGATCGCCGAGACCGACAACCGCTCAAGCATTCCGGGCTGCAGATCCGATGCCGGCACCCGCAACGAGCGCATCAGCGGATCGTCGGACGACACCTTCACCGGACCCGAGGCGACGATCCGGCCCGCGCTGTCCGACTGCCGGTTCTGCAGCGCGGCGTTCGGGCCGCTGAACCCGCTTTCATGGCAGAAGCGCGCGAACACCTCGTCCGGATTGAGCTTCAGGTACCGCGCGTAGGATCTGACGTAACCGGCGACGAAACCGGGGTTCGGGAACACCGCCTTGTCGCAGTTCTCGATCGCCGCGATGTACGAGGCACGGATCCGCAATTCCCGCTGCACGTCCAGCAGCGATTTCCCGAGCGTCGCGCGCTCGCCCCTCAGGTGGTCGCCGAGCGTCACGTCGTAGGCGTCGAAACCACGCAGTCCGATATCCCGATCCTCACTGCCCATCAATTCTCGTGCCGCCCCTTCTCTGCCTGCTCTGGACGAACGAATCGTATGTCCTGCCAATCATTGGTTTTTTGAGTCTTGAATATCACTAAACCCAATCCATGTGGACAGGATGTTTGCTTCTTGACGTGATCATGACCGACCTGCTGCAAAGCGAACGCAGTCCCGCGCCATTTTTGTCCGTTGCTCCGGCCGCAGGCCTGCCGTCGGCCGATCCGCACCGCCGCAGGCAAGGTATTAACACGAACGCGTGATCGTACAAGACGGCGCATCTTCGGCCGCGGCGGTGCGCTGCAGTGCCGCCGGCCGCGGCGCGGGGCGGGTCCGGCCACAAGGTCCAACCGCCCCCGGCGACTTCCGTGAATGTTCCCTGTTCCCAGCAGGTTGCGGCCTGGTTCTGATGATCGACGGGCACCGCTGCACTGCCTGTTTCGGCCCTGAAACGCCGGCGGTCCGCGGTGCTGCGCAGCCCGGTCCGGCAGCGGCCGGCGCGTGCGATCGGCCCGGTTCCGGCCGTCGTCGCGTGCGTTCGGGGGAACGGATTGTTCAACCGTTCCGGGCGCTTGCGCGCGACTTCTTGCATACCCGGCGATGACGGGGGCGTGGCCACCCCGGCCCCGCGCGCCGCTTTCGGACAGGTGGCGGAAAACAGCCGACCGTCCTAGTAGATGTACCGGATCCGGTCGGTCCAGTACCGCTCCAGCCGGCGGAAGGCGTCGTTCAATTCGCCCACGGAGACGTTTCCCAGCCGCGACTGCGCGCGCAGTTCCTCGGCCTGGTCGCGGAACAGCTCGCCGACGATGCTGGAGATCTTCCGTCCCTTGTCGGTCAGCCGGATGCGCACCGCGCGCCGGTCGATGTGGCACTTCTCGTGATGCATGTACCCCGCCTCGACCAGCTTCTTCAGGTTGTAGGAGACGTTCGAGCCCTGATAGTAGCCGCGCGATTTCAGCTCGCCCGCCGTGACCTCGTTGTCGCCGACGTTGAAGATCAGCAGCGCCTGCACCGCGTTGATGTCGAGGATCGCAAGCCGTTCGAACTCGTCCTTGACGACATCCAGCAGAAGCCGATGCAAACGCTCGATTATCGCCAGAAGCTCCAGGTATTGCGGCATGTAGCCGGCACCTTCGGCGTCGGCCTGCGGCGAGTTGGTCTTGGGTAGCGCGTTCATGGGCAACATCCGTGTCTTCGGGAGAGGTTCTTCCCGAAACTTCACGAATACCGACAATATCCGGTTAATGCCGTCGAATCGCGTCAGCCGATGCCGTGAAAGCGCCGGACGGGCTCCAGCACCGCCGCCAGCGCGGCGGGCGCGGGGCTCTGCCCGGTGATCCAGGCATAGAGATCCTGGTCGTTCTCGACCAGCAGCGCCTCGAAGGCGGCAAGCTGGTCCGCGGTCATGTCCTGGATGCGGGCGTCGGCGTAGGGGCCCAGAATCAGGTCCATTTCCCTGGTGCCGCGGCGCCAGCAGCGCAGCAGCAGCCGCTTCCGGTGCGGCGGCAGGTCGGGGGCGGCTCTCATGTCACTCTCGCAGCAGCCCGATCAGCCGCCGCTCCAGGCGCAGCGTGCGGTTGGCCAGATCGGTCTGCAGCGCGCGCAGCTCGCGCAGTTCGGCGACGATGTCGCGCAGGTCCGGCGGCGCGGCGCCGTCGTCGCGGACGCTCACGCCCGGGCCCTCGCCGCTCATCAGCCAGACGATCGACACGTTCAGCACCCCGGCCAGCATCTGCAGCTTGTTGGCCCGCGGCTCGGCGCGGTCTTCCTCCCAGTTCTGCAGGGTCTGGGTCTTGATGCCCAGCCGGCGGGCCAGCTGGGCCTGGTTCATGCCCATCATCTCGCGCGCGGCGACGATGCGGTCGCCGAAGGTCGCGGCCTGGTCGGAATAGTCCTGTTCGGCGGCGGTGTGGTCGGCTTCGGACAACGGCTCCTCCTTCGGAAGGTCTGATCCCGCTTAGCGCGGCGGCGCGGGTCCGGCGCATCCGCCTCCGACCTGCAAGCGCGCGTTCGCGTCACGCGGCGGCCGTGGCCGCAAAATGCCGATGGCCCCGCGGGCGGGGCCATCGAAGTTCACCGGCCCGAGGCTCAGGCGTCGTCGTCCAGCGCCTCGACGGCCTTCTGCAGCTCGTTCTTGGTCACGGTCTTCTCGGTCACCTTGGCCTGCTCGACGATGTGGTCGACGACCTTGTCCTCGAAGATCGGCGCGCGCAGCTGCTGCTGGGCGCCGGGGTTCTTCTGGATGAACTCGAAGAAGGCGCGCTCCTGGCCCGGGTACTGACGGGCCTGGGCCATCATCGCCTGCTGCATCTCGGCGTCGCTGACGTTGATCTCGGCCCTGTTGCCGACATCCGCCAGCAGCAGGCCGAGACGCACGCGGCGCTCGGCCAGCCGGTTGTGCTCTTCGGTGGGCTCGATTTCCGGGTGGTCGTGGCCCTGGTGATCGGGGTTGTCCTCGTGCCACAGCTGGTGCGCGATCTGTTTCGCCTCGGTCTCGACCAGGCTCGGCGGCAGGTCGAAGTCGAACTGCTCGTCCAGTTTGTCCATCAGGTTGCGCTTGAGCACCTGGCGGGCGGCGCCGGCGTATTCGTCGGCCAGACGCTCGCGCACCTGCGCCTTCAGCGCCTCGAGATCGTCCATGCCGAAGCGCTTGGCCAGCTCGTCATCGATCGGCGCCGGCTTCGGCTCCTTGACGTCCTTGATCCTGCACTCGAACACCGCCTGCTTCCCGGCCAGCGCCTCGGCCTGGTATTCCGCGGGGAACGAGACCTCGACGTTGCGCTCCTCGCCGGCCTTCGCGCCCTGAAGCTGCTCCTCGAAGCCGGGGATGAAGCTGTTCGAGCCCAGCACCAGCGGATAGTCCTCGGCCGAGCCGCCGTCGAACGGCTCGCCGTCGATCTTGCCGACGAAGTCGATCACCACCTGGTCGCCGTCCTGCGCCGCATCGCCCTCGGCGCGCGACTCGAAGTGATTGGCCGAGTTCGCCAGGTTGTCCAGCGCCTCGGACACCGATGCGTCGTCGATCTCGGCGACCAGCTTCTCCAGCTCGATGCCCGAGAAATCGGCCTCGGGTACCTCGGGCAGCGCCTCGTAGCTCAGCGCGACCTCGACGTCCTGGCCCTCTTCCCACTCGTCGTTGGTCATCTTGACGTCGGGCTGCATCGCCGGACGGTCGCCGGTCTGCTCGAAATGCTCGCGCATGGCCTCGTCGATGCTTTCCTGCATCGCCTCGCCCAGAACCGACTTGCCGAACATCTTCTTCATCAGCGCGGCCGGGGCCTTGCCCTTGCGGAAGCCCTTCATCTGGAAGTTCTTGCGCGCCTCTTCCAGCTTGGCGTTGACCTTCTGGTCCAGCTCCTGCGCGGTCAGCGTGATCGCGTAGGCCCGCTTCAGTCCTTCGTTCTGGGTCTCGGTGACCTGCATCCGTCCGTCGTCCTTATTGCCGTGTTGCCGCCCGCCGCCGGCGCCTGGTGCGGGTGGAGGGACTTGAACCCCCACGCCTTGCGGCACCAGAACCTAAATCTGGCGTGTCTGCCAATTCCACCACACCCGCATCACCGGCGTCCGGGCGCCGGGCGTCCCGAAATCCCGCGCCTTCTAGCAAAGCGATCCGGCGGGGGCGAGCAGAAATTTCACCGTCGAGGGTCGCACCCCGGCGAAGCCCGCGTCAACCGGATCCGAAGCCCGCGTCAACCGGATCGCGCCCGGCCCGCTCCGCCGACGCCAAGCTCGTGCAACACCCGAGGCAGCTGCTCGGGCAGGTCCTCGGAGATCAGGCCGGGGCCGAAGCTGCGCGCGCATTCGACATGCAGCCAGGCGGCGGTCTCGGCGGCGGACATCGGAGAGAAGCCGCGGGCGAGCAGGCCGGTGATGAAGCCGGCCAGCACGTCGCCGGCGCCGGCGGTCGCCAGCCAGGGGGCGGCGCGGTCGTAATGGGCGGAGCTGATCGCGGCGCGGCCGGTCTGGTCGGCGATGACGGTATCGGCGCCCTTGTAGAGCACGGTGCAGCCGGCGCGGGCGGCGGCCTCGCGCGTGGCGTCGACCTTCGAGAAGGCGGGGCCCCTGGTGGCGGGCTGGCTGAGCTTTTCGGCGATGTCGGGGAACAGGCGGGCGAACTCGCCGGCATGGGGGGTGAGGACGCAGCGCTCGTGCAGGGCGGCGAAAAGGGTGCCGGGATCGCCCGCGTAGGCGGTGAGCGCGTCGGCGTCGAGGACGGTGGCGCGGTTGCCGGCGAGGGCGGCGAGGGTCATGGCGCGGGTCGCCTCGCCGCCGCCATGGCCGGGGCCGATCAGCAGGGCGGCGAGGCGGGGGTCCTGGAGCGCGGCGGTCAGGGCGTCGACATCGCCCATGGGGCGCAACATGATGGCGTTCAGTTGGGCGGCGTTCTCGATCACGGCGGCGGGCGGGCAGCCGAGGGTGACGAGGCCGGCGCCGATGCGCAGGGCACCCCGCGCGGCCATGCGCGCGGCGCCGCCCTTGCCGACGCCGCCGGCGAGGATCAGGGCGTGGCCGTGGGTGTATTTGTGGGTATTGAAAGTCTTCGCGAGATAATCGCGCGCGTTGGATGGCTCGGAGACCGACGGCGGGACCATCGTGACAGCTGCTGTCCTGTCGAACCTGCCCGGCCTTCCCGGGTCCCGTACTCGTCCGATTTCGCGCATTGCCTTCAGTCGATCCAGACCGATCGGGACGGTGCGAAGGCGCTGGCAGATCTGCGGTCCGTCGGCCAATCGGTGACCGATTTTCTCGAATTCGAATGTCACCGTCAGCGCGGTGTCGAGAAAGTGATCGCGCTGGTCTTTCGGCACACGGAAGCGGCCGCTGTCGAGGCATAGCCCCGATGGACAATCCACAGCGACGCAGTTTTCACCGCGAATGGCCTGTGCGCATCGAAGCGCCTCGGCATCGGCAAGGTCGCGCTGCAAGCCGGCGCCGAACAGCGCATCCACGCGGATCTCGGCATAACCGTCAAATCCGTCCAGATCGGCGCTCGGCCTCACCTCCCCCATCTCCCGCCACCGCCGACAGTTCTCGGCGGCATCCGGCGGCAGCCTGGCCTCGTCGCCGTAGAGGAACACCTCCACCTTCCAGCCGCGCCATGTCAGCAGCCGCGCCACCACGAAGCCGTCGCCGCCATTGTTGCCCGGCCCGCACAGCACCACCGCCCGGTGCGGGGCCGTGGCCAGTTCGGGGCGCCAGTCCAGCATCGCCTCGACCACGCCGCGGCCGGCGCGCTCCATCAGCTCCAGCCCGGTGACGGCCCCGCTGTCGATCGCAGCCTTCTCGATGGCCCGCATCTGGGCGGCGGTCAGCAGCTCGCTCATCGCTTTACCTTTTCACCCAGCCCACCGGTTGGGCAATCTGCACAAATAATGGGCAAGATCCCGCAAATCCTGCTGACGCCCCGCCTCGCCCCATGCTACCGGTTTGAAATCGCCCGGGCGAGGTGCTTTCACCGCCCGAAACACGACCACCCGTCCCGTGCACGGGGGCATTGGAGACCGGAAACATGAAGAAAATCGAGGCCGTCATCAAACCCTTCAAGCTCGACGAGGTGAAGGAGGCGCTGCAGGAAATCGGCATCCAGGGGCTCAGCGTGATCGAAGCGAAGGGCTTCGGCCGCCAGAAGGGCCACACCGAGCTCTACCGCGGCGCCGAGTATGTCGTCGACTTCCTGCCGAAGGTGAAGATCGAGGTGGTGATCGACGACTCGATGCTGGACCAGGCCATCGAGGCGATCATCGCCGCCGCCAAGACCGGCAAGATCGGCGACGGCAAGATCTTCGTCTCGAACGTGGATCAGGCGATCCGCATCCGCACCGGCGAAGAAGGCTCCGACGCCCTCTGACGCCCCTCCCCCCAATCCAAGCCCAGATCCAAGACCAGGGAAGACACCGATGAGCGACACCGAAAAGTTTCTCAAGACGATCAAGGACGAGGAGGTCGAGTACATCGACGTCCGTTTCACCGACCCGCGCGGCAAGCTGCAGCACGTCACGGTGATCAACGACCTGGTCGACGAGGACTTCATGTCCGAAGGCTTCATGTTCGACGGCTCGTCGATCGCCGGCTGGAAGTCGATCGACAAGTCCGACATGAAGCTGATGCCCGACGCATCGTCCGCCTACATGGACCCGTTCTTCGCGGAAAAGACGCTCTGCGTGCACTGCGACGTGCTGGAGCCGGACACCAACGAGGCCTACGAGCGCGACCCGCGCACCACCGCCAAGAAGGCCGAGGCCTATCTGAAGTCCTCGGGCGTCGGCGACCAGTCGTTCTGGGGCCCCGAGGCCGAATTCTTCATCTTCGATCACGTCCGCTACTCGGTCTCGATGGAGAAGGTCGGCTACGAGGTCGATGCGCATGACGCCGCCTGGAACACCGACACCGAGTACGAGATGGGCAACATGGCCCACCGTCCGGGCGTCAAGGGCGGCTACTTCCCGGTGCCCCCGGTGGATGCCGCGCAGGATCTGCGCTCGGAAATGCTGTCGACCATGAAGCGGATCGGCATGAAGGTCGACAAGCACCACCACGAGGTGGCGTCGTGCCAGCACGAGCTGGGGCTGATCTTCGGCACGCTGACCGAGCAGGCCGACAACCTGCAGAAGTACAAGTACGTCATCCACCAGGTCGCGCAGGCCTACGGCAAGTCGGCAACCTTCATGCCCAAGCCGATCGCCGGCGACAACGGCACCGGGATGCACGTCAACCAGTCGATCTGGAAGGACGGCAAGCCGCTGTTCGCCGGCGACAAGTACGCCGACCTGAGCGACGAGGCGCTGTGGTACATCGGCGGCGTGCTGAAGCACGCCAAGGCGCTGAACGCGTTCACCAACCCGTCGACGAACTCGTACAAGCGGCTGATCCCGGGCTTCGAGGCGCCGGTCCTGCTGGCCTATTCGGCGCGCAACCGCTCGGCCTCGGTGCGCATTCCGTGGACCGAAAGCCCGAAGGCGAAACGCGTCGAGACCCGGTTCCCGGATCCGTCGGCCAACCCCTACCTGGCGTTCTCGGCGCTGCTGCTGGCGGGCCTGGACGGGATCAAGAACAAGATCAACCCGGGCGACGCGGCGGACAAGGACCTGTACGACCTGCCGCCCGAGGAACTGGCCGGCATCCCGACCGTCTGCGGCTCGCTGCGCGAGGCGCTGGAAAGCCTGGAGGCCGACAGCGAGTTCCTGACCGCCGGCGGCGTGTTCACCATGGACCAGATCCAGGGCTATTCGGAACTCAAGTGGGAAGAGGTGTACGCCTACGAGCACACCCCGCACCCGGTCGAGTTCAAGATGTACTACAGCTGCTGACCCGCGGTCAGCGCGCCGACGCTGGCCGCCCCGCGGCCAGCGCCATCCTTCGGGCGCGGCAGCGCGCACGGCAATACTCGCGGCAGTACGCACGGCAATACGCACGACAGTACGCGCACGGGCGCGGCCGGGCCTCCGGCGCGGACAATTATCCGCCGGCCCGTTGCCACCGGCCGGGGTCCGGAACCGACCGGCCGATCGCCAGCCCGCCCCGGCGGCGGCCTTACCGCCGCCCAGAGGCGGGCATTCCGACAATTTTCACAGTCCCTTGCGCCCCGGGCTTGCCACGCACGCCGATCCGGCGGATCATGGTCCGGTCGGATGGCGGCGCGGCCGCCGTTCGCGATTGGGGCAGATCGACAGTGATTCAGGGCGGCAACGCCCATGGCGGGGGCCGAAGTGCCGCCGCCGACCGGCGCGCGCGCCGGCAGTGCAGTGGGTATCCGCAGTACGCGGGGGACGGTGGTTTTGTTACACGGTCGGACCGGGCCAGGACAAGTCGGTCGCGCGGAGCGGATCCTGCCCCGCGGACTCGACCGATGGCGCGCCGATAGACGCGGGCCCAGGTGGCTGCGCGGCGCCGGATACTGGTCGCTGGCGCTGATCATCCCGATCGCGCTGCTGGCCGAAGTTCTGTCGCCGGCCCCGCCCCGCACCGCGCAGAACGGCCAGACCACCCGGCTGGTGCGCGACATCATCGCCGCCGCGCAGATCGACACCACGCAGAACGACACCACGCAGAACGACACCGCGCAGATCGACGCCACGCAGATCGGCGCCACGCAGATTGACGCCGTGCCGCCCGCGCCGGTGATCGACGCGGCTCCGGCTACCGGTGCGCCCGCGACGGACGAAGTGCGGGATATCGCACAGACCCGGTCCGGCGCGCCGGCCGACCGTCCGCCGCGCCAGACCGCCTACCGGCAAGCGCCCGACGTGCTGCCGCGCCCGCCCGGGGCCGAGACCGCGGCCCGCGCCGCGCAGCGCAAGGCGCCCGAAGCGCCGCGCGCGGACCGTGCGCTGCCACAGGCCGACCGGGCCTACCCGCCATCCGACGGGCCGGCCGAGCGCCCCAGGATCGCCGACGCGCTGTCGGCGCCGGTGGGACTGACGCGCAGCCGCGGCGACGCGCTGCCGCCGCGCCCGGCCGAGGGCCGTCCCGCGCTGGCAACGGCGTCCACGCTGGCCACCCCCGAGGCCGGGCCGCGGGCCGACCGCTCGCCCACGCTGCCCGTGTCCGAGGGCCGCGACCGCCGCGACCGCCGCGATGCGGAACCCCGCGCCGGAAAGACGGGCCGCAGCAGGCAGCTGCCGACCGTGAGCCCGGGGCCGGGCACCGGCCTCGCCGCGCTCGACCGGCCCGCGGCGGGCATGAGCGGGACGCGGGTGGCGGTGCATGTGCCCTACGACGCCGACGTCGATTTCGGGCGCGCGGTGGCCGGCTACCTGATGACGGACGGGCTGGACGTGTTCGCGGTGCGCACCTTCCGCTTCGGCCTTGGGGCGCCGAACGTGCGCTTCTTCCACGCCTCGGACCGGGCCGTCGCCGAACGCGTCGCACGGGTGCTGACCGCCTATGGCCTGGCCGCCGAGGCACGGGATTTCACCCATTACCGGCCGCCGCCGGAGCCGGGCCTGATCGAGGTATGGATCGCGCCGCCGCCCCGGTTCGGCCGCTAGATAATCAGTCGCGCCCGCGGTCGCGGTCCGGCCGCCCGTCGTCGGGACGGTCGCCGCCCGGGCGGCGGTCCCGTACCCGGCGGCGCACGCTGTCGGGCAGCGGCGCATGCGCCTGCCCGGCGGTCCGCGCCGAGAGGTCGCGCGCCAGCCACTCCTCCAGTTCGACCAGATCGTTCGGCGGGGTCTGGCCCATCGCCCACATCTCGCGGATCGTCTCCTGCAGGCGCTCGTGCAGCACGTGCCGGTCGGTGGGCGTGCCGGCGATCTCCTCCAGCAGCGCGTAGGCGCTGGCCTTCAGCGATTCGAAACTCATCGGGTCACCTCGCGCAGTTGCGGCACAGCGGCGTGTGCGGCACCAGGTCCAGCCGCTCTTCCGAGATCGGCTCCTCGCAGTTCGCGCAGATGCCGTAGGTGCCCTTGTCGATCCGGTCCAGCGCGGCGCGGATCATCTGGATCTCGTGCAGGCCGCCGCGGCCGATGCTTTCCATCACCTCGTCGCCCTCGCGCTCGGTGGCGCGGTCCTCGTCGTCCTTCGGCATCGGCTGGTCGAGCTCCTGCTCGATCCCGCGCAACTTCGCCTCCAGCTCGGCAAGGCGCGTCTCCAGCTGCTCGCGCCGCTTGTCGATATCGGTCATCGGCTCCTCCCTTTCGTCCAGATTGAACCAGATCGGGCCTCGCGCGCAAATTGTATCGCAAGCTCAGCGCACCGCAGCGCGGACACGGAAGGCGACGCGGCTGAGCAATGCCGCGTGATCGGAACCACTGGTGCCCAGCTGCCGGGTCTCGGCGGCGATGTCCTCGGATACCAGAACATGGTCCAGCGGCAGCCCGGGCCAGATCTCGGACCGCCGGTAAGTCAGCCGCAGCCCGCCGACGACGCGGGTGCCGGTGGCCGCCTCGATCCGGTCGACGCTGTGGGTCCACGGCGGCGCGTTGAAGTCGCCGGCGATCAGCACCGGCTCCGCCAGCGCCGACAGCGCCGGCGCCAGCCGGTCGACATGCGCCGCCTGCCCGTAGGGCCAGGGCCAGTACAGGTGCAGGCCGACCACGGTCAGCGGCCCCGACGCGGTGACCACCCGCAGCCAGGCCGCGCCGCCGCCCTCGGCGCAGCCGGTCGGCCCGGTGTCCGGAATCCGCGACAGGATCGCGACGCCGCCGACGCCGGTGAAATCGCACACGATGCTGGCGGGGTAGCGCCGGCGCAGGCGGTCGATGACGCGCATGTTGCCCTCGCTCACCTCCTGCAGCACCAGCACGTCGGCGTCCGAGGCCTCGATCGCGGACAGCACCGCCTCGGGCGATCCGTTGTCGTAGCGCAGGTTTTGACTGTAGACGCTCAGGTCGGCCGAGGTCACCCGCTCGGCCGGCAGCGCCGCCGGCGCGATCCCCGCGCCGGCGATCATCAGTCCGGTCAGCGCCAGCATCCGCGCGGTCAGCGCGGCAAAGGCGACCGAGAACAGCAGCACGCCGACGAAGGCCACCGCGAACTGGATGCGCAGCGCGCCCAGCGTGTCGAAGGCCGGATGCGCGTGACCGAAATACCCCGCCAGCGTCAGCAGGATGGCCAGCGCCGTGCACAGCGAAACCGCCCCGCGAATCGCGTCCGTCATGTCGTCCTCTCACCCTTCGCCCCGGCAGCATGCACGCAATGGCCCCTGTCCGGCCAGCCCGTCCTCACGCGCCGTCCCCGGCCCTCACAATCCCGTGCCAGCCTCTCGCATCCGGTTCCGCCGCCCCTCACCTTCCGGCATGCTTGCCAATCAATCGCCCGGATCCCACGGAACCCGCCATGCCGACCGAGAAACTGACATTCACCGGCCACGCCGGTCACAGCCTGGCCGCGCGCCTCGACCGCCCCAGCGTCGGGCACCTGGCGACGGCGGTGTTCGCGCACTGCTTCACCTGCGGCAAGGACATCGCCGCGGCGCGGCGGATTTCGGACCGGCTGGCGGCGATGGGAATCGCGGTGCTGCGGTTCGACTTCACCGGGCTGGGGCATTCGCAGGGAGAGTTTTCCAACACGCATTTCACCTCGAACGTCGATGACCTGGTGCTGGCCTGCCGCCACATGGAAACGCTCGGCCACCCGGTCGGCCTGCTGATCGGCCACTCGCTGGGCGGGGCGGCGGTGCTGAAGGCGGCGGCGCAGGTGCCCTCGGCGCGCGCGGTGGTGACGATCGGCGCGCCGTGCGATCCCGGCCACGTCGCGCACCACTTCGCCAGGCAGATCGAGCGCATCCGCCAGGAGGGCGAGGCCGAGGTCGATCTGGGCGGGCGGCCGTTCACCATCCGCCGCGCCTTTCTCGAGGACATCTCGGCCGCACGGCTGGGCGAGGCGATCCGCACGATGCGCAAGGCGCTGCTGGTGCTGCACGCGCCGACCGACGAGACCGTCGGGATCGAGAACGCCTCGGACATCTTCCTGGCCGCGAAGCACCCGAAAAGCTTCGTCACGCTGGACGACGCCGACCACCTGCTGACGCGCGCCAAGGATGCCGAATACGCCGCCGAGCTGATCGCCACCTGGAGCCGCCGCTACCTGCGGATCCACCAGCCCGCCGCGCCGATCGGCGCCCCCGAGGGCGTGGTGCGCGTCGCCGAGGCCGACCCCGACGGCTTTCTGCAGGACGTGATCGCCGGGCCGCGGCACTACACCCGCGCCGACGAGCCCAAGGCCTTCGGCGGCACCGACGCCGGCATGACGCCGTACCAGTTCCTGGCCGCGGCGCTGGGCGCCTGCACCTCGATGACGATCCGGATGTACGCCCGGCGCAAGGGCTGGCCGCTGACCCATGTCTCGGTGGACGTGACCCACGACAAGGTGCACGCGTCGGACTGCCGGCACTGCAACGGCGGCGAGAAGGTCGACGTGATGCACCGGCGGATCACCCTGACCGGCGATCTGGACCCGGCGCAGCGCAGCCGCCTGCTGGAGATCGCCGAAAAGTGCCCGGTGCACCGCACGCTGCATGCCCGGATCGAGATCCGCACGCAACTGGAGCCCGCAACGGTCGGGCAAACCGCCGCCGGCTGCCCGGAAGCGGCGCGGGGGATCACCGGTTGAGCGGGGTCACCGGCCCGGCCGCGGACGGGAGAACACCATCTTCTGGCCGCGCAGCTGCTCGGCCGGGCCGACCCAGGCATAGCCCAGCAGCGACGGCTCGCGGTCGGAGACGGTGATCCGGTGCATGTGTCCGGGCGGGTTGAAGATCAGCGAGCCGGGCTCGTAGACCCCCTGGTGGTTCTCGGACACCGCGCCGGACAGGCAGATGTAGCTTTCGGTGATGTCGTCGTGGGCGTGGGCCGGGTAGACGCAGCCGGGCGCGAACAGCACCAGCCCCAGGATCACCCGCTCGGTCGCGACCGGCCCGTTCGGCCCCGCGATCTCGGCATAGGCATAGCGGTTCTCCAGCCCCTTCGGGACCTTGTCATAGCCGAACTGCCAGCTCAGATCGTCCGCCACCGCGTCGATGGCGCGGATCACCCCGTCCATCTGATAGCGCCGCCCCAGGTCCAGCGCCCGGCGCAGGTGCACCGTCACCGGGCGCCGCACCGGCGGGCCGAGGCGCACGGCGGGCCGGTCGGCGAGCGTCTTGCTGATCGCCTCGCGCACGGCGCGCTGGTGCGCCCGGATCTTGTCGCTGCCGCCCGAGGACATGCGCCGGTAGAATTCGTAGAACTCCTTCAGCAGATAGCGCCAGTCGGGCGTCTCGGTCAGGCTGGTAATCCGCTCGTCGGTCATCTACCCATCGCTTCATCGCCTCGCCGCCCCCCATGTCGCGTGAATCGCGCCGCGCCGCAAGCGTTTGCGCCGCGGTCCCCGGTACGGTGCGCGGCGCGGTATTGCACCGCATCCCTCCAGATGTTCTAATGCCGGATCAAGAAACCACTATATCGAGCATAACAATGGCCGCCGACGACCTGTTCAACGATCTGCCGGAGGACACCGGCTACGACGCCTCGTCGATCGAGGTTCTCGAGCAGCTCGAGGCGGTGCGCCTGCGCCCCGGCATGTACATCGGCGGCACCGACGAGCGCGCGCTGCATCATCTGGTGGCCGAGGTGCTGGACAACTCGATGGACGAGGCCGTCGCCGGCCACGCCAACCGGATCGAGCTGGAGCTGCACGCCGACGGCAGCGTGACGGTGCGCGACAACGGCCGCGGCATCCCGGTCGATCCGCACCCCAAGTTCCCCGACCGCTCGGCGCTTGAGGTGATCCTGTGCACGCTGCACGCGGGCGGCAAGTTCAACGGCAAGTCATACCAGACCTCGGGCGGCCTGCACGGCGTCGGCGCCTCGGTGGTCAACGCGCTGTCGTCGCACATCCGGGTCGAGGTGGCGCGCAACAAGACGCTGTACGCGCAGGAATTCTCGCAGGGCATTCCGCAGGGCCCGCTGCAGAACCTTGGGCCGACGCAGAACCGGCGCGGCACCAGCTTCACCTTCCTGCCCGATCCGCAGATCTTCGGCGCCGCCGCGCGGCTGAAGCCGGCGCGGCTGCACCAGATGGCGCGCTCGAAGGCGTATCTGTACTCGGGGGTCGAGGTGCGCTGGAAATGCGCGCCGGAAATGCTGGGCAACGACGACGACACCCCGGCGCAAGCCAGCTTCCACTTTCCCGGCGGGCTGGCGGACTATCTGAACGAGCGCCTGCACGGCGCCGCGACCTATGCCGAGGCGCCATTCGCCGGCAAGGTGGTGTTCGCCGAGAAGTTCCGCGACGACACTGCCGGCTATGTCGAATGGGCGATCAACTGGACCCCCGGCCGCGACGCCTTCGTCTCGTCCTACTGCAACACCGTGCCGACGCCGCAGGGCGGCACGCACGAGGCCGGGTTCTGGTCCGCGATCCTGAAGGGCATCCGCGCCTACGGCGAGCTGGTCGGCAACCGCAAGGCGGCGCAGGTCACCCGCGACGACGTGCAGGCCGGCGGCTCGGCGATGATCTCGGTCTTCATCCGCGAGCCGGACTTCGTCGGCCAGACCAAGGACCGGCTGTCGACCGCCACAGCGCAGCGCCTGGTCGAGGCCAGCGTGCGCGACCATTTCGACCACTGGCTGGCCTCGGACACCAGGTCGGCGGGCGCGATCCTCGACTACCTGGTGCTGAAGGCCGAGGAACGGCAGCGCCGCAAGGCCGAGAAGGAGACCAGCCGCAAGTCCGCCACCAAGCGGCTGCGGCTGCCCGGCAAGCTGGTCGACTGCTCGCGCAATACCCGCGACGGCACCGAGCTGTTCCTGGTCGAGGGCGACAGCGCCGGCGGCAGCGCCAAGATGGCGCGCCTGCGCGAGACGCAGGCGCTGCTGCCGCTGCGCGGCAAGATCCTGAACGTGCTGGGCGCGGCCAGTTCCAAGCTGGGCCAGAACACCGAGCTGTCGGACCTGTGCCAGGCGCTGGGCACCGGCATGGGCACGAAGTTCAACGTCGAGGACCTGCGCTACGACAAGGTCATCATCATGACCGACGCCGACGTCGACGGCGCGCACATCGCGGCGCTGCTGATGACGTTCTTCTTCACCCAGATGCGGCCGCTGATCGACAATGGCCACCTGTACCTCGCATGTCCGCCACTTTATCGCCTGACTCAGGGTGCACACCGGGTCTATGCCATGGACGACGCCGAAAAGGACCGGCTGATGCAGAAGGGCCTTGGCGGGCGCGGCAAGATCGACGTGTCGCGCTTCAAGGGCCTGGGCGAGATGGACGCGAAAGACCTCAAGGAAACCACGATGAACCCGGCCACCCGCAAGTTGATCCGCGTCTCGATCGACGAGGACGAACCGGGCGAGACCCTGGACCTGGTGGAACGGCTGATGGGCAAGAAGCCCGAGATGCGTTTCAGCTACATCCAGGAGAACGCGCGCTTCGTCGAAGCGCTGGACGTGTGAACATGCGCCGCGCAGCCGCAGGGCTGGTGGTAGCGACCGCAGGGCTGCTGGTTGCGGCCGCGGGGCTGGCCGCGGGCGCCGCGCAGGCGGCGCAGATCGAGCGGCTGGCGACCCTGTCCGGTCCGCACCTGGTGATGATCGCCGGCGATCTCGCGGTCGGCAACGATCTGGATTTCCTGACCGCCGTCGACGGCGTCGACGACGCGATCGTGCTGCTGCGCGGTCCCGGCGGCGACCCGGTGACGGCGATGAAGATCGGCGCGCTGATCTCCGCCCGCGGCTACGCCACGGCGATCGTGCCGGAAAGCCGCTGCGCCTCGGGCTGCGCGCTGGCCTGGCTGGCGGGCGCGACGCGCTACATGGCGCCGGACGCGCGGGTGAACCTGAGCATTGACACCACCGCGACCGTGGCCGCGCCCTCGGCCGCGGCGCTGGCCACGCTGGTGCGGAACTACCTGCGGGACACCCGGCTGAAGCCGCTGTTCCCGGCGATGACCTTCCGGCCGGGCGATCCGGACCGCAGCGCCTGGCTGACGCCGGCGGCGGCGCAGGCGGCCGGTATCGCCATCGAAGGCGCGGACCGCGCGTTCGCCGCCGCGGCGCAGGAGCCCCCGGCCGAGACGCCGGAGGACGCACCAGAGGCCCCGGCGCAGGCGCCGCGGGCGGCAGCGCCGGAGCAGGACCCGTCGGCACCGGAGCGGGCGAATCCCGCCGCGATCGGCACCGTGGCCGCGGCGGAACTCGATCCGGGGCGCGCGCTCGAGAAAGAGACCGGGACAGAAACCGGGGCAGAGACCGCGACACGGGAGGCCGTGACCGCGTCCGGCGCGGCGGAAGCAGGGGCGACGACCGGGACCGGAAACGCCACCGCGGCCATCGACCTGCCGCTGTCCCTTCCCGCGGACCAGCGCTGGCTGGTGCTGGAAAGCGCCCGCAGCGCCGCGGCGCTTCGGCGCGAGGCCGACGGCCTGCCGGCGGACGCGCAACTGATCCGGGTGCGCACGCGCAACGGCATGTACGCGACGGCGCTGGGGCCGTTCCCGGTGCGCGAGATCGACCGGGTGCGCGCCCGCCTGATCCGCGGCGGCGCGATTCCGCGCGATGCCTTCATCAGCACCGGCGGCGGCTTCGTCGACCGGGTCGACTGACCGGCGTCAGCCCTGATAGCGGGCGTAGCAGGCGGCGACGCCGGGCTGAGACTGCGCCCGCAGCGTCAGTTCCCTTTCCCGCAACGCGACCAGCTTCTGCCGCTCGGCGGTGACGTCCACCGGCACCGGCGTCTCCAGCCGGGTGTAGTCCGGGCCGCGGCAGCCGGACACCTGGATGCCGATCGGGCCGCGATGTTGCCCGAAGCCGCCGCAAATTCCGATCTGCGGCGTGCGCACCACCTGCCGGTGGATCGCGTAGCCGCGGTCGATGTTCCCGGCGGTGCGCGCGATGTCGGCCTGCACGGCGCGCAGGTCCCCGGTGGCCTGCCGCACGCAGCTGTCCAGCGGCGGGGTGCATGCCGCCAGCACCGGCAGCAGGATCAGCACGGCCGCCCGTCCGGTCACGATCATTCGCGGTCCCCTTCCAGCCATCTTCGGGTCTCCGGCCAGGCGGGCCATGCCGACGCGCGCGCGCAACCACGGCTCCGGCAGGGTCCGACCCCCTCGCCGGAAAGCTAGTGCGCGGCGCAATCCGGAACAATGGTCAATGCTTGCACCCGACATCGCCGCGCTTCAGACTGCGGCGATGACCCGGCTCTACTTCGCCTACGGCTCGAACCTGCTGACGCAGCGGCTGACCGCGCGCTGCCCCGGCGCCCGGCCGCTGGGCCGCGCGACGCTGGACGGGCACCGCGTCGCGTTCGCCAAGCTCAGCACCGTGGACGGCTCCGGCAAGGCGACAATCCTGCCAGCGGCACGGCAGACCGCGCACGGCGTGCTGTACGCGCTGAGCGACGGCGATCTGGCGACGCTGGACCTGATCGAGGGCGTCGGCCACGGCTATCACCGGCTCGACTCGGTCGCGGTGCGGCTGGACGGCGCGCCGCTCGCGGCCAGCACCTACATCGCCTGCGCCCCGATCGCGCCGATCAACCCGCTGGACTGGTACCTGGCGCTGATCGTCGCCGGCGCGCGGCAGCACGGGCTGGACGCCGCGCTGGTCGCCCGCTACCGCCGCCACCGCTTCGATCCGGACCCGCAGCACCGCCGGCCCGGGCGGCTGGCGGCGGTCGCGGCGCTGACCGCAGCGGGCCACGCCGACTGGGCCGGGCTGCTGGGCAGTCCGGAACCGGCGGCGGAACCCGCAGCCGGCTGAGCCGGGCCGGCCTCAGCCCGAAGCCTCGCGCAGCGCCTCCAGCTCCAGCCATTCCTCCTCGGCCGCCGCCAGCGCCGCCTGCCGCTCGGCCAGCGCCTCGGTCGCCTTGGCGAACCTGGCCGGCGCGCGGGTGTAAAGCTCGGGATCGGACAGGAACTGCTCCAGCTTGGCGATCTCGGCCTCCAGCCGCTCGATCTCGGCGGGCAGCCGCGCCAGCCGGTGCTGCTGCGGCTGGGTCAGCCCGGTTGCGCGCGGGCGCGGCTTCGGCGCCGGCGCGGCGGCCGGTTTCGCGCGCGGCGTCGTCTCCTCCGCCACCGGCTCCGGCGGGCCGCGCTGCGCCAGCATGTCGGACCAGCCGCCGGCGTAGACCGTCGCCCGGCCCCGCCCCTCCATGTGAACGGTCAGCGTCGCCACCCGGTCCAGGAAATCGCGATCGTGGCTGACCAGCAGCACGGTGCCGTCATAGTCGTCGATCAGCTCCTGCAGCAGGTCCAGCGTCTCGACGTCCAGATCGTTGGTCGGCTCGTCCAGCACCAGGAAATTGCTTTCCTTCGCCAGGATCCGCGCCAGCAGCAGCCGCGCCTTCTCGCCGCCCGACAGCGCCCGCACCGGGCTGCGCACCTGCGCCTCGGAAAACAGGAAGTCCTTCAGATAGCCGACGACGTGCCGCGGCGCGCCGCGCACCATCACCTGGTCGTTGCGGCCGCGCACGCCCAGCTCGGGGTCGTGCGCCAGGCTGTCCCAGAGCGAGACGTCCGGGTCCAGCTGCGCCCGGTTCTGGTCGAACACCGCCATCTGCAGGTTGGTGCCCAGCCGGATCCGGCCCGTGTCGGGGCAATCCTTGCCGATCAGCAGGTTCAGCAGGCTGGTCTTGCCGACGCCGTTCGGCCCCACCAGCGCGACCCGGTCGCCGCGCTGGATGCGCAGATCGAACTCGCGCACGATCACCCGCTCGCCGAACCGCTTCGAGACGCCCTCGGCCTCGACCACCAGCTTGCCGGACCTCGATCCGGTCTCCAGCGCCAGATCCGCGGTGCCGGCGCGGCGGATCTCGGAGGCGCGGGCCGTGCGCATGTCCTGCAGCCGCCGCACCCGGCCCATGTTGCGCTTGCGCCGCCCCGAGATGCCCTCGACCGCCCAGCGGCTTTCGGCCTTGATCAGCCGGTTCAGCTTGTGCCGGGCCTCGTCCTCTTCCTCGTAGGTCTTGTCGCGCCAGTCCTCGAAGGCGTCGAAGCCCCGGTCCAGCCGCCGCACCTGGCCGCGGTCGACCCACAGCATCGCCCGGGTCAGCGCCCGCAGGAACGCCCGGTCGTGCGAGATCAGCACGAACGCGCGGCGGGTCTCGGACAGCTCCCGCTCCAGCCAGGCGATCATCTCGATGTCCAGGTGGTTGGTCGGCTCGTCCAGCAGCAGCAGGTCCGCGTCCGAGGCCATGATCCGCGCCAGCGCCGCGCGCCGCCGCTCGCCGCCCGAGGCCGCCGCGACCGGGCGGCTGCCGTCCAGCTTGACCCCGTCCATCGCGATCTCGGCGCGGTATTCCTCGCCGGCGTCGAAATCGTGCCGCACGAAGTCGCCCAGCGTGGCGAAGGCGCCGAATTCCGGGTCCTGCTCCATGTAGGCCACCGCCCGGCCCGGCGGCACGAAGCGCTGGCCGGCGTCGGGCTCGACCAGCCCGGCCATGATCTTCAGCAGCGTCGACTTGCCCGAGCCGTTGCGCCCGACCAGGCCCAGGCGCTCGCCCGGGGCGACGGTCAGCGACGCGCCCTGCAGCAGCGGCGTGCCGCCGAAGCCGAGCGTGAGATCGGAAAGGGTCAGAAGCGGAGGTGCGGCCATGCCCTGCCCTTACCGCCCGGCCGCGGCGGCTGCAACCGGGCACGATCGGTCTTTCGCCCGGCGCCGGAAACCGGGTAAGTCAGGGCGAAGCCCGAGGATCGCCGATGACGAAGATATCACGCCAGCTTGCCGCCGCCTTCCCGCCCCCGGTGATGGAGGCCCGCGCCTGGGCCGCCGCCGCCCGGCTGCCCGCGGACCTGCCGCTGCTCAACGTCAGCCAGGCCGCACCGGTGGACCCGCCGCCGCAGGAGTTGCGCCGGGCGATCGCCGATGCGGCGCTGCACGACGCGGCGGCGCACGGCTACGGCCCGGTGCTGGGCCTGCCCGCGCTGCGCGCCGAGATCGCGGCGCAATGGGCGGCGCGCTACCGTGGCCGGATCGCGCCGGACAACGTCGCCATCACCAGCGGCTGCAACCAGGCGTTCTGCGCCGCCGTCGCCTCGCTGGCCGATGCCGGCGAGGCGGTGATCCTGCCGACGCCGTGGTACTTCAATCACAAGATGTGGCTGGACATGGCCGGCGTCGAGGCGCGGCTGCTGCCCTGCGACGCCGGCATGGTGCCGGACCCCGAGCGCGCGGAGGGTCTGATCGACGCGCGGGTGAAGGCGATCGTGCTGGTCACGCCCAACAACCCGACCGGCGCCGAGTATCCCGCCGGGGTGATCGCCGCCTTCGCCGATCTGGCCCGCCGGCACGGCATCGCGCTGATCCTGGACGAGACCTACCGCGACTTCCATTCCGCCGACGGCGCGCCGCACGGGCTGTTCGCGGGCGACTGGCAGGACGTGCTGATCCACCTCTACTCGTTCTCCAAGGTGTTCCGCCTGACCGGACACCGGGTCGGCGCGATGATCTGCGGCGCCGAGCGGCTGGCCGAGATCGAGAAGTTCCTCGACACCATGACCATCTGCCCGAACCAGCTGGGCCAGCGCGCGGCGCTGTTCGGGCTGCAGCACCTGGGCGACTGGGTCGCCGCCGAGCGCGCCGAGATCCTGCGCCGCCGCGACGCCGTGCGCCGCGCCTTCGCCGGGCTCGACGGCTGGCGGCTGCTGGGGCTGGGCGCCTATTTCGCCTATCTGGAGCACCCGTGGCAGGCGCCCTCGGACCGGATCGCGCAGCGGCTGGTGGCCGAGGCCGGGGTGCTGCTGCTGCCCGGCACGATGTTCGCGCCGAAGGCGTCCGCGGGCGGCGACGGCAGCGCCGAGCGGCAGCTGCGGATCGCGTTCGCGAACGCCGATACGGACGGCATCGACGCGCTGGCGGCGCGGCTGAGGGGCTTTGCCACCTGACGCCCCTTGCGGCCATGGCGCACGCCGCCTAAAACCGGCCGGACCCGGCGCGCCCCCGCGCCCAGCGACAAGGGACAAGGCATGCTCAACCGGTTCAGATCCTCGACCCGCGGCAAGGGAACCTCGATCGTCGTCTGGGCGCTTCTGGGCCTGCTGATCGTCGGCCTGACCGGCCTCGGGCTGGGCGGCGCCGTCTCTAGCCTGTCGACGCAGAACGTCGCCACCGTCGGCTCGGAAAAGGTCGCGCGCGAGGATTACGTCCGCCAGTTGCTGCGCCAGATCGACAGCCTGGCGCAGCGCACCGGGCAGCGGTTCACCATGCAACAGGCCCGCAGCTTCGGGCTCGACCAGCAGGTGCTGGGGCAGATGCTGACCCGCGCCGCGCTCGACGGCGAGGTCGATGACCTCGGGCTGTCGGTGCCGGACGAGATGGTCCGCGATGCGCTGATCGACAACCCGGCGTTCCAGGGCCTGGCGAACGGGTTCGACGCGCAGTCCTACGAGTTCTTCCTGGATCGCCAGGGGCTGAGCGCCAAGGACTACGAGGAGGAGGTGCGCGCCGATCTGTCGCGCGCGCTGGTCGAGGTCGCCGTTGCCGGCGGCGTGGCGATGCCGCCGGCGATGGCCGACGCGCTGCTGGCCTGGCAGAACGAATCCCGCAGCTTCGCCACGCTGCAGCTGTCGCCGCGCGCGCTGGAGCAGCCGGTGCCCGCACCCACCGACGCCCAGGTGCAGGCGTTCTACGAGGCGCGCGAGGAACTGTACACGCGGCCCGAGACGCGGGTGGTCAGCCACGCCACGCTGACCCCGGCGATGCTGGCCGGCACCGTCGAGATCTCCGAGGACGCGCTGCGCGCCGCCTACGACGCCCGGTCCGATCGCTATTCGATGCCCGAGCGGCGGATCGTCGACCTGATCGCCTTCGAATCGGCCGAGGCCGCGCAGGCCGCGCGCGAGGCGATCGACGCCGGCGAGAGCAGCTTCGACGCGCTGGCCGAGCAGCGCGGCCTGACCGCGGACGATCTGTCGCTGGGCGCGATCGGGCGCGGCGCGCTGTCGGCCGAGGCGCGCGAGGCGGTGTTCGGCGCCGACGGGCCGGGCGTGGTCGGGCCGGTGGACAGCGACCTGGGCCCGGCGCTTTACCGGGTGAATGCGATCCTGGCGGCGCGCGAGACGCCGTTCGAGCAGGCCCGGGACGAGCTGCGCGCCGAGCTGGCCGCGGCCAAGGCGCAGGACGGCATCGCCGAGTGGTACGAGCCGGTGCAGGACCTGCTGGCCGCCGGCGCGACGCTGGAAGAGATCGCCGAGGAAACCGCGCTGGAGTTCGGCGAGACCGGGCTGACCGATCAGCCCGGCGAGGGCCTGGCCGGCGACACCGCGTTCCGCGACGAGGCGTTCGCCGCCGAGCCGGGCGAGCCGCGCGACCTGATCGAGCTGTCCGGCGGCGGCATCGCGGTGCTGCGGGTCGAGCGCATCGAGCCGCCCGCGCTGCGCCCGCTGGACGAGGTGCGCGCGCAGGTCGAGGCCGACTGGCGCGAGGCCGAGGTGCAGGCCCGGCTGACCGCCCGCGCCGAGGAGCTGAAGGCGCTGCTGGACGAGGGGCAGACGCTGGCGAAGGTCTCGGACGACAGCGGTCTGGGCATCGCCCGGTTCGGCCCGCTCACCCGCGCGGACGAGCCCGCGGCCGGCCTGCCGGCCGATCTGCTGCAGCAGGTGTTCGCGCTGGACGAGGGCGACTCGGCGGTCATCGCCGAGCCGGGCAGCGTCTATCTGGTGCAGGTCACCGACGTGACCGCCGCCGACCCCGACGCGGACAGCTATGCGCAGCAGCGCGAGGCGCTGCAGCGGCAGCTGCAGGGGGCCCTGTCGTCGGATCTGTTCGACGCCTATGCGCGGATGCTGATCGACGGCAAACCGATCTCGGTGAACCAGACGCTGATCGACGAGACGCTGGCCCAGTACCCGTGACCCAGTACCCGTGATCCAGTACCCGTGACCCAGCACCCGTGAGCCGGTAGCCCAGATGCAGTTGCAACCCGCCTTCGAGGCCTTCGAGTCCGCGCACGCCGCCGGCCGCAACCAGCTGGTCTGGACCCGGCTGGTCGCGGACCTGGAGACCCCGGTCTCGCTGATGCTGAAGCTGGCGCAGGCCCGCCCCGACAGTTTCATGCTGGAATCGGTCACCGGCGGCGAGGTGCGTGGCCGCTACTCGGTGATCGGCATGCGGCCCGACCTGATCTGGCGCTGCGACGGCACGCAGGCCTCGGTCAACCGCGCCGCGCGCTACGATCCCGACGGCTTCGCGCCCGAGGCCGACGATCCGCTGACCTCGCTGCGCAAGCTGATCGCCGAAAGCCGGATCGATCTGCCCGAGGGCATTCCGCCGATCGCCGCCGGGCTTTACGGCTATCTCGGCTACGACATGATCCGGCTGGTCGAGCGGCTGCCCGAGCCGAACCCCGACCCGCTGGAGCTGCCCGACGCGCTGATGCTGCGGCCCACGGTGGTCGCGGTGGTCGACGGCGTGAAAGGCGAGGTCACCGTGGTCAGCCCGGCCTGGGCGGCCGACGGCCAGAGCGCCCGCGCCGCCTATGCCCAGGCGGCCGAGCGGGTGATGGACGCGGTGCGCGACCTGGACCGCCCGGCCGCGGCGCAAAGCCTGGACCCGGTCGGCAGCGGCCCGCTGCCCGAGCCGGTCTCGAACATGGCGCACGACGCCTATCTCGGGATCGTCGAGACCGCGAAGGACTACATCCGCGCCGGCGACATCTTCCAGGTGGTGCCCTCGCAGCGCTGGGCGCAGCCGTTCGACCTGCCGCCGTTCTCGCTGTACCGGGCGCTGCGGCGGACCAACCCCTCGCCCTACATGTTCTTCTTCAACCACGGCCCCTTCCAGATCGTCGGCGCCAGCCCCGAGATCCTGGTGCGGGTCAAGGACCGCAAGGTCACCATCCGCCCGATCGCCGGAACCCGGCCGCGCGGCGCCACGCCCGAGCAGGACCGCGCCTACGAGGCCGACCTGCTGGGCGATCCGAAGGAGATGGCCGAGCACCTGATGCTGCTGGACCTGGGCCGCAACGACGTCGGCCGGGTGGCGAAGATCGGCAGCGTGGATCCGAACGAGCAGTTCCTCATCGAGCACTACAGCCATGTGATGCACATCGTCTCGAACGTCGAGGGCGAGCTGCGCGAGGACCACGACGCGCTGTCGGCGTTGCTGGCCGGGCTGCCGGCGGGCACGGTCAGCGGTGCGCCGAAGATCCGCGCGATGCAGATCATCGACGAGTTGGAGGTGCACAAGCGCGGCGTCTACGGCGGCGGCGTGGGCTATTTCTCGGCCAACGGCGACATGGACATCTGCATCGCGCTGCGCACCGGGGTGGTGAAGGACGGCACGCTCTACATCCAGGCCGGCGGCGGCGTGGTCTACGACAGCGACCCCGAGGCCGAATTCCAGGAGACGGTCAACAAGTCCAAGGCGCTGCGCGCCGCGGCCGCCGATGCCGGGCTGTTCGTGACCCGGCGCGGCGGCAACTGAGCCGCGAAGAAGGCTGAAAATCGCGGGATTTCACCGTGAAAACCCCGTTGACCGTCTGATTTAAAAGAAGAACAGAATCCCAGGACGTCGTTGACGGCGCAATCTGCGCGCGCCGCCGCGCCCGCCAGCGCGCCAGCGCAGCAGCCCGAACCCGGCCGCCGCGAACAGCCCGGCGGTCAGGCCCTCGATCCACCTGCGGGCCACCGATCCTGAGCCGGCAACGGCGTGGGCGGAGCCCTGCAGCAGCGCGCCCAGACCGGTGGCCGCGAGCACGCCCCGGACCGCCAGCCCCGCGGCGAGGCCGGCGCCGAACCGCAGCCCGTTGCCGCGCCCCGCGCACATCGCCACCGTCGCGGCCGCGAGTGTCGCCGGGCCGGGCGCCACGGTCACGACGAAGACCGCCGCGGCGACGGTCGGAAGATCGGGAAGAGCGGGCATGTCGGCGGTACCCCGTCCGCGCGGCGGCGGTCCGGGCGGCGCAGCTCCGGGCCGGGGCGGTCGGCGCGCCCCGCCCGGCCCGGATCAGCTGCCCTGGCGCTGCAGCACCGCCGAGACCGGGGCCACGGTCACCGATGCCGGGCGGTTGCCGAACATCCACTGCGACAGCGTGGCGACGGTTTCCTGGCGGACGTGGCCGACGATGATCACGCTGCCGGTGCGCTCGGCGTCCTCGAGCGCGCGGTCCAGCGACCGGGCGATGTTCTCGGCGCCCGGCTGATCGTCGATCACCCGGAAGATCACCTCGCTGGGCACGCCCTCGGCGGCGGCGATGGCGGGCACGTCGGTCAGCCCGTCGCCACGGTGCGACAGCAGCCCGTGGCCGGTCACCGACAGTGCCTCGGCCACCTGCCGGGTCAGGTCGGCATCGTCCGGCAGCGGGCCGCCGATGGCGTCCATCAGCGTCGCGGCGGCGGGCACCTTGCGGAACAGCTCGGCCAGGGTCCGGGCGACGCCGTCGGCGCCGGTGCCGCCCTGCAGGGCGAGCGGGCCCTCGGCCGGCGCCACCGCCGAGACCTCGAAGCCGGATTCGCGGTAGCGGCCGGCGACCAGGTCGGCGTCGGGCAGATCGGCGCTGACGCCGAAGGTCACCGGTTCGTTCAGCGCCGCCATGCCCGGGCGCAGGAACGGGCTTTCGCCGGCGTCGATCAGCACGATCGCCAGCAGCGGCTTGCCCGCGTCGCCCTCGAACGGCGCGGCGAACTCGGTCAGCGCGTCGCCGGGGATCAGCGACGAGGCGGCGGCGTTGCCGGTGATCTCGGGCACCGCGGCGCTTTCGGTGTTCACTGCCGGGCCGCTGTCCGCGCCCGGCGCGGTCGAGGCGATCTGCGTCGGCTGCGACGGCGCGCGCGGCGGGCGGGCATCGCCGCCGCCGCCGATGCCGGCGTTGGCGCCGGTCTCGATCGCCGGGGCGCCCAGCGTCACCGCGCCGTCCGCCGGCAGGCCGGGGGCCGGACCGGCGCCGCCCGCGGCCGGCGCGCGGCCAGTGTCGAGGGCGGTGTCGGGGGCGGCGGCGCTCAGTGCCGGCAGCGGCGCCGTGGCGGGCGCCTCGGGTGCGGCGGGGGCGGCCGCGACCGAGGTCGCGGGCGCCGGATCCTCGGCGGGCACCGGCACGGCCTCGGTCGCATCCTCGGGTTCGGGCTGCGATTCGGGCTGCGATTCGGGCTGCGGCTCGGGCTCCGTCTCCGGCTCGGGCTCCGTCTCGGGCTCCGTCTCGGGGGGCGACTCGGGCTCGGGTTCCGGCGCGGGTTCCGGTCGGGACGCGGGTTCCGGGGCAGGTTCCGGTGCGGTCTCCGGTTCGGGTTCGGGCTCCGCTTCGGCTTCGGGTGCAGGCTCCGGCGCGTCCGAGGTCGCGGTGGCGATCGGGCCGCCGGGCCGGGGGTTCATCACCGCCGCCCCGGACAGCCCCAGCGCCGCCACCACCAGCCCCAGAACGATACCGAACAAGAACCTGATCATCTGTCTGTCCCCTTCCGGCCGGCACTGCCCCGGCCCCTTGCTGACGTCTGCCTGCCCTGCGCGGCCGGTCACCTGCCGCTTGCTTCGCTTTTAGCGGATACCGCGGCCGAGAACACCCGGCAATCGGGCCGAAATCATGGCACGCCCCTTGACCATGCCGCCACCGCCCGCGCATGTATACCGGCAACGCCGGCCGCCGGCCCTTTCGCGCGCCCGGCACCGGTTCCGAGGCGCGCGCATGCTGCTACTGATCGACAACTACGACAGCTTTACCTACAACCTGGTGCACTACCTGGGCGGGCTGGGCGCCGAGGTCGCGGTACACCGCAACGACGCGCTGGACGTGCAGGCGGCGATGGCGCTGCGCCCGTCGGGGATCGTGCTGTCGCCGGGCCCGTGCGATCCGGACCGGGCCGGGATCTGCCTGGCGCTGACCCGGGCCGCGGCCGAGACGCGCACGCCGCTGCTGGGCGTGTGCCTGGGCCACCAGACCCTGGGCCAGGCGTTCGGCGGGTCCGTGGTGCGGCATTCCGAGATCGTGCACGGCAAGCCGGGGCTGATCCGCCACCAGGGCGGCGGCGTGTTCGCCGGGCTGCCGTCGCCGTTCAGCGCCACGCGCTATCATTCGCTGGTGGTGGCGCGCGACGGGCTGCCGGACGTGCTGCGGGTCACCGCCGAACTGGACGACGGCACGATCATGGGCCTCAGCCACCGCGAACTGCCGCTGCACGGGGTGCAGTTCCACCCCGAGTCGATCGCCTCGGAGCATGGCCACGCCCTGCTGCGCAACTTCCTCGACCTGGTGCCCGAGCCGGCATGAGCGATCCTCTGAAGCCCCTTATCGCCCGCGCCGCGGACGGCCCGCTGAGCCGCGCCGAGGCCGAGACCGCCTTCGAGATCCTGATGGAGGGCAACGCGACCCCCAGCCAGATCGGCGGGTTGTTGATGGCGCTGCGCGTGCGCGGCGAAACCGTGGACGAGTACGCCGCCGCCGCCGCCGTGATGCGGCGCAAGTGCCTGCCGGTGGCGGCGCCCGAGGGCGCGATGGACATCGTCGGCACCGGGGGCGACGGCAAGGGGACGCTGAACATCTCGACCGCGACGGCCTTCGTCGTGGCCGGTGCGGGCGTCGTCGTCGCCAAGCACGGGAACCGGAACCTGAGCTCCAAGTCCGGTGCCGCCGATGCGCTGACCGAACTGGGGATCGACGTCATGGTCGGCCCCGAGGTGGTCGAGCGGGCGCTGGCCGAGGTCGGCATCGCCTTCATGATGGCGCCGATGCACCACCCGGCGGTGCGCCACGTCATGCCCTCGCGGCAGGAACTGGGCACGCGGACGATCTTCAACATCCTCGGCCCGCTGACCAACCCGGCCGGGGTCAGGCGCCAGCTGACCGGCGCGTTCTCGCAGGCGGTGATCCGGCCGATGGCCGAGACCCTGGGCGCGCTGGGCTGCGAGCGCGCCTGGGTGGTGCACGGCTCGGACGGCACCGACGAGATCACCATCTGCGGCCCGACTGCGGTCGCGGCGCTGGAGGGCGGCGCGGTGACGATGCACGAGGTGCACCCCGAGGACGCCGGCCTGCCGGTGCATCCGTTCGCCGACATCCTCGGCGGCACGCCGGCCGACAACGCCGCCGCGCTGAAGGCGCTGCTGCGCGGACAGCACTCGGCCTATCGCGACGCGGTTCTGCTGAACGCGGCGGCCGCGCTGGTGATCGCCGGGGTCGCGGCGGACCTGCGCGAGGGCGCGGCGCGGGCCGCCGAGAGCATCGACAGCGGCGCGGCGCGCGGCAAGGTCGAGGGCCTGGCGCGCGTCACCTCGGGGGCATGAGCCTCGACGTCTCGCGGCTCGGCGGCTGGGGCGGGCTGGCGTTCTTCCGCGACCGGCTGCCGGGGATCGTGCAACGGCTGGACGCCGGCGGCGCGATGCTGCCGCCGGCGCACCAGGTGTTCGCCGCGCTGGAGCTGACGCAGCCGCAGGACGTGCGCGCGGTGATCCTGGGCCAGGACCCGTACCCGACGCCCGGCCACGCCCACGGGCTGGCGTTCTCGGTGGCGCCCGAGGTACAGCCCCTGCCCCGGTCCTTGTCCAACATCTTCAAGGAGATGCAGGACGATCTTGGCGCCTGCCCGCCGACCGGCGACCTGCGGCCCTGGGCGCGCCAGGGGGTGCTGCTGCTGAACGCCGCGCTGACCGTGCCGCCGGGCGCGGCGGGCGGGCACATGTCGCTGGGCTGGGACCGGCTGGCGCACGAGGTTCTGGCGGCGCTGGACGACCGGCCGCGGGCGTTCCTGCTGTGGGGGCGCCCGGCGCAGAAGCTGGCCGCGGGGATCGATCCGGCGCGGCACCTGAAGATCGAGACCGCGCACCCCTCGCCGCTGTCGGCGCGGCGCGGATTCTTCGGCTCGCGGCCGTTCAGCCGGGTGAATTCCTGGTTGGAAAGCCGCGGCGAACCCGCGATAAGCTGGGCGGGAACGGAGGATACATGACGCAGACCGTGCTGGACCGCATCAAGGCCTACAAGCTGGAAGAGATCGCCGCCGCCAAGGTCGCGCGCCCCGTCGCCGGCGTCGAGGCCGACGCCAGGGCCGCGCCCGCGCCGCGCGACTTCGCCGGCGCGCTGCGCCGCGCGCAGGCCGCGGGCTACGGGCTGATCGCCGAGATCAAGAAGGCGTCGCCCTCCAGGGGACTGATCCGGGCCGATTTCGACCCGCCGGCGCTGGCGCGGGCCTACCAGGCGGGCGGTGCGACGTGCCTGTCGGTGCTGACCGACACGCCATCGTTCCAGGGCAGCCCGGACTACCTGCGCGCGGCGCGGGCGGCGGCCGACCTGCCGATCCTGCGCAAGGATTTCATGTACGACCCGTACCAGGTGGCCGAAGCGCGGGCCTGGGGCGCGGACTGCATCCTGATCATCCTCGCCTCGGTCTCGGACGCGCAGGCGGCGGAGCTGGAGGACGCGGCGCAGGCCTGGGGCATGGCCGCGCTGCTGGAGGTGCACGACGGCGCGGAACTCGACCGGGCGCTGCGGCTGAAATCGCCGTTGATCGGAATAAACAACCGCAATCTCAAGACCTTCGAGACCTCGCTTCAGACGACGCTCGATCTGGCGCCGCGGGTGCCGGGCGACCGGCTGGTGATCTCGGAAAGCGGCCTGTTCACCCCCGCCGACCTGTCGCGCATGGCCGCGGCGGACGTGCGCAGCTTCCTGATCGGCGAAAGCCTGATGCGGCAGGACGACGTGGCGGCGGCGACGCGCGCCCTGCTGGCCGGCGCGCCCGAGGCCGTGCGATGAAGGCGCCCGGCAAGCTGACCCATTTCGACGAGGCCGGCGCGGCGCAGATGGTCGACGTGTCGGAAAAGCCCGTCACCGCGCGCACCGCCACCGCCGTGGCGCAGATCAACATGCAGCCCGAGACGCTGGCGCTGATCCGCGAGGGCCGCGCGAAGAAGGGCGACGTGCTGGCGGTGGCGCGGCTGGCGGGGATCATGGCGGCGAAGAAGACGCACGATCTGATCCCGCTGTGTCACCCGCTGGCGCTGTCGAAGGTGACGCTGGAGCTGACCCCGGCCGAAGCCCCGCCGCGGATCGAGATCTCGGCCACGGTCAAGACCTCGGGCCAGACCGGCGTCGAGATGGAGGCGCTGACCGCCGCCACCGTCGCCGCGCTGACCGTCTACGACATGGTCAAGGCGGTGGACCGGGGGATGGAGATCACCGGCGCGCGGCTGGTGTTCAAGGATGGCGGCGCCTCGGGAAGGTTCGAGGCGCCATGATCCCGGTCGCCGAGGCGCGGGCCCGGATCCTCGCGCCGCTGTCGCCGCTGCCCACCGAGACCGTGCCGCTGGCGCGCGCGCTGGGCCGGGTGCTGGCCGAGCCGGTGGCCGCGCGGCGCACGCAGCCGCCGTTCGACGCCTCGGCGATGGACGGCTACGCCGTGCGCCGGGCCGAGGCCGGCCCCGGCGCGGTGCTGCGGGTGATCGGCGAAAGCGCCGCCGGCGCGCGCTTCGACGGGGTTCTGGGCGCGGGCCAGGCGGTGCGCATCTTCACCGGCGCGCCGCTGCCCGCAGGCGCCGACGACGTGCTGATCCAGGAGGATGCCGACCGGAACGGCGATCGGATCACCGTGCGCGCCGGCCGCGACGAGAAGCGCCACATCCGCCCGGCGGGCGACGATTTCGCCGCCGGCGACGTCTTTCCCGGCCGCGGCCCGCTGGGCCCCGCCGACATCGCGCTGCTGGCGGCGATGAACCACGCCGCGCTGCCGCTGCGCCGCCGGCCGGTGGTGGCGCTGATCGCCACCGGCGACGAGCTGGTGATGCCGGGCGCGGAGCCGGGGCCGGACCAGATCGTCAGCTCGAACAATTTCGGCCTGGCGGCGATGCTGACGCGCGCCGGCGCCGTGCCGCGGCTGCTGCCGATCGCCGCCGACCGGCCCGAGAGCCTTGCGGCGCTGCTCGAGCTGGCATCGGACGCGGACCTGATCGTGACCCTGGGCGGCGCCTCGGTCGGGGATCACGACCTGGTGCGCGCGACGGCGCTGGCGCAGGGGCTGGAGCTGGGGTTCTACAAGGTCGCGATGCGCCCGGGCAAGCCGCTGATGGCCGGGACGCTGCGCGGCACGACGCTTATCGGACTGCCGGGAAACCCTGTCTCGGCAATGGTTTGCGGCGCGATCTTCGTCCTGCCCGCGGTCCGCACAATGCTCGGGCTGCCGCCCGGCCCCGAGACCCGCGCCGCGCGCCTGGCCGGTCCGGTCGGGCGCAACGGCCCGCGCGAGCACTACATGCGCGCCCGGCTGGAGGAGACCGCTGACGGGCCGCGCGTGACCGTGTTCGAGCGCCAGGACAGCGCGCTGCTGCATGTGCTGCAGGCCGCCGACTGTCTGGCGGTGCGGCCGGCCGATGCCCCGGCCGCCGCGGCCGGCGATCTCGTGCAGGTTGTCCCGCTGCCATAGAACAAAACGGTTGCGCTTATTCGAATTCCTGCCGGGAATTGACACAAAACGGGAACACATGTAGAACCTCAAGGAACGAAGCGCGTACCGGATGAAATCGTTCCGGGCGGAAGACCGGGGTTGAGGCAGATGCTGACCAGAAAACAGCTCGATCTACTGACGTTCATCCACAAGCGCATCCAGCGCGACGGGGTGCCGCCCTCGTTCGACGAGATGAAGGAGGCGCTGGACCTGCGCTCCAAGTCCGGCATCCACCGGCTGATCACCGCGCTCGAGGAGCGCGGCTTCGTCCGCCGCCTGGCGCACCGCGCCCGCGCGATCGAGATCGTCCGCCTGCCCGACGGCATGGGCGGCGGCAACGTCACCTCGCTGCAGGCCGCACGTGAGGCGGCGCAGGCGCCCGAGGCCGACGGCGAGCGGCCCGACGTGGTCGAGGTGCCGGTGATGGGCCGGATCGCCGCCGGCACGCCGATCGCGGCGATCGAGCAGGTATCGCACCGCACCGCGGTGCCCGGCAGCATGATCAGCGGCTCGGCGCGGCATTTCGCGCTGGAGGTGCGCGGCGACTCGATGATCGAGGCCGGCATCAACAACGGCGACATCGTGGTGATCCGCGAGCAGGACCGGGCCGAGAACGGCGACATCGTCGTCGCCCTGGTCGAGGGCCAGGAGGCGACGCTGAAACGGCTGCGCCGCAAGGGCGCGGCGATCGCGCTCGAGGCCGCGAACCCGGCGTTCGAGACCCGCGTCTACCGCGCCGACCAGGTGCAGGTGCAGGGCAAGCTGGTCGGGCTGATCCGCAGCTACTGATCCGGCCAGCCCGGTCCGCCTCACCTGCCCCGATCCGGCCCCGATCCGGCCCCGATCCGACAGCCGCCAGCGGTTTTCCGCGACCCCGGCCGGGTCCGCCCCGGCCGCTTCGTCTTGACTGGACAACCGCTAACGTGCCGCCGCGGCCGGGCGCCGCGTCCACGGGCGCGCGCCCTCGGTCGCGCGGGTGGTCACCGGCGCCGCCAGCGCGCCGGCGCGCCAGGCATGGGCCCCGCCCCGCGCCAGCTGCGCCGCGCCGACGAAGGCGCAGGCCGGAGCCGCCGGCGGCCGGCTCGCGCGCGGCGCGATCAGCAGCACCGCCGCGCCGCACAGCGCCGGCGGCACGGTCTCGTCCTCGACCAGCAGAACGGCGGCGCCGTCCGGCAGCGCGACCCGCCAGGGCGCACCCGGCGGCGCGCGGCCGGCGGCGGCGGTCTGGTCGGCGGCGTCACCGTCGTTCTCCAGCCAGACCTGGGCGGCGAAACCGGCGCCGCGCGGGCGGCTGAGCGCCCGCCCCGCCACGGTCCGCACGCCGACCAGCCGGCCCTCGGGATCGAGCAGCACCAGCGGCCGCTCGGACGCCGCCCAGCCGGCCAGCGCCACCGCGACCAGCACCGGCCCGGCCGCGCGCAGCGGGCCGCGCAGCGCGATCAGCATCAGCGCGCCCAGCGTCAGCACGCCCAGCACCCAGGGCGGGCCGGTGGGCACCGGCGTCATCGGCGCCTCCTGCCGGGCGACCCAGCCGGCGACGTTCAGGATGTGGTCGATGCCGATCTCCATCAGCCCGAAGCCGAGCCCCTGCAGGCCCAGCGGCCACAGCAGCAGCGCCAGCAGCGCGGCGGGCATCACCAGCAGCCCCATCGCCGGCACCGCCAGCACGTTGGCCAGCAGCCCGTACTGCGCCATCTGGTTGAAGTGGAACGCCGAATAGGGCGCCGTCGCCAGCCCCGCCACCGCCGAGGTCAGCACCAGCGCCGCCACCGCCCGGCCCCAGCGCCAGCCGCCGCGCGCCAGCGCCTGCCACCAGCCGACCCTGCGCAGCGCATCATAGACCGCGATCAGCGCGGTGGTGGCGGCGAACGACATCTGGAACCCCGGACCGAGCAGGCTGACCGGGCGCCACAGCAGCACCGCCAGCGCCGCCAGCGCCACCGCGCGCAGGGTCAGCGCCGGGCGGTCCACCAGCACCGCGCCGAAGATCGCCGCCGCCATGATGAAGGCGCGCTGGGTGGCGATGCTGGCGCCCGACAGCGCCAGGTAGCCGGCCCCGGCCAGCAGCGCGGCGACGGCGGCGATCTTCTTGACCGGCAGCCGCAGCGCCACGTCCGGCAGCAGCGCCAGCCCGAGCCGGACGCAGGCGAACACCACCCCGGTCAGCAGCCCCATGTGCAGCCCCGAGATCGCCAGCAGATGCGCCAGGTTCGAGGCCCGCAGCCCGACCAGGTCCTGCGGATCGACGGTCGAGCGGTCGCCGGTCAGGATCGCCGCCGCGAAGCCGCCGCTGCGCGCCGGCATCTGGCCGCGGATCGCGTCCGCCAGCCGCATCCGCAGGCTGAGAAGCGGCACCCCCGCCAGCCCGCCGGGATGCGGCTCGGCCAGCACCACCGGCTCGGCGGTGTAGCCGATCGCGCCCAGGCGCAGGAACCAGGCCCAGCGGCGGAAATCGAAACCGCCGGGCTCGACCGGCTCGGGCGGCGGCGTCAGCCGGGCGCGCATCATCACCCGCGCGCCGGGCCGCGCCACCTGCGGGTCGGGATCGTCGCCCAGCACCACGCGCACCCGCGCCGGCGTGTCCGCCGCCGCCACCCCCGGCAGGTGGACCCGGTCCAGCAGCAGCCGCAGCCGGTTGCCCTGCGAGCGGTCGAAGCCGACGATGCGGCCCACCACCGGGCCGAAATGGGTGCGCTCCAGCACCGGCGCGGACAGCCGTCCGGTGTGCAGCGCCGCGACCGCGCCGCCCAGCAGGCACAGCATCGCCAGCATCGGCAGGCCGCCGCGGCGGAACGCCGCCAACAGGCCGGCGCCGGCCAGCGCCAGCGCGCCCAGCCCCCAGGCCAGCGCGGCGGGCGGCTCGGCCGGCAGCGAGAAATAGCCGGCGATGCCCGCGCCGAGGGCGACCGGCGCCCACAGCAGGCCGGTGTGCCGCTGCGCCTCGGCCTGGGCGGCGAGCCATCGGGTCAGCCGCACTCTTGTTTCCCCTCGTCTCACGACCTAGACAGTTGCGCAACACTTCCCCCGACATGGTTTCCAAGAGGTTAAGCACATGGGCTCTGACGCGGTTGTCACCCGGTTCGCGCCGTCCCCGACCGGCTTCCTGCACATCGGCGGCGCGCGCACCGCGCTGTTCAACTGGCTTTTTGCCCGCAACCGGGGCGGCACCTTCCTGCTGCGGATCGAGGATACCGACCGCGCCCGCTCCACCCCCGAGGCGACGCAGGCGATCCTCGACGGGCTGGCGTGGCTGGGACTGGACTGGGACGGCGATCCGGTCAGCCAGGCGTCGCGTGCCGACCGGCACGCCGAGGTGGCGCAGAAGATGGTCGCCGACGGCACCGCCTATCGCTGCTATGCCAGCAAGGACGAGATCGACGCCTTCCGCGCGGCCGAGAAGGCCGCAGGCCGGCCGCCGCTGTTCCGCTCGCCCTGGCGCGACGGCGGCGCGGCCCCCGAGGGCGTGCCCTGCGTGGTGCGCCTGAAGGCCCCCCGCGACGGCGAGACGGTGGTCGAGGACCGGGTGCAGGGCACCGTCACCTGGAAGAACGAGACGCTGGACGACCTGATCCTGCTGCGCTCGGACGGCACCCCGACCTACATGCTGGCGGTGGTGGTGGACGATCACGACATGGGCGTGACCCATGTGATCCGCGGCGACGACCACCTGACCAACGCCGCGCGGCAGACGCTGATCTACCGGGCCGCCGGCTGGCCGACGCCGGTGTTCGCGCACATCCCGCTGATCCACGGCCCCGACGGCGCCAAGCTGTCCAAGCGCCACGGCGCGCTGGGGGTCGATGCGTACCGCGACATGGGCTACCCGGCGCGGGCGATGCGCAACTACCTGGCGCGGCTGGGCTGGAGCCATGGCGACGACGAGTTCTTCACCGACGCGCAGGCGATCGAGTGGTTCTCGCTGGAGCAGATCGGCAGGTCGCCGGCGCGATTCGACTTCAAGAAGCTGGAGAATCTGTCCGGGCAGCACATCCGGGCGATGAGCGACGACGAGATGGTCGCCGAGATCCGCGCCTTCGCTGCATCGCAGCAAGTTCCCGCCCCCGACGAGACGCAGGTGCAGCAACTGCGCGCCGCCGGCGCCGGGCTGCGAGATCGCGCGAAGACACTTCCGGAACTGCTTGAAATGGCGCATTTCATTCTGGGATCTCGCCCGTTCGAGCCGGACGAGAAAGCGGCCGCTCAGCTGGATACGGTATCCCGTGGTATGCTGCACAGATTGACTGAGCGCCTGCGAAATGCTAGCTGGGAGCAGCACATCCTGGAGGCCGAAATCCGCGATTTCGCCGACCAGGAAGGGCTGAAGCTTGGCAAGGTGGCGCAACCTCTGCGGGCGGCATTGACCGGCCGCGCAGTCTCTCCCAGCGTGTTCGACGTGATGGGCGTGATCGGCAAGGAGGAGACGCTGGCCCGCCTGGCGGATGCAGCCGGCTGACCGGCCGGGACTACAGGGAAATTCGCGCCGCCCGCCCGGGCATGGCGCCCGCAGCAACAAGGACATCACCATGGCCAAGGATATCGGCGCTACGGCGACCCTCACATTCGGCGACAAGACCCTGGAACTGCCGATGGCCAGCCCCACCCTGGGGCCGGACGTGATCGACATCCGCAAGCTCTACGCGAAGGGCGACGTGTTCACCTACGACCCGGGCTTCACCTCGACCGCATCGTGCGAAAGCGCGATCACCTATATCGACGGCGAGAAGGGCGAGCTGCTGTACCGCGGCTACCCGATCGACCAGCTGGCCGAGAAGTCGCACTTCCTGGAAGTCTGCTACCTGCTGATCTACGGCGAGCTGCCGAGCGCCGCGCAGATGGAGGATTTCGAGAACCGCGTCACCCGCCACACCATGCTGCACGAGCAGATGACCAACTTCTACCGCGGGTTCCGGCGCGACGCGCACCCGATGGCGGTGGTCTGCGGCGTGGTCGGCGCGATGTCGGCCTTCTATCACGACTCGACCGACATCTTCGACGACTGGCAGCGCGAGGTCGCGACCATCCGGCTGATCGCGAAGATGCCGACGATCTGCGCCTGGGCGTTCAAGTACCACGTCGGCCAGCCGTTCGTGTACCCGCGCAACGACCTGAACTACGCCGAGAACTTCCTGCACATGTGCTTCTCGGTGCCGTGCGAGGAATACAAGGTGCAGCCGGCGCTGGCCCGCGCCATGGACCGGATCTTCACCCTGCACGCGGATCACGAGCAGAACGCCTCGACCTCGACCGTGCGGCTGGCCGGCTCGTCCCAGGCCAACCCGTTCGCCTGCATCGCCGCCGGGGTCGCCTGCCTGTGGGGCCCGGCGCATGGCGGCGCCAACCAGGCCGCGCTGGAGATGCTGCGCGAGATCGGCACCGTCGACCAGATCCCCGAGTACATCGCCCGCGCCAAGGACAAGAACGACCCGTTCCGGCTGATGGGCTTCGGGCACCGGGTCTACAAGAACTACGACCCGCGCGCCAAGGTGATGCAGGAAAGCGCCAAGGAGGTGCTGGAGCTGCTGGGGGTCGAGAACAACCCCACCCTGCAGGTCGCGCAGGAGCTGGAGCGGATCGCGCTGACCGACCAGTACTTCATCGACAAGAAGCTGTATCCGAACGTCGATTTCTACTCGGGCATCATCCTCGACGCGGTGGGCTTCCCGACCTCGATGTTCACGCCGATCTTCGCGCTGGCCCGCACCGCCGGCTGGATCTCGCAGTGGAAAGAGATGATCGCCGATCCCAGCCAGAAGATCGGCCGCCCGCGGCAGCTGTACACCGGCGCGCCGGAGCGCGACTACGTCGAGGTGGAAAATCGCTGATCTGAAGGGGCCGGCGGCGGCGCCGGCCCCCCTTTCGCGCCCATGAGCAAGTCACTGAACCGCGTGCTGGCCGACGCCGAGGCGCGCGGCCTGACCCTCGCCCCGGTGCGGCTGGAGGCGGGCACGCTGACCGCGCAGGCCGCCGCCGACGCCGTCGGCACCAGCGCCGACCAGATCGTGAAGTCGATCGTGCTGCGCAGCCCGGACAGCGGCGAGCATGTGCTGTTCCTGACCGCGGGCGGCAATTATGTCTGCATCGACAAGGCCGCGCGCGTCGCCGGGATGGCGCTGGAAAAGGCCGACGCCGCCAGCATCCGCGCGGTGACCGGCTTCGCCATCGGCGGCGTCTCGCCGTTCGGGCACGCCACGCCGCTGCGCACCTGGCTGGACCCGAAGGTGATGACCTACGCCACGGTCTGGGCCGCCGCCGGCACGCCGCACCACGTGTTCGAGATCGCGCCGCCGGTGCTGAAACGGGCCACCGGCGCGGCCGAGGCCGACTTCACACGATGACCGACAGCACCGACCGGGCCGCGCGCAGGCCCGGGCTGTCGCCGCCCTGCCCCAGCGCCCGCATCGCGGCGTCGAAGCCGTCGATCTGCCGCGCGCGCGCCTCGGGATCGTCCAGCAGCCGGCCGGTGGCGCCTGTCAGCGCCCGCGGCGTGGCGGCCTCGAACAGGAACTCGGGGATGATCGGCCGGTCCTGCAGGATGTTCACCAGCGACGCGTAGCGCACCTTCACCAGCCGCCGGGCAAGGAACGCGCTGAGCGTGCTGGCGCGGTAGGCGACGACCATCGGTGTGCCGGCGCGGGCCAGTTCCAGCGACACCGTGCCCGACACCGCCAGCGCCGCGTCGGCGGCGGCGAAGGCGCGGCGCTTGCGGGTCTCGGCCTCGGCGCCGCCCGGCGCGGCCGGGTCCAGCACCACCGGATCGCCCGGCGCGCCGGAGAACAGCCCGGCCACCGCCGCGGCGCGCGCGGCGACGGTCGGGATCACCACCCGCATCCCCGGATGGTTCGGCGCCAACCGCTCCAGCACCTGCCGGAACAGCGCGCCGTGCCGCGCCACCTCGCCGGCGCGCGAGCCCGGCAGCACGCAGAGCAGCGGCGCGTCCGGCGCGATGCCGTGCGCGGCGCGGAACGCGGCGGTTTCCGCCGGGGACGCCGGCGGCGTCTCGATCACCGGGTGGCCGACGAAATCGCAGCTCATCCCGGCGGCGGTCATGTACGGCGGCTCGAACGGCAGCAGCGCCAGCACATGGTCGATGACCTTCGCCATCTTCGCCGCGCGCCCCGGCCGCCAGGCCCAGACCGAGGGCGCGACATAGTGCACCGTGCGCAGCCCGGGCAGCGCCGCGCGGGCGCGTCCGGCCACGCGCAGGCAGAAATCCGGGCTGTCGATGGTGACCAGCGCGTCGGGCCGCGCCTCGGCCACCGCCGCGCCGGTGCGGCGGATCAGGCGCAGCAGTTCCGGCAGGCGCGGCAAAACCTCGGTCAGGCCCATCACCGACAGCCGGTCCATCGGCAGCAGGCTGTCCAGCCCCTCGTCCTGCATCAGCGGCCCGCCGATGCCGGTGAACCGGACATCGCCGCCGGTCTGCCGTTTCAGCCCCGCCATCAGCGCCGCGCCCAGCCGGTCGCCCGACGGCTCGCCCGCGATCAGGAACAGGTGCGGCGGGCTCACGGCTCGCGCGCCCACAGGAACAGCCCCAGCTGGTCGGCGCGGGCGATGGTCTCGGCCTCGCCCAGGATCAGCACGCCGCCGGCCTGCACCACCACCCCCGCCAGCCCCGCGGCATGGGCCGCGGCGACAGTCTGCGGGCCGATCGCCGGCAGGTCAGTGCGCCAGTCCTGGCCGGGTTTCGGCGCCTTCAGCAGCACGCCGTTGGCGCCCTCGGGATCGGGGCGGAACGGCGCGCCGGTGCGGGCGACGAAATCCAGCATCGCGTCGGTGCCCTGGATGCTCTCGGTGGCCAGGCAGATGCCCTGCGCCACCACCGCGCCCTGGCCGACGTCGACCTGCCCCAGCGCCTGCACGATGGCGGCGGCGCGCGCCGCGTCCTGGCGGTCGGCATCCGAGGGCTGGGTCCGGGTCAGCACGCCGGGGCGGGCGATCAGGTGCGACAGCAGCCGGTGCGCGCCGACGATGCTCAGCCCCTCGGCCTCGAAGATCTCCGAGACGATGCGCAGCGCGGTGTCGTCGCCCGAGCGCATCGCCCGGAACAGCAGCGGCGCCAGCCGGATCGCCTTGAGATCGAAGCGCATCGGGCTGAGCCGCGGCCGCCGCACGCCGCCGGCGAAGGTGACCTGGGTGCAGCCGGCGCGGCGCAGCGCCGCGAACAGCTTGCCGGGCTTCTCGAACACCGCCGGGACCACCGGGTGCTCCTCGGCCCAGGACAGGCGGATGCCCTCGAAGATCACGACCAGATAGGGGCGCTTGCGGCGGCGGCATTCCTCGGCCAGCATCCGCGGCAGCTCTCCGGTGCCGGCGACGATGGCCAGGGCGCCCGCGGGATCGGGCTTTCGGACCGGGGAGGCGGGCATGGCGGCCGCTCAGCCCGGGGTCGTCAGGTGGCGCGCCGAGCTGTCGGAGATGAAGTCCAGGACCTCGGCCACCAGCGGGTTGTCGCCGTGCGCCTCGGTCACGCCGGCGATGCGCTCGGTCAGCGTGCCCTCGCCCTGGAACAGCGCGGCATAGGCGGCGCGCAGCCCGTTGATGTGTTCCTTGTCGGCGCCGCGGCGCTTCAGCCCGACCAGGTTCAGCCCGGCCAGGTGCGCACGCTCGCCCAGCGCGGTGCCGTAGGGGATCACGTCGGCGGCGATGCCGGCAAGCCCGCCGATCATCGCGCCGGCGCCGATGCGGCAGTTCTGGTGCACCGCGGCCAGCCCGCCGATCACCGCCCGGTCGCCGACGCTGACATGCCCGCCCAGCGTCGCCGCATTGGCGAAGATCGTGCCGTCGCCGACGATGCAGTCGTGGCCGACGTGGACGTGGTTCATGAACAGGTTGCCCGAGCCGACGCGGGTGACGCCGCCGCCGCCGACGGTGCCGGGGTTCATGGTGACGTATTCGCGGATCGCGTTGTCGTCGCCGATCTCGAGCAGCGTGCGCTCGCCCTGGTACTTCAGGTCCTGCGGGCGCTGGCCGAGCGAGGCGAAGGGGAAGATCACGTTGCGCCGGCCGATCACCGTGTGCCCGTCGATCGAGACATGCGACTTCAGTTCGGTCCCGTCGCCGATGGTGACGTCGTCGCCGACCACGCAATAGGCGCCGATGCGGACGTCGGCGCCGATGGCGGCACCCTCGCCGACGATGGCAGAGGGGTGGATCTGCGCGGTTGCGTCGATCGGCATGGGCTCAGCCCTCCGCCTCGGGGCGCTGGATCATGGCCATGAACTCGGCCTCGGCGGCGACCTCGTCGCCGACGCTGGCGGCGCCGCTGAACTTCCACACCTTGGCGCCCTTGCGGATCACCTGCACGTGCAGCTCCAGCTGGTCGCCGGGCTCGACCACGCGCCGGAACCGCGCCTTGTCGATGCCCATGAAGTAGACCAGCGCGCCGCTGTCGTTCAGGTCCGTCGACCACGACACCAGCGCGGTGGCGGACTGCGCCATCGCCTCGATGATGATCACCCCGGGCAGTACCGGCTTGGCCGGGAAGTGGCCGGCGAAGTAGGGCTCGTTGGCGGTGACGTTCTTCACGCCGACCGCCCGCTCGGACGGCACCATGTTGATCACCCGGTCGATGTACAGGAACGGGTAGCGATGCGGGATCAGCCGCTTGATCAGGTGGATGTCGGCCTGGCCAAGCTCCGGGTCGACGGCTGTGTGTCCCATGGTCGTCCTACTCCTCGTCGCCCGGTGGATCGGTGTCGGTCGCGGCGTCGCCGGCGTCCGGGTCTTGGTGCTGCTCGCCCACGAAGGTCGTGTCCAAGCGTTTAATCGCCTCGTCGGTGATGTTCAAATCCTGTTTTGCGATCAGTACCGAGCGCTGCTCGATGATCGCCACCGCGCCGGTCTGCTCGAGGATCTCCAGCAGCACCGGGCCGACGCGGCGGAAGAACTCGCGGCGGCGGCGCTCGATCCGCTGGTTCAGCTGCGCGGCCTTCTCCTCCTGCTCGCGGCGGGTGGCGACGACCTTCTCGTCGAAGGCGTCGGCCAGGCGGCGGAATTCGTTCGGCTCCAGCTCGCTGCGGCGCTGGGTCAGGGTCCGCTCCTCGGCCTCGAACTGCCGGTCGAGCTGCTCGCCCTCGGCGCGCAGCGCGTCGGCCTCGGCCTCGTTCCGGTCGATGATCTGCCGGCCGTGGCGCGAGCCCGAGAACAGCCGGTCCTGGTCGAGGATCAGGAACGCCGGCGGTTGCTCGGCGCTGCGCGCGACCGGGAAATCGCCGTCCTGCGCCGCCACCGGCGCCGCCGGCAGCAGCACCGCCAGCAGCGCGAGGACATGCCGCCGGGCGGGCATGCTCAGAACCGGGTGTCGATCGTCACCCGGAAGAATTCTTCCTCGTCGAAGGATTCCTTGACGATCGGGCGGGCGAAGTTGAAGCGCAGCGGCCCGATCGCGGTGTCCCAGAACAGCGACACGCCGGCCGAGCTGCGCAGGTTGAAGCTGTCGTCGACGGTGCCCGAGGCGCCGGCGGTGTCGTACAGCGACCAGAGCGAGCCGACATCGGCGAACACGCCGCCGTAGATCCCCAGATCGGGCGGCAGGCCGACCGGGAACGTCGCCTCCAGCCGCGCCACCGCGAACATGTTGCCGCCGAGCGCGTCGTTGACGTTCTCGGTGCCGCCGGTGCCGCCGCAGGCGGTGCAGACGTCGCGCGGGCCGAGGCCGCCGCGCTCGAACCCGCGGAAGCTGTCGCCGCCCAGCACGAACCGGTCGATGAAGCGCGATTCGTCGTTGAACGACACCAGCGCGCCGCCCTCGACCTCGGCGCTGAGCACGACCTCCTCGTCGAACAGGCTGGTGTAGGTGCGGGCGGTGGCGGTGGTCTTGGAGTACTGCGGGCCGCCGCCGAGACCGTTCAGTTCCTGGTCGAGGCTGAAGATGAAGCCGGCGGTCGGGTCGATCGGCGAGTTGCGCTTGTCCAGCGTGTAGGTGAAGCCGACGCCGAGGCTGAACTCCTCGCCCGCCTCGCGCTGCAGGATCGGCGACACCGCGCTGTCGACGACGTCGATCTTGTCCTGGCTGACACGCAGGCGCACCGACAGGCGCGAATCCTCGGACAGCGGGAAGCCGACGAACGGCTGCAGCCCGGCGCGGGTGGTGTTGATCGAGGACTCGTCGTACTCGAACTCGCGGTAGAACGCGGTGAACCCCGCCGACAGGTTCTGGTCGAAAACCTTCGGCTCGACGAAACGGAACGAGACAACGTTGCTTTCCGCGCCCGAGGCCAGCTCCAGCGAGATTGCCTGCCCGCGGCCCAGGAAGTTGCGCTCGGACAGCGAGACGGTGCCGGTGATCCCCTCGGACGAGCCGTAGGCGGCGCCGAAGGTCAGCGAGCCGGTGGGACGTTCCTCGACATCGACGGTGATGATCGCGCGGCCCGGCGCGGAGCCTTCGCGCACCCGCACCTCGACCCGCTCGAAGAAGCCCAGCGCGCGCAGCCGCTGCTCGGCCTCGCGCAGCTCGCGGGCGTTGAAGGCGTCGCCCTCGACCACCCGGAACTCGCGCCGGATCACCCGGTCGACGGTCTCGCGGTTGCCGCGGATGTCGATCCGCTCGACGAACACGCGCGGCCCCTCGATCAGCTCGAAGTCGATGTTGACGCGGCCCCGCGCCACGTCGCGGGTGACGCGCGGCGTGACCTCGACGAAGGCGAAACCCTTCTGCCCGGCGAGGAACGACATCCGCTCGACGATGCGGTCGAGCTTCTTGGCGGAGTAGGTCTCGCCGGGGCGGACGTTGATCAGCGCCGCGAACTCGGCCTCGTTCAGACCCGGCGCGAAGACGGTGACACCCATCTGGCCGAAATCCCACTGCGCGCCCTCGTCGATGCGGAACGTCAGGAAGAATGCGTCGCGCTCGCGCGCGAACTCGGCCGAGGCGGCGGTGACCTGGAAATCGACGTAGCCGCGGTCGAGGTAGAAGTCCCGCAGCAGCTGCTTGTCCAGCTCCAGCCGCTCCTGGTTGTAGGTGTCGTTGGTGAACAGCCAGCTCAGCAGCCCGGCCTGCCCGGTCTCGATCACCCGCCGCAGCCGGCGGTCGGAATAGGCCTCGTTGCCGACGAAGCTGATGCGCTGCACCTCGGTGATCGCGCCCTCGCGGATCTCGTAGACCAGGTTGACCCGGTTGTCGTCCAGCCGGATGATCTTCGGCACCACGGTCGCGTTGATGCGGCCGGACTGGGCGTAGAGCTGCTGGATCGCCTGCGCGTCGGCCTCGGCCCTGGCGCGCGAGAACGGCTGCCGCGCGCGCAGCGAGACGACCTCGGCCAGCGCATCGTCGTCCAGCCGCTGGTTGCCCTCGTAGTTGATGAAGTTGATGGTCGGGTTCTCGACCACCTCGATTACGACGCGCCCGCCGGCGGGCGTGACCGAGACGTCCTCGAACAGGCCGGTGTCGAACAGGCGCTGCAGCGCCGCGTTCAGTTCGGCGGTGTCCGCCACCGCGCCCTGCTCCAGCCCCGAGAACACCCGGATGGTGTCGTCCTCGACCCGCCGGTTGCCCTCGACCACGATCTGTCCGACCCGAACCGCCTGCGCCTGCGCCAGCGGCGCCGCCGCCGCGACGAGCAGCGCGACGCTTGCCGCGAAGCTGGTGATGTGCCTGCGACCCGGTACCTGGACTGCCCGCCCTGTCATCTTGCCTCTGCCCCCGTTGCCACCTTTTGACGCGCGCCGGTCAGCTGACCAGCAACCGCACAAGATCGTTATATGTAGCCATTAGCATGAGCAACAGCACCATAGCTAGTCCCAGAGACATCGCGATGCGCATAATGGATTCGGCCGGAGGCCGGCCTGCAACAGCCTCGTAGCCGAACATCAGCAGGTGGCCGCCGTCCAGCACCGGAATCGGGAACAGGTTCAGCATGCCCACCGCGGTCGAGATCACCGCAATCAGCGTGATCAGGTTGCCCGCGCCCTGCGCCGCGCTGGCGCCCGAGATCTGCGCGATGCCCAGCGGCCCCTGCAGATTGTCGACACTCAGGTTGCCGGCGATGATGTGGCCGATACCGGTCAGCGACAGGGTGATGATCTCCCACATCCGCTCGACGCCGATGGCCAGCGCGCGCCACGGCGTCGGGGTCCGGGTCAGCGGGTAGATCAGGACGTCGCCGCCGACGCCGATCATCACCCGCGTCTCGACGGTGCCGTCGGGGTTCACCCGCTCGACCTCGCGCGGGGTGATCGGCAGGGTCAGCAGCACGTCGCCGCGCACCACCTCCAGCTCCAGCTCGTCGCCGCCCGAGTTCAGCACCACGTCGCGCAGATCGCCGAACGAATGCAGCCGTTCGCCGTCGGCCGCGCGGATGAAGTCGCCCGGTTTCAGACCGGCGTTCGCCGCCGCCGACAGCGGCTCGACCCCCTGCACCAGCGGCGGCAGCGGGAACGGCGTGGTCAGCTCCAGCCGGCGGCCGTCGCGCTCGACCAGCAGGCGGACCGGACCGGCGGTCTCCATCTCGTTCGCGGCTTCGTAGAGCTCGGCGAAATCGGCCACCGGCGCGCCGTTCAGTTCCAGGATCAGATCGCCGCGGCGCAGATCGCTCGCCTGCTGCCCCGGCAGCACGCTGACCTCGCCGACGCGGGCACCGTCGGCCGGCACCCCGGCCCACAGCGCGATCAGCCCGAACACCAGGATCGACAGGATGAAGTTGGCCACCGGGCCCGCCGCGACGGTCAGCGCCCGGCGCCACAGCGCGGCGCCGTGGAAGCTGTGCGCGCGCTCGGTCTCGCTCAGCGCCTCCAGGTGCTTGGGGTCGGTGCGGGACGAGCCGTCGGTATCGCCGACGAACTTGACGTAGCCGCCCAGCGGCAGCGCCGAGACCTGCCAGCGGGTGCCGCGGCGGTCGACCCAGGCGCCCAGCCGGGGGCCGAAGCCCATCGAGAACACCTCGGCGCGAATGCCGCACCAGCGGCCGACGATGTAGTGCCCGTATTCGTGCACGAACACGACGACGCCGAGGACGACGACGAAGGCGATCGCCGACGACAGGAAACCGCCGACGACCGGAAGGTCCGAAATGAATTCCATGACACCTACCTGTCCAGTTCTTCCGGCGTTGCGGGATCAGCCGTGGCGTTCCACCCAGACACGGCCGAACTCGCGTGTTTGCCGGTCATACCCCATGACGTCCTGCAAGGAAATGCCCGCCGTGGCGGCCGCCGCCGCCGGTCCCAGCGCGTCCAGCGCGTCGGCCACCAGGCGGCTCATGTCCAGAAAGCCGATGCGCCGGTCCAGGAACGCGTCCAGCGCGACCTCCTTGGCGCCGTTGAACACCGCCCCGCTCAGCCCGCCCGCCGCCATCACCTGCCGCGCCAGACCCAGCGCCGGGAATCGCGCCGGATCCTCGGGCTCGAAGTCCAGCCGCGCCAGGCGGGCGAAATCCAGCCGCTCGACCGGCAGCGGCGCGCGCTCGGGGAAGTTCAGCGCGTAGCCGATCGCGCCGCGCATGTCCGACGGCCCCAGCTGGGCGATGATCGAGCCGTCGGCGAAGCCAACCATCGAGTGGATGATCGACTGCGGGTGCACCACCACCTCGATCCGCCCGGGCGGGATGCCGAACAGCACCTGCGCCTCGACCATCTCGAGCGCCTTGTTGAACATGGTGGCGCTGTCGACCGAGATCCGCAGCCCCATGTCCCAGTTCGGGTGCGCGCGCGCCTCGTCCGGGGTGGCGCGGGCCATCTCGGCCAGGGTGCGGGTGCGGAACGGCCCGCCCGAGGCGGTCAGCAGCAGCCGCTCGATCCCGGCGCGGTCCTCGCCGCGCAGCGCCTGGAAGATGGCGCTGTGCTCGCTGTCCACCGGGATCAGCGTGGTGCCGTGCGCGGCGCAGGCGTCCAGCAGCAGCGGCCCGGCGCAGACCAGGCTTTCCTTGTTCGCCAGTGCCAGCACGCCGCCGTGGCGCGCCGCCGCCAGCCCCGGCGCCAGGCCGGCGGCGCCGACGATCGCCGACATCGCCCAGTCCGCCGGGCGACGCGCGGCCTCGAGCAGCGCATCGGCGCCGGCGGCGGTCTCGATCCCGGTGCCGGCCAGCGCCTCGGCCAGATCCGGCCCGCGCGCGTCGTCGGCGGTCACCGCCAGCCCGGCGCGCAGCGCGCGCGCCTGTTCGGCCAGCAGCGGCAGGTTGCCGGCGCCGGTCAGCGCGACGACCTCGTAGGCCTCGGGACCGCCCTGGCGCAGCAGCAGCTCGACCGTGTTCTGCCCGATCGAGCCGGTGCTGCCGAAGATCGCGACACGGCGGCGCATGGCGCTAGCCCCCCGCCACGCCGGCCAGCGTCAGCAGCGCATAGGCCCAGAGCGCGCCGATCAGCCCGTCGAACCGGTCCAGCAGCCCGCCGTGGCCGGGGATGATGCTGGAGCTGTCCTTGACGCCGAAGCGCCGCTTGATCCAGCTTTCCAGCAGATCGCCGGCCTGGCTGGCAATCGCCAGCACCGCCGACAGCGCCACCAGCCAGGGCAGCGTCACCTGGCCGGCAAAATAGAACCCGGCGCCGACCGCGACCGCCAGCACCAGCCCGCCGATCGCCCCGGCCCAGGTCTTGTTCGGGCTGACCTTCGGCCACAGCTTCGGCCCGCCGATCAGCCGGCCGGCGAAATAGGCGCCGGCGTCGGCGGCGATCACCACCGAGACCAGCCACAGCACCAGCGGGAAGCCGAATTCCGGGTGCCGCCGCATCTCGACCAGAAGCGCCATCGCCACCGAGATGTAGACGATCCCGGCGGCCATCCAGAAGGTGTGGCCGCGCCGCACCAGCAGCACCGGGATCACCCCGGCGGGCAGCAGCACCAGCCCGACCCAGAGGCTGTGGAAGCCGGTGACGACGATGCTGGCGCCGCCGGCCGTGATCGCGCACCACATCGCCGGATCCTTCAGGCTGAGGCGCGGCGTCAGCATCCGCCGCAACTCCCAGATCATCAGCCCGGTGCCCAGCGTGACCAGCGCGGTGACCCAGACGCCGCCCTGCCAGAAGTCGATCAGCGCGATCGCGATCAGCACGATCGCCGAGGCCAGCCGCACGCCCAGGTCGGGATAGGCCCGGATCGGCCGCGGCGGAACCGAACCGGGGTCCGCCGCATGGTCCGATCCGCGCTGATCCGGGGTCTCGTCGGGGCCGCCGGTCATTCCGCCACGGCGCCGTAGCGGCGCTCGCGCTGGCCGTAGCGCTCGACGCAGCCGGCCAGCATTTCCGGGGTGAAGTCGGGCCAGCACACGTCGAGGAACTCGTACTCGGCATAGGCCGCCTGCCACAGCAGGAAGTTCGACACCCGCACCTCGCCCGAGGTGCGCAGCACCAGGTCGGGGTCCGGCAACCCGGCGGTGTCCATGAATCCGTCCAGCACCGCCTCGTCCAGCTGCGCGGCGGCCATCTCGCCGCGCTCGACCGCCAGCGCGGCGCGGCCGGCGGCGCGGGCGATCTCGTCACGGCCGCCGTAGTCGATGGCGACGGTGACGTGCAGCTCGGTGAAGCGCGCGGTCTCGTCCTCGAGCCAGCCCATCAGCTCCTGCAGGTCCCGGTCCAGCCGGTGCCGGTTGCCGATGAACCGGACCCGCACGCCGGCCTCGATCAGCTTGACGCTTTCCTTGCGGATGTAGCGCCGGAACAGCCGCATCAGCCCCGACACCTCGTCCGAGGAGCGGCGCCAGTTCTCGGTCGAGAAGGCATAGAGCGTCAGATGCGTGATCCCGAGGTCGGGGCAGGCCTTGAGGATGCCGCGCAGCCGCTCCACGCCGCGGGCGTGGCCGGCGAGGCGCGGCATGCCGCGGCGCAGGGCCCAGCGGCCGTTGCCGTCCATGATGATGGCGACATGCCGGGGCTGCGGTCGACGATGCAGGGCGCGGGTGTTGGGCATTGCGAGGGCCAGGCAGGTCAGACCTGCATGATCTCTTCCTGCTTCGCCTCGAGCGCGGCGTCGATCTTCTTGATCTCGGCGTCGGTCAGCTGCTGGATCTCGTCCTCGTAGAGCTTGGCCTCGTCCTCGCCGATCTCGCCCTTGATCTTCTTCAGCTGGTCCATGCCGTCGCGGCGCACGTTGCGCACCGCGATGCGGGCCTGCTCGGCGTACTGCCCGGCCAGCTTGGCCAGTTCCCGGCGGCGTTCCTCGTTCAGCTCGGGGATCGGCAGGCGCAGCGTGGTGCCGTCCATCACCGGGTTGATGCCCAGACCGGAATTGCGGATCGCCTTGTCGACCACGTTCACCAGGCTCTTGTCCCAGACGTTCACCGTGACCATCCGCGACTCGGGCACGTTGATCGTCGCCACCTGGTTCAGCGGCGTCGGCGTGCCGTAGGCCTCGACCGTCACCGGGTCCAGCATCGACGCCGAGGCCCGCCCGGTGCGCAGCGAGGCGAACTCGTGCCGCAGCGCGGCCAGCGCCCCGTCCATGCGCTTTTCCAGCGCGTCCAGATCGACTTCGTCGGTATTGTCGTCGCTCATTCTTCCTGCTCCTTCAGGCGCTCGCAGCGGCGCCCAGCACCTCGGGCTCTTTCGGCCCGACGACAGTATACTTGCCCCGACCCAGCACCACGCCGGCCAGCCCGTCGGGCGCGTTCAGCGAGAATACCACGATCGGCAGCCGGTTCTCGCGCGCCAGCGCGATCGCCGCGGCGTCCATCACCCGCAGGTTCTTGGCCAGCACCTCGTCATAGCTGATGCGGGAATAGAACTTGGCCTCCGGGTTGGTCTTCGGGTCGCTGTCGTAGACCCCGTCGACCTGCGTGCCCTTGAAGATCGCCTTGCAGCGCATCTCCGAAGCGCGCAGCGTCGCCGCGGTGTCGGTGGTGAAGAACGGGTTGCCGGTGCCGGCGGCGAAGATCACCACGCGCTTCTTTTCCAGGTGCCGCACCGCGCGGCGGCGGATGTAGGGCTCGCACACCTGGTCCATCGGGATCGCCGATACCACGCGGGTGAACACGCCCAGCGTCTCCAGCGCCGACTGCATCGCCAGCGCGTTCATCACCGTCGCCAGCATGCCCATGTAGTCGGCGGTCGTGCGCTCCATGCCCTGGGCGCTGCCCTGCAGGCCGCGGAAGATGTTGCCGCCGCCGATCACCATGCAGATCTCGACACCCAGATCGTGCAGCTTCTTGACCTCGCCGGCCAGCCGCTCGACCGTGGGCGGATGCAGGCCGAAACCCTGGGGGCCCATCAACGCCTCGCCCGACACCTTGAGCATCACCCGCTCGTACGTCGGAATCGGTGCGTTTTCGGCCACTGTCATGTTCTCCTGCTCCGCCCGCTGTTGTCGGCGCCGCTAAAATGTCGGAAATCGCCGGGCGGTTCAACGTCGAAACGGCGCGGATTCGGGAATACCGCGGGAATGGGCGACGTTGGCGCTTGATCCTCGGCCGGAAGTCCCGAATCCTCGGACCCGGGCGCGCGGCGCGCGGCGGGGATTCCGGCGCGGATTCCGGCCGTCGCGAGGGCCGCAGCGCGAAGGGGGACGACGACATGGCAGACCTGAACAGGGCGGAACGCGGAGCGCGCCGCCGCCGCACCGGGGCCGCCGTGCCGGTCACGCGGGCGGCCGCCATGCTGGCCGGGCTGCTGGCCACGCAGCTGGCCACTGCCGCGCAGGCGCAGGAAACTGCCGCGCAGGCGCAGGAAGCGGCGCCGACGTCGCCGCAGGTGCTGCTGGAGACGCCCGCGGGCGGGGTGTCGGTCAGCGGCCGGCTGCTGTCCTACGCGCACGGGGTCTACACGATCGCCACCGGGCTGGGCGAGCTGACGCTCGCCGCCGACGCGCTGCGCTGCAGCGGCCCGGCCTGCCCCGATCTGCCGCCGCCGGCGGCGGCGGAGACGCCGGCCGAATCGGCGGAGGGCGGCGTCACGCTGCGCAGCAGGTCCGGCTCGGTCCGACTGCGCGGGCTGATCCAGGCACAGGACGCGCGGACGCTCACCCTGGCAACGGTCGCCGGCCCGGTAACCGTGCCGCTGGCACTGGTGCAATGCGCCGGCGAAGGCTGCCCGCAGACCGGCTGGCCAAGGCTGGCCGAGGCAGCGCCGTCCGCAGGCGAAGACGCACCCGACATGACCCTCGGGCTCTCCGAAGCCGACGCCGTGGACGACATCGGGAACGATGCCGACGCCACCGCCGACCGCAACGCCGACGCCGCGCCCGATTCCGGCGAGGACGCCGAGACAGTGCCACAAGATGCCGGGCCACAAGATGACGGGCCACAAGATGCCGGGCCACAAGATGATGGGACACCGGACGCCGCGCCACCGGATGACGCGCCAGAAGACGACGCACCACGAGACGCCGCGCCACCGGACGACGCGCCACCGGACGACGGGCCGAAGGCCGATGCGCCCGCAGGCCCGCCGGCATCCGGACCGGAGGCTCCCGCCGCCGCCGGCACCGCGCCGCCGCCCGCAGGGGCAGCGGACCCTCCGGCCGATGCCGCGGACGGGCCGGAACCGGCGGCGCCGGCCGCACCCGCCGGGATCGCACCGCCGGCGCGTCAGGTGGTCGTGGCCGGGCCGGACTTCGCCGTCGATCCGCTGCTGCCGGCGCTGGCGGCGGGCATCGCCGGCCACGGCGGGCTGCAGGCCGGAAGCGCCAGCGCCCTGCCCGGCCCCGAGGTGCCGGTCGGAACCCGGGCCGTGCCGCTGACGCGGGACGGCGGTGCGGCGGAGGCGCTGCTGGTCGCGCGCCCCGCGGCGACGGCGGCGCAGGCGCAGGCCCTGCTCGACGCCGGCGCGGCCGACGGCTACCTGTGGCCGCTGCCCACGGTGGCAGCCGGCGCGTCGGACGGCGGCGGGCCGGTGGTGGCGCATGACGCGCTGGTGGCGCTGGTGCACCCGGACAACCCGGTGCGGGGCCTGACCCTTGCGCAGCTGCGCGCGGTGATCGCGGGGCAGGTTCCCGACTGGAGCGAGCTGGACGGCGCGCCGGGTCCGGTGACGCTGGTCGGGCTGCCGGCGGATCATCCGCTGTCCGGGCTGCGCGACGCGATGCTGCTGGCGAACACCGGCATCCGCGCGGCGGTGCCGCTGATCCAGGTCGAGACCGTCGCCGCGCTGGCCGCCGAGGTCGCGCGCGATCCGGCCGCCATCGGCCTGGGCACGCTGGCGCTGGCGGCGCCGGCGCGGGCGCTGCCGCTGGTGTCGGACTGCGGTTTCGCACTGCCGGCGGACGCGACGACGGTGCGCACCGGCGCCTATCCGCTGGGCTTCTCGATCGCGCTGACGGCCGCGCCGCGGGATCCGCTGGCCGAGGCGGCGCTGGCCGCGCTGCAAACGCCCGATGCCGCCGCCGGGCTGATCGCGGCGGGGATGGAACCGGGGCCGCTGTCGGCGCTTCAGGCCCGGCTGGAGACGGCGCTGGAGGCGAGCACCGAGGCACGGCGGCGGGCGGTGCTGGAGCGGGCGCTGGCGAACGTCGCCGTATCGCGCCGGCTGCCGGTCGAGATCCGCTTCCAGGCCGGCAGCAACCGGCTGACGCCGGAGGCCGAGACGGCACTGGCGCGGGTGGCCGACTTCGCCGCCGATCACGAGCCGCCCGAGCTGTTCCTGATCGGCCATGCCGAGGACGCCGGCGATCCGGTGCGCAGCCTGGAGCTGAGCCGGCTGGCCGCGCGCCTGGTGCGCCAGATGCTCGCCCGTCTCGACGACGGCGGCCGGATGGATCACACCCTGGTCCGCGCCGTCGGCCTGGGCGCGCTGGCGCCCGAAAGCTGCGGCGCCGACGCCGGCGGCGCCGCCGATCGCCGGGTCGAGGTCTGGGTGCGCGGCTGACCGGACCTGACCCGGGACAGCCGGGGCTCAGCCGGGGTTCAGCCGGGGCTCAGCCGGGGCTCAGGCGGCGATCACGTTCGCCTCGGGGCCGTAGGGAAATCCGGTGAGGTTCTCGGCGCCTTCCGGCGTGACCACCAGGATGTCGTGCTCGCGGTAGCCGCCGGCGCCGGGCCGGCCCTCGGGCACCCAGAGCATCGGCTCCATCGACACCACCATGCCCGGCTCCAGCACGGTGTCGATGTCCTCGCGCAGCTCCAGCCCGGCCTCGCGGCCGTAGTAGTGGCTGAGGATGCCGAAGGAATGGCCGTAGCCGAAGCTGCGATGCTGCAGCAGCCCCTCGCCGGCAAGGAACCGGTTCAGCTCGGCGCAGATCTCGGCGCAGCGGGCGCCGGGGCGGAGCAACGACAGGCCCAGCTCGTGCGCGGCGACGTTGGCGCGCCACAGCCGCAGCGTCTCGGCGTCGGGCGCGCCCAGGTGCAGCGTGCGCTCGAGCGCGGTGTAGTAGCCCGAGATCATCGGAAAGGCGTTCAGGCTGAGCAGATCGCCCGGGCGCAGCGCGCGGGTGGTCACCGGGTTGTGCGCGCCGTCGGTGTTCGGGCCGGACTGGAACCAGACCCAGCTGTCGCGCAGCTCGCTGCCCGGATGGGCGCGGGCGATCTCGGCTTCGATCGCGTCGCGGCCGGCCATGGCGACGTCGATCTCGCGCGCGCCGGGGCGGATCGCGTCGCGGATCGCCGCGCCGCCCAGATCGGCGATCCGCGCGCCCTCGCGGATCAGCGCGATCTCGGCCGGCGACTTGCGCATCCGCGCCGCGGCGGTCGCCGGCGCGATGTCGCACAGCTGCAGCGGGCCGCAGATCCGGTCCAGCGCGTCGCGCGCGGCCAGGGTCAGATGATCGCCCTCGATGCCCAGCCGGCCGGGGGCGCCGACCAGCGCCGCCACCGCCCGCCAGAAGTTGTCGCGCTGCCAGTCGGTGTAGATCACGTTTTCGCAGTGCGAGCGTCGCCACGGCTGGCCGCCATCGATGTTGGCGCTGACCGTGGTGCAGCCGTCCGCGGTGACCACGCAGCCGTAGGGCCGGCCGAAGCTGCAGTACAGGAACCCGGTGTAATAGGCGATGTTGTGCATCGAGGTCAGCAGCACCGCCGGCAGATCGTGCCGGTCCATGATGCCGCGCAACGCGGCCAGCCGCCGCGCATACTCAGGCGCGTCGAACGGCAGCGGCGCCCTGGCGCCGTTGTGGCAGGTGAAGCGGTCGGGGCGTTCGGGGGTCTGAAGCATGTCGCATCCTCGTCCAGGGCCGGGCGGGACGCATCTGCCCGGCGCAGCATCCGGGCGTTCAGGACATAGGGTCGTCGCGGCGACAGGCGGTCGCGGCGGCGACTGCGCCCCGAAGGTCGCGGCGACGCCATCGCCGCACGGGGAGCGGGCGAACATTATCGCCGCCGGCCGCGCCGATCAAGCGTCGGCGGGCGGGTCGTGTGGCGGCCGGACCCGGCGCGCGCCGCGCATCAGCCAAAGTCAGCCGATCGCGGCGGCGCGGCGCCGGCGCGCTGGGAACTGACGGCTGGGCGCACTACGCGGTTCAGGGCCCTGCCCGCCGACAACCTTCGTCCAGTGCTGTGACGACAACCGGGGAAACCACGTCTTGAAACCAGTGAACCTGTTCGCCCTCGCCCTCGCGTCCGTGACCGCCCTGGGCACCGTGGCCGCACCGCTGCCGGCCCAGGCCGACGCGCCCAAGATCAAGGTCGAGTCGAAGCACGACAAGTACAAGTACGAGTACAAGGACGGCCGCTGCGAGTTCAAATACGAGATGAAGTACGGCAAGAACGAGGTGAAGCAGAAAAGCAAGGGCGACTGCTCGCACGTGGCGCGCTTTCCCCGCTTCGCGCCGCCATCCGCGCAGGTGGTGGCCGCGCCGCGCGCCGTGGTGCCCGCGCCGCGCCCGGCGGTCCGGCGCCGCGACTGCAACTCGGATGCGCTCGGCGCGCTGATCGGCGCGGGCATCGGCGCCGCCGCCGGCACCCGGGTCGGCGACGGCGACACGGTGACGGTCGTTGCCGGGACCGTGCTGGGCGGGCTGCTCGGCCGCGAGATCGGCGCGAAGATCGACGACCGGGACCGCCGCTGCATCGGCTCGGCGCTGGAATACGCCGAGCCCGGCCGCGCGTTCGAATTCGCCAACCCGCAGACCGGGCTGGGGTATTTCCTGCGCCCGCTCGAGCGCGGGACGCGCGCCGGCAGCCCGTGCCGCGGCTTCGAGGCCAGGTTCGGCGACGGCCCGCTGCAACGCGGCACCGCCTGCCGCGAGGCCGGCGGCTGGAACATCGTCGAGCTGCGCTGACCCCGCCTGCCGGCGCGAACCCGGCACCTGCGGCAAGGCCCCGGAAAATCCCGGACGCACGAAAAAGGGCCGCAGCAGTGCTGCGGCCCCGGAAATCTCGCAAGGTCCGGCGACGGCGGCCGGGGCTCAGCCGTTCATCGTCTTGGCGACCTCGGCGGCGAAATCCTCGGCTTCCTTCTCGATGCCCTCGCCGACCTCGAGACGGACGAAACCGAGGATCTCGACCCCGGCATCGCTGGCGGCGTCGCCCACGGTCACGTCCGGGTTCATCACGAACTTCTGGTTCACCAGCGTGACTTCCTCGAAGAACTTCTTCATCCGGCCGACGATCATCTTCTCGATCACCTGCTCGGGCTTGCCGCTTTCGCGGGCCTGCTCGGTCAGCACCTGCTTCTCGCGCTCGACCAGCGCCTGGTCCAGGTCGGTCTCGGACAGCGAGGCCGGGCTGGTGGCGGCGATGTGCATGGCGATCTGCTTGCCGATGCCGCTGTCGGCGCCCTTCAGCGCGACCAGCACGCCGATCTTGCCCATGCCGTCGGCGGCGGCGTTGTGGACATAGGCGGCGACGCTGTCGCCGGACACCTTGGCCATCCGGCGCAGGGTCATGTTCTCGCCGATGGTGGCGATCTTGTCGGTGACCACCTCGCCCACGGTCTTGCCGTTCATCGCAGCGGCCTTCAGCCCCTCGACGTCGTCCGCGCCCAGGGCGGCGTCGGCGATGCCGGCGACCATGGCCTGGAACTCGGCGTTCTTGGCGACGAAGTCGGTTTCCGAGTTGATCTCGACCGCGACGCCGGTGCCGCCGTCGACCTTCACGGCCACCAGACCCTCGGCGGCGGTGCGGCCGGATTTCTTCGCGGCCTTGGCCAGACCCTTGGTGCGCAGCCAGTCGATCGCGGCTTCCATGTCGCCGTCGGTCTCGGTCAGCGCCTTCTTGGCATCCATCATGCCGGCGCCGGACTTCTCGCGCAGTTCCTTCACCATCGCAGCGGTGATCGCCATCGGTGCTCTCCTTGGATTTGCTCAGGCGGCCGGGGACACTGGCCCCCGGCCCGATACGGGATCGGCCTGCCGCGGGGCGATAGCGCCGGACCGCGACAGGGATGTGACGCCCGGCGGCGTCAGCTGTCGGCGGTGGCCTCGGTCAGGGCCTCTTCGCCCACGACCTCTTCCATCTCGCCCAGGTCGATGCCTTCCGAGCCCATCTGCGCGGCCATGCCGTCCAGCGCCGCGCCGGCGACCAGATCGCAATACAGCGCGATGGCGCGGGCGGCGTCGTCGTTGCCCGGAATCGGGAAGTCGATGCCCTCGGGCGAGGAGTTGGTGTCGAGGATCGCGACCACCGGGATGCCCAGCTTGCGCGCCTCGGTCACGGCCAGGGCTTCCTTGTTGACGTCGACCACGAACAGCAGGTCCGGCAGTCCGCCCATCTCGCGGATGCCGCCCAGGCTGGCCTGCAGCTTGGCCTGCTCGCGCTCCATGTTCAGGCGCTCTTTCTTGGTCAGGCCCTCGGCGCCGGTCTCCATCTGCTCGTCGATGTTCTTCAGCCGCGAGATCGAGGCCGACACGGTCTTCCAGTTGGTCAGCGTGCCGCCCAGCCAGCGGTGGTTCATGTAGTACTGCGCGCAGCGCTCGGCGCCGTCGGCAACGGGCTTCTGCGCCTGGCGCTTGGTGCCGACGAACAGGATCCGGCCGCCCTTGGCGACGGTCTGCTGAACCGCATGCAGCGCCGCGTCCAGCAGCGGCACGGTCTGCGTCAGGTCGAGAATGTGGATGCCGTTGCGCGCGCCGTAGATGTACTGACCCATGCGGGGGTTCCAGCGGTGCGTCTGGTGGCCGAAGTGAACGCCAGCTTCCAGCAGCTGGCGCAACGTGAACTCGGGAAGAGCCATGCGTCCGTTTCCTTTCCGGTTTCGCCTCGGCGGGGAGTGAGGATCCGGAGATCCCAACCGGTGGACCGCCGGGGATGTCTCCCCCGCCGGCCGCGAACCCCGCCTGTGGATTTGCAGTGCGCGGTCGTTACCCGGTTTCGCGCGCGACCGCAAGCCCCGCGCCGGCAGGCCACCGCCGCCGCCCTCCGCCGCCGCCTGCCGCCGCGTAAACGCCGCCCCGGGGGCGCATGCGAATTGACCGGCGCGGGGTTTGCCGCCATTGCTCGGGCATGGACCCCGACACCCCCATCCTGTGCGCCGGCTCGGCGCTGTGGGACATCATCGCCCGCACCGGGCGGCGCATGCGTCCGGGCTTCGACGTGCCCGGCCGGATCGGCCGCCAGCCCGGCGGCGTGGCGCTGAACGTGGCGCTGGCGCTGGCGGCGCGGCGGACGCCGGTGGCGCTGCTGTCGTGCGTCGGCCGCGACGCCGAGGGCGAGGCGCTGATCGCGCTGGCCGAGCGTGCCGGGGTCCGCTGCGTGCATGTCGCCCGCTCCGACGCCGCCACCGACAGCTATCTGGCGATCGAGGATCCGGCCGGCGAGGTGTTCGCCGCCGTCGCCGACTGCGCCGCGCTCGAGGACAGCGGCGCGGCGGTGCTGGCGCCGCTGCGCGACGGCCGGCTGGGCAGCGCCCGCGTGCCGTGGCGCGGGATGGCGGTGATCGACGGCAACTTCCCGCAGCCGCTGCTGGACGCGCTGCCGGCCGATCCGGCGTTCGCCGGCCTGCGGCTGGCGCTGGTCCCCGCCAGCCCGGGCAAGGCAGAGCGGCTGCGCCGGGCGATGCGGCACCCGGACAGCGTGCTCTACGTGAACCGGATCGAGGCCGAGATCCTGGCCCGGCGGGCGCTGGCCGACGCCGCCGAGGCGGCGCGGGCGCTGGTCGCGCTGGGCGCGGCGCAGGTGGTGGTGACCGACGGCGCGCGCGCGGCGGCGCACGCCGTCGGCGCGACCTGCGTCACATCCACCCCGCCGCCGGTCCCGGCCCGCACCACCACCGGCGCCGGAGACGCCTTTCTTGCCGCGCACCTGGACGCGACGCGGCGCGGCGACGCCCCCGAAACCGCGCTGGACACCGCGATCGCCGCGGCGGCCGCGCACATCTGCCAGCAGGTGGCCCCATGACCGCAGCCCCGCTTTCGTTCTCGCCCGAGGTCGCCGCCGCGCGCGCCGCCGGCCGGCCGGTGGTGGCGCTGGAAAGCACCATCATCACCCACGGCATGCCCTATCCGCGCAACCTGCAGACCGCCCGCGCGGTCGAGGCGCAGGTGCGCCGGGCGGGCGCGGTGCCGGCCACCATCGCGGTGCGCGGCGGACGGATCCGGATCGGGCTGGACGACGGCGCACTGGAGGCGCTGGCGCAGGAGCGCGAGGTCTGGAAACTGTCGCGCGCCGATCTGGCCGTGGCGCTGGCGCTGGGGCGCACCGGCGCGACCACGGTGGCGGCGACGATGATCGCCGCCCACGCCGCCGGCATCGAGGTCTTCGCCACCGGCGGCATCGGCGGCGTGCACCGCGGCGCCGAGGACAGCCTCGACATCTCGGCCGACCTGACCGAGCTGGCCGAGACCCCGGTCTGCGTCGTCGCCGCCGGTCCGAAGGCGATCCTGGACATCCCGCGCACGCTGGAGGTGCTGGAGACGCGCGGCGTGCCGGTGATCGCCGTCGGCCAGGACAACCTGCCGGCGTTCTGGTCGCGCGACAGCCGCTGCCCGGCGCCGGCGCGGCTGGACGATGCCGCGTCGATCGCCGCCGCCTTCGCGATGCGGCGGCGGCTGGGGCTGCCCGGCGGCCAGCTGGTCGCCAACCCGATCCCCGCCGATGCCGAGATCCCCGCCGAGGAGCTGGCGCCGCACATCGCGGCGGCGCTGGACGCGGCGCGCGCCGACGGCATTGCCGCGAAGCAGGTGACGCCCTTCCTGCTGCAGCGGATTCTCGAGCTGACCGGGGGACGCTCGCTCGAGGCCAACATCGCCCTGGTCCTGAACAATGCGCGCCTGGCGGCGGAAATTGCCTGCGCGCTGCACGCCGGCCGTGTTGCGGCCGCCGCGGACGCGCACTAGGTTAAGCCGGTCTCCAGCAACGGACATCATGGCCAAGAAGATCCTCCAAAGACGTCGCGCGCGCCGCAACCGGCCCAGCCTGTGGCACCGGACCCGCACTAACTTCCTGACCGGGCTGGTGATCGTCGCGCCGGTGACGCTGACGATCTGGGTGATCTGGACGGCGATCAATTTCATCGACGCGCGCGTGGTGCCGTTCGTTCCCGACGCCTACAACCCGGCGACCTACCTGGGCAAGAACATCGCCGGGTTCGGCGTGGTCATCTTCCTGCTGTTCACCGCCGGCGTCGGCGCGCTGACCAAGGGCCTGTTCGGCCGCCAGCTGGTGCGCTGGGGCGAGAGCCTGTTCGACCGCACGCCGGTGGTCCGGTCGATCTACACCGCGGTCAAGCAGATCGTCGAGACGGTGCTGAAACAGTCCGGCGGCTCGTTCCAGAAGGCCTGCCTGATCGAGTACCCGCGCCGCGGCCTGTGGGCGGTGGCGTTCGTCTCGACCGAGACCGGCGGCGAGATCCCGGCCAAGGCCGGCCGCAGCGAGATGGTCAGCGTGTTCCTGCCCACCACGCCGAACCCGACCTCGGGGTTCCTGCTGTTCGTGCCGCGCGGCGACGTGGTGCTGCTGGACATGAGCGTGGAAGAGGCCGCCAAGCTGGTAATCTCGGCCGGGCTGGTGGTGCCGCCCACCGCCGAGGAAATCGCCGCCGGCCGCCGTCCGGCGCCGGCCCCGGCGCGGCCGGCGGCGCCGCGCAGGGTCACCGCCGCGAAATGAGCCGCCACCGGACGGCGGCGAAGGCGGCGTGACCGGCGCGGCCGCGACCGGCTTCGCCTCGGCGTTCGCGCTGATCCTGGCGATCGGGGCGCAGAACGCCTTCGTGCTGCGCCAGGGGCTGCTGCGGGCGCACGTGTTCTGGATCTGCCTGGTCTGCGCGCTGTCGGACGCGGTGCTGATCGCCGCCGGCATCGCCGGTTTCGGCGCGCTGGTCGGCGCCGCGCCCTGGCTGCCGCGGGCGATGGCGCTGGCGGGCGCGGCGTTCCTGCTGGTCTACGGCGCGCTGCGCGCCCGCGCCGCGCTGGCCGGCGGCCACGCCATCGACGACGCCACCGCGACACAAAGCCTGCGCGCGGCGCTGCTGACCTGCCTGACGTTCACCTGGCTGAACCCGCACGTCTACCTGGACACGCTGGCGCTGCTGGGGGCGATCTCGACCGCGTTCGAGGGCGCCGCCCGGCTGGCCTTCGGCCTGGGCGCGGTCAGCGCCTCGTTCGTCTTCTTCTTCGGGCTGGGATACGGCGCGCGGCTGCTGGCGCCGTTGATGCGCTCGCCGCGCGCCTGGCGCTGGCTGGACGGGGCGATCGCGCTGGTGATGTGGGCGCTGGCCGGCGGGCTGCTGGCCAGCGCCTGAGGCTCATTCCTCGGACCACCACACGTCCGGCAGGAAGCCGATCCAGTCGCCGTAGACCGGCAGCGTGTCCGGAAAGCGCAGCGTCGCCTTGTGCGCCATCAGCGTGCGGTCGGCGAACCAAAACGGCACCACGTAGCGGCCCGCCATCAGCACCCGGTCCAGCGCCCGGACCGCGGCGACGAAACCGTCGTGGTCGTCGGCGGTCAGCATGGCGTCGATCATCGCCTCGGCGGCCGGGCTGTCCATGCCCATGTAGTTGCGGGTGCCCGGCTGCTCGACGCCGTCCGAGCCCCAGTACAGGTACTGCTCGTTGCCGGGGCTGAGGCTGAGGCCCCAGCGGTTGATGATCACGTCGAAGTCGTAGGCATCCTTGCGCTCGGCGAACTGGGCGCTGTCGACCAGTTCGATCTCGGCGGCGATGCCCAGCCGCGCCAGGCTGTCGCGCCAGATATTGGCCACCGCCTCCTGCTCGGACGGGGTCAGCGAGATCAGCCGCGCCGAACTGTCGAGCGAGATCGTCAGCGTGAACGCCTCGCCGTCGGCATTGCGCAGCGTGCCCTGCCGGATCGTCCAGCCGGCCTCTTCCAGCAGCGCCGAGGCGCGGCGGATCGCGGCGCGATCGCGGCCGCCGGAGGTGTTCTCGGGAAGGCCGTAGCCGTCGAGCGCGCCGGGAAGCAGCGTGTCCTCGAACGGCGCCAGCAGTTCGGCCACCTTGCCCTCGGCGGCACCGGGCTGCATCGCCAGGTCCGAGTTCGAGAAATAGCTGGTGATCCGCTTGTAGGCGCCGTCGTTCAGCGTCCGGTTCACGAAATCGAAGTTGAACGCCTGGATCAGCGCCTCGCGCACGCGCCAGTCCCGGAACGGCTCGCGCCGGGTGTTGAACACGAAGCCCTCCATCCCCGACGGGCGCTGGTGCGGGATCTCGGACTTCACGATCCGGCCGTCGCGGACGGCGGGGAAGTCGTAGTCGCGCGCCCATTTCGCCGGGTTCGATTCGCGGAAGGTGGACACCTCGCCGGCGCGGAACGCCTCGAAAATCACGTCGCCGTCGGCGTAGTATTCGTAGCGGATGACGTCGAGATTGTGCTGGCCGCGGTTGAACGGCAGGTCCTTGCCCCAGTAGTCCGGGTCGCGCACGAACTCGATGAAGCGGCCCGGCTCGAACCTGCCGACGGTGTAGGGGCCGGTCGCGGTGGGCACGTCCAGCGTGCTTTCGGCGAAATCCCGCCCCTCCCAGTCGCGCGGGTTCAGCACCGGGCGCAGCCCGAGGATCAGCGGCAGCTCGTTGTCCTGCTCGGAGAAGGTGAAGCGCAGCCCGCGCGCGCCGACCTTCTCGACGCTCTCGACCTTGTCCCAGGCGTTGGCGTAGCGCGGCAGCCCCTTCTCGGCCAGGGTCTCGAACGACCAGATCACGTCGTCCACGGTCAGCGGCGTGCCGTCCGAGAATTTCGCCTCGGGTCTTAGCTGAAATTCAACCCATTCGCGATTCGGCCCGGTCTCGACCGATTCGGCCAGCAGCCCGTACAGGGTGAACGGCTCGTCCCAGGACCGCCCCATCAGCGACTCGAACACATGCACCCGCAGCCCGTAGGGCGAGCGGCCCTTCAGGATGTAGGGGTTGAACGCGTCGAAGCCGCCGCCCTCGCCGAAGACGATGCGCCCGCCCTTGGGCGCATCGGGATTCGCATAGGGCAAGGACACAAAATCCGGTGGCAGCGCGGGCTCGCCATACATGGCAAGCCCGTGTTCGGGTTCTGCGAGCGCCGCCGACGCCACCGCCACACAGGCGGCCGCCAGGGCCGCGATCCGCCGATTCAGATGCATTCTGCCTGTCTCCTGCTGCTGTCTTGTGCCGATTTTTGAAGGACCATACCCAACCCGGCGCGATGCTTGAATTTTTATCTTGGACGCGGCGCGAATTTTCCGTATAAAGGGGGCACTGCTCGATAGGTTTCTTGCCTGTATGAAACCTGCCTCAATAACTGAACGCCGGCCTCGTGCCGGCGTTTTTTTTTGCCTTCCCCCCTGACAAACCGCAAGCGGCGTTTGCCTTTTCGCAACCGCAACATAAGGTCGGGACATCCGGGGAATCGGCAGCAGAGGAGCATCGGCGATGAGCATCAGCGGAAAGACGGCGGTCGTGACCGGGTCGACCTCGGGGATCGGCCTTGGCGTCGCCCGGGCGCTGGCCGAACAGGGCGCGAACGTGGTGCTGAACTCGTTCACCGACAGCGACGAGGATCACGCCCTGGCCGGGAAGCTGGCGCAGGACACCGGCGCCAAGGCGATCTATGTGCAGGCCGACATGTCGGACGGCGCCGCCTGCCGGAAGCTGGTCGACACCGCGGCCGAGACCTTCGGCGGCGCCGACATTCTGGTGAACAACGCCGGCATCCAGCACGTCGCCGCGATTCCCGATTTCCCGGTCGAGAAATGGGACGCGATCATCTCCATCAACATGACCTCGGCGTTCCACACCACCGCCGCCGCCCTGCCCCGCATGCGCGCGGCGGGCTGGGGCCGGGTGATCAACATCGCCTCGGCGCATGGGCTGACCGCCTCGCCGTTCAAGTCGGCCTATGTCACCGCCAAGCACGGCGTCGTCGGGCTGACCAAGGTGACGGCGCTGGAAACGGCGCAGGAGCCGATCACCTGCAACGCGATCTGCCCGGGCTATGTGCTGACGCCGCTGGTCGAGGCGCAGATCCCCGACACGATGAAGAAGTACGGCATGACCCGCGAGCAGGTGGAGCGCGAGGTGCTGCTGGAGCGGCAGCCGTCGAAGCAGTTCGCCACCATCGAGCAGATCGGCGGCAACGTCGTGTTCCTGTGCTCGCCGCACGCCGATCAGATCACCGGCACGACGATTTCGGTCGACGGCGGCTGGACCGCGCTTTGAGCCGCGGCCGCGCGGTGCCGCGATGACCACCCGCATCAACCTCGCGCTGCAGGGCGGCGGCGCGCATGGCGCCTTCACCTGGGGCGTGCTCGACCGGCTGCTGGAAGAGCCCGACATCGAGATCGAGGGCATCACCGCGACCTCGGCCGGGGCGATGAACGCGGCGGCGCTGAAATACGGCTGGATGATCGACGGCCGCGACGGCGCACGCGCCAAGCTGGACGCGTTCTGGGAGGAGATCTCGGCGCACACGGTGCTGCCCAACGACATGGTGCAGACCTGGCTGACCGGGTTCATGCCGGCGCCCGGACGGTTCAGCAGCCTGCTGGAGAACAGCGCCGGCTATCTGGCGGTGGACATGGCGACGCGCCTGTTCTCGCCCTACGAGATCAATCCGCTGGGCATCCACCCGCTGCGCGCGGTGGTCGAGAAGATGCTGGATTTCGACAAGGTCTGCGCGCTGGGCGGGCCGAAGCTGTTCGTCTCGGCCACCAACGTGCGCACCGGCAAGATCAAGATCTTCGCCGGCGACGAGATCGGCGTCGACAGCCTGCTGGCCTCGGCCTGCCTGCCGACGCTGTACCAGGCGGTCGAGATCGAGGACCCCGCGACCGGCCGGCTGGAGGCGTACTGGGACGGCGGCTACACCGGCAACCCGGCGCTGTTTCCGCTGTTCTACCAGACCGAGAGCCGCGACATCCTGATCGTGCACATCAACCCGACCCACCGCGAGCAGGTGCCGCGCTCGGCGATGCAGATCATGAACCGGATCAACGAGATCAGCTTCAACTCGTCGCTGCTGCGCGAGCTGCGCGCGATCGATTTCGTCCGCCGGCTGATCGAGGACGGCGCGGTGCAGCCGGGCACGATGAAGGACGTGCTGATCCACTCGATCATGGACGACGAGCTGATGGCCAGCCTGGGCGTCGCCACCAAGCTGACCCCGAACCGCGGGTTCCTGCTGTCGCTGAAACAGGCCGGGCGCGACCGGATGGCGGCGTTCCTGGAAGCGCACCGGGACGATCTGGGCCAGCGCGGCACGGTCGATCTGCGGGCGATGTTCGGCTAGGTCTCGACCGAGGTCACCCACAGGATCGTGGCGTCGTCCTCGCTGACCGAGATCACGTTGTGCCCCATCGCCGCGTCGTAATAGGCACTGTCGCCGCGGCGCAGCCGGACCGGGGCGTAGAACTCGGTGTAGAACTCGACGATGCCCGACAGCACATACAGGAATTCCTCGCCGTCGTGCCGGACCCAGCCCTCGAAATCGTCGAAGCTGCGCGCGCGCACGATGGTCCGGTACGGCAGCATCTGCTTGGAGCGCAGGTCGGTCGCCAGGATCTCGTGCTCGTAGGTCTTGGTCGGGTGCGGCTGCCCCTCGCCCGCCATCGTCACCGCGCGGCGGCCCATCACCTTGTCGGTCTTGGGCGGGGTGAACAGCTGCGGGATCGAGATGTCCAGCCCGTGCGCCAGCTTCTGCACCGCCTCGAAGGTCGGCGACATCTGGTCGTTCTCGATCTTCGACAGGGTCGAGCGCGCCAGCCCGGCCTTGCGCGCCGCCTGCTCCAGCGTCCAGTTGCGCGCCTTGCGCAGTTCGCGCACGCGCTTGCCCAGTTCCAGCGATTCCACCGGCTCGGCATTGCCGTCGCCGCGCGCGACCTTCAGCAGCGACGGTATCTTGCGCTCGTCTACCAACGGGGCCTCCTCGCTGGCGCCCGGCGCGGGTTCAATCCCCGCCGCAGGCGCGGTAGAAGGCTTCAATAGGCCGGAACCGGCCCGAATGACAACCGGCGTGCGCGCCGGAAAGGACACGTCATGACCACCACGCTCGACATCATCTCCGACCCGATCTGCCCCTGGTGCCATATCGGCAAGGTCCGGCTGGACCGGGCGCTGGAGGCGCGGCCGGACCACCCGTTCGAGATCCGCTGGCTGCCGTTCCAGCTGAACCCGGAGATGCCGCGCGCGGGCATGGAGCGCGCCGCCTACCTGGAGGCCAAGTTCGGCGGCCGCGAGCGCGCGGCGCAGGTCTACGCCCATGTCGCGCGCGAGGCGCGGGCCAGCGGGCTGGAGATCGACTTCGACGCCATCCCGCGCACGCCGAACACGCTCGACGCCCACCGGCTGCTGCACTGGGCCGGGATCGAGGGGCGGCAGACGCTGGCCGCGAACCAGCTGTTCCACCGCTACTTCCTCAAGGGACAGGACATCGGCGACGCGGCGGTGCTGGCGGACGTCGCGCGCACCGTGGGGATGGACGCCGAGGTGACCGCCCGCCTGCTGCTGGGCGACGCCGACCTGGCCGAGGTGCGGGCGCTGGATGCCCGCGCGCGCGAGATGGGTGTGACCGGAGTGCCGACCTTCGTCATCGGCGGCACATACGCGGTGACCGGCGCGCAGGACACCGGGACTTGGTTGAAGATCATCGACGAGCTTGTTGAAAAGACGCATGAATTGCAGAATACCGCGCGATCCGGTCAGGGGAGCTGACGCGCGCGACGCGAACCGAACGCCGGCCGCCGGAATACAGACTTCCCCAGCCGGTGCGCGAAACCCAACAAAATGGCAACAATCGGGCGAGAGCTTTTAAACCGGGCTTTTTTGCGTCGAATTGTGCCCGTAACATTTCAGCTTGTTCATCGGTTGCAAACCGAATCTTGCCAAGATGTGTGCGTAACCCGCAGAAGACAGCCACCAGGATACCGAAATGAAAAGCAGCACCTCCCTGGTCATACTCGCACTGACGCTGAGCGCATGCACCCAACCGCCTGCACCCGAAATCTCGAAGGGCGAAACGGCGACGACGACTGCCGCCAGCCTGAACTGTGATGGCGGCGCCGGGTGCGAAATGACCGCCGACACCCCGCAAAGCCCCGCCGGAATGCACAAGCGCAGCACCATCGGCCGCGCCATGATGGGGCTGGCGTCGGCGATCTTCTGACCGCGCCGCCCGTTCGTCGCCGCCCGTTCGACGGCGCTTCGGGCGCGGAAAGTTCTGGATGACCATGCGCGCCGGACGCGTCCGGCGCCGGTGAGCGCGCGACCGTCGCCGGACGCTGCACCGTAGCAGGCCGCGACCACCGCGAAGGCCGCCACCATCACGAAGGCCGTCGCGCGCCGACCCGCTCGCCGCGCGGCGGATTCCCTTCCAGGCCGGGCGCGAAGATCTATCCGGATCTATTCCGCGGCCAGCTTCGCCAGGTCCGAGGCGATCGCGAACGCCCCCTTGATCTTGTCCGCCTCGCGCTGCCAGTCGCGGCGCACGACGATCTTGTTCTCGCGCACCTTCGCCAGCCCCTCCTGCGCCTGCAGGAACGTCACCAGCCCGGCGGGATTGGCGTACTTGTCGTTGTGGAACTGGATCGTCGCGCCCTTCGGGCCGCCGTCCAGCTTGGCGATGCCAGCGCGCTTGCACATGGTCTTGATGCGCACCACGTTCAGCAGCGTGTTGACCTCCTTCGGCAGTTTGCCGAAACGGTCGATCAACTCGGCGGCGAAGCCCTCCAGCTCCACCTTCGAGGACAGGCCCGACAGCCGGCGGTACAGCCCCAGACGCACGTCCAGGTCTGGCACGTAGTCCTCGGGGATCAGCACCGGCACGCCCAGGTTGATCTGCGGCGCCCAGCCGGCGTCGGCCTCGGACAGGCCCTCCAGCTCGCCCGCCTTCATCTTGGCGATCGCCTCTTCCAGCATGTCCTGGTACAGTTCGTAGCCGACCTCGCGCACATGGCCCGACTGCTCGTCGCCCAGCAGGTTGCCGGCGCCGCGGATGTCCAGGTCCTGGCTGGCCAGCGTGAACCCCGCCCCCAGACTGTCGAGCGAGCCCAGCACCCGCAGCCGCCGCTCGGCCGCCGGCGTCAGCCGGGCGCGCGGCTGGGTGGTGAAATAGGCATAGGCGCGCAGTTTCGAGCGCCCCACCCGGCCGCGGATCTGGTACAGCTGCGCCAGCCCGAACATGTCCGCGCGATGCACGATCAGCGTGTTCGCCGCCGGGATGTCCAGCCCCGACTCGACGATGGTGGTGGCCACCAGCACGTCGTACTGGCCGTCGTAGAAGGCGTTCATCCGGCGGTCCAGGTCGCCCGCCGCCATCTGGCCGTGCGCGACCAGCACCTTCACCTCGGGCACCTGCTCGCGCAGGAACGCCTCGATCTCGGCGACGTCCGAGACCCGCGGCACGACGAAGAAGCTCTGCCCGCCGCGGTAGTGCTCGCGCAGCAGCGCCTCGCGGATCGTCACCCCGTCGAACTCGCTGACATAGGTCCGGATCGCCAGCCGGTCGATGGGCGGCGTCGCGATCAGCGACAGGTCCCGCACCCCGGTCAGCGCCAGCTGCAGCGTGCGCGGGATCGGCGTCGCGGTCATCGTCAGCACGTGCACCTCGGAGCGCAGCTGCTTCAGCCGTTCCTTGTGGGTGACGCCGAACTTCTGCTCCTCGTCGATGACGACCAGGCCCAGGTGCGCGAACTTCACCGATTTCGCCAGCAGCGCGTGGGTGCCGACGACGATCTCGACGGTGCCCCGGGCCAGCCCCTCGCGGGTCTCGGCGGCCTCTTTCTGGCCGACGAAGCGCGACAGCTGCCGCACCTTCACCGGCATGCCGCGGAACCGGTCGGCAAACGCCTTGGCGTGCTGGCGCGCCAGCAGCGTGGTCGGCGCGATCACCGCGACCTGGTGGCCGGACATGGCCGCGACGAAGGCCGCGCGCAACGCCACCTCGGTCTTGCCGAAGCCGACGTCGCCACAGACCAGCCGGTCCATCGGCCGGCCCGAGCCCAGATCCTCGAGCACGTCCTGGATCGCGTTCAGCTGGTCGTCGGTCTCCTGGTAGGGAAAGCGCGCGCAGAACTCGTCCCACAGCCCGTCGGGCGGGGTGAACTCGGGCGCGGTGCGCAGCGCACGTTCGGCGGCGATGCGGATCAGCTGATCCGCCATCTCCTTGATGCGTTCCTTCAGCCTGGCCTTCTTGGCCTGCCAGGCGCCACCGCCCAGCCGGTCCAGCAGCCCTTCCTCGTGGCCGTAGCGCGACAGCAGCTCGACGTTCTCGACCGGCAGGAACAGCCGGTCGCCGCCGGCGTATTCCAGCGCGATGCATTCGTGCGGCGCGCCGGCGGCGGTCAGCGTCTCGAGGCCGTTGAACCGGCCCACGCCATGCTCCAGGTGCACCACCAGATCGCCCGGATGCAGGCTGGTCGCCTCGGAGACGAAATTCTCGGCCCGCCGCCGCCGGCGCGGGGCGCGGATCAGCCGGTCGCCGAGGATGTCCTGCTCCGAGATCACCGTCAGCCCGGAGGTGGTGAAGCCGCCCTCGATGCCCAGCACCGCCACGAACAGCCCGCCCTTGCCGGCGGGCAGCTCGCGATAGTCCGCCAGCACCTGCGCGTCGGCCAGCCCGGCATCCTCCAGCAGCGCGGCCATGCGCTCGCGCGCGCCCTCGGAATAGGTCGCCAGGATCACGTGGCCGTCGCCGCGCCGGCCGCGGATGTGGTCGGCCAGCGCGCCGAACAGGCTGATCTCCTCGCGCTGGCGCTCGGGGGCGAAGTTGCGCCCGACGCGGCCGCCGGCGTCGGTGACGCCCAGCCCCGTGGGCTGCGGCAGCACCGACAGCTGCCGCACCGCGTGGCCGTGCAGCGCCGCGTCCCAGGCGCCGCCGTCGAGATAGAACTGCTCCGGCGGCACCGGCTTGTAGACGGTCTGCATCCGGTCGCGGGACTTCAGCGCCTCGGCCCGGTTCTGGTACTGGTCGACGATCGAGGTCCAGCGCGCCTCGCGGGCGGCGTCGAGCTTGTCGTCCAGCACCACCGGCGCGGCGGGCAGGTAGTCGAACAGCGTCTCCAGGTCGTCGTGGAAGAACGGCGCCCAGTGCTCCATGCCCTGATGCTTGCGGCCGGCGCTGACCGCCTCGTAGAGCGGATCGTCCGAGCCGGCCGCGCCGAACGTCGCCCGGTAGGTCTGGCGGAAGCGCTGGATCGCCTCGGCGTCCAGGATCACCTCGGACGCCGGCGCCAGGTCGATGCGCCGCTCGGGCTCGGCGCTGCGCTGGGTGCCGGGATCGAAGCGGCGGATGCCGTCGAGCACGTCGCCGAACAGGTCCAGCCGCAGCGGCTGCGGCGCGCCCGGCGGGAAGATGTCGATCAGCCCGCCGCGGACCGCGAAATCCCCCGGTTCGGTCACCGTCGGCGATTGCGTGAAGCCCATCCGCACCAGAAAGGCGCGCAGCGCCTCGACGTCGATCTGCTGGCCGACCCTCGCCGAGAAGCGGGCGTCGCGCAGCGTGGCCCGCGCCGGCACCCGCTGGGTGACCGCGGCCAGCGTGGTCAGCACCACCATCGGCCCCGCGGGCGCATCGGCCAGCGCCGCCAGCACCGACATCCGCGCGGCCGACACCTCGGCGGCGGGCGAGATCCGGTCGTAGGGCAGGCAGTCCCAGGCCGGAAAGGCCATCACCGGCAGCTCCGGCGCGAAGAAGCCGAGCGCGGCGCGCATCGCCTCGAGCCGGGCCGCGTCGCGGGCGACGTGCAGCACCGGCGCCGCGCCGCGCTGCGCCAGCGCGGCCAGCACGGTCGCGTCGAATCCTTCGGGCGCGCCACCGATCGTCACGCGACCTGGCGAGAGGGGAGCTTCGGCTTTCATGGGCGCGATTTAGGCCCTGCGGGCGGCGGCGGCAAGGCCGGCGTGGCCGGCTTGGCCGGTATGGCCGGCGTGGCCGGCGGCGCGATCAGATCGGAACGATGTTCCGCATCACCTCCCACACCGCGACCGCCACGGCGATCGCGATCGCCATCAGCCCGATCATCTGGTTCTGCAGGCGCTGGGTGCGGATCATCCGGCGCAGCGCGGCGCCGCGCGCGTGCGTCTGCTCGATCCGGAAGGCGGTGCGGACGGTCAGCACGTAGATCAGCGTCAGCGGCCCCAGGATCGTGGCCACGGCGCGGGCGAACTCGATGTCGGTGTGCAGGCCAAGCGTCACCAGCATCGACAACAGGAAGGCGACCGCAGCCGCCGCGGCGACGCCGAAGCGGCGCGCCATCGCCGTGAAGCGGAACGCCTGCGCCAGGATCATCGCCTCGGTGGCGCGCGCCCAGGGGCCGTCCTCGGCCGTCTCCCGGTTCGCCTCGACGATCATGTCATAGGGCACGCCCATGGCGAAATGCGAGGCCATCGACCAGGCCACCACATGCGCGATCCAGAACCACAGCGTCCAGAAGCTGTCGGGGCTCATGAATTCGCGCACAATGTCCATGAAGGGGCTCCGGCACCGGGTGTGTCCGGTCTGACCTACCGGATCGCGCGGGAAATTCAATCGCTTCCGCCGTCATTCTTGCCGACGGCGCGCGACTCTGGCAGGAACGTCGCAAACCGCAGGAGCCCGCCGATGCCGCCGATCCCCGCGCCCTTCCCCCTGTCCCGGCCCCGCCGCCTGCGGCGCGCGGGCTGGATCCGCGAACTGGTCGCCGAGACGCGGCTGTCGCCCGCCGACCTGCTGTGGCCGATCTTCGTCACCGGCGGCGAGACCCGGCGCGAGCCGGTGCCGTCGATGCCCGGCGTCGACCGGCTGTCGGTGGACCTGGCGGTCGAGGCCGCGCGCGAGGCGGCGGATCTGGGCATCCCCTGCGTGGCGCTGTTTCCCTACACCGACCCGGCGGTGAAGACCCCCGAGGCGGAGGAGGCCTGGAACCCCGACAACCTGGTCAACACCGCGACCCGCGCGATCAAGGCGACGGTGCCGGAGCTGGGGGTGATGCTGGACGTGGCGCTGGATCCGTACAATTCCGATGGCCACGACGGGCTGGTGCGCGGCGGCGTGGTGGTGAACGACGAAACCCTGCTGGCACTGGAGAAGCAGGCCCTGGCCCAGGCCGAGGCCGGCGCCGACATCCTCGGCCCGTCGGACATGATGGACGGCCGCATCGGCGTCATCCGCCGGGCGCTGGAAAGCCACGATTTCCAGGACGTGACGATCCTCAGCTACGCCGCCAAGTACGCCTCGGCGTTCTACGGCCCGTTCCGCGACGCGGTCGGCGCGTCGGGCGCACTGAAGGGCGACAAGAAATCCTACCAGATGGACCCGCGCAACGGCGACGAGGCGCTGCGCGAGGTCGCCGCCGACCTGGCCGAGGGCGCGGACATGGTGATGGTCAAGCCCGGCATGCCGTATCTGGACATCTGCACCCGGGTAAAGCGCGAGTTCGGCGTGCCGACCTTCGCCTATCAGGTCTCGGGCGAGTACGCGATGATCGCCGCCGCCGCCGCCAGCGGCTGGGTCGACCGCGACCGGATCGTCGCCGAAAGCCTGACCGCGTTCAAGCGCGCCGGCTGCGACGGGGTGCTGACCTATTTCGCGCCCGAGCTGGCGCGTGCGCTGTGATCCGCCGCGGCGCCGCGCCGCAAGGCCGGTATCCGCGCCCGGCGAGAAACCGCCGGCGCGGGCGGTGACAGCGCCCGCGCGAGCGTGTATCCATGGGAAACAGTCGGCGTCAGACCGGCGGTCGAGGCATTCATTCATGCAAGGAGCGCGACACAGATGTCCGTGACAAGACGCAACGTAATCCTGACCGGCGGCGCCGCCTCGCTGGCGGCCTGCGCCCCGCGCGCCAACGGCTCGGAGCTCGAGGCGCGGGTCCGCGCCAGCCGCAACGAGCTGTTCGCGCAGTACCCCTCGCTGCGCGGCCTGGCCGAGCGCTCGGCCGGGATGCTGATCATCCCCGAGATCGTCAAGGGCGGGCTGATCGTCGGCGGCTCCTACGGCGAGGGCGCGCTGCTGGTGGGCGACGCGGTGGTGGACTACATCTCGGTCGGCGCCGCCTCGCTGGGCTTCCAGGCCGGGGTGCAGACCTTCGGCCAGGCGCTGTTCTTCATCTCGCCGGCGGCGCTGGCGAACTTCCGGCAGGCCGACGGCTGGCAGCTTGGCGTCGATGCCGAGGCGACGGTGCTGGAGGACGGCATCGCCGCCGGGGTGTCCTCGACGACGCTGCAGCAGCCGATCTACGAGGTGGTCTACGGCCAGCGCGGCCTGCTTCTGGGCGCCAGCCTCGAAGGCGCGAAGTACAACCGCCTGATCCGCTGACGGCTTGACTTGCCCCAGGGGCGGGCACCGGACAGGTTCGGGGCCATGACGCGCACCATCTTCAACTGGCTTCTCAGGGCGCTGGCCCTGGCGACGCTGCTCGCCCTCGCGGCGGCGGGGCTGGCGTACTACCTGGCCTCGCATTCGCTGCCGGACTACGACGCCAGCTACCGCCTGGACGACGCGCCCGGCGAGATCGAGATCGTGCGCGACAACTATGCCGTGCCGCACATCTTCGCCGACAACGACGCGGCGGTGCTGTTCGGACTGGGCTTCGTGCACGCCCAGGACCGGCTGTGGCAGATGGCGCTGAGCCGGCGGGTGGCGCAGGGCCGCCTGTCCGAGCTGTTCGGCGAGCGCACCGTCGAGGTCGACCACCTGATGCGCGCGCTCGACATCTACGACATCGCCCGCCGCACCGCCGACGCGCAGACCGACGAGGTCAAGGCGCAGCTGCAGGCCTATGCCGACGGGGTCAATGCCTATATCGACCTGGTGCGCCGCGACGCGCTGGGCCGCGGCGCGCCCGAGTTCTTCCTGTTCGAGCCCGAGATCGCGCCCTGGACGCCCGCCGACAGCATCGCGGTGATGAAGGCGATGGGGCTGCGGCTGACCGACAAGGCCGCGAAGGAGGCGCTGCGCGCGGCGCTGTCGCTGCGCCTGGAGCCCGAGCGCGTCGCCGACATCCTGCCCGAGGCGCCGGGGGCGGTGGTCGCCCTGCCCGACTACGCCGGCAGCCTTTCGGTGCCGCGCTGGCAGTCCGCCGCCGCGCCGGCCGAACCGAACCCGCTGTCGCCCGAGCGCCCGGTGGGTCTGGCCGGCGCTTCGAACGCCTTCGCAGCGATGCCGGGGCGGGCGGCCGCCGGCGCCTCGCTGCTGGCCACCGACCCGCACCTGGGCCTGTCCGCGCCGGGGCCGATGTACCTGGCCCGGCTGGAGCTGCAGGCCGGCGGCGTGATCGGCGCGACCATCCCCGGCATCCCCTCGATCCTGATGGGCCGCAACGAGAACGTCGCCTGGGGGCTGACCTCAAGCTACCTCGACGACCAGGACATCTACATCGAGCGGCTGGATCCCGAGAACCCCGACCGCTACGAGACGCCCGAGGGCATGCGCCCGTTCCGCACCCGCGAGTCGGTGATCCAGATCGACGGCGCGCCGCCGCGCACCGTGCCGCTGCGCTGGACCCGGCACGGGCCGGTGATCCCGGCACCGCATTTCTCGGCGGCGCAGATCACCCCGCGCGGCCATGTCGCGGCGCTGGCCTGGACCGGCTTCGAGACCGACGACCGCAGCATCGAGGCGGCGCTGGGGATCATGCGCGCAGGCTCGGTCGACGAGGTGCTGGAACTGGCCGAGATCTACCACGCGCCGTCGCAGAACATCGTCGTCGCGGACGCCGAGACCGTCGCCCTGCGCGCCATGGGCCGCGCGCCGCGCCGCCTGCCCGAGCATGACAGCCAGGGCCGGATCCCGGCCGCCGGCTGGGTCGCCAGGAACGACTGGCAGGGCTACATGGACCCGGCCGACAACCCCGGCGCGACGAACCCCGAGGGCGGCATCGTCGTCAACACCAACAACCGCACCACCGACGCCCCGTTCCCCGCGCACTGGAGCTTCGACTGGGGCGACACCCAACGCATCCAGCGCGCCGAGCGGCTGCTGAATTCGCGCGAGTTCCACACCCTCGACAGCTTCATCGAGATCCAGAACGACACCATCTCGCCCGCGGCGCGGAACCTGCTGCCGCTGATCGCCCGAAACCTGTGGTACCAGGGCGAGCCGGCGGCGCAGAATACCGTCGGGCGGCAGCGGCAGATCGCGCTCGAGGCGCTGGCGAAGTGGAACGGCGAGATGAGCCAGCACAGTTTCGAGCCGCTGGTGTTCACCGCCTGGGTGCGCGCGCTGCAGCGCCGGCTGGTGATCGACGAGCTGGGGCCGCTGGCCGACCGTTTCGCCCGCCCCGATCCGCTGTTCCTGGAGCGCGTCTACCGCGACGTCGACGGCGCCGCCGCCTGGTGCGACATCCGCCAGTCCGACACCGTCGAGACCTGCCAGGACATGGCCCGGCTGGCGCTGGACTCGGCCCTGCTGGAGCTGTCCGAAAGCTATGGCGATCGCATCGACAGCTGGCGCTGGGGTGCGGCGCACACCGCCGAACACAAGCACGAGGTGCTGGGCGATGTGCCGCTGCTGGGCTGGCTGGTGAACATCCGGCAGGAAACCCCGGGCGGCGACACCACGCTGCGGCGCGGCCAGACCCGCGGCCGCGGCCCGACACCCTACGCCAATGTGCACGCCAGCGTGTTCCGCGCCGTGGTCGACTTCGCCGATCCGGAAAGCTCGGTGTTCATCACCTCGACCGGCCAGAGCGGTCACGTGCTGTCGCGGCACTACGACGACCAGGCGCTGCTGTGGCGGCGCGGCGAATACATCTCGATGGCGCTGGATCCCGCCGTCGCCCGCGGCGGGGCGGTAGGAATAACCCGCCTCCGGCCGGGGGGAGCCGGAGGCGGGCTCGGGGGAGCAGGGCCGTCACCGGCCCCGCAGTGACCTAGTCCACGACGATGATCACCGGTTCGTCCCCGGTCCCATCATCGAACTCTTCCTCTTCGGCGTCGGCGACGACGTCTGCGACGACATCGGCCAGCGGATCGCCGTCCAGACCCAGCAGGCGCTGCACCTCGACCTCGACATCGTCGGTCACCGGCTTGTTCGCCGCCAGGTCCAGCAGGCCGTTCGACTCCTCGACCGACAGCAGGATCTCGTCCTCGAGCTCGTCGACCAGGAACTCGGCCTCGGCATAATCCTGGGCCTCGGTCAGCTCGTCGCGCAGCGCGGAGCGGTCGTCGCGCAGTTCGCGCAGCTCGGCGCGTGCGGCGGCCAGCGCGTCCGGATCGCCGGTGCCGTCCGCGACCGCCTGCTCCAGCAGATCGATGTCCTCGCGCAGCGTCTCGATCCGGTCGCGCGTGTCGCCCAGGTCGGTCCGGATCTCGTCGATCTCGCGCTCCGGCGCGTCAAGCGTCTCCAGCAGCGCGCGCGCCTCCTCCAGTTCGCCCGCGGCCTCGCGTCCGGCGAGGATCTCGTCGCGGTAGGCGGCGATCCGGCCGACCCGCGAATTCGGCGAGGCGTTCTGCAGCGCGTTCTCGGAGGCGTGGGCCGCGTTCAGCGCGCCAAGCTGCGCGCGGATGTTCTTGCCCTTCGGCTCCAGTTCCTCGAGCACGATGCCGTCCTCGGGCAGCGGCTCCGCATAGGCCTGCTGTTCGGTGGCGGTGGCCTTCTTCGCCTGGCCCGGCGGCACGCGGCGGGCGCCGCCGTCGGTTGTTGCCGCCACGGGCGCTGACTTCTTCGCCTGGCCCGGCGGGACGAAGACGCCGCCCGGCGCGGCGGTCTCGGTCTTCTTCGCCTGCCCCGGCGGCGTGCGATCCGCGCGCTGGACGCTGGTCGCGCTGCCGCTCGAGCCGCGGCCACGCTCTTCCTTGTCGCGACCGCCGCCGCGACCGCCCTTGTCACCGCCCTTGTCCTTGTCGGAGTTCCCCTTGCCCTGTGCCAGGGCCGCATCCAGGTTCCAGACGCCCTGGGCAACCGGGGTCAGCGCCAGGGCGGTGCCGAGAGCAAGTGCGGCTGCGCTCGTGGTCAGTGGGCGAATGAAATGCATGATTCCTCCTGTGTCGACTCGTGTGCCGACTGCAGGAATTCCATGCTCACAAACCGCGGCTTCGGCAATAAACCCGGGTTTAGTGCCTGAATTCGTTCACGAAAAAAGCTCGTGGCACAGTTCCAGCGCATCCACGAGGGCATCGACCTCGGCGCGGGTGTTGTACAGGCCGAAGGACGCGCGGCAGGTGGCGTGCACGCCGAGGTGCTCCATCAGCGGCTCGGCGCAGTGCTGCCCGGCGCGCACGGCGATTCCCCTCTGATCGACCACCGTCGAGATGTCGTGGGCATGGCCCGCGCCCTCGATGGTGAACGAGAAGATCGCGCCCTTGTCCGGCCGGGTGCCCTGAAGGTTCAGCCAGTTCAGCCCCTGGAAGCGCGCCATGGCATAATCGCGCAGGTCGGCCTCGTGCGCGGCGATGTTCTGCATCCCCAGGCCGGTCATGTAGTCCAGCGCCGCGCCCAGCCCGATCATCTGCACGATGCCGGGGGTGCCGGCCTCGAACTTGTGCGGCGGGTCGTTCCAGTCGATGCCGTCCTTGCGGACCTGGCGAATCATGTCGCCGCCGCCGATGAAGGGCCGGATCTCGGGATAGCGCTCGCGCCGCACGTAAAGCGCGCCCGACGCCGACGGGCCGTACAGCTTGTGACCGGTGATGGCGTAGAAATCCACGTCCAGATCGGCGACGTCGACCGGCATGTGCACCGCCGCCTGGCTGCCGTCGACGGCGATGGCGACGCCGCGCGCGCGCGCCGCGGCGGCGACCGTCTTGATGTCCACGACGCTGCCCAGCACGTTCGACATGTGGGTGAGCGCGATCAACTTCGTCTTCGGACCGATGGCGTCGATCACCGCCTGCGGGTCGAGGCCGCCGTCGGCATCGATGTCGACCCATTTCAGCACCACGCCCTGCCGCTCGCGCAGGAAGTGCCAGGGCACGATGTTGGCGTGATGCTCCATCACCGACAGCACGATCTCGTCGCCGGCCTGCATCCGCGGCGCGGCCCAGCCGTACGACACCAGGTTCAGCCCCTGGGTCGAGCCGGTGGTGAAGATGATCTCGTCCTCGTGCGCCGCACCGAGGAACGCCTGCAGCTTGGGGCGCACGGCCTCGTATTTCTCGGTCGCGAGATTGGACAGGAAATGCAGCCCGCGGTGGACGTTGGCGTATTCCTCGGCATAGGCGCGGGTCACGGCGTCGATCACCGCCCGCGGCTTCTGCGCCGAGGCGCCGTTGTCCAGATAGACCAGCGGCTTGCCGTTCACCGTGCGCGACAGGATCGGGAAATCCGCGCGCACCTTTTCGACGTCATACATGAATTCAGCGCATCTCCGGCAGCGGGACGCCCATCAGCGTCACAAGAAAGGCCAGTACCAGCAGCACGGCTATGAACGAGATAAAGACCCCGCCGAGGACTTTCAACACATTGCCGAAACCGTGAAGCTCGGCGACGAAGGCCGAGAGCGCGTAGAAGAACCAGAGCATCACCGCCACGCCGGCGACATTGCCCAGCGCCGGCAGCAGCAGCAGCGCCGCCGTCTGCCCGACCTGCAGCACCGTCAGCATCGCCTGGATCCAGGCCATCAGCGCCAGCGCGCCGGGCAGATCGCCGCGCCCGCCGGCCAGCCGGCCGAGCCCGGCGACCAGCGCGGCCATGACCAGGTAGATACCGAACTGCAGCGCGGTCGCCAGCAGCGGCGCGTCCAGCAGCGCCTCGGCCAGCGGGTTCGTGGCGGGCGGCAGCACCAGCCGCGCCGCGGCCCCGAACAGGGTCGACACGATGATCGCCAGCAGCGCCACGGACAACGCCGCCCGCGGGGGCGGCGCCAGGTTGAGGATCCTTCGCGCCGCGCTGCGCGGCAGGACCAGGCTTTCCCGGAACAGCTGCCGCAGCAGCGGCGGCATCATCTCAGAGCACGCCGATCTTCCGCAGGTACATCGCCACCAGCATCAGCGCCAGCGCCACCCCGGACATCGCCAGGAAAACGGCGGCGTTCTTGCGGAAGCCGTTCGCCTGCGCGACCCCCTGGCTGATGAACCACAGGAACGGCACCAGGCTGATCCAGTACGGCGGCAGCGCGATCCAGTCCTCGCGCAGGATCGGGAACATCGGCTCCAGCCACGACATCGACACCGTGACCGCGGCCATCAGGAAGCCGAACGGCGCCGCGACCAGCGCGCCCCAGAAGATCCCCGCCCGGTTCGCGCGCCAGCTGCCGGTGCCGCCGAACAGCCGCACGAACGCGGTGACGATGGCCGAGAAGCCGTACATCGACGCGGTGCGCAGCATCAGCGCCGCGATCAGCCAGATGCCGATCTCCAGCGGCACCTGCGCCTTCACCCCCGAGACCGGCGCGACGACGGTCTTCAGCGCCCAGGACAGGAAGAAGATGATGTCCGACAGCAGCACGTAGAACAGCAGCCGGTGCTCGGACGGGTTCTCGGCGATCAGCCGCTCGGTCGAGGCGCGCATGTCCTTCCAGGCATCGACGATCCGGTCGCCCAGCGACGTGCGGCGGGCATCCATCGTGCCGCCGCTTTGCAGCAGCATGGCTTCGGCGATCTGGTGGCTCATTCTACTCACCCCTCTAGTGCAAGGCGCGCCACGGTGTCGCGCGCCGAACCTTGGTTCCGAAGCAGCGTACCGTGCGAACGAGGTAACAGAGAGACACTAATGCGGCCTTAACGGGGCCGGTTACCGACCGCTGCTGCGGATTTTCACGCTATAGACGGAATCACGCGCAGCAGGGCCAGACTTGCGACCAGAATGATCAGGAATACGGCAAGAACAAGGCCGCGGCGCCCGAATCCCTCAGCCTCGGCGGTCATCGTCGCCCAGATCCATACGAATCCCAGCCCGGCCAGCGCCGAGGCCGCCGCGCCCAGCAGCGCGCCGCCGCGCGGCGGCAGCGCCGGCACCAGCGCCGAGACCAGCCCCTCGGCCAGCACCAGCGGCAGCGCCACGATCACCGTCCAGAACAGCGTCACCCGGGCGCTGTAGAAGCTGCCGCGCCCGCCGAAGCCGCGCGCCACCAGCCGCTGCGCCGCCGCCAGCGCGTAAAGCAGCAGCGGAAACAGGAACAGCGCCGCGAACAGCCGGCCCGCCAGCACCCCGGCCAGCGCGTCGGGCTGGTCCAGCGCCCGCGCGTCGGCCACCGCCTGCGGCAGGCCGGCGACGAAGGCCAGCCCGGCCGCCAGATAGGCGTGCGCCAGCAGCCCCGCCTCGGACGGGCGCTGCGCCAGCCGGCGCCGCGCCCCGCCACGCAGGTCGCGCCAGCTGGCGGCGATCGCCGCCACCAGCCCGGCCGGCTGCCCGGCCCGCTCTAGCGGCGCCGCGCCAGCCATCCCGCCAGCCGCTCGCGCATGCCGTCGGCCAGCGCGTCGTCCTCGATTTCCTGGATCGCCTCGTCGAGGAAGGCCAGCACCAGCATGTCCTGCGCGTCCGGCTTCGACACGCCGCGCGAGGTCAGGTAGAACATCGCGTCCTCGTCGATCGCGCCCACGGTCGAGCCGTGCGAGCAGGCGACGTCGTCGGCATAGATCTCCAGCTCGGGCTTGGCCAGGAACTGGCTGTCCTCGTCCAGCAGCAGGGCCTGGCTGATCTGGTAGCCATCGGTCTGCTGAGCCCCCGGCCGGACCAGGATCTTGCCCTGGAACACGCCCAGCGCGCCGTTGCGCAGCACCTTCTTGAACACCTGCCGGCTTTCGCAGTTCACCCCGTCGTGGGTCACGAACACGGTGTCGTCGTGGTGGAACCGGCCGTCGCCCGCCGCCGCGCCGGCGACATGCGCCTTGGCGTCATCGCCGGTGAACTCGATCACGCTCTCGTTGCGGGTCAGCACGCCGTTGACGGTCAGGGTGAACGCCTTGAACGACGCCTCGGCCGCCAGCCGCGCGAAGCTGTGGGTGATCGCGTGGCGCTCGTTGTCGCGGCCCTGGGTGCGGACGTGGTGGAACTGCGCGCCGCGGCCCAGGTCGACCTCGAGACAGGTGTTGTAGCGCGCACCGGCCGGTCCCGCCTCGAGCAGCGTCATCTCGGCGCCGTCCTCGAGCAGGATCAGGTGGTGCAGCACCACGTCCGAGTCGGCGGCGCGCTGCCGGTTCACGATCGTCACCGGGGTCGCGACGCGGGCCGAGACGCGGATCGCCACGCCCTGCCCCGCCACCGCGGTGTTCAGCGCCGCCAGCGGTCGCGGCACCGGGTCCTGGCCGCGCGCTTCCAGCACGCCGTACAGGTCCCGGGCCCAGTGGATGTCGGTCGCCAGCGCCCGCGCCAGCGGCTCGACCGTCAGGCCGTCCAGCGCCAGCGCGTCCGAGGCATCGGCGTCCAGCACGCCGTCCACGAACACCAGCTTCAGCTGCGCGCGGTCGCCGTAAAGCGCCTCCTTCTCGGGCTCCAGCGGCGCCGCGGGCGCCAGCTCGGCTGCGGTCAGCCGGGCGGGGTCGGTGTACTTCCAGTACTCGTCGCGGCGCACCGGTGCGCCCATCGCGCGCAGGCGCGCGGCGGCGGCGGCGCGGGCCTCCTGCGCCCAGCGCGCGCCCGGCCCGGGCGCGGCGTGGCGCGACAGCAGCGACTCGGCCAGGTCGATCTTCGGCTGCGCGACCGCCATCAGGCCACCTCGCCTTCGAATTCGGCGTAGCCGTTCTTCTCGACCTCCAGCGCCAGCTCGGGCCCGCCCGACTTGGCGATCCGGCCATCGGCCATGATGTGCACCGCGTCGGGCTGGATGTGGTCCAGCAGGCGCTGGTAGTGGGTGATCAGCAGGAAGGCGCGGCCTTCGTCGCGCAGCGCGTTCACGCCCTCGGCGACCAGCTTCATCGCGTCGACGTCAAGGCCCGAGTCGGTCTCGTCGAGGATGCACATGCGCGGCTCCAGCACCGCCATCTGCAGGATCTCGTTGCGCTTCTTCTCGCCGCCCGAGAAGCCCATGTTGACCGGCCGCTTGAGCATGTCGTTGGTGATCTTCAGCGTCGCCGCCTTCTCGCGCACCAGCTTCAGGAAGTCGGCCGAGTTGACCTCGGGCTCGCCGCGGGCCTTGCGCTGGCCGTTCAGCGCGGTGCGCAGGAAGGTCATGTTGCCGACGCCGGGGATCTCGACCGGGTACTGGAAGGCCAGGAACAGGCCGGCGGCGGCGCGCTCCTCGGGCTCCAGCTGCAGCAGGTCGGCGCCGTCCAGCGTCGCTTCGCCCTCGGTCACCTCATAGCCGTCGCGGCCTGCCAGCACATAGCTCAGCGTCGATTTGCCGGACCCGTTCGGGCCCATGATCGCGTGCACGGAACCGGCGGGAACATGCAGGTCCACGCCCTTGAGGATCTGCTTGTCCTCTTCCTCAAGTTTCACGTGCAGGTTCTTGATATCCAGCATCTTTCATCCTTCATTCGCAGTTTGCGGAAGCCGCGCCGCAGGGCTCTGCCCGGGCACGGCGAGTACGGATTCGCCCCAGCCGCGCACCGTGCCGTAGGCGGGCGAGCGGGCGACGAAACGATCCAGCCCCGCGGCCAGCGCCGGCATCTGCCGGTCGAGGCCCGGGGTGTAGGCGATGATCTGGCGGCCGAACGGCAGCCACAGGAACAGGCCGATGACCAGGCCGAGCAGCGCGCCGCTGCGCAGGATCTGGCCGCGCAGCATGAACACGACGAACACCAGCGCCAGGGTCAGCGCCCAGACGCCCCACTGCCGCTGGCCGTCGGCGATCCGGTCGCTCATCCCGGCCAGCTGCGCCCAGGCGCGGTCGACCGCGTCGGGATAGGCCAGCAGCACAGCCCCCAGCCCAAGCCCGCCGAGAATGCCCAGCAGGAACGGCAGCACCCGGCCGGCAATGCCGCGCTCGCGCGCGCGGGCGTCGATCTGGCGCGCTTCGGGAACGCGACGTCGCGGCTGCACGGCCATCTCAGCGCCCCCCCTCTTCGCGCACCTGGTCCAGGGCGGGGTTGCGGTCGAAGGTGTGCCGCCCCTCGGGCTGGTCGATCCGGTACCAGCCCAGCAGCCTCGCGATCCAGTTGTGCGCGTAGTGGAACAGCGTCACGAACACGGCGGTCTTGACCACCGCCTGCACCAGCGCCGAGACGGTGGTCACGTCCGGCCCGCTCAGATACAGGCCCGAAAGGAAGCTGAGGACGAAATAGATCACCCCGGCGATGATGCTGGCCCCGAGAAACGCCATCACGCCGCCTCCAGCGTCACCGAGGTGCCCGAGGCCGAGACCATCAGCATCGAACTGCCCACCACCTCGTAGTCCAGGTCGATGCCGACGACGGCGTTGCCGCCCAGCGCCGCCGCGCGGTCGCCCAGTTCCTTCATCGCGGTGTCGCGGGCCTCCTGCAGGCTGGCCTCGTAGCTGGCCGAGCGCCCGCCGATGATGTCGGTGATCCCGGCGAACAGGTCGCGCACGACGTTGGCGCCCAGGATCGCCTCGCCCACCACGACGCCGTGATAGGCCGAGATCCGGTGCCCCTCGATGTTCGGGGTGGTCGTCATGATCATGGCTGAGGTCCTCTTGCCGCCTGTCCGGATCAGTTCTTCGTTTGGCCGGTGCCGGGCGCGGTCGGCCCGGACGCGCGTCCGGCAAGCTGCGACTGCCGCTCCTGCAGCGCCCATTGCAAGCGCGGGGTCCCGCACCATCCATGCTTGCGCTTGGCATCGTCAGCCCCGCCATGCTTGCGCATGGCATCGTCAGCCCCGCCATGCTCGCGCATGGCATCGTCAACCCCGCGATCGCGCCGCGACGCCTCGGACGCGACGCGGGCGCGGGGGCGTTCCGCCGGTCCGCCCCGCCTGCTGCGGCGCAGAAACCAGACGCCAAGCGCAAGACCAGCCGCCAGCGCGACAAGCGTTATGGGCAGCGCCACCGACATCGCGCCCTACCCGACCGAGCCTTCGAGGCTGATCGCCACCAGCTTCTGTGCCTCCATGGCGAACTCCATCGGCAGCGCCTGCAGGACTTCCTTGCAGAAGCCGTTGACCACCAGCGCGACGGCCTCTTCCTCGTCCATGCCGCGGGCGCGGCAGTAGAACAGCTGGTCGTCGTCCACCTTCGAGGTGGTCGCCTCGTGCTCCACCCGGCTCGAGTTGTTCTTGCACTCGATGTAGGGAACCGTGTGCGCGCCGCACTGATCGCCGATCAGCAGGCTGTCGCACTGGGTGTAGTTGCGGCTGTTCTTGGCCCGCGGGTGCATCGACACCAGCCCGCGATAGGTGTTCTGCGCGTGGCCGGCGCTGATACCCTTGGACACGATCCGGCTGCGGGTGTTCTTGCCCAGGTGGATCATCTTGGTGCCGGTGTCGGCCTGCTGGTAGTTGTTGGCGATGGCGATGGAATAGAACTCGCCCTGGCTTTCGTCGCCGCGCAGGATGCAGGACGGGTATTTCCAGGTCACGGCGCTGCCGGTCTCGACCTGCGTCCACATCACCTTGGCACGATCCTCGCGGCAGTCGGCGCGCTTGGTGACGAAGTTGTAGATCCCGCCCTTGCCGTTCTCGTCGCCCGGATACCAGTTCTGCACCGTCGAGTACTTCACCTCGGCGTCCTCCAGCACCACGATCTCGACCACCGCCGCGTGCAGCTGGTTCTCGTCGCGCATCGGCGCGGTGCAGCCCTCGAGGTAGCTGACATACGAGCCCTTGTCGGCGATGATCAGCGTGCGCTCGAACTGGCCGGTGTTCTCGGCGTTGATGCGGAAATAGGTCGAAAGCTCCATCGGGCAGCGCACGCCCGGCGGCACATAGACGAACGAGCCGTCCGAGAACACCGCCGAGTTCAGCGTCGCGAAGAAGTTGTCCGACTGCGGCACCACCGAGCCGAGGTATTTCCTCACCAACTCGGGATGCTCCTGGATCGCCTCGCTGATCGAGCAGAAGATCACCCCGGCCTTCGCCAGTTCCGCCTTGAACGTGGTGCCGACCGAGACCGAGTCGAAAACCGCGTCCACCGCGACCTTGCGGCCCTCGGCCGGGGCCGCGTCGACGCCCTCGACGCCGGCCAGGATCATCTGCTCCTTCAGCGGGATGCCCAGCTTCTCATAGGTCGCCAGCAGTTCGGGATCGACCTCGTCCAGCGACTTCGGCTTCTCCTTCATGCTCGCCGGCTTGGCGTAGTAGTACTGCTCCTGGTAGTCGATCTTCGGATAGTGGACCATCGCCCACTCCGGCTCGGTCATCTCCAGCCAGCGGCGATAGGCGGTCAGGCGCCAGTCGGTCATCCACTCCGGCTCGCCGTTCTTCTCGCTGATCAGCCGGACGATGTCCTCGTTCAGGCCCTTCGGCGCGTATTCCATCTCGATGTCGCTGGACCAGCCGTACTTGTAGCGCTCGCCGACCGAGCGGACGGCGTCGACGGTGTCCTGGTCGACCCCTTCCTTCACCTGAACGTCCCTGGCCGCGGCGTCCTGCGCCCGGGCCTCTTTCAGCTGAACGTCGTCCAATCCTGCCATCCTCATCTCCTGTCGCCCGTCTGCCGGGCCGTCTTGTTCCGATACGCCGGGGCTTGCCCGGCGGATTGTCCGGCCTCGGGCCGCCCTCAGGCCGCGCGGGCCTTCCAGCGCCGGTAGTGCGCCGTCCAGGCCTCGGCGAAGCCGATGATCTCGTCCTGCGTCGTCACCGGCCCCAGCGAGACGCGGATCGCGCTCGCGGCGGTGACGCCGTCATGACCCAGGGCGCGCAGCACGCGGCTTTCCTTCACCTTGCCGCTGGAACAGGCCGACCCCGCGCTGATCGCGTATCCGGCCAGGTCCAGCTGCATCACCTGCGTCTCTCCCTTCCAGCCGGGCACGGCGAAACAGCTGGTGTTCGGCAGCCGCGGCTGGTCCCGCCCGACAAAGATAATGTCCCCGGCGGCATCTTGCAGGGTCTTCTCGAGCAAATTCCTCAACTTTTCAACCCGGCGCCACGCGCCCGCCTCCTGGTCGCGCAGCGCGGCCTCGGCGGCGGCGCCGAAGCCGGCGATGCCGATCACGTTCTCGGTGCCCGAGCGTCGGCCCAGCTCCTGTCCGCCGCCCAGGGCCAGCGCGCCGATGTCCAGCCCGTCGCGCAGGATCAGCGCGCCGACGCCCTTCGGCCCGCCCAGCTTGTGCGCCGACAGCACCGCCAATTCCGCGCCCGACCAGGAAAAGGCGAACGGCACCCGCCCGACCGCCTGCGTCGCGTCCAGCAGCAGCCGGTCGCAGCGCACAGCGCCGAATGGCCAACGCCCGTCCACCCGCTCCGGCACCGGGCGCAGCAGCCCGGTCTCGCCGCAGGCCACGCCCATGGCCAGCGTGTGCCCGCGCGCCTGCGGATCATCCGCTCCGGTCAGATCGAAATGCGCCCACAGCGCGTCATGCGCCAGATCGTCGACGCAGACCGCCGCGCCCGGCGGCCGCTGCGCCAGCACCATCGCCGCCTCGGTCGCGCCGCTGGTGAAGACCACCTCGTCGCGCTGGCAGCCCACCGCCGCGGCGACCTGCGCCCGCGCCCGCTCGATCACGCCCCGGGCGGCGCGCCCCTCGGCGTGCACGCTCGACGGGTTGCCGGCGACGTCCATCGCCGCCAGCATCGCCGACCGCGCCGCGTCGCGCAGCGGCGCGGTGGCGTTCCAGTCCAGGTAGATGCGGCTCGCCGGCAGGCTCATGGCGCGCGCCCCCCTTCCACCGTCTCCAAATATCCCCGCCGGAGGCATCCGCCGCCGGCCACGGGACCCGCCGCCCGGATCGCTCGTCCGCTCATTCGTCGACCATCTCGACGAAGGCCGGCACCGCCGGGCACGGCGCCAGCGCGTCGGCGACGATGTCGCTCAGCCGGGTCTGGTGCAGGAACACGTAGACATAGGCCGACAGCTGCTCCCACAGCCGCTCGGTCAGCCGCGCCGCGTCGGTGTCGCCGGTGGCGCCCGAGGCGCCGGCGCCGCGGCTCAGCGCGTTCATCGTCTCGTCGACCGCCTCCAGCACCTCCGAGATGCGGATCTTCTCGGCCGGCCGCGCCAGACGATAGCCGCCGCCGGGGCCGCGCACGCTTTCCACGATCTCGGACCGGCGCAGCTTGACGAACAGCTGCTCCAGATAGGCCAGGCTGATGTCCTGCCGCTCGGCGATCTCCGACAGCGCCACCGGCCGCCCGTCGGCGCCCAGCCCGCCCTCGCGCGCCAGGTCGGTCAGCGCGATCATCGCGTAGCGGCCTTTCGTGCTCAGTTTCATGGGCTTGCTCCGAATGCCGGCGCGGCGGCGTTCCCAGTTGACGCATTCCGTGACAGTGCTTACTTACCTGCGACCGCGGGCTCCCCCGGACGCGAATTAGAATGTTTCTATGTTGCCCTAGCGATTCCGTCAACCAATCGCGGCAACACCAGAGAAACGCCAGAGAGGTGACACATGCCCGAGGTGATCTTCCCGGGGCCCGAGGGCCGGCTCGAGGGCCGCTACCACCCGCAACCGAACCGGGACGCCCCGATCGCCATCATCCTGCACCCGCACCCGCAGTTCGGCGGAACGATGAACAACAAGGTCGTCTACAACCTGCACTACGCGTTCCACGACCTGGGGTTCACCGTGCTGCGGTTCAACTTCCGCGGCGTCGGCCGCAGCCAGGGCGAATACGATCAGGGCGTGGGCGAGCTGTCGGATGCCGCCTCGGCGCTGGATTACCTGCAGAACCTGAACCCAAACGCCAAGGGCTGCTGGGTGGCGGGCTTCTCGTTCGGCGCCTGGATCGGCATGCAGCTGCTGATGCGCCGCCCCGAGATCCAGGGCTTCGTCTCGGTCGCGCCGCCGGCGAACATGTACGACTTCACCTTCCTCGCGCCCTGCCCGTCCTCGGGGCTGATCGTCAACGGCTCCGCCGACCGCGTGGTGCCGCCCGCCGACGTCACCGGCCTGTCCGAGAAGCTCAAGCAGCAGAAGGGCATCACCATCACCCACGAGGTGATCGAGGGCGCCGGCCACTTCTTCGAGCCGGGGATGGACCAACTGATGGGGCTGATCAACGCCTACGTCGGCCGCCGATTGACCGAGACCACGCGCTGACCGAAACCACCCGCTGAGCGAAAACGCCCGCTGACCGGGGTCGCCCGCCGACCGCCCGCGCCCGGACCCGCGCAGCGGGCCGGGCCCAACGGGCGGAAGCGCCGCGCCGGCGGCGCGCCCGCCGGGCGGGAGCCCCGGCGCTCAGGGCCGGCTGATCCGCCCGCCGCTCACCGGCAGCCGCGCGCCGGTGGTCGACGGCGCCGAGGTCGGCAGCCCCCGCGCCACCCGCACCGCCAGATAGGCGAAGGCCTGCGCCTCGAGGAAATCGCCGTCCAGCGCCTCGGCCTCGACCGGGGCGACCTCGGCATTGGTGCGCGCGGCGATCATCCCCATCAGCGCCGCGTTGTGCCGGCCGCCGCCACAGACCAGCCAGCGCGCCGGCGGCTCGGGCATGTGCCGCACCGACGCGGCGATCGTCGCCGCCGTCACCGCCGCCAGCGTCGCGGCGGCGTCCGCCGTCGCCAGCCCGGCGACGCGGTCCTGCAGCCAGGCGAAATGGTTCCGGTCCAGCGACTTCGGCGCCGGGCGGGCGAGATAGGGATCGGCCAGCACCTCGGCGACGACGGCCTCGTCGACCTGCCCGCCGGCGGCCAGCGCGCCGTCGCGGTCGAAGCTGCCCTGCCCGCGCGCGGCGACCAGATCGTCGATCGGCGCGTTGCCCGGCCCGGTGTCGAAGGCGACCAGCGCCCCCGGCCGCTCGGGCCGCGCCGCGGCCGGGTCGATCCAGGTCACGTTGGCGACGCCGCCGATGTTCAGGAACGCGGTGATCGCATCCAGACCCAGCATCCGGGCCAGCGCATGGTGAAAGAACGGCGCCAGCGGCGCGCCCTCGCCGCCCGACAGAACGTCGGCCGCGCGGAAATCCCAGACCACCGGCTTGCCGCCGTCGCGGGCCAGCGCCGCGCCGTCGCCGGCCTGGTGGGTGCGGAAGCAGGCGGGCTCGTGCGCCAGGGTCTGGCCGTGCATGCCGACGATCTCGGTGGTCGGGAAGAACCGCACCGCCTCGGCGTAAAGCCCGGCCAGCTGCGCCTCGATCCCCGGCAGCCGCGCGCGGTCGTCCTGCCAGAGCCCCTGGGCGGCGGCCAGTTCGGCGCGCAGGGCGTCCGGGAACGCCAGGAACCGCTTCGGCCCGAAGCCCAGCACCCCGACCCCGTCGGTCAGCAGCGCGGCGGCGTCGACCCCGTCCATCGAGGTGCCGCTCATCAGCCCCAGCGCCCAGACCGGGCGATCCTCGGGCGCGTCCCCCTCGGCCATTTCGCTTTCCTTCACGTCCGGTTCCGCTATAGATGCGGGCCTGACAAAACCACCCCGACCGGACGGACGCAATGACCTACAAACCCCGCTCCGAATTCCTGCAGGTGATGCGGGAGCGCGGCTTCATCGCCGACTGCACCGACCTTCAGGGCCTGGACGAACGCCTTCGGAACGGCGCGGCGCCGGGGTACATCGGTTTCGATGCCACCGCGACCTCGCTGCACGTCGGATCGCTGATCCAGATCATGATGCTGCGCTGGCTGCAGAAGACCGGCAACAAACCGATCGTGCTGATGGGCGGCGGCACCTCGAAGGTGGGCGATCCCAGCTTCCGCGCCGACGAGCGCAAGCTGCTGGACGAGGCGCAGATCGCCCGGAACATCGAGGGCATCGGACAGGTCTTCGCCAAGTATGTCGACTTCGGCGAGGGCGGGACCGATGCCATCATGCTCGACAATGCCGAGTGGCTGGACAACCTGAACTACCTGACCTTCCTGCGCGAGGTCGGGCGCTATTTCAGCGTGAACCGGATGCTGAGCTTCGAGAGCGTGAAAAGCCGCATCGACCGCGAGCAGAGCCTCAGCTTCCTCGAATTCAACTACATGATCCTGCAGGCCTACGACTTCATGGAGTTGAACCGCCGGCACGGGTGCGTGCTGCAGATGGGCGGCTCCGACCAGTGGGGCAACATCGTCAACGGCATCGACCTGACCCGGCGGATGCTGGGCAACGACGTCTACGGGCTGACCTCGCCGCTGCTGACGATGGCGGACGGCACAAAGATGGGCAAGACGGCGGGCGGCGCGATCTGGCTGAACGCCGACATGCTGAGCCCCTACGAGTTCTGGCAGTTCTGGCGCAACACGCTGGACGCCGACGTGGGCCGGTTCCTGAAGCTCTACACCGAGCTTCCGGTTGCCGAATGCGAGCAGCTGGGCGCGCTGGAAGGCGCCGGGATCAACGCGGCCAAGGTGCGCCTGGCGAACGAGGTCACCACCCTGTGCCACGGCCCGCAAGCGGCGGCGGCGGCCGAGGCGACGGCGCGCGAGGTGTTCGAGAAGGGCGGCGTGGGGGGCGAGTTGCCGACCACGACGCTGCAGGCCGCGGACGTGCCCGAGGGCGGCATTTCCATCGTGCAACTGCTGGTCAAGTCGGGGCTGGCAGGCTCGGGGAAAGAGGCCAAGCGGCTGATCGCGGACAATGGCGCGCGGCTGGACGACGAGGCGGTGACCGACGCCGGGCTGATGGTGGACAGGGGCCGCCTGGCGGGCACGGTGAAACTGTCGGCGGGCAGGAAACGCCACGCGCTGGTGCGGCTGTAAGCGCCGCGCCGGGCACCCGTTTGCACCGTGAAAAGGGGGGATCTCACCGTGAAAACCCCTTAAACCAATGATTTTAATGGGAAATAGATTTTATCTAGTGTGTTAACGGATGTTTCGGCGGCTACCCGCCTGCCGCGCGCCGTCCCTTACTGCACGAGCAAATGAGAGGCTCGGTCCTGAATCCAGGGCAGGCCTGAAAAACTCTTCGGCCTCACCCTGCAAGCTGTATTCGCGAACGAGCTTCCTAACCGATTTCGTGATTGGCGTAACGTCGCTGGATGTCACCCATCTCGGATCACCAGCGGCTTCTTGAAACGGAAACGTGACCGCCTTGGGTATCGGGCCGCCGAGGATGCGCCTACCCCAGGATGTGCCGGGCCTAGCGCCCCAGCATCCACTGCCCGTTCGGGGTGAAGGCATGGAAGGCGAAGGCGAAGACGACCTCGTGCGGGACCGGGCGTCCGTCGGTGCCGTAGACGCGGATCGCGCCGACGTCCCTGCCCTGCGCGATCCGGCCCGTGTCCAGCGCCGAGGCCATGCCGGCGCGCCACTCCAGGCGCAGGCCGGCCACCTCGATCACCGGGCTCGCCTGGAACCGCGACAGCGGCCAGGCGCGGTCGCCGACGCGGACCACGCGGGCCAGCGGCGGGATGCCGTGCGGCGGATCCTCGCCCGAGTAAAGGAACGGCTTCGCGGCGCCGTCGTAGCCGACATAGGGATTGCTGCCGTAGCGGCGGGCGGCGCCGGGCTGCTGCATCACGTTGCCGGCGTTGCGCGCGGCGAACGCCGACACCGGCTCGGTCCAGCTGACCAGCTGGGTCAGGGTGGTGCCGGTGAGCCGGCCGACGATCGCCTCGCCGGTGAACTGCTGCCACCAGCTTTCGGTCTGGCGGTCGTACATCACCAGGCCGGAATGGCGCAGCAGCCCGGAGACGCCGAACGTCAGCACCATGCCGGCGGCGCGGCGGTCGAACACCAGCGCCGAGTTGCACAGCGGGCAGTAGGTGACCGCGACGGGCACGCCGCCGATCGCATCGTTCACGATCTCGTGCCACATCAGGTAGCGCATCGGGTAGGCGCGCTCGGGCTGGCCGTCGAGGGCGACGGTGACCACCGGCTCGCGCGCGTCCAGGCCGGTGGCGGCGCCGAATCGCGCGCCGTCGAGCGCCGGGATGCCGTCGCGCGGCACGCCGCCCGAGCGGATCTCGGACAGCGGCACGGCGGCGCGCGAGAAATCCGTGTTCGGCCATTGCTGGTTCAGGAAATTCGTCTGCGCGGCGGCGGGCAGGGCCAGGGCGGCGGCGGCAGTGGTCAGCAGGGTGCGGCGGCGCATGATCTCCTCCGGGTCGGGTTCCGGGGAAGTGTGCGCCGGGGCGGGCGGGGCCGGAAGCGGCCCTCACCCGGTGTTGAGCGCGCGCGAGGCTACTCGTCGGAGGCGATGCGCACGTCGGTCATGTAGTCCGGCTCGGTCACCGCGCCGGACTGGCCGCGGCCGCGGCGGATCTGGTCGACAACCTCCATGCCATCGGTGACGCGGCCGACGACGGTGTACTGGCCGTTCAGGAAATCGCCCGGCGCGAACATGATGAAGAACTGCGAGTTCGCCGAATCCGGATCCTGCGCGCGGGCCATGCCGACCACGCCGCGCTCGAACGGCTGGTCCGAGAATTCGGCCGGCAGGTCCGGCAGGTCCGAGCCGCCGGTGCCGGCGCGGCCTTCGCCGAACTTCTCGCGCGTGGCGAACTCGACGTCGCCGGTCTGCGCCATGAAGCCGTCGATCACCCGGTGGAACGCCACGTCGTCGTAGGCGCCCGAGCGGGCCAGCGTCTTGATCCGCTCGACGTGCTGCGGCGCGATGTCGGGCAGCAGCTCGATCGTGATCGTGCCGTTGGCCTCGCCGGCGACATCGATCAACAGGGTGTTCTCGGCATCCTGGGCGATGGCGGGGGCGGCGAACGCGGCCAGTGCCGCGGCGGCCGCCCCGAGGAAGGCGCGCCGGATCATGCCGCGACGTCCGCGGCGACGCGCACGGTGATCATGCGGTCGGGGCTTGCGGGCGGCTCGCCCTTGGTGATGGCGTCGACATGCTCCATGCCCGAGACCACCCGGCCGAAGTTGGTGTACTGGCCGTTCAGGAAATGGCCCTCGTCGAACATGATGAAGAACTGCGAGTTGGCCGAGTCCGGGTCGTTCGAGCGCGCCATGCCCAGCGCGCCGCGGTCGAACGGCACCTTGGAGAACTCGGCCGGCAGGTCGGGCAGCGACGAGCCGCCGGTGCCGGCGCGGCGCGGGTTGTAGTCCTTTTCCATGTTGGCGTTGGCGACGTCGCCGGTCTGCGCCATGAAGCCGTCGATGACGCGGTGGAAGGCGACGTTGTCGTACTGGCCGTCGCGGGCCAGCTGCTTGACGCGCTCGACATGCCTGGGGGCGACGTCGGGCAGCAGCTCCAGCACCACCTCGCCGTCCTTCAGCGTGATGATCAGCGTGTTCTCGGGATCCTTGATGTCGGCCAAGGGAGCCTCCTTCTGCAATGGTCGCGGGGTCAGGCGAATTTCGCCGTCAGCGCCTTCGCGACCGGTTCCGTGACGAACGGGCGGATATCGCCGCCCAGGCGGGCGATCTCCTTCACCAGGCGCGAGGCGACGGCCTGGTGGTGGGCGTCGGCCATCAGGAACACGGTCTCGATGGTGTCGTCGAGGGCGCGGTTCATGCCGACCATCTGGAATTCGTACTCGAAGTCGCTGACCGCGCGCAGGCCGCGGATGATGACGCTGGCGCCGACCTCGCGGGCGCAGTCGATCAGCAGGGTCTCGAACGGGTAGGCGACGATCTCGATGCCGCAGCGCGCGGCGATCGGCGCGGCCTCGGCCTCGATCATCTCGACGCGTTCCTCGAGGGTGAACAGCGGGCCCTTGTCGCGGTTGATCGCGACGCCGATCACCAACCGGTCGACCAGCGTGCAGGCGCGTTCGATGATGTCGAGGTGACCGACCGTCAGCGGGTCGAAGGTGCCGGGGTAAAGTCCTGTCCGCATCTGCCTGTCCCTGCGCCGTTCCTGACCCGGTACACGATCCGGTGGGGTTGCGGCGCAAAGCACCCGATAGCGGCGCCCGCGTCAAGCCCCTTGGGCGCGCATCGGCGGGGGCGCGGCCGGCGCCGGGATCGTGGTCGGGGGTCAGCCGTGGCCGACGATCATGTCGGTGAGGGCGGTGTTCTCGGCCTCGACCTCGTCTATGCGGTGCTTGACCGCGTCGCCGATCGAGACCACGCCGATCATCTGCCCGTCCTCGACCACCGGCACATGGCGGAAGCGGCCCCTGGTCATCTTCTCGAGCACCTGCACCGCCGAGTCGGCGGGGCTGGCGGTGATCACCTTGGTGGTCATCAGGTCCGAGACCCGCTCCTCCATGATGCCGATGCCGCGGGCGCCCAGCTCGCGCACGATGTCGCGCTCGGAGATCATGCCGTCGAGGCTCTGGCCGTCCTTTGAGACGATCAGCGCGCCGATGCGCTTTTCGGACAGCAGCTTCGCCGCCTCGTGCACCATCGCATCTGGGGTGATCGTCAGGATCTTGTCGATGGCCTTGGTCTTCAGAATCTGGCGCACTGTCATGAAAGCCTCCCGCAGTTCCTTGCGCCAGCGTCCTCTCGGCATATCGTTCTGTCAAGAACGCAGGCCGGCAGGGCGTGACGATGGCCCCGATCCGCGTGCGCGGGGCCACGCGCGACCCGCGCACGGCGGCTGCAGCGGCTCAGGCCGCCTCCAGCCGGGTGACCTCGGCGCGGAAGCGGGCGGCGAGCGCGTCGGCAAAGCGGTTCAGCCGCGCCACCCGGCGGTCGTCGGCGTGGCGGATCAGGTAGAAGCTGCGCGCCAGCGAGATCTGCTCGGGCAGCACCCGCACCACGCCCGGCGCGAACGGCAGCGTGAAGTCGTGCACGATCCCCAGCCCCGCCCCCTCGCGAACGAAGGACAGCTGCACCGCCACCGAGTTCGAGGCGATCGTCGGCCGCGTCACCCCCAGCTCGGCCAGGTAGTCGAGCTCGCGGTCGAAGATCATGTCGGGGATGTAGCCGACCACCGGGTGGCCCTTCAGATCGGCCTTGCCGCGGATCGGCGCGGCGCGGTCCAGATAGCTTTGCGCCGCGGTCAGGTGCAGCTTGTAGTCGGCCAGCCGCTGCACCGTCAGCCGCCCGGCGGCGGGCCGCGAGACCGCGATCGCCATGTCGGCCTCGCGCTTGGACAGGTTGAAGACGCGGGGCAGCGCGACGATCTGCACCTCCAGCCCCGGATGCTCGGCATGGATCGCGGCGCAGACCTGCGGCAGCAGGTAGGTGGCGCAGCCGTCCGGTGCGCCGATGCGGACCGTGCCGCTGAGCCGGTCCGAGGCGTCGAGCCCCGGCGACAGCGCGCCGCGCATCGCCTCCTCCACGGTCTGGGCGTGCTCCAGCAGGCGCTGGCCGGGCTCGGTCAGCACATAGCCCTGCGGCGACTTGACGAACAGCGCCGCGGCCAGCGCCTCCTCCAGCCGGGCGATGCGGCGGCCGACCGTGGCCGGGTCCAGCCGCAGCGCCTTGGCGGCGCGGGTCAGGCTTTCGGCGCGGGCGACGGCAAGGAAGATACGCAGGTCGTCCCAGTTCGGCTGCGCCATCCGCACCCCCATTTCCGCAAAACGCTTTTGGGACATTGCCTCTGTCATCGGCATTTCCGCAAGACTAACCTGTGCGCAGACAGACACAGGGAGGATCTGCGATGGAAGAGCTTTACCATTTCATCGACGGCAAGCGCGTCAAGGGCACCTCGGGCCGGTTCGCGGACGTCTTCAACCCCGCCACCGGCGAGGTGCAGGCCCGGGTGCCGCTGGCCTCGACCGAGGAGATGGCCGCCGCCGTCGCCGGCGCCCGGGCCGCGCAGCCGGCCTGGGCCGCGACCAACCCGCAGCGCCGCGCCCGCGTGCTGATGAAGTTCGTCGGCCTGCTGCACCGCGACATGGACAAGCTGGCCGAGGCGCTGAGCCGCGAGCACGGCAAGACCATCCCCGACGCCAAGGGCGACGTGATCCGCGGGCTGGAGGTGGCCGAGTTCTGCATCGGCGCGCCGCATCTGCTGAAGGGCGAGTTCACCGACGGCGCCGGCCCCGGCATCGACATGTACTCGCTGCGGCAGCCGATCGGCATCGCCGCGGGCATCACCCCGTTCAACTTCCCGGCGATGATCCCGATGTGGAAGTTCTGCCCGGCGATCGCCGCCGGCAACGCCTTCATCCTGAAGCCGTCCGAGCGCGATCCGTCGGTGCCGCTGATGCTGGCCGAACTGATGCAGGAGGCGGGGCTGCCCGACGGCATCCTGCAGGTGGTCAACGGCGACAAGGAAGCGGTGGACGCGATCCTCGACCACGAGGACATCGGCGCCATCGGCTTCGTCGGCTCGACGCCGATCGCCGAGTACATCTATGGCCGCGGCTGTTCCAACGGCAAGCGCGTGCAGTGCTTCGGCGGCGCCAAGAACCACATGATCATCATGCCCGACGCCGACATGGACCAGGCGGTCGACGCGCTGGTCGGCGCCGGCTACGGCGCCGCCGGCGAGCGCTGCATGGCAATCTCGGTCGCGGTTCCCGTGGGCCAGGACACCGCCGACCGGCTGATCGAGAAGCTGGCGCCGCGGGTCGAGGCGCTGAAGATCGCACCCTATACCGGCGGCGACGACGTCGACTTCGGCCCGCTGGTCACCGCCGAGGCGAAGAAGCGCGTGCTGGGTCTGGTCGACCGCGGTGTCGAGCAGGGCGCGAAGCTGGTGGTCGACGGGCGGAACTTCAGCATGCAGGGCTACGAGAACGGCTTTTTCGTCGGCGCCTGCCTGTTCGACAACGTCACCCGCGACATGGACATCTACCGGCAGGAGATCTTCGGCCCGGTGCTGTCCACGGTGCGCGCCGACAGCTACGAGGACGCGCTGGGGCTGGCGATGGACCACGAATACGGCAACGGCACCGCGATCTTCACCCGCGACGGCGACGCCGCGCGCGACTTCGCCAGCCGGATCAACATCGGCATGGTGGGCATCAACGTGCCGATCCCGGTGCCGCTGGCCTACCACACCTTCGGCGGCTGGAAGAAGTCGGGTTTCGGCGATCTGAACCAGCACGGGCCGGACGCGTTCCGGTTCTACACCCGCACCAAGACCGTCACCGCGCGCTGGCCGAGCGGGATCAAGGACGGCGGCGAGTTCCACTTCAAGCCGATGGACTGACGCCGGCGCCGGAGCCCCGCCCTGCCGGGGCGGAGTTCCGGCGGAAAGCCGGGCCTTCGGCGCCCCCGTGCCCCCGCACCCCGGCGCCTTCGCGGGGGCGCGGCCATTCCGGACCGGCGGCATGGAACCGCTCGCAACAGCAGACGTTGCCCGCATGGGGACTCCGGCATGAACACGCATGAAGGCGCGCTTACCGACGTCGTCGAGGAGCTCGAGAAAGCCTCCGAAGGCGGGGACGCGGACACGGTCGAGGTCGGCCACCTGATCGACGCGCTCGACCATCGCGGCTACGGCCCGGCGCTGGCGGTGCTGCCGCTGATCGAGCTCACGCCGATCGGCGGCATTCCGGGCTTTCCGACGCTGCTTGCGCTGACCCTCGGCATCATCACCGTGCGCCTGCTGATGGGGTACCAGCATTTCTGGGCGCCGGCATGGCTGCGCCGGCGCAGGCTCGGGTCGCGCCGCGTGCTCAAGTCGGTGCGGTGGCTGAAGCCGCTGTCGCTGCGGATCGACGGCAAGCTGCACGCGCGCCTGTCGCGTTTTGCCGGACCGGCGGCGCGGCGCGCGGCCGGGATCGTGATCCTGGGCCTGCTGCTCACCGTCCCGCCGCTGGAGCTGGTGCCCTTCGCCACCTCCGGGCCGATGATCGTCGTCGCGGTCTTCGGCCTCGGCCTGCTCTACCGCGACGGTCTGCTGATGCTGCTGGGGTTCGTCGGCGCGGCGATCGCGGTCGGCGGCGGGCTCTGGGCGCTGTTCGGCTCCGGCGGCGGCCCGGGCTGACGCCAGCGCCCGCGGCGGCGTACGAGGATGCACGAGGATGTGCGTGATCCGCGCGCCGCGTGCGCCTATACTGCGCCCCATGACACGCATCGCCCCCCTTGCCGCGCTGCTGGCGCTGCTGCTGACCGCCGCCCCGCCGGCCCCGGCCACCGCCGAGGAGCGCCGGATCGACTCGCCCCGTTTCCCGGTGTTCGGCGAGAGCGCCGAGCGCGAGGCGTTCTTCGCCGGCCGCGCCGCCGAGCGGCAGCAGGCGCTGGAGCAGGTGCAGGCCCGGCGCCGGGCCGAGGCCGAGGCGCGCAGCGCCGCCGCCACCGCCGCCGCCGCCGCCACCGACCAGTCGGCCGCCGCCTATGACGGCTATGTCGGCTACCCGGTGCGCGACTACACCCGCGCGCCGCGCTGCCGCTGGCTGCCGGTCACCGGCGTCGACCGGCGCGGGTATCTGCGCACCCCGCGGCGCGGCGGCGAAGGCGGCGGCGACGGCCCCGGCTTCGCCTTCCCGCGCGAGCGGGTGCTGGTCTGCCGCACCGGCCCGTTCCGGCCGCCGCCGATCGTCGTCGCGCCGCTGCCGCGGCCGCCGGTGCTGCAGGCGCGACCGCCGCTGCGCGGCTATGGCCGGCCCGGATTCGACCTGAATTTCCCGCGCTACTAGGTGCCGGCCCGCGCCGGGCTTGCCTGTCCCCGCCCCGCGCCCTAGCGTTCCGGAAAAGCGCCGGGGAGACGCCATGGATTTCAGCCTGAACGAGGACAGCCGGGCGGTGTTCGACATGGCGCACGCCTTCGGGCAGGAGCGCATCGCGCCGCACGCGCTGGAATGGGACGCCACCTGCACCCTGCCCCGCGAGTTCCTGGCCGAGGCCGGCGCGCTGGGCCTGGGCGGGATCCATGTCCCCGAGGAGCTGGGCGGCGGCGGGCTGTCGCGGCTGGACACCACGCTGGTGTTCGAGGCGCTGTCGATGGCGTGCCCGTCGGTGGCGGCGTTCATCTCGATCCACAACATGTGCACGGGCATGCTGGCCACCCTGGGCACGGCGCAGGCGCGCGACCGCTGGCTGGCGCCGCTGCTGCGGCTGGAGGCGGTGGCGGCGTACTGCCTGACCGAGCCGGGCTCGGGCTCGGACGCGGCGGCGCTGCGCACCCGGGCCGAACCGGCGGACGACGGCTGGCGGGTGACCGGGACCAAGGCTTTCATCTCGGGCGGCGGCTATGCCGATCTTTACGTGGTGATGTGCCGCACCGGCGGGCCGGGACCGCGCGGGATCAGCGCGCTGCTGATCCCCGACGGCACCGAGGGGCTGAGCTTCGGCGCGCAGGAGCGCAAGATGGGCTGGCGCGCGCAGCCCACGGCGCAGGTGCAGATGGACGGCTGCCCGGTCCCCGCCGCGGCGCTGCTGGGCGAGCAGGGCCGCGGCTTTGCCTACGCGATGCAGGGGCTGGACGGCGGCCGGCTGAACATCGCCGCCTGCGCGCTGGGCGCGGCGCAGGCGGCGCTGGACGCGGCCCTGGCCTACGCCGGCGAGCGCCACGCCTTCGGCGCCACGCTGAACCGGCTGCAGTCGGTGCAGTTCAAGCTGGCCGACATGGAGACCGAGCTGCAGGCCGCGCGGGTGTTCCTGCGCCAGGCGGCATGGGCCTACGACACCGGCGCGCCCGACACCACCAAGCGTTGCGCCATGGCCAAGCGCTTTGTCACCGACGCCGCCTTCCGGGTCGCCAACGAGGCGCTGCAGATCCACGGCGGCTACGGCTATCTGGCCGACTACGGCATCGAGAAGATCGTCCGCGACCTGCGCGTGCACCAGATCCTGGAAGGCAGCAACGAGATCATGCGGCTGATCACCGCCCGCGCGATGCTGGCGGAGCGCGGCGGATGAGCGGGATCCGCGTCCGCACCGAGGGCCGCGCCGGGCGCCTGACGCTGGACCGGCCGCAGGCGCTGAATGCGCTGACCTGGGACATGGTGCGCGCGATCGGCGCGGCGCTCGACCGCTGGGCGGACGATCCGGCGGTGGCGCTGGTGCTGATCGACGCCGCCGGCGAGCGGGCGTTCTGTGCCGGCGGCGATCTGGCCGAGATGTACCGCACCGCCCGGGCCGGCGATTACGACTACGGCCGGCGCTTCTGGGCCGACGAATACCGGATGAACGCGCGCATCGCCGCCTATCCCAAGCCGGTGGTGGCGCTGATGCAGGGCTTCGTGATGGGCGGCGGCGTCGGCATCGGCTGCCATGCCGGGCACCGGGTGGCGGGCGAGGATACGCGGGTGGCGATGCCGGAATGCGCCGTCGGGCTGGTGCCCGACGTCGGCGGCTCGTGGCTGCTGGCGCGGGCGCCGGGACGGCTGGGCGAGTACCTGGGGATGACCGGCACGCGGATGGGCCCGGCCGACGCCATCGCCTGCGGCTTCGCCGACCGGTTCGTGCCGCGCGCGGCCTGGCCGGAGCTGGCCGCGGCGCTGTGCGCCGGCGGCGACGTCGCCGCCATCGGCGCGCTGGCGCAGCCGCCCGGGCCGGCGCCGCTGCTGGCGGAGCGGGCGCGGATCGACCGGCTGTTCGGGCTCGACACCGCCGCCGCCATCGCCGAGGCCGCCGCCGCCGAGGGCTGGGCCGGGGCGGCGGCGGCGCTGGCGGGAAACTCGCCGCTGTCGGTGTGCTGCGCGCTGGCGCTGGTACGCGGCGCGCGCCGCGTCGACACCCTGCCCGAGGCGCTGGGACTGGAGTACCGTTTCACCGCGCGCTCGGCCGAGCACGGCGATTTCGTCGAGGGCATCCGCGCGGCGATCATCGACAAGGACCGGCGGCCGCGCTGGCGCCACCGCGCGCTGGCCGAGGTGAGCGAGGCCGACATCGCCGCGATGCTGGCCCCGGTCGACGGCGCGCCGGATTTCGCGGTCTAGAAGGGAGAGCCTGATGGAAATCGGTTTTATCGGACTGGGCAACATGGGCGCGCCCATGGCCCGCAACCTGGCCGCGGCCGGGCACAAGGTGCACGGCTACGACGTGACCGGGATCGAGGTCGAGCATGTGACCCCCGCCACCACCGCCGCCGAGGCCGCCGCCACCCGCGCGGTGGTGGTCACGATGCTGCCCGACGGCGAGGTGCTGCGCCGCGTCGCCGGCGAGATCATCCCGTTCATGGACGACGACGCGGTGTTCCTGGACTGCTCGACCGTGGACGTCGCCACCGCCCGCGCGGTGGCCGAGGATGCTGTGACGGCCGGGTTGCGCGCGGTCGACGCGCCGGTCTCGGGCGGCATCGCCGGCGCCGAGGCCGGAACGCTGACCTTCATGGCCGGCGGCACCGAGGACGGCTATGCCGCGGCGCTGCCGCTGTTCGAGATCATGGGCGGCAGGTCGGTGCACTGCGGCCCGTCGGGCGCCGGCCAGGCCGCGAAGATCTGCAACAACCTGATCCTCGGGGTGTCGATGATCGGCGTGTGCGAGGCGTTCGCGCTGGCCGAGAAGCTGGAGCTGGACCCGCAGAAGGTGTTCGACGTGGTCTCGACCTCGTCCGGATCGTGCTGGGCGGTCAACAGCTATTGCCCGGTGCCCGGCGTCGGCCCGAAATCGCCCGCCGACAACGACTACCAGCCGGGGTTCGCGGCCGAACTGATGCTGAAGGACCTGCGGCTGGCGCAGGCCGCGGCGGCGCAGGTCCACGCCGAGACGCCGCTGGGCGCGCAGGCCGTCCGGCTGTACCAGGCGTTCGTCGAGGACCAGGGCCGCGGCCGCGACTTCTCGGCGATGCTGCCGTGGCTGGCCGGGCGCGACCGCACCGGCTGAGCGCGGCGCCGGCGGGGCCGGACGCAGGACCGGGCCGGGCCTGACGATCCTCAACCCCGACGCGCCGGCCGCGCCGGTCGAGCGGGTCGCGGCGACAGCCACGACGCGGGGTTCCGGCGCTGAGGGGCCGCCGCAGAAGACGACGACCTGCGACCGGAAGAATCGAAAACGGGCCGCGCCTGGCCGGCGCGGCCCGCTCAGGCCGCCATACGGGCGGCGCGGGTCAGCTGTCCTGCACGTAGGAGGTCAGAACCTCGATCAGGCGCCCTTCGACGATGTCGTCCTTGTGCACGCCCACGAACACCGCCGCGAACGCGACCGCCACGAACAGCAGTGCCGTGATCTTGTCGCCCGAGTCCTGCTTGCGCGCCCTGCTGATACCTGCCATCTGAGTGTTCCTTTCACTTGTGAACCACTTTCGGTTGTGAATTTAACCGTGGTCTGGGGCAGGAATTTGGCTGCCTGGCGATTTTCGCGGGCTACTCGGCGGCGATCCTCCGCGATTTCAGCATCGGCTTAAGGTATTGACCGGTATGGCTTTCCGCCACCTGGGCCACGGATTCCGGGGTGCCGGCCGCCACAATCCTGCCACCGCCGTCGCCACCTTCGGGGCCGATGTCGATGATGTGGTCGGCGGTCTTGATCACATCCAGATTGTGTTCGATCACAACCACCGAGTTGCCCTGCGCGACCAGCTCGTGCAGGACCTCCAGCAGCTTCTTCACGTCCTCGAAGTGCAGCCCGGTGGTGGGCTCGTCGAGGATGTAGAGGGTGCGTCCGGTCGCGCGCTTGCTCAGTTCCTTCGACAGCTTCACCCGCTGCGCCTCGCCGCCCGACAGCGTCGTCGCCTGCTGGCCGACCTTGATGTAGCCGAGGCCGACGCGCGTCAACGCGGTCATCTTTTCGCGGATCGCCGGCACCGCCTGGAAGAACGTCTCGGCATCCTCGACGGTCATGTCCAGCACGTCGGCGATCGACTTGCCCTTGAACAGGACCTCGAGCGTCTCGCGGTTGTAGCGCTTGCCGCCGCAGGTCTCGCAGGTGACGTAGACATCCGGCAGGAAGTGCATCTCGATCTTGATCACGCCGTCGCCCTGGCAGGCCTCGCAGCGGCCGCCCTTGACGTTGAAGCTGAAGCGGCCCGGCTTGTAGCCGCGCGCCTTCGCCTCGGGCAGGCCGGCGAACCAGTCGCGGATCGGGGTGAACGCGCCGGTGTAGGTCGCCGGGTTCGAGCGCGGGGTGCGGCCGATCGGGCGCTGGTCGATGTCGATGACCTTGTCCAGATGCTCCAGCCCCTTGATCGTCGAACACGGCGCCGGCGTCTGCCGGGCGCCGTTCAGCCGCATCGAGGCGGTCTTGAACAGGGTCTCGACGGTCAGCGTCGACTTGCCGCCGCCGGAGACGCCGGTGACGCAGACGAACTTGCCCAGCGGGAACTCGGCGGTGACGTCCTGCAGGTTGTTGCCGGTGGCGCCCTCGACCACGACCGACTTGCCGTTGCCGGCGCGCCGCTCGGCGGGCACGGCGATCTGCCGCCGCCCGGCAAGATAGTCGCCGGTGACCGAACCGGTGTGCGCCGCGATCTGCTCAGGGGTGCCGGCGGCGATGATCTCGCCGCCGTGGACGCCCGCGCCGGGGCCGATGTCCAGCACCCAGTCGGCCTCGCGGATCGCCTCCTCGTCGTGCTCGACGACGATCACCGAGTTGCCCTGGTCGCGCAGGTTCTTCAGCGTGCCCAGCAGCCGGTCGTTGTCGCGCTGGTGCAGGCCGATCGAGGGCTCGTCGAGCACATAGAGCACGCCGGTCAGCCCCGAGCCGATCTGGCTGGCCAGCCGGATCCGCTGGCTCTCGCCGCCCGACAGCGTGCCGGCGGAGCGGCTGAGCGTCAGGTACTCCAGCCCGACGTTGTTCAGGAAGCCGAGGCGCTCGCGGATCTCCTTGAGGATGGCGCGGGCGATCTCGTTCCGCTGCGCGGTCAGCGCGCCGGGCACCGATTCGCACCAGGCGTGCGCCTCGCGGATCGACATCTCGACCACCTGGCCGACGTGCAGCCCGCCGATCTTCACCGCCAGCGCCTCGGGGCGCAGGCGGTAGCCGTCGCAGGCGCCGCAGGGGCGGTCGTTCTGGTAACGCTCGAACTCCTCGCGGATCCAGCTCGAGTCGGTCTCGTGGTAACGGCGCTTCATGTTCGGGATCACGCCCTCGAACGGGCGGCTGACCTCGTAGATGCGGCCGCCCTCGTCGTAGCGGAACTTGATCTTCTGGCCGCCGGTGCCGTGCAGCATCACCTGCTGCACCGCCTCGGGCAGGTCACGCCAGGGGGTGCGCGGATCGAATTCGTAATGCTTGGCGATGGCGTCGACGGTCTGCCGGAAATACGGCGACTTCGACTTCGCCCAGGGCGCGATGGCGCCGCCGAGCAGGCTGATGCCCGCGTCGGGGACGATCAGGCGCTCGTCGAAGAACAGCTCCTTGCCCAGCCCGTCGCACACCGGGCAAGCGCCGAACGGCGCGTTGAACGAGAACAGCCGCGGCTCGATCTCGGGGATGGTGAAGCCCGAGACCGGGCAGGCGAAGTTCTCGGAGAAGGCGGTGCGCTCGGGTTCGCCCTCGCCGTCGCGGGGCGCGGTCTCGAGGATGGCGATGCCGTCGGCCAGGTCGAGCGCGGTGCGGAACGAATCCGCCAGCCGGGTCTCGAGCCCGTCCTTCACCACGATGCGGTCGACCACCACGTCGATGTTGTGGCGGAACTTCTTGTCCAGGGTCGGGGGCGCGTCCAGCTCGTGAAATTCGCCGCTCACCTTGACGCGCTGGAAGCCCTGCTTGGCCAGCTCGGCGAATTCCTTGCGGTACTCGCCCTTGCGGTCGCGCACGATCGGCGCCAGCAGGTAGGCGCGGGTGCCCTGCTCCATCGTCATCACCCGGTCGACCATGTCCTGCACCTGCTGCGCCTCGATCGGCAGGCCGGTGGCGGGGCTGTAGGGGGTGCCGACGCGGGCGAACAGCAGCCGCATGTAGTCGTAGATTTCGGTCACCGTGCCGACAGTCGAGCGCGGGTTCTTCGAGGTCGTCTTCTGCTCGATCGAGATCGCCGGCGACAGCCCCGAGATGTGGTCGACGTCCGGCTTCTGCATCATGTCGAGGAACTGCCGGGCATAGGCCGACAGCGATTCGACATAGCGGCGCTGGCCCTCGGCGTAGATCGTGTCGAAGGCGAGGCTGGACTTGCCCGAACCCGACAGCCCGGTGATCACCACCAGCCTGTCGCGCGGAATGTCGACATCCACGGACTTCAGGTTGTGTTCCCGCGCGCCGCGGATCTCGATGTTCTTGAGTTCAGCCATAAGCCCTCTCCTGCGCCCCGGCGTATGTAAGACGCCGGGGGCGGAATCCCACCCCGCCAAACTGGAACATTAACGGAACATTTACAAGTCCCGCCGGCGGGGTGTGCAGGCGGGACGCGGCCGGTCGCCGATGGTCAGGCGCCGAAGATCAGTCGCCCATGATCGCGGCGACGTAGAGCCGGGTCTCGCGGTAGGGCGGGATGCCGTTGTAGCGCTGCACCGCCTCGGGGCCGGCGTTGTAGGCCGCCAGCGCCAGCCGCCAGTCGCGGAACCGGCGATACTGCTCGGCCAGGTAGCGCGCGCCGCCGTCCAGGTTCTGCTGTGGATCGTGCGGATCGACGCCCAGCTTGCGGGCGGTGAACGGCATCAGCTGCGCCAGCCCGATCGCGCCCTTGTGGCTGAGTGCCTTCGGGTTCCAGCGGCTTTCCCGGGTCACCAGCTTGTAGAACAGGTCCGCCGGCACGCCGTGGCGCTGTGCCGCAGCGCGCGCGTGCACCGCATAGGGGCTGTCGGGCACCGGGCCGGTGGCGAACGGATCGCCCGGCGCATAGGCCTCGAGCGGGATGCCCAGCGGCTCGGTCTCGGCGCGGGCGGCGGTGGGAACCCGCGGCTTGCTCTTCAGCCGGCCCTTCTTCGGGCTGCGGATCAGGCTCTGGTCGTGGGCCGACAGCGCCGAGCCGCCGCCGAGGATGCCCTGCGCGGACGCCGCGCCCGCGGCCGCCACCGCGCATGTCACCACCAGTCCCGCGAGCATCGCGCGCATGCCATACCCCCCGCTTTCCGCTTTCCCGAGTCTTTTCAAGTCCCCGCAGTCTTTTAGCAGAGCCCGGCGCGGCTTGCACCCCCGCGCCGATCACCCCTGGTTACCGCAGGTGACGGCACCGCCCCTGCCGGCCGCGTCCGCGCGCTGTGGCGCCCGCCGGACAAACTGGCTAGGGTCTCGCGGAACCGAGAATCGAGTGGAGGGCAGACGGCGATGGCCGGAAGCGTGAACAAGGTAATCCTGATCGGCAACCTGGGGGCGGATCCCGAGGTGCGGACGTTCCAGAACGGCGGCAAGGTGTGCAACCTGCGCATCGCCACCTCCGAACGCTGGCGCGACCGCAACACCGGCGAGAACCGCGAGCGCACCGAGTGGCACAGCGTCGCGATCTTCAACGAGCGCCTCGCCGACCTGGCGCAGCAGTACCTGCGCAAAGGCTCCAAGGTCTACATCGAGGGCCAGCTGGAAACCCGCAAGTGGCAGGACCAGTCGGGCCAGGACCGCTATTCCACCGAAGTGGTGCTGCGCAACTTCAAGGGCGAGATGACCTTCCTCGACTCGCCGGGCGGCCAGGGCGGCGGCAGCGGCGGTGGCGGCTATTCCGGCGGCCGCGGCGACGACTACGGCGGCGGCGCGCCGGCGCCTTCGGGCCCGTCGGGGCCGCCCTCGGGCGGGATGGACGACGACATCCCGTTCTGAGCCCGCTGCGGGGCCCCTGCCCCCCGGCACCCGCGCGCGGCCCCGGCCGGGGCCGCGCCACAATGGGCTTTTACCCGATATCGTCGTGGTCTATAGTCCCGCACACAATATACCGGGACAATAAGAGCAGGCACCCAGCCCCGTGACCGACGATCCGATCCCCCCGCAGGACGGCGAAGAGCCGCCCGAGCGTCCGGTGCATTCCGGACCCACGATCTCGATCGAAGAAGAGATGGAGACATCCTTCCTCGATTACGCGATGAGCGTGATCATCAGCCGTGCGATCCCCGATCTGCGCGACGGGCTGAAACCCGTGCACCGGCGCATCCTGTTTGCGATGCACGAGACCGGGAACACATTCGACAAGTCCTACCGCAAGTCCGCGCGCCCGGTCGGCGACGTCATGGGCCAGTACCACCCGCACGGCGACAGCGCGATCTACGACGCGCTGGTGCGGATGGCGCAGGACTTCTCGATGTCGCTGCCGCTGCTGGACGGCCAGGGCAACTTCGGTTCGATGGACGGGGATGCCCCGGCGGCCATGCGCTATACCGAAGTGCGCATGGACAAGCCGGCGAACTATCTGCTGGCGGACATCGACAAGGAAACCGTCGATTTCCAGGACAACTACGACGGCAAGCAGCAGGAACCGACCGTGCTGCCGGCGCGGTTCCCGAACATGCTGGTCAACGGCGCGGGCGGCATCGCCGTCGGCATGGCCACCAACATCCCGCCGCACAACCTGGGCGAGGTGGTCGACGCCACGCTGGCGCTGATCGAGACGCCGGACCTGACCTCGGAACAGCTGATGGACTACGTTCCCGGCCCCGACTTCCCCACCGGGGGCATCATGCTGGGCCGCTCGGGCGCGAAGAAGGCCTATCTCGAGGGGCGCGGCTCGGTGCTGCTGCGGGCGCGCTCGACCATCGAGGAGATCCGCAAGGACCGCTACGCCATCGTCATCACCGAGATCCCCTATCAGGTGAACAAGGCGACGATGATCGAGAAGATCGCCGAGCTGGCCCGCGACCGGAAGATCGAGGGCATCGCCCATGTGCAGGACGAGAGCGACCGCTTCGGCGTGCGCGTGGTGATCGAACTGAAGCGCGACGCCACCGCCGAGGTGGTGCTGAACCAGCTGTACCGGTTCACGCCGCTGCAGACCTCGTTCGCGTGCAACATGCTGGCGCTGAACGGCGGCAAGCCCGAGCAGCTGACGCTGCGCGGCTTCCTGACCGCGTTCGTGTCGTTCCGCGAGGAGGTCGTCGCCCGGCGCACCGCGCACGATCTGCGCAAGGCGCGCGAGCGGGCGCATGTGCTGTGCGGGCTGGCGGTCGCGGTCACCAACGTCGACGAGGTGGTGGCGACGATCCGCGCCTCGGCCGACGCCGCCGAGGCGCGCGAGAAGCTGATGACCCGGCGCTGGCCGGCGGCCGATATCGCGCCCTACATCCGGCTGGTGGACGATCCCAGCCACACGATCAACGAGGACGGCACCTACAACCTGTCCGAGGTGCAGGCCCGCGCGATCCTGGACCTGCGGCTGCAGCGGCTGACCCAGCTGGGCGTCAAGGAAGTCACCGACGAGCTGGAAGAGCTGGCCGGCAAGATCACCGAGTACCTGGACATCCTGCGCTCGCGCGAGCGGATCATGGCGATCATCGGCGACGAGCTGCGCGAGGTGCGCGAGCAGTTCGCCGTGCCGCGCCGCACCGAGATCGTCGAATACGCCGCCGATTTCGAGGACGAGGACCTGATCGAGCCCGAGGACATGGTGGTGACCGTGACCCTTTCGGGCTACATCAAGCGCACCGCGCTGACCGAGTACCGCGAGCAGCGCCGCGGCGGCAAGGGCCTGGCCGGGATGGCGATGAAGGACGAGGACGTGGTCACCACGCTGTTCGTCGCCAACACCCACACGCCGCTGCTGTTCTTCACCACCGACGGCATGGTCTACAAGCTGAAGACCTGGCGGCTGCCGCGCGGCTCGCGCACCTCGCGGGGCAAGGCGGTGGTCAACATCCTGCCGATCCCGGCCGGGGTCTCGATCGCCGCGATCATGCCGGTGGACCGCGACGAGGACGAGTGGGACGACCTGCAGATCGTATTCGCCACCAGCGCCGGCGACGTGCGCCGCAACGCGCTGTCGGATTTCACCAACGTGAAGTCGAACGGCAAGATCGCGATGAAGCTGCCCGAGGACGTCAGCCTGGTGAACGCGCGCATCGCCTCGGAAGAGGACGACGTGATGCTGTGGACCAGTGCGGGCCGCGCGATCCGGTTCCCGACCACCGCGGTGCGGGTGTTCCGCGGCCGCGCCTCGACCGGGGTACGCGGCATCCGCCTGCTGCGCGACGACCGGGTGGTGTCGATGGCGGTGATCCGGCACTTCGAGGCCTCGCCCGAGGAACGCGCCGCCTATCTGAAGATGCGCCGCGCCGTCGCCGGCATCACCGAGGACGCCGCCGACGAGGACGAGGACGCGATCGCCGGCGACATCAGCCCCGAGCGCTATGCCCAGATGTCCGCGGCCGAGAACATGATCCTGACCGTCACCACCGGCGGGCTGGGCAAGACCACGTCCAGCCACGAGTATCCGCTGCGCGGGCGCGGCGGCCAGGGCGTGCGGGCGATGGACCTGGGCGAGCGCCGCGGCCGCGAGTCGGGCGACATCGCCTCGGCCTTCCCGATCGAGGCGAACGACCAGATCATGCTGGTGACCTCGACCGGGCAGTCGATCCGGATTCCGGTCGACGGCGTCTCGTACCGCTCGCGCGGGGCCGGCGGCGTCAAGCTGTTCAACACCTCGCCCGGCGAGGAGGTGGTCTCGGTCGCTTGGATCGCCGAGACCGGCAACGGCGACAATGGCAACGGTGACGGCGGCACTGGCAATGGCAATGGCGGCGACGCCGGGGACGCGCCGGTCGACGGATCGCCGGATCCGGGCGGCGATGCCCCCGACGGCTCTGGGGAGACGCCGGACGCCTGATCGCTACCGTCGCCAGAGCGTGAACAATCTGTGCATCCATCCGAGGATTGTTTGCGGCTGGCGAGGGTGTATCTATCCCGCCATATCGCAATGGACCCCGCGGATGCCGGGGCGCAAACGGGACCGACACATGACCGACCAACTGAAATACGCGGCGCCGCTGGGCCGCCTGCTGCTCTCTGTCATCTTCATCACCTCCGGCTGGGCGAAGCTGGGCGATCCGGCCGGCACCGCCGCCTACATCGAGTCCGGCGGCCTGCCCGGCGTCCTGGTCTGGCCGACCATCGCGCTGGAACTGGTCGGCGGGCTGTTCATCCTCGCCGGCTTCCAGGTGCGGATCACCGCGGTGCTGCTGGCCGGCTTCTCGCTGCTGTCCGGCGTTCTGTTCCACCTGCTGCCGGCGCAGGGCGCCGAGGGCATGGCGCAGGTGATGCAGATGACCCAGTTCATGAAGAACGTGTCGATCGCCGGCGGCTTCCTGGTGCTGGTGGCGCTGGGCGCCGGCGCGCTGTCGCTGGACAGCCGCCGCGGCGCCGGAACCGCCGTCGCCGCCTGATCCGGCGCCGACCGCACCCCCGGGGGCCGCACGCGGCCCCCTTTTCTTTTGCGCCTGCGTTCTCTACATCCCGCGCATGAGCACCCCAGCCCCCATCCACATCATCGGCGGCGGCATGGCCGGGTCCGAGGCCGCCTGGCAGGCGGCGCAGGCCGGCGTGCCCGTCATCCTGCACGAGATGCGCCCCGAGCGCGGCACCTTCGCGCACCAGACCGGCGAGCTGGCCGAGATGGTGTGCTCGAACTCGTTCCGCTCGGACGACGACCAGCAGAACGCCGTCGGCCTGCTGCACTGGGAGATGCGCGCTGCGAACGGGCTGATCATGCGGATGGGCGACGCGCACCAGCTGCCCGCGGGCGGCGCGCTGGCCGTGGATCGCCACGGCTTCAGCCAGGGCGTCACCGCGGCGCTGGAGGCGCATCCGCTGGTCGCCATCGACCGGCGCGAGGTGCCCGGCCTGCCGCCCGCGGACTGGGACAGCGTCATCATTGCCACCGGGCCGCTGACCTCGGACGCGCTGGCGCAGGCGATCCGGGCCGAGACCGGCGAGGATTCGCTGGCGTTCTTCGACGCCATCGCGCCGATCGTGCATATCGACAGCATCGATCTGAGCAAGGCCTGGTTCCAGTCGCGCTACGACAAGGGCGACACCGAGGCAGAGCGCACCGCCTATCTGAACTGCCCGATGGACAAGGACCAGTACGAGGCGTTCATCGACGCAATCCTCGAGTCGGACCAGACCGGGTTCAAGGACTGGGAGGCGGACGCGAAGTATTTCGACGGCTGCCTGCCGATCGAGGTGATGGCCGCGCGCGGCCGCGAGACGCTGCGCCACGGGCCGATGAAGCCGCGCGGGCTGACCAACCCGCACCAGCCGGAGGTCAAGGCGCACGCGGTGGTGCAGCTGCGCCGGGACAATGCGCTGGGCACGCTCTACAACATCGTCGGCTTCCAGACCAAGATGAAGTACGGCGCGCAAGCCGATGTTCTGCGGATGATTCCCGGGCTGGAGGACGCGCGGTTCGCGCGCCTGGGCGGGATCCACCGCAACACCTTCCTGAACTCGCCGCGGCTGCTGGACGGGCAGCTGCGGCTGAGAACGCAGCCGCGGCTGCGCTTCGCCGGGCAGATCACCGGCGTCGAGGGCTATGTCGAAAGCGCCGCGATGGGGCTGGTCGCCGGGCGGCTGGCCGCCGCCGAGCGCCTGGGCCGGCCGCTGACGCCGCCGCCCGCGACCACGGCGATGGGCGCGCTGCTGACGCACATCTCGGGCGGCGCGGACGCCAGGACCTTCCAGCCGATGAACGTCAATTTCGGGCTGTTCCCGCCCGTCGGCGACGTGCGCGGCGGGCGCAAGGGCCGGCAGCAGCGCTACAAGGCCTATACCGACCGCGCCAAGGCCGACCTGCACGGCTGGCTGCAGGCGGCGCCGGCCCTCGCCTAGACACCCGGACCACGGCCCTTAGAATACGGGGCCGGAGGTATTGATGGATTCTGACAGGACGTTTCTGGACCGGGTCTACGATCTGGAGCCCGGAGAGCAGACGCGCGGCTTCTACGACGACTGGTCGCGCAGCTACGATGACGAGGTTGCACGCCAGGGTTACGCCACCCCCGCCCGCGCCGCCGCCGCGCTGGCCGGGCAGGCCCGCGACAAGTCCGCGCCGCTGCTGGACCTGGGCTGCGGCACCGGGCTGTCGGGTCAGGCGTTTCACGCCGCCGGGTTCACCACCATCGACGGCACCGACCTGTCGGCCGAGATGCTGGCGCAGGCCCGCGCCAAGGGGGTCTACCGGCAGCTGACGCAGACCGACCTGGACGATCCGCTGCCGTTCGCCGCCGGCGCCTACCCGATGATCGCCGCGGTCGGCGTGCTGACCCCGGGCCACGCCCCCGCCGCCACGGTCGCCGCGGTGATGGCCAGGCTGCCGCGGGGCGGGCTGTTCGTGTTCTCGCTGAACGATCACGGGCTGGCCTCGGCCGACTACACCGGACGGATCAACGACCAGCTCGACTGCTGCGCGGCACAGCTGCTGTTCCGCGAGCACGGCGCGCACCTGCCGGGGATCGGAATGGAATCGACCGTGTTCGTGCTGAAGAAGGCCTGAGCCTTGCACACCGAGCGCTTCGCGCCCTCGCCCACCGGGCCGCTGCACCTGGGCCACGCGTTCTCGGCGCTGACCGCGTGGCAGCGGGCGCAGGCGGCGGGCGGGCGGCTGCTGCTGCGGATCGAGGACATCGACCAGAGCCGCGCCCGCGCCGAATGGGAGGCGCAGATCCTCGACGACCTGGGCTGGCTGGGGCTGGACTGGCCCAAGCCGGTGCTGCGCCAGTCGCAGCGCATGGCCGACTACCGCATGGTGGTCGAGCAGCTCTGGGCGGACCGCATGCTGTTCGCCTGCACCTGCACCCGGCGCGAGGTCGAGGCGGCGCTGTCCGCCCCGCAGGAGGGCGCGCCGCTGCACGGGCCCGACGGGCTGATCTATCCCGGCACCTGCCGCGCGCACCGCTACGACGGCGGCCCGCCGCCCGGGGACGCGGCGCTGCGGCTGGACATGGCCCGGGCCGCGGCACGGGTCGGCCCGGTGCGGTTCACCGAGACCGGCGCAGGCCCGAACGGCGAGACCGGCACGATCGCGGTCGCGCCCGAGCGCATGATGCGCGAGATCGGCGACGTGGTGCTGGCCCGGCGCGGCTGGGGCACGTCCTATCACCTGGCGGTGGTGCTGGACGATGCGCACCAGCGGGTGACGCATGTCACGCGCGGCCGGGACCTGTTCGAGGCGACGGCGATCCACGTGCTTCTGCAACGGCTGCTGGGCCTGCCGGTGCCGGTCTACCACCACCACCGGCTGATCCGCGACGCGGCCGGCCGACGGCTGGCCAAGCGCGACGACGCGCGGGCGATCGCGAAGTACCGGGCCGAGGGTGCCAGCCCGCGGGACATCCGCGAACTGGTGGGGCTGGCCGCTACTCCGGCAGCGGGTCCGCGGTGATCCGCTCCGCGCCCGCCTCCACGTCGGTGTAGAAGCAGCTGCGCCGCCCGGTGTGGCAGGCGGGGCCGGTCTGCTCGACCTGCATCAGGATCGTGTCGCGGTCGCAGTCCACGCTGAGCCGCACCAGCTTCTGCAGGTGCCCCGAGGTCGCGCCCTTGCGCCACAGCGCGCCGCGCGAGCGCGACCAGTAGGTGACGTCGCCGGTGCGCAGCGTCTCGGCCAGGCTTTCGCGGTTCATCCACGCCATCATCAGCACCTCGCCGGTGGCGTGGTCCTGGGCGATGGCCGGGATCAGCCCGGTGTCGGTCCAGCGCAAGGTGTCCGGGTCGAATCGCGTGTTTGTCATTTCGTCCACTTTCCCGTGCCGCGGTTTGCGCCTAGATATGGGGGACGGACGGGTTTGGAAAGCGGAGAGCGCCATGAGCGGCGACGCCGATCTCATCAAGCTGTACTCGCAGCGCATCCTGGCGCTGTCGGCCGAGATTCCGCATACCGCGCGCCTGCCTGCGCCGCAGGCGACGGCGATGAAGCGCTCGCCGCTGTGCGGCTCGACCGTGACCGTCGATCTGACGCTGGAGGACGGCCGCATCGCCGACTACGCCCAGGACGTGAAGGCCTGCGCGCTGGGCCAGGCCTCGGCCGCGGTGTCGGGCAAGGTGATTCTCGGGCGCACCCGCGCCGAGGTCGAGACCGCCCGCGACCAGCTGAAGGCGATGCTGAAGTCCGGCGGCCCGGTGCCGGATGCGCCGTTCGACGGCTACGAGGTGCTGGAGCCGGCGCGGGACTACAAGAACCGCCACGCCTCGATCATGCTGGCGCTGGAGGCGACGCTGGACGCGTTCGACAAGGCGCTGGAAGTCGCCGCCTGACATGGTGACCCGCGGCGATGCGGCCGCCTGGTCCCCGGCCTGCGACGCCTATTTCGCGCGCTTCGCCAGCGGCGTCTACGACACGTTCAACCATCTGCAACTGATCCTGCCGGCCGACCGCGCCCATGTCGTGGCGGACCGCGGCGATCTTGTGATCGGCCACGCCGGCGTCGACGGCATCGAGTTCTGTTTCCGCAAGGGCATGCCCGGCGTGCACGCATGGTACGGGATCGAATGTGAACACCGGCTTGTGGCCAGGGATCTGGATGACCTGCTGCGCCGATGGAACGACCGCAGCCTCACGCTGTAGCCTTGTGACCGAAAAGAAAAAGCCGCCGCGAGACCATCGCGGCGGCAAGTGGCGTCTCATCTCTGGCATCGGCTCCTGGGCAGCATCGGAGGCGATGGCCGGACCCCTCAGGCAGGACGGGGTGACAGGCCGGGACGATCCGCAGGCAAAGGGTACACGCAGCGTCAGGACAGGCCGGGAAGCGTCAGTCCGACAAGCACCATGAAACAGATCGCGGCAAGGCCGAGCGTGTCGCCCAGAAGGGTCCTGTTCGCGGAAAACTCGTTGTCGGTCGGGCGGCGCATCGGCTTGTCCTCTCGGCTGCGTGTTAACGGAATGTTCTCCTTTTGACGCGGTCAGGTCAAGAACTTTTGCAGAACATTTGAGATCAAAGCCGGAGAGGCCCGGTTTTCAACGGCTTGGCGCGGGCCTTCAGCCGACCGAGAGCATCCGAATCGCCCGGTCCGCCTCGTGCAGGTAGAGCGCGGTGCGCACCGCCTGCCCCCGCTCCGAGCTCAGGTCGGGATCCTCTGCCAGCACCCGGCGGGCGTCGGTCTGGGCGGTGGCCATCAGCTCTCCCTGCCGCTCCAGGTCGGCGATGCGGAACCGCGGCAGGCCGGACTGAGCCACGCCCAGCAGGTCGCCCGCGCCGCGCAGGCGCAGATCCTCCTCGGCGATGCGGAAGCCGTCCTCGGTCTCGCGCATGATCGCCAGCCGGGCCCTGGCGCTTTCGCTCAGCGGGCCGGAGTACATCAGCAGGCAGGTGGACTTGCCGCTGCCGCGCCCGACCCGGCCGCGCAGCTGGTGCAGCTGCGCCAGGCCGAAGCCCTCGGCGCCCTCGATCACCATGATCGTCGCCTGCGGCACGTTGACGCCGACCTCGATCACCGTGGTGGCGACCAGCACCTGGGTGCGCCCGGAAACGAAATCGGCCATCGCCGCGTCCTTGCGCGCGTGCGGCATCTGGCCGTGTACCAGCCCGACCGCGCCCGCGCCCAGGGCGGCGCGCAGATGCTCGAACCGGGCCTCGGCGGCGGTGGCCTCGGTGGCTTCGGATTCGGCGACCAGCGGACAGACCCAGTAGGCCTGCCGGCCCTCGGCCACGGCGGCGCGCAGCCGTTCGACGACCTGGTCCAGCCGGTCCGCGGACACCAGCGCGGTGTCGATCGGCTGGCGGCCCGGCGGCTTCTCGTCCAGCACCGACAGGTCCATGTCGCCGTAGTGCGACAGCGCGAGGCTGCGCGGGATCGGCGTCGCGGTCATCACCAGGATGTCCGCCGCCTGCCCCTTCTCGCTCAGGTCCATGCGCTGGCGCACGCCGAAGCGGTGCTGCTCGTCAACGATCGCCAGCCGCAGGTCGCGGAAGGCGACGTCGGACTGGAACAGCGCGTGGGTGCCGGCGAGGATGTCGATCCGCCCCTCGGCCAGATCCGCCAGCTTCGCCGCCCGTTCCGCGCCCTTGTCGCGCCCGGTCAGCAGTTCCAGCCGCACGCCGGCGGCGGCGGCCAGCGGCGCCAGCCCCTCCATGTGCTGCCGGGCGAGGATCTCGGTGGGCGCCATCAGCGCCGCCTGCCCGCCGGCCTCGACCGCCGCCAGCATCGCCAGCAGCGCGACCAGCGTCTTGCCGGAGCCGACGTCGCCCTGCAGCAGCCGGTTCATCCGGTGCGAAGCGGCCATGTCGCCCTGGATCTCGGCCACCGCGCGGGTCTGCGCCCCGGTCGGGGAAAACGGCAGCGATTGCAGGATCTTGCCGGCCAGTTCTCCGGCGCCCCTGGTGCTGCGGCCGGGCCGCTTGCGGGCCCTGGCGCGGGCCAGCGCCAGCGTCAGCTGGTGCACGAACAGCTCGTCATAGGCCAGCCGCTGCCGCGCCGGGGCCTCGGGTGCAAGATCGGCAGCGGTGTCCGGCGCATGGGCGGCGGCGACGGCGGCGCGCCACCCGGGCCAGTCGCGCTGCGCTTTCAGGTGCGGGTCGATCCAGTCCGGCAGCGCGGGCGCAAGCGCCACCGCGCCGGCGGCGGCCTTGTGCATCGCCTTCTGGGTAACGCCCTGGGTCAGCGGGTAGACCGGCTCGAACAGCGGCAGCTCGCCGGCCTCGTCCGGCTGCAGGATGTAATCGGGGTGCGCCATCTGCGCGCGGCCGTCGAACAGTTCCGCCCGGCCCGAGACCAGCCGGCGCTGGCCGGCGGGCAGCACCTTGTGCAGCCAGTCGTCGCGGGCGTGGAAGAACACCAGCTCGAACTCGGTCCTGGCATCCTCGACGAACACCCGGTAGGGGCGGTTGCGGGCGCGCGGCGGGACGTGCGCGCCGACCGTCACCTCGACGGTGACCACGCCGGGCAGCGGCGCACCCAGCACGGTGTCGCGGCGGCGGCGGTCGATGCCGCCGGCGGGCAGCGTGAACAGCATGTCGCGCGGCCTGGTGATCTCGACCTTCTCCAGCAGGCCGGCGGTCTTGGGGCCGATGCCGGGCAGCTCGGTCAGGGCCGAGAACAGCGGGAACAGGATCTCGGGGCGCTGGTGGGCCATGGGCTGCCGGCGTCACCCGATCAGGGCGCGCCATTCCTCCTCGGTCATCACCGCGACGCCCAGTTCCTCGGCCTTCTTCAGCTTCGATCCGGCACCCGGCCCGGCCACCAGGATGTCGGTCTTGCCCGAGACCGAGCCGGCCACCTTCGCGCCCAGCGATTCCGCCGTCGCCTTGGCCTCGGCGCGGGTCATCGTCTCCAGCGTGCCGGTGAAGACCACGGTCTTGCCGGCGACCGGCGAGCCCTCGGTCCGCGGCGTCTCGGCGTCCTGCACGTCGAGGTGCGCCAGCAGCCGGTCGACGGCGGCGCGGGCGGTCTGCTCGTGGAAAAAGTCGACCACGGCGCCGGCCATCACCTTGCCGACGCCGTCGATGGCGTTCAGCGCCTCCCATTCCGGTCCGTCGTGGTCGCGGGCGGCCCGCATCGCGGCGGCGAACGCGTCCCAGCTGCCGTAGCTGCGCGCCAGCAGCGCCGCCGAGGTCTCGCCGACGTGACGGATGCCGAGCCCGAAGATCAGCCGGGCCAGCGGGATGCGGCGGCGCTCGTCGATGGCCGCGAACAGGTTGGTGGCGGATTTCGGGCCCCAGCCCTCGCGTTTCTCCAGCGGTGCGTCGCTGCCGGGGCCGTGAGCCTGCGACAGGGTGAAGATGTCGGCCGGCTCCCGGATCCAGCCGTCGTCGAAGAACGCCTCGACCTGCTTGGCGCCCAGCCCCTCGATGTCGAAGGCCGAGCGCGAGACGAAATGCTTCAGCTTTTCAACCGCCTGCGCGGGGCAGATCAGGTTGCCGGTGCAGTAGGCGACGGCCTCGCCCTCCTCGCGCACCGCGTCCGAGCCGCAGCGCGGGCATTTGGTCGGAAATTCATAGCGTTGCGCGCCTTTCGGGCGGCGCGAGAGGTCGACGTCCCTGACCTTGGGGATGACGTCGCCGGCGCGGTAGACGGTGACCCAGTCGCCCTCGCGCAGGTCGCGCCCCTCGCGGATCGGGTTGCCCTGGCTGTCGCGCCCGGCGATGTAGTCGGCGTTGTGCAGCGTGGCGTTCGAGACCACGACGCCGCCGACGGTCACCGGGGTCAGCCGCGCGACCGGCGACAGCGCGCCGGTGCGGCCGACCTGGATCTCGATCTTCTCCAGCCGGGTGGTGGCGATCTCGGCCGGAAACTTGTGCGCGATCGCCCAGCGCGGCGTGGTCGAGCGAAAGCCGAGCCGGCGCTGCAGGTCCAGGTCGTCGACCTTGTAGACGACGCCGTCGATGTCGTAGCCCAGCGTCGCGCGGTCGGCCTCGATCCGGCGGTAATGCGCCAGCATCTCGTCGGGACGGGCGACGGTCCGGGTCAGCGGGTTGACCGTGAAGCCCAGGTTTTCCAGACGCTTCAGCGCGCCGGACTGGGTATCGGCGAGCGGCGCCGAGATCTCGCCCCAGCCGTAGGCGAAAAAGCGCAAGGGGCGCGCGGCGGTGATGGCGGCGTCGAGCTGGCGCAGCGATCCGGCGGCGGCGTTGCGCGGGTTGGCGAAGGTCTTGCCGCCGCTTTCGGCCTGACGGGCGTTCAGCGCCGCGAAATCCTCGTGCGCCATGTAGACCTCGCCGCGCACCTCCAGCACCTGGGGCGCGCCGCGCAGCGATGCGGGAATGTCGCCGATGGTGCGGGCGTTGGCGGTGACGTTCTCGCCCTCGGTGCCGTCGCCGCGGGTGGCGGCCTGCACCAGCCGGCCGCCCTCGTAGCGCAGCGACAGCGACAGCCCGTCGATCTTCGGCTCGGCGGTGCAGGTCAGCGCGGCGTCGGCATCCAGGTTCAGGTAGCGCCGGACGCGGCTGTCGAACTCGAGCACGTCCTCGTCCGAGAAGGCGTTGCCCAGCGACAGCATGCGCACCGCGTGCACCACCTTGCCGAAGCCCTGCGCCGGGGCGGCGCCGACCCGCTCCGAGGGGCTGTCGGCGCGCTTGAGGTGCGGAAAACGCGCCTCGATCGCCGCGTTGCGGCGCTTCAGCGCGTCGTAGTCGGCGTCGGCGATCTCGGGCGCGTCGTCGCGGTGATAGGCGATGTCGGCCGCCGCGATGGCCGAGGCGAGCCGTTCGAGCTCGCCCCGCGCCTCGCTTTCGCCAAGCTCATCCACGGCCTTGTCGCTCGCGTTGCTGGCCATGCCACCCTCCCCGCGTATTCCGGCGAGGCAGGTGTAGCGTCGTGCGCCGGAGTTTGCCAGCATCACCGCGCGTTCGGCGCGGGTCGGGTCCGGCGCCGTTCGAGCGCCGGGTCGCGGCCGCCTGCGGCGCCCGCGCCGGGCGCCGTCAGGCGCCCATCGCCAGCCGGGCGGTGCCGGCGCTGTCGGCGACCGGCGCCGGGTCGCGCAGCACATAGCCGCGGCCCCACACCGTCTCGATGAAGTTGTCGCCGCCGGTGGCTTCCGAGATCTTCTTGCGCAGCTTGCAGATGAACACGTCGATGATCTTCAGCTCGGGCTCGTCCATGCCGCCGTAGAGATGGTTCAGGAACATCTCCTTGGTCAGGGTGGTGCCCTTGCGCAGGCTGAGCAGCTCGAGCATCTGGTATTCCTTGCCGGTCAGGTGCACCGGCTGGCCGCCGACCTCGACCGTCTTGGTGTCCAGGTTCACCTCCACCGGGCCGGTGGTGATGATCGACTGGGCATGGCCCTTGGAGCGCCGCACGATGGCGTGGATCCGGGCGATCAGTTCCTCGCGGTGGAACGGCTTGGTCATGTAGTCGTCGGCGCCGAAGCCGAAGCCCTTGATCTTGCTTTCGGTGTCGTCGAGACCCGACAGGATCAGGATCGGCGTGTCGATCTTCGACATCCGCAGCTGGCGCAGCACCTCGTGCCCGGTCATGTCGGGCAGGTTCAGGTCGAGCAGGATCAGGTCGTAGTCGTAGAGCCGCGCCAGGTCGATCCCCTCTTCGCCCAGATCCGTGGCGTAGACGTTCAGGTTGGCGCTGGTCAGCATCATTTCGACGCTGCGCGACGTGGTCGGGTCGTCTTCCACCAGTAGTATGCGCATGCGGGTTCTCCGGTCCTGCCAATTCGTCAATCTGGTCAAACGATTAACGAGCAATGGTTAACCGGACATTACTACACGCATAGGGCGAGTCAATTTCTCGTTAAACTTGTCGGTATTTCTGCAACGCCGTTGCGCGCAGCGCGCGGGCGCCGTGCGTCTCCATGGCGATTCGCCAGCTGTGCAGTTCCTCGAGCGACAGCTGGTACATCTCGCACGCCTCCTCCTCGGACAGCAGGCCGGCGTTCACCGCCTTGACCACGACCGCCTTGCGCCGCGCCACCCAGCGCCGGGTCCCGCGATCGGGCAGATCGGAGCGGGTCAGCCGGCTGCCGTCGGGCAATGTCACGTACAGCGGGCCCTTGTCGCGTCTTATGTACATCTCGCTTCACCAAAGGTTTCGTTCCCCTTGGCACCGGGATAGGCACCGAGACTTAACCGGCTCTGAAGCCGCCCTTTGAATATGTCGAGGGTTTTACTATATTCCCGCGCAACTCCGGAGACCGTCATGACCCAGACTGCCCCGCGGCGCACCGATGGTGCGCCCGACATCCCGCCGCTTCGCAACTCGCTGGGCCTGCCCAAGCGGCCCGAGGACACGCGCGTGCTGGTCGCGATGTCCGGCGGCGTCGACAGCTCGGTGGTCGCGGCGATGCTCAAGCGCGAGGGCTACGACGTGGTCGGCATCACGCTGCAGCTGTACGATCACGGCGCGACGCTGGCCAGGAAGGGCGCGTGCTGCGCCGGGCGCGACATCCACGACGCCCGCCGCGTCGCCGACGAGATGGGCTTTCCGCACTACGTGCTGGATTACGAGAACCGCTTCCGCGAAAGCGTGATCGACGAGTTCGCCGACGCCTACCTGGCCGGCGCGACGCCGGTGCCCTGCATCCGCTGCAACGAGCGGGTGAAGTTCCGCGACCTGCTGGAAACCGCCAGGGACCTGGAGGCCGACTGCATGGCCACCGGGCACTACATCCAGCGCGTCGACGGCCCCGCCAGGGCCGAGCTGCACCGTGCCGCCGACCCGGAGCGGGACCAGAGCTATTTCCTGTTCTCGACAAAGCAGGAGCAGCTGGATTACCTGCGGTTCCCGCTGGGGCACCTGAAGTCCAAGGCCGAGACCCGCGCGCTGGCCCGCGAGTTCGGGCTGGAAGTGGCCGACAAGCCCGACAGCCAGGACATCTGCTTCGTGCCCAACGGCTCCTACGCCGCGGTGATCGAGAAGCTGCGCCCGGGCGCGGCCGAGCCGGGCGAGATCGTGCACCTGGACGGCCGCGTGCTGGGCACGCACGAAGGCGTAATCCACTACACCATCGGCCAGCGCCGGGGCCTGGGCATCGGCGGCGGCGAGCCGTTGTATGTGGTGAAGCTCGACGCCGATTCGCATCGGGTTGTCGTCGGCCCGCGCGAGGCGCTGGCCACCGCCCGCGTGCCGGTCAGGGAGGTGAACTGGCTGGGCGACGGCGATTTCCGGGATGCCCCGGAAGGCGGCTGGGAGGTCGGCGTCAAGGTCCGCTCGACCCGCCCGCCGAAGCCGGCGCGGGTGCGCCCGACCGGCCCGGACAGCGCCGAGGTCGAGCTGCTGGCCCCCGAGGAGGGCGTCGCCCCCGGCCAGGCCTGCGTGTTCTACGCCCCCGAGGGCAGCCGGGTGCTGGGCGGCGGCTGGATCACCCGCTGAGCACGCCGCAACCGGCGCGATTCCGGCCCCGGCGGCCGGCCCGCGCCGGGGCCGCCGGGGCCGCCGGGGCGCTTCCGGGGGCCGGGCCGCCGCCGCGGCGTCTAGACCGACGGCTCCTGCACCGAATGCCGGTCCACCAGCACCGAGCAGGGCGCGTGCCGCACCACCCGCGCGGCGGTCGAGCCGAGGAAGATGTCGGTGAACCCCGGCCGGTGCGAGCCAATGATCACCAGGTCGGGCTCGAGCTGGTCGATCACCTCGAGGATCCGGACATAGGCGCCGCCGCGCTCCAGCCGCACGTGCGCGGTGCTCAGCCCGGCGTCCTTGACCAGGGTCTCGGCCAGCTTCTGCAGGTCGCGGTCGCGCAGCGTGCGCACGTCCTTGGGCACATAGGCCTCGGTGTAGGCCGGGACTTCGGGGATCACGTGCAGCGCGGTGATCTTGCCGCCCGGCCCGACCAGCCGCCCGGCAAGCCCCAGGATCCATTTCGCGACATCCTCGTGGGACACGTCGATCGGGACGAGGATATTGTTGTACATGGCGTCTCCTCTGCCTTCCTGATTGCGTTCCATCAGACGCGCGGCCCGATGCCGCCGCCTTGACGCAAATCAACTGGACCTAGCACGATGGCGCGGGCAAGGTCCGCGCCACCGGCCGATGACAGGAGTATAGCATGACACTGGACGCCGCCCTGAGCGCCGCGGACCGCGGCCTGGACGCCGCGCTGGAGCGGCTGTTCGCGCTGCTGCGCATTCCCAGCATCTCGACCGATCCGGTCTATCACGCGGACTGCGTCAAGGCCGCCGACTGGCTGGTCGACGAGCTGACCGGGCTGGGCTTCGCCGCCTCGCGCCGCGACACGCCGGGCAAGCCGATGGTGGTCGCCCGCCACGAGGCGCCGGGGCCGAAGATGCTGTTCTACGGCCACTACGACGTGCAGCCGGTGGACCCGCTGGAGCTGTGGGACCGCAAGCCGTTCGACCCCGCGGTCGAGGACACCGCCGCGGGCAAGGTGATCCGCGCCCGCGGCGCCGCCGACGACAAGGGCCAGATGATGACCTTCGTCGAGGCGATGCGCGCCTGGAAGGCGGCGACCGGCGCCCTGCCCGGCAACCTGGTGCTGCTGTTCGAGGGCGAGGAGGAATCCGGCTCGCCCTCGCTGATCCCGTTCCTCGAGGCGCACCGCGAAGAGCTGGCCGCCGACATCGCCTTCGTCTGCGACACCGGCATGTTCGACACCGACACGCCGTCAATCACCACCATGCTGCGCGGCCTGCTGGCGGTGGAGTTCGCCGTCAAGGGCCCGTCGCGCGACCTGCATTCGGGGCTGTTCGGCGGCCCGGCGATGAACCCGAACCGGGTGCTGGCGAAGATCCTGTCGCAGCTGCACGACGGCGACGGGCGGGTCACCATCCCCGGCTTCTACGACGGCGTGACGCCGGTGCCGGAGGAGATCGCCGCGGGCTGGCGCGCACTGGATTTCGACGCCGCCGCCTTCCTGGGCGAGGTCGGCCTGTCGGTCCCGGCCGGCGAGCAGGGTTTTTCGGTGCTGGAGCAGGTCTGGGCGCGGCCCACCGCCGAGATCAACGGCATGTGGGGCGGCTACACCGGCGCCGGCTTCAAGACCGTGCTGCCGGCGCGGGCCTCGGCCAAGGTCAGCTTCCGGCTGGTCGGCACGCAGGACCCGATCGCGATCCGCGACGCCTTCCGGGCCTGGATCGAGGCGCGGCTGCCGGAGGATTTCGAGCTGGAGTTCGTCTCGCGCGACGGCGCGCCGGCGACAGTGATGCCCACCGGCCGGCCCGAGTTCGCCCGCGCCCGCGCGGCGCTGAGCGCGGAGTGGCCGAACCCGGCGGTGTTCGCCGGCGGCGGCGGCTCGATCCCGATCGTCGGCCGCTTCCGCGAGATCCTCGGCGTCGACAGCGTGCTGATCGGCTTCGGCCTCGACGACGACGGCATCCACTCGCCGAACGAGAAGTACAGCCTGCGCAGCTTCCACAAGGGCATCCGGTCCTGGGTGCGGGTGCTCGACGCGGTGCGCGCGGGGTGAACGGCTCCGGCGCCCGAGGGGGCGCGGAGCCGCGGCTAGCGCCCGCGGCCGGCCCGGCCCCCGCGCCGGCGGCCCGGCGCGGGGGCCAGCCCTTCGGCAAGGACCCGCGTCATCGGATGGTCGGGATGGGCCGGGGCGTAGTGCGCGTGCGCCTGCCGCACCGCCTGCGCCGGGTCCTGCCCGGCCGGCAGCCCCAGCGCCCAGTCGAGGAAGATCGTGCGGCAGTCGGCGCCGCCGATGCCGTCGATGCGGTAGGCCTCGTGCAGCAGGCCGCGCGGGTCGATGTCCAGATCGCCCTTCATGCCGCCTGCGCCGCCCGCGCCTCTTCGAACAGGATGGCGTGGCGGCCGGCCAACGCCTCGATGTCGTTGTCGTAGCCGCCGCCCAGCACCCCGGTCACCGCCACGCCGGCGCCTCGCAGCCGGCGCAGCACCAGCCGATCGCGGGCGCGCAGCCCGGCGTCGGTCAGCGCCAGCCGCCCCAGCCGGTCGGCGGCGTGCGGATCGACGCCGGCGTTGTAGAACGCGATGTCGGGCGCGTGCTGCGCCAGCACCAGGTCCAGCGCCGCGCCCAGCCGCGCCAGGTACGCGCCGTCGCCGGTGCCGTCCTCCAACCCGACGTCGAGTCGCGAAGCCGCCTTGCGCGCCGGGTAGTTGCGCGCCGCGTGCACCGACAGCGTGAACACCGCCGGTTCCGCCGCGAAGATCAGCGCGGTGCCGTCGCCCTGGTGCACGTCGAGGTCGACCACCAGCACCCGGCGCACCTGCCCGGCGTCGAGCAGCGCCCGCGCCGCCACCGCGACATCGTTGAACACGCAATACCCGGCGCCGCCCGCGGGCCCGGCGTGGTGCGCGCCGCCGGCGGCGTTGCAGGCCACCCCGTGCTCCAGCGCCAGCCGCGCCGCCAGCGTGGTGCCCGCCGCCGACAATTGCGCGCGGCGGGCGACCGCGGGCGTCGCCGGCAGGCCGATGGCGCGCCGCTCGGCGGCGGTGGTGGCGCAGGTCAGCACCCGGTCGACATAGCCCGGCGCGTGCACCGCGGCGATCTGCGCGAACGGCGCCGGCGCCGGGGCGAGGTAGCCGCCTGTCTGCGGCAGCACGCCGCGCGCCACCAGCGCGCGCCTCAGATAGCCGTATTTCGACATCGGGAACCGGTGCCCCGGCTTCAGCGGCGCGATGTAGTCCGGATGCCACACCACCGGCAGCATCCGCTACCCCTCCAGCACGCGGGTCACGATCCGCTCGGACCGCTCGGCGTCCTCGGCCAGCTGCACGCGCAGCGCCTCGATGTTCCCGGCGCCGCCGGCCTCGGCGACCAGCGCGTTCAGCCCCGGGCCGCCGCTTTCGACGTCGAAATCGCCGAACAGCGCCAGCCGCGCGTAGTGCTGCAGCCCCATCAGCCGGGCGACGGCGGTGCGCAGGTGGTCGGCCTCGTCGCCGGTCAGGAATCCCGCCTTCGCCAACGGGTCGATCATCCGGCGCGGCGCGCAGGCGGTGATGCCGGGGGTCAGCAGCTTGCCGGTCTGCAGCGCCAGCTCGATGTCGCGCAGCCGGCCCGGGCGCTCCTTCATCGCCCAGGGATCGTCGGTCTGCCGGCTTTCGGCGATCCGCGCCCGCATCTCGCGCACGTCGGCCAGCACCTTGGCGCGGTCGCGCGGCGCGTCCAGCGTGTCTGCCATCGCCCGGCGCAGCGCGGCGCACAGCGGGTCCGGCCCGGCGACGACGCGGCCGCGGGTCAGCGCCAGATGCTCCCAGGTCCAGGCGCGCTCGGCGTGGTAGGCGACAAAGCCGCTGAGCGAGGTCGCCACCGGCCCCTGCCGCCCCGACGGGCGCAGCCGCATGTCGACCTCGTAAAGCTCGCCCTCGGCGGTGGGCGCGCTGAGCGCCGACACCAGCGCCTGGGTCAGCCGCGCGTAGTAGGCCGAGGCCGCCAGCGGCCGCCGCCCCTCGGAGGTCATGTCGGGCGCGGCGTCGTAGACGATGATCAGGTCCAGGTCCGAGGCCGCCGTCATCTCGGACGAGCCCAGCTTGCCCAGCGCCAGCACCGCCACGCCGCCGCCGGGCGGCGCGCCGTGCTTGCGGGCGTGCTCGGCGATCACGTGCGGCAGCAGCGCGCGCAGCACCGCCTCGGCCACCGCCGAGAACGCGGCGCCGGCCTCGTCCGGGCTGGCGATCCGGCGCAGCAGCTGCACGCCGACGCGGAAGCGCTGCTCGCGCGCCCAGACGCGGGCGGCGTCCAGCACCGCCTCGTAGCCGTCGGCGGCGGCCAGCGCCTCGGCCAGCTCGGCCTCGAGCGCGGGCACCGGCGCCAGCGGATCGAAGAAGCGCCCGCTGAGCACCGCGTCCAGCGCCCCGGCGCGCCGGCCCAGGTGGTCCGCCAGCCGCGGCGCGGTGGCGCAGACGTCGAGCAGCAGATCGAGGATCTGCGGGTTGGCGTCGAACAGCGAGAACACCTGCACCCCGGCGGGCAGCCCGCGCAGGAAGCGGTCGAAGGATTCCAGCGCCAGATCGGGCCGCGCCGCGCCCGACAGCCGCGCCGCCGCCTGCGGCTTCAGCCGGCCGAAGATGCGCTGCGCGCGCTCGGACCGCAGCGCCGGAAGCCGGGCCCAGCTTTCCACCACCTCGCGGGTGCGCTCGGGGTCGGGAAAGGCGTCCCAGCCCTCGCCGCCCTCGCGGTCGGGCTCGTCGGGGGCGAAGAAATCCTCGGCCAGCCGGTGCACGCGCTCGAAGCGTTCGGCAAGCCCGGCCTCGAACGCGTCGCGGTCGTCGGCGCCGCAGAACGCCGCCATCCGGTCGCGGCCGTGCCGGTCGGCCGGATAGAGATGGGTCTGCGCGTCCTCGATCATCTGGATCCGGTGTTCCAGCGTGCGGTGGTCGACATAGGCCTGCGCCAGCTCCTCGGCCAGCGCCTGCGGCACCCAGCCGGCCCGGGCCAGCGCCGCCATCGCCGGGCGGGTGCGCGATTCGCGCAGGCTGGGGTCGCGCCCGCCGCAGATCAGCTGGTTGGTCTGCACGAAGAACTCGATCTCGCGGATGCCGCCGCGGCCCAGCTTGACGTTGTGGCCGGGCAGCCGGAAGGCGCCGGTCAGGCCCTTGTGCTCGCGGATCCGGCGGCGCATGTCGTGGGCGTCCTCGATCGCGGCGAAATCCAGGTGCCGGCGCCAGATGAACGGCGTCAGATCGTCGAGGAATCGCTGCCCGGCCGCCCGGTCGCCGGCGCTGACGCGGGCGCGGATGAAGGCCGCCCGCTCCCATGTGCGGCCCTGGCTTTCGTAGTAGTATTCCGCCGCGCCCATGCCGATGCACACCGGCGTCACCGACGGGTCGGGGCGCAGCCGCAGGTCGGTGCGGAAGACGTAGCCCTCGCCGGTTTCCTCGGACATCAGCTTCATCATCCGCTGCACGATGCGGATGAACTGCTTGCGCACGGTGGCGTAGTCGTCGGGCGGGTAGTTGCCTTCGTCGAACAGCGCGATCAGGTCGATGTCCGAGGAATAGTTCAGCTCGACCGCGCCCAGCTTGCCCATCGACAGGATCACCAGCCCGCCGCAGGGGGCGTCGGTCGGCGGCAGCCGCCCGGCCTGCCGCGCCTCGGCGACCAGCAGTTCGGCGCAGGTCTGCAGCGCCTCGTCGGCCAGCCGGGACAGCGCGCCGGTGACCTCGTCCAGCCCCCAGACGCCGCCCAGGTCGGCCAGCGCGGTCAGCAGGCCGATGCGGCGCTTGGCGCGGCGCAGGCGCGAGGCCAGATCGTGCAGCTCGCCGCCGCGCGCGCCGGCCAGCGCGTCCTTAAGCGCGGCTTCGGGCGTGCCGCGCGCCGCCTCCAGCAGCCAGTCGGCCTCGGCCTCGGCCAGATGCGCCAGGTGCGGCGCGCAGCCGGCGGCGCCGGCGACCAGCGCCTCGAACGCCGCGCCGGTGCCGGCGACGCGGGCGGCGGCCTCGGCGCCCTTGGCCGGGTCGTAGGGGATCGGCGCGCTGGTGACGGCGGATGCGAAGCTCATGGCCGCACCGTTCCCCGAGCGCCGGGCGCGGTCAAGGGCGCGCGTGTTCCCGCCGCGGCGGCTGCACCCATGTCACCATGACGAAGCTAAGGATCATCAGCAGGTACCATGCGCCCAGCTTGGACAGGCCGACGATCTTCCAGCCGTCGGCCTGGTCGGGGTAGACCCAGGCGCCGCCGAAGGTGCCGATGTTCTCGGCCAGCCAGATGAACAGCGCCACCAGCCCGAACCCCAGCCACAGCGGCATCCGCAGCCGCAGCGCGCGCGGCGTGTAGTACACCCGGGTCCGGGCATAGAGCGCCAGCGTCGCCAGGATCAGCGGCACGCGCAGGTCGGTGGCGTAGTGATGGGTGAAGAAGTTGACGTACGACAGCGCGGCGACCGCGGCGGTGGCGACCGGCGGCGGGTAGCGGGTGAAGCGGAAGTCGAAGATCCGCCAGACCCGCGCCAGATAGCTGCCGACGCTGGAGTACATGAACCCCGAGAACAGCGGCACGCCGGCGATGCGGAAGACCGCCTCCTCGGGGTAGATCCAGCTGCCGACATGGGTCTTGAACAGCTCCATCACCGTGCCGACGAGGTGGAACAGCAGGATCACCCGCGCCTCGGACCAGGTCTCCAGCCGCAGCGCCAGCAGCCCGCCCTGGATCGCCAGCGCGGCGAGGAACAGGAAGTCGTAGCGCGGCAGCCAGGCATCGCCGGGGTACAGGAACTTCGTGCCCAGGATCAGCGCCAGCATCAGCCCGCCGAACAGGCAGGCCCAGGCCTGCTTCAGCCCGAACCACCAGAACTCGCGCGCCGCCCGGCGCACCGGGTCAGCGGCCCTCGAACTTCGGCGCGCGCTTCTCGGTGAAGGCCAGCACGCCCTCGATGAAGTCGCGGGTCCTTCCCGCCTCGCCCTGCAGATGCGCCTCGAGGTCGAGCTGCTGGTCCAGCGTGTTGCCGTAGCTCTGGCGCAGCGCCTGCTTGATCCGCCGCAGCGTCGCCGTCGGCCCCTGCGCCAGCAGCGTGGCGCGGCCGCGCACCGTGGCGGCGAAGTCGGCGTCGTCCACCGCTTCCCAGATCATGCCCCAGCGTTCGGCCTTTTCGGCCGGGATCCGGTCGGCGAACAGCGCCGCGCCCATGGCGCGGGCAAAGCCGACCTGGCGCGGCAGCCAGTAGGTGCCGCCGGCGTCGGGGATCAGGCCGATGCGGGCGAAGGCCTGGATGAACACCGCCGATCGCGCCGCGATCACCACGTCCGCCGCCAGCGCCAGGTTGGCCCCGGCCCCCGCCGCGGCGCCGTTGACCGCGGCGATGGTCGGGATCGGGCAGTCGTAGATCGCCTTGAGCATCGGCTCGTATTCCTCGCGCAGCGTGCGCTCGATGTCGAGGTCCGAGGCATGCCGGCGGTCGCCCAGGTCCTGCCCCGAGCAGAACGCGTCGCCGGCCCCGGTCAGCACCAGCGCGCGGGCCTGTTCCGGGGCGTGGCGCACCGCGTGCAGGATCTCGGCCCGCATCTGCGGGTTCAGCCCGTTCTTCACCTGCGGCCGGTTCAGGGTGATGGTGGCGACGGCGTCGGCCACGTCGAAAAGGATGGTCTGGTAGTCGCTCACGCCCGGCCCTCCGCCTGTTCGGCGCGACCCTAGCCGGGGCGCGCGCGGCTTGGAAAGCCGAAACGTGGCGTCAGCGGCCGCCGCCGTCCTTCAGCAGCGCGTCCAGCCGGGCCTGCTCGTCGGGGCTGAGCGGGCGGTCGGGGCCACCGGCCCCGGGCGACGCGGCGATGCGGGCACGGCGCCGCACGAAGACCACGGCGACGCCGCCGCCCAGCAGCAGCAGCGCCGGAGCCGCCAGCCACAGCGCCGCGTTTCCGGCGGTGAAGCGCGGCCTGAGCAGCACATACTCGCCGTAGCGGTCGACCAGGAAGGTCAGCACCTGCGCGTCGCTGTCGCCGGCCACCAGCCGCTCGCGCACCAGGATGCGCAGATCGCGGGCCAGATCGGCGTTCGATTCGTCGATGCTCTCGTTGCGGCAGACCAGGCAGCGGATCTCCTTGCTCAGCGCGCGCGCGCGCGCCTCGAGCACGGGATCGTCCAGCACCTCGTCGGGCTGCACCGCCTGCGCGGGCAGCGCCAGCAGCGCCAGGCAGAGGGCGAGGACCAGCCTCATGCCGGCCTCATTCCGCCGGCACCGCGCGCGCCGCCGGGCGCACCGCAGCGCCCAGGCGGTAGCGGCGGTCGGTCAGGCTCAGCACGCCGCCCAGCGCCATGAACGCCACTGCCGCCCACAGCCAGTTGGCGAACGGCTTGACGAAGCTGCGCACCACCCAGCCGCCATCCGGCTGCTGCTCGCCGATCACCACGTAGACGTCGCGGGTGACGCCCAGGTCGATCCCCGCCTCGGTGGTCGGGAAGCGCTGCACGGGGTAGAAGCGCTTTTCCGGCGTCAGCGTGGCGATCCGCCGTCCGTCGCGGTCCAGCGCGATGAACGCCATGTCCGAGCTGTAGTTCGGCCCCTCGACCCGCTCTACCCGTTCCAGCGTCAGCTCGTAGCCGGCGAAGGCGAAGCGTTCGCCGGGCTGGACGACGCGGATGTCCTCCTGCTGCCAGGCGGTGATCGCGCTGATGGCGAAGATCATCACCCCCATGCCGCCGTGCGCCACCGCCTTGCCCCAGTCGGCGCGCGGCAGGCTGCCGAGCCGGCGCAGCACCTCGCCCGCGCCGGCCTTGCCGACCCGTGCCCGCTGCCCGAGGTCGGCGAGCGCACCGAGCAGGACCCAGGTCGCCAGCACCGCGCCGACCGGCCCCAGCATCCGCCCGCCGGTCTGCAGCGACCAGACCAGCGCGCCCAGCGCCACGCTCAGCGCCAGCGGACCCCAGAGCGGCCTCATCGCCCGGCCCGGCCTGGCCCGCTTCCACGGCAGGATCGCGCCCAGCGGCAGCATCATCGCCAGCGCCACCATGAACGGCGTGAACGAGAGGTTGAAGAACGGCGGGCCGACCGACAGCTTGCGGCCGGTGGCCATTTCGGCCACCAGCGGCCAGACGGTGCCGACGAACACCACCAGCGCCGCCACCACCAGCAGCAGGTTGTTCATCACCAGCGCGCTTTCGCGGCTGACCAGCGAGAACACCGAATCCGACCTCAGCGCGTTGGCCCGGAACGCATAGAGCGTCAGCGCGCCGCCGATGAACACCGCCAGGATCAGCAGGATGAACATGCCGCGCGTCGGATCGTTGGCGAAGGCGTGCACCGAGGTGATCACCCCCGAACGGACGATGAAGGTGCCGATCAGCGAGAAGCTGAACGCCAGGATCGCCAGCAGGATGGTCCAGCTTTTCAGCGTGTTGCGCTTCTCGACGACGATGGCGGAATGCAGCAGCGCGGTGGCGAACAGCCAGGGCATGAAACTGGCGTTCTCGACCGGGTCCCAGAACCACCAGCCGCCCCAGCCCAGTTCATAGTAGGCCCACCAGGAGCCGATGCCGATGCCGATGGTCAGGAACAGCCAGGCCGCCAGCGTCCACGGCCGCACCCAGCGCGCCCAGGCCGGATCGACGCGCCCGTCGATCAGCGCGGCGATCGCGAACGAGAACGCCATCGAAAGCCCGACGTAGCCGAGGTAGAGGAACGGCGGATGGAAGGCGAGGCCGGGATCCTGCAGCAGCGGGTTCAGGTCGTTGCCGTCGAGCGGCGGCACCGCCAGCCGCTCGAACGGGTTCGAGGTGAACAGCAGGAAGGCCAGGAACGCGACCGCGATGCTGGCCTGCACCGACAGCACCAGCGCCTTCAGCCGGCCCGGCAGCGCCCGGCCCCAAAGCGCCACCGCGGCGCCGAACAGCGTCAGGATCAGCACCCACAGCAGCAGCGAGCCCTCGTGGTTGCCCCAGGTGCCGGAGATCTTGTAGATCATCGGCTTGGCGGAATGCGAGTTGTTCGCCACCAGCGCGACTGAGAAATCCGAGGTCACGAACGCCCAGGTCAGGCTGGCGAACGACAGCGCGATCAGCGCCGCCTGCAGCAGCGCCGCCGGCACGGCGACGGCCATCCAGTTCTGCCAGCCCTTCAACGCGCCGGTCAGCGGCACGGCCATCTGCACGATGGCGACCATGAAGGCCAGGATCACGGCAAGATGTCCGAATTCCGCGTTCATGACGTCCCCTTTCGGGGTGCAGGATAGGCAAGCGCGGCGGAAGGTTCAAATCCGCAATTCCTGCGCTCACGGGTCCGTCAGCGGGCGGCGGGTTGCGGCGCCGGACGCGGCTCGCCGGGGATCGGGGGCGGCGGCCCGCAGGCTGCGGGCCGCCGGATCGTCATTGCCGCGACTGTTGCGACTGCCGCGCGCGCCACTCGGCCAGCGCCGGGTTGGCCGCGGCCGGGTCGACCCCGAGCGGGGCGCGCGCCTCCGGTGCCTCGGGTGCGGGGGCCTCGGGTGCGGGGGCCTCGGGGGGGGCCTCGGGCGCGGCCAGCGTGCGCAATTGCGTCATCGCGTCCACGGTGCGCGACACCGCCGCCGGGTCGGTCGCGGCGCGGGCGCCGCGGAAATAGTTCAGCTCGCGTGCGCCGAAATAGAAGCTGACGATCGCGCCCAGCAGCCACCACAGCGGCTCGGGCACCAGTGCCAGTCCCTGCATCCGCACGCCGAAGGCGACCGGATCGGCCATGGCGAAGCCGAACAGGCCCAGCGTGCCCAGCGCCAGCGCCGGGCGCGGCAGGCGGTTGAGCGCGTCGACCAGACCGTCGAACACACCGGCGCGGGGCCGGGCGAACTCGGTGCCCAGCTGCTCCAGGCTGGCGATGTTCTCGGCATGCTCCTGCCGGGCGCGCTCGGTGCGGTTGGCGACGAAGACCTCGGCGGTGCGGCGCAGCGCCGGGATCAGGCCCAGGGCCTGCATCACGCCCATGACGCCACCCGCGCGCGGTGCTGCGCGTCCGTCAGGCGGAACCGGGCCGAGACGAACGCCTCGGCGCGGGCGATCCAGCCGCCCTTGCCGCCGTCGCGGCGCCGCGCGTACTTGCGCGAGGCCGGCCGGCTGTCGGCCAGCGCATAGTAGTAGTTGCGCCGCGCGATGCCGTAGGCGTCGACCAGATAGTCGCCGGCCCGGGCCCAGGCGCGCGCCGTGGCGGCCGCGGTCAGCGGCCCCAGTACGCCGTCCACCGCGACCGGCTCGCCGAACTCGGCCAGCAGGCGCTGCAGGATCTTCACCGCGTTGGAGCCGGCGTTGACGTACATGTCGAACACCGTGGCCTGCAGCGCGACCGGCAGCCGGGCGATGCCCGGCTTCTCGAAGTAGTGGGTCCTGAAGATGGAGACCGCCTGATCGACGGTCAGCCGCTGCACGTCGGCGGCGTCCACGTCGCCGTCGCCGTCAAGGTCCAGGCCCAGGCGGCGCATGGTATGCACCGTGACCCCGTATTTCGTCGCCCCGCCCGGATCGTCGGGGTCGTTCACATAGCCGCCTTCCCGCGCGACGATCTCGCGCGCGATGGCATCGACGCTCTGCATCGGCCAGCTCCTCATGATGACGATTTTCGGATAATCGTCCGCACCGTAGCAGGCCGGGGTTCAGGTTCCGTTAAGGCTCAGCTGCCACCGCCACCATCGCCACCATCGCCACCGGCCGCGCCGTCGCGGTAGACGCCCTGTTCCTTCAGGCTGTCGATCACCTCGCGCGGCATGTAGGTCTCGTCGTGCTTGGCCAGCACGTCGGTGGCGACGAACACGCCATTCTCGATGGTGCCGGTGACGACGGTGCCCTGCCCCTCCGAGAACAGGTCGGGCACGATGCCGGTGTATTCGACCGGGTAGTCGGCGTTCAGGTCGGTCACCACGAAACGGTGCACCGGCCCGCGCTGCCAGCTGCCTTCCTTGACCAGCCCGCCGAGGCGGAACCGCTCGCCGGGGCGCGGCGGCTCGGCGGCGATGTCCGAGGGCGAGCGGAAGAACTCGAACGCGTCGCGCCCGGCAAAGATCACCAGCGCGCTGGCCGTGCCCAGCATCGCCGCGCCGATCAGGATCAGCTGGATCCTGCGTTTCTTCTTCAGACCGGCCATGGCACCCTCACGGAAACAGCGGGGCCGCTTCCAGCCCCATGGTTTCGGGCAGGCCCAGCATCAGGTTGGCGTTCTGGATCGCCTGCCCCGAGGCGCCCTTGACCAGGTTGTCGAGGGCCGCGAACACGATCGCCCGCCCCGGTCGGCGGTCGGCCACCACACCGATATGCGCATGGTTCGAGCCGCGCACATGCCGCGTCGCCGGCGCCTCGCCGAACGGCAGCACGGTGACGAACGGCTCGTCGCGAAAGGCGGCGGCGTGGGCGGCGTGGATCTCCTGCGCCGCGCCTTTCACATAGACGGTCGCCAGGATGCCGCGGTTCTGCGGCAGCAGGTGCGGCACGAAGGTCGGGCTGACCGGGCGGCCGGCGGCCTTGGAAAACTCCTGCTCGAACTCGGCGATGTGCCGGTGCCGGGCGATGTTGTAGGCGTGGAAGCCTTCCGAGACCTCGGCGTGCAGCGTGCCCTCCTTCGGCGCGCGGCCCGCGCCCGAGACGCCGGTGGCCAGGTTGATGATGATCTCGTCCGGGTCGATCACGCCCGCCTTCAGCAGCGGCGTGACCGCCAACTGGCCGGTGATCGCGTTGCAGCCGGTACCGGCGACCAGCCGCGCGCCCTTGATCCGGTCGCGGTAGAACTCGGTCAGGCCGTAGACGGCTTCTTCCTGCAGATCCAGCGCCAGGTGGTCGTGGCCGTACCATTCCTTGTAGGCCGCCGGATCGTCCAGCCGGAAGTCGGCGGACAGGTCGACGATCATCTTGTTGCGCGGCAGGGCCGAGATCACCTCCTGCGTCGTCGCATGCGGCAGCGCGCAGAAATAAAGCTCCACGTCACCGGGATCGACCTCGTCGATCTTCACCAGCCTGGGCAGGTCCAGATGGCGCAGGTGCGGAAACACCGAAGACATTTCCTCGCCCGCGCGACGCTCGGCGGTCAGCGCGGAGATGCGCATGCCGGGATGGGTGGCGATCAGGCGGACCAGCTCCGCCCCGGTATAGCCGCTTGCGCCAAGGATCGCGATCCGCGCCTTTTCCATGCCAGAACTCCGTGTGTTGCGAGGCTTCAGATAGTCCTTTCGGCGGCGGCGCGCAATTCACGCTCGATGGAACGGAAGGTCGCTGCCCAGCAGACGCTTGGCCGCCGCGCCGACGGCAGCCGGATCACCTGTGGTCAGATACCGGCTCTCGCCCGTTCCCGCGAACTGCGGATGCCGGCCAAGATAGTCCCCGAGGCTGGCCGCCACCACGTCGCCCTGGCTGAGGATCCGCGTGCCCGCCGGCAGCGCCCGGGCGAAGGCGCCGCGCGCCAGCGGGTAGTGCGTGCATCCCAGCGCCACCACCTGCGGCGCCGGCATCCCCTGCAGCGCCCAGCCGACGGCGCGCACCACCACCGCGCCCGCCGCCGCCGCGTCGCCGGTCTCGAGCGCGTCGACCAGCCCGGGGCACGGCACCTCCAGCACCCGCGCACCGTGGGCGCGCAGCACCAGCTCGCGGGTGAAGGCGCCGCTGTCGACGGTCGCGGGCGTCGCGAACAGCGCGATGTCGCGCACCGGCGAGGGCACCGCCGGGCCACGCAGCGCCCAGGGCCGGGCGATGATCGTCTCGATCATCGGCACGAACACCCCCAGCACGCGGCGGTCGGCGGGCACCCAGAACTCCTGCATCTGCCGCAGCGCCACCGCCGAGGCGGTGTTGCAGGCGAGGATCACCAGCGTGCAGCCGCGCACGAACAGCGCCTCGCAACCCCTTGCGGTCAGATCGAAAATCTCGCGCGCGCCACGCACGCCGTAGGGCGCGTTGGCGTTGTCGCCCAGATACAGGAAGTCCTGCCCCGGCAGCGCCGCCTGCAGCCGGCCCAGGATCGTCAGCCCGCCCAGGCCGCTGTCGAAGACGCCGATCGGCACCGCTGGTCAGGGAAAGTCGAAGCCGTAGCCGTAGTCGGAAATCGGCTCCGGGCTCAGCTTGTAGGTTTCGGTGCGAAGATAATCCATCATCCCCTTGGGATCGCGGCCGTATCTGGCAAGATCCTCGGGCGGCAGCGGGTTGCCGATCACCACCGGCACCTTCTCGCCGACGCGGGACTTGAACTGGTTGATCAGCAGCGCCATGCGCAGGGTGAAGTGGATGTGGCTGGCGACCTGGAACATGCGGCTGTTGTGGCCGTCGAAGAACACCGGCACCACCTGCGCGCCCGACTTGGCGATCAGCTTGGCGGTGAAGCGCCGCCAGCTGGGGTCCATCGGCCGTCCGAACGGCTTGAGCGGCATCGACACCGTGCCGCCGGGGAAGATGCCGACGCAGCCGCCCTCGGACAGGTACGAGATCGCCGTCCGGCGCGTGTCCAGGTTCAGCTGCGTCGCCTCCTTGGTCTCGGAGAAGCTGATCGGCAGGATCACCCGGTCCAGCTCGGACGCCTTGCGGAACACCTGGTGCGCCATGATCCGGAAATCGCCGCGGGTGGTGGACAGGATGTAGCCCATCATCAGCCCGTCGAGGATGCCGTAGGGATGGTTCGAGATCACCACCAGCGGCCCCTGCTTCGGGATGTTGTCGAGCGAACCGCCGCGCACGTCCAGCCCCAGCCCGTAGCGGCGCACCATCACCTGCCAGAAATCCTCGCCGGCGCTGACCTCGCGCTCGTAGCCGCGCGCCATGCGGATCAGGCTGATCCGCCCGGTCAGGTTCTCGGTCAGCCGGATCAGGCCGCGCCCGGCCTTGGTCCGGGCGGAGTGGGCATAGCTGATCTCGCGCGTCACGCGTGGGACCTTGTGCATCGCTCGGGCATCCTCCTTCCGGCTATATTGGGATCGCCCCCGGTGGTTGTCCACCCGGCGCGTCGATCTGCGAGATCACCGACCCGGCGTGCCGCGTCAAGCGCGAAGCGCCTTGACCGGCGCCGCGCCGCCGCCGAGATTGCCCGCCATGCGCCAGCCCCCGAGACGCGACCACCCGGCCCCCGGCCCCGCCCGTTCGGCCCCCGGCCCCGCCCATCCGGCCCCCGGCCCCGCCCGTCCGGCACCCGGCCCCGCCCGTCCGGCAACCGGCCCCGCCCATCCGGCCCCCGACCGGCCGCCAGACCGCCCCGCCGGCTGGAAGGCGCCGGCGGCGCTGGCGCTGACGATCCTGATCTGGGCCTCGTTCCTGGTCGCCACCCGCGCCGCCGTCACCGCGCGCATGGGCCCGCTGGAGGTGGCGCTGGTGCGCTTCGGCACCGGCGCGGTGCTGTTCCTGCCGGTGCTGCTGCGCCACGGCCCGGTACCGCGCGGCGTGCGCCCGGCGGACCTGGTGCTGCTGCCGCTGTTCGGCGGCGTGCTGTTCATCCTGCTGCTCGCCGGCGGCCTGCGGTTCGCGCCGGTCGCCGACAGCGGCGTGTTCACGCCGTCGATGCTGCCGCTCTATGTCGCGCTGCTGTCCGCCGCGCTGCTGGGCGAGCGGTTCTCGCGCCTGCAGATGGCGGGGTTCGCGATGATCGTCACCGGCGCGCTGGCGGTCGGCGGCTGGGAGGCGGCCGCCAACGCCGGCACCGGTGCCTGGCGCGGGCACCTGATGTTCACCGGTGCGGCGCTGTCCTGGGCGGCCTACACCGTGCTGTTCCGCCGCTCGGGGCTGGCGCCGGCGGTGGCCGGTGCGGTGCTGTGCTTCTGGTCGGCGGTTGTGCTGGGGGCGATGGCGCTGGTCGTGGGCGTCGACTTCACCGCGCTGCCGCCGCGCAGCCTGGCGCTGCAGGTGCTGGTGCAGGGCGTGCTGTCGGGGTTCGTCGCCACTTTCACCTTCTTCTACGCGGTCCGGCATCTGGGCGCGTCGCGCAGCGCCGCCTTCGCGGCGCTGGTGCCGGTGCTGGCGGCAGTGGGCGGCTGGGCCCTGCTGGGCGAGGCGATCGGCCCGGTCAAGGCCGCCGGCATCGCGGTCGTCTCGGCCGGGGTGGCGCTGGCCTCAGGCGCGTTTCCGCTGCGCAAGCGCGTCGCGCAGCACGCCGCGCACGACGTCTAGGTCGGCGTCGCCGGCGACGAAGGCCCGGCCGATGCCGCGCGCCAGGATGAAGGTCAGCCGGCCGTCCTGCACCTTCTTGTCCTGCGCCATCAGCTCCAGCAACGCATCCGCGTCCGGCAGGTCGCCGGGAATGTCGGCCAGGTCGGTCTTCATCCCCATCGCGCGCAGGTGCGCGCGCACGCGCGAGGGCTCCTCCTGGCTGCACAGCCCCATCCGGGCCGAGACCTCGAAGGCCAGCGCGCAGCCGACGGCGACGCCCTCGCCGTGCAGCAGCCGGTCGGAATAGCCGGTCGCCGCCTCCAGCGCGTGGCAGAAGGTGTGGCCGAGGTTCAGCAGCGCCCGCTCGCCCTGCTCGGTCTCGTCGCGCAGCACGATCCCGGCCTTCATCCGGCAGGAATGCTCGACCGCGCGCAGCCGCGCGTCGCGGTCGCCGGCCAGGGTCGGGCCGGCCTGCTCCAGCCAGGCGAAGAAATCCGCGTCGCCCAGCAGCCCGTACTTCACCACCTCGCCATAGCCGGCAAGGAAATCGCGCGCGGCCAGCGTCTCCAGCACCGCGACGTCGGCCAGCACCAGCCGCGGCTGGTGGAAGGCGCCGATCAGGTTCTTGCCGCGCGGCGAGTTGATCCCGGTCTTGCCGCCGACGCTGCTGTCGACCTGCGCCAGCAGCGTGGTCGGCACCTGCACGAAACCGACGCCGCGGCGCAGGATCGCGGCGGCGAATCCGGCCAGATCGCCGATCACCCCGCCGCCAAGCGCCACCACCAGGTCGCGCCGCTCGGCCCTTGCCTCCAGCAGCCACTCGACCGCGCGCTGCAGCTGCGGCCAGCCCTTGGTCGCCTCGCCGGCCGGCAGCGCCAGCGCCTCGACGGCGATGTCCTCGGCGGCGCAGGCGGCGCGGAACGTCTCGAGGTGGTGCCCGGCGACGGTCTCGTCGGTCAGCACGAACACCCGGCGGCGGGCCAGGAACGGCGCGATCTCGGCGCCGGCACGGGCGATCAGCCCGGCGCCGATCCGGATCGGGTAGGCGCGCCCCGGCAGGTCCACGGTGACGGTGCGGACGTCGGCGGCGGTGTCGGGCGGAGCGTTCATCAGCCGGTCTTCTTCTCCAGGGCGGGCGGACGGCCGGGGTGCGCCAGGTCATGCGCGCGCACGCCCTCGAGGATCCGCCGGGCCATCTGCTCGTGGCTGAGCCCCGGCTCCGAGCGCACCCGCACGTCGGCCCCGGCGTAGACCGGCGCGCGCGACTCCAGCAGCGCAGCCAGCACCTTGCGCGGCTCGGGCTGCTGCAGCAGCGGCCGTGTCGGGCGGTCCTTGACCCGCTGCCACAGCGTGTCCAGCTCGGCGTCCAGCCAGACCGAGCAGGCGCTGCGGGCGATCTCCTGGCGCAGCGGCTCGGACATGAACGCGCCGCCGCCGGTGGCGAGGATGCCAGGCGCGTCGGCCAGCAGGCGGCGGATCACCCGCGCCTCGCCGTCGCGGAAGTAGGGTTCGCCGAATCTTTCGAAGATCTCGCGCACCTCCAGCCCGGCGGCGGCCTCGATCTCGTGGTCGGAATCGCGGAACGGCACGTTCAGTATCGCCGCCAGCCGCTTGCCGACGCTGGTCTTTCCCGCCCCCATCAGCCCGACCAGAACCAGCGGTCGGGTCAGCACGACGGTCACTTTGTGATCGGTGGCGGCGGTCACGGGTGGATGTTTCCTCTCGGTCGGCGATTGATGTAACCCGAAGGGCGGGGTAGTTTCCATAGCGAAACGAGGCGTGCCAGACGCCCGCACAAAACGAGAGGCAGGCCCCCCGATGAGACGGGTATTCAAGTATCTCGCCTACCTGCTGCTGCTGGGGGCGCTGGTCCTCGTCGGCTACGCGCTGATCGCGCCGCCGCCGCCGCCGGTGGAACGCGTCGTGGTCCCCGTGACCCCGACCGCGGAGTAGCCATGCGCGCGCGCCGCTCCGTCACCGCCCTCGCCGCCGCCCTGGCCGCCGCGCTCGCCCTTGCCGCCCCGGCCACCGTGGCGGCCGAGGATCCGCCCCGCAGCGCCATTCCCTGGCTGTCCGAGGTGCTGCGCACCGGCGCGGCGCCGCCTGACGGCACCGCCCCCGGCGGCGCCGCGCGGCCGACGGTGCGCCCGTTCGACCCCGGCGTGATCGAGACCCGGCCGCTGGACCTGGTGGCGCGCAACGGCGTCGGCATCCTGGCGCCGCACGCCGCCGGACTGCCGCGCGATCTGTGGGGGGGCGCCTCGGCGCCGCGGGTGCGCCGGCTGATCGCCGAACATCGCGCCGGCGGCGTGCCGGCGGCGCGCGCGCTGTTCCGCACGCTGCTGCTGACTGAGACCGTGCCGCCCGCCGGCTCGGGGCCCGAAAACCGCGTGCTGCTGGCCCGCATCGACGCGCTGATGGAGGCGGGCATGCTGGACGCGGCCGAGGCGCTGGTCGACGCTGCCGGCGTCACCGATCCCGAGTTGTTCCGCCGCGCCTTCGACATCGGCCTGCTGACCGGGCGCGTCGACGACGAGTGCGAGCAGCTGCGCGGCTCGCCGGCGCTGTCGCCGACGCTGCCGGCGCGGGTCTACTGCCTGGCGCGGCTGGGCGACTGGCCGGCGGCGGCGCTTACCCTGAGCCTGGGCCGCGAGGTCGGCGACATCGCGCCGGCGCAGGAAACCGCGCTGGCCTGGTTCCTCGATCCCGCCGCCTTCGAGGGCCTGGAGCCGCCGCCGGTCCCCGAGCCGCTGACCACGCTGGACTACGTCGTGCGCGAGGCCGTGGCGCTGCCGCGCCCGGCGCGGGCGCTGCCGCTGGCGTTCCTGGTCCCCGACGCCGCGGGCGACAGCCCGCTGAAGACCCGGATCACCGCCCGCGAGAAGCTGGTGCGCGCCGGCGCGATGCCGCCGGCGCTGCTGTTCGAGGCCTACCGCGCCGGCACCCCCGCCGCCTCGGGCGGGGTCTGGGACCGGGCCGCGGCGGTGCAGGCGCTGGACCGGGCGCTGGCGCTGGCCGACCCGCAGGCGATCGTGCCGGCGCTGCGCGCCGCCGACCGGATGTTCTCGGAAGTCGACCTGCGCCCGGCGCTGGCGCAGGTCTATCTGCGCCAGCTCAAGGCGCTGCCGCCGGACGCCTATCCCGCCGACCTGCGGCAGGAGGTCGGCGCGCTGCTGCTGCTGGCCGGCGCGCACGCCGCGGCGGTGCCGTGGTTCCCCGACGACAACGACGTCTCCAGCCGCTATCTGGCCGCGCTGGCCGCCGGCGCGCCGGCGCTGCCCGACACCGCGGCGCTGGCGCCGCTGCAGGTGGCGGCGGTGGCCGGTCTGACCACCGACGCGCCGCCGACCGAGGACGCGCTGCAGATCGGCCGGCTGATCGCGCGCGGCTTCACCGGCGAGGCGCTGATGCGCACCCTCGCCCTGCTCGAGCCGGGCCCCGAGATCGACCCCGGCGACCTGGAGGCCGCGCTCTACCTGCTGCGCGCCGCCGGGCAGGACGACGTCGCCCGCCAGGTGGCGATCGAGACGCTGCTGCTGCTGCCGCCGGCATGAGCGCGGCGCACGCCTGGGTCGGCCCGTTCCTGGAGGCGCTGCAGGTCGAGCGCAACGCCGCCCGCGCCACGCTCGAGAACTACGCCCGCGACCTGCGCGATTTCGCCGGCCACCTGCACCGCGCCAGCGGTACGGTCGAGACCGCGACCCGGGCGCAGATCGAGGACTATCTGTCGGCACTGGAGCTGGACGGCCGCGCCGCCAGCACCCGCGCCCGGCGGCTTTCGGCGCTGAAGGGGTTCTACCGCTTCGCCTTCACCGAGGGCTTTCGCGGCGACGATCCGGCGGCGCTGATCCCCGGCCCGCGGCAGGGCCGCAAGCTGCCCGGCACCCTGTCCGAGACCGACGTCGACGCGCTGCTGGACGCCGCCGCCGCCACTGGGCGCGGCGCCGCCGAGCGCACCCGCAACCGCTGCCTGATGGAACTGCTCTACGCCACCGGGCTGCGAGTGTCCGAACTGGTTTCGCTGCCCGTGGCAGCGGCGCGCGGCGATCCGCGGATGCTGCTGGTGCGCGGCAAGGGCGGGCGCGAGCGGATGGTGCCGCTGTCGGACCCGGCGCGCGCCGCGCTGGCCGACTGGCTGGCGGCGCGCGACGCCGCCGAGGCCGCGGCGGCGGCGCGGACCGGCCGCGCGGCCTCGGCGCTGCTGTTCCCCTCGCGCGGGAAGGCCGGGCACATCACCCGCACCCAGTTCTTCCTGCTGGTCAGGCAGTTCGCCGCCACGGCGGGCCTGGCGCCGGACCGCGTGTCGCCGCACACGCTGCGCCACGCCTTCGCCACGCACCTGCTGGCGAACGGCGCCGACCTGCGCTCGATCCAGGCGCTGCTGGGCCACGCCGATGTCGCCACCACCGAGATCTACACCCACGTGCTGGAGGAACGGCTGAAGCGGATCGTGCTGGACACGCACCCGCTGGCCTGAGCCGGCCGCGCGGGGCGGCGCGCTTGCAACCGCCCCCCCTGCGCCCCTAACTACCCAGCAACCGAGACTGCGCAGGACGCCCGCGATGGAAACCGAGATCATGACCGAAACCGCCGCCGCCGGCTGGAACGCCGCGCTCTGGCTGACGGTGGCGGCGGTGCTGGCGCTGCTGATGCTGTCGGCGTTCTTCTCGGGCTCGGAGACCGCGCTGACCGCCGCCTCGCGCGGCAAGCTGCACGGCATGGCCGACAAGGGCCAGCGCGGCGCGCAGCGGGCGCTGAAGCTGACCGAGGACAACGAGCGGCTGATCGGCGCGGTGCTGCTGGGCAACAACCTGGTCAACATCCTGGCGACGTCGCTGGCGACCTCGGCGCTGACGCTGATGTTCGGCGAAAGCGGCGTCGCGGTGGCGACGCTGGTGATGACCGCCCTAGTGCTGATCTTCGCCGAGGTGATGCCGAAGACCTACGCCATCACCAACCCCGAGACCGCCGCGGTCCGGGTCGCGCCGGTGATCAGCGTGGTGGTGCGGGCGTTCTCGCCGGTGGTCAACGCGGTGCGCTGGCTGGTGCGCGCGATCCTGGGCCTGCTCGGGGTCGAGACCGACCCGACGGCCAGCGTGCTGGCCGCACAGGAAGAGATCGCCGGCGCCATCGCGCTGCACCATTCCGAGGGCGCGGTGGAGCGCGAGCACCGCGACCGGCTGCTGGGCGCGCTGGACCTGGGCCAGCGCGAGGTCGAGGAGATCATGCTGCACCGCCAGTCGATCGAGATGATCGACGCCGACGCGCCGCCGGCCGAGATCCTCAGCCAGTGCCTGCGCTCGACCTACACCCGGCTGCCGGTCTACAAGGACGACCCCGAGAACATCGTCGGCGTGATCCACGCCAAGGACCTGCTGCGCGCCGTGAACACGATCCTGAACGCCAGCGAGGGCGGGCTGGAGAACCTGGCCAACTTCGACGTGATGGACGTGGCGATGGAGCCGTACTTCGTCCCCGAGACCACCACCCTGGACGACCAGATGCGCGAATTCCTGCGCCGCCGCACGCATTTCGCGCTGGTGGTCGACGAATACGGCGCGCTGCGCGGGCTGATCACGCTGGAGGACATCCTCGAGGAGATCGTCGGCGAGATCTCGGACGAGCACGACGAGGACGAGCAGACGCTGACGCCCGAGCCCGACGGCTCGGTGCTGATCGACGGCAGCATGACGATCCGCGACCTGAACCGCGCCTGCGACTGGTCGCTGCCCGACGACGAGGCGAACACCGTCGCCGGGCTGGTGATCCACGAGGCGCAGACGATCCCGACCGAGGGCCAGAGCTTCACCTTCCACGGCTTCCGCTTCCAGGTGATGAAGCGGGAGCGGAACCGGCTGACGCGGTTGCGCGTTCGCAGGCTATGACGCAGCTTGCGCCGTTCGACCCCCTGCCACGCCCCGAGGGCCCCGACGGCGCGCCGCGCCGCGTCGGCGCCGAGCTCGAATTCGGCGGCCTGACCCCCGAGACGGCGGCCGAGGTCGTGACCGAGGTGCTGGGCGGCAGCGCGCTGCCCGACGGCACCGACGTGTGGGTGGTGACCGGCACCGCGCTGGGCGCGTTCCGGGTCGAGCTGGACACCGCGCTGAAGGCCGACGGCACCGATCTGGAACGGCTGGGCCGCAGCGTCGCGCGCCCGGTGATCCCGGTCGAGCTGGTCTGCCCGCCGGTCGAGGTCGACGATCTGCCGGCGCTGGACCGGCTGGCGCGGGCGCTGGCCGACGCCGGCGCCGAGGGCACCCGCGCCTCGGCGCTGTTCGCCTACGGCATGCATTACAACATCGGCTGCGCCACATTCGACGCCGGCTACCTGCATTCGGTGATCCGCGCATTCGCCTTTCTCGAGGATCTGCTGCGGCACCGGTTCGAGATCGACATCGCGCGCCGCGCGCTGCCGTTCGTCGACCCCTACCCGCGCGCCTTCGTCGACGCGCTGGCGACGCAGCCGGCCCCGGCCGACGGCGCGGCGCTGGCGCGGCTCTACCTGATGCACAACCCGACCCGCAACCGGGCGCTGGACATGATGCCGGTGCTGGCGCTGGCGCACCGCGACCAGATCGACCGCGTGCTGGGGCCCGGCAACCCGGTTTCGGCGCGGCCGGCGTTCCATTTCCGGCTGCCCGACTGCCGGCTGGACGAGCCCGGCTGGACCATGGCCGACGCGTGGAACCGCTGGGTGCTGGTCGAGCGCGTCGCCGATGCCGGGGGCGTGCTGGAGACGCTGGCCGGCGACTGGCGCGCGCACCGCCACAGCTGGACCACGGTGCGCGGCGACTGGTGGCCGCTGGTGCGCTCGCGGCTGGACGAGGCCGGGCTTTGGACCGACTGCTGAGGCGTTATCGCAACCGGCCGCTGATCGGCATCACCACCTCGGCCCGCAGCGGCTGGCGGATCTTTCCCGCGATCGCCCTGTCGGTGCTGCTGGCCGGCGGGCGCGCGGTCTGGTGGCGCGTCGGCCGGCCGGCCAGCATCCGCGACGTCGACGGGCTGATCGTCGGCGGCGGCGACGACATCTCGGCGGATCTGTATGGCGGCCGGCTGATGCCCGAGGCCCGGGTCGATCCCGAGCGCGACGCGCTGGAACGCCGGCTGGTGCGCGACGCGCGCACGCTGCGCCGCCCGGTGCTGGGGATCTGCCGCGGCGCGCAGATGATGAACGTCGCGCTCGGCGGCTCGCTGCACCAGGACATCTACGCGGTCTACGCCGACGCCCGCCGCCACTGGACGGTGCTGCCGCGCAAGACGGTGCGGGTGGTCGGCGGCACCTACCTGGCGCGGATCTCGGGCCCGGACGAGATGCGGGTGAATGCGCTGCACACGCAGTCGGTGGCGGACCTGGGCCGCGGCCTGCGCATCGCCGCGCGCGAGCCGTCGGGCGTGGTGCAGGCGGTGGAATGCACAGGCGACGACTTCTACCTCGGCGTCCAGTGGCACCCCGAGCACCTGATCTATGCCCGCCGCCAGCGGCGCATCTTCCAGGCGCTGGTCGAGGCCGCCCGCGCCCGCGCCGAGCACCGCGCCCAGGCGCAGGCGGTGGACGAGATGGAGCCGCTCTGAGCGCGCGCCAGGTCTCAGCGGCCGCGGAACAGCCCGCCCAGCACGCCGCGGATGAACTTCCGCCCCGATCGCGAGGTGGCGCTGCGCACGACCTCGCGCACCAGCACCTCGCCCAGGCCGGCGTCGCCGCCCTTCTCGCGCCCGCCGGAATAGCGGTGCCCGGACCTGAACTCGCGCTCCTCGGCCTGCTCCGCCGCCTCGGCCGCCTCGGCCTCGCGCGCGGCCTCGTCGGCGCGGCGCTGCAGGATCTCGTAGGCCGAGTCGGGGTCGACGGCGGTATCGTAGCGCCCGGCGACGGGCGAGTCGCGCATCGCCGCGGCGCGCTCGGCGGCGCTGGCCGGGCCCAGGCGCGAGGACGGCGGGCGGATCATCACCCGCTCGACCACGCCGGGCACGCCCTTCTTCTGCAGGGTCGAGACCAGCGCCTCGCCGACGCCGACCTCGCGGATCGCGGTCTCGGTGTCGAACCGCGGGTTGGGCCGGAAGGTGGTGGCGGCGGCCCGCAGCGCCTTCTGGTCGCGCGGGGTGTAGGCGCGCAACGCGTGCTGCACCCGGTTGCCCAGCTGGCCCAGCACGTCCTCGGGCACGTCGTCGGGGTTCTGGGTGACGAAATAGACGCCGACGCCCTTGGAGCGGATCAGCCGCGCCACCTGCTCGACCTTGTCGATCAGCGCCTTGGGCGCGTCGTCGAACAGCAGATGCGCCTCGTCGAAGAAGAACACGAATTTCGGCTTGTCCGGATCGCCAACCTCGGGCAGTTCCTCGAACAGCTCGGACAGCAGCCACAGCAGGAAGGTGCCGTAAAGCCGCGGCGCCTGCATCAGCCGGTCGGCGGCCAGCACGTTAATCCGGCCGCGCCCGTCCGCCCCGGTGGCGGTCATGTCGGCAAGCTGCAGCGCCGGCTCGCCGAACAGACCCGCGCCGCCCTGGTTCTCCAGCACCACCAGCCGCCGCTGGATCGCGCCGACCGAGGCGGTCGAGATGTTGCCCCAGGTCAGCGACAGCTCCCTGGCGTTCTCGCCCAGCCAGACCAGCAGCGCCCGCAGGTCCTTCAGATCGACCAGCGCCAGCCCCTCCTCGTCGGCCATGCGGAAGGCGATGTTCAGCACCCCCTCCTGCGCCTCGGTCAGCTCCATCAGCCGCGACAGCAGCAGCGGGCCGATCTCGGAGATGGTGGTGCGCACCGGGTGGCCCGATTCGCCGAATACATCCCAGAACACCACCGGGAAGGCGCGATACCCGTATGGGTCGAGTCCGATCGCCGCGGCGCGCGTCTGCAGCGCCTCGTGCAGCCGGTCGGTCGGCGCCCCCGGCACCGCGAGGCCCGACAGATCGCCCTTCACGTCCGCCAGGAACACCGGCACGCCGGCGGCCGAGAACGCCTCGGCCATGATCTGCAGCGTCACCGTCTTGCCGGTGCCGGTGGCGCCGGCGATCAGCCCGTGGCGGTTCGCATATTTCAGCGCCAGCGTCTGCGGATCGCGCTGTTCCGGGCCCCCGCCCCCCAGAAAAATGGTATTTTCTTGCGCCATCCCTGCCCCGTGCCTTGTTTGTGCCGTTTGTTACATACATTATTAACGGTGGTAGGACATTATCTACCAGCGAACGGGCGCGTTGCGTCAAATCGCTTTTTCCTCCCTGTTGGACCTGCCGCACCCGTTTGGGTGCGGCCTTTTTTTTTCGCGCCGCGGCGCAGGGTTTCGGACCGGTCCGCCGGCCGCATCGCGGGGGCCGGGCGAATTTTTCACAAGCCCTGTTGACGCAAAGAAAGGCTTTGCCTAGCCTCCGCACCATAAGTCGGCCGGTCCGACAGGGAGAAAAGCTGCTTGCAGCGGTTAAAGGCATCCTTCGGGGTGCCTTTTTCCATCGTGAGGCCCGGTCGTTACCGCCGGAACCGTCCCCCGCAGGCGGCCGGAGACCGGAACCGCCCCGTCGACTGCGCGGCCGTTGACAGCACCTGCAATAGCTGACACCCCGCCTGACAAGGCTCACAAGGGAGATGCTTCAAGATGACTTTGACCAGCACCCGGATCCTGGCGGCCGCCATGGTCGCGGCCTGGACCGCGCTGCCCGCCCTGGCGCAGGACGCCGCCCACGATGACAGCGCCCCGGCCGGATCGGCAGCCGGCGCGGACGCCGCCGCGGAACCGGACACCGCACCGGACACTGCACCGGACACCGCGGAAGATGCGGCGACCGACGCCGAGGCCGACGCGCCCGCCGACGGCGACGCCGCGCTCGATGCCGGACCCGGCGCGGCCGCGGCGGAACTGCCCGACACGCTGGAAATCGAGACCTTCACCGACTGGGAACTGCGCTGCGACACCGAAAGCCGCGGCTGCTTCATGTACCAGCTGGCCAGCGACAGCAGCGGCAACCCGGTGTCCGAGCTGACGCTGGTGCAGCTGCCCGCCGGCGAAGAGGCGGTCGCCGGCGTGACCGCGATCACGCCGCTGGGCACGCTGCTGAACGAAGGCCTGGTGATGCAGGTCGACCAGGGCCAGGCGCGGCAGTACCCGTACAACTGGTGCACCCGATCGGGCTGCTTCGTCCGCTTCGGCCTGACCCAGGCCGAGGTCAACGCGATGAAGGCCGGAAGGGTCGCGCGGATGCGGCTGCTGTCGGCTTCGGCGCCGGATCAGCCGGTGATCCTGGAGGTGTCGCTGTCCGGCTTCACCGCCGCCTACGAGGCGCTGGGCAAGAAGACCGGCGGCAACTGACGCCGCCGAAGCGATCCGCGTCCGCCGGTCAGATCCGGCGGACGGCCAGCACCGCGTTCAGCCCGCCGAAGGCGAACGCGTTCGACAGCGCCACCGAGACATCGGCCTCGCGCGCCGCGTTCGGCACCACGTCCAGATCGCATTCCGGGTCCGGCTGCTCGTAGTTGATCGTCGGCGCCACCACGCCCTCGCGCACGGCCATGATGCAGGCCAGCATCTCGACAGCGCCGGTGCCGCCGATCAGGTGGCCGTGCATCGACTTGGTGGACGAGATCATCAGCTTGTCCGCATCCGCCCCGAAGACATCGCGCACCGCCGCGCACTCGGTGCGGTCGTTGGCGGTGGTGCCGGTGCCGTGCGCGTTGATGTAGCCCACCTCGGCGGTCGACAGGCCGCCGTCGCGCAGCGCGCCGCGGATCGCCCGGCAGGCGCCCAGCTTGTTCGGCATGACGATGTCCGACGCGTCCGAGGTCATGGCGAAACCGACCACCTCGGCCAGGATCTGCGCGCCGCGGGCCTTCGCGTGCTCGTACTCCTCGAATACGAACACGCCCGCGCCCTCGCCCTGGACCATGCCGTTGCGGTTGGCGGAAAACGGCCGGCAGCCGTCGCGCGACAGCACGCGCAGCCCCTCCCACGCCTTGATGCCGCCGAAGCAGAGCATGCTTTCCGAGCCGCCGGTCAGCATCACCCTGGTCGCGCCCGAGCGGATCAGCTGGAACGCCTGCCCCATGGCGTGGTTCGACGAGGCGCAGGCGGTGGCGACGGTGAACGACGGGCCCTGCAGGTTGTGGGTCATCGACACATGGCTGGCGGCGGCGTTGTTCATCAGCCGCGGCACCACGAACGGATGCACGCGGTTCTTCCCCTCCTCGTAGACCGAGCGGTAGTTCTCGTCCTGGGTCTGCAGCCCGCCGCCGGCGGTGCCCAGCACCACGCCGGCCTGCTCGGCCAGACTGTCGGTGAACTCCAGCCCGGACTGGGCGATCGCCTCCTCGGCGGCGATCAGCGCGAACTGGGTGAACTTGTCGTAGAGGGTGATCTGCTGCCGGCTGAACCGCGCGGCCGGGTCATAGCCCTTGATCTGCCCGCCGATCGGGATCGACAGCCGCTCGGCGTCCTGGAACTCGAGCGCACCGATGCCGTTGCGCCCCTCGCGCATCCCGGCCAGCGTCTCGTCCGCGCTCATCCCCAGGGAAGACACGGCGCCCTGGCCTGTAATGACGACCCGTTTCACGTGCCCGTGTCGGCCTTCTGCGCGACCAGCTGTTCGACCGCGCGGACCATCGACCGCACGTTGGTGATGTCGAATTCGGACTCGGCGGGCTCGTTGGCGTTGAACGGCACCGAGACGTCGAACGTCTCCTCGATCGCGAACACGGCCTCCACCAGCCCCAGCGAGTCGATGCCCAGATCCTCCAGCGTCGCTTCGGGCGACACGTCCTGGGGTTCCATCAGGGCCTGCTCCGCGATGATGGCGATGACCTGTTCTTCGACAGTCTTGCTCATGCGATCCTCAAAATGTTTCCGCCATCCCTTACTCGCTCGGGTCGAGCTTTGAAACCCGTTTCTCCAACGCCTCGACCCGGCTCAGCGCCCGCGGGATGCGGCGGATCGCGCGGATGTTGGCGATGTTCTGCTTCATCTCGACCGCGGGATAGCCCATCATCACCCTGCCCGCCGGGATGCTGGAGCCCACGCCCGAGCCGGCCGCGACGATCACGTCCGAGCCGATCGAGATGTGGTCCGCGACCCCGACCTGCCCCGCCAGCACCACCCGGTCGCCGATCTCGGTGCTGCCGGCAATGCCGACCTGGCCGCACAGCAGGCAGTGCCGGCCGATCTGCACGTTGTGACCGATGTCGACCAGATCGTCGATCTTGGTGCCGTCGCCGATCGCGGTGTCGACCACCGTGCCGCGGTCGATGGCGGCGTTGGCGCCGACCTCGACGTCGTCGCCGATCCGCACCGCGCCCAGCGAGTTGATTCGCACGAACCCCGGCGTGCGGCTGGCCTCGGAGATGTGGCCGCTGTCGCGCACGCTTTCCAGGTTGTCGCGCGACGGGCTGACGAAGCTGAAGCCGTCGCCGCCGATCATCGCGCCGGGCTGGGCGATGAACCGCTCGCCGATCACCACCCGCGCGCCGATGTGCACCTGCGGGTGGATCAGCGCGTCGCGGCCGATGCGCACGTCGGCGCCGATCGAGACATGGTTCATCAGCCGGCTGCCGTCGCCGATCACCGCGCCGGGGCCGACATAGGTGAACGCGCCGATCGACACCTCGCGGCCGATCCGCGCCCCCGCCTCGATCACCGCCGAGGGGTGAACCCCAGCCGCCAGCCGCAGCGGATGGTCGAACACGCGGCTGACCCCGGCCAGCACATAGCGCGAGCGCGGCGCGAAGATCGCCGCCTTCAGGCCCATGCCGCGCCAGTCGGCGCCCTCCCACAGGATCGCCGCCTGCGCCGCGCCCTCGCCCAGCGCGGCGCCGAATTTCGGCTCCATCGCCAGCGCCAGCTGGTCGGCGGCGGCGTGCGCGGGTTCGGCCACGCCCGAGATCTCGATGTCCAGGTCCCCGTCGGCCTGTGCGCCAAGGGCTTCGGCGATCGCTCTCAGGGTGTGGGACATGCGAGGATCCTGCATTTCGGGGCAAAGCAAAGGGCGGCCCGCATCCGCGCGCCGCCCCCGAGAATTAGTCGTAAAAGGGTCAGCCTTCAACCGCACCCAGGTTGACGCCCTCGGCCTGCAGCGCCTCGAACACGCGCGCGTCGCGGCCGTAGATGTCGCTGGCATACCCGACCGTGCCATCCGCGCCGACGAAGGCGGAATGGTAGGTCAGGTAGATCGGCACCGGCTGTTCCAGGTTGACGCGACGTTCCTTGCCGCCGTCCAGCAGCGTCCGGAAATAGCCCTGCGGATCGTCAGCCTGCGGCGCCAGCAGCGCATGCGCCAGCTCGAACGGCTTCTGCACCCGCACGCAGCCGTGGCTGTAGGCGCGCACGTCGCGGCCGAACAGGTGCTTCGCCGGCGTGTCGTGCAGGTAGATGCTGAACTGGTTCGGGAACATGAACTTGACCTTGCCCAGCGCATTGCCGGGGCCGGGCCGCTGCTTGATCACGAACGGAAAGTTCGACCGGGTGAACCGCCGGAAGTCGACCAGCATCGGATTGATGCGGGTGCCGCCGCGGGTCATGATCTGCATCGAACTGCCCAGCGCGCCCGGGTTGCGCTGCAGCTTCGGCAGCATCTCCTCGGTGGCGATCGAGCGCGGCACGTGCCAGGTCGGGTTCACGACCATGTAGGTCATGCTGTCGTTGAATTCCTGCGTGCGGTGCTCGTTCGTGCCGATCACCACGCGGGTATCCAGCGTCACCTCGCCCTGGTCGATCAGCTGCGCGGTGAACGCCGCCTGGTTGACCAGGATGTACCGCGTGCCGCGGTCGTAGTTCAGCCAGCGCTGGCGCTCCAGGTTGACCAGCACCTGCTTCAGCCGGTCCTCGGGCTGGGCGTTCAGCACCGCCAGCGTCGTCGGGCCGACGACACCGTCGTCGCTCAGCCTGCGGCTGCGCTGGAACGCCTTCACCACCATCGCCAGCGGTGCGTCGAACACCGGCGCCTCGCCCAGCTCGAGGCTTTCCATCGCCGCCAGGCGCCTGCGCAGCGCGGCGACGCGCGGGCCGCTGTCGCCCTGGCGCAGGGTCGGGCCGGCGGGCACCGGATCGCCCCAGATGTCGGCCGCGACCAGCTGTTCCAGCCGCGCCTTTTCGGCCTGCAGCGCGGCGTAGTGCGGGTGCGAGGGGGCCAGCGCCTCCAGGTAGCCGGCGGCGTCCGGCGCCGTGGCCAGCCCCTCGAGCAGCGCGAACGGATCGGGGCGCTTCGGCGACACGACGATGTCGGAATCGACGCGGCGCGGCTCCAGCAGGCCGGAATTGACGTCGCGCGCATAGGTCAGGAAGGCGCGGGTCATGGCGACCTCGTAGGCCGGCGTGCCCGGCTCGCCGCCGCGCAGCAGCGCCTCGTCATAGCGCCCGGCAGGCAGCCCGTGCCGACCCGCCTGGTCCAGCGCGGCCAGCAGCGCCTCGGCCCGCGGCGCGGTCCAGACCGGCGCGAAGTCGTGCTGCTGGTAGACGCCGACAACCGCCGCCAGCTGCGGGCCGGCGGCGTCCAGCGCATCGCGCAGCGCCGCCTGGGCCGGGCTCAGCGGCGCCGCGGCCGGCACCGGCGCGGCGACCGCGCCGGTCGACGGCTCTGCGCCCGTGCCCGGGGTCTGGCCCTGCGCCGGAAGCACGTGCCCCACGGCCACGAACAGGGAAAGCGAGGTCAGGATACTGGTAAGCCGATGCGTCATTCGTGCCCCATGAAACGTGGATCGCGTGTTGCTTCGCGCGCGCGTTCGTCGCCCAACAGTTACGGTCTGCACCGCCGCGCATAAAGCAACATGACCGCCAATTCCGGCAGAAATCGTGCGGCCGTGTGACTTTTGCCGCAGCCACACCCCTGTTGCACCGCAGACACGGTTCCCGAAAAGCGCGGCGCATGTCGGCGGATTTTCGCGCATTGCCCCGACCCCCGGCGATCAGGCCCTTGGAGCGGCGGCGGGCCGGTGGCATGGTCTGCTCACGCGAACGAGAGGACGGGAGCCGGCGCGCGTAAACCAAAGTCATACGCCGGCGCATCGTCGCAACGACAAGAAGAACAGACCAAAGGCACGAGCAGCATCGGTCGACAGGCCCGGAAAAGGGCGGCGGCCGTAAAGACACAAACCCGAAAACGGAACCTACGCAGGCAGATGATCAGCAAAAAATCCCCCATCAACCGGCGAGATGTGCTTGCAGGGCTCTTCGCCGCTACAGCGGCGTCGGCCGCACCGGTCTACGCCAACGCCGCCGGTTTCCTGCGCGGCGCCGGCGACGTCCGGCGCATCCGGCTGGGCAGCCCCCGCACCGGCGAGGCGGTCGACACCATCTACTGGGTCGAAGGCCAGTACATCCCCGAGGCGCTGTCCGAGATCAGCTGGTTCATGCGCGACTGGCGCGAGAACGAGGTGATCCAGTACGACCGCCGCAACGTCGACATCCTGGCGGCGACCCTGCGGCTGATGGACACCGACGAGGCCTACAAGGTGGTCTCGGGCTATCGCAGCCCGGCGACCAACCGGATGCTGAGCCGGCGCAGCCGGGGCGTGGCGCAGAATTCGTACCACATCCGCGGCATGGCGGCGGACCTGAAGCTGACGTCGCGCTCGATCCACCAGATGGCCAAGGCCGCCGAGGCCTGCAACGCGGGCGGCGTCGGCAAGTACGGGCGGTCGAACTTCGTGCACATGGATAGCGGTCCGGTGCGCACCTGGCGCGGCTGATCCCGGCGATGTGCCCGGCGGCGCCCTGCCCTGCGCGGGGCGTCTCGTCGTGAAAGGCGCGCCGATCCCGCTGCGCGTGACGCGGGTCGACCGGCGCAACATGGCCCTGCTGGAGCATCTGGCGGACGAGGTGTTCGACGCGCCGATCGAACCCGGGCATCTTTCCGACTATCTGGACGATCCCTGCCAGCACCTGCTGGTCGCGGTGCTGAGGGGCACCGTGGTCGGGCAGCTGAAGGCGGTGATCCACCGGCACCCGGAAAAGCCGCCGAACCTGTTCATCGAGGAACTGGGGGTGGCCTCCGCCCACCGGCGGCTGGGGATCGGCACCGCGCTGGCCGAGAAGGCGACGCAGCTGGCCCGGCAGGAAGGCTGCGCCGAGATCTGGCTGGCGACCGAGCCGGAGAACACCGAGGGCAACGCGCTGTACGCGGCGCTGGGAATGCGGGCGCAGCATGTGGTGATGTACAACCGGGTGCTGTGAGGCCGGGGAGTTCGCACCGTGAAAACGGCGGATCTCACCGTGAAAACCCCCTCAACCATTTGATCTTACAGCGAAACGTACTCTGAAAACTTCGTTGACGCCGGATCGGGGGCCGCGCCCGGCGTCACCGCCGGGCGGGTTCCGGTCGGCAGGCGGCGCTATGGTCGCACCGTGCCGTCACCCTCGACCAGGTACTTGAAGCTGGTCAGCTGCTCGGCGCCGACCGGGCCGCGGGCGTGGATCTTGCCGGTGGCGATGCCGATCTCGGCGCCCATGCCGAACTCGCCGCCGTCGGCGAACTGGGTCGAGGCGTTGCGCATCAGGATCGCGCTGTCGAGCCCGGCGAAGAACCGCGCGGCGGTGGCGTCGTTCTCGGTCAGGATGCAGTCGGTGTGACCCGAGCCATAGGTGCGGATATGCTCCATCGCCTGCTGCACGTCCTCGACCTTGCGCGCGGCGATGATGCTGTCGAGATACTCGCGGCCCCAGTCGTCCTGCGCCGCCGGAACGGTGCCGTCGATCTGAAGCCCCTCGCCCGCGCGGACCTCGACACCGGCATCGAGCAGCATCTTCAGCACCGCTTCGGTCTGCTTGTAGTCGCGGTGGAACAGCAGGCACTCGGCCGCGCCGCAGATGCCGGTGCGGCGGGTCTTGGCGTTCAGCACCACGCGGCTGACTTTCTCCGGGTCGGCATCGACGTCGATATAGATGTGCACGATGCCCTCGAGATGCGCGAACACCGGCACGCGGGCGTCGGCCTGCACGCGCCCGACAAGGCCCTTGCCGCCGCGCGGCACCACCACGTCGATATATTGTGTCATCGTCAGCATCTCGCCCACGGCGGCGCGGTCGCGGGTCGGGACCAGCTGGATCGACGCCTCGGGCAGGCCGGCGGCGCGCAGGCCCTCGACCAGGCATTCATGGATCGCGGTGGAGCTGTGCAGGCTTTCCGAGCCGCCGCGCAGGATCGCGGCATTGCCCGCCTTCAGGCACAGCCCGCCGGCGTCCGCCGTCACGTTCGGACGGCTTTCATAGATCACGCCGATCACCCCCAGCGGCGTCGAGACCCGGCGGATGTGCAGCCCCGACGGCCGGTCCCATTCCGCCAGCACCCGGCCCACCGGGTCGGGCTGGGCGGCGACGGTGCGCAGGCCCTCGGCAATCGCCTGCACCCGCTCGGCGGTCAGCGTCAGCCGGTCCATCATCGCGCCGGTCAGGCCCTTGGCGCGGCCGAACTCCAGATCCCTGGCGTTCGCCGCGATGATCCGGTCGCTGCCGGCCAGCACCGCGTCGGCGGCGGCGGTCAGCGCCTTGTCCTTCACCTCTGGCGGGGTCGAGGCCAGCACCTGCGCGGCGGCGCGGGCGTTCTGGCCCAGCTGCTGCATCATCGCGTGGATGTCGGTCTCGGCTCCGTCCATCGGAAGTCCCCTGGTTGCTCAGATTGCCATGTCGTCGCGGTGGATCAGCGCCACCCGGCCCGGATAGCCCAGTTTTTCCGCAATCTGCCCGGACTGCAAGCCGCGGATCGCGCGCGCGTCGGCGACGTCGTAGCCGGCCAGGCCGAGGCAGAGAACCTCGCCCTCGGGGCCGGCGATCTCGACCGGATCGCCGCGGCCGAAGCGGCCGGTGACCTCGGTCACGCCGATCGGCAGCAGCGACTTGCCCGCGTGCAGCGCCCGCACCGCACCGGCGTCGATGGTGATCCGGCCGCGCGGCTTCATCGCCGAGATCCAGCGCTTGCGCGCGGTCTTGGGATCGGACGCGCCGCGGAACCAGCTGGCGCGCGCGCCGCCGGCCAGCGCCGACAGCGGCCGCTCGACATTGCCCAGCGTGATCGCCATCGCGCAGCCGGCCCGCATGGCTATGTCGGCGGCCAGCAGCTTGGTCTTCATCCCGCCCTTGGCGCCGGCGCTGCCGGTGCCGCCGGCCATGGCGCGGATCTGCGGCGTCAGGCTTTCCACCAGCGCGATGTGCCGCGCGGCGGCGTCGTCGCGCGGATTGGCGGTGTAGAGCCCGTCGACATCCGACAGCAGCACCAGCACATCGGCGCCCGACAGCGAGGCGATCTGCGCCGCCAGCCGGTCGTTGTCGCCATAGCGGATCTCGTCGGTGGCCACGGTGTCGTTCTCGTTCACGATCGGCACGGTGCCCAGGTCCAGCAGCGTGCGCAGCGTGGCGCGGGTGTTGAGATAGCGGCGGCGCTGCTCGCTGTCCTCGAGCGTCACCAGCACCTGCGCGGCGGTGATGCCGTGGGTGGCGAGCACGTCGGCGTAGGATTGCGCCAGCTTGATCTGGCCCACGGACGCGGCGGCCTGCGCCTCGTCCAGCCGGTCGGATCTCGGGTCGAGCCGCAGGATCCGCCGGCCCAGCGCGATCGAGCCGGAGCTGACCAGCACCACCTCGGCGCCCTGCCCTTTGAGCATGGCGACGTCGGCGGCCAGCCCTTCCAGCCAGTCGCGGCGCAGCGCGCCCGAGGCCTGGTCGACCAGCAGCGCCGAGCCGATCTTGACGACCACGCGCCGCGCCTGCCCCAGCATGCGCGCAGGGTCGGGCGCAGCGGCGGTCAGGGTCTCCATGTCTGGTCCTCGGGCGCTTCGGGGGCCGGCCTGCGGTTGGCGTCGACGATCGGGCGCAGGGCGCGCAGCACCTCGGTCACGCCGTCGCGGCTGACGCCGGACATGGTGAGGATCCTGCCGCCGGCGGCGGCTTCCAGTTCGGCCGCGCGCTCCTCCAGCGTCTCGGGCTCGAGCGCGTCGATCTTGTTCAGCACGGTGATCCGCGGCTTGTCGGCAAGGTGGCCGCCGTAGGCTTCGAGCTCGGCAATCACGGTGCGGTAGTCCTCGGCCACGGTGTCCGAGGTGCCGTCGACCAGGTGCAGCAGCGCGGCGCAACGCTCGACATGGCCGAGGAAGCGGTCGCCGATGCCGCGGCCCTCGTGCGCGCCCTCGATCAGGCCGGGGATGTCGGCGACGACGAACTCGGTGTTGTCGATGCCGACCACGCCCAGGTTCGGGTGCAGCGTGGTGAACGGATAGTCGGCGATCTTCGGCCGCGCGTTCGAGGTCGCGGCCAGGAAGGTCGACTTGCCGGCGTTGGGCAGGCCCAGCAGGCCGACGTCGGCGATCAGCTTCAGCCGCAGCCAGAGCGTGCGCTCGACGCCGGGCTGGCCGGGGTTGGAGTTGCGCGGCGCCTGGTTGGTCGAGGTCTTGAAGTGCAGGTTGCCGAAGCCGCCGTTGCCGCCGCGGGCGATGCGCACGCGCTGGCCGACGGTATCGAGGTCGGCGATCAGCGTCTCCTGGTCCTCGTCGAGGATCTCGGTGCCGACAGGCACTTTCAGCACGATGTCGTCGCCGCCCTTGCCGGTGCGCTGCCGGCCCATGCCGCCCTGCCCGTTGCGGGCGAAGAAGTGCTGCTGGTATCGGTAGTCGATCAGCGTGTTCAGCCCCTCGACCGCCTCGGCCCAGACGTCGCCGCCGTTGCCGCCGTCGCCGCCGTCGGGGCCGCCGTACTCGATGTACTTCTCGCGGCGGAAGCTGACCGCGCCGTTGCCGCCGGCGCCGGAGCGGACGTAGACCTTGGCCAGATCCAGAAATTTCATGTCGGCCCCCTGCGGTGCGGTGTCAGGCGTCCTGCGCCCAGGTTTCATGTGCCAGCGAGTAGCGCCAGGTGTCGACCTCGGCCTGGCGCGCGGTGCAGTAGCGCCGGCCCTGGCCGATGTAGGCGAAGCCGGTCTTGGTCAGCACCTTGGCCGAGGCGGCGTTGTCCTGGAACACCTCGGCGTGCAGCGGGCCGCGGTCCTGGCCGCGCGCCCAGGCGACGATCCGCCCGACCGCCTCGGTGGCGAAGCCGGTGGACCAGAACGGCGCCCCGACCCAGTAGCCGATGCCGCCGTCGTCCTTCAGGCTGATCAGGCCGATCAGCCCGTCGGCGACCGAGCCGGTGTGCTCGATCACCCAGACCGTCTCGCCGCGCTCGCCGGTCAGCACGCGCTCGATGAACGCCTCGGTGCGGCCGGGCGGCAGCGGGTGCGGGATGTTCATCGTCATGCGCGCCAGCCGCGCGTCGCCGGTGTAGAGCGCGATCAGCCCGGCGTCGGCGCGCCGCAGCGGACGCAGCACCAGCCGCTCGGTGGTCAGCACCGGCTGCGCGGACACGGCACCGCGGTCGTCGGCGTGGCCGGTCCAGGTCGAGCGCTTGAAATCGGTCATGGCGCATGGGCTCCAGGTGATTGATCGCCGGGCCTGCCGGCGTCGGCAACTCGCCGGGCCCGTCTGCGAGTCAAGAAGGCCCGGCCGATGGTTCGACCGGGCCTTCGCATTCGCGTTTCGGCGACGGTCTACTCGGCCGCTTCGGCGGCTGGCAGCACCGAAATGAAGGTGCGGCCCTTGAGGCCCTTGCGGAACGTCACCTTGCCCTCGGCGGTGGCGAAGATGGTGTGGTCGCGGCCCATGCCGACGTTCTGTCCCGGGTACCACCTGGTGCCGCGCTGGCGAACGATGATGTTGCCGGGAATGACGGCCTCGCCGCCGTATTTCTTCACGCCAAGGCGACGGCCGGCGCTGTCGCGACCGTTGCGGGACGAACCGCCTGCTTTCTTGTGTGCCATCTGTCGGTCTCCTTAACTCGTCGCGTTACTCGGTCTCGGCGGCGAAGGTCTTCGCCTGGCCGATCCAGTCGTCACGTTCGATGCGGCCCTTGAACGACAGCAGCTCGTCCATGTGGGCGACTTCCTCGGGGCCCCATTCGGCGATCTGCCAGAAGTGGAACACGCCTGCCTCGTTCAGCGTCTTCTCCAGCTTCGGGCCGACGCCGCCGATCTTCTTCAGATCGTCGGCCTTGCCCCTGGCTTCGGCCAGCAGGTTCGCCGGCTTGCTGCCGGCGTCCGCGGCCGGTGCGTCGGCCTTCCCGGCCTTCCCGGCGGCCTTCGGGGCGGCTTTCGCCTCGGCCTTCGCGGCCGGCTTCGCGCTGGGCTTCGGGGCGGCCTTCTTCGCGGCCGGCTTGGCGGCCTTGGCGGGCGCCTCGCTCACCGTCTCGGCGGCGGCGTCGGCGGCGCGCACGCCGGTCTTGTCGCCGCCCGAGGCCAGGATGTCGGTGACGCGGATCAGCGTCAGCGACTGCCGGTGGCCCTTGCGGCGCTGCGACGAGGCCTTGCGGCGGCGCTTCTTGTAGGAGATCGTCTTCGGCCCGCGGAACTGGTCCACCACCTCGGCCTGCACGGCGGCGCCGGTGATGAACGGCGCGCCGACGGTGACCTTGTCGCCGCCCAGCATCAGAATGTCGTTGAACTGCACGGTCTCGCCGGGCTGCGCGTTCAGCTTCTCGATCGAGACCTTGTCGTCCTTGGCAACCTTGTACTGCTTGCCACCAGTCCTGAGCACCGCAAACATGCGTCGTCTTCCTTCGTCTTCCGCGCCCTGCGGCCACCTGCTGCGGTGTTTCGGCGGAGCGTCGCGCGCCCCGCGCCTCGGACAGCGTGTGCGGTGTCCTGCCCGCACAAGGATTGACCCCGGCGCGAGGCCGGGGAATGGGAAGCCGCGTTATGGTGCCGTGCGGCGCGCGAGTCAACCGCAAATCCCGGCGCAAATCCCGGCGCTAATCCAGGCGCTAATCCCAAGCCGCGCGCGCCCGCCCCGTCGCCGCCGCCGGGCCCGGCGGACACGCCGCGCGCCCTGCCCCGCACTTTCCCCTTGCACCCGTCCGCCGGCATAAATAAACAGCCGCCCACAGACCAGCCAGCCTGGATGCGGAGAGGTGCCGGAGTGGTCGAACGGGGCGGTCTCGAAAACCGTTGTGGGGGCGACCCCACCCAGGGTTCGAATCCCTGTCTCTCCGCCACTTGCCCTCGCGAAAGCGTTCTCTCGATCCGGCTGCGGCCGGATTTTCTCGTTGTTTTCGAGGGTTATGCGGGCGGGGCTGAGCACTGGCATCGTCGCAAGGAGGCCCGGAAGTGGTCTCTCAGGGCCCATATTCTCCGGACCTCATGACTGCGCCCATTTGGTGAATTCCTTTTAACCATCTGAAAAATTTAGACTTATCGAAAGTGTCAGCTCAACACTTCGACGCCAGAGGCGTTCGTGAAATGGTACTGAAATCCAACTTGGCCTGGCCCTACCGGCAGAACTGGACTGCCGTCCCGATTGATTGTGCGCACATCTTCCCGCGGATATGCTCTGCCCATGACAAGTGGAATGGAGTGTGACTGTTGGACGGAGAGAACGGCAAGCGTCAAGATATCGAGGAGGCGATCGAAGCACTCTGGGGACTGTCTGACCTGCTCCCCTGAAAAGTCCTCGATTTTAGGTTAGCCTGTTCTCCAACTGAGGAGACAGAAGATGAAGATAAGCCGTTTCAGCGAAGCGCAGATCATTGGCATCCTGAAGGAGCACCAGGCGGGCATGAGCGCGCCCGATCTGTGCCGCAAGCACGGGATCAGCGACGCGACATTTTACAACTGGCGACGCAAGTACGGCGGCATGGAGGTCGCCGATGCGAAGCGGCTTAAGGCGCTGGAGACTGAGAACGTGAAGCTGAAGAAGATGCTGGCCGAGCAGATGATGGATGTGGCGACACTGAAAGAGATGCTCGGAAAAAACTTCTGAGGCCCGGTTCGAGGAGGAATGCGGTGGACTGGGCCATGAAAGAGAAGAGCTACACGCAGCGGCGGGCCTGTGCGCTGGCCGGGATCGATCCGCGCGTCTACCGGCGTGCATCAAAGCGCCCGGCGGACACGGAACTGCGGGCCAGGATGAAAGAGCTGGCCTCGGAGCGGCGTCGGTTCGGCTATCGGCGGCTGCACATCCTGCTCAAACGGGAAGGCTGGGACGTGAACTGGAAGAAGCTCTATCGGCTCTACCGGGAGGAAGGGTTAACCGTCCGCAAACGGGGCGGACGCAAGCGCGCGGTCGGGACCAGGGCGCCGATGGCGATCCCGCAGGGGCCAAACCAGCGGTGGTCGCTCGACTTCGTGTCGGACGCGCTGGCTGACGGCCGCCGGTTCCGCATCTTCTGCGTGATCGACGACTTCAGCCGGGAATGCCTAGCGACGGTCGTGGATACGTCGCTCTCGGGCATCCGGGTCGCCCGAGAGCTGGATCGCATCGCCGAAATGCGCGGCTTCCCCTGCATGGTGGTCTCCGACAACGGCACGGAACTGACCAGTAACGCGATGCTCAAGTGGCAGGAGGATCGCCAGGTGGAATGGCATTACATCGCGCCGGGCAAACCAATGCAGAACGGCTTCGTGGAGAGCTTCAACGGTCGCCTGCGGGATGAGTGCCTGAACGAGCACCTGTTCCCGACCCTGCGCCATGCCCGCCATCTGATTGCGGCATGGCGCGACGACTACAACCATAACCGCCCGCACTCGAGCCTCGACGGGCTCACCCCGCGGGAGTATCACCAACGGTCAGAAGAGGATCAAACCCTGAACAGAGCTCACCTATAGACGCGGACTCAAAGGGGAGCAGGTCATGCTCTACGTCCGGTTCCCGCTCTCGCGCTGGAATATCGAGGACCTGCTGCACGAGCGCGGGATCGACGTGAGCCACGCGGCGGTCCGGTACTGGTGGCACCGCTTCGGTCCCGTG
>NZ_WIND01000069.1 GCF_009697225.1 Halovulum marinum
TCCACGACTGCGCGCCCGAGGCGTAGAGCTTGGTCAGCTGGAAAGCGGTCGTCGTGCCGTCGCCGGTGCCGATCGCCTGGTCGGTGGGCGATGCCGTGCCCGAGGGCAGGCAGGACTTGTGGTCGCCCCAGTCCTTGAAGCGGAAGCCGTGCAGGCGACCGTTGCGCGCCTCGAAGAAGGCGACCACCGCCGCCAGATCGTCCGCGCGGCGGATGCCGTAGGCGACATCGTAGCGGCGGCGCGAGTTGGCCCAGCTGGCGTTGCGCTCCTCGTCGCCAGAGGCGAGCTCGACGATCTGTGTGCGTCTTTCTGGCCCGCCGCGCGCGCCGCGACTGATGTTGTCGGGAAACCGGACCTCGTGAAACGCCATCACATGCCCCTCCGCCCGAGCGACACGGCGCGGGCGATGTCGGCCGCGACCTGCGTCCGGGACTGCCGGAAGCTTTCGGCGTCGCGGGCCATGATGGTGACGTTGACGGCGCCGCCTGCGCCGTAGCTCTGCGCCTCGCGACGCGACAGCACCCGCTCGCCCCGCTGCAGGATTGCGGGCACCTCGTCGTGGCGAAGCCCGGCCATCCCGCCGGAATGCATCCGCGGCGCGGCGGCAAAGGCCATGGCCGGGACCATGCGCGAGGGCCCGGCCGCGCCGACCATGCCGCCCGCATGCAGGACGTTGGCGAAGATGCCGCCAGCACCAGAAAACACGCCCGAGAGCGCGTTGGCGATCGGCCCGAGGATGAACCGCCGCGCCGCCAGCTGCGCGAGATCGGCCAGCAGCGAGGTGACGAGATCGCGGAAGTTCAGCTTGCCGGTCCGCACGAACTGGCCGACGGCGTTCTCGGCCGACTGGAAGGCGCCGACGAGGCTCTGGCCAATATCGCCGCCGATCTCGCGCGCCTTGCTGGCGTAGTCCGACAGCGCCGCCGTGACCGCCTGCCAACCGGTGACGGCAGCCTCGGACGCGGTCTCCGCTGCCGCAGCAGCAGCCCCGGCCGCCGCGCCTGCACCTGTCGCGGCGCGACCTGCATCGCCGAGTGCCGTCTCCAGCCGCTCGGCCGCACCCGTGGCCTCGGTCAGCGCATCGCCGCTCGTCTCGTCGGTT
>NZ_WIND01000070.1 GCF_009697225.1 Halovulum marinum
GCAGGAGCGGAAGCCCTGTTCGGGATGACTGCGGTCGCGCAGGATCACCGCGACCAGGGTGGCGGTGTTCGGCCCGATCTTCGCCGCCCAGGACTTCAGCCGCTCGGGCGACCATTCGGAATAGCGCCGATGACTGGCCGGCATGTGATCGGCGACGGTGGTGTGCCGGCGGTTGGACGAGGTTCTCGCGTGGGCTGCGACGCGCTTGCCATGGTGGAAGACCTCGACCGTCTGGGCGGTGAGCCGGACCCAGACCTTCTCGCGCAGCAGGCTGTGCGGCGCCGAGTAGTAATGCTTGTCGACCTCGACATGGTAGTCGAGCCCGACCGTGCATTGCTTCCATTCGGAGAAGACGTAGGGCTCGGCGGGCAAGGGCCGCAGCGCCGACCGTTCGATCTGCTCGAACAGGTCCCTCCGGCTGGCGCCGAGATGCCGGGTTATCCGGTCGTTCAGCCGATCGAGGAGGAGGCGGATGGCGGCGTTCAGGTCCGCCAACGAGAAGAACCGCTGATTGCGCAGGCGCGCCGCGATCCAGCGATCGACAATCTGGACCGCCACCTCCACCTTCGCCTTGTCGCGGGGTTTGCGCGGTCGGGCCGGCACCACCGCGGTGCCGTAATGCGCGGCCATGTCGGCGTAGGTCCGGTTCACCGCGGGCTCGTAGAAGCAAGCCTTGGTGACGCCGGACTTCAGGTTGTCGGACACCACCTGCGCCGGAACCCCGCCGAAATAGCCGAGCGCCCGGCAATGTGAGCCAATCCAATCGGACAACCCCTGGCTCCAACTCGCCTCGGCATAGGTCAGGTTCGAGGCGCCGAGGGCCGCCACGAACAGCTGCGCCTGGCGAACCTCGCCGGTCGCCCCGTCGATGACCTCCAGCGTGGTGCCGGCGTAATCGACGAACATCCGCTCGCCGGCGACATGGTGCTGGCGCATCACCGGCGTCAGCCGACCGCTCCAGCGCCGGTAGAGATCGCAGAACCGGCTGTAGCCATAGCCCTCGGGATGAACCGCGCGGTATTCCTCCCAGAGCAGCGACAGCGTCACGCCCGGGCGCCTGAGCTCGCGATGGATCGCCGGCCAGTCCGGCTGGGTC
>NZ_WIND01000071.1 GCF_009697225.1 Halovulum marinum
TGAGCTGCCCCCCGAAAATCGGACAGTGACGGAAGCTACGATCTGACGTCTGCTGGTCTCCAAGAACGAGGAGAACAGACGATGTCGAAACGCAGGAACCATGATGCGGGCTTCAAGGCTCGCGTGGCATTGGAAGCCGTGAAGGGTGAGCGCACCGTGTCGGAGTTGGCCGCAGATTACGGCGTGCATCCGACGATGATCCATCAATGGAAGAAGGCGTTGCTAGAGGGGGCGTCGGACATTTTCGAACGCGGCGGTAAGAAGACGGCCGAAGTCGACGAGGAGACGGTGCGGTCGCTGCACGCCAAGATCGGGGAACTGGCCGTCGCCAACGATTTTTTGTCCAGAAAGCTCAAGCCTTGGACCGGCAAGTGAGGCGCGGGATGATTGAACGCTCTCACCCCAAGCTGTCGATCGGGGCGCAATGCCGCCTGCTGTCGATCTCGCGGTCGTCGTTCTACTACGCGCCGCAGGGTGAGACCGAGGTGAACCTGGCGCTCATGCAGCTCGTCGACCGGCAGTTCCTGGAGACCCCGTTCTACGGCGTCCGGCAGATGACCTGGCACCTGCAGAACGAGGGCCATCCCGTGAACCAGAAGCGCATCCGGCGGCTGATGCGGCTCATGCGCCTGATGCCGATCTACCAGAAGCCCAACACCAGCAAGCCGGCCAAGGGGCACAAGACCTACCCCTACCTGCTGGGCGGACTGCGGGTCGATCGGCCCAACCAGGTCTGGTGCGCCGACATCACCTATTTGCCGATGCGGCGGGGCTTCCTCTACCTGGTTGCCGTCATGGACTGGTCCACCCGCAAGGTGCTGGCCTGGCGCATCTCGAACACGCTTGAGGCCGACTTCTGCATCGAGGCGCTGAACGAGGCAGTCCACCGCTTCGGCCCGCCCGAGATCATGAACACGGATCAGGGCAGCCAGTTCACGTCTTTCGCCTGGACCGACCGGCTGAAGCGGATCGGCACCCGGATCTCGATGGACGGCAAAGGCCGCTGTCTCGACAACATCTTCATC
>NZ_WIND01000072.1 GCF_009697225.1 Halovulum marinum
TAAAGAAACAGAAATTCAATATAAGGATATATCAGGAAGTCAAAGCGACGAAAGTACACAAGGTGAAGAAGCACAAAGAGAAGACGTTTCAGCTAATCCAAATGACAATGATAGTGATATAGAAGAAAAGAGTGAAGAAACGGAAGCTAAAAAGGGGTTTTGGAGTCGTCTATTTGGTAACTAATTTTAATTAAAAAGGTACGACAAGTTCATAAATTAGCCGTGCTTTTTTATGTGAATTGAACTTCTGATAATCATCGATTATATTAACCAAACAAAAAGCCATAAATGCCTATATGACGGCATTTATGGCTTTTTACTTTCATTATCTTTTATGCATCTTTTATACATCGTTGATTTGACGCGTTTTCATTCTTTTGCATTGGCAAGTATTTTGTATCTTTATTCAGTTACTATTTCTTTTCTCCAACCTAACAAACCATCTTTAACTCTAATAATATGTTTGCCACGCCAGGCACTTCTTACTTCGAAATAATACCATTCCCCGTTTTTGTTGAGGAAATAAATATCTTGATAACCTTCTTTAATGACATATTTTGTAGCTTCTTGTCTTTGATCGCCAAACATTATCAATCCCACCCTTATATTTATTTATCTTTAATATATAACAACATTTATTAATATTCATGTTATTTCATGGAAGGAGAGATTTGTTATAATGTGAAGGTCGTCTATCTCTCAGATGTCAATTCGGCGTAGAGAGGAGGTGCGATTTATGAATGAAATTCTTGTTCACATCATGACAACGGCAATCAGTGGTTGTCTCGTTACGTTATTTGGTTATTAGCTCCATAAACGTGATAAAAAATAATATGGACGATTAAAGCCAATTCACCAAAAAACCCCGAACTACGGCGAATAGTTCGGGGTTTGGTGCGTTTACAAACGAAATTCTTGTTACTTTTAGTATATATTTCATATTGCCTTTTGTAAACTCTTCTATTCTTATCAATACATTTCAAGGTGTCGTAAAAATACTTTCCTTTTT
>NZ_WIND01000074.1 GCF_009697225.1 Halovulum marinum
CACGTGCTGGACGACCTGTCCGGCATCCCCGAACTGGCGGCGCGGCTGTGAGCGGGCGGTTCACCACCTCGGACGGGCTGTCGCTGGCCTACGAGGACGACGGCGGCGCCGGCACGCCGCTGCTGTGCCTGGCCGGGCTGACCCGCAACGCCCGCGACTTCGACGATCTTGCCGCGGTGCGCCCCGACGGCGTGCGCATGGTGCGGCTGACCGCGCGCGGCCGCGAGCCGTCGGACTACGATCCCGACCCGGCGCACTACCAGCTGCCGGTCGAGGCGCGCGACGCGGTCGAGCTGCTGGACCACCTGCGGATCGACCGCGCGGTGATCGTCGGCACCTCGCGCGGCGGGCTGATCGCGCTGCTGCTGGCGGCGACCGCGAAGCCCCGGCTGGCCGGGGTGCTGCTGAACGACATCGGCCCCGAGATCAACCCCGCCGGCCTCCAGCGCATCGCCGACTACGTCGGGGTGACGCCGGCGGTGCGCACGCTGGACGAGGCCGCCGCGGCGCTGCTGCTGCAGAACCGGGCGGCGTTCCCGAAGATGCGGCATGCCGACTGGCGGCGGCTGGCCGAACGCTGGTTCCGGATCGAGGCGGACGGGCTGGGGCTGCGCTACGACCCGGCGCTGGCGCAGCCGCTGCGCGCCGGCGGGGCGCAGCCGGTGCCGGACATGTGGCCGCTGTTCGACGCGCTCGCCGGCGTGCCGCTGGCCTGCGTGCGCGGCGCGCACTCGGACATCCTGTCGGCGGCGACGCTGGCCGCGATGCAGGCGCGGCGGCCGGACATGATCGCCGCCATCGTCCCGGACCGGGGCCACGTGCCGTTCCTGGACGAGCCCGAGGCGCTGCGGGCGCTGCAGCAGCTGCTGGCGAAGGTGCGCGGATGACCGACATCGCGATGATCGAGGCCGCCGCCGCACGGCTGGCGCCGGTGGTGCGGCGCACGCCGCTGCTGTCCAGCCCGTTCCTGGACCGGATCGCCGGGCGCCGGGTGCTGGTCAAGGCCGAGTGCCTGCAGCACACCGGCTCGTTCAAGTTCCGCGGCGGCTGGGCGGCGGTCAGCGCCCTGCCCGGTGCCGTGCGCGCCCGCGGCGTGCTGGCCTATTCCTCGGGCAATCACGCACAGGGCGTGGCGCGCGCGGCGCAGCTGCACGAGGTGCCGGCGGTGATCATCATGCCCGCCGACGCGCCGGCGCTGAAGATCGACAACACTCGCGCCTTGGGCGCCGAGGTGGTGCTCTACGACCGCGCCGGCGGCGAGCGGCGCGAGCCGATCGGCGAGCGGCTGGCCGCCGCGCGTGGCCTGACCCTGATCCGGCCCTACGACGAGCCGCAGGTGATCGCCGGCCAGGGCACCTGCGGGCTGGAGCTGGCCGAACAGGCCGCGGCCAAGGGCGTGACCCATGCCGACGTGCTGGTCTGCTGCGGCGGCGGCGGGCTGTCCTCGGGCGTGGCGCTGGCGCTGGAGGCGCGCGCACCGGGCCTGCGGGTGCGCCCCTGCGAGCCCGAGGGCTTCGACGACGTGGCGCGCAGCCTGATGTCGGGCCGGCGCGAGCGCAACGACCGCGACTCGGGCTCGGTCTGCGACGCGATCGTCACCGACAGCCCGGGCGAGATCACCTTTCCGATCCTGTCGCGGCTGGCCGGGCCCGGGCTGGTGGTCAGCGACGACGAGGCGCTGCGCGCCGTGGCGCTGGCCTTCCTGCGGCTGAAGATCGTGCTGGAGCCCGGCGGCGCGGTGGCGCTGGCGGCGGCGCTGTTCCGGCGCGACGCGATCCAGGGCGACGCGGTGCTGGTGATCGCCACCGGCGGCAACGTCGATCCGGCGCTGTTCGGCGCGGCGCTGGCCGGAGGCGACGGCGCCGCCGGCTGATCCGGAAACGAAGAAGGCGGCGCCCGCGCGGGTGCCGCCTTGATCTTGTACCGGACGGGGCCGGCAAGCCCCGTCCGCTCAGGCGTGGCCGCGAAGCCGGCGCATCAGTTGACGACGGCGTCGATGCGGTTCTGCAGTTCCGAGCGCGAAAGATCGCCCTCGATCAGGCCCTTGACGGTGGCCTTCTGCGCGATGCTCAGCGCCTGCGGGTTGCTGACGTACTGCGCGACCTGCGCGTCGAGCGCGGACTGCGCGGCGACGGGGGCGGCAAGGGCGGCGGCGGCCAGGGCGGCCAGAACGAAGGTTTTCATCTCAATGTCTCCTGTAATCGGGTTTCTGTCGGGGATCGCGCGGGGCGATCAGTTCACGACCGCGTCGATGCGGCTCTGCAGTTCCGAGCGCGAGTAGTCGCCCTCGGTCAGGCCCTTGACGGTGGCCTTCTGCGCGATGGTCAGCGCCTCGGGGTTGCTGACGTACTGCGCGACCTGCGCGTCGAGCGCGGACTGCGCGGCAACGGGGGCGGCAAGGGCGGGGGCGGCGAGGGCGGCAGCGGCCAGGGCGGCCAGAGCGAGCTTTTTCATGTCCATATCTCCAAACTGGATTGTTTCTCTCAAAGTGTCCCGCTTGCTGCGGTGACAGGGCTGATATCGGTACGTTCCGGGCGATCATCAACCGCCGTCGAAGGCGCCGCGCGCTCTCGGAATCGTGAGAAGTTTCAGTTCTTGAAATTAATTCGGCCGCAGCCAGCGCGCCGCGGTCAAGGCTAACGCATTGATTTCAAACATCCACGAAAAGACCGCGTGTTTCAGACCGCTCACGCGGCACGCATGGCCGGTGCCGGGCGCGTGACAATCGCCGCGCCCGCGCCGCTGCTCGCGGGCGCATCACAATGATTTCCGGATATGGAAACAATTCGGAAAACGCTCCCGCGCCGGCCATTCCCGTGGGAAAACCGGAAAACCTGCTTTCCAGACAAGGACATGCGTTCAGCCGTCGACGCGGATCCGGGCGTTCTTCGGATCGTAGGGGCTGTCCTCGACCACCTCGGCCGGCCACAGCCGGGTCTGCATCCGCACCATCAGCCGTGTGCCCGGCGCGGCGTGCTCCGGTCTGACGTAGCCCAGGCCGATCGATTTGCCGAATGCCACCGAATATCCGCCCGAGGTCAGCCGCCCGACGCGGGTCTCGCCGGCGTACAGCGCCTCGCGTCCCCAGGGGTCGGCATCCTCGGGCCCGTCGACCAGCAGCGTCACGCATTTCGAGCGGATCCCGGTTTCCTCCATCGCCCGCTTGCCGCGGAACTCCTTGGACAGGTCGACAAAGCGCGGCAGGTCGGCCTCGAGCGGGGTGGCGTCGCGGCCCAGCTCGGTGCCGAAGGCGCGATAGGACTTCTCCTGCCGCAGCCAGTTCTGCGCGCGCGCACCGACCAGCGTCAGCCGGTCGGGCTCTCCGGCCTCCATCAGCCGGTCGAACAGGTAGTTCTGCATCTCCACCGGGTGGTGCAGTTCCCAGCCCAGCTCGCCGGTATAGGCGACGCGGATCGCCAGGGTCGGGCACATCTTCAGTTCGATGTCGCGGGCCGAAAGCCACGGGAAGCGGGCGTTGGACAGGACCGTTCCGGGGTCGGCGTCGACCACCAGCCTGTTCAGCACTTCGCGGGACTTCGGGCCGGCGATGGCGAACACCCCCCATTGCGTGGTCACGTCGTGCACCAGCACCTCGCCGAAGGTGCCGCGCATGTCCTCGGCCGCCTTGCGCAGGAAGTCGCGGTCGTAATCCGCCCACGCCCCGGCCGAGACCAGGTAGAACCCGTCCTCGCGCCGCCGCACGATGGTGTATTCGGTGCGCACGGTCCCCGCCTCGGTCAGCGCGTAGGTCAGGTTGATGCGCCCGACCCTGGGCAGGCGGTTGCAGGTGAACCAGTCCAGGAACGCCGCCGCCCCCGGCCCCGACACCCAGTGCTTGGCGAAGGCCGACGCGTCGATCAGCCCGGCGCCTTCGCGCAGCGCCTGCGCCTCGGTCCGGGCGTACTGCCACCAGCCGCCGCGGCGGAAGCTGCGGGCGTCGCGGTCGAAGCCCTCGGGCGCGTCCGGCGGGCCGAAGTAGTTCGGCCGCTCCCAGCCGTTGACGCAGCCGAACTGTGCGCCGCGCGCCTTCATCCGGTCATGGCAGGGCGCGGTGCGCAGCGGGCGGCAGGCCGCGCGCTCCTCGTCCGGGTGATGCAGAACGTAAACGTGGGAGTAGCACTCCTCGTTCTTGCGCATCGCGTATTCGGTCGTGACCCAGTCGCCGTAGCGCCTGGGGTCGAGCGAGGCCATGTCGATCTCGGCCTCGCCGTCCACCATCATCTGCGCAAGGTAGTGGCCGGTGCCGCCGGCGGCGGTGATGCCGAAGCTGAAGCCCTCGGCCAGCCACATGTTGCGCAGCCCCGGCGCCGGGCCGACCAGCGGGTTGCCGTCGGGGGTGTAGCAGATCGGGCCGTTGTAGTCGTCCTTCAGCCCCGCCGTCTCGGACGACGGGATCCGGTGGATCATCGACAGGTACTCTTCCTCGATCCGCTCCAGATCCAGCGGGAACAGGTCGGCGCGGAAGCTGTCGGGCACGTCGAACGGGAACCGGGCGGGCGCGCCGTCCTCGTAGGGGCCGAGAATCCAGCCGCCGCGTTCCTCGCGCACGTACCATCTGGCGTCGGCATCGCGCAGCACCGGGTGCTCGCCGTTCTGCCGCCGCCAGTCGACCAGCGCCGGGTCCGGCTCGGTGACGATGTACTGGTGCTCGACCGGGATCGCCGGGATCTTGATCCCCAGCAGCTTCGCGGTGCGCTGCGCATGGTTGCCGGTGGCGGTGACGACATGCTCGGCGCGGATCTCGAATTCCTCGCCCGAGGGCACCAGGTTGCCGCCGCGCTCGGCCATGATGGCGCCGCGCACGATCCATTCGCCGCCGGTCCACTCGTAGCTGTCGACCTGCCGCTTGCGCAGGATCTCGACGCCGCGCTGGCGCGCGCCCTTGGCCATCGCCTGGGTGACGTCGGCGGGGTTGATGTAGCCGTCGGTGGGGTGGAACAGCGCGCCGCGAAGATCCTCGGTCCGGAGCAGCGGCCAGCGCTCCCTGATCTGGGCGGGGGTCAGCCACTCGTGGGGAATGCCCACCGTCTCGGCGGTCGCGGCGTAAAGCTCGAACTCGTCCATCCGCGCCCGGCTCTGCGCCATCCGCAGGTTGCCGACCACCGAGAAGCCGGCGTTCAGCCCGGTCTCTTCCTCCAGCGTCTTGTAGAACTTGACCGAATAGTCGTGGATGTGGCTGGTGGCGTAGCTCATGTTGAACAGCGGCAGCAGCCCGGCGGCATGCCAGGTCGAGCCGGAGGTCAGCTCGTCCCGCTCCAGCAGCGCCACGTCGGTCCAGCCGGCGCGCGCCAGGTGATAGGCGATCGACGCGCCCACCGCGCCACCGCCGACGACCAGTGCCTTGACCTGGGTTCTCATCGCGCCGCTCCGTTCGCTGCTGTGCCCTGTCGCACCACAGAATGACGGTCCGGGCGGCGCCGGCGCAGGTCAGGCCGACATGACGCGCCCGGAAAACGACATGCGGCTAGTGCAGGCCGAGGCTGGCGAAGGCCGGATCCTCGAGGAACGGCGCGACGGTGCCGGGGGACGCGCGGCCGACCAGCAGCACCCGCAGGCCGTCGTTCGAGGCCGCCTGGAGGTTCAGCAGGTTGCCGGCGCCGATCTCGCCCCGGAACGGCAGGTCGGCGATGCGCACGGTCTCGGCGCCGCCGATGCGCGCGGCGCGGCCGCGCTCGATGTAGATCACGAAGCGCTGGCTGCCGTTGGTGAAAACCGCCGCGGCCGCGTCCCTCACGCTGTCGCCGGTCTCGGGGGTCAGGCCCAGCATCGCGGCCTGGCGCGCCAGCTCGCCGCGGGCGTTGTCCAGCCCCAGATAGTCGGTGCGCTGCCAGTCGTCGTAGACCTGCGGGATCGCGGAAAACAGCGGCTTGAGCTGCGTCGGCCCGGCCCGCTCGTCCTCGGGGACCGAGGCGCCCATCGCCCGCGCCATGATCCGGCTCAGCGCCTCGGGGTCGTCGCGCGTGGTCACGTAGAGACCGCCGACGAAGGCGAGCATCACCAGCCCGCCCCCCGTGACAGCCACGGATTTCGCAGCTTTGTTCGACATCCGATCACCCCCGGAACACCAGACCGCCCTTGCATCGGGCAGCAGTGTTTCAGGCAAATCCGGCATAAATGCAGCAAAGCGGCGCGCCGGCCGCCACGGGCTCTGGAACCCGCCCGCGCCCGCGCATAGCTTGTCGGCAGACCATGGAGGTTTCCCGATGCCGAACCCGCTGACCGCGCCCTGGGACACGCGTTTCGAACTGCCGCCCTTCGACGCGATCCGGCCCGAGCATTTCCCGCCCGCGTTCGACCAGGCGCTGGACGAGGCCCGCGCCGCCTATGCCGCGATCGCCGTGAACCCCGAGGCGCCGAGCTTCGCCAACACGATCGCGGCGATGGAGCGCGCCGACAAGCTGCTGGACCGGGTGGCGGGGGTGTTCTTCAACCTGGCCGGCACCGACACCAGCCCCGAGATCCGCAAGCAGCAGACGGCGCTTTCGCCACGGCTGTCGGCGTTCCAGTCCGACGTCATGACCGACCAGCGGCTGTTCGCCCGCGTCGACGATCTGTGGGCGCGCAAGGACGCGCTTGGCCTGATGCCCGAGCAGGAACGCGTGCTGATGCTGACCCGCCGCGCCTTCGTGCGCGCCGGCGCGCAGCTGGACGACGCCGGGCGCGCGCGGCTGAAGGCGGTGATGGGCCGGCTGGCGGAACTGGGCACGGCGTTCGGGCAGAACCTGCAGCAGGACGAGGAAGAGTGGCTGATGCCGCTGACCGGGGACGACCTGGACGGCCTGCCCGACTTCGTCCGCTCGGCCGCGCGCGGGGCCGCCGCCGAGCGTGGGCGCGAGGGCCATGTCGTCACCCTGTCGCGCAGCCTGATCGTGCCGTTCCTGCAGTTCTCGAAACGCCGCGATCTGCGCGAGAAAGCGTTTGCCGCCTGGACGGCGCGCGGCGCGCTGCACGACGCCCGCGCGAACCTGCCGCTGGTGGCCGAGATCCTGAAGCTGCGCGAGGAACGCGCCCGGCTGCTGGGCTATGGGGATTTCGCCTCGTACAAGCTGGAAACGCAGATGGCGAAGACGCCCGAGGCGGTGCGCGAACTGCTGATGGCGGTCTGGGCCCCGGCCCGCGCGCAGGCGCAGCGCGACGCCGGAAAGCTGGAAGCGCTGATGCGCGAGGACGGGATCAACGACGACCTGCGGCCCTGGGACTGGCGGCACTACGCCACCATCCTGCAGCAGCGCGAGCACAACATCGACGAGGCCGAGGTCAAGCCGTACCTGCAACTGGACAACATGCGGCAGGCGGCGTTCGACTGCGCCGGCAAGCTGTTCGGCCTGTCGTTCGAGAAGCTGGACGTGCCCCTGCACCATCCCGACGCGCAGGCCTGGGAGGTGCGCAAGGGCGACCGGCACATGGGCGTGTTCATCGCCGACGACTTCAACCGCGCCTCGAAACGCTCGGGCGCGTGGTGCTCGGGGTTCCGCGACCAGTCGAAACTGGACGGCGAGGTGCGGCCGATCGTGCTCAATGTCTGCAACTTCGCCAAGCCAGAGGCCGGGCAGCCGGCGCTGCTGACCTTCGACGACGCCCGCACCCTGTTCCACGAGTTCGGCCACGCGCTGCACCTGCTGCTGTCGGACGTGACCTATCCCACGGTCTCGGGCACCTCGGTGGCGCGCGATTTCGTGGAGTTGCCCAGCCAGCTGTACGAGCACTGGCTGTCCACGCCGCAGGTGCTGGGCGGCTATGCCCGCCACGCCGAGACCGGCGCGCCGATGCCGGACGATCTGCGCGACCGGCTGCTGGCGGCCGAGAACTTCGACCAGGGCTTCGCGACGGTGGAATACACCGCCTCGGCGCTGGTGGACCTGGCGTTCCACACCGGCCCGGCGACGGACGCGCCGATGGCGCGGCAGCAGCAGGTGCTGCAGGAACTGGGCATGCCCGAGGCGATCGTCATGCGCCACGCCACGCCGCACTTCGCGCACGTGTTCTCCGGCGACGGCTATTCGGCGGGCTACTATTCCTACATGTGGTCCGAGGTGATGGACGCCGACGCCTTCGCCGCCTTCGATGAGGCCGGCGACATCTTCGATCCGGCGACCGCGCAGGCGCTGGAACGGCACATCCTGTCCGCCGGCGGCTCGGCCGAAGCAGAAGCCCTCTATACCGCTTTCCGAGGAAAGATGCCGGGAGTCGCAGCGCTTCTGAAACAACGCGGCCTGACCGCCTGACGCAACTCGACCCTTCTAAAGGCGAAGGCATTACTGAAAAGTGATGACGTCGCCGCCGGCGATTTTACATATTTTGCGAAGTATTTCGCTCGCCGACCCTTGTCGCGCCGGAAAACGAACAATATAACCCCTGTAGTGAATAAAGCGGGCGATCTCTTGTCTGGTCGCAAACATGACCGGCAAAAGTCCCGCCCACGGAAGGAAGTCGGAAATGGCAGAAGAACAAACCGTCGACAAGACCGAGTTGCTGGCGCTCAGCGCAGAGGTCGTGTCGTCCTATGTCGGCAACAACACGGTTCAGCCCGACCAGGTCACCGAACTGCTGAAATCCGTCTTCGACACGATGAACACGCTGTCCGGCCCGCAAGAGGAAGAACCCGAACAGCTAGTCCCGGCGGTCCCGGTCAAGAAGTCGGTGACCAACGACTACATCATCTGTCTGGAAGACGGGAAGAAGCTGAAGATGCTCAAGCGGCATCTGATGGCGGCCTACGGCATGACGCCGGAAGAATACCGCGAGAAATGGGGGCTGAAGCCCGACTACCCGATGGTCGCGCCCAGCTACGCCGCCAAGCGGCAGGAACTGGCCAAGAAGATCGGCCTGGGCCGCAAGCCCAGGAAGTAAGCCGGCCGGGCCCGATTGCGGGCCGGACCGCTTCGCGATAGAACCCGGCGGCGCCGGGGCCGCAGGGCCCCCGGCGCCGTTTCGCATCAAGGGGCCGCCCGATGACCGCGCCGAAGCCGAAGAAACTGTTCATCAAGACCTACGGCTGCCAGATGAACGTCTACGACAGCGAACGCATGTCCGGCGCGCTGGAGGCCGCCGGCTACGAGCCCACCGATTCGCCCGACGCCGCCGACATGATCCTGCTGAACACCTGCCACATCCGCGAGAAGGCGGCCGAGAAGGTGTATTCGGAACTGGGCCGGCTGAAGCCGCTGAAGGCCGCGAACCCGGATCTGCGCATCGGCGTGACCGGCTGCGTCGCCCAGGCCGAGGGCGAGGAGATCATGCGCCGCCAGCCGGCGGTCGATCTGGTCGTCGGCCCGCAGGCCTATCACCGGCTGCCCGACCTCGAGGCGAAGGTGCGCGCCGGCCAGCGCGCGCTCGACACCGAGTTTCCCCAGGAAGACAAGTTCGACCATCTGCCGCCCGCCCGCGGCCCCAAGGCGCGGCGTGCGCCGACCGCCTTCCTGACCGTGCAGGAGGGCTGCGACAAGTTCTGCGCCTTCTGCGTGGTGCCCTACACCCGCGGCGCCGAGGCCAGCCGCCCGCCCGCGCGCATCCTGGCCGAGGCCCGCGATCTGGTCGAACGCGGCGTGGTCGAGATCACGCTGCTGGGCCAGAACGTCAACGCCTATCACGGGCCGGGCGAGGACGGCGACTGGACACTGGCCCGGCTGATCCGCGAACTGGCCGGGATCGACGGGCTGCAGCGCATCCGCTTCACCACCAGCCATCCCAACGACATGGGCGAGGATCTGATCGCGGCGCACGGGCAGATCGCCAAGCTGATGCCCTATCTGCACCTGCCTGTGCAGTCCGGCTCGGACCGGATCCTCAAGGCGATGAACCGCAAGCACACCGCCGCCGGCTACCTCGCGATTCTCGACCGGATCCGCGCCGCGCGCCCGGACATCGCCCTGTCGGGCGACTTCATCGTCGGCTTTCCCGGCGAGACCGAGGAAGATTTCCAGGCCACGCTCGAGCTGTGCGAGAAGGTGCGCTACGCGCAGGCCTATTCGTTCAAGTACTCGGCCCGCCCCGGCACCCCGGCGGCGGGGCGCGAAGAAGTGCCCGAGGAGGTGAAGTCCGAGCGGCTGCACCGGCTGCAGGCGCTGCTGTCGCGTCACCAGGCCGAGTTCCAGCAGGCGATGGTCGGCCGCACCCTGCCGGTGCTGCTGGAAAAGCCCGGCCGGATGCCGGGGCAGATGGTCGGCCGCTCGCCCTTTCTGCAGGCGGTGCACATGCAGGCCGACCCGGCGCTGGCCGGCCGCATCGTCGCCGCGCGGATCACCGCGGCCGAGCCGAACTCGCTGGCCGGCGCGCTTGCCGACGCCGGCGCCGCCTGACAGGGGGCGGCGCCGCTCCGCTTTGTGACAGGCACGCGACCCGGTTTCCGCTTGCCCTCGCGCGCGGCGCTGGGCACGATGACGCCAGGCGAAGCCCTCAGTGACGGAGACACCTTGGCGACCGAAGCCCTGGAGACCACCGCAAAAGACGGCCCTCTCATCGAGCGTCCGCTTTCCTTTCCCGACAACCGGCTGCTGATCACGCTGTGCGGCGAATTCGACAGCAATCTCGCGCAGATCGAGCAGGCGCTGTCGATCCTGATCACCCGCCGCGGCAACGAGCTGGTGCTGCACGGCCCCGAGGATTCGGTGGCGCGCGCGGCCGAGGCGCTCGAGGCGCTCTACCTGCGGCTGGAGCAGGGCCGCGAGGTCGAGCAGGGCGACGTCACCGCCGCGATCCGCATGGGCAACCGGCGCACCGAGCCGGGCCCCGCCGACGACGCCACCCAGCTGGAGATGTTCCAGGGCGACCGGGTCGAGATCCGCACCCGCAAGCGCCTGGTCGAGCCGCGCACCCCGGCGCAGAAGGACTATGTGCGCAACCTGTTCAGCCACGAGCTGGTGTTCGGCATCGGCCCGGCGGGCACCGGCAAGACCTATCTGGCGGTGGCCGCCGCGGTGTCTATGTTCCTGGACGGGCACGTCGACAAGATCGTGCTGTCGCGGCCCGCGGTCGAGGCCGGCGAGCGGCTGGGCTTCCTGCCCGGCGACATGAAGGAAAAGGTCGATCCCTACATGCAGCCGCTCTATGACGCGCTGAACGACTTCCTGCCCGGCCGCCAGGTGCAGAAGCTGATCGAGGAAAAGCAGATCGAGATCGCGCCGCTGGCGTTCATGCGCGGCCGCACGCTGGCCAACGCCTTCGTGGTGCTGGACGAGGCGCAGAATGCCACCGCGATGCAGATGAAGATGTTCCTGACCCGGCTGGGCGAGGGCAGCCGCATGGCGGTCACCGGCGACCGCACCCAGGTCGACCTGCCGCGCGGCGTACCCTCGGGCCTGCTCGAGGCCGAGCGCATCCTGCGCGGCGTCAAGGGCATCGGCTTTTCGCAGTTCAAGGCGGTCGACGTGGTGCGCCACCCGCTGGTGGCACGGATCATCGACGCCTACGACGCCGCCGACGGCCGGGACGCCTGACCGCGCCGATGCCCGAGCTGGTCGATCTGGTGATCGAGGACCCGCGCTGGAATAAGACCGCCCTGCCCGCGCTGGCCGAGCAGGCGGCGGAACTGGCGCTGCGCCACGCCGGCATCGCCACCCGCGACGTCGAGATCGCGCTGCTGGCCTGCGACGACGCCCGTATCGCCACGCTGAACAGCGCCTTCCGCGGCAAGGACAACGCCACCAACGTGCTGTCCTGGCCGGCGCTGGACCTGTTCCCGGACCGGCCCGGCGGCGCGCCGGTGCGCGCGATCCCCGACGATCCGACCGGCGCAGTGGCGCTGGGCGACATCGCCATCGCCTTCGAGACGGTGATGGCCGAGGCCGAATCGGCGGGGATTCCCGCCGATCATCACATTCTGCACCTGATCCTGCATGCCTGCCTGCATCTGCTTGGATACGATCATCAAATCGACACCGATGCCGAGATAATGGAAAATCTCGAGGTCCGGGCCCTTGCCTCGGCGGGTATCGGATCACCATACTGAAGGACAAGGCGGCTTGCGGGCCGCGTTTCGAGCACGGGAGCCATGGGCGACAATACCGACGGATCGTCTAGTGCGGCGCAGGGCGCGCCCCTAGAGGATCAAGAGCAGGCGGGCAGCCGCCTCCAGTTTTTGAACCGCCTGCTGGGGCTGCGCCCCGAGGAGGCAGGGTCCGACGACCAGGATCACGAGGTGACGATGTCCGAATCGGGCAGCGCACACGCGATGCTGCTGAACGTGCGGCGCATGCGCGACGTGCGCGTGCAGGACGTCGCCGTGCCGCGCGCGGACGTGGTCGGCGTGCCCGAAACCGCCCCCCTCGACGAGGTCGTCACCGTGTTCCGCGACAGCACCTTCACCCGGCTGCCGGTGTTCAACGAGACGCTGGACTCGCCGCTGGGCTTCGTCCACCTCAAGGACGTCGCGCTGCGCTTCGGCTTCAACGGCCATGACGACTCATTCAACGTCAAGGATCTGCTGCGGCCGCTGCTGTACGTGCCGCCGTCGATGCCGATGAGCGTGCTGCTGCAGAAGATGCAGACCGAGCGGATCCACATGGCGCTGGTGATCGACGAATACGGCGGCGTCGACGGGCTGGTCACGATCGAGGACCTGGTCGAGCAGATCGTCGGCGAGATCGAGGACGAGCACGACACCGAGGACGCCGCCTACTGGATCGAGGAGGCGCCGGGCGTCTACCTGTGCTCGGCGCGCGCGCCGCTGCACGACTTCGAGCAACTGGCCAGCGTCGATTTGCTGGCGGACGAGCTGGACGAGGACGTCGACACGCTGGGCGGGCTGGTGTTCATGCTGGCCGGCCGCGTGCCGCTGCGCGGCGAGGTGATCCCGCACCCGCAGGGCCACGAGTTCGAGGTCGTCGATGCCGATCCGCGCACGGTCAAGCGCATCCGGGTGCGGCTGCGCCCCGGCGCGATCCTGGACCGCGCGGCCGAATAGGTGGTGACGGCGCTGGCGACAACTGCCTGGGCATCGCGGCGCGGGCGCGTCTCGCGGGTCGCGCTGGCGGCGCTCGGCGGCGTCGGGCTGGGGCTTGGGCACAGCCCGTACGGGCTGCCGTGGCTGGCCTTCGCCGCGCTGCCGCTGCTGTTCCACCTGTGGGCCGCGGCGCCGGGCCGGGCCGGCGCGGCGCTGACCGGCTGGGCCGCCGGCGTCGGCTTCTTCGGCCTGACCCTGTCGTGGATCGTCGAGCCGTTCCTGGTCGACATCGCCCGCCACGGCGTTCTGGCCATACCGGCGCTGCTGGGCATGGCCGGCGGGCTGGCGCTGTTCTGGGGCGCGGCGTTCTGGCTGGCGCGCGCCGCCGCGCCCGAGGCGCGCGGGCTGCGCGCGGTGCTGGCACTGGCCGCGGCGCTGACCGGCGCCGAATACCTGCGCAGCGTAGTCCTGACCGGGTTTCCCTGGGCGCTGCCCGCCTATGCCTGGACGGATACGCCGGTGGCGCAGGCGGCGGCCTGGGCCGGGCCGCACGGGCTCGGGCTGCTGCTGCTGCTGCTGGCGCTGCTGCCGGCGCTGCTGCGGCCGCTACCGCTGCTGGCCGCCGCCGCCGGGCTGGCGCTGCTGTGGGGCGCGGGCGCCTGGCGCCTGGACCGCCCCGATCCCGCCGCCCCCGGCCCGGTGCTGCGGCTGGTGCAGCCGAACGCGGCGCAGCGCCTGAAATGGCAGCCCGAGATGATCCCGCGGTTCTACCAGCGGCTGCTGACCGAGACCGCCGCCCCGGCCGGGACCGCGCCCGACGCGGTGATCTGGCCCGAGACGGCGGTGCCCTGGCTGGTGCAGGAGGAACCCGGCGTCGCCGCGCAGATCGCCGCCGCCGCCGGCCCCGGCACCCCGGTGCTGCTGGGCGCGCTGGAGCGCGGCGCGGACGGCGGCTGGTACAACGGGCTGACCGCGCTCGGCGACGGCGGCGCGGTGCTGGGCAGCTATCGCAAGCACCACCTGGTGCCGTTCGGCGAATACATGCCGCTGGCCGGCGCGCTGCGCGCGGTCGGGCTGCTGTGGATCGCCGAGGGGCTGGCGGGCAGCTTCGACCGCGGCCCCGGCCCGCGGCTGATGGCGGTGCCGGGGCTGCCGCCGTTCCAGCCGCTGATCTGCTACGAGGCGATCTTCCCGCACCAGATCCTGCGCGGCGCGCAGCGCCCGGCGTGGCTGCTGCAGGTCACCAACGACGCCTGGTTCGGCACCTGGTCGGGCCCCTACCAGCACCTGGACCAGGCTCGGATGCGCGCCATCGAGCAGGGCCTGCCGCTGGCGCGCGCCGCCAACACCGGCGTCTCGGCGGTGATCGACGCGCGCGGCCGGGTGCTGGCCTCGCTGCCGCTGGGCGTGCCCGGCCGCCTCGACGCGGCGCTGCCCGGCGCGCTGGAACCGACGCTCTACGCCCGCACCGGCGACCGCGCGGCGCTGATCGCGCTGCTGGCGCTGCTCACTGGCGCGGCGCTCTGGCCCCGCCGGCGGCGCGCCGCCTAGGCCGCCGGCCGCATCGCCGGGCGCGCGTACAGCCACACCGTCAACGCGGCGGTCAGCACCCCGCACAGCGCGATCGCCGCGACCATCGGCGTCGCGGTGCCATCGAAGAACGGCCCGGCGGCGGTGATCATCAGCCCGCCGGCCAGCATCTGCAGCGTGCCGCCCAGCGACGACGCCAGCCCGGCGATGGCGCCATGCGCGTCCAGCGCCAGCACCATCGTGGTCGGGATCACCAGCCCCAGGCAGGCGTTGCCCGCCAGCAGCAGCGCCACCACCAGCGGCAGGCTGCCGACACCCGCCAGCACCAGCGCCAGCAGCGTGCAGGTGAACAGCGCGAAGCCGCCGGTCGCGCGCAGCAGCGTCCGGCGCAGGCCGATGCGCTCGCCCAGCGGCGCCGCCATCTGCGAGGCGGCGAAGAACCCCACCGCGTTCAGCGCGAAGGCCAGGCTGAACCCGGTCGGGCTCAGCCCGTACTGCCCGGTGTAGACGAACGAGGCGCTGGCCAGGAACACGAAGAAACTGGCCATGCCGAAGCCGCCGATGAAGGTCAGCCCCATGAACACCGGCCCATGAACACCGGCCCATGAACACCGGCCCATGAATACCGGCTCTCCCAGCAGCGTGCGCGCACCGCGCAGCAGCGAGCGCAAGTCGACCGCCGCCCGGCGCGCCGGCGGCAGCGTCTCGGGCTGCGCGGCGACGCTCAGTGCCAGGCCCAGCGCACCCAGCACCGCCAGCACGGCGAAGATCGACCGCCAGCCGCTCAGCGCGATGATGCCGCTGCCCGCCAGCGGCGCCAGCATCGGCGAGACGCCGATCACCAGCATGATCGCCGCCATCAGCCGGGTCGCCTGCGGGCCGGTGAGCATGTCGCGCACGATCGCGCGCGGGATCACCATCAGAGCCGCGCCGCCCAGCCCCTGCGCGAAACGCGCCGCCGCCAGCCAGCCGATGTCCGGCGCCAGTGCGCAGCCCAGCGAGCCCGCAACGAAGATCGCCAGCCCCGCGTGCAGCGGCGGCTTGCGCCCGAAGCGGTCGGCCAGCGGCCCGTCGACCAGTTGCGCCGCGCCGAAGGCGACGAAGAACAGCGTCAGCGCGCGTTGCGTCTGCGAAACGCCCGCGCCCAGATCGGCGCCGATCTGGGCGCGGGCAGGTACCTGTCGATCGCGAACGGGCCGGCGCTGGCCAGCAGGCCGAGCACCACCGCCGTTCGGAAAAGGCCGCTGGCCATCGGTGTCCCCCGAATGGTGCAGGCTGTTCCGGATGCGCCCGAAACGGGCCACGCGGGCAGGCGCGGCCCCCGCATCGGCCGCGCGCCGCGGGCTCGTCGGGTTGCCATAGCGCCGGGGGCGCCGGCCTGGGAAGGCGCGGTGTCCGGAGACGGAGACGAAGCGCAAGCATGTGCCCAGGTCTTTGCGGGGGCTCTGCGTCGGGGCGCTCGCGCAGGTGCTCGGGCGGCTGCCGCTCGCCGTGGCCCCCGGCGGCGCGCTGCGGTCGGTGAACCCGGCCGGGCCGTCTCGGCGCCGTCGGCTGCGCGGGTGTTTTCCCATCTCCGGCCGAGTCCGGAAGCGTCGCCGGCGCAAATGGCCGGGCCGTCCCCCGATATCGCCGGCAGGCTGGGCCGGAAATGGGCCCCTCGATCTGCGACGACACCCGGTCACCGCAACGGTGGCACCGGCCGCCGCATGGCCGCGCGGCGCGCGGCCATGCGCGCCGGGGGCGGAACCGCGAACGCCCGGCCAGCGACCGTGCGCCCGGCAACGAGCCCGCCCGGCGATCGGCCGGACCGCCGCGCACGGCGCGCCCCTTGCGGAACCCTCCGGCGGTGCGGGTGATTGCGCAACCCGCCGGCGGCTGCTAGACCCTCGCGCCGATGAACGATCAGGATCACATCCCGCCGCATCCGGACGGCGCCCCCCTGCGAGAGGACGGCGCGCCGTGGCGCAATTTCTATGGCCGGCGCAAGGGCAAGGCCCTGCGCCCTGGGCAGATCGAGCATATCGAGCGCACCCTGCCCCGGCTCGCCGTGCCGAATGTCGGCTGGGACGAGAACCCGGAGCGTCGCGCACTCGATCCGCAGGCGCTGTTCGGCCGCCGCGCGCCGCTGGTGCTGGAGATCGGCTTCGGCGGCGGCGAGCACCTGCTGGCGCAGGCCGCCGCCCGCCCCGAGGCCGACTTCATCGGCTGCGAGACGTTCGTCAACGGCGTCGCCATGCTGCTGCCCCGGCTCGACTCGGCGGGGCTGACCAACGTGCGCGTGCACATGGGTGACGCCCGTGACCTGCTCGACGTGCTGCCCGAGGCGGCGCTGGACGCGGTCTACCTGCTCTACCCGGATCCGTGGCCGAAGAAGAAGCACCGCCGCCGCCGTTTCGTGAACCCCGATACCCTGGGCCCGCTGGCGCGCACGCTGCGCCCCGGCGGGCGGTTCCGGATCGCCACCGACATTCCCGACTACGTGCGCCACAGTCTCGAGAAGCTGCACGCCGCGCCCGAATTCGCCTGGACCGCGGAGCGTCCCGGCGACTGGCGCTCGCCGTGGCCCGGCTGGCACCGCACCCGCTACGAGGCCAAGGCGCTGCGCCAGGGCCGCACGCCGACCTATCTCGATCTGATCCGCCGCTGAGCCGCGGGCAGGCGCGCCTTGAGCCGGGTCGCATTCCGCGCCCGTCGCGCCGCCCTCGGCCCTGCCGGCACCAGCCGCCGCCGCGATCCGCCTCCGGGTCAGGCTCCGGGACCGCCGCCGGGTCCGCCGCCGCCGACCGGAGCTGCCTGATCCCGCCGGCACCTGCTGCCGCTACCGATATGCGTGCGGACCGATCTCCCAGCAGCCCGGTCGCGCCGGTATCCGCTGCCGCCCCGATCCGCATCCGCGCCGGCCACCGCCCGTCTTGGCGCCCCGAGTTTTGCCGTTGTCCGCCGCCGCCCCGATCCGCGTCCAGTCCGGCTGCCGCCCGCCGGAGCGCCCTGGATCCTGCCGGTATCCGCTGCCGCCCCGATCTTGTTCCGGGTTGGTCATCGCGCTCGGCTGTCGGCACCTGCGGCCCTGCCGGTGCCGCCGCCATCGGACTGCGGATCGCCGATTGCGGGCCACGAGGCCGGGCGGCCGCAGTGTCGCCCGGTGGATTCCGCCCCCGGACGCCCCGGTGTCCGCGGTCTTGCCCGCTGCGGACGAAGTTCTGCGGGCTGCGGTTGCGGTTGCGGTTGCGGTTGCGGTTGCGGTTGCGGTTGCGCGAAGCTCAGAACTCGGTCCAGTCCTCTTCCTCGGCAACGGTGAAGGCGCCGCCGCCGGCCTCGTGGCCTTTACGCTGGCGGTGCGGGCGGGCCGGCGCGGATGCGCGCCTGGCGTCGCCGCCATCCGCCGCGTCCGCGGCCGCCGCCGGGTCCGCCGCGACGGGGTCCGCGCCCGGCTCGGGCTCGGCAGAGAAATAGTTGCGCATCGCCCGCGGATCATGGCCCCTGCGCGCCTCGCCCGGCACCGGCTGCGCGTCCGCGCCGCCGCCGTACGCCGCGTCCCGGCGCTGCCACTGCGTGCCCGGCTCGACCCTGAACCGGGCCACGGCGGCGGCGATCCGCGCCGCCTCGGCGGTCAGCTCGGCCGAGGCGGCGCGGCTGGTCTCGGCCAGCTGCACGTTCTGCTGGGTGTGCGCGTCCATCTGCGCCAGCGCGGCCGAGATCTCGGCGATGCCGGTGGCCTGCTCGCGGCAGGTGTCGCTGATCTCCGCCACCGCCTCGGTCGCCGCGGTGATCGCCCGGGTGATCTCGGCCAGGGTCTCGCCCGCCCGGTTCACCTGCGCCACGCCGCCGCGCACCTTCTCGCTGCTGGTCTGCACGATCGCCGAGATGTCCTTCGCCGCCTCCGAGGTCTTGTGCGCAAGCGCACGCACCTCTTCGGCGACCACCGAGAAGCCGCGCCCGGCCTCGCCTGCGCGCGCCGCCTCGACCGCCGCGTTCAGCGCCAGCAGGTTGGTCTGCGAGGCGATCGAATCGATCACCTCGATGGTCTCGGCGATGCGGTTCGAGCCGCCCTCGATCTCGTCCATCGCCGCCACCGCCGCCGCCACCACCTGCTGGCCGCCCTCGGCCCGGTCGCGGGCCTGCGCCGCCAGCCCCGACGCCTTGCCGGCGTTCGCGGCGTTGGCGCGCACGTTGGCCGACATCTGCTCGGTGGTGGCCGAGGTCTGCTCGATCGCCGCGCCCTGGCTCTCGGTGCGCTCGGCCAGCTTCTCGGAACCCTCGGCGACCCGCGCCGCGGTGGTACCCAGCGCCGCGACCGCCGACAGCAGCCGCGAGACCAGCACCCGCAGCGTGTCGATTGTGCCGTTGGCGGCGCCCTGCAGTTCGGCGATGGCGCCCTCGCGGCTGCCCTCCATGCGCTGCGTCAGGTCGCCGGCGGCCAGCGCGCGCAACACCGCCTGCAGATCCTCGACCGCGATGCCCAGCGTCTCCATCAGCCGGTTCAGATCGTCGGCGAACCCGGTCAGCACCGGATCGTCGAAGTCATGCGTCACCCGGGCCGAGAAATCGCCCTGGCCGGCGGCGCGCACCACCTCGCCGAAGCTGCGGCCCAGATCCGCCATCATCTGCCGGCGCGCGGCCCTGGCCTGGGCGCGGGCGGCCTCGGTGCGCGCCTCGGCCGCGCGCGCGGCCTCGCCGGTGGCGCGGAAGGTCTCGACGCAGCGCGCCATGTCGCCGATCTCGTCGGCGCGCCCGGCGCCGGGAACCGGGCTCTCCAGATCGCCCGCCGCGAGCGCGGTCATGCGCTGCCCCAGCGCCGCCACCGGGCGCGCCAGCGAGCGGCCGACCCACCAGCTGATCGCGCCCGTCACCAGCATGATCGCCAGCCCGACCAGCGCCATCGAGCGCTGCAGCCCGAGTATCTGCGCCGTCTCGGCGCCGCGGTCGCGCTCGCTGACCACTACCCAGTCTAGACCGAAGAACGGCGCCGCGACCGCGGTCATGATCGCCGCCTCGCCCAGCGCGCCGGGTTGCGCGACCACCGACGCAGGCCGGCCCGGCGCGGCCACCGGCGGCAGCTCGACGCGCCGCGTCAGCCGGTCGTCCGCGGCGGTCGCCGGAATATCCGCCCGCAGCAGCCCGTCGGTGCCGGCGAGGTAGGTGGTCAGATGCCCGCCGGCCGCCGCCTGCGAGAACAGCGCCGGGGCGAAGCGCAACGCCAGCACGCCGCCGTCCTCGCCAGTCAGCATCCCGGCGCTGCGCGGCAGCCGCATCGTCAGCAGCCCGGTCGGCGCGGCGTCGGCGTCAGCGTCGGCGCCGGCGGCGAAGTCATGCGCCACCGGCGCGCCCACCGGCGCGTCCATGGTCGCGCGGAACGCCCGCGCCAGCGGCGTCGCCGCCTGCGCCGCGGCGCCCAGATCGGTGCCGAACGCGCCGGACTTGCGGACCGAATAGACCACCTCGCCGTCCGAGGCGATCAGGATCAGGTCGAGGTAGCCGTGCTCGTCCACGAACCGGCGCAGGTCCGGGTGTTCGGCACGGTGCAGGTCGGAATACAGCCCGCCGTCGCCGGCATCGTCCAGCTCGGAGCCGGCGGCGGCGTAGGCGGCGCGCGGATCGCGGCCCAGTACCCGGCGGTCGGTCGCCAGCGCGGCGGCCATGTTGGCCGCCGTCACCCGGCGCGACAGCTGGTCGCCGAGGTAGGCCATCTCGGCGCGCATCTGCGCCTCGACCGCCGCCACCCGGCCGGCGGTCAGTTCGGCGTCCCGGCGCAGCAGCGCCTCGAGCCGGGCCATCGAATCGCTGCGCGACTGCACCAGCACGTTCACCGCCATGGTCAGCCCGGTGACCAGCGAGACCAGCATCACCATCGCGACGATCTTGATCTTCAGCGATTTCGTCCTCAGCCGCATCCGCCGCCCTCCACCTCGCGGGCACCCTGCCCGGTCCCGGTTCTAGCCGCCGCCGCTTAACGACCGATTACCGCTCGCGCGCCGCGGCCGTTGACCCGGCGCGCCGCAGCCCCTATCCCGGCGCTGACCGGGACCAAGCCGCGGACGCAGATGAAATTCACAGTCGCCATCGACGGACCGGCCGCCGCCGGCAAGGGCACCATCGCGCGCGCCGTGGCCGCGGAATTCGGCTTCGCGCATCTAGACACCGGGCTGCTGTACCGCGCTGTGGGGGTGAAGGCGCTGGAACGCGCCGGCGGCGTGATCGACCCGATCGCCGCCGAGCTGATCGCCGGGTCCCTGACCGAGGCCGACCTGAAGCGCGCCGACCTGCGCACCACCCTGGCCTCGCGCGCCGCCAGCAAGGTCGCGGCGATCCCCGGCGTGCGCGCGGCGCTGCTGAGGTTCCAGCACGACTTCGCCCGGCGCGACGGCGGCGCGGTGCTGGACGGGCGCGACATCGGCTCGGTGATCTGCCCCGACGCCGAGGTGAAGCTGTTCGTCACCGCCGACGACGCCCGCCGTGCCCAGCGCCGCCACCGCGAACTGGCCGCCGCCGGCAGCGAACTGACCGTCGCCCAGGTGCTGGCCGACCTGAAGGCCCGCGACGCCCGCGACAGCCGGCGAAAGGACGCGCCGCTGACCCGCGCGCCGGATGCGGTCTTGCTCGACACCACGGAATTGTCTATTGATTGCGCGGTTGCCGAGGCCACGGCGCTGATAAGAGCACGAATCGAGCAGGGTCGGGACTAGCGTCCGGCCCTTTTACGTTTTCGCGCTCGGCTCTCCGGCCAGCCGACGCAGTCAACCGTCACAGACCGGTGGAACCAACCACCCGGCCAGAAAACCGAAACGCAAGGATACACGCACACACATGCCCGCTAATGCATCCATGGACGAATTCGAGGCCCTTCTCGAGGAGAGCTTCGAGCTCAAGACCCCCGACGAGGGGTCGGTCGTAAAAGGCACGGTACTGGCGATCGAGGCCGGTCAGGCCATCATCGACATCGGCTACAAGATGGAAGGCCGCGTCGATCTGAAGGAATTCGCGAAAGGCGGCGGCGAAGCCGAGATCGCCCCCGGCGACACCGTCGAGGTCTACCTCAAGCAGGTCGAGAACGCCCGCGGCGAGGCCGTGATCAGCCGCGAGGCCGCCCGCCGCGAGGAAGCCTGGGACCGGCTGGAGAAGGCCGCCGAGAACGACGATCGCGTCAAGGGCCACATCTTCGGCCGCGTCAAGGGCGGGTTCACCGTCGATCTGGGCGGCGCCGTGGCGTTCCTGCCCGGCTCTCAGGTCGACGTGCGCCCGGTGCGCGACGCCTCGGCGCTGATGCATGTCGAGCAGCCGTTCCAGATCCTCAAGATGGACCGCCGCCGCGGCAACATCGTGGTCTCGCGCCGCGCCATCCTGGAAGAAAGCCGCGCCGAGCAGCGCGCCGAGATCGTCGCCAAGCTGCAGGAAGGCGACACCGTGGACGGCGTGGTCAAGAACATCACCGAATACGGTGCGTTCGTGGACCTGGGCGGCGTCGACGGCCTGCTGCACGTCACCGACATGGCCTGGCGCCGCGTCAACCACCCGTCCGAGATCCTGGCGATCGGCGAGACCGTGAAGGTCCAGGTGGTCAAGATCAACAAGGACACGCAGCGCATCAGCCTGGGCATGAAGCAGCTGCAGGCCGATCCGTGGGACGACGTCGAGGCGAAGTTCCCGATCGCCAGCGTCCACACCGGCCGCGTCACCAACATCACCGACTACGGCGCCTTCGTGGAACTGGAGCCGGGGGTCGAGGGCCTGGTCCACGTCTCCGAGATGTCCTGGACCAAGAAGAACGTGCACCCGGGCAAGATCGTCTCCACCTCGCAGGAAGTCGAGGTCATGGTGCTCGAGATCGACACCCAGAAGCGCCGTGTCAGCCTCGGCCTGAAGCAGACCCAGGGCAACCCGTGGGACAACTTCAAGGCCACCCATCCGGTCGGCACCGAGGTCGAGGGCGAGATCAAGAACACCACCGAATTCGGTCTGTTCGTGGGTCTCGAGGGCGACATCGACGGCATGGTCCACCTGTCCGACCTGGACTGGAACCGCTCCGGCGAGGACGCGATCCAGGACTACCGCAAGGGCGACGTGGTCAAGGCCGTGGTCACCGACGTGGACGTCGAGAAGGAGCGCATCTCGCTGTCGATCAAGGCGCTGGACGGCGACCCGTTCGCCGATGCGACCTCGGGCGTCAAGCGCGGCCAGATCGTCACCGTCACCGTCACCAAGATCGAAGACGGCGGCATCGAGGTCGAGTACGACGGCATGAAGTCGTTCATCCGCCGCTCGGACCTGTCGCGCGACCGCGCCGAGCAGCGCCCCGAGCGCTTCACCCCGGGCGACAAGATCGACGCCCGCGTGACCAACATCGACGCCAAGTCCCGCCGTCTGGGCCTGTCGATCAAGGCGCGCGAGATCGCCGAGGAGAAGGAGGCCGTGGAACAGTACGGCTCGTCCGACTCGGGCGCCTCGCTGGGCGACATCCTGGGTGCGGCCCTGAAAGGCCAGGAAGACAAGTAAGTGGACCCGATCACCCGGGACTTCTACGAGGAGCGGCGCTGCAAGTGGCGCCGTTCCGCATTCTGGCGGGGCGTCCTGGTCACGCTCCTGTCGCTGTTCGCGCTGTCGGCGCTGGCGGCCTGGGCGGTCGGCGGCAAGCCGCGGCAGCCGCACATCGCCCGCATCCACGTCGACAACGTGATCTACACCGATCTCGCTCGCGACCGGATCCTGGCGGAGATGGCCGAGACCGGGAACATCCGCGCGCTGATCGTGCACATCGACAGCCCCGGCGGCACCGTGGTCGGCGCCGAGGCGCTGTACGACAGCCTGAACGGGATCGCCGCCGACGTGCCGGTGGTGGCGGTGATGGACGGTGTCGCCGCCTCGGGCGGCTACCTGGCGGCGCTGGCCGCCGATCACGTTATCGCGCGCGGCAACACCGTCACCGGCTCGATCGGCGTGATCCTGGAATACCTGACCTTCACCGGGCTGATGGACCGGGTCGGCGTCGACCTCGAGACGATCCGCTCGTCCGACCTGAAGGCGGCGCCGTCGCCGCTGCGCAAGCTGTCGCCGGCGGCGCGGGCGCTGGAACAGCGCATGGTCGACGAGACCCAGGCCTGGTTCACGGCGCTGGTGGCCGAGGAGCGCGGGCTCGACGGCGCGGCGCTCGAGTCGGTCACCGACGGGCGCACCTTCACCGGGCGCATGGCGCTTCGGGCCGGGCTGATCGACGCGCTGGGCGACGAGGCCGACGCGGTCGCCTGGCTCGAATCGCGCGATGCCGAGCTGGCCGGGCTGCCGGTCAAGACCTGGAAGATCGCCGACGCGCCCGATCCGCTCGCGGGGCTGCTCGCCCGGCTTGCGCCGTTCGGCGCCGATTACCCCGCCGGCGGCACCGCTCCCGGGCCCCGGCTGATGGCTATCCTGAAATAAAGACTGCATTTTTCCCGGCACTTGGGGTATTGATTCCGTGGTCAGATTGCGCCAGCAACTCAGCGACGACGGGCAAGGAGGCCGGTGTCATGATCAAATCCGAGTTGATCCAGAGGATCGCGGACGAGAACCCGCATCTGTATCAGCGCGACGTGGAGCGTATCGTCGGCACCGTGTTCGACCAGATCATCGAGGCGATGGCCGAGGGCAACCGGGTCGAGCTGCGCGGTTTCGGCGCCTTTTCGGTGAAGAAGCGCGATGCCAGGATCGGTCGGAACCCGCGCACCGGCGAAGCCGTTCCCGTCGAGCAGAAGTTCGTGCCGTTCTTCAAGACCGGCAAGCTGCTGCGCGACCGTCTGAACGACGAAGACTGACCACAAGGAGGGGCGGATGCTCCGTTTCATCAAGCTCGTGCTGCTGGCCGTGATCCTGATCGCCATCGTCACCCTGTCGCTGGCCAACCGCGGCCTGGTCACGCTGCACCTGCTGCCCGAGGGCATCGCCGCGATCCTGCCGCTGTCGGTCCGGGTGCCGCTGTTCGCGGTGATCCTGGTGTCGATCCTGGTCGGGCTGCTGATCGGCTACATCCTGGAATGGCTGCGCGAGCACAAGCACCGCCGCGAGGCCGCCCGCCGCAAGCGCGAGGCGCGGCAGCTGAAGGGCGAGGTGCAGGCGCTCAAGCGCAAGCACATGACCGACGAGGACGAGGTGCTGGCGATCCTCGATGGCAAGAATGCCTGATACCGGTCGCGGCGGCGCGCGCGTCAAGATCTGCGGCCTGCGCCAGCCCGCGGCGCTGGACGCCGCGGTGCGGGCCGGCGCCGCCTATGTCGGCTTCGTGTTCTTCGCGCGCTCGCCGCGGGCGATCGCCCCGGCCGACGCCGCCGCGCTGGCGGCGCAGGTGCCGCCGGGGGTGTGCAAGGTGGCGCTGACGGTGGACGCGGACGACGCCGCGCTGGACGCGCTGACCGGCGCGGTGCCGCTCGACATGCTGCAGCTGCACGGCAGCGAGACGCCGGCGCGCGTGGCCGCGGTCCGCGCCCGCTACGGCCTGCCGGTGATGAAGGCGGTCGGCGTGGCCGACGCGCCCGACCTCGCCGCGCTGGACGACTTCGCGCAGGTCGCCGACCAGCTGCTGATCGACGCCAGGCCGCCGACGGGCGCCGAATTGCCCGGCGGCAACGGCCTCGCCTTCGACTGGAGGCTGCTGCAGGGCCGCCGCTGGCCGCTGCCGTGGATGCTGGCCGGCGGGCTGACCCCGGCCAATGTCGCCGAGGCGGTGCGCCTGACCGGCGCGCGGCAGCTCGACGTCTCGTCCGGGGTCGAATCCAGCCGCGGCGTCAAGGACCCGGACCGGATCCGCGCGTTCATCGCCGCCGCCGGCGTTCCGGCGCTGACCGCATGACCCCCGCGTTCCGGCCGGCGCGGCGCACCGACATTCCCGCCATCGCCGCCCTGCTGGCCGAGGACGATCTGGGCAGCGGCCGCGAATCCGAGGATCTCGCCCCCTACCGCGCCGCGTTCGACGCGATGCGCAGCGAGGTCGGCAACACCGTGATCGTCGGCGAACTCGACGGCGAGGTGATCGCCACCTACCAGCTGACGCTGATCTCGGGGCTGTCGCGCGGCGGCGCCCGCCGGGCGCAGATCGAGGCGGTGCGCGTCGCCGCCGGCCGGCGCGGCCAGGGCGTCGGCGCGGCGCTGATGCAGGACGCCGAGGACCGCGCCCGCGCCGCCGGCTGCCGGCTGCTCCAGTTCACCAGCGACAACGCCCGCGCGCACGCGTTCTACGAACGCCTCGGTTATACCCCCAGCCACCTCGGCTTCAAGAAGCCGCTGGACTGAACTGCCGGTTTTCCCCGACCTCGGGCCGCGGTACGAATCGGCCGATAGCGCATTGATACGCGGCGGGGATTCCGAGGGTTCGGAAGATGATGAGCAGCACTGCGCGTCGCAAGTTCAAACCGGTGACACCGACGTCCACCGGAGTTTTAACGAGTTTTTCAGCAGGAACATAACAGCCTTGAGGGGGCTCTCACGGTGAAATCCCCCATGCTCGCGCGGAACGCGCCCCCCGTTCGCGGGGGGCGCGCGATCCGTCCTCAGCGCGCGATGTAGACCACGCGCCGGCCTTCCGGCTCGACCAGAACGTACTGGCCGTTGACGTTGACATAGCGATACTCGCTCTGCGGCACGTCATAGATCGTCACCGTCTGCGGGATCGCCGCGCCGACGACCACCTCGCCCTCCAGGTAGATCGGATCGACCGGGTTCGAGCGGACATAGGTGATGGTGTCGTCCGGCAGCGTGCCGATGCGCTCGACCGGGGTGATCGAGACGATCTCCGGCGGGGTCTCGATCACGCCCACCGGCTCCACCGTCACGGTGGCAACATCGGGAGTCTCGACGAAGGTGACGGTGCGAATGTCCAGCATGTCCACGGCCTCGACCAGCGGCGTGCGGGTGCCGCCCAGCGGCGCGGTCAGGTAGGCGCCGTAGGCCCAGCCCTCCTGGCCCTCATGGTTCACCTTGCACCACTGGGCCGGGTCCAGGCAGCCGTCGACCAGCACCGACTCCTGCCCGCCGATCACGCCGATCACCGGATAGCCGACGCCGGGTCCGGCGCGCAGGTTCAGGTCGGTGGTGGCGCTGGCCTGGGTTTCGGCCATCGCGGAACCGGCCGCCAGGATCGCCGCGGCGGCAAGCGGATATGTCACATGTTTCAGCATCTGTCTGCTCCTTCAGCTTCTGGCGCCATCGGCGCCCGAATGCCAGACCAAACGCAAGACGCCCGCGCCGCGTTCCGCAGCACCGCGGCACCGGCAGATCCCCGCCGAGCGGCCCGGCGCAATCGCGGCTTCAATTCGGGCCGAGCCGGGTTTAAAGATCGCCGCAGACCGAAAGGAACACCGGATGTCCACGCAACAGCTCAACTCCTTCCGCAGCGGCCCCGACGAGCGCGGCCGGTTCGGCAACTTCGGCGGCCGCTTCGTCTCGGAAACGCTGATGCCGCTGATCCTCGACCTCGAGGCGCGCTATGAGCACGCCAAGACCGACGACAGCTTCTGGGCCGAGATGGACCACCTGTGGACCCATTACGTCGGCCGCCCCAGCCCGCTTTACCACGCCGAGCGCCTGACCGAGCGTCTGGGCGGCGCGAAGATCTACCTGAAGCGGGACGAGCTGAACCACACCGGCGCGCACAAGATCAACAACGTGCTGGGGCAGATCCTGCTGGCCCGCCGCATGGGCAAGACCCGGATCATCGCCGAGACCGGCGCCGGCCAGCACGGCGTCGCCACCGCCACCGTCTGCGCCAAGTTCGGCCTGAAATGCGTGGTGTTCATGGGCGCCACCGACGTCGAGCGGCAGAAGCCCAACGTGTTCCGCATGAAGCTGCTGGGCGCCGAGGTGGTGCCGGTCACCGCCGGCCGCGCCACGCTGAAGGACGCGATGAACGAGGCGCTGCGCGACTGGGTGACCAACGTCGAGGACACGTTCTACTGCATCGGCACCGTCGCCGGACCGCACCCCTACCCGGCGATGGTCCGCGACTTCCAGGCGATCATCGGCAAGGAAGTCCGCACCCAGATGGAGGAGGCCGAGGGCCGTCTGCCCGACAGCCTTGTCGCCTGCATCGGCGGCGGCTCGAACGCGATGGGCCTGTTCCACCCGTTCCTCGACGATCCCTCGGTGCGGATCATCGGCGTCGAGGCGGGCGGGCACGGCGTCGACGAGCGGATGGAGCATGCCGCCTCGCTGACCGGCGGCCGGCCCGGCGTGCTGCACGGCAACCGCACCTACCTGCTGCAGGACGACGACGGCCAGATCCTGGAAGGGCACTCGATCTCGGCGGGCCTCGACTATCCCGGCATCGGCCCCGAGCATTCCTGGCTGCACGACATGGGCCGCGTCGAATACGTCTCGGTCACCGACCGCGAGGCGCTGGACGCGTTCAAGCTGAGCTGCGAGACCGAGGGCATCATCCCGGCGCTGGAGCCCAGCCACGCGCTGGCGCACGTGATGAAGCTGGCGCCAACGCTGCCCGGCGACCACCTGCTGGTGATGAACATGTGCGGCCGCGGCGACAAGGACATCTTCACCGTCGCCGAGGCGCTGGGCGTCGAGATGTAAACCGGACCGGCGCTGCGGATTCCGCCGCGACCCGGGCGCGCAGCCCAGTTTTCCCTTTACGTTGCGGCCCGAAAGGCGCATGGACTCGCCTCGGAATGCCGGCGCGGAGTTTCCCCGGCATCACTTTGAGGAATCTGGACATGTCTCAGTTCGAAATTGGCGATATCGTCGTCCTGTCGGCCGGCTCCATGCGCATGGCCGTGGAAGGCGTCGACGAGGGCGTCGTGCACACCGTCTGGTGCCACGAGGGCACGATCGGCCGCGACACCTTTCCCGCGGCGCTGCTGCGCAAGTGGGAACAGCGCGAGGACGACCGCGGCGGCAAGCCCTACGGCGACCGCCCGCGCGGGCCGAAGCCGCAGGGCGACCGCCCGCCGCGCGGCAAGCCCGGCTGGGACGGCAAGCCGCGCGAGAAGAAGTACTTCCGCAAGGACTGACCGCACCGCCGGCTAAACCGCAGTTTACCGCCTTGCCCCGCCGGTTTGTTGCCGGCGGGACCGTTTTGTCGTCAGCTTGGTCTCCGACACCCGCCGTACCGGAGCCTAGGAACCCGCGACCATGCTGCGCCCGTCCGCCCGCACCAAGGCACATCTGGCCGCGCTGAGCCTGCTGCCGCTGTTCGCCGCCGTGCTGCCGGCCCGGGCCGATGACCTGGCGACGGGTCTGGCGATGGGTGCGGTGCTGGAAACCCTGACCGAACAGGGCTTCCGCGACATCCGCGTCGAGTGGTCCCCGCGCGAGGTCACGGTGCTGGCCAGCGGCGGCGGCGTGTCGCGGACGATGATCTACGACGCGGCCACCGGAGAGTTGCTGCGCGACGATCTGGAGGGGACCGAGGACCGGCGCGGCTTTCGCGACCGGCGCCTGAGCGGCGTGCGCAAGGACGCGCACTGACATGGACGGCGGACCGGAAAGAGAGACAAGCATGATCGCAAGCGCAATTCCGTCACTATTGTTGCCGATATTCGGCGCCGTGTTGCTTTGCGCCTCGGCGGGCCGCATGATGGCCGCACGGGTTGCGGCGCCCGAGGCGATGGCGCGCGGCAGCGCCGGCAGGGCTGGGTACGGGTCATGAGCAGGATACGCGAGACGCAGCACGGAAGCCTCGGCAGGCGGCACCTGATCGCCGCCGCGATCGCCGTGGTCGTGGCCGGCCCTGCGGCCGCCCAGGACGCCATGCTGAACAGCATCAGCGACCAGCTCGAAAGCCAGGGCTACCGCATCGAACGCGTGCAGCGCACCTGGCTGGGTCGTATCCGCGTGCTGGCGCGGTCCGACACCCACGAGCGCGAAGTCGTCTTTGTGCCCACCACCGGCGAAGTGCTGCGCGACTACTGGGAGCAGGTCGACGACACGCAGCCGCGCGGCGCCGCCGCCCAGGCAAGGGGCAAGAGCGCGACCGCCGGCAGCAACGGTCGCGGCACGCAGAACGGCAACCGCGGCGGCAATGGCGGCGGGAACGGCGGCAATAACGGTGGCGGGAACGGTGGCGGCAACGGTGGCGGCAACGGCGGCGGGAACGGTGGCGGCAAGAAATGACCCGCTGACGCCCCGGTCCGTGCGCGCGGAATGAGACGCCAGCCGCTGCTGCTGTGGGCGATCGTCGCGATCCAGCTGATCGCCACCACCTTCTTCCTGTGGGATGTCGGCGCCGCCTTCATCGGCCTGCGCAGCACGCCGATCAGCTGGCAGACGCGCGAAATGATCGAGATCGGCGCCGCGCTCGGGCTGGTCCTGGGGTTTGTCGTCGGCCTGCGCGTGCTGATCGTCACCACGCGCCGAAATCGGGCGATGGAGGACCGGCTGCGCGCCGCCTCGACCGCCTTCGCCGAGCTTCTGGAACAGCGTTTCGTCGAATGGCGCCTGACCCCGGCGGAACGCGATGTCGCGTGGTTCACGCTGAAGGGGTTCTCGAACGCCGAGATCGCCGGGCTGCGCGAGACCAGCGAAGGCACGGTGAAGGCGCAGAGCAACGCGATCTTCCGCAAGGCCGGCGTCAGCGGCCGCTCGCAACTGATGGCGCTGTTCCTCGACGATCTGCTGACCGAGGGTCCGATCGCCTCCGACCCGGCCGACCAGGCCGCCGGCGCGGCCTCGCGTCTGGCCTGAGCCGCCCGCCCTTCACGAAGCCGTGATTTTTGCGCCGGCAGTGAAACTGCGGTGTGGGGCCGCCGTTCCTTCGCCTGTCCGCACGAGCAGTGCGGTGCCACAACCGAAGGATATCACCATGACCCATTCCCTGCGCAGCTTCGCCCTTGCCGCCGCCCTGTCGCTGGCCGCCGCCGGCGGCGCCGCCGCGAACCCCGAGGTCGGCGGCGCGCCGATGTTCGCGGACCGCACCATCGTCGACAACGCGGTGAACTCGGCCGATCACGAGACGCTGGTCGCCGCGGTCACCGCCGCGGGCCTGGTCGAGACCCTGTCCGGCCCCGGCCCGTTCACCGTGTTCGCGCCGGTCGACGACGCCTTCGCCGCGCTGCCCGCCGGCACCGTCGAGACCCTGCTCCAGCCCGAGAACAAGGCGCAGCTGACCAAGGTGCTGACCGCGCACGTGGTGCCCGGCACGCTGACCAGGGCCGAGATCGACGCGCAGCTGGCGGCCGGCGGCGGCCGCGCCGAGCTGGTCACCGTCTCGGGCGACGCGCTGGCGATCGAGAAGCGCGGCGGCACCTATTACGTCGTCGACGAGAACGCCAACGGCGCCGCGGTGACCATCGCCGACGTGATGCAGTCGAACGGCGTGATCCACGTCGTCGACAAGGTGCTGCTTCCGAAGTGACGCCGCGTCCGCGGCGCGCCGGCCTGCGGGTCGGCGCGCCGCGATCGCGCGCCGGTCTCAGGCCACCGGCAGACCGGCGCACCGCAGCGCCTCGGCCAGCCCGGCCGGGCCGCTGCCCGGATCGGCGAAGCGGTAGGTCTGCCAGCCGCGCGCGGCGGCGGCCTCGAGGTTGTCGATGCGATCGTCGGTGAAGAAGATCTGCTGCCCCGACAGGCCGGTCGCCTCCTCGACCATCTCGTAGATCCGCGCCTCGGGCTTGATCACGCCCATGTGCCCCGAGATGAAGCGGCGGTCGAACTCGCCCAGCTGCGGGTAGTGGGTTTCGGCGTGGGCGAAGCTGTCGATGCCGAAATTGGACAGCGCGAACACCGGGATGCCGCGGCCGCGCAGGCCGCGCAGGATCTGCCAGCTGGCCTCGATCGGCGGGCTTGCCATCTCGATCCAGCGATCGTGCCACAGGCGGATCAGCGCCTCGTACTCGGGATAGGCCTGGGCGACGCTGTAGACGGTGTCGCGGAACGGCGCGCCGCGGTCGATGCGGTCGTTCATGCCGTGCAGGTCGACGGTGTCGAACAGCCGCTCGCGCGCCGCCCGGTCCGGCATCACCTGGTCGTAGATCCGCTCGGGGTTCCAGGTGATCAGCACGTTGCCGATGTCGAAGATCACGGCTTCGGGGCGGGGCATGGCGGCTCCTCGGGCAGGGGCGGTTGCAGGACGGGACGGATCAGCAGCAGCGGGCTCAGCGCCAGCGGCGCCAGCAGCAGCAGCGCGGCGGGCAGGCCCAGGGCCGATCCGGCGAAGCCGATCAGCGGCGGGCCGATCAGGAAGGCGGAGAAGGCGGTGAAGGCGACGGTGGCGATGCTGTCCTCGACACGGCGGCCGGGGACCGCGGCAGAAAGCGACATCGCCAGCGGATAGACATTGGCGATGCCCAGGCCCAGCACCGCCGCCGCGGGCAGCGCCTGCGGCAGCGTGCGGGCGGTGGCGAAGGCGACCACGCCCGCGCCGGCCAGCAGCGCCGAGCCGACCAGCACCGCCCCGGGGCCGAAGCGCCCGGCCAGCCGGTCGCCGGCCATCCGGCTGCCGGCCATGCTGGATGCGAAGGCGGCGAACACCGCGCCGGCGGGAAGCGCGCCCAGCCCCGCCGCCTCGGCCAGGAACAGCGCCGACCATTCCATCATCGCGCCCTCGATCATCAGCGCGCCGATCGGCAACAGGCACAGCGCCAGCAGCGGCCCGGTCGGCAGCCCGCGGCGCGGCATCGGGCCCGGCGCCGGCGCCACCGGCGCATCGCCGGGCAGCATGCCGGCGATGCGGAACGCCAGGGCCGCGAACACCGGGGTCAGCAGCAGCTGCTGCGCCAGGAAGGGCACCCCCGCCTGTCCCGCGAGCCCGCCCAGCATGGCGCCGGTCATGCCGCCCAAGCTCCAGAACGCGTGGCAGCTGGACATGATGCGGCGGCGCAGCGTGCGCTCGAGCTCGGTCGCCTTGGCGTTCATCGCCACCTCGATCGAGCCCACCGCCAGCCCCGCCGTCAGCAGCGCCGCGCCCAGTTGCACCGCGTCGCGCGCCAGCGCCGGCAGCACGAAGCTCAGGATGAACCCGGCGCCCGCCCAGCGGCAGACCGCGCGGGTTCCATAGCGCGACAGCACCCGCGGCGCGACGACAAAGCCGCACATGGTGCCGACCGGCAGCATGAAGAAGCACAGCGCCAGCGTCATCAGGTCGGCGCCGAGTGCGTCCTTGACGTCGGGAATGCGCGGCAGCCACAGCGCCAGGCCAAGGCCGTTGAGCGCGAACACAAGGCGCAGGGCGAGAAGCGGAGCGATCGGAGGCAAGACAGTCACCCGGTGGGATTTTCGAGCCAACCCCTAGCAGCGGCAGCCGGGAACGCAAGATGCCGATGTCACGGCGCGCCCGATACGGGCCGCCGGGCAACGCCGAAGCGGCGGCGCCCCTACTGGACGACAAACTCGGCATGCAGCGCGCCCGCCGCCTTGATCGCCTTCAGGATGTCGATCATCTCGCGCGGGCTGACGCCGAGCGCGTTCAGCCCCTCGATCACCTCCGGCAGCGACACCGAATCCTCGACCATGGCGAATTCCGGACGCCCGCCGCCCTCTGCGATCTCGAGGTCGGTGCGCGGCAGGACGATGGTCTCGCCCCGCGGCGAGAACGGGTTGGGCTGCACCGCAACCGGCGTCTCGCGGACCCGCAGCGTCAGGTTGCCCTGGGTGACGGCGACGCGGCTGATGCGCACGTCGTTGCCCAGCACGATGGTGCCGGAGCGCTGGTCCACGACCACCCGGGCGCGCTGGTCGGGGCGCACCTCGATATTCTCGATGTCCGCGATCAGCCGCGCGATGTCCGGCGCCTTGCCCATGCCCAGGTCCAGACGGACGGTGCCGCTGTCGACCATGCGCGCGATGCGTCCGGGCATGACCGCGTTGATCGCCGACTCGATCCGCGCGGCGGTGGTGAAATCTGCGTTGCGCAGCGCCAGCCGCATCTCGCGCAGATCTTCCAGCGCGAAGGCGATCTCACGCTCGATCCGCGCGCCCGAGGGGATCGTGCCCGAGGTGGGCACGCCCTCGGTGATGCGTGCGGCCTCGCCCTCGGCCTGCTGCCCGCCGGAGATCACCGAGCCCTGTGCCACCGCATAGATCTGCCCGTCGGCGGCGTTCAGCGGCGTCATGATCAGCGTGCCGCCCATCAGCGAGCTGGCGTCGCCGATGGTCGAGACGGTGACGTCGACCTTCGAGCCCGCGCGCCCGAACGGCGGCATCACCCCGGTGACCAGCACCGCCGCCACGTTGCGGGCGCGGAAATCCTCTCCGGTGACATTGATGCCCAGCCGTTCCAGCAGGTTGACCATCGCCTCTTCGGTGAACGGCGCATTGCGCAGCCCGTCGCCGGTGCCGTTCAGTCCGACCACAAGACCGTACCCGACGAGGTCGTTGCCGCGCACGCCGTCGAACTCGACCAGGTCCTTGATCCGGGCGGCGCCGGCCCGAGACGACGCCGGAACGACGGCGGCCAACGCCAGGCAGACCAGCACGAGCGCATACGCGGCGCGGCCGCCGGCGGATCGGGAAAAGCGGCCGGTCATCGCAGGAAGTTGGTCAGGGTCAGCCCCGACAGCCGCGCAGTTACCGTGTAGAGCGACTGCAGCTGGCCCTCGAGCGCGGCGAAGCGCGTCGCGGCCTCGTACTGGTCGACGCCGACCAGATCGTTGCGGCTGCGCCCCAGCGCGTTGCTCTCGGCCTCGGCCGCGTCGGCGGCATCGGCGATCCGTTGCTGAGCCGAGCCCAGGGCCGCCCGCATCCGGGTCGCGCCATCGCCGGCCGCGAGCAGCACCTGCGCGCCGTCGCCGATCAGCTCCGCCCGGTCCGCCGCGGACGCCGCCTCGGGCGCGGCGGCGATCGTCGCCAGCCCCCTGAGCAGGTCGCGCAGCGCCGTGTCGTCGGCGCGCGGCAGGTAGTCCAGCCGGGCGCCGTCGCCCAGCTCGACCGCGGCGGCGTCGGTGGTTGCGCCGAGATAGATGCCGGTCTCGAACCCGCCGCCCGGGGCGAAATAGCCGTCGATCGCACTGCGCGCCGCGGCCGCGTCGGGCGCCGCCGCCACCAGCGCCGAGATCTCGTCCAGCAGCTGCTGGGACGGCGCCAGCGCCGGCCCGTCCTGCGCCGCTCCGGAGAACAGGCTGCGGCCGCCGAAACTGGAATTCAGCAGGTTGACCACGGTCTCCAGAACGCCGGCGGCGCCGGCCTGGAGCGCCGAGGTGGAGACAGGATCGCCGCGGGAGACCGCGGCGGACAGATCGAGCGCCAGGTTTCCGGCCGCTTCCTGCGCCGTGCCCAGCGCCAGCTGCGCCGCATCGGCGCGCGCCGCCGCCATCGCCAGACCCTGCCCCCGCACCTCGATCCGCTGCAACGCGGCGTCGATGCCGAAGATCGGCGCCAGGTCGCCCCGGGTCGCCGTGCGGACGTCCGCAAGCTGGCCGGTGGCAAGCTCCTTGCCGGCTGCATCGAGCGCGGCCCGCACGCTCCGGTTCTGGTCCTGCAGGCGCAGGGTAGCGGCAAGGTCGGAAAGCGGCAGCGACAGCATGATCAGATCTCCATCAGCGCGCGGATCATGTCGTCGACCTTGGACATGACCATCGCGTTCGCGGCATAGCTGCGCTCGACCAGCAGCAGCCGCTGCATCTGCTGATCGGTGTCGACGCCGGAGGCCGCCGCCTCCTGGTCGCGAAGCGCCGTGGCAAGCGCGGCGTCGTGGCCGCGTTCGACCTCGGCGCTGGACTGTGCGCCCGCGACGCTGCCGGTGAAACCGGCGACGGTCTGCGCGAACGCGCCGGCGGTGGCGAGGCCGAGCGCGGCGTCGGGCGTCCGGCGCTCGGTCATCGCGTCATCGAGGGCGGCGAGCAGCCTGCCGTCGCCCGCCGGACCGGGGGCGGCGGCATAGAGCCCGTCGCGCAGGCGCCAGGAGGCGCCGCCGGCGTCCGGATCGGCCGCGGTATGGACAGCCAGACGGCTCGCCAGGCCGGCCCTGTCACCGGCGATCACGGCAGCGCCGGCACCAGTGAAAAGCCCCGGATCCCCCGGCGCGCGACTGGGGTCGAGCGCCGGGTCCTGGAACCGCAGCACCAGGTCTTCGGCCAGCACGTCCAGCCGGTCGGCGAACTGCGGCAGCGTCGTGTCCCGCAGGGTGAACAGCGCGCCGAGCGAGCCGCCGTCGGCGAGCCCGGTGCCCTGCCCCACGCCGATCGGCCGGCCGTTCAGCGTCAGCCCGGACAGATCGCCGCCGGCCAGCGTCATCGTCTGGCCGATGACCGGCGTCGGCGTGAACCCGAACTCGCCGGCAACACCGTCGAGCAGCGTCGCGCCGCGCCCGGAATAGAGCGCGACGGCGCCGTTTTCGCGCGCCACCTCGCGGATCGGGATGATCGTGTTCACCTCGTCGATCAGGCTCTTGCGGGCGTCGACCAGCGCGCTGGCATCGCCCCCGCCGGTGGCGAGCATCTGGATCTGCCGGTTCAGCGCCTCGATTTCGCGCAGGTTGTCGTTGACCAGCTGCACCTCGGCGGCGATCTCGGCGTCGGCGGTCATCCGCATCGTCTGGACCTCGGTGGACAGGGTCCCGACGGCGTCGGCGAAGCGCACCGCGCTGCGCGCCGCCGAGTCCAGCGCCGTGTCCGACGCCGGATCCGACGCCGCCGCCTGCAGCGCGGTCTCGAGATCCGTCGCCAGCGCCGCCAGCGCCGACGGATCGCCCAGCACCCCCAGCCGGTCGCTGAGCCGCGTGACCGCGTCGAGCGCGGCGTCGCTGGCGGCCAGCCCGGCCTCGGCGATCCGGCGGCCGGCGATCACCGCCGGGTCCCCGGCCAGAACCACGCCCGCCACCCGGACCCCGGCACCGCTGCCACCGACTGTCGCCGCCCCCAGCTCGGCGGAGCGGCGGGTGTAGCCGGGCGTCTGCGCGTTCGCCACGTTGTTGGCGATCAGCTCGGCCTCCAGCGTACTGGCGCGCAGGCCGCTGAGCGCGTTGGTGAGGGCGGTGGAAAGGCTCATCGGTCAGATCCCCGTTCGCAGCGCCGGTCAGCGCTTGAGGTTGGTGGTTTCCTGAAGCATTTCGTCGACGGTCTGGATGATCTTCGCGTTCGAGGAATAGGCCCGCTGGGTCTGGATCAGCTGGGTCAGTTCCTCGGCGATGTCGGCGGTCGATTCCTCGCGGGCGTAGGGCACGATCTCGCCGGTCGGGCCGTCGCCGGCATCCCAGAGGAACAGGTTGCCGCTGTCGGGCGACACCGCGAACGCCTGGTTGTCGAGCGGGGTGAGGCCGTTAAGGTTCGGCACGTCCGCCACCGGCACCTGGTAGATCACCCGGGTGAAGCCCGAATCGTACGCCGCGTGCACGAAGCCGTTGTTGTCGACCGACACCCCGGTCAGCGTGCCCACGGCGGCGCCGTTCCGGGTCACCCCCGCCGGGGCGAACTCGGCCGACAGCTGGGTCAGCACCGAGCGCGAGCCGGGAATGCCAAGCTCCAGGTCGATCGGGCCGCTGGCCACGGCAATGCCGGCAAATCCGGTCGCGGCATCGTAGGTGCCCGTGGTCGGCGTCACGCTCAGCACCTCGCCGCCGTTGCCCGGCGTGTCGTCGAACTCGATGGTGAACTCGCCGACCACCGCCCCGCCCTGCGCCTCGTCGGTGACGGTCAGCGTCCAGGTGTCGGACTGCCCGGCGCCGGGGATCGTGGGGGTGAAGGTCGATACCAGGGTCTGGCTGGCGCCGGTGTTGTCGTAGTACTCGGTGGTGATCTCGAGCGGCGTACCGGAGGCGCCGGCCTGGGTCGCCTCGGCCGGCAGGTTGGCGCCCAGCCGGATCTCGGTCGTCGGCGAGGCCAGGAACTGGTTGGCGTTGGTGACGATCGGCTCCAGCCCGGAGATGCCGTCCCGCGGATAGGCCGGAATGTCGCCGTTCGCATCCGCCGGCCAGCCCATCAGCACCAGCCCGGTCTCGGTCACCAGATAGCCGTCCTGGTTGGGCCGGAACGAGCCGGTGCTGACCAGCTGCAGCGGATGGTTCGCGTCGGGCGTGTCGACGTCGGTCAGCGGCGTGACCGGCAGCATGCCGCGCCCGCCCAGCGCCAGGTCGGTGGCGTTCGAGGTCGGCACCAGCGAGCTTTGCGCATCGACCTCGTGATAGGTGTTGATGGTGACGCCGCCGGCGGAATACTTGCCGGCGCGCTGCGAGATCACCAGCGAGGAAAACTCCACGTCCGAGCGCTTGTAGCCGAAGGTGCTGGCGTTGGCGATGTTGTCGGAAATCGTCGCGAGCTTGCTGGCATTCGAGGCCAGGCCGCTGACGCTGGCCGTAAGGGAAGACGAGATGCTCATACGAACTCCTTTCACATGACGGCGAGTCGGCGCCGCACCGGTGTCACGATCACCCTTGCCCGGCGTGTCTTAACGCCCGGCTAAAGCTAAAATCGGCGCTAATTCGGCGGCTCGACCAGCAGGATCACCTCCAGCCGGCGGTTGCGCAGGTCGCGCGGGTCGGGCCAGGACGGGGCGCGGTCGGCGCGGCCGGCGACGCGCGCGAATCGCTGCGGCGCCACCCCGGCCTCGGCCAGCTGGATCCGCGCGGCGAGGGCGCGGGTGCTGGTCAGCTGCCAGCCGGGCGAGGCCGGGCGGGCCAGCGCGCGCTGCTCCAGGTGGCTGTCCACCGCGATCCGGTTCGACACCTCCGAGACCACCCCGGCGACCAGCGCCATCAGCCCGGCCAGGCGCCGCGTCGGCTGCGCGGTGCCAGAGCCGAACAGCGGCGCGCCCGGCAGCTCGGCCAGCTCGATCACCAGGCCCTCGTCGGTGCGGCGCAGACGGACGTGCTGCAGCAGATCGTCGGCGACCTCGCTTTCGCCGCCCGCCCTGTCCAGCGCCTCGGCCAGGCCCTTCAGCGTCGCCTCGGGCAGGGCATCCTCCTGCGCGCCGGCGGCGGCGCGCTCGGCCGACGGGCGCTTGTCGGTGGCGCCACGGCCGTTCTGCGTCAACGCGTTCTCGGACATCGCGGTGTCGCCGCCGAACGGGCCGTCGCCGCCGCCCGAGGTGCGGTGCACCGGGATCGAGGGGCTGAAATAGTCGGCCAGCCCCTTGCGCTGATCCTCGGTGGTCGCGTTCAGCAGCCACATCAGCAGGAAGAACGCCATCATCGCGGTGACGAAATCGGCATAGGCCACCTTCCAGGCGCCGCCGTGGTGGCCCGCGGCCTTCACCACCTTGCGCCGGATGATGATCGGTCTTGCGCTGTCGTCGGCCATCGACGCCCTCTGTGTTCCGTCCGCCGCCAGTGAACGCGACCGGCGGTTTCGGAACCGTTACCGCCGGAGGACGAAATCCGGGGCATTCGCGCGGGCCGGTTAACCTTTCCTTCAACTCCGTGGAACAAAGTGGCAACCGGAAGACGGAGCGGATGACATGGCCGACGGCGGCGTACTGCAGCGGATGCTTTCGGGGCGGCGGGTCGGCCGCTCGCCGCTGCCCGACCTGGATCTGATCGGCGAGAACTTCGGCCGGCAGATGGAGGACGCGCTGCGCCCGATCCTCAAGACCACGGTCGGCGCGCTGATCCTGGACTGCCAGGTGACCAAGCTGGCCGACGTGCTCGACCGGATCCCGGTGCCGTCGATGCTGGGCGTGATCGAGGCCGAGGGCGCCGACCGCATGGCGCTGGTCAACCTGGGCTCGGACCTTGTCTACCATATCGTCGACATGCGCATGGGCGGCGACGCGACGGTCGCGCCGGCGACCACCACGCGCAGCTTCTCGGCGATCGACACGCAGCTGTGCCGGGATGTCCTCGACGCGGTGCTGGCCAGCTTCTCGCGCGCGGTCGAGGAAAGCCTGGGCGTGCCGCTGGACACGGTGTTCCGCGTCGCCGGCCAGAAACAGGACATCAGCACCGTGCGCATCGCGCCGGCCTCGGCCGACGTTATGCTGATCACCGCCAGCCTCGACATCGGCGAGGCGGCGCGCTCGGGCGAGTTTGACCTGATCGTGCCGCTGTCGATCCTCGACGTGCTGCGGGCCGCGATCCTCGAGGCGGAGACGCTGGAGCCGGCCGCGCCGAACGACCTGTGGGTCAGCCAGATGCGGCGCTGCGCGGCCGAGGCGGAGGTGCCGCTGCACGGCATCCTGCACCGGCTGACGCTGCCGTTGTCGGCGGTCGAGCAGCTGCAGGAAGGTCAGGTCATTCCGATTCCGCGCAACGCGCTTACCCAGGTCGAGATGGTGCAGAGCCTGGGCACCCGGTACCAGGCGACGCTGGCGCACGGCCGGCTGGGAATGTTCGAGGGCGAGAAGGTGATCAAGCTGCTCGACGAGCCCCCGGCGGCGCTGCAGGACAGCATCGCCCGGCTGATCGACGCCGACCGCTAGGTGTGGTTTCTCACCAGGTTGTTCACCGCAGAGAGCGGTGAGAGGCCGTTCGGGGCGGAGTGCGGTCTTGGTCGGTTGAACCAGTCAGGCCATCGCGGCAGGTCGGCATTTCGGGCGGTCGATGTCGGGTGCGCGAGACCGTAGTGCCAATTGCGCAGAAGGGTCTGGATGAACCTCTCTGCCTTGCCGTTGGTCCTGGGGGTGTAGGGCCGGGTGTAGATGTGGCGGATGCCCAGCCACCGCAGCGCCTTGCGGACCCGGCGGAGCGGTAGGCGCTGCCGGTGTCGGTCATGATGCGCTCAGCGCGGATGCCATGCGCGCGGAACCGGCGGAGCGCGCGCATCAGGAAGGCCGAGGTCGTGTCCTTGCGTTCGTCGGGCAAGACCTCGACATAGGCCAGCCGGGTCGCATCATCGACGGCGACATGAACGCGGTCCCAGCCTGCACCGCGATTGCGGCATCCCCTGCGGGTGCCGGACACCCGGTGCCCCGGGCGGTCGAAACGGCCGAGCTTCTTGATGTCCGGGTGGAGCAGTTCGCCGGGCCGGTCGCGCTGGTAGCGCCGCACGGGTTCGGGCGGGTCGTGCCGGGCCAGCGTGCCCAGCCCGGCCCGCGTCAGCCAGCGCGCCACGGTCGCGCGCGGCAAGCCCAGCTTCCCGGCGATGGCCGACGCAGTCAGGCGCAGCCTGCGCCGCATCCAGACGGTCACGGCCACGACGCGATCCGGCAGGCGGCCCGGGCGGCGGGAAGTTGACCCGGATCGGGTCAGGGCGCTGGCTCGTCTTTATCAGACAGAGCGCGTACAATCTTGTCTCGATCTGCGATCTGCAATCGGCGTTCAGCCCCAGGTTCTTCGATAAATTCGGAGAGCGTCTTTTCGAAGTAGTTCGCGATCCTGACGGCGTCGTCCACATTCGGGCGTGCGCCGTCACGGGCCTTCAGCTTCTTGAGCAGGTCCAGAGACACCCCAGCCTTGCGGTGAATGTCTGGCAAAAGGCCGCGCTCGCCTTCGCGCGCGGCCAGCTCCGCTAGAAAAGCCTCCCGGAATTCTTTTGTCATGGCGAATTCATAGGACAGGAGTCTTTAGAATGGAACGGTGTGATTTGGGTCCTCGGCGGCAGTTCGGCGATTGCAGCCTAACCCCGCTTCGGGTGAACAACCTGCCGAGACTTCACAGCTAGGCAGCCGGTCCGGCTGCACCCGATTGCGCCCCGGCGCGGCGCGGCCTACCGTTGCCGCCGAACGGGGAGAGCGCGATGCACGCACGGCCGGCACACGCCAGGAAAGGCGAGCGCACAACTGGCGCGGTCGCCGGCAGTGGGGGGGGTCCTGCGGCGAGCGCCGTCGACGGACCCGCCGGCGACATCCGTGGGCCGGCGCTCCCGAACACCCCCGCCGCCCACCGGCGCGCGGTGCTGGCGGCGCACGTCGTCGCTATCGGCGGTGACCATTGGCGGGCGCGCCCGGCCCGACGTCGGCAAGGGAGGCGGCGATCGGCCGCCGCTGCGGGCGGCGGTGTCGGGACGCCGGCCACCGACGGCGGCAGGTGCGGTACAGGCCGTTGGGCGCGCCTCGGCCGCGCGCGCGGGGTTGTCTCGGCGCTTACACCCCGCGGCCCCGAGCTTTGCAGCGTCCCGGCACCCTTCCCGGCAACCGCGCGCCATGGCTGAACCTGCCGCCCTGCGCGCCGGTGCGCGCAACCTGATCACCGACGTCGCCGGGCTGCGGGTCGGCAACGCGCAGGACGCGCGGCTGAAGTCGGGCGTGACCTGCCTGACCGCGGACGCGCCGTTCGTCGCCGCGGTCGACGTGCGCGGCGGCGCGCCGGGCACGCGCGAGACCGACCTGCTGGCCCCGGACAAGCTGGTGGCGCGGGTCGATGCGCTGGTGCTGGCGGGCGGCTCGGCCTTCGGGCTGGACGCGGCCTCGGGCGTGGTCGCCGCGCTGCGCGCGGCCGGCCGGGGCGTGCGCGCACCGCTTCCGGTGCCGATCGTGCCGGCGGCGATCCTGAACGATCTGGGCAACGGCGGCGACAAGGGCTGGGACGACAGCCCCTACCCCGCGCTGGGCCGCGCCGCCTTCGCGGCGGCGGGCGCGGCGTTCGAGATCGGCACCGCCGGCGCCGGCACGGGGGCGCTGACCGCGCGGCTGAAGAGCGGCCTCGGCTCGGCTTCGGCGGTGCTGCCCTCGGGGGTGAGCGTCGGGGCGCTGGTCGCGGTCAACCCGGTGGGCTGCGTGACCTATCCCGGCAGCCGGGCGTTCCGCGCCTGGGAATGGGAGGTCGGCGACGAGTTCGGCGGCCTCGGCGGCCCCGGCGGCCGCCCGCGCGACCTGCTCGCCGAGGACACCAAGCTGCCAAAACTGGGCGAGGCCACCACCATCGCCATCGTCGCCACCGACGCCGCGCTGGACAAGGCGGGCGCGACCCGGCTGGCGGTCGCCGCGCACGACGGCCTGGCCCGCGCCATCGCGCCCAGCCACACGCCGTTCGACGGCGACCTGGTGTTCGGCGTCTCGACCGGAACCCGCCCGGCGCCGGACCCGACCGGGGTGATGATGCTGGGCCATGCCGCCGCCGTGGTGCTGGCGCGGGCGGTGGCGCGCGGGGTCTACGCCGCGACCCCGGCGCAGGGGGACACGAAACCGGCCTGGTCCGAGCTTTAGGCGCTATCCCGCCTTCGTCAGATCCGGCGCGGCGGCCAGCAGCGCGCGGGTATAGGGATGCTCGGGCGCCTGGAAGACCCGCTCGGTCGCGCCCTGCTCGACGATCCGGCCGGCGCGCATCACCAGCACCCGGTCGGTGATCCGCCGCACCACGTGCAGATCGTGGCTGATGAACAGGTAGGACAGATCGTACGTGTCGGTCAGATCCGCCAGCAGGTCGAGGATCTGCGCCCGCACCTGCACGTCCAGCGCCGAGACCGCCTCGTCCAGCACGATCAGTTCGGGTCGGATGATCAGCGCCCGGGCGATGGCGATGCGCTGCCGCTGCCCGCCCGAGAACTCGTGGATGTACTTGTCCGCGTCGCCGGCGCGCAGCCCCACCGCCTCCAGCGCCTCGGCCACGGCGTGGGCGCGCGCGATGCCGGCGGGCGGCTGATCGAGCAGGTGGAACGGCTCGGTCACCAGCCGCGAGACCCTGTGGCGCGGGTTGAACGAGCCGTAGGGGTCCTGAAACACAACCTGCACCTTCGCCCGCAGCGCGCGTGGCACCGGCCGGTGCGCGTCGACCGCCTGCCCGGCCAGCGCGATACGCCCGCCCTGCACCGGCTCCAGCCCCAGGATCGCGCGGGTCAGCGTGGACTTGCCGCAGCCCGACTCGCCGACAAGGCCCAGGCTCTCGCCACGGTGCAGGGTGAAGCTGACGCCGTCCACCGCACGCTTCGCCGCGCCGCGACGCGCCAGCAGCCCGCCGCCCCGCCCCGGATAGCTGCGCACCACGTCCTGCACCTGCAGCAGCGGCTCGGGCGCGGCGTGCGGCCGGCGCGCGGGCTGGTGCGTCGCGGCCGCGAACAGCGCCCGCGTGTAGGGGTGCCGCATCTCGGCAAACACCTGCGCCGTCGGGCCGGCCTCGACCACCGCACCGCGGCGCATGATCGCCACGCTGTCGGCCACGTTCGCGACCACCCCCAGATCGTGGGTGATGAAGATCGCGCCCATGCCGTCCTCGTCGACCAGCCGGCGGATCAGTGCCAGGATCTGCGCCTGCGTGGTGACGTCCAGCGCGGTGGTCGGCTCGTCGGCGATCAGCAGCCGGGGCCGCCGGGCGATGGCCATGGCGATCACCACCCGCTGCCGCTGCCCGCCGGACAGCTCGTGCGGATAGCGGCCCAAGGGAAACTCCGGCTCGGGCAGGCCGACGCGGTCCAGCACGGCGCGGGCCCGCGCCGCTGCGGTGCGCGCGGACAGCCCGTCGTGCAGCCGCAGCGTCTCGGCCACCTGCGCGCCGATGGTCTGCAGCGGGTTCAGCGCCGTCATCGGCTCCTGGAATACCATGCCGATCCCGGCCCCGCGCACCCGGCCCATCTGCGCCTCGCCGGCCTGCGCCAGGTCCTGCCCGGCGAACAGGATCCGCCCCGACAGGTCCGCCCCGCGCGGCAGCAGCCGCATCACCGAGAAGGCGGTCATCGACTTGCCCGAGCCGCTTTCGCCGATCACCCCCAGGATCCGCCCCGGCGCCACCGCCAGCGACACGCGCTTCAGGATCGGCACGCCGTGGATCGCCAGATCCAGCCCCTCGATGGACAGCAGGCTCACGCGCGCACCCGGCGGATCCGCGGGTCGAGGATGTCGCGCAGCCCGTCGCCCATCAGGTTCAACCCCAGCACGGTCATCACGATCGACAGGCCCGGCACCAGCGCCAGGTGCGGCGCGAAGCTGATCATCGTCTGCGCCTCGGCCAGCATCCGGCCCCAGCTGGGCGTGGGCGGCTGCGCGCCGAGCCCGACATAGCTCAGCCCGGCCTCGGCCAGGATGCCGAGGCTGAACTGGATGGTGCCCTGCACGATCAGCAGGTTGGCGACGTTGGGCAGGATGTGCTCGGCGCTGATCCGGGCGCGGCCCTTGCCGGCGGTGCGGGCGGCGAGGATGAACTCGCGCGTCCACAGGCTCAGCGCCGCGCCGCGGGTGACGCGCGCGAACACCGGCACGTTGAAGATGCCGATGGCGATGATCGCGTTCAGCGCCGAGGGGCCGAACACTGCGGTGATCAGGATCGCGATCAGCAGCGACGGGAACGCGAACACCAGGTCGTTGCCGCGCATGATCGCCTCGTCCAGCAGGCTGCCGCGCGCCGCCGCCGCGGCCAGCCCCAGCGGCACGCCCAGCCCCATGCCGATGCCCACGGCGACCAGCGCCACGGCGATCGACACCCGCGCCCCGACCATCACCATCGACAGCACGTCGCGGCCGAAATGGTCGGTGCCCAGCACATAGCCGTCGCCCGGCGCCTTCAGCCTGTTGGCGATGTCCAGCGCCTCGACGTCGTGCGGCACCCAGACGAACGAGACCAGCGCCGCCAGCATGAACAGCCCGGCCAGAACGCCGCCGATCACCAGCGCCCGCATCAGCCGCGCCTCAGCCGCGGATCGACCGCGGCATAGGCCAGGTCGACCAGGAAGGTGACCGTGATCACCGCGAACACCAGCAGCATCACCACGCCCTCGACCACGATCAGGTCGCGCTGCTGGATCGCCTGGAACACCAGCCGCCCCAGCCCCGGCAGGTAGAACACGTTCTCGATGATGATCGCGCCGGCCAGCAGGAAGCTGAACTGCAGGCCGATGATCGTCAGCACCGGGATCAGCGCATTGCGCAGCGCATGCCGCCGCAGCGCCTGCCCGGGGCTGAGCCCCTTGGCCCGCGCGGTGCGCACGAAATCCTCGCCCAGCGTGTCGATCAGCGCCGAGCGCATGACCCGCGCCAGGATGCTGGCCTGCGGCAGCGCCAGCGCGATCGCCGGCAGCGTCAGGGCCTTCAGGCCGCCCCAGAACCCATTTTCCCATCCCGGAAAACCGCCGGCCGAGAACCAGCCCAGGTTGATCGCGAATACCGCCACCAGGATCATCGCGAACCAGAAGTTCGGCACCGCGATGCCCAGCTGCGTGGTGCCGATCACCGCCATGTCGGCGGCGCTGCCGCGCCGCGCGGCGGCCCAGATCCCCACCGGAAAGGCGATCAGCGTCGACAGCGCCAGCGCGTACAGCGCCAGCGGCAGCGAGACCCACAGCCGGTCGGCGATCATCCCCGCCACCGGCGCGCGGTAGGTGTAAGAGGTGCCGAAATCGCCCTGCAGCATGCCGCCGATCCAGGCGACGTAGCGTTGCGCCGGGGCGCGGTCCAGGCCCAGCTCGGCCCGCAGCGCCTCGACCGCCTCGGGGCGGGCGTTCAGGCCCATCATGTAGGCGGCAGGATCGCCCGGCACGACCTCGAGGCTGAAGAACACCACCAGACTGGCCACCACCAGCGCCAGCGCGAAGGAGATCAGTCGTCTGAAGGCGTAACGGAGCATGAATTTCCGGTGCCGGCGTTGCTGCCGCCGACCCTAGGGGAAGCGGTGAGGGATGACCAGAAGATGAGGTGCTACTTGCGCAAACGGACCATCGCACCGGCCCCCTTGGGATCGCACTCGAACAGTTTCTTGTGCTTTTCAAGGAACCCGCGCCACGTTCCTTCCGGCAGAGTGCTGATCTTAACCTCATGCGCCCGACGGATTATCGGGTTCAGCTTGCTGATCTCCATCTCGCCGCCATGTTCTTCGATTATGAATTTGACTTTGCTTGGCAAGCTTGTGCTGCCGCTGTCCTCTGCTTCGACATCAGCAGGCTTCAACTCGAGGAACTTGTGGCACGACTTGCGAAAACCGATCGGTGCTTTCTTTTCGCCAAGTCCGATCACGGTACAGCCGCGCTCCCGCAGATGTAGCGCCAGATACGAGAAATCGCCGTCGGAAGTCGCGAGCACGAAAACCCCAACTCGCCCCTCGTAGGACAGCGCCACCGCATCGATGGCCAACATCACGTCCGCGGCATTCTTGCCTGTGCCTGCGTGGATCATGCGAAATCCCGGCGCAGCATCCCAGTCCGGGATCTTCCGTACGCCGCCGTAGACCCGGCGCACGGTCAGCTGCCCATGCTGGCGCGCCTGAGTGATGATCCGGCCCGCATAGGCGCTCGAAATATTTTCCCCATCGACCAGAAGTGCGGCGTTCGGGGCGTTGTTGTTCCCGGTGAAATCGGAGGTTTTCTGTTGGTTCATGAATGACTTCCTTCGAATGAGACACCCCGCAATCCGGGGGGCCGCCAGGCAGTTGCGTTATTACTCCGGCACCGCCCCTTTCGGCCCGTGGACATCGCACGATCCCGCTCTCGGCGGTTTCCCGGCGGCGACGCCGCGGTACCAGACGCGGCGCTTCCCGGGTTCGGGGCGGTGTTCGCGGGGGATGCCCGTCACCGGGCGGTCGTCGTCCGCAGCCACGCGGTCGGCACGGACCACATGGCCCGCGGCCTCGGCGCGGGCGGCGAGCGCCGCCGGCGCCGTCAGGGTCACGGCGACCCTCACTCGGTCCAGCGCACGCCGGTCAGGTCGTTCGCCTGCGTGGGCGAGTTCTGCCACAGCCCCTCGATCCGGGCGTCGGCGACCCCGGTCTTGGCCAGCTGGAACAGGTAGCCGTTGACGTAGTTCTCGGCGATGCGCTCCTGCATCGCCTTCAGCACCTCGTTGCGCTCCGACGGGTCGACGATCTCGTTCAGCTGCGTGTTCATCGCCCGGAACGCCGGGTCGTCGTACTGAAAGTAGTAGTCGGGGCGGGCGTAGATGCCGATGTCCATCGGCTCGGTGTGGCTGACGATGGTCAGGCCGAAATCCTTGCCGCGGAACACCTCTTCCAGCCACTGCGCCCATTCCAGGTTGGTGATCTCGGTCTGGATGCCGACGGCGCGCAGCTGGCTGGCGATGATCTCGCCGCCGCGCCGGGCGTAGGAGGGCGGCGGCAGCTTCAGCGTGGTGGTGAAGCCGTCCGGGTATCCGGCCTCGGCCAGCAGGGTCCTGGCTTTCTCGGGATCGTGGTTCGACAGGTCGGTCAGATCGACATAGGCCGGGTTGTGCGGCGCGAAATGGGTGCCGATGGGGGTGCCGTAGCCGAACATCGCGCCGTCGATGACCGCCTGCCGGTCGATGGCATGGGCAACGGCCTCGCGCACCTTGACGTCGTCGAACGGCGCGAGACCGTTGTTCATCGCCAGGATCGTCTCGCCCTCGGTCGAGCCGACCAGCACGGTGAAGCGCGGATCGGCCTCGAACTGCGCCAGGTTCTCGGGCGCGGGATAGACCGGGAAGGCGTCGATGTCGCCGGCCATCATCGCCGCGAAGGCGGCGGTCGGGTCCGAGATGAACTTGAACGTCGCCGCCTCCAGCGCCACCGGCTCGCCCCAGTAGTCGGGGTATCGCACCAGCTCGACCCGATCGCCCTCGACCCAGTCCGAGAACATGAACGGACCGGTGCCGACCGGGCTGGTGGTCAGCGTGTCGACGTCGCTTTCGTCGATGATCACCGCGTCGCCCCACGCCAGGTTGAACAGCAGCGCGCCGTTGGGCTGTTTCAGGGTGATCTCGACGATCAGATCGTCCACCGCGGTCACCTCGTCGATCGCGTCGAACAGCGCCTTCTGCGCGTTGGTCGACTCCTCGGCCCGCGCCCGGTCCAGGCTGAACACCACGTCGTCCGCGGTCAGCGCCGCGCCGTCGTGGAACGTAACCCCCTCGCGCAGCGTGAAGGAATAACTGAGCCCGTCGTCCGCGATCTCCCAGCTTTCGGCCAGCCCCGGCAGCACCGAGCCGTCGGGGCCGAACCGCGTCAGCCCCTCGTAGACGTTGGCATAGACCACCTCGTCGATCGCGGCGGCGGCGGCCGAGGTCGGGTCCAGATGCGGCGGCTCCAGCTGCATGCCGATGGTGATGTCGGTCTGCTGGGCGGCAGCGGCGCCCGCCAGGCAAGCGAAAGCGGCAGCGGTCAGGTATCTCATCCCCGTCTCCCCGGTTTTGGTTACCGGCAAGGTCCGCTGAAAACCGCCGGGGATCAAGCGTTTCGATCCGAAGCCTGCTTCCGTCCCGATGCGATCAGCCGGTCGGCGCGGGTTTCGATCCGTTCCCGCCAGGCCAGTTTCGTCAGCCATTCGCCCGGAATCCCGGCCAGACCGTAGCGCGCCCCGGCGATCTGCCCGGCGACCGCGCTCACGGTGTCCGCATCGTCCCCGAGGTTCACCGCCGCCAGCAGCGCCTCGCGGAACGAGCCGGTCGTGGCCACCGCCCAGACGGCGGCGTCGAAGGTGTGCCGCACATAGCCGGACGAGCTGACCGAGGCGCGGCTGAGCCCGGTCACGAGCGCCCCCTCGCCGCGTATCTCGGCATGGATCGCATCGGCCAGCTGCGCCGCGAATTCCAGGCATTCCGGCGCGGCGTGCGTGGTCCGGGACTGCAGCGCCGCGACCTCGCGCATCCGCTCGGGATCGGCGTGGAACGCCAGCACGACCGGGGCGAGGCGCATGATCCCGCCATTGCCCGCGCTTCTCGGGTCGGTGGAGCCGGCGAACGGGTCGCCGCCTTGCGCGAACCGGGCCAGTGCCCACGAGGTGGTGATGCCGATGTCGAAACAGGTCCCGGTGTGCGAATTGTGTCCCGTCCGCCACCAGTTCACGAACCGGCGCATCAGGTCGTCCGGATCGAAACCCGGATGCTCCAGCAGGCTGTCGGCCAGGCACAAGGCCATCGAGGTGTCGTCGGTCCAGCCCCCCGGCGCCAGCCCGAACGGACCGCCGCCCACCATGTCGGTCACCACCGGCTGCGCCGGCCGGGGCGAGAATTCCAGCGTCGTGCCCAGCGCATCCCCGACCGCCAGCCCCAGAAACGCGCCCTTCAGCCTGTCCTCGTTCATCATGCCAGCAACTCCGCCAGCGCCAGCGCCATCACCCGGGCGGAATCGGCCATGTCGTCGATCCCGACCCATTCGTCGGGCTGGTGCGCCAGATCGAGGATGCCGGGGCCGTAGGCGATGCAGTTGTGCATCCGGCCGATGCGGTCGATGTGCTTCTGATCGTAGGTGCCGGGCGAGACGACGTACTCCGGCTCGCGCCCGAACACCCGGCGGACCGCGCGCGCCACCGCGCCGACCACCGGGGCGTCGCGGTCGGTCATCGTCGGGATCACCTCGTGCAGGTCGCGGATCTCGAAACGGAAATCCTCGCGCCGGTCCCGCACCCGCTCCATCAGCGCGGCGAACTCGGCCTTCACCTCGGCCAGGTCCTCCTCGATCAGGAAGCGGCGGTCGATGATCATCCGGCAGCTGTCGGGCACCACCGGGGCCGGGAAGCCGGTGAAATCCCCGGGCAGCTCGGCCTGGCCGCCGTGGATCGAGTTGATGTTCAGCGACGACGCCTGCGCCTGCGGCGGCACCACCGGCATCTCCGTGCGGCGCGCGCCCAGCGCCGGGAACAGGGTCTGCTCCATCTCGTCGATCACCGCGCCCATGTGGCGCACCGCGCAGTCGCCCAGGAACGGCATCGAGCCGTGGCCGATGCGGCCCATGGTCTCGACCTCGGCCCACCAGACGCCGCGGTGGCCCAGGCAGATGCGGTCCTTGTTCAGCGGCTCGGGGATGATCACGTGCTGCACCCGGTCGGGGCCGAACCAGCCCTGCTCGGCCAGCCAGGCGACGCCGCCGTAGCCGCCGGTCTCCTCGTCCGCGGTGGCGCTGATCTCGACCGCGCCCGAGAACCCGGGGCACAGGTCCACGAACGCCTCGGCGGCGATGACCGAGGCCGCCAGCCCGCCCTTCATGTCGCAGGCGCCGCGGCCGTAGACGCGGCCGTCGCGCACCAGCCCCTCGAACGGATCGACGGTCCAGCCGTGGCCGACCTCGACCACGTCGATGTGGCTATTGAAGTGCACGCATTCGCCGGGCCGCGCGCCCTCGCGCCGGGCGATCAGGTTCCAGCGCGGATGGCGGTCGCTGTCGCCCGGCGCGCCCGTCGCGCGCAAAAGGTGGACGGTGAAATCGCGGCGTTTCAGCCGCGCCGCCAGAAACTCGCAGATGTCGCGATAGTGCTCGCCCGGCGGGTTCAGCGTCGGGATGCGGATCAACTCGCGCGCCAGCGCGGTCAGCTCGTCGCTGCGGGCGGCGATCTCGTCGGTCAGGCGCTGGGTCTGGGTCATGGGAACGCAACCTTGGGGGAAAGTCGGCCCCATCAGAAAACCCGCGGGCGGAAGTGTCAAACATTCCCTTCCCGCCGGCGCGGCGTTATGTCTGCCGCGACGAACGGAGGAAGCCATGCCGCTGCAGGACATCACCGACCGCATCCGCGCGGCCGAGGCCGAGGCCGGGCGCGCCCCCGGCGCGGTCAGGCTGCTCGCCGTCTCGAAGAAACAGCCCGAGGACCGGATCCGCGCGGTGCTCGACCAGGGCCACCGCCTGTTCGGCGAGAACCGAGTGCAGGAGGCCGCGGCCCGCTGGCCCGGATACCGCGGCGCGGTGCCCGGCGTCGAGGTGCACCTGATCGGCCCGCTGCAAAGCAACAAGGTCAGGCAGGCGATGGACCTGTTCGAGGCGATCCATTCGCTGGACCGCGACAAGCTGGCCCGCAAGCTGGCCGACGAGGCGCAGGCGCGCGGCGCCTGCCCCGACCTGTTCATCCAGGTCAACACCGGCGAAGAGGCGCAGAAGGCCGGCGTGCTGCCGGCCGGGGTGGACGCGTTCGTCGCCGCCTGCCGCGGCATGGACCTGCCGGTGCGCGGCCTGATGTGCATCCCGCCGGTGGACGAGGAACCGGCGCTGCATTTCGCGCTGCTGGCGAAGTTCGCGGCGCGCAACGGGCTGGACGGGCTGTCGATGGGGATGAGCGCGGATTTCGAGACCGCGATCCGGCTGGGGGCGACGCATGTGCGGATCGGCTCGGCGATCTTCGGCGACCGGCCGGCCGCCGCGCAATGACGCAGGTTCGCATCCGCCCCGAGACCCCCGCCGACATCGACGCCATCCGCGATCTGACCGACACGGCCTTCGCGCCGATGGCCTTCAGCGACGGCACCGAGGGCGCCTGCATCGCGCGGCTGCGCGCGGACGGTGATCTGGCGCTCTCGCTGGTGCCCGAGACCACGCCGGGGCAGCTGGTCGGCCATGTCGCCTTCTCGCCCGCCAGCGCCGGCGACGATGACGAAGGCTGGTTCGGGCTGGGCCCGGTCGCGGTGCTGCCGGACCGCCAGCGCGGCGGCATCGGCAGCGCGCTGATCCGCGCGGGGCTCGACCGATCGCAGGCTTCGGGCGCCCGGGGCTGCGTGCTGATCGGCAGTCCCGCCTACTACCGCCGGTTCGGCTTCGCCGCCGATGGTCGGGTCAGCTATCGCGCGATCCCGACGCGGAACGTGATGTGGCTTGCCTTCGGCGATCACCGGCCCGCCGGAGAAATGAAATTCAGCCCCGGGCTGGAGTGATCGGGCCGCCTTGCGGCCGCTCCGGCGGTGCCCGGCGCGACGTCAACGCGTTACCAGGATTCATTTCAACTTGAATTTCAACGAGATAAGGGGGTTTTTACGGTGAAATCCCCGATTTTCAAGGTGCCATCGCCGGCGCGCCTCAGGCGCTGATCGCCTCGGCGGCCGCATCCGCGTCGCCACCCTTGGCCGGGAACCGCAGCCGGATGCCGTAGCCGCGGTCCAGCTCCGCCACCTCGACGGCGCCGCCCAGCGACGCGGCCGAGGCACGGATGATCTTCAGCCCCAGGCTGGCGTCGCCGTCGCCGTCGTCGTCGGCGGGCCGCGCGAAGCCGACGCCGTCGTCGCGGCAGGTCAGCTCAAGAAAGCCGTCGCTGTCGCTGCCGCAGGTGACGATGACGGTGCCCTCGCGGCCGCCGGGGAAGGCGTGCTTGAACGAGTTGGTGACGAATTCGTTGACGATCGCGCCGATGTTCGAGGCCCGCGCCGAGCTGACGTCGATGTCCTCGCCGCAGGCGACGTCGACAACGACATGCGCCGGCCGGTGGCCGTCGATCAGCGAGACCACGCCGCGCAGATAGCGGCCCAGGCTGATGCGGTCGCCCGATTCCGACTTCGACAGCTCCTGGTGCAGCGCGGCAACGGTCTCGATCCGGCCGTGCACCGCGGCCAGCGCGCGCCTGGTGTCGTCGCCGGTGGCGGCGCGGGCCTGCATCCGGGTCAGCGCCGCCACCGTCATCAGCGAGTTCTTGACCCGGTGGTCGACCTCCTTGCGCAGCATGGTCTGCAGGCGCAGCGCGCGCCGCAGGTCGAGCTGGTTCATCACCTGCCGCGCCAGCACCCGCAAGGTGTCGCGCTGCAGATCGTTCAGCGTGCGCGGCGTGTGGTCCAGCACGCACAGCGTGCCCAGCGGCAGGCCGTTCTCGGCCACCAGCAGTGCGCCGGCGTAGAACCGCAGCCCCGGCTCGTCCAGGCACATCGGATTGGTGGCCATGCGCGGGTCTTTCAGCGTGTCGGGGATCTCGACGAACTCGTCCTGCAGGATGGCGTGCGCGCAGAGCGAGGTCTCAAGCGGCGTCTCGCGCACGCCCAGCCCGGTCTCGGCCTTGAACCACTGCCGCCGCTCGTCGATCAGATTGATCACCGAGATCGGCGTGCCGCAGATCCGCGCGGCCAGCTCGACGATCTGGTCGAAATCGCGCTCGCGCTCGGTGTCCAGCACGTTGTAGGCGTGCAGGGTCTTCAACCGCTCTTGCTGGCGCGGATGGGGAAGCGCCTCCATCGGTACAGAACCTCACTACTACTGGACGGTCCTATAGTTGACGCATGAACAATCCGGGAGCAACCCCCGCAGGGACGCGTCGCCTCATGACCTGACGTGCAGCCCGTCGCCGGGTTGCAGCCGCCGGGCCAGCCACAGCAGGTCGGCGGCGGCGAAGGCGACGCAGCCCTCGGTCGGGTGCCGCGGCCTGCGCCAGCGGTGCAGGAAGATCGCCGAGCCGGCGCCGGGGCGGGGGTCGGGCCAGTTCCAGTCGGTCAGCAGAACCAGGTCGTAGAGCGGGTCCGGACGGCGCAGCGTCTCGGAGCCGAACGGGTGCCACAGCGCCCCCGGCAGGTGCTGGTTGTAGGCCGGATCGGCCGGATCGTCCGACCAGCGGTCGAAGGCGCCGATCGGCAGCGCCCAGGGCGCCGGCGGCGGCATCCGGTCGGGGCGGTAGAGCAGCCCGGCGATGCGGTGCGTCCCGGCGGGGGTGGCGCCGTCGCCCTCGCGCTTGGCCCGGGTGATGCCGCCGCGGCCGATGGCGCAGGGCAGGTGCCGGCCGTCCAGCCGCGCGCCCCAGCGGGTGACGTGCAGCGTGCTCACAGCAGGTGCCCGGACTTGCGCGCCTTGGTCTCGAGGTAGTCGGCGTTCTGCGGGTTGCGGCCGACGCGCAGCGGCACCCGCTCGGCCACGGCGACGCCGTTGGCCTGCATCCGCGCCACCTTGGCCGGGTTGTTGGTCATCAGCCGCACTTCGGTCACGCCCATCGCCCGCAGCATCTCGGCGCCGATGCGGAAGTCGCGCTCGTCGTCCTCGAAGCCCAGCCGGTGGTTCGCCTCGACCGTGTCGAATCCCTGGTCCTGCAGCGCGTAGGCGCGCATCTTGTTGGCCAGGCCGATGCCCCGGCCCTCCTGGTTGAGGTACAGCAGGATGCCAGCACCCTCGGCGCCGATCTGACCCAGCGCCGCGTTCAGCTGCGGGCCGCAGTCGCATTTCAGCGAGCCGATCACGTCGCCGGTGAAGCAGGCCGAGTGCAGCCGGGCCAGCACCGGCCGGTCGTGCGCCGGGCGGCCGACGACCACGGCGTAATGCTCCTCGCCGCCGTCGGCGGGGCGGAACACGCGGACCCGCGCGCGCGCCGCCGACGACAGCGGCACGCGCGCCGAGGCGACCTCGCGCAGGCGGGCGGCGGACTGCCCGAGCTGGTCCAGCGAGATGTGGCTGAGGCCGAGCTCCGCCGCCAGCGCGGCGGCGTCCGCCACCGGCAGCACCAGCGCGGCGGGCAGCAGGTGCGCCTGCTTGGCCAGGCGGAGCGCGGCGCGGTGCTGGTCGGCGTCGCCGCCGCGCAGCTCGCGGAACGGGCCCTTCATCGGGTGCGACAGGTCCGCGGACGGGTCGGCCATGGCGCGGACCCAGTCGGCGTCGGCATCCGCCGGCACCGCGATGCGCGCCAGGTCGCCGTCATAGGCGCGGATCTTCAGCGTCTCGGCGCGCCAGCGGGTCAGCGCCAGTTCGGGCCGGCCCATCGCCCGCAACGCCGCCAGCCGGTCATCCGCCGCGCCCTCGGCCGCCTGCACCAGCGCGCCGCCCGCCGGGCCGCTCAGCGCCACCACCGCGCCCATGCGCAGGTCGGCCCGCACGCGGGCGACTCGCTCCGTCACCGTGGGGATCAGGGCCCGGAATTGCGACACGCGGCTGACCTTTCCGTGAGCGGCCCGGGGGCGGCGCTCGCCTTCCCGTGAACCGGTCCTTGCAAATCATTTCAGCCCTATACAGCGCGTGCCGTGAAATTGAAACAAAGCGGCGCACGGTCACACTTGCGCGTGAGTCGCGCCGGCGGCGGCTTGTGCCGGGGGGCGTTCCGGCGCAGGTCTTGGGGCAACCGGAAGAGGGACTCCAAGATGGCCAACGTGAAGAGAATCCTGCTGGTCGACGACGACGAAGACCTGCGCGAGGCGCTGGCCGACCAGCTGGTTCTGACCGAGGATTTCGACGTGTTCGAGGCCGCCGACGGCGCCGGCGGGCTGGAGAAGTCGAAGGAGGGGTTGTACGACCTGGTGATCCTGGACGTGGGCCTGCCGGACATGGACGGGCGCGAGCTGTGCCGGCTGCTGCGCAAGCAGGGCATGAAGTGCCCGATCCTGATGCTGACCGGGCACAACACCGACGCCGACACCATCCTGGGCCTGGACGCGGGCGCGAACGATTATGTCGCCAAGCCGTTCAAGTTCCCGGTGCTGCTGGCGCGGATCCGCGCCCAGCTGCGCCAGCACGAGCAGTCCGAGGACGCGATCTTCAACATCGGTCCCTACACCTTCAAGCCGGCGGCGAAGATGCTGATCGACGAGGCCGACAAGAAGATCCGGCTGACCGAGAAGGAAACCAACATCCTGAAGTTCCTGTACCGCGCCGAGTCGGGCGTGGTCGCGCGCGACACGCTGCTGCACGAGGTCTGGGGCTATAACGCCGGGGTCACCACGCACACGCTGGAGACGCACATCTACCGGCTGCGGCAGAAGATCGAGCCGGACCCGTCGAACGCCCGCATCCTGGTGACCGAATCCGGCGGCTACCGACTGGTGAGCTGAGCGATCCCCGTCGCGCCGGGGTCAGGGGCGCGGAACCTCCCTGTGGGACTGGCCCGGGCCGCGGCCCGGGCGTTTTTTGCCGGCCGCAAAGAGGCTCGCGCAGGATCGGCGGCCGCGAGGCGGTTGGGATCAGGCGCCTTGCCGGCCGCGCACCTTCAGCGCCATCGCGCCGACCAGCACCACGATCCCGGCGCCGACATAGGTCAGCAGGGCCAGCAGCAGCCCCCCGCCCATCCACCAGACCGCGGCGGCGGCAGACATCGCCACGAGTACCGACAGACTCAGGGGTCTGCCGAAGGATACCGCGGGCGTATCGTCAGCCGGCTTGTTGTTAACGGCAAAGGAAGTGGCGGCCTTGGTCATATTGTAATTCCTTCCGGAACGACTGTCTCGCAATCTGCAGGAGAAGCCGCCCCCAGCGCCTCCACCCTAAACGCTTTCATGCGGTGGTGACAAGATTGCGGCAAAATCTGCGCAGATTCGCGTACCCCGGCGTACCGCCAGATGACAGGCCGCCAAGAAGGGGAAACGGCACGATCCCCCTCGAAAGGGTCGGCGCGGTCCTGGGAACTCGCCACTGCTTCGGTTTCCACCCTGCTGATGCTGGTCTTCAAGCCAGCGCGTTTCAAGTGATGCCACGTCATGCTTTGCCGGGAAAGTGTCGGCCGCGGGGCGCGACGGGCGCGGGCGGAAACGGCCGGGAACTCGTCGCGGGCGAACATCACATCAGCCAAAGGTTGCAAGAACGAACCTGCCGGCCGAACTTAATATAGAGATTTATGAATGCGATCCGCCGTCACGGATCGCCGACACCGGCAGGTTATCCAGCTCCGGCTTCGCGCGAGAATTGCGGCGGCGGCCCGCCGACGCGCCCGGCGGGCACACGAAAATGTGAGCCCGCCGCCCGCCGTCCCGCCCGCCGGTCGCGCCGCCGCAGGGAATCAACCGGCGCGGTGACCGGGCTTGCCCCCGGACCGATCTGCCGCCATGGTCCGCGCCGCACGCAGGATCGAACACGAGAGGCCCCGGATGACGCTGACCGTCGCGACTTGGAACATCAACTCGGTGCGGCTGCGCGAGCCGATCGTGCTGGACCTGCTGCGCGCGGCGGCGCCGGACGTGCTGTGCCTGCAGGAGACCAAGGCGCCGGTCGAGAAGATCCCGACCGGGAACTTCGCCGCACTGGGCTACCGCCACATCGTCAGCCGCGGCTTCAAGGGCTACAACGGCGTCGCCATCCTCAGCCGCCACCCGATCGAGGAGGCCGGCGAGCTGGACTTCTGCCAGCGCCGGGACGCGCGCCACGTCGCCGCCCGGCTGGAAAACGGCGCGGTGATCCACAATTTCTACATCCCCGCCGGCGGCGACGAGCCGGACCCGGCGGCGAACCCGAAGTTCGCGCACAAGCTGGAATACCTGAGCTGCCTGCGCGACTGGTTCCGCGACAACCGGCCGGAAAGGGCGATCCTGGTGGGCGATCTGAACATCGCCCCGCGCGAGGATGACGTCTGGAACCACAAGCAGCTGCTGAAGGTGGTCTCGCACACGCCGGTCGAGGTCGCGGGCCTCGGCGCGGCGCAGGAGGCCGGCGGCTGGGTCGACATCACCCGGCAGGACATCCCCGACGGGCAGCTCTATTCCTGGTGGTCGTACCGGGCGCGGGACTGGGACGCCGCCGACCGCGGCCGGCGGCTGGACCACATCTGGGCCAGCCCCGACCTGGCGCGCGGCGCCGGCGGCAGCCGTATCGACCGGCACGTGCGCGGCTGGTTCAAGCCGTCCGACCACGCGCCGGTGTTCGCCAGCTTCGACCTCTGAGCGGGCGCTGCGGCCGGCGCCCCGGCTACCGCGGCGGCCAGCTGCGGGCCAGCGCCTCGATGTTGAACAGCATCATGTCCATGCCCTGGACGGGTTCGAGCGTCTCCAGAACCACGGTGGTGGTCTGGCCCGACTTCTCGCGCACCGTCCACTGGCTCAGCGCCGGCGGGCTGTTGCGCAGCTTCAGCTCCATGCTGCCGTCGCGGGGCGCGTTCGGGTCGCGCAGCACGACGCTGGTGAAGCCGCCCTGCGAGCCGGTCTGCTGCGCCAGGTTCGCCCGCGTCAGGTCGATGCGCTCGGCCAGCAGGAAGCGCAGCGGCGTGGTGCCGATCGGGTAACGCTGCACCGGCGCGTTCGACTTGGCGTCGAACACGGCGATGTTGACGCCGTCCGCCACCACCATCGCTTGGCCGCCGTCGTATTCGAACCGCAGCCGTCCCGGACGGCGCAGCCAGTAGCGCCCGGCCGAGCGGCTGCCGTCGCCGTTGATCTGGGTGAAGCGCCCGCCGACCGAGGTCAGCTGGTTGAGGTACTTGCTGACCTCGGTCAGCACGGTCTGATCCTGCGCCAGCGCCGCGCCGGCGAAAGGAAATGCGGCCAGCGCCGCCAGTATGTCGCGTCGTTTCATGCCCGTCACATGGTCCCTGCCCAATGGGTTGTGAAGGGAGCATATAGTGCCCGGCGGAGCTCCGCCGCTCACGTTTGCGCCGACGGGGTTATACCAACTTTCGCTACTGGGGACTCACGTAGGGGATTCCCAAGGCCGACGATTTCTGACTCTCTGTCGAAAACAAG
>NZ_WIND01000007.1 GCF_009697225.1 Halovulum marinum
ATCACCTTCTTCCTCAGCAGATACGGATAGATCGGGTGCTGCGGATGTGGCTGGCTGGTTCTGGGGCGTTTGTAGATTGCTTCCAGGCCCATCTTGGCCATCAGCCGCCGAACCCGGTGACGCCCCGCCACGATGCCGTCCTGGCGCAAATAGGCAGCGATCTGGCGGCTGCCGAAGAACGGGTATCTGGTGAACACCAGGTCGATCGCCTTCATCAGCGCCAGCGTCGCCGCATCGACCCCGACCGGAGCGTAGTAGAACGCCGATCGGCTTAGCTTCACCAGGCGGCATTGCACCTTAGCTCGCTGTCCGAATTCCCAGGACCACTTCACTCTTCGCGTCCAGAATCTGCAAAAGCATTTTCCGCTCCGCCGCGCGGGGCGACATGGACCCGGGTTATCACGTTCAGATGGTCTTTCAGGACCCGCTGTCTTCGCTCGATCCGCGCATGGCCGCGCGGCGAATTGTTCCCCTTCCGGCTCTTGATGCGTTCTTTCGGGACCGTCCGGATCCTGGTATCCAGATCGGCGCGCGTCTTCAGCCGGCCGGCCGGCCGGCGAGCGCGCCGAGCCGTTCTTTCAGCTCCGTGGATGAAAATGGCTTTATGATGCGCGGCTGGCTGGCGAAAACGCTTTCCGGATCCGCCTCGGCCTCGTAGCCGGTGCTCAGCAGGAAGGGGATGCCGCGCGCCAGCAGCTCCCTGGCGATCGGCTCCGAGGTTTCGCGTCCGAGATTGATGTCGATGACGGCCAGGTCCGGCGGTGTCTTGTGCAGCGACGTCAGCGCACTGGCGACGTTGTGCGCGGTGGCGACGACGGTGTAGCCCAGCGTCTCGAGCGTGTCGGCAAGGTCCATCGCGACAATCGGGTCGTCCTCGACCACGAGGATGCGCTGCGCCGAGGGCGCGTCCCGGGCGGGCGCGGTGCCGTCGTCGCCGGCCGGTTGCCGCGGGGCGTCGGCCTGGCCGGCGCGGCGCAGCGGCAGACGCAGGGTGCAGACCAGTCTTCCGCCAGAGAAATCGCGTACGATCTCGCCGCCCAGCTGCTTGTCGATGACGTGGCCGAGCATGTCCGAGCCGAAGCCGGTCGGCTTCGGCGGTGCCGCGGCCCGGTCGGCGCGGGACGATTCCGTCCAGCGCAGATCCAGCACGTCCTCCGGCGTGCTGCTCCAGCTGACGGCGATGGTCCCTTCCGGGTCCGCCAGCGCACCGTGCTTGGCCGCGTTCGTGCTCAACTCGTGCAAGATCATCGCCATGGTCTGCGCCATCTCGGCGTCCAGAAGGATCGGCGGGCCGTCCAGCGTCGCCCGCGCGCCGTCCCCGGCCTGATAGGGTGCCAGCTCGGCCTCGAGCAGGTTGTGCAGCGACACGCCGGTCCAGCGTTCCGCCGCCAGCAGGGCGTGGGTCTTGGACAGCGCCTCGAGGGAGCTCATGAACTTGACGCGGTACGCGGCGATGTCCGGCGCATCGGTGATCCGCGCCAGCGCCCGCACCACCGCCAGCAGGTTGCGCGCCCGGTGGTCGATCTCGCGCATCATCACCTGTTCGCGCAGGCGGGCCCGTTCCCGTTCGATCGCGCCCATGGTGCGTTCCAGAACCTTCTCGACCGTGGTGACGTCGTCGGACGTCCAGCGTCGTTCGCGGTCGAGGTGCACGAACATCGCCGCGACCAGTTCTCCGTTCGCGGTCCAGGGCACGGCCAGGAAGGCGGCGGACCCCAGCGCCTCGAAATGCGTCCGCACCGCCGGGTCCGTGATCCGGTCGAGGCAGTCGATCCGGATCACGTGTCCGCGCGCCAGCGTCGCGGCGACGGCACCGAGATCCTCGAAGGGCAGGGCGGCGTCGACCGGCAGCAACCCGGCCGCCGTCCACTCCGCCGCGACCGGCAGGATATCGGGCCGCGCGCCGGGGCCGGCATCACGCAGCCCGACGCGCTGCGCGCCGAAATGCCGGCCCAGCGCCTCGCACGCCGAGGTCATGGTCCGGTCCGGGCCCGAGGCGGTGCGCAGCATGTCGCTGAGCGAGAGCAGGAACTCGGTCTGGCGCCGCAGGAACACCTTGTCGGTGGTTTCGCTGCCCGAGTTGAAGACGCCTTCGATCGCGCCGTCCTCGCCGCGGATCGGCGTGAAGCTGTAGTTCCAGTAGGTCTCTTCTTCGAAGCCGTAGCGGCGCAGGGGCAGCAGCTGGTCCTCGACGAAGATCCCCTCGCCGCTTTCGATCAGCTGCGTGAACTGCGGCTCGATCACGTGCCAGATGTCGGACCAGACGTCCCTGGCCCGCGCGCCCAGACAGTCCGGGTGACGCGGGCCGGGGATCGCCGACCACGCGTCGTTGTAGAGCAGGTGCATCTCGGAGCCCCAGTAGATCGCCGTGGGAAATGCCGACTTCAGGCAGATCCCCAGCGCCGAGCGCAACGACTGCGGCCAGGTTTCGGGCGGGCCCAGCGGATGGCCGCTCCAGTCGAAATTGCGGATCCGGTGCGCCATCTCGCTGTCGCCGGCGAGAAAGCTCATCGGATCGCGGTGGGGGTTCTGCCGTCTCAGCATCGCAAGCCCGTCTAGCGCACAGTGTATGACCGAATGTCGGCTGCACTGATCGGGCCGTCAAGACACCATCCGCGGGCGGGCAGGGTGCGGGTTGACGGGCCCGCGCGCGCTGTCACAGTGCGGGACATGCCCGCTGCCCGGCCCGGCCGGAGCGGGCGGCGACGAGGGAGGCGAGCGGTGACTTCGGACGAGAAAGGGCACACGGACGCACGCGCGAACCGGAACGGGAACGGGACCCCGGACGGGGCGCGGTACGCCTCGTCCCCCTGCATGGCCGCCGAGGTCGCGCCCGGCTACTTCGACCCGCTGGCGGTGGACCCCGAACAGGCCCGCGACGTGGCGCGCTGGCGCACGGCCGAGCGGCAGCGGCTTCTGGCGGCGCGCGGCGCGATGTCCGCGTCCGGGCGACGCGGTCTGGCGGACGCGCTGGCGGCGCGGCTGGAGGCGGTGCTGTCGGCCGAGGCGGGGCCGCTGCGCGGGCGGATCCTGTCCGCCTACTGGCCGATCCGGAACGAGCCCGACCTGCGGCCGCTGATGATCCGTCTGCTCGCGGCCGGTGCGGACGTCGCGCTGCCGGTCGCCGCACGCCCGGCGGCGCCGCTGCAGTTCCGCCGCTGGACGTCCGACACCCGGCTGGAACGCGGCGTCTGGAACATTCCGGTGCCGCCGGCCGACGCGCCCGCGCTGACGCCGCAGATCGTCCTGGCGCCGCTGGTCGGCTGGGACGGCGCCGGATACCGGCTGGGCAATGGCGGCGGCTATTTCGACCGGACGCTGGCCGTGCTGGACCCGCGCCCGCTGGTCATCGGCGTGGGGTTTGAGGACGCGCGCCTGCCGACGATCTTTCCGCAGCCGCACGACGTTCCGATGGACCTGATCGTGACCGAGGCGGGGGTGCGCGTGCGGCGCGCCGGCTGAGCGCTGCCGGCGCGGGTTCGGCCCGGGAATTTTCGGGCCGGGGAATCTCGAACCGCGGATTCTGGAACCGGGGAATCTTGGACCGGGAATTTTGGACCGGGGAAAACTTGCAAATGGTCTGGGACAGGCCGCCGTTTCCGGCCTAGCCTGCGGTCCAATGGCTGCTGGCAGGAAAGACGCTTGACGACGACGTGGAACGAGGAAAGCGACTACATCGTGGTCGGCGCCGGCTCGGCCGGATGCGTGGTGGCTGCGCGTCTGTCCGAGCGGCCGGCGGCGAAAGTCACCCTGGTCGAGGCGGGCGGATCGGACCTGAGTGTCTGGGTGCGGATGCCGATCGGCTACGGCGGCGCCTTTCACCACCCGAAGCTGAACTGGCGCTACATGACCGAACCCGACGAGGGGCTGGGCGGCCGTCCCGCCTACTGGCCGCGCGGCAAGGTGGTGGGCGGGTCCAGCTCGATCAACGCGATGGTGTTCGTGCGCGGCCAGGCGGCCGATTTCGACGCCTGGGCCGCCGGCGGCAACCCGGGCTGGACGCACGCCGACCTGCTGCCGCTGTTCCGGCGGATGGAGGACAACCTTGCCGGCGCGGACGCCTGGCGCGGGGCGGGCGGGCCGATCACCGTGCGCGACGTCAGCCGCGCCGCGCATCCGCTGAGCCACGCCTTCGTCGACGCCGCCGTTGCCGCCGGCTTCGCCCGCAATACCGATTTCAACGGCCGCGACCAGGAGGGCGTCGGCTTCTACCAGATCACCACCCGGCGCGGCTTCCGCTGCTCGGCGGCCACCGGTTACCTGCACCCGGCGCTGCGCCGGCCGAACCTGCGGCTGCTGACCGGCGCGCACGTCGGCCGGATCCTGTTCGAGGGCCGCCGCGCCGTCGGGGTGGAACTGCGCCGCGCCGGGCTGACGCTGCGGCTGCGGGCCCGCCGCGAGGTGATCCTGTCGGCGGGGGCGATCAACTCGCCGCAGATCCTGCAGCTGTCGGGCATCGGCGATCCGGCGCGGCTGTCGGCGCTGGGCATCGGGGTGGTGCGGGCGAACCCGGCGGTGGGCGCCAACCTGCAGGACCACGTCGGCTTCGACTATGTCTACGAGGCGACCCGGCCGACCCTGAACAACGTCCTGGGCCCGCTGCTGGGCCGGGGGCTGGCGGGGGCGCGCTACCTGCTGACCCGCGACGGGCCGCTGGCCCTGAGCGTCAACCAGGCGGGCGGGTTCGTACGCTCGGACCCGTCGCGGACGCGGCCGAACCTGCAGCTGTACTTCTCGCCGCTGTCCTATACCCGCGCGGTGCCGGGCAAGCGGCGGCTGACCGCGCCGGACAGGTTTCCGGGGTTCATGATCGGGATCTCGAACTGCCACCCGGCAAGCCGCGGCTGGCTGCACGTGCGCAGCGCCGATCCGGCCGCGCCGCCCGAGATCCACGCGCGGTACTTCTCGGCGCCCGGGGACATGGAGGAACTGCTCGCCGGGGCGCGGATGCTGCGCGCGATCGCCGCGCAGCCCGGCATCGCCCGGCTGATCCGGCGCGAGGTCCTGCCGGGGCCGGAGGTCACCGACGAGGCCGACATCGTCGCCGACATCCGCCGGCGCACGACCTCGGTGTTCCACCCCTGCGGGACCTGCGCGATGGGCCCGGATCCGGCGGCCGGCGCGGTGGTCGACGCGGCGCTGCGGGTGCACGGCGTCGACGGGCTGCGCGTGGCCGACGCCTCGATCTTTCCGCGCATCACCTCGGGGAACCTGAACGCGCCGACGATCATGGTCGGCGAGAAGGCGGCCGAGATCATCGCGCGCGGCGGCTGAGTTCGCCTTCCCCGCGCCGCACCGCGCCCGGCAGGCCGTCCAGTACCGTGGCCAGCGTGCGCACCCCGCGTGCGATCTGCGGCGGCGGCACGGCGCTGAACCCCAGGGTGACGCCCCGCACCGGCAGCGGCCGCAGCGCAAACCGGCCCAGCGGCGTGGCGGCCAGACCGGCGGTCGCCGCGGCACGCGAGACCGCAGTCTCGTCCGGGCCGCCGACGGGCAGCGTGCCGATGGTGTGGAACCCGGTATCTGTCGGCCGGACGTCCATGCGCCCGGCCAGGTGCTGCGCGGCCTCGCTCAGCAGCGTGTCGCGCCGCTGCGCGTAGATCTCGCGCATGCGGCGGATATGGGCGGCGAAATGCCCGTCTTCGATGAACCGTGCGACGATCGCCTGCATCGCGTGCGACACGCCGTGCGCCACGGCCCCCAGCGTGCGGTCGAACATCGGCACCAGCGCCGGCGGGGCGACGATGTAGCCCAGCCGCACCGCCGGGAACAGCGCTTTCGAGAACGTGCCGACGTAGATCACCCGTCCGCCGCTGTCGATGCTCTTGAGCGGCGGCGGCGTGCTGCGGCCATAGTGGAATTCGCCGACATAATCGTCCTCGATGATCCAGGCGCCGGCCGCCTCGGCCGCTGCCAGCAGCTCGAACCGGCGGTCCAGCGACATCGTCACCCCCAGCGGATGCTGGTGCGCCGGGGTCACGAAGGCCAGGCGGAACTCCGGCGCCTCGGCCAGCCCGGCGGCGACCTCGAGGCCCTGCGCGTCCACCGGCACCGGCACCGGGGCGGCGCCGCAGGACAGCAGGCTGTTGCGCGCGCCGATCGCGCCCGGGTTCTCCAGCCAGACCGGGTCGCCCGGGTCCAGCAGCATGTGACCGATCCGGGTGAACGCCTCCTGCGCGCCGTTGCAGATGAAGACCTCGTCCGGGTGACACTGCACGCCGCGGTTGGCGCGCAGGTGCTGGCAGACCGCCGCGCGCAGCGCCGGCAGACCCGCCGGGTCGGGATAGGACATCACCTGCGCCCGCGGCGAGCGCCAGTACTGACCGGACAGCCGCGCCCACAGCGCCATCGGGAAGGCGTCGAACGCGGGCATGCCGGTGACGAACGGGCGGGGCACTTCGGGATGCTCGAGCCGCGGGAAGTACTGGTCCGACACCTCGCGGCTGAGCCGCGCCAGCCGGGGAGTCCGGTCCGCCGCGGCGGCGTTCGGCCGCGGCGCCGGCTGCGGGCGCACCTCGGCGCTGACGAAGGTGCCGGCGCCGACGGTGCTGACCAGCAGCCCCTCGGCGCCCAGCTGCTCGTAGGCGTTGACGGCGGTGGTGCGCGACACGCCCAGATCGTGCGCCAGCGTGCGGCTGGCCGGCAGCCGCGCGCCGGCGGGCAGCCGCGCGGTCAGGATCTGCTCGCGCAGCGCCACGACAAGCTGCATGGTGATCGGCGTCCGGTCGCCGCGGTCGATCCTGAGCCCGGGGATCAGCGCGCCGCCCACGTATTTCGACATCCGTCCCCCGATTGGTCTGCCAGCTTGTGCGAAGTGGACCTTATCGCCGGTCCGATTTGCAAGCACTTCTTGGGCGTCCCACCGGAGGCGGATCGCATGAAACTGACCAGGATCGAGACATTCGCAAACCCGTTCGTCGGCTTCGTCCGGGTGACGGACGAGCACGGCGCGCAGGGCTGGGGGCAGGTGTCGACCTACCAGTCGGACATCACCGCGCAGGTGCTGCACCGGCAGGTCGCGCCCTGGATGCTGGGGGTGGAGATCGCGGACCTGGACGATCTGCTGGACCGGGTGCAGGAGCGCGAGCACAAATTCCCCGGCTCGTACATCTGCCGGGCGATGGCGGGGGTCGAGACCGCGGTCTGGGACCTGCGCGGCAAGCAGGCCGGGGTGCCCGTCGCCACGCTGCTGGGCGGCGGCCCCGGCCCGCTGCGCGCCTACGCCTCGTCGATGAAGCGCGACATCACCCCCGAGGCCGAGGCCGAGCGTTTCCGCCGGCTGCGCGGCACCTACGGCTTCGACGCGTTCAAGTACCGCATCGGCGCCGAATGCGGCCGCGGGCAGGACGAGTGGGACGGCCGCACCGAGGCGATCATCCCGGCGATCGCCGACGCCTTCCGCGGCGAGGACGTCACCCTTCTGGCCGATGCCAATTCCTGCTATGCGCCCGAGGCGGCGATCCGCTACGGCCGGATGCTGCAGGACCACGGCGTCACCCACTACGAGGAGCCCTGTCCCTACTGGGAGCTGGAGCAGACCCGCGCGGTCGCGCAGGCGCTGGAGATCGACGTCACCGGCGGCGAGCAGGACTGCTGGCTGCCGACCTGGCGGCGGATGATCGAGCTGCGCGCCGTCGACGTGGTGCAGCCCGACATCCTGTACGTCGGCGGCATCGGCCGCACGCTGCGCGTCGCCGCGATGGCCGCCGAGGCCGGTCTGCCGGTGACGCCGCACAGCGCCAACCTGTCGCTGGTCACGCTGTTCACCATGCACCTGCTGCGCGCGCTGCCCAATGCCGGCAAGTATCTGGAATTCTCGATCGAGGGCGCGGATTACTACCCCTGGCAGCAGGGCCTGTTCGTCGACGATCCGTACATCATCGAGAACGGCCAGGCCCGCGTCACCGACGCGCCCGGCTGGGGCGTCGAGATCTCGCCCGAGTGGCTGGCGAAGTCCGAGTACCGGCTCAGCGAGGCCGGTGCGTGACGAAGACCACGCCGTTCTGGTGGGACCATGCGCCGCCGGCGCCGATCGAGCGGCCGCCGCTGCCGAAGACCGCCGATCTGGTGGTCGTCGGCTCGGGCTACACCGGCCTGCACGCGGCGCTGCCGGTGGCGCGCGCCGGGCGCAGCGTCGTGGTGCTCGAGGCCGGGCAGCCAGGGCAGGGCTGTTCGACGCGCAACGGCGGGCAGATCAGCACCGCGATCAAGCCGGGGCTGGCGACGCTCGCCCGGCGCCACGGCGCGGACACGGCGCGGGCGATCCTGGCCGAGGGCGTCGCCTCGCGCCGGTTCGTCGAGCGGTTCGTGCGCGACGAGGGCATCGCCTGCGACTTCAGCGCCTGCGGCCGGTTCCACGCCGCGGCGCATCCGCGCGCCTTCGCGGCGCTGGCGCGCATCGCCGACGGCGCGCGGATCACCCTTGTGCCGCGCGCCCGGCAGCACGAGGAGCTGGGCACCGACCGCTACCACGGCGGCGCGGTGTTCCACGATCACGCCGCGCTGGACCCGGGCCGCTACCACGCCGGACTGCTGGACAGGGTGCGCGCGGCCGGGGCGCTGATCGCGCCCGACACCCCGGCCCGGACCCTCGACGAAGACGGCGCCGGGGTGCGGGTCGGCACGCCCCATGGCGCGATCCGCGCCCGCGACGTGGTGCTGGCGACCAACGGCTACGGCGGGCCGCTGTCGCCCTGGCACCGGGCGCGCATCGTGCCGGTCGGCAGCTATCTCGTCGCCACCGAGCCGCTGGCGCCGGATCTGGTGGCGCGGCTGTTCCCGACCGGGCGCATCGCTTCGGACAGCCGGCGGGTGGTGTACTACTACCGTCCCTCGCCGGACGGGCGGCGGGTGCTGTTCGGCGGCCGGGTCAGCGCCGGCGAGGTCGCGCCGCAGGTCAGCGCGCGGCGGCTGCACGCGGCGATGGCCGACGTGTTCCCGGAACTGGCCGGGGCCGCGATCAGCCATTCCTGGATGGGCTTCGTCGGCTACAGCTTCGACACCCTGCCGCACACCGGGCGGCGCGGCCGCATCCACCACGCGATGGGCTACTGCGGCTCGGGCGTCGGCATGGCCTCGTACCTGGGGATGAAGGCCGGCCTGCGGGTTCTGGACGACCCGGCGGGCGAGACCGCGCTAAGCGCGCCGGATTTTCCCGCCCGCCCGCTGTATCGCGGCCGGCCCTGGTTCCTGCCGGCGATGGTCGAGACCTACCGCCTGCTGGACCGGTTGGGACTGTAGGCGGGAAATGGCTTGCCATATGCGCAGGAATGGACCTTTCTGACCGAACCAATCGACGGTTCACTTCCGCATTGGCCGCGCAGACGGCCCGGGGGCACCGCAGTCCAGGGAGAAGACATCATGAGACATTCCATCCGCGCCATCCTGGCCGGAACCGCCGCGGTCCTTGCCGCCGGCGGGGCGCAGGCCGAGACGCTGCGCCTGCTGACCTGGGGCAGCTATGCCCCGGAAGAGGTGATCCAGATGTTCGAGGAGGCAAACCCCGACATCGACGTCGAGGTGACCTATTCCAACAACGAGGAGATGATCGCCAAGCTGCGCGCGACCGGCGGCACCGGCTATGATCTGGCGCAGCCCAGCCACGACCGGATCTACGCCGCGCAGGTCGAGTACAACATCTACAAGCCGCTGGACCTGTCCAAGATCGACACCTCGGTGATGACGCCGAACCTGCTGGAGGGCGTCAAGGCCAACACCACGCTCGACGGCGAGGTCTATGCCGTTCCGCACCAGTGGGGCACCTCGGGGATCATGGCGAACACGGCCGAGGCGCCGGACGCCACCGGCTGGGCCGACCTGTGCGACGAGAAGTACAAGGGCCGCACCTCGATGCGGCTGCGGCGCACGATCCTGCTGGGCACCGCCTACGCGATGGGCATGGACCCGTTCGCGCTGTATGATGACACCGAGGCCTACCAGGACATGCTGGACAAGGTCACCGAGAAGCTGATCGCCTGCAAGGACATCATCAAGACCTACTGGACCGGCGGCGACGATCTGTCGGCGCTGATGCTGTCGGGCGAGGTGATCGTGTCGGAGACCTGGGATTCGACTGCCTTCAAGATCTACAACGAGAACCAGGACATCGTGTTCGTGCCGCCCGAGACCGGCGCGCTGGCCTGGATCGACACCTTCGCGATCCCGCGCGGCGGCGAGGCGGACGACGCCGCCTACAAGTGGATCAACTTCGTCATGCAGCCCGAGATCGTGCAGCTGATGTCGGCCTCGACAGGGGCGATCGCGGCGGTGCCGAACGGCATCGATCTGCTGCCCGAGGACAAGCGCGCCGCAGTGCAGGCCGCCTTCGACGAGGAGGATATCGCCAACCTGAAGTTCTTCGCCAACATCCCGCCGGGGCTGGAGGACATGGAAGGCATCGCGCTAGAGCGGATCAAGGCCGCGTCGAACTGACCGGCGCCGAGACCACCGACCGGGGCGCGGGCCTGCTGCGGACCGCGCCCCGGCTGCATGAAAAGGACCGGAAGGCGAGCATGTACGACCTGAGCTGCGAGCGCGTGACCAAGAACTTCGGCAGCTTCACCGCGGTGGACGGCGTCTCGCTCGACATCCCCTCGGGCTCGTTCTTCTCGATCCTCGGCCCGTCGGGCTGCGGCAAGACCACCCTGATGCGGATGATCGCCGGGTTCGAAACGCCAAGCCGGGGCGATATCCGGATCAAGGGCGACAGCGTGCTGGCGCTGCCGCCCAACCGGCGCAACGTGAAGATGGTGTTCCAGCACCTGGCGCTGTTCCCGATGATGAGCGTGGGCGAGAACATTGCCTACGGCCTGCGCTGCCGCGGCGACGCCAAGGCCGAGATCCCGGCCCGGGTGGCCCGGGTGCTGGACCGCGTCGGCCTGCCCGGCGTCGAGGACAAGCGCATCGAGCAGCTGTCCGGCGGGCAGAAGCAGCGCATCGCCATCGCCCGCTGCATGGTATTGGAGCCGGACGTGCTGCTGCTGGACGAGCCGCTGGGCGCGCTGGACCTGAAGCTGCGCGAGCACATGAAGATCGAGCTGAAGCAGCTGCAGCACCGGTTCGAGACCACCTTCCTCTACATCACCCACGACCAGTCCGAGGCGCTGGTGATGTCCGACACCGTGGCGGTGATGAACGCCGGCCGGTTCGAGCAGATCGGCGCGCCGCGCGAGTTGTACGAGAACCCGGTGTCGGGCTTCGTCGCCGGCTTCGTCGGCGACAGCAACTGCCTGGCGGGGCGGATCGCCGAAATCCGCGGCGACGAGGCGCTGGTCGAGCTGTCCGGCGGCGGCACGGTGCGCGCGCGCCGCGGCGACGGCGCGGGGCAGGGCGACGCGGTCGAGGTGTTCCTGCGCCCCGAGGCGCTGTTCGTGGGCGAGGGCGACCCGCACGCCACGCTGGACGGGCGTGTGGACAGCCTGCTGTTCAACGGCGCCAACTCGCGCATCCTGGTGCAGCTGGACAACGGCCCGCTGATCGAGGTCGCCGACCCCGGACAGGCCGGCCGCGTGGCGCAGGACCAGCAGGTCCGGGTCGGCTGGGACCCGGCCCGCGCCACCTGCTTCGCGCAGCGGGCCGGCGCATGAGAAACGACGCCGGCAAGCTGTCGCTGATCCTGCTGATGGCGCCGTTCGCGCTGTGGATCGGCCTGCTGATCGTGCTGCCGCAGCTGGGCATCGGCTATGTCTCGCTGCGCGAGAAGGTGGGCATCAACCAGTACGAGTTCGGGCCGGGCAACTACGCCGACTTCATCGCCGAGCCGATCTACCGCAACACGCTGTTCCGCACCGCCTGGATGTCGATCCTGGTCACCGCGCTGGCGCTGCTGGTCGGCTTTCCGGTGGCCTGGTACATCGCCAAGATCGCGCGCGAGCGCAGCCGCGCGGCGCTGTTCCTGCTGTGCCTGATCCCGCTGTGGGTCAGCGACCTGGTGCGCGCCTACGGCTGGATCGTGCTGCTGCGCGAGACCGGCGTGGTGTCCACGGTGCTGGTGGGCGCGGGGATCATCGCGCAGCCGGTCGAGATGCTCTACAACGACGTCACCGTGGTCATCGGCCTGGTCTACACGGTGATCCTGTTCATGATCGTGCCGCTGGTCTCGACCCTGCAGGGCATGGACGACGCGCTGCTGGAGGCCGGCTACAACCTGGGCGGCGGCCGGCTGACGGTGTTCCGCCGGATCATCGTGCCCTACGCCATGCCCGGCATCGTCGCCGGCTGCATCATCACCTTCATGCTGACCGCCGGCAGCTACCTGACGCCGATCCTGCTGGGCGGCAAGAATTCCAGCTGGTTCACCGAGCAGATCTACAACCAGTTCATCACCCGCTACAACTGGGAGGCCGGCGCCACCTTCGGCGTGCTGCTGCTGGGCTTCACCTCGCTGGTGGTCTGGGCCGGGCTGCGCCTGACCGGGCAGAGCCTGTCGACCACGGTCGCGAAGGAATAGCCGATGCAGCGATCCGCCGGGCTGATGTTCGTCTACCGCGCCTATGTGGTGCTGTTCTTCCTCTACCTGGTGGCGCCGCTGGCCGCCGCCGGCGCCTTCGCGTTCAACGATTCGATGTTCCCCTCGCTGCCGTGGCAGGGCTTCACGCTGGACTGGTTCTTCTCGCCGGTGGAGCCGAAGCTGGGCCTGTTCTATGACGACCGGCTGTTGCGCGGGCTGCAGAACTCGCTGGTGATCGGGCTGATCGTCTCGGCCCTGGCGGTGGCCGCGGGCACCTGCAACGCCTTCCTGTTCGAGCGGCGGCAGTTCCCGTTCAAGCGGCTGCTGTACATCCTGATGATCGTGCCGCTGGTCATTCCGGGGGTGATCCTGGGCATCTCGATCCTGGTGTTCGCGTCGATGCTGGCGAATTTCGCCGACCAGACGCTGGGCCTGTTCCTGACCTGGCTGCGGCCCGGGATCCCGCTGATCGTGCTGGGGCAGTTCTCGTTCCTGACCACGATCACCTCGCTGGTGATCGCCGCGCGGCTGCAGAAGTTCGACATCTCGCTCGAGGAGGCGGCGCTGAACCTGGGCGCCAGCCGGATCCGCGTGCTGCTGACGGTGACGCTGCCGTTCCTGGCGCCGGCGCTGTTCTCGGCCTTCGTGGTGGCGTTCCTGGTGTCGTTCGAGAACTTCAACACCACGCTGATGCTGGTCGGCTCGGACGCGCCGCTGACGATCACCATGTACGACCGCATGGTGAAGGTCGGCTCGACCCCGGTGCTGAACGCGGTCTCGGTGTTCCTGATGCTCGGCTCCGGGCTGCTGGCGCTGGCCAGCGTGCTGGCGCAGCGCCCGCGCAAGGCGGCGTGACGCGTCACCGCGCGGCGGTGCGGCGTTCGGCGGCCGGGGCCACGATCGGCGAGGCGAGGAAATGCGCCGCCGCTTGCAGCGACCGGTAGCTCGGCTCGTAGACCTGGCTGAAATGGATGAAGCCGTGGTTCACCGCCGGGGTGAAGTCGTAGGCGTGCGGGATGCCCGCCTGCGTCAGCCGCCCGGCAAGCCAGCGGGTATCGTCCGCCAGGCAGTCCATCTCGGCTTCGGCCAGGAAGCACGGCGGCAGGCCGTCGACCGCGGCGCCGGTCAGATCGCCGTACGCCGGGTCGCGATGATCCGCGAGGTACCAGTCCCAGTAGGTGCGCATGTCGGTGGTGGTCAGCCCATAGGTGCCGTCGCCATAGGTCATGTGCGAGCGGGTGTCGAAACAGCGCCGGAAGCAGCCGTACCACAGCAGCAGCGCGGCCAGCGGCGGCGCGGCCCCCTCGTCGTGCAGCCGCAGGGCGGTGGCCAGCGCCAGGTTCGCCCCGGCGCTGTCGCCGGCCAGCACCAGCGCCGCATGGGGATGGTCGGCGGCGATCCGGCACACCGCCGCGCAGGCGGCGTCCAGCCCGGCGGGATAGGGATGCTCGGGCGCCAGCGGGTAGTCCGGGCCGGCCACCAGATGACCGGACAGTGCCGCCAGGTCGGTCATGATCCCGCCGTGGGTGACGGTGTCGCAGTTCGCCCAGCCGCCGCCGTGCAGATAGACGATCACCCGTGACGCGTCGCACCGGTCGCGGGGCGAGAACAGGCGCAGGCCGTCGCAGGTGCTGATCTCCACCTCGTCGGCATGCCGGCCGCGCAAGGCGCGGCGCGCCTCGCGGGACCGGCGGCGCATTTCCGGCATCAGCTCGGCGCTCAGCTCGCCCTTTTCGGCCGAGTAGCGCGCGGCGGCCTGCAAAAGGGCGGGGTCGGGCGTTCTGTTCATGCAACGTGTCCTCCTGCCGTATCGTGAACCCGCAAATCGCGGTTTGCGCAAGCCCGGGCGCGCGGCGGCCGGGATCCGCGCCCGGCGCCGCCAGGCGGGCGCCGCCGATGGCGGCGCGCCGGCGGCCGGGCGCTGGCCGACCCGCCCCGACTTGATGTAAGCGGGGCCGGAACATCCGAACGCGAGCAGCCGGCGGCGCCCTAGGGCCCGCCTTCCGAGGGAGTATCCGTGCCGGAAACCCAGGTCTCCAGCCCCGACATCGCGGTCGCGGTCCTGTTCCTGTCCCTGCTCGTCGCCTCGCTGGTCGGCGGACCGGTGCGCACGCTGGTGCTGGTGTTCCTCGGCTGGCGGCTGACGCGGCTGCTGGCGTTGCCCGCCCTGGGGCTGGGACTGTACGCGCTGTTCCGGTAACCGCGCCGCCGGCGGCGCGGCCGGATGCCTCGAACCGGTTCCGGAACCACGATCCGCGGGGGCCGCGCCTGCCCATGCGACAGCGCATCAACACGACGTGATGACTGCCTTGACAGGCGTTGCCTTCGCATCGACGCGGCGGAAAAGCGTTTCATATCAGACGATTGGACTTTTGTCGCCGGCTTGCGCGATCGAAGGGCGGGACCTGCGCGGGCCGATTGGCCGCGCGGTCCGGAACACTCGGCCGCACAGCGTCGTTTAGCCCCTGTCCAGCGCGACCACCGCGCATGATGAAAGGAAGGTAGACCATGAAACCGATCAAAGCGAAGCTTCTGGCAACCGCGACGGCAGCCGCGATCGCGATGACGCCGATGGCGGCGCTTGCTCAGCAGACGCAGCTGGAGGCCCAGGTTCAGACCGAGCTCGAGCAGATGGGCTTCGACCTGCCGTCGGACGCGATGTTCTCGGTCTCCGAATCGGCCGAGATCCAGGCCATCCTCTCGAGCGAGGAAGCCGAGAACGAGAAAATGCGCCAGATCGAGGAGATCCTCGACGCGCGCGCCACGGTCGATGTCTCGAACGGCGCGCAGGACGCCGACGTGATGGTCGCGGACGAGTTGCGCTCGTACGGCTACAACGTCGATCCCGCCAACCTGTCGGCCGAGTTGACGGCCCAGTTGACCGGCATCATGGAAAGCGACAAGAGCAGCGCCGACAAGCGCCGCGCGATCGAGGTGGCGCTGGGTGACGTCGAGTACGAGGGCATCGAGATCGGCATCGAGCCGGAATTCGACGCCGGTCTCGCCGCGCTGCTGCAGAGCGAACTGGCCGACATGGGGTTGGAGGTCGACGTCTCGACGCTGACCACGGCGCAGATGGCCGAGATCAAGGCGGTGCTCGAGACGGATGACTCGACCACCGACAAGGAACGCGCCATCATGTCGATCATCGCCGGGTAAGCCCGGGGGCACTGGCGCCCCGGCGCGCCGCCCGACCGCAAACCGGGCCCGCCGCGCATATGCGCGGCGGGCCCTTTTGCGTTCACGGGGCCGCCCAGGGCAAAGGCGCGTCCGGCTCCAGCACCGGCGACGGCAGCCGGATGCCGCGATGGGTATCGACGATCCCCCGGTCGCTCAGATGCGGTCCGGCATTGCAGATCAGCGACGCGCCGAAACAGGCCTTGAACACCAGATAGGGCGGCTGCCAGGCGACGATCTCGTCCATCGCCGCGCGTATTCGGGCGAACGCGGCGGCGACCTCTGCCAGCGGCCGGTCCGCGATCAGTCCGGCCAGCGGCAGCGGCAGGCACTCGCGTACGGCGCCGTCTTTGACCACCACCAGCCCGCCGCCGCAATCGGCCAGCGCGTTCGCCGCGACGGCCATGTTGTGCTCGCCGGTGCCGAACAGCGTCAGATTGTGGCTGTCGTGCGAGACGGTGGTGCCGAACACCCCCTCCCAACGCCCCCAGTTGCGCAGCAGCCCCAGCCGCGGAGCGGGGTCGCCGCCGTAGCGGTTGATCACCGCCATGCCGGTCAGCCCGTCGGGCAGGTCGATGCCGCCACCGGTCACCTCGGCCTCGACCGAGGCCCAGTCGGTGAAGCGCGGCCGGTCGATCAGCGCCAGCCGGACCCGGCCACGGTCGCATCCGGGGTCCAGGCGGAAATCCTTCGCGGTGTAATGCGGCAGGGCGGGCATCGCCGCCAGTTTCGCAGGGGCGGCGGCGGGCCGGCCGGTCAGTCTTCCGGCGCGGGCGACGATGCGGCCGTCCACCAGCACCAGCCGCGCCTCGAATGCACAAAGGTCGCGGAACAGCACCAGATCGGCGCGGCGTCCCGCGGCGACCGCCCCCAGGTCCGGCCGGCCGGCATGCGCGGCGGCATTGCCGGTCGCGGCGACCAGCGCCCGCACCGGATCGAGCCCGTAGCCCACCAGCCGGCGCACCACGTCGTCCAGACCGCCGCCGTGCAGCAGATCGTCCGGGAACACGTCGTCGGTACACAGGGAAAGCGAATCCGGAACGAAGCCCAGGTCGTTCAGCGCGGCGACGAACTCGGGCAGCAGGTGATCGTGCGAGCCGCGCAGTTCGACCCGCAGCCCGGCGCGCAGCTTCGCCAGCAGATCGTCGGCCGAGGTCAGTTCGTGATCGCTGTGCACGCCCGCCGCCGCATAGGCTTGCAGCGCCGTCCCCGACAACCCGCGCGCATGGCCGTAGACCGGCTTGCCCGCCCGCAACCCGGCGCCGACGATGCCGGTGAACCGGTCCGAGCCGTCCAGCAGCGCCTGCATCGACATCAACTCGCCGATGCCGTGCAGATCCGGGCGCGCCAGCAGCTCCGCGACGGTGGCGGCGTCCAGATCGCCGCCCGCGGTCTCGTAGCCCGGCGCCGAGGGCACGCTGGACGGGCACAGCACGCGCATCCGCAGCGGCAGGGCGGCGGCGGCCCGCGCCGCCCAGTCCACGCCGTCCGCGCCGTGCGTGTTCGCCAGCTCGTGCGGGTCCCACAGCACCGTGGTCACGCCGCGCGGCAGCACCGCCGCCGCGTACTCTGCCGGGGTGACCATCGAGCTTTCCACATGCATGTGGCTGTCGATCAGGCCGGGGGCGACGTACCCGCCGTCGGCCTCGATCACCTCGGCCGCATCGTTGCGAAGGCCGGGGGCATGCACGCTGGCGATCAGCGGCCCCACCAGGCCGACGTCCGCCGGCCGCACCTCGCCCAGCGCGGTATCGACCACCTGACCGCCGCGGATCAGCAGGTCGAACGGCATCTCGCCCAGCGCCGCTTGCACCGCGCGGCGGCGCAGCTCTGGCCCACTCAGGTCGGCTTCAGGCATGGTCTTGCACCTTCTTCAATGCGTCGAGGCAGTGGCGGGCCGCGTCCGGCGCGACCCGCGTCGCCAGCCGGTGCGGCCCGTGCCGGTCGGGCGCGAACGCGGTCCTTCCGCAGTCGGGCCCGTCGGCCAGCTCGATCCGCATCTGCGCCGGCGCGAAGGCGACCATGGCGGGCATCACCAGCGCCAGCGCGGCGATCGGGTCGTAGATCGCCATCCGCGTGCGACCGCGGCTCAGCGCGATGTCGAGGTAGCCGCCCAGCAGGTCCGACAGCAGCGGGCTCGAAAGCCCGGGCAGGTCCTCCGGGCCGAACGTCGCCTGCCGGCACGCCTGCAGATCGACCACTGCCAGCGGCACCGGGCCGCGGGCGATCCGGTCCGCCGCCTCGGGATCGGCGAGGGCGTTGAACTCGGCCGCCGGCGTGTGGTTGCCGCGCCCGGCCGAGCCGCCCATCCAGACGATCCGCCCGATGCGGGCGTATTGCGCGGGGCGGCTGTGCGCCAGCGCCGCGAGGTTGGTCAGCGGTCCCAGCGCGAGGATGGTGGCGGGCTCGTCATCGCCTGCGTCGAGAAACCGCGCCAGCCCGTCGGCGGCGGCGGGCAGGGGCGCGGCGCTATCCGGCTCCGGCAGGTGGGCGCCCCGGCTCTGCATACCGCGCGGGCCGAGGATGCGGGCGGCGTGCTCGGCCGGACGGCGAAGCGGTCGATCCGCGCCGGCGAACAACGGCCCGAAGCCGCCGAAGGCGCGCGCGGCGCCCAGCGCGTTGCGCGTCACCTGCGGCAGCGGCGCGTTGCCCGCGACCAGCGACACGCCGGCCGGTTGCAGGCCATGGACCCGCAGCAGCAGCAGCGCCCACAGATCGTCGAAGCCGAAATCGGTGTCGACCCACAGCCGCATCAGGCGGTCCCGAGCGGGCAGGCGGTTTCGGGCGGCAGATCGAACGCCACCTGGTCGCCGATCGCCAGCCGCTCCGCGCCCGCCGGGGCGTCGGCGCGGATCCGGCCCAGCGCGCTGTCGAGCACATATTCGCGCGTCGTGCCGGCAAAGGCGACCCCGGCGACGCGGCCGCGCAGTTCGCCGCTGCCGACGCGCACGCCGCCGGGCCGCCAGGCCAATGCCGCGACGTCGCCCGGCACCCGGTGCGGCACCCGGTGCGGCACCGTGCCCTCGGGGCCCTTCAGCCCCTCGGGAACCACGTCGAAGATGTTCTCGAAGCCGACGAAATCCGCCGCGAACCGGGTGCGCGGCCGGGCATAGAGGCCCTCGGGCGTGTCCAGCTGCTCGATCCGGCCGTCGCGCATCAGCACGATGCGGTCGGACAGCGCCAGCGCCTCGGCCTGGTCGTGGGTGACGAACACCATGGTCACGCCGGTGGCGCGCTGCACGCGCTGCAACTCGTTGCGCATCTCCAGCCGCAGCCGCGCGTCCAGGTTCGACAACGGCTCGTCCAGCAGCAGCACGTCCGGCTCCATCACCAGCGAGCGGGCCAGCGCCAGCCGCTGCTGTTGCCCGCCCGACATCTCGGCCGGCTTGCGCCGCGCCAGGTGGTCGAGGCCCACGGTGGCCAGCCCGTCGCGCGTGCGGCGCTCGATCTCGGCGCCGCGCATCCGCTTCAGGCGCAGCCCGAAGGCGACGTTCTCGAACGCGGTCAGGTGCGGGAACAGCGCGTAGGACTGGAACACCAGCCCGACGTTGCGCCGGTTGGCCGGCACCCGGGTCACGTCGCGCCCGGCGATGCCGATCCGCCCGGCGCGCGGCGCCAGCAGCCCGGCGATGGCGCGCATCGTGGTCGACTTGCCGCAGCCCGAAGGGCCCAGCAGCGAGATCAGCTCGCCCTGCCGCACGTCCAGCGACAGGTCCGGCACCGCGATGGTGTCGCCATAGGCAAGGGTCAGCGACTGCAGCGAGACGAAGGCATCAGACATAGCGCGAGAACCCGAGGAATTTTTCCGCCGCGAAGACGATCGCGACCGAGAGGAAGGCCAGCAGCGCCGACAGCGCCGCGACCGAGGGATCGTAGGTGATTTCCATGTAGGCCAGCATGTCGATCGGCAGCGTGCGCACGCCGGGGCCGGACAGGAACAGCGACACCGGCACCTGGTTGAACGAGGTGACGAAGCCCAGGATGAAGGCCGCCAGCACGCCGGCACGGATGTTCGGCAGCACCACCTTGAAGAACGCCTGCAGCCGGGTGCAGCCCAGCAGCACCGCGGCCTCTTCCATGTCGGCGCGCAGGTTGTGCAGCGAGGACGACACCACCCGCACCGCGTAGGGCAGCACCAGCGCGGTATGCGCCAGGAACAGCGCCAGGGTCACCCCGACGCCGGTGGGCACCACCAGGTAGCGCAGCAGCGCCAGCCCGACGATGATGCCGGGCACGATGATCGGCGCCGCGACGATGATGCGTACGGTCTCGGCCCCCGGCAGGTCGTAGCGGTTCAGCGCGTAGGCGGCGGGCACGCCCAGCGCCAGCGCCGCCAGCGTGCCGAACACCGCCAGGAACATCGACAGCGCGAAGCTGGCCTGGAAGCTCTCGACGGTGAAGACCTTCAGGTACCATTTCAGCGACAGCCCGTCGGGCGGGAAGGCCAGCGAGTTACCGGCCGACAGCCCGGCCAGGATGATGATCACGAACGGCCCGATCAGGAAGGTCAGCACCAGCGCCAGGACAACACGGGAGGCCAGGGTCGGCATGCCGGTCATCTCCGCGCCGTGGCGATGCGCTTCAGCAGCAGGTTGGCCGAGAAGCTCATCACGATCAGGATCATCGCGATCACGCTGGCCGAGACGAAGTCGTTGGCGACGTTGACCCGCTGGTAGAGCAGCGTCTCCAGCATCAGCACCTTCGAGCCGCCCAGGATCGCCGGGGTGATGTAGGCGGTCAGCGATCCGGTGAACACCAGCGTGCCGCCCATCACCAGCCCCTCGCGGGTCAGCGGCAGGATCACCCGGGTGAACACCTGCAGCCAGTTCGCGCCCAGCACGCGCGCCGCCGGGATCGCGTCGCGCGGCATGTTCTCCATCGCCGAGACCAGCGAGATGATCATCAGCGGCAGGAACAGCTGCAGAAGCCCCAGGAACACCGCGGTCTCGGTGAACAGCAGGCGCACCGGCGTCTCGGACAGGCCCAGCCCGACGATGGCGTCGTTGACGATCCCGGTGCGGCCGAGGATCACGATCCAGGCATAGGTGCGCGCCACCGGCGAGATCATCAGCGGCAGCACCACCAGCCCGAACACCTGGCCGCGGCGCCTGCCGTCCAGGTTGGTGATCGCGAACGCCGCGCCGTAGCCGATCACCGCCGACGTCGCCGCCACCAGCACGCCCAGTTTCAGCGTGCGCCAGAACACCGTCCGGTTCAGCGGCTCGGAGAAGAACTCGACATAGCCCGACAGCGACCATTGCCCGTCCGCGCGGAACGCCTCGGACAGCAGGATGCCGACCGGGACCATGAACAGCGCCGCGGTGAAGATCGCCGCCGGCAGCGCAAGGGCGAACCCGGTGGTGCGGTTCTCGAACATCTGCAGCCTATCTGGACGGAGGGCGGCCGGCGAGGGCGGCGCGATGCCGCCCTCGCCTCCGGGTCACTGGATGACGGTCTTGTTCCAGCGGTCGATCCATGCCTCGCGCTGGTCGAGGATCACCGCCGGGTCCATGATCGTCAGCGAGTTGATCAGCTCGGCGCCGTAGGTCAGGTTCTCGGCGGCCTCGGCCGACACCTCGACCGCGGCGTTGGCGGGGCTGTCTATGCCCAGCTCTGCCAGCCGGGTCTGGACCTCGGTCGACAGCCAGTAGTCCATGAACTGCAGCGCCAGATCCTCGTTGCCGTTGCCCCTGGTCATCACCATGACGTTCATGCCGCCGGTCTGCCCCTCCGCGGGTTCGGCCCACTCGAACGGCAGGTCGGTGCCGCGGAAGCGCGACCAGGCGAAGCGGCCGATCGGGGCGGCGATCACCTCCTCCTGCTGCATCAGCTGCGCCAGCTGCGAGGAGCGCTCGTAGAAGGTGACGATGTCGTCGGCGTTCTCGCCCACCGTGTCGATGGTCTGCAGGATGTCGTCCTGGCCCAGCGCCTGACCCAGCATCATCAGCACCAGCGGCGCCTGCGTGGTCGAGATCGCGGGCAGCGCCACGCGGCCCTTCACCTCGTCCGACAGCAGGTCGGCCCAGCTGTTCACCTCGACCAGGTCGCTGCGATAGACGATCGAGGTGGCGTAGAAGGTATAGCCGACACCAAGATTGCCGCCCAGCGGATCCTGCGCCGCCGGGTAGAGCTGGTCGAAGCTGGACAGCTTCGAGGTGTCGATCGGCGCCAGCAATTCCTTGCGCGCCAGCGCCAGCGCGTCGTGCGCCGACATCACCGCCATGTCGACCACCGGGTCGGCGGCATAGGCCTCGATCTTGGCCATGCGCTCGACCGAGTTGCCGGTCTCGACCACCAGCTCGCAGCCGCAGATCTCCTCGAACGGGTCGTAGACGGCCTCCTTGAAGGCGTCCTGGGCGAAGGAATAGACCGAGATGGTCAGGGTGTTTTCCGCCGCCTGGGCGGCGCCGGCGGCCAGCCCGAGGGCGGCGGTCAGAACGGGCAGATAACGCATCATGAGACACTCCTTGCTGGGTCGGTGACCGGTCGCTCTTGCGGCAGGCCGGTTGAGTCCCGCTGGATCGCGATCATCGGAACGACCGACGGCGGCGGGATTTCGGCGGCGCCCGACAGGCGGGCGTCGAGATAGCTCAGCGCGCGGTGCGCGATCTCGGGCACATCGGGCGCGATGGTGGACAGCGACGGGCGCAGGTGCTCGCCGAAGGGCAGGTTGTCGAAGCCGATCACGCTCAGCCGGCCGGGCACGGCGATGTCCAGGGTCTGCGCCTCGGACAGCAGCTTCAGCGCCAGCAGGTCGGTCGAGGTGACGATGGCGGTGACGCCGCCGGCAAGCGCGGCCAGCAGATCGGGCGCGGCCTCGCTGGTCCAGCACACGCGGTGCCCGGTGCCGCCGCGGCGCGCCAGGCATTCGGCGGCGCCGGCGATGCGGTCCTGCTGCACCTCGGATCGCGGATCCTCGCCGGCCAGCAGGAACCGCCGGTGGCCCATGTCCATCAGGAGGCCGGCGGCCAGCCGTCCGCCCTGCCGGTGGTCGGCCGACACCGTGTTCGCCGGATCCGAGGCGGCGTTGATCACCGCCAGCGGCACGTCGGTTTCGGTCACCCGTGTGCCGCGGTGCGGCACGATGACGATGCCGTCCACGCCGCGCCGCACCAGCCGCTCGATCGCCGCGGCCTGTCCCGCGGCGTCGCTGCGCGAATCGGCGATCAGCACGCCGAAGCCGCGGCTGTCGGCGGCGGCCTCGATGTTGTGCGCCAGCCGCGGAAACAGCGGGTTGGTCAGGTTCGGCATCACCAGCCCGAGGATGCCGCTGCGCCCGGTCTTCAGCGCGCGCGCCGCCGGGCTGGGGTGATAGCCGACCTTGCCGGCATGCTCTCGGATCCGGCGGGCAAGCTCGTCCGAAACGCGCCCCTTGCCGGACAGCGCGTTCGACACCGTGGCGGTGGAGACGCCCAGATCGCGCGCGATACTCTTGATGCTACTCATGTTCGGCACCCATGCTAAATCGTTTAACCAAATCCGCCGGCGAGTCAATCCTCGTCTCCCGGCGCCAGCGCGGGCGGCATGGCGGTGCCCAATTTTTGGTCAGTTGACCCCGATGCCGCCCAGCACGCAGGCGAACCCGGCGGCAATCGCAAAACCTGCCCCCTGCGCGTGCGCCAAACGCTTTACCTGCCGGCGCGAGAGCGTCATGCGGGCACATCATGCCGGAGAAGCTTTCCATCATTGTCGTCGAGCAGGACCGGGAACGGGCCCTGATGATCGTCGACAGCCTGATGGAGGCCGGCGACAACGACATTCAGGTGATCTCGGAAGTGTCCAGCCTGGCGCGGCGGATCTCCGAGCGGAATCCGGACATCGTGCTGGTCGACATCACCAACCCCTCGCGCGACATGATCGAGGAACTGACGCTGGCCACGGCGCCGCTGGACCGCCCGGTCGCCATGTTCGTCGACCAGAGCGAGGACAGCCTGACCAAGGCGGCGATCGAGGCCGGGGTGTCGGCCTATGTCGTCGACGATCTGCGCCCCGAGCGGATCCGGCCGATCGTCACCGCCGCCATCGCCCGCTACAACATGTTCCGCCGGATGCGCGACGAGCTGGCCGAGACCCGCCGCGCGCTGGAGGAGCGCAAGGTGATCGACCGGGCCAAGGGCCTGCTGATGAAGGCGCGCGGGATCAGCGAGGACGAGGCCTACGGGCTGCTCCGCAAGGCGGCGATGGACCAGGGGCGGAAGATCTCCGAGGTCGCGCAGTCGCTGGTGCTGGCGGCGGACCTGCTGTCATGAGCGCGCCGCTGTCGGTTGCCTTCATGCCGCTGGTCGACGCCGCGCCGCTGGTCGTCGCGCACGAGATGGGCTTTGCCCGCGAAGAGGGGCTGGCGCTGGAGCTGGTGCGCGCGCCGTCGTGGTCGTCGGTGCGCGACATGCTGGCGTTCGGCCGCATCGAGGCGGCGCACATGCTTTCGCCGGTGCCGGTGGCGATGGCGTTGGGCATCGGCGGCGTCGCCTCGCCGATCTCGGCGCTGATGGTGCTGTCGGTGAACGGCACCGTGATCGGCGTGAACGCCCGGCTTGAGGCGCTGTTGCGCGCGGGGGGGCACGGCTTCGGCTTTGACGACGCCGGTGCCGCCGGCGCGGCGCTGGTCAGGGCGGCCCGCGGCGCACCACTGCGCATCGGCGTGCCGTTCCCGTTCTCGATGCATGCCGAACTGCTGTACTACTGGCTGTCCGCCTCGGGGATGCCGGCGCCGCAGACCGTCGAGATACACACCGTGCCGCCGCCGCTGATGGCCGACGCCATCGCTGCCGGCGAGATCGACGCCTTCTGCGTCGGCGAGCCCTGGGGATCCAAGGTGGTCGAGACCGGCGCCGGCGCGCTGCTGCTGCCGGGCCGCGCGATCTGGTCCGCCGCGCCCGAGAAGGTGCTGGCGGTGCGCTCGGGCTGGGCCGCCGACGAACCGGAACTGACCGCGCGGCTGATGCGCGCGGTGTGGCGCGCCTGCCGCTGGCTGGGCGAGGGCGGGGCGCGCACCACCGCCGCCGAGATGCTGGCGCGGCCTGCCTACCTGAACCTGTCGCCCGAGATCATCGACCGCGCGCTGACCGGCCGCTTGACCGTCACCCCGCACGGCGACAGCCGCGAGTGCCGCGGCTTCGTCGCCTTCCACCACGGCGCGGCGAACTATCCCTGGCGCAGCCAGGCGGCGTGGATCGCGGCACGGATGGCGGCGCGGCTGGGGCTGGAGCGCGCCGCCGCGACCGAGCGCGCGCGCGCCGTGTTCCGCACCGACCTCTACCGCCAGCACCTGCGCGATGTCGGCGCGGTGCTGCCCGGCGCGTCGGACAGGCTGGAGGGCGGCATCGCCGCCGGCACCGCGGCCCCGTCCCAGACGGGCCGGCTGATTCTGCGCGAGAACCTGTTCTTCGACGGGCGCATTTTTGACCTCGGCGAGGCAATCTGAACAAATTTTGTGCACCGCACCCGAAAATTTGGGTGCAGTGCAAAATAATCCGGCGGAAAAGGCCGCCAAGGTCTTGCCTGCCGGCCGGCGCTGACGCAGTTTGACCCCCGAGAGCAATGGCGCTCTCACCGAATTCACCCACGACAGGGCGATCCGAGCAAAGCCGCTCGACCCGGTTCCGCGACATGCGCGGGGCAAGGTCGCGCGGCTTTTTTTGTGTTCAGCGACGCCTTCGCGGCGTCGACGGAAGGGGAAAGACCCTATGAAGACACCTCTGACCGGCGCCGTGCTTGCGGCCCTCCTGACCTCCACCGCCGCGGCCGAGATGCTGGAGCTGGAGAAGGACGAGCTGACCCTCGGTTTCATCAAGCTGACCGACATGGCGCCGCTGGCCGTGGCCTACGAACAGGGATACTTCCTGGACGAGGGGCTGTTCGTCACGCTCGAGGCGCAGGCGAACTGGAAGGTGCTGCTGGACGGCGTCATCGACGGCACCCTCGACGGCGCGCACATGCTGGCCGGCCAGCCGCTGGCCGCGACCATCGGCTACGGCACCGAGGCGCACATCGTCACGCCCTTCTCGATGGACCTGAACGGCAACGGCATCACCGTGTCGAACGAGGTCTGGGAGGCGATGAAGCCCAACATCCCCACCACCGCCGACGGCCTGCCGCAGCACCCGATCTCGGCCGAGGCGCTGGCGCCTGTGGTCGAGACGTACCGCGCCGAGGGCAGGGCCTTCAACATGGGCATGGTGTTCCCGGTCTCGACCCACAATTACGAGCTGCGCTACTGGCTGGCCGCCGGCGGGCTGAACCCGGGCTACTACAGCCCCGACAACATCACCGGCCAGATCGGCGCCGACGTTTATCTGTCGGTGACGCCGCCGCCGCAGATGCCCGCCACGCTCGAGGCCGGCACGATCCACGGGTACAGCGTGGGCGAGCCGTGGAACCAGCAGGCGGTGTTCAAGGGCATCGGCGTGCCGGTGATCACCGACTACGAGCTGTGGAAGAACAACCCCGAGAAGGTGTTCGGCATCACCGCCGAGTTTGCCGAACAGTACCCGAACACCACGCTGGCGCTGACCAAGGCGCTGATCCGCGCCGCGATCTGGCTGGACGAGAACGACAACGCCAACCGGATGGAGGCGGTCGAGATCCTCAGCCGCTCCGAATACGTCGGCGCGGATGCCGAGGTGATCGCCAACTCGATGACCGGGACCTTCGAATACGAGAAGGGCGACACCCGCGACGTGCCGGACTTCAACGTGTTCTTCCGCTACAACGCCACCTATCCGTTCTACTCGGACGCCATCTGGTACCTGACGCAGATGCGCCGCTGGGGCCAGATCGCCGAGGCCAGACCCGACAGCTGGTACGATGACGTCGCCCGCTCCGTCTACCGCCCGGACATCTACCTTCAGGCCGCGCGCCTGCTGGTGGACGAGGAACTGGCGAACGCGCCCGACTTCCCCTGGGACAGCGACGGCTACAAGGCGCCGACCCCGCCCGAGGACATCATCGACGGCGTTCCCTACGACGGCCGCCAGCCCAACGCCTATCTCGACAGCCTTCCCATCGGACTGAAGGGCGACCAGCGCGTGGTCGGCTCGGAAGTGCAGGGCTGACCCCGCGCCGCCGGCGCCCCGGCGACGGGGCGCCGCACAGGCAGATCGAACAGTCGCGAGAGATCCACCCATGACCGCCATAGACCCGACAACCCAGGCCGCCGCCGCCCGCGAGGCGCGCCGCGCCGCCTGGTTCACCCGCATCAACAAGGCCGACCGCTGGTTCAGCGTTCTGGGCCTGTCCTGGCTCACCCCGGCGCTGAAGGCCGCCGCCGGCGACAATCCCCGCGCGCAGATGCGCGACGTCTGGCGCCTGCTGGGCGTGCCGCTGCTGGCCATCGCCGGGTTCCTGCTGCTGTGGGCGTCGCTGGCGCCGAAGGTCGAAACCTCGCTGGGTGCGATCCCCGGACCGGGTCAGGTGTGGGCCGAGGCGGTGAACCTGCACCAGGACGCCGCCGACAAGGCCGCGAAACAGGCGCGGTTCAGCGAGCAGGTCGAAACCCGCAACCAGCGCCTGATCGAGGCCGGCAAGGCCGACCGGGTCAAGCAGATCGCCTTCACCGGCGCGCCGTCCTACTACGAGCAGATCTGGACCTCGATCGTCACCGTGTTCTTCGGTTTCGCCGTGGCGACGCTGGTCGCGGTGCCGCTGGGGATTCTGGCCGGGCTGTCGCCCACGGCGAACGCGGCGCTAAACCCGCTGATCCAGATCTTCAAGCCGGTCTCGCCGCTGGCGTGGCTGCCGATCGTGACCATGGTGGTGTCGGCGGTCTACGCGACCAACGACGGGTTCTTCGCGAAAAGCTTCCTGACCTCGGCGATCACGGTGACGCTGTGCTCGATGTGGCCGACGCTGATCAACACCGCGCTGGGCGTCGCCTCGATCGACAAGGACCTGGTGAACGTCTCGAAGGTGCTGAAGATGGGCACCTGGACCAAGATCACCAAGCTGGTGCTGCCTTCGGCGCTGCCGCTGATCTTCACCGGCCTGCGGCTGAGCCTCGGCGTCGGCTGGATGGTGCTGATCGCCGCCGAGATGCTGGCGCAGAACCCGGGCCTGGGCAAGTTCGTCTGGGACGAGTTCCAGAACGGCAGCTCGCAGTCGCTGGCCAAGATCATGGTGGCGGTGTTCACCATCGGCATCATCGGCTTCCTGCTGGACCGGCTGATGTTCGCGATCCAGGCCGCCTTCACCTTCACCAACAACCGCTGAGGGCATCATGGGCATCCTGACCTTCAAATCCGTCAGCAAGGGCTTCGGCGAGGGGCTCGACCGCGCCGAGGTGCTGAAAGACATCGACCTGGACGTGGCCGAGGGCGAGTTCGTCGCCATCCTGGGCTTCTCGGGCACCGGCAAGTCCACGCTGATGAACCTGATGGCGGGACTGGAACGCCCCGACGCCGGGCAGGTGCTGTTCCGTGGCCGGCCCGTCGACGGGCCGGGCCGCGAGCGGGGGCTGGTGTTCCAGAGCTACAGCCTGATGCCGTGGCTGACGGTGCAGGGCAACGTCATGCTGGCCGTCGACGCGGTGTTCCCGAAACTGTCGAAACCCGAGCGGCAGAAGAAGGCCGCGCATTACATCGACATGGTGGGCCTCGGCCATGCCGCCCACCGGCGCCCGGCGGAACTGTCGGGGGGCATGCGGCAGCGCGTCTCGGTTGCCCGGGCGCTGGCGATGGACCCTGAGGTGCTGCTGCTGGACGAGCCGCTGTCCGCGCTCGATGCGCTGACCCGCGCCAACCTCGCCGACGAGATCCTGCAGATCTGGGAGGCCGACCGCAAGACCTGCGTGCTGATCACCAACGACGTGGACGAGGCGATCCTGCTGGCCGACCGCATCGTGCCGCTGAACCCGGACGGCACGCTGGGCGAGGCGTTCACCGTGGCACTGCCGCGCCCCCGCGATCGTGCGGCGATGAACCACGACGAGGCGTTCAAGGCGCTGCGGGCGCGCGTCACCGGCTACCTGATGGATGTCGGCATCGAGGCCAAGGTCGAAGGCACGCGGCAACTGCCCGACGTGACCCCGATCCACCGCATACCGGCTGCGGTAGCCCGCGCGCAGGACAGCGTGCTGGACGAGCGCTACCTGGAGTTTTCGCAGCTTCACAAGATCTATCCGACGCCGAACGGCCCGCTGACCGTGGTCGAGGATTTCGACGTGAAGGTGAAGAAGGGCGAGTTCATCTCGCTGATCGGCCATTCGGGCTGCGGCAAGTCCACCGTGCTGACGATGGCGGCGGGGCTGAACGCGATCTCGCAGGGCGGCATCATCCTCGACGGGCGCGAGGTGGTCGGCGCCGATCCCGAGCGCGCGGTGGTGTTCCAGTCGCCCTCGCTGTTTCCCTGGCTCACTGCGAAGGAGAACGTCGCCGTGGGCGTCGACCGGGTCTACCCCAGGGCCAGCCAGGCCGAGCGGCAGGATGTGGTCGAGTACTACCTTGAACGCGTGGGCCTTGCGGATGCGATGGACCGCCCGGCGGCGGATCTGTCGAACGGCATGCGCCAGCGGGTGGGGATCGCGCGGGCCTTCGCCCTGTCCCCCAAGCTGCTGCTGCTGGACGAGCCGTTCGGCATGCTCGACAGCCTCACGCGCTGGGAATTGCAGGAAGTCCTGATGGAGGTCTGGTCGCGCACCAAGGTCACCGCGGTCTGCGTCACCCACGACGTCGACGAGGCGATCCTGCTGGCCGACCGGGTGGTGATGATGACCAACGGGCCGCGTGCCACCATCGGCAAGATCACCGAGGTGAACCTGCCGCGCCCGCGCACCCGCAAGGCGTTGCTGGAGCATCCTGACTACTACAAGTACCGGCAGGAAGTACTCGATTTCCTTGAAGAATATGAGCGCGGCGCCAGCCCGAAGCCAAGGGCTTCGGCGGCCATTGCAGCGGAGTGAGCCATGACCAACAGACTTGTCATCATCGGCGCCGGCATGGCCTCGGGCCGGGTCATCGAACATCTGCACGAGACCGATCCGGGCGGCTGGGACATCACCCTGTTCAACGCCGAGGCGCGGGGCAATTACAACCGCATCATGCTGTCCCCGGTGCTGTCGGGCGAAAAGACCTACGACGACATCGTCACCCATGACGACGCCTGGTACGCCGAGCGGCACATCACCTGCCGGTTTGGCGAGCATGTCACTGCCATCGACCGGACGCGCAAGGTCGTCACCGGTCAGAACGGCGAGGTGGCCTATGACAAGCTGCTGATCGCCACCGGCTCGGCCCCGTTCATCATCCCTATCGAGGGGCGGGATCTGCCGGGCGTGATCACCTATCGCGATCTGGACGACACCAACGCGATGATCGCGGCGGCAGCGAAGGGCGGCAAGGCCGTGGTCATCGGCGGCGGGCTGCTGGGGCTGGAGGCTGCGGCCGGCCTGTCCTCGCGCGGGATGGACGTCACGGTGCTGCACCTGGTCGGCCACCTGATGGAGCGGCAGCTGGATGAGACCGCCGGATACCTGCTGAAGAAGGATCTGGAGCGGCGGGGCATCACGGTGAAGACCGGTGCCTCGACTGCCGCGATCCTGGGCAAGGACCGGGCCGAGGCCGTACTGCTTCAGGACAAGTCGGTGCTTGGCGCGGACCTTGTCGTATTGGCCGTAGGCATTCGCCCGGAGACCCGGCTGGCCACCGATGCCGGGCTGGATGTCGCGCGCGGCATCGAAGTGTCCGCTCAGATGGTCACCTCGGACCCGGATATCCTGGCGGTCGGCGAGTGCGTCGAGCTTGACGGGCAGTTGTTCGGCCTCGTCGCGCCGCTCTACGATCAGGCGAAGGTCGCCGCCGCCACGCTGATGGGACAGGGCGCCGCCTTCGTCAACCGCGAGACGGCGACCAAGCTGAAGGTCACCGGCTGCGATCTGTTCTCGGCCGGAGATTTCGCCGATGGCGACGATCGCGAGGACATCGTGTTCCGCGACCCGGCGCGCGGCGTCTACAAGCGGCTGGTGCTGCAGGGCGACCGGCTGATCGGCGCGGTGATGTACGGCGACACCGCCGACGGCGGCTGGTTCCACGGGCTGATCAAGGACGGCGCCGACGTCTCCGAAATGCGCGACACCCTGATCTTCGGGCCTGCCTTTCAGGGGGGGCGCGCGCTGGACCCTATGGCGGCCGTTGCAGCCTTACCGGCTGACGCAGAGATCTGCGGCTGCAACGGCGTGTGCAAGGGCCGGATCACCCGCGCGATCGAGGGCGGGGCGGACACGCTGGACGACGTGCGTGCGCAGACCAAGGCGTCCTCGTCCTGCGGCACCTGCACCGGCCTGGTCGAGCAGCTTCTGGCGGTCACGCTGGGCGATGCGTTCGACATGGACACGCCCAAGCCGATCTGCGCCTGCACCGATTTGACCCACGAGGATGTCCGTCGCCTGATCAAGGCGCAGGAACTGAAATCCCAGCCCGCCGTCTGGCAGGAACTGGGCTGGACCACACCGAACGGCTGCCATGTCTGCCGCCCGGCGATCAACTTCTACCTGCTGGCGGACTGGCCGGTGGAGTATCAGGACGATCCGCAGTCGCGCTTCGTGAACGAGCGCAACCACGCCAACATCCAGAAGGACGGCACCTATTCGGTGGTGCCGCGCATGTGGGGCGGGCTGACCAGCGCGACTGAATTGCGCGCCATCGCCGACGCGGCCGAGAAATACGACGTGCCCACGGTCAAGGTCACCGGCGGCCAGCGCATCGACCTGCTGGGCGTGCGCAAGGAGGATCTGCCGGCGATGTGGGCGGATCTGGGCAAGGCGGGTCTGGTCTCGGGTCACGCCTATTCCAAGGGCCTGCGTACGGTGAAGACCTGCGTCGGCACCGACCATTGCCGCTTCGGCACGCAGGATTCGACCGGGCTGGGCGTGAAGCTGGAACAGCGGCTCTGGGGCTCGTGGACGCCGCACAAGGTCAAGATGGCGGTGTCCGGCTGCCCGAGGAACTGCGCCGAGGCGACCTGCAAGGATGTCGGCATCGTCTGCGTCGACAGCGGCTACGAGATCGGCGTCGGCGGCGCGGCGGGCATGGACCTGCGGCTGACCGAACCGCTGGTGAAGGTCGAGACCGAGGCCGAGGCGATGGAATACACCGTCGCCTTCGTCCAGCTCTACCGCGAGAACGCCAGGTACCTCGACCGCCCCTACAAGTGGATCGCCAGGGTCGGGCTGGACTGGGTGCGCGACAGGCTGGCCGACGCGGCCGAGCGTCGGCGGCTGGTCGCAGCGTTCGACCTGAGCCAGACGATCTATCAGAAGGATCCCTGGGCCGAGCGGGCCGACGAGGACGCCGCGCGCGCCTTCGCGCCGCTGGCCGACCTGACGCTGGAGGCCGCGGAATGAGCTGGATCGACATTGGCGCCCTGAACGACATCCCGCTGCGCGGCGCGCGGCGGGTGAAGACGCCGCTGGGCTGCATCGCCGTGTTCCGCACGGACGAGGCCGAGGTGTTCGCTACCGCGAACGCCTGCCCGCACAAGGGCGGCCCGCTGTCCGAGGGCATCGTGCACGGTCGCAAGGTGACCTGCCCGCTGCACAACTGGGTGTTCGACCTGGAAACCGGCGAGGCGCAGGGCGCGGACGAGGGCCGCATCGCCACCTACCCGCTGCGCGTCGAGGGCGGCCGGCTGCTGCTCGACCCGGCGGTGCTGGGGCGCAGGGCGGCGTGATGGACGGCAGCGGCGTTCCCGCGATCCGCTCGACCTGCCCGTACTGCGGCGTCGGCTGCGGCGTGCGGCTGACGCCCGAAGGGTCCGGCGGGCTGCGCGTCGAGGGCGATCCCGAGCATCCGGCGAACCGCGGGCGGCTGTGCTCCAAGGGGCTGGCGCTGGCCGAGACGCTGGGGCCCGAGGGGCGGCTGCTGGCGCCGCGCGTGGACGGACGCGCGGCGGATTGGGACATGGCGCTGGACCGGGTCGCGCAGACCTTCCGGCGCACGATCGAGCGGCACGGCCCCGACAGCGTCGGCTTCTACGTCTCGGGCCAGTTGCTGACCGAGGATTACTACGTCGCCAACAAGCTGATGAAGGGCTTCATCGGCTCGGGCAACATCGACACCAACTCGCGGCTGTGCATGGCCTCGACGGTGGCGGGGCAGAAGCGGGCGTTCGGCACCGACACCGTGCCCGGTACCTGTGAGGATCTGGAACTGGCCGATCTGGTGGTGCTGGTCGGCTCCAACATGGCGTGGTGCCACCCGGTGCTGTTCCGCCGCCTGGCCGAGGCGCGCGCGGCGCGCGGTACCCGGGTCGTGGTCGTCGATCCGCGCCGCACCGCGACCTGCGACATCGCCGATCTGCACCTGAAGATCCGGCCGGGCAGCGACGTGGCGCTGTTCAACGCGCTGCTGGCGCATCTGGATGCCGCCGGCGCGGTGAACCGCGCCTTCGTCGGCGCGCACGTCGAGGGGTTCGATGCCGCGCTGGCCACCGCGCGGCAGGCCGACGCCGCCGCCACCGGGCTGGCGCGCGACGAGCTTGAGGCGTTCTTCGGGCTGTTCGCCGCGACCGGCCGCACCGTCACCGCCTTCAGCCAGGGGGTGAACCAGTCGATCAGCGGCACCGACAAGGTCAACGCGATCCTCAACTGCCATCTGGCAACGGGCCGCATCGGGCGGCCCGGCACGGGACCGCTCAGCCTGACCGGCCAGCCGAACGCGATGGGCGGGCGCGAGACCGGCGGCATGGCCAACACCCTGGCCGCGCATCTGGAGATCGAGAATGCCGACCACCGCGCCGCCGTGCAGGCGTTCTGGAACGCCCCGGCCATGGCGCAGCGGCCGGGGCTGAAGGCGGTCGAGATGTTCCGCGCCGCTGCCGACGGGCGCATCAAGGCGCTGTGGATCGCCGGCACCAACCCGGTCGTCTCGATGCCCGAGGCCGACGGCGTGGCCGCGGCGCTGCGCGCCTGCGACTTCGTCGTGGTCAGCGACATCGTCGCGCGGACCGACACCGTGCGCCTGGCCGACGTGGCGCTGCCCGCGCTCGGCTGGGCCGAGAAGGACGGCACGGTGACCAATTCCGACCGCACCATCAGCCGCCAGCGCGCCGCGCTGCCTGCGCCGGGGCAGGCCCGCGCCGATTGGGCGCTCTTCGCCGAGGTCGGCCGGCGCATGGGCTGGGCCGAGGCGTTCGACTTCCGCTCCCCCGCGCAGATCTTCCGCGAACATGCGCGGCTGTCCGGCGTCGCCGGCCGCCTCGGGCGCGATTTCGACATCTCGGGTCTGGCCGCGCTGGACGACGCTGCCTACGACGCGCTGGCGCCGGTGCGCTGGCCGGTGACCGCGGCACGCAGCGGCGGACGCTTCTTCGGCGACGGGCGGTTTTTCACCGCCTCGGGCAAGGCGCGGATGCTCGCGCTCCGGCAGGCGCCGCCGGCGGCGAAACGCTCGCCGCGCTACCCGTTCCGGCTGAACACCGGCCGGGTGCGCGACCAGTGGCACACGATGACCCGCACCGGGCGCGCCGCGCGGCTGTCGCGCCACCTGGCCGAGCCGTTCCTGCAGATCCATCCCGCCGACGCCGACGCGCTGGGGCTGGGCCCCGCCGACATCGCACGCGTCCGCGCACCCTCGGGCAGCGCGCTGCTGCGCGTGCTGATCAGCACCGACGTCGCGCCCGGCGCGCCGTTCGCGCCGATGCACTGGACCGGCGAGACCGCGCCCGCCGCGCGCATCGGCCCGCTGGTCGCCGCCGCGACCGACCCGCTGTCCGGCCAGCCCGAGGCCAAGGCCGCGGTGGTCGCGGTCGAACGCTTCGCCGCGCGCTGGTACGGCTTCGCCGTCGCACGCACCGCGTTCCGGCCCGCCACCGCCTACTGGGCGCGCACCCGCGCCGACGCCGGCTGGCGCGCCGAGATGGCCGGCGACACGCTTCCGGACGACTGGCAGGGCTACGCCCGCGCGCTGTTCGAGATCGAGGCCGAGCCGGCCTGCGTCGCCGATCCGGGCCGCGGCGTGACCCGGCTGGCCTTCGCCCGCGACGGGGTGCTGGAGGCGGCGCTGTTCGTCTCGCCGGCGCCTGTGGCGGTCGCGCGCGACTATGTCGCCGCGGCGCTGGGCACCGCGGCGCCGGACCTGCTGGCCGCGCGCCCCGGCGGCGACCGGTCCGATCCGGGCCCCACGGTGTGTGCCTGCCTCGGCGTCGGCCGCAACGTCATCCTGGGCGCGATCCGCGCCAACCCGGGCGCCGATGCCGGCGCGATCTGTGCACTGACCGGGGCCGGCACCAATTGCGGCTCATGCCGCCCCGAAGTCGCGGACCTGCTGGCGCGCGCCGCCGTGCCGCAGGCCGCCGAATGACGCGTTGAGCCGAAGGAGACGCCGATGCAGTCCTTTCCGATGTTCATCCGCACCAGCGGCCGCCGCGTGGTCGTCGCGGGCGGCGGCGAGCAGGCGGCGCAGAAGGCCCGGCTGATCCTGAAGACCGACGCCGACCTGGTGCTGGCCGCGCCGCAGCTGTGCCGCGAACTGCGGGCGCTGGTGCGGTCCGGCCGCGCTGCGCACCATGCAGGGCCGGTCACCCCGGCGCTGTTCGCCGGCACCGCGCTCAGCTTCGTCGCCACCGGCTGCCCCGGCGCCGACGCTTCGCTGCACGCGCTGGCCAAGGCCGGCGGCGCGCTGGTGAACGTGGTCGACCGGCCCGAGCTGTGCGACGCCACCACCCCGGCGATCGTCGACCGCGACCCGGTGGTGGTCGCGATCGGCACCGAGGGCACCGCGCCGGTGCTGGCGCGGGCGCTGAAGACCCGGATCGAGCAGATGATGTCGCCGCGGCTGGGCGCCTGGGCGGCGCATGCCGGCGCGCTGCGCGACGCGGTCGCGCGCGGCATTCCGCCCGCCGCCCGCCGCGCCTTCTGGTCCTGGGTCTTCCACGGCCGGCCGGCGCAGCTGCACCGGCAGGGCCGCTCGGACGAGGCCGCGGCGCTGCTGGACAGCGCGATCGCCGGGCGCCGCGTGCCCGAGGGCGCCGGCACCGGTCACGTCGCGCTGGTCGGCGCCGGCCCCGGCGCGCGCGATCTGCTGACCCTGCGCGCCGTCGAACGCCTGCAGGAGGCCGACGTGATCTTCTACGACCGGCTGGTCGGCGAGGACGTGCTGGAACTGGCCCGCCGCGACGCCGAGCGGGTCCATGTCGGCAAGCAGGTCGGCTGCTGCGCCTGGCCGCAGGACCGGATCAGCGCCGCCGTCATGGCCGAGGCGCGCAAGGGCCGCCGCGTGGTGCGGCTGAAATCGGGCGATCCCTCGGTCTTCGGCCGCGCCACCGAGGAGGTCGAGGCCGCCCGCGCCGCGGGCGTTCCGGTCGAGATCGTGCCCGGCGTGACCGCCGCCACCGCCGCCGCCGCCACGCTGCAGGACAGCCTGACCTGCCGCGGCGACACCGACACCATCGTGCTGACCACCGGCATGTGCCGCCCCGGCGATCCGCCGCCCGACTGGGGCGCGCACGTGCGCCCCGGCGCCACGCTGGTGGTCTACATGGGGGTCGGCGCGGCGGACCGGATCGCCGCGAGCCTGATCGGCGGCGGCGCCGGACCGTCGACGCCGGTCGATATCGCGGTCGCGGTCTCGACCGCGGACGAGCGGGTGATCCGCGCGCGGCTGGGCGATCTCGGCGCCACGCTTCGCCGCGAGAACGTCGCCGGAGTGGCGCTGATCATCGTGCGCATTCCCAAGCGCCACGTGGCGCCGGCGATCGCGGCCGAGTGATCGGCGCGGCTCAGCCGGTTGGCGGGATCACGCCCTTGCGCAGCGCGAAATTGCCGTAGAACCGGGTTTCCTGCGTCTGGATGATCGCGAAGGCGCGGCGCGCGCGGTCGTAGAAGTCGAAGCGCTCGATCGGGTTCAGCGGCCAGCTGCGCCCCTCGGCGGCGTCGATCACCGCCTGCGCCTCGGCGTGCACCGGCGCGATGTCGTCGGGGGTGTCGCCGACCTGCATCCGCGCCGCGGCGTCGTCCACGAAACTGTCCAGCGGATACACCGACAGCACCGCGCGGGCGACCTCGGGGGCGGCGGCGTCGATGCGCAGCAGATACCCCAGCACGCTGTCGCGCGCCACCGCCTCGGCGGGGAAGTTGGTGTCGCACAGGATCAGGTCGTCGCCGTGCCCCATGGCGCACAGCGCCTGCAGCACATCGGCGTTGAGCAGCGGGTCGATCCCCTTGAGCATGCCGGCATTCCCCCCATGTTTTCCCCCCGTGTTTTCCCGGACCATAGGCCGGCCCGCGGTGCGGCACAACTGCCCGCCGCCTGCCGCGCGGCCCGGTTCGTGCTAGGTTTCCGCATCATCGGATCCGCAGAGGAGGGGAACATGTTCGCGTTTCTGGTTCACATCCACACCGGTCCGGACGATCCGAACAAGGCCACGCTGGGGTGCCTGGTCGCGGCGACAGCGGCGCAGGCCGGGCACGATACCGCCCTTTTCCTGGCCGGCGACGGCGTCCGGCTGCTCGACCCGTCGGTGACCGCCTCGCTCGAGGGGCAGGGCACCGGCCGGCTGGACGACCACCTGGCGGCGCTGGCCGCGGCGGACGGCCGGATCTTCGTCTCCGGCACGTCGGCGCGCGCGCGGGGCTTCGACGACGCGCTGCTGGCCGGGCACCCGGCCGAGTTCGCCATGCCCGACCGGCTGGTGGCGCTGGCGTCCGGCGCGGCGACGGTGCTGTGCTACTGAGCGGCGATCGAGCGCGCGGGTGACTGCCGCGAAACGGTCTTTCGCGTCCCGCCGCGCAGCTCTGCCGGCAGATGCGCCGCTGGCCCGCGGCAGCGGCGGTTTCCCGCGGAGCCTATCCGTTCGGATAGGTCCCTGTCCCGATGCGCGGTTCCCATTCGCTGCCGTGTGCCTATTTTACGGGCATCCCCGGCCGCATTCGGCTGCGGGAGATCCGTCTGGCCTGGCCGACGTAACCCCCAAATGCGTCGCATCCGGTTTGGACACAGTGAAACGGGCCCTCGGGCTCGTTTCACGCCCCCCCGCATTGCGGCTCGGACTACGGATTGTTGTGCAAACAAGACCGGTTGCCGTGCTATGAGGTCCGCAACCAGGACCAGTCGATCATTGCAAGGGGAGCGTTCATGGAACTCCGGACACGGACCTTCGACAGAACCGGCAACGGCGGCGTGACGCTGACCGAACTGGGGTTCGGCACCGCGCCGCTTGGCAATCTCTACCGGGCGATTTCGGACGACGAGGCCGACGCCATCCTGCAGGCGGCCTGGGATGCGGGGGTGCGTTATTTCGACACAGCGCCGCTTTATGGACTGGGTCTGTCCGAAGCCCGGCTGAACCGCTTCCTGCGGGACAAGCCGCGCGACGAATATGTGCTGTCGACCAAGGTGGGCCGACTGCTGCGCCCCTGTCCGCCCGAGCGGCGCGACGGCATCGGCAAGTGGTTCGATGTGCCCGCCCGGCAGGAGGTCTACGACTACACCTACGACGGCGTCATGCGCTCGGTCGAGTTCTCGCTCGAGCGTCTGGGGATCGAGCGCATCGACATCCTCTATGTGCACGACATCGACGTGCCCAACCAGGGCTCGCGCGCGGCGGCGAACGCCAAGGTCGACCAGCTGATGGCGGGCGGCTACCACGCGTTGCTGAGCCTGCGCGAGCAGGGCGTGATCCAGGCGTTCGGCGCGGGCGTGAACGAATGGCAGGTCTGCCAGCAGCTGACCGAACGCGGCGACTTCGACCTGTTCCTGCTGGCCGGCCGCTACACGCTGCTGGAGCAGGAGGCGCTGGAAAGCTTCCTGCCGCTGTGCGAGAGGCGCGGCATCGGCATCGTCATCGGCGGGCCCTACAATTCCGGCATCCTGGCCACCGGCCCGGTCGAGGGCGCGTATTACAACTACGAACCCGCCCCGCCCGAGATCATGGCGCGCGTCGCCCGGATCCAGACGGTCTGCCAGGCGCATGACACGCCGCTGGTCGCCGCCGCCTTCCACTTCCCGCTCGGGCACCCGTGCGTGCATTCGGTCATCCCCGGCGGGCAGAGCGTCGCGCAGATGCGCCAGAACGCCGAGGTCGCGCAGGTCCGTGTCCCGCCCGAGCTGTGGGCCGCGCTGAAGGCCGAGGGCCTGCTGCGCGCCGACGCCCCGACGGAGTGAGGCCGATGCAGATCGACGCCCACCAGCACTACTGGCACCCCGCCCGCGGCGACTACAACTGGATGCCGGCGGGGCATCCGGTGCTCGACCGGCCCTATGGCCCCGCCGACCTGGCGCCATCGCTCGCCCGCCACGGCATCGCGCGGACGATCCTCGTGCAGGCCGCGCCGACGGTCGCGGAAACCCACTACATGCTGGGCGTCGCCGACGCGACGCCCTCGGTCGCCGGCGTGGTCGGCTGGATCGACTTCGAGGACCGCGCGCAGTCCAGTGTGCTGGAACGGCTGGCCGCGCACCCGAAATTCCTCGGGGTGCGGCCGATGATCCAGGACATTGCCGATGTCGACTGGATGTTGCGCGACGACGTCGCCTGGGCCTACCCGGCGCTGACCGACCTCGGGCTGGCGTTCGACGCGCTGGGCTTTCCCCGGCACCTGGACAACTTCGCCAGGATCCGGGACCGCAACCCGGCGCTGCGCATGGTGATCGACCACTGCATGAAGCCGCAGATCCGGGACCATTCCGACGCCAGCCTCGCCGACTGGTCGGCGGGGATGGCGCGGCTGGCCGGGGCGGGGCTGTTCGTCAAGCTCTCGGGCCTCGTCACCGAGGCCGCCGCCGGCTGGACCGCCGACGACCTGCGCCCCTATGCGCACGAGGTGCTGCGCCTGTTCGGGCCCGAGCGGGTGATGTGGGGCAGCGACTGGCCGGTGTGCCTGAACGCCGGCAGCTATGACCACTGGCGAAGCGCGGCCGAGGCGCTGACCGCACACCTCGATGCCGGTGCGCGGGCCGCGGTGTTCGGCGGCACCGCGGCGCGGTTCTACGGCGTGGACGCGGCCTAGTCGTCGAACCGGCTGACCGGCGCGCCGGCGACGGGGGCCGGCATCGCGAACACGCCGCCCGAGTCGGGCGCGGCCGCCAGCGCCGCCGCGTCGAGGTTGGCGCGGATGCTGGTGAAGTACAGCGTCTTCAGGTCCGGCCCGCCGAAGCAGGGCATCGTCGGGCGCGGCACCGGCACCTCGATCCGGCTCAGCAACTCGCCCTGCGGCGACCAGCAGTTCAGCGCGCCCGCCGAGACGCCGGCGCTCCAGTAGTTGCCGTCGATGTCGGTGGCGCCGCCGTCGGGACGGCCCTGCGCCTCGGTCGGCTCGGCGATCCGGGTGCGGTTCTTCATGTTGCCCGAGGCCGGGTCGAAGTCCCAGCGGTCGATCCACTGGCCGCGCGAATCCGCGTGGTACATGGTCATGCCGTCGGCGGACCACGCCAGCCCGTTGGTGGTGCGCAGCCCGTCCAGCCGCTTCTCGACGCTGCCGTCGGCGCCGACGCGGAACAGCGCGCCCTGCGGATCGTCGGGATCCTGCCGCTCGACCATGGTGCCGACCCAGAACGCGCCGTCCGGCCCGACCTTGCCGTCGTTGGCGCGGCTGCCCGCTGCCGCCTCGAGGGTCGCGACCGGCGTCGTCTCGCCGCTGTCGGCGTCGAACAGCACCACCTCGAGGCCGGTGGCCACCACCAGCCGCCCGCTGCGGCACAGCCCCATGCTGCCGGTGGGACCGGGAAAGCCCCATTCCCGGCGGGCCCCGGTCTGCGGCACCAACGCATGCACCGCACAGGCCGGGATGTCGCACCAGTACAGGGTTCCGGTGTCGCTGTCCCAGACGGGGCTTTCGGTCAGGCTGAAGGGGCCGCTGGCCACGCATTCGATAGTCATCTTTCGGTCCTCGTGGATGCCGCTTGCCGGGCTGGTCGGCGCGGCGGGGTGGTTCCGGGCTGGATGGAAGCTTGCCGTGACATCGCGCGGGGTCATGCCCCCAGATCGGGACCGGGACAATCCAGCGGCGCACGCGAGGTGGCGGAGAGGCGCAGCTCCGACGGATCGCCCGCGGCGACCCCCGCCATCCGCGCGAAGAAGTCGCCGTCGCGCCGGGAAAAGATCCAGCACTGCGGCGACGGCGTGTCCTCGTAGACGAAGCACAGCGCCTCGCCGCCGTCATACCAGAAGCCGTGGCTGCAGCTGCCGTCGGCGTACTGCCAGATGACGCGGCGACCCGGCAGGTACTGCTCGGCGCCGTACGGCGCGCCGCGCCGGCTGAAGCGCAGGGTCCGGCCGGTGCTCATGGTCTCGAAGCGCTCGGCGTCGACCGCCGTCTCGGCGGCGGTTGCGGTGGCCGGTGGAGCGGCCAGCAGCGCCAGCGCGACGAGCGCCGGGCGCATCAACTGGTCAGCTCCGGCCCGCAGCTGGCGGGCACGTCCGAGATCTGCGTCACGGTCTGGATCGTGCCGACGCTCATGCCATCCGCCAGCATCGGGATCACCAGGATCCGGCCGTCCGAGCGCACGTGTCGGAAGCAGCTGTATTCGCCGCTGGACCAGTCGAAACAGAAGATGCCGTCGGCCCAGGACCAGTTGCCGTCCATGCAGGTGCCGTCGGCGAGCCGGATCCACACCGTGTCCGAGCCGGTGTCGTAGGTTTCGCGCGCCCAGACCTCGCCGCCGATGCTGTAGGTGACGGTGCGGCCCCGGACCAGGGCGCGCCAGTCCTCCTTGGCGATGTCCGCCATGCCGGTCTCGGCCCCGTCCTGCGTGTCGGCAGGTGCGTTTCCGGGCGCGTTTCCGGGCGCGTTTCCGGGCCGGTCGGCGGGCGACTCGGCGGGATCGGCGGGATCCAGCGCCAGCGCCGGCGCGGCCGCCAGAGCCGCCGTCCACAGGATGAATGTCAGCAATCTGCGCATCGGTCCCCCTTCGATTTGCCATATGTCCGCCGTTGCGCGGCTCAGGTCAAGCGGGCACCGGGTTTCCGATCCGCGCTGCCTCGACGGCATCGGCCACGTTCGCTGTCCGATCCGGTGCGCGACCGGTCGCTTTGGGGCTAGGACAGGGGCGCGCGCGCATCCTACTGTGCCATGGACACATCCGGAGACGAAAGCAGCGATGGCACCACTCGACGAAAAGCGCGGCGTCTGGAAACAGGGCCGGGGCAAGGGCCGGCCGACCCCCAAGGGCCGCCAGCCGCAGGACCAGGCCCTGGCCGAGGTGCGCCGCCTGCTGGGCGACCGGCCGCGCCGCCGCGACCTGCTGATCGAGCATCTGCACCTGATCCAGGACGCCCACGGCCACCTGTCCGCGGCGCACCTGGCGGCGCTGGCCGACGAGATGCGCCTGGCGCAGGCCGAGGTTTACGAGGTGGCGACCTTCTACGCCCATTTCGACGTGGTGAAGGAGGGCGAGACCCCGCCGCCCGCGCTGACCGTGCGCGTCTGCGATTCGCTGTCGTGCGAGCTGGCCGGCGCGCAGGCGCTGAAGGCGGCGCTGGAGGAGGGCCTCGACCCGGCGCGGGTGCGCGTCGTGCGCGCGCCCTGCATGGGCCGCTGCGACACCGCCCCGGTGGCCGAGGTCGGGCATCACTTCGTCGACCGCGCCACCCCGGAAGGCGTGTTGGCCGCGGTGCGCGAGGGGCGCACGCACGCGCAGGTTCCCGGCTACGAGGCGCTCGACGCCTACCGTGCGGGCGGCGGCTACGCTGTGCTGGCGCGGCTGCGCGCGTCGGGCGATCCCGAGGCGGTGCAGGCGCAGGTGCTGGCGTCGGGCCTGCGCGGGCTTGGCGGCGCGGGCTTTCCGTCGGGCAAGAAATGGAGCTTCGTGCGCGCCGCCGAAGGGCCGCGCTACCTGGCGGTGAACGGCGACGAGGGCGAGCCGGGAACCTTCAAGGACCGCTACTTCCTGGAACGCCAGCCGCACCTGATGCTGGAGGGGATGCTGATCGCCGCCTGGGCGGTGGATGCCGCGCGCTGCTACGTCTACATGCGCGACGAATACCCGGCGGTGCTGGAGATCCAGCGCCGCGAGATCGCGGCGCTGGAGCGCGCCGGCCTTGTGCCGCCCGGCTACATCGCGCTGCGCCGCGGCGCCGGCGCCTACATCTGCGGCGAGGAGAGCGCGATGCTCGAATCGATCGAGGGCAAGCGCGGCCTGCCGCGCCACCGGCCGCCCTATGTCGCGCAGGTCGGCCTGTTCGGCCGCCCGACGCTGGTGCACAACGTCGAGACGCTGCACTGGGTGGCGCGGGTCTGCCGCGAGGGGCCGGAGGTGCTGTCGTCGGTCGAAAAGAACGGCCGCACCGGGCTGCGCAGCTTCTCGGTCTCGGGGCGGGTGGCGCGGCCCGGGGTCTACACGCTGCCCGCCGGCGCGACGATCGCCGACGTGATCGCGGCCGCGGGCGGCATGGCCGCCGGCCACGCGTTCAAGGCGTACCAGCCGGGCGGGCCGTCCTCGGGCCTGCTGCCGGCGGCGCTGGACGACGTGCCGCTGGACTTCGACATGCTGCAGCCGCACGGCAGCTTCATCGGTTCGGCCGCGGTGGTGGTGCTGTCGGACCGGGACAGCGCGAAGGCGGCGGCGCTGAACATGCTGCGGTTCTTCGAGGACGAAAGCTGCGGCCAGTGCACGCCCTGCCGGGTCGGCTGCGAGAAGGCGGTGAAGCTGATGCAGGCCGAGCGCTGGGACCGGAACCTGCTGGAGGACCTGTGCCAGGCGATGGCCGACGCCTCGATCTGCGGGCTCGGGCAGGCGGCGCCGAACCCGATCCGGCTGGCGATCAGGCACTTCCCCGACGAGGTCTGATCCTCCGATCCGGCGGAGCGCCCGTTCCGGGCGCAAGTCCCCTGCCGGAGCGGCGTTGGCGCGACGCCCGCGGCCGCGCGCCCGACGGGCTTCCATCTTGCCCGCCGGCGTATTAGGTGGGTCAGGATTGGCAAGGGGGCGCGCGCATGGCGTTTTTCGGCAAGCTCAGGGACCGGCTGTTCAAATCCTCGGCGCGGCTGGAGGAGGGGATCGACGCGCTGGTCGAGGAGGCCCCCGCCGCGCCGGCGCCGCCGGCGCAGGAGCCTTCGCCCGATGCCGCCCCGCCCGATGCCGCCGCACCCGTGGGGCCCGCGCCCGCGCCGCGCGCCGGTCTGCTGGGCCGGCTGACCGGCCGCGCCCCGGCCGAGCCGCAGCGGGTGCTGGACGATGCCATGCTGGAAAGCCTGGAGGAGCTGCTGATCAGCGCCGACATGGGCGTCGAGACCTCGCTGAAGGTGGCCGCCAACATGGCCGAGGGGCGGTTCGGGCGGCGGCTGGGCGCGACCGAGATCAAGCGCCTTCTGGCCGACGAGATCGCCGCGATCCTCGATCCGGTGGCCCGGCCGATGCCGCTGTTCCCGAAAAAGCCGCAGGTGGTGCTGGTGGTCGGCGTCAACGGCTCGGGCAAGACCACGACCATCGGCAAGCTGGCCAGCCAGTTCCGCGCCGCGGGCAAGTCGGTGGTGATCGCCGCCGGCGACACCTTCCGCGCCGCCGCGGTCGAGCAGCTGCAGATCTGGGGCGCGCGCGCCGACGTGCCGGTGATGACCGCGCCCGAGGGCAGCGACCCGGCCAGCCTGGCCTTCGACGCGCTGGCCCGCGCCGAGGCCGAGGGCGCCGACCTGCTGATGATCGACACCGCCGGGCGGCTGCAGAACCGCAAGGACCTGATGGAGGAACTGGCCAAGATCGTCCGCGTGCTGCGCAAGCGCGATCCCGAGGCGCCGCACAACACCCTGCTGGTGCTGGACGCGACCACCGGGCAGAACGCGCTGGAGCAGGTGCGGATCTTCCGCGAGGTGGCCGATGTCACCGGGCTGGTGATGACCAAGCTCGACGGCACCGCCAAGGGCGGGGTGCTGGTGGCGCTGGCCGACCGGTTCGGGCTGCCGATCCATGCCATCGGCGTCGGCGAGCAGATCGACGACCTGCAGCCGTTCGACCCGGCCGAGTTCGCCGCCGCGCTGACCGGGCAGTCTGCGGCGCAAGGCGCCGGCGGCGCGGCCTGACCCTAGTCCTCCCAGCCCAGCAGGTGCTTCATCCAGCGCAGAACGGCGAGCACGATCAGCGCCAGCACCACGGCGATGCCGCCGAGCGCCAGGTTGCCCGAGCCGCTGGCCAGGCCGATCGCCCCGGCCAGCCACATGCTGGCGCCGGTGGTCAGCCCCTTGATCTTGCCGCCCGAAGTGATGATCGAGCCCGCCGCCAGGAAGGCGACGCCGGCAGTCACGGCCTCGATCAGGCGCAGCGGGTCGATGCGCAGCCGGCCCTCGTCGCCGACCGGTTCGGGCATCGAGATCAGCTCCAGGGCGATGAGCGTGAACAGGCAGGCCGCCAGGCTGATCAGCATGTGCGTGCGCAGCCCGGCGGGCCGCTCGTGGGCCTCGCGCTCGAAGCCGATGACGCCGCCCATCACCAGTGCCGCGGTCATGCGGATCAGCACGGACTGAAGCGTAAGCCCGCTGTAGGGCATCAGAAAATCTTCGGGCATCATGGCGATGGACTATGGGGCGGGGTCCGCCGGCTTCAAGGGACGGCGCGGCCATGGGCGAGGTGATCGCCGGGCTGGCCGGAACCCCGCAGGGCGCGACGCTGGCGATGGCGCTGGCGCTGCTGTCGGCGTTCTCGCACGCGATCTTCGGCGCGCTGCAGAAATGGCGCTTCGACCCCTGGCTGACGCGCGGCGCGATCGACGGCTTCTACTGCCTGGGCGCGCTGCCGGTGGCGCTGCTGGTGATGCCCTGGCCCGAGCCGCACGTCTGGCCGATCCTGGCCGGCGCGTTCGTGATCCACACCGCCTACAAGTACGTGCTGGCGATGGCCTACGAGCGCGCCGCCTACACCGTGGTCTACCCGGTGGTGCGCGGCACCGGTCCGCTGGTCACCGTGCTGGGCGCCTGGATCGTGTTCGCCGAGGTGTTCACCCTGGTCCAGTGGGGCGGCGTGCTGCTGCTGTCGGGCGGCATCTTCGGGCTGGCGGCGTGGAACCTGTCGCGCACAAACGTCGACCGCGGCGCGCTGCAGGTGGCGCTGGCGCTGGCTTTCGGCACCGGGATCATCGTCGCCTGCTACACCGTCTACGACGCCTGGGGGATCCGCTCGACGGTGAACCCGTTCACCTTCCTGGCCTGGTTCTTCGTGGTCGACGGGCTGGCGTTCCCGTTCCTGGCGGTGCGCCGCTGGCGGCGGCTGGCCAATCCGCCGTCGGCGGTGCCGCTGCTGGCGCGCGGTTTTCTGGGCGCGCTGATCGCCTATGTAAGCTTCGGGTCGGTGATGCTGGCGACGCGTCTCGACAAGGTGGGTGAGGCCGCGGTACTGCGCGAGACCTCGGCGGTGTTCGCCGCGCTGATCGGCTGGGTCTTCCTGAAGGAGACCGTGGGCCCGGTGCGGGCGCTGCTGATGGCGCTGATCGCGCTGGGCGCGGTAGTGGTGGAATTTGGCGGTGGCTGAGAAAGGATGTCGGGAATGGCGGCGAAGGAGCTGAACCCGCTGGTGAAGGTGGCGCTCGAACTGGGGCCGGTGGCGGTCTATTTCCTGGCCTACCAGCTGTTCCAGGACAGCCCGGTCGAGATCGGCGGGCGCAGCTATGGCGCGGTGGTCGCCGCCACGGCGGTGTTCGTGCCGCTGATGCTGGCCAGCCTCGGCGTCAGCTGGGCGCTGACCCGCAGCCTGCCGCGGATGTCGGTGTTCACCGCGATCGTCGTGGTGGTGTTCGGCGGGCTGACGGTCTGGCTGAACGACGACACCTTCACCAAGATGCGGCCCACCGTGGTCTACGGTCTGTTCGCGCTGATCCTCGGTGTCGGGCTGTGGGGGCAGGGGCGGTCGTACCTGCAGTACCTGATGGGCCCGGTGATGCCGCTGAGCGACGAAGGCTGGCTGGCCTTCACCCGCAACTGGGTTGTGTTCTTCGTGTTCATGTCGGTGTTCAACGAGTTCGTCTGGCGCGTGCTGGGCGAGGAGGCCTGGATCTGGCTCGACAGTTTCGGCCAGTTCCTGCTGACCGTCGGCTTCCTCGCGACGCAATATCCGCTGCTGCGCAAGCACATGCCCGAGGATGGCTGAGCGCGCGTCTGGGTCCGTGCCTCAGTCCAGCGCGACGCCCAGCAGCGGCTGGAAGCGCGTCTCGTAGACGGCGCGGGTGATCGGGCCCGGATGACGCAGCAGGACCTTGCCGTCGGCGTCGATCACGAAGGTCTCGGGCAGGCCGTATATGCCCCAGTCGATGCCGGCGCGGCCGGCGGCGTCGACGCCCACCGCGGTGAAGGGGTTGCCCAGTTCCCGCAGGAAGCCCAGCGCGTCCTCGGGCTGATCCTTGTAGTTGACGCCGATGATCGGCACGCCGGCCTCGGCCATCGCCTCCAGCGTCGGGTGCTCGGCCCGGCACGGGCCGCACCAGCTGGCCCAGAAGTTCACCAGCTTGATCCCGTCGGCGGTCAGCGCGTCCGGCCCCGGCGCGGGCACGCCCAGCCCGTCGAGCGGCGGCAGCTCGAGCGCCGGCGCGGTGCGGCCGGCGAGGGCGCTGGGCAGCTCGTCCGGCGCCTCGCGCCACAGCCCCATCAGCAGCACGCCGGCGAAGGCGAGGAACAGCACCGGCGGGATCAGCAGCAGCCAGTTGAAGCCGCGACGCCGCTTGCCGGCGGTGCCGGCGTTTCCGGACAGGTTCTCAGACATGGCTTCGTCCTTGCTTGGCCTCGGCCCGGCGCAGCGCGCGGCGCACGCGGCCGGCGCGCAGCACGCTGTGCGCCACCAGCAGCCCGATCAGCAGCCCCGAGGCCGCATAGGCGCCCAGCACCGCGCCGGCGTAGTCTCCCAGCTCCGGCATCACGCCACCTCCTCGGCCAGGCGGCCGGCGCGCAGCTCCAGCGCGCGCAGCCGGCGAAGGCGGATCTCGGTCCGGGTGCGCAGCAGCACCAGGGTCACGAACAGCAGCACGAAGCCGGCCATCGACAGCAGCAGCGGCAGGTAGAACACGTCGGCGACGTTCTCCTCGGCGTCCAGCGACAGCGACGCGCCCTGGTGCAGGCCCTGGTTCCAGAACAGCACCGCATAGCGCGACAGCAGCGCGAAGACCGAGCCGACCAGCGCCAGCGCGGCGGTCAGGTCGGCGGCCTTCTCGGGGTCCTCGACCGCCTCCCACAGGGCCATGTAGCCGAGGTAGAACACGAACAGGATCAGAAAGCTGGTCAGCCGCGGGTCCCAGGCCCACCAGGTGCCCCACATCGGCTGCCCCCACAGCGCCCCGGTGACCAGCGCCACCAGCGTGAAGGTCGCGCCCACCGGCGCCGCGGCCCGCGCCGCCAGCGCCGAGACATGGTGCCGCCGCACCGCCCAGATCAGCGAGGCGACCAGCATCATGATCCAGGCGTTGATCGCCATCAGCGCCGCGGGCACGTGCAGGTAGATGATCTTGACCGTGGCGCCCTGGCGGTAATCGTCCGGGGTGAAGAAGAACCCCCAGACCAGACCGGCCCCCAGGCACGCCGCCGTCAGCGCCCACAGCGCGGGCATCGCGCGCCCGGACAGGCGCATGAACTCGACGGGGTTGGCGTATCTCCACAGCGACATGCGCAACAGGTAATCCGGGCCGCCGCGGCGCGCAATGCGGCAAAAATCGCGCCGCCGTGATCTGCGCATCCCTCGGGCGTGGGCGGGCCGCTGCCGCTGGATCGACTGCAGCAGGCAGGCCGGCGACAGGGCCCGGCTCGCGGGGTCGCGGTCGGGGGTCTGGGACGTCAGCGGATCTGGATGCGCAGGATGCGGGCCGCGGCGAACGGCGCGGTGGCCAGCACGGCCAGGCTCAGCGCCGCGGTCAGCGCCAGCGCCGGCACCGGGTTCTGGCCGTCGGCGGCGGCGACCACGGCGCGCGCGCCGAAGATCAGCGTCGGGATGTAGAGCGGCAGCGTCAGCACCCCGGTCAGCAGTCCGCCGCGGCGCAGGCCCAGGGTCAGCGCGGCGCCGACCGCGCCCAGAAAGCTCAGCGCCGGGGTGCCGACCGCCAGCGCCGCCACCAGCCAGGGATAGGCCGCGGCCGGCAGCTGCAGGGTCAGCGCCAGCAGCGGCGCGATCGCCGTCAGCGGCAGGCCGGTGGTCAGCCAGTGCGCCAGCGCCTTGACCGCGGTCACCGCCTCCAGCGGCAGCGGCGACAGCGCCAGCGCGTCCAGGCTGCCGTCCTCGAAATCGGTCTGGAACAGCCGGTCCAGCGTCACCAGGCACGACAGCAGCGCCGCGATCCAGATCGTGCCCGGCGCGACGCGCGACAGCGCGCCCGGCTCGGGGCCGACGCCGAACGGCACCAGCAGGATCACGATCAGGAAGAACACCAGCCCCTGCATCGCGCCGCCGCCGGCGCGCAGCGTCAGCGCCAGCTCGCGCGCCAGCAGCGCGCTCATGCGCCCGGCTCCGCCAGGAACGGGTCGGCCTCGGTTCGGTGCCGCGCGGCGGCGGGCTGCAACCGCAGCGTCTCGGCGGCGACCGGCACCGGCAGATGGGTGGCGATCAGCGCCATGCCGCCGCGCGCCAGATGCTCGCCGATCAGCCGCCCCAGCGCCGCGGTGCTGTCGGCGTCCAGCGACACCGTGGGCTCGTCCAGCAGCCACAAACGCGCGCCGTCGACCGCCAGCCGCGCCAGCCCCAGCCGCCGTTTCTGGCCTGCCGACAGCCGCCCGGCCAGCCGCTCGCCGAAGCCGCCCAGCCCGAAGGCGGCAAGTGCGCCGGCCGCCGCGTCGGCGCGGCCGTGCAGCCGCGCCCAGAATCCCAGGTTCTCGTCGACCGTCAGGCCGGGCTTCACCGCGTCCAGATGGCCGGTCAGCGCCACCGCGCCGTCGCTGGCCCAGGGCGCGGCGCCGTCGAGCGCGATTCGCCCCTCGGGGCGCGGGCCCAGCCCGGCGATGGCGCGCAGCAACGTCGTCTTGCCGGCGCCGTTCGGTCCCTGCAGCAGCAGCGCGCCGCCGGCGGGCACGGTGAACGACACCGGTGCGAACAGCCTGTCCGCACCGCTCCGGCAGGTCAGATCCTCTGCGCTCAGCGTCATCGCGCCAGCCATACCCGGAACGCACCGCTTGGCAAGGGCTGGACCGCCGCACGGATTTTCTGTATGCCATCGTACACAAATTGTTTCGGCCGCCTTGCGACCTACCTTTCAAAGCGGCTAGAGAAGCGCCAAGCCAGCCTTGTACCAGCCATCCAGCCACAGAAGGGGTGTCCCATGCCGATCACCGTCGGAACAGACAGCGCCAACACCCGCCGCACGCTCAGCGTCGGCGGCAAGGATTTCGCCTACTACTCGATCGACGCTGCCGAGAAGGCCGGCCTCGGCGACTTCGGCCGCCTGCCCGCCGCGCTGAAGGTCGTGCTGGAGAACATGCTGCGCTTCGAGGACGGCAAGACCGTCACCCAGGACGACATCAGGGCGTTCTCGGACTGGGCCGCGAATGGCGGCAGGAACCCGCGCGAGATCGCCTATCGCCCGGCGCGCGTGCTGATGCAGGACTTCACCGGCGTGCCGGCGGTGGTAGACCTGGCGGCGATGCGCGACGCGATGGTCGCGCTGGGCGGCGATCCGGAGAAGATCAACCCGCTGAACCCGGTCGACCTGGTGATCGACCACTCGGTCATGGTCGACGAGTTCGGCAACCCGCGCGCCTTCCAGATGAACGTCGCCCGCGAGTACGAGCGCAACGGCGAGCGCTACGAGTTCCTGAAATGGGGGCAGGGCGCGTTCAACAACTTCCGCGTGGTGCCGCCCGGCACCGGCATCTGCCACCAGGTCAACCTGGAGTACCTCGGCCAGACGGTCTGGACCGACAGCGACCAGTCCGGCGCCGAGGTCGCCTATCCCGACACCCTGGTGGGCACCGACAGCCACACCACGATGATCAACGGCCTGGGCGTGCTGGGCTGGGGCGTCGGCGGCATCGAGGCCGAGGCGGCGATGCTGGGCCAGCCGATCTCGATGCTGATCCCCGAGGTCGTCGGCTTCCGCCTCGACGGCGCGCTGAGGGAGGGCATGACCGCCACCGACCTGGTGCTGCGCGTCACCCAGATGCTGCGCGAGCACAAGGTGGTCGGCAAGTTCGTCGAGTTCTACGGCGACGGCCTGGCAAACCTGCCGCTGGCCGACCGCGCGACGATCGCCAACATGGCGCCGGAATACGGCGCCACCTGCGGCTTCTTCCCGATCGACGAGGAAACCCTGCGCTACCTGCGCACCTCGGGCCGCACCGAGGAGCGCATCGCGCTGGTCGAGGCCTATGCCAGGCAGAACGGCTTCTGGCGCGACGCCAGCTACGATCCGGTCTACACCTCGACCCTGTCGCTGGACATGACCACGGTCGAGCCGGCGATCTCGGGGCCGAAGCGCCCGCAGGACCGCGTGCTGCTGTCCGAGGCCGCGCCCGAGTTCCACAGGGTCGTGGAACAGCACCGCAACGACGTCGGCTACCGCTCGGAAGTGCGCTGGGAAGGCGAGGGCGGCGCGCCCGAGCCCGAGCACGTTCCGGGCGAGCACGAGGGCAACAACGGCAAGGACCGCTGGGTCGCCGTCGAGGGCGAGGATTTCAGGCTGCACGACGGCTCGGTGGTGATCGCGGCGATCACCTCGTGCACCAACACCTCGAACCCCTACGTGATGATCGGTGCCGGTCTGGTGGCGCGCAAGGCGAACGCGCTGGGGCTGACCCGCAAGCCGTGGGTCAAGACCTCGCTGGCGCCGGGCAGCCAGGTGGTGTCGGACTATCTTCAGGCCGCCGGCCTGCAGGACGATCTGGACGCGCTGGGCTTCAACCTGGTCGGCTATGGCTGCACCACCTGCATCGGCAACTCCGGCCCGCTGCCCGAGAACATCTCGAAGGCGGTCAACGACGCCGACCTGGTGGCCTGCTCGGTGCTGTCGGGCAACCGCAACTTCGAGGGCCGGGTGAATCCCGACGTGCGGGCGAACTATCTCGCCTCGCCGCCGCTGGTGGTCGCCTACGCCATCGCCGGCGACATGAACATCGACATCACCACCCAGCCGCTGGGCCAGGACATGAACGGCGACGACGTCTTCCTGAAGGACATCTGGCCGTCGCAGAAGGAGATCGCCGAGCTGGTCGAGAAGACCGTCACGCGCGAGAGCTTCCGCTCGAAATACGCCGACGTGTTCAAGGGCGACGAAGTCTGGCAGCAGGTCGAGACCGACGATGCGCTGACCTACGGCTGGCCGTCCAGTTCGACCTATGTGCAGAACCCGCCCTACTTCGAGGGGATGGGGCCGGACGCGGGCACGATCGAGGACGTCAACGGCGCGCGGGTGCTGGCGCTGCTGGGCGACTCGGTGACCACCGACCACATCTCGCCGGCGGGCAGCTTCAAGCCCGAGACCCCGGCCGGGCAGTACCTGATGGACCGTCAGGTGGCGCAGCGCGAGTTCAACTCCTACGGCTCGCGGCGCGGCAACCACCAGGTGATGATGCGCGGCACCTTCGCCAACATCCGGATCCGCAACGAGATGCTGGACGGGGTCGAGGGCGGCTACACCAAGGGCCCCGACGGCAGCCAGATGCCGATCTACGACGCCGCGATGGCCTATGCCGAGCAGGGCACGCCGCTGGTGGTGATCGCCGGCAAGGAATACGGCACCGGCTCCAGCCGCGACTGGGCGGCGAAGGGCACCGCGCTGCTGGGCGTCAAGGCGGTGATCGCCGAGAGCTTCGAGCGCATCCACCGCTCGAACCTGGTCGGCATGGGCGTGATCCCGCTGGAGTTCACCGGCGGCGACTCGCGGCAGTCGCTGAAACTGACCGGTGACGAGACCTTCGACATCACCGGCCTGGCGGGCGGGCTGAAGCCGCTGGCCGACGTGCCCTGCACGATCACCTACGCCGACGGCACCAGCAAGGACATCACGCTGAAATGCCGCGTCGATACCGCGGTCGAGGTCGAGTACGTCGAGAACGGCGGCGTGCTGCACTATGTGCTGCGGAGCCTGGCCAAGAGCGCCTGATCCGCCGGCACGGCAAGACCTGGAAAGGCCGGGCCGCGCGCCCGGCCTTTTCCGTTGCCGGGTGGCGCCGCGCGGCGTGAAATCGGGGGATCTCACCGTGAAAACGCCGTCAAGTTGCTGAATTGCAGGAAGATCATTTCCTGAAACTTCGTGACCGCCTCCCGAAGGCGCAAGCGGGCGTGGGGCACCTGTCCCGGTCCTGTCCCGGTCCGAGAACGGCAGGTCGGCCTCGTGCGACACGGATGCGTTGTCCAGGACCTGGTAGCAGAACCGCGACGAGGCGATGCCGGCCGGACCGGTCTGGGCGTGGCCGGCCCGGTCCGCCGTGTGGCGCACGCCGGCGCCGGCGCTTCGGGCAGGGCCGCCCCGCCGCGGCGTTCGGCGGCCCCGGCGAGCGGTCGCAGCGGCGCGGCGCGTGGCCGGCACCGCGAAACGCGCGGCCGCCCGGCCGCCGCGCGCGCGGCGCGATCTTGCTGGCGCGGCGGCGCCGCTCTGCTAGGCTGATCCGGTCCCGCGGGGGTCCGGATGTACGACTGGAACGATCTGCGCCACTTCCTCGCCCTGATGCGCGCCGGCTCGACCCTGGGCGCGGCACGCGGGCTGCGCGTCAACCAGACCACGGTCGCGCGGCGGATCGAGGCGCTGGAGCGGGCGCTGGGGGTTCCGCTGTTCGAGCGGCACAGCGGCGGCTATCGTCCGACGGCGCGGGCGCACGCGCTGTTGCAGGCGGCCGAGGCGGTCGAGGACGCGGCGCTTGCGCTGGACCAGCGTGCCGGGTCGTGGCGGCGCGAGATTTCCGGCACGCTGCGGGTGACGGCGACCGAGGCGGTCGGCGGGCGGATCATCGCGCCGCTGATCGCCGAGCTGCGGCAGACCCATCCCGGGCTGACGGTGGAGCTGCTGGCCGAGGACCGCCGGGCCGATCTGGCGCGGGGCGAGGCCGACGCGGCGATCCGCATCGGCAGTCCGCCGGACCAGGACGGGCTGGTCGCGCGCCGGCTGCCCGATTCCGTCTGGGGGCTGTACTGCAGCGCCGACTACGCGCGGCGCCACGGCATGCCCGAGTCGCTGCCGGCGCTGGCGGCGCACAGCCTGGTGCTGGGCGGCGGCGCGCTTGCCGACCACGCGGCGCAGGCGCGGCTGGCGGCGCTGGCGCCGGCGGCGGCGGTGGCGGCGCGCGTCGGCTCGATCCCCGGTCTGGTGGCGACGGTGCGGTCGGGCGCGGGGATCGGCGCGCTGCCCTGCCTGCTGGCGTCGGAGGCGCCAGAGCTTCGCCGCTGCCTGGCGGCGGCATTCGCGCCCGGCGCGCCGATGTGGCTGATCCATCACCAGTCGCGCCGCGCGCTGCCCGAGCTTCGGGTGTTCCTGGACGCCGCCGCCCGGCATTTCGAGGCGCGGCGCGGGGTGTTGGCGGGATCCGGCTGAACCTCGGCCGGACCCCGCGCGCCGCCGCCGCTCAGGCGGCGGCGGTGGTGCCGGGTGCGCAGCGCGCCTGCGCCGGGGCCGGAAACCCGACCTGGCGGGCCTGGCTGGCGCCGTCGCGCGCGCCCCAGCGCCGGTGGATCAGCCCGGCCTTCATCTCGAACCACTCGATCGCCAGCAGCTCGTAGCTGCGGCCGGTCGGGTTGGCGAAACCAAGGAACGGGGCGGTCCAGCGGCCGCGCTCGGTGTAGCGGGCCGACACGGTGTCGCCCTCTGCCACCAGGGCGTCGATGGTGAGATGCATGTTCAGCGCTTGGTGCAGCGCCGTCCAGATCGGCACGGCGAACTCCAGCCCGCCCGATCCGGTGACGCCGGCGATGGCGGCGTCGGGGGTGAACAGGCGCGCGAGCGCCGCCATGTCGCCGCGGTTCATCGCCGCGACATAGGCGCGGACCGCGGCCTTGTTGGTCTCGATGGTGGTCATTCGATATCTCCTGAACATCGGGTTGCCGGCGCGCCGCACAGGTAGATACCGCCGCGGCGGCGCCGCCGGCAGCCGCGATTCGGCAAAGCCGTTCTGCGGATCTGCAGACCGCGCGGCACGCCGCCGCGCCGCCGCGCCGCCGGCTCAGGCGTTGCCGATCAGGATTCCGGCGGCCAGCACCAGCGCGCCGCCCAGCGCGATCTGCAGCGAGGCGCGCAGCCAGGGCGTCTCCATGTAGCGGTGCTGGATCCAGGTGATCGCCCACAGCTCGACGAACACCACCAGGATGGCGATCATCGTGGCGGTCCAGAATTCCGGGATCAGGTAGGGCAGGGCGTGGCCCAGCCCGCCAACCGTGGTCATGATCCCGGTGGCCAGCCCGCGCTTGACCGGCGAGCCGCGCCCCGAGATCACGCCGTCGTCGCTGGCCGCCTCGGTGAAGCCCATCGAGATGCCGGCGCCGACCGAGGCCGACAGCCCGACCAGGAAGGTGCTCCAGGTGTTGCCGGTGGCGAAGGCGGCGGCGAAGATCGGCGCCAGCGTCGAGACCGAGCCGTCCATCAGCCCGGCCAGCCCCGGCTGCACATAGGTCAGGATGAACTGCCTGCGCTCGGTCTCGGCCTCGTCGGCCTGCACCTCCTCGGGCGCGTGGGTGCTTTCCAGCCGGCCGGCGGTGGCGATGTGCCCGGCCTCGGCGGCGGCCAGGTCGCCCAGCAGGCGCCGGGTCTCTGCGTCGGCGGTGCGGGCGGCGGCGGCGCGGTAGAAGCGCGCCGCCTGTTCCTCCATCTGCCGGGCGCGGGCGCGGGTCCTGTCGATGCCCAGCGGGCGCACCAGCCAGTCCGGGCGGCGTTCGTAGTAGCCGCGGACATGCTCGCGCCGGATCAGCGGGATGCTGTCGCCGAAGCGGGCGCGGTGGCGGGCGATCAGGCGGCGGCGGTGCTCGTCCTCCTCGGCGGCCATCTGCTCGAACATCGTCGCCGAACCGGGGTAGTCGGCGCGCAGACCGTCGGCATAGGCGCGGTAGATGCGGGCGTCGTCCTCTTCCGACGAGATCGCCAGCGCGAGGATTTCCTGTTCCGACAGGCTGTCGAAGGCCCGCCGGCCCCGGGGCAGGACGCGGTGCAGCATGAACGGACTCCTTCCGCTGCCGATATTATTGGAATCATTCTAAGTCGGGCAAGCCCCGCGACGTCAGGTCGCGCGCAGCAGCCGCTTGCGGGTCGAGGGGATCGCGCGCACCTCGAGCCCGGTGAACACGTGCAGCGTGTTCAGGTCGTGGTCGACCACCGCGTGGTCCGACACCCAGCCGCCCATCACCAGATAGCTGCGCAGCAGCGGCGGCATGCCCTTCATCGCCAGCTTCAGGTTCGGCTTGCGCAGCCGCAACCGGCTGGCGAAACGGAACACCCGCGGCGCCTTGACCCGCGGCAGCCAGCGCTTCGGCGCCAGGTGGCGGTCCTTGAGCAGCGCGAAGGCATCCATGTAGGCCTCGGCCTCGGTGCCCTTGAAGCTGGAGCAGCCGAACAGCAGCTCGACCCCCTGGGCGTCGACGTATTCGGTCATCGCCGCCCAGGCGACGCGCAGCACGTCCGGGTCGCGCACCGCCGGGTCGATGCAGAAGCGGCCCATCTCGACCATGCGGCCGTCGAACGCGGCAAGGTTGTCCAGGCCGTAGAACTGCGCCGCGTAGGAGCCGCCGATGCCGGCGCCGTTCTCGAACGGCAGCAGCCGGAAGCAGCAGACCAGCCGGGCGCTGGCGGCGTCCTCGACCAGCACATGCAGGCAGCGGTCGTCGAATGCGTCGGCGTCCAGCCCGTCGGCACCGGCGCCGCGGAAACAGCGGTAGCGCAGCCGTTGGGCTGCGCGGATGTCGTCGGTACCTTCAGCGAAGCGGGCGCGATAGCGACCCCTGTGAAACACCGCCATTGCAAGCCTCATATCCAGCGTTACATGCACGCTGTGGCATCGAACCGTGACCTCTATATGACCATCGCGGGGCCACCGTGCAAAGACTATTTCAGTACTCGTGAAGAAAGGGCGAACATGGCCGAAAAGATCGTCAAGAGCGATGCCGAGTGGCGCGCGCAGCTGTCCGACCTGGCCTACAAGGTGCTGCGCAAGCATGGCACCGAGCGCGCCTTCACCCATGACGATTTCCCCAAGCAGCCCGGCACCTTCGCCTGCGCCGGCTGCGGCCAGCCGCTGTTCGACCAGCAGACCAAGTTCGACAGCGGCACCGGCTGGCCCAGCTTCTGGGCGCCGGTCGACGCGCAGGCGGTCGACGAGAAGGAGGATCGCGCGTTCTTCATGCGCCGGACCGAGGTGCTGTGCTCGCGCTGCGACTCGCACCTGGGGCATGTGTTTCCCGACGGGCCGCAGCCGACCGGGCTGCGCTACTGCATGAACGGCGTCGCGCTCGACTTCCGCCCCGCGGGGGCGGGCGAAGACGACGACGACGCGCCGGACGCGGATGCGGAGGGGCTGGCCGGGCTCGACGGCGAGGGCTGAGGCTCGGGCTCGGGCCCGGGCTCAAGCCGCCGGGCGCACCGCGCCGGCGCCCCCGCCGCCCCCGGCGCGGCCAGGCAGCCCAGCGCCACGGCGTCGAACTCGGCGCCGCCCAGCGGCACGATCTGCCCCAGCCGGCCGCGCTGCCGCCGGGCCGCCGCCTGCAGCGCCACGCGCGGGCCCGGCGAATGGCCGATCAGGTCCACCGGGCGGCGGGGCGAGCCTCCACACGCTCGCCGACCGCATCGCCGCGTTCGACCGGGCGCATGGCACCGCGCCCTGCACCCGTGCGCCCCCGGCTTTCATGCAGGACATGCTGAGCCGCAATCCCGACGCCTTCGCCGGCGATCCGGACGTGCAGGCCTTGATGCGGCACTACCCGGGCCGCTTCTGAGCGGCGGGCTGCGGGCGGCACCGCCCGGCCGCCGGCCCCGGCCGGCGGCGCGTGCCTGCCTGCCGCGCCGGCATGTCGCCGCTACCGGACACCCCCCGAAGAACATTGACCGCCGTGCAGGCATGGAGTAGCACAACCTCCGTGGCGATTTGTTTACCGGATTGCGGGCCACGTAAAACATTCCGCTAAAGAGGTCGCGGTCCGAACGCACGGTGCCCCGATCCTCCCCGGTCGGGGTTTTTTGTTTGACCAGGAGGCCGCCGCAAGGGCGGGAACCACATGAAAGACGCGCAGCCCGATCCGAACTGGAACCCGCGCACCCGCCTGGTGCACGGCGGCAGCCGCCGCTCGCAGTACGGCGAGGTGTCCGAGGCGCTGTTCCTGACCCAGGGCTTCGTCTATCCCGACGCCGAGACCGCCGAGGCGCGGTTCATCGATGCCGGCCCAGACGAGTTCATCTATGCCCGCTACGGCAATCCGACGGTGCGCATGTTCGAGGACCGCATCGCGCAGCTGGAAGGGGCCGAGGACGCCTTTGCCACCGCCAGCGGCATGGCCGCGGTCAACGGCGCGCTGGTCGCCTGCCTGAAGGCTGGCGATCATGTGGTCTCGGCGCGGGCGCTGTTCGGCTCGTGCCTGTGGATCGTCGAGACGCTGCTGCCGCGCTTCGGCGTCGAGGTGACCTTCGTCGACGGCGCCGACCTGGCGCAATGGGAGGCGGCGGTGCGCCCGGACACCCGGCTGGTGTTCCTGGAGAGCCTGTCCAACCCGACGCTGGAGCTGGTCGACATCACGGCGGTGGCCGCGGTCGCGCACCGCCACGACGCGCTGGTGGTGGTCGACAACGTGTTCGCCACGCCGATCTTCCAGCGCTCGCTGGAGCTGGGCGCCGACGTGGTGATCTATTCCGCCACCAAGCACATCGACGGCCAGGGCCGCTGTCTGGGCGGGGTGGTGCTGGGCACCCGCGACTTCATCCGCGGCACGCTGGAGCCCTATCTCAAGCACACCGGCGGCGCGATGAGCCCGTTCAACGCCTGGGTGATGCTGAAGGGGATGGAGACGCTGGACCTGCGCTGCCGCGCGCAGGCCGAGACCGCGCTGAAGCTGGCGCGCGCGATCGAGGGGCATCCCAAGGTGCGCCGCACGCTGTACCCGGGGCTGCCCGGCCACCCGCAGGCGGATCTGGCGGCGCGGCAGATGACCGCCGGCGGCACGGTGCTGGCGCTGGACGTGCACGGCGGCCAGGCGGCGGCGTTCCGGGTGCTGAACGCGATGAAGATCGCGCTGATCTCGAACAACCTGGGCGACGCCAAGTCGATCGCCACCCATCCCGCGACCACCACCCACCAGCGGCTCGACCCGGCGGCGAGGGAGCATCTGGGCATCACCCCGGGGCTGATCCGGCTGTCGGTCGGGTTGGAGGACGGCGACGATCTGGTCGCCGACCTGCTGCAGGCGCTGGACGCGGCCTGAGCCGGGCGGCGGCCGGGGTGGTGGCGGGGGTGGCGGGCTGTGCGGCGGGCTGTGCGGCGCGCGCGGCCCGGTCGCCTAGCGGCAGACGGGCGGGAAACGCGCAGGTGACCGGCAGGTGACCGGGCAGGGGGTTTTCCCCGGCCGCCCGCAGCCCCATCTTACCCCACGAGAGACGCAACGGCATCCGGAGGGACCACCGCATGAACGTGCATGAATCGAAGGCCGCCGGCGGCGATGCCGCGCCCGCCCTGCCGCGCCCCGGCCGCGCCGAGGCCGAGGCGGCGGTGCGCACCCTGCTGCGCTGGGCGGGGGACGATCCGGACCGCGAGGGGCTGCGCGACACCCCCGGCCGCGTCGTGCGCGCCTACGAGGAGTGGTTCCGCGGCTACGGCGAGGACCCGGACGCCATGCTGCAGCGCACCTTCGAGGAGGTCGCCGGCTATGACGAGATGGTGGTGCTGCGCGACATCCGCTTCGAGAGCTATTGCGAGCATCACCTGGCGCCGATCATCGGCAAGGTGCATGTCGGCTACATCCCCACCGACCGCGTGGTCGGCATCTCCAAGCTTGCCCGCGTCGTCGATGCCTTCGCCAAGCGCCTGCAGGTGCAGGAGAAGATGACGGCGCAGATCGCCGCGGCGCTGGACAACGTGCTGCAGCCGCAGGGGGTCGCGGTGGTGATCGAGGGCGAGCACCAGTGCATGTCGACCCGCGGCGTGCACAAGCCGGGGGTGACCATGGTCACCTCGACCCTGCTGGGCGCGTTCCGCGCCGCCGACACCCGGCGCGAATTCCTGTCGATCATCGGCAATCCCGTCAGCCGCGGGTCCTGAGCACGCTTGACTTCCGGCGCGGCTGCGGAAAACCGTTGCCGCATGATAGACGTCAGGCCCGTGGGCTACGTGATCGGCATGCTGGTCGCGGCGCTGGGCATCACCATGCTGCTGCCGCTGCTGGCCGACATGATCGAGGCCCGTGGGGAAGGCGCGACCTTCGCGGTCGCGGCGCTGGTCACCGTGGTCAGCGGCGGCACCATGGCGCTGGCCTGCATGAGCGGGCGCGATCCGGGGCTGACGCTGCAGCAGATCTTCCTCCTCACCACCGGCACCTGGCTGGCGCTGCCGCTGTTCGGCGCGCTGCCGTTCTGGATCGGCGCGCCCGGGGTCAGCTATACCGACGCGTTCTTCGAGGCGATGTCGGGCTTCACCACCACCGGCGCCACCGTGCTGGTCCGGCTGCAGGATCTGCCGGCGGGCACGCTGCTGTGGCGCGGGATGATGCAGTGGTTCGGCGGCGTCGGCATGATCGTCGTGGCGCTGGCGTTCCTGCCGGCGCTGCGCGTCGGCGGCATGCAGATCTTCCGGTCCGAGGCGTTCGACACCGGCGGCAAGATCCTGCCCCGCGCGGGCGAGATCGCGGTCTCGATCTCGGTGATCTACCTGGCGCTGACGGTGGCCTGCATGATCGCCTACAGCTGGGCCGGGATGGCGTTCCTGGATGCGCTGGTGCATGCGATGACCACGCTGGCGACCGGCGGGATGGCGAACCACGACCTGTCGTTCGGCGCCTATCCGGCGGCGGCGGAATACGTCGGCGCGCTGTTCATGATCATCGCCAGCCTGCCGTTCGTGCTGTACCTGTACCTGATGCGCGGCGCCGCCGGGCCGCTGCTGCGCGACGCGCAGGTACGCGGATTCCTGCTGCTGCTGGTCATCGTCGTGGGGATGCTGACCGCCTGGCAGTTCTGGCAGCTGGACAGCCTGCCCGAGGCGGCGTTCCGCGCCGCGCTGTTCAACGCCGTGTCGATCATCACCGGCACCGGCTACGCCTCGACCGACTACCAGCTGTGGGGCGGCTTCGCGGTCGCCACCTTCTTCCTGATCGGGCTGGTCGGCGGCTGCGCCGGCTCGACCTGCTGCTCGGTCAAGATCTTCCGCTACCAGCTGCTGTTCGCGGCGATCTTCACCCAGGTGCGCCGCCTGCAGAGCCCGCACGGTCTGTTCGTGCTGCGCTACGACCGCAAGCCGGTGGGCGACGACGTGATCAACTCGGTGATGGCGTTCTTCGTGATGTTCTACCTGTCGCTGGCGGTGTTGTCGGTGCTGCTGTCGCTGATGGGCCTGGACCCGGTGACGGCGATCTCGGGCGCGGCCGCGGCGCTGGCCAACATCGGCCCGGGGCTGGGCCAGATCATCGGCCCGTCGGGCAACTACGCCAGCCTGTCGCCGCAGGTGAAATGGGTGCTGGCCTTCGCCATGCTGCTGGGCCGGCTGGAGCTGATGTCGGTGTTCGTGCTGTTCAGCCTGGCGTTCTGGCGGCGTTGAGGGGGCCGCCCGCGTCCGCGGGCCGGATTGACCCCGCCCGCGTCCGCGGGCCGGATTGACCGCGCCCGCCGCCGCGGGCCGAATTGACCCCGCCCGCGTCCGCGGGCCGGATTGACCGCGCCCGCCGCCGCGGGCCGAATTGACCCCGCCCGCCGCCGCGGGCCGAATTGACCGCGCCCGCCCGGGCGTCTAAGCAGGCGCGCGAACGGCAGAGGGTTCCCGCGCATGAGTTCCGACATCACCCGCCCCCGCAGCTTCCAGGAGATCATCCTGCGGCTTCAGACCTACTGGGCCGGGCAGGGCTGCGCGGTGCTGCAGCCCTATGACATGGAGGTCGGCGCCGGCACCTTCCACCCGGCGACCACGCTGCGCTCGCTGGGCACGGCGCCGTGGGCGGCGGCCTATGTCCAGCCCTCGCGCCGGCCGACCGACGGGCGCTACGGCGAGAACCCGAACCGGCTGCAGCACTACTACCAGTTCCAGGTGCTGATCAAACCCAGCCCGCCCGACCTGCAGGCGCTGTACCTGGGCAGCCTGCAGGCGATCGGCATCGACATGGCGCTGCACGACATCCGCTTCGTCGAGGACGACTGGGAAAGCCCGACGCTGGGCGCCTGGGGCCTGGGCTGGGAGGTCTGGTGCGACGGCATGGAGGTCAGCCAGTTCACCTATTTCCAGCAGGTCGGCGGCCACGACTGCCACCCGGTCTCGGGCGAGCTGACCTACGGGCTGGAGCGGCTGGCGATGTACGTGCTGGGCATCGACCACGTGATGGACATGCCGTTCAACAATCCGCAGGCGCCGATCGCGCTGAGCTACGGCGACATCTTCCGCCAGACCGAGCAGGAATATTCGCGCTGGAACTTCGACGTCGCCGACACCGAGGTGCTGCTGCGCCATTTCGAGGAGGCCGAGGCCGAGTGCGCCCGGATCCTGGACCAGCCCGAGGTCGACCCCAAGACCGGCCGGCGAATCGTCATGGCGCACCCGGCGTACGACCAGTGCATCAAGGCCAGCCATATCTTCAACCTGCTGGACGCGCGCGGCGTGATCAGCGTGACCGAGCGGCAGGCCTATATCGGCCGGGTGCGGGCGCTGGCCAGACGCAGCGCCGACGCCTTCGTGCGTACCGAGGCCGGCGGCTGGACCCCCGAGGCCGCCTGACGCGCTTTGCCCTCCGCGCCGGCCCGGGGCACCATGGCGGCGCAGCAGAAAGGGGGCAGCCATGACCATCGAGTCGGCGACGCCGGTCCTGCGCTCGGGCGACTACGCCCGCGCGCGCGACTTCTACACCCGCATCCTGGGCTTCCGCCTGGCCGAGGAGGCCGGCGCGCCGCCGGGCTTCGGCATCTTCATCCGCGACCGCGCCCGGGTCTTCGTCGAGGCCTACCAGGGCGCCGAGGCGCCCTATCACCGCTGGCGCGCCTATTTCCACGTCACCGGGCTGGACGCGCTGGCGGAGGAGATCCGGGCCAGCGGCGGCAGCCTGATCCGCGGCATCGAGCGCACCGAATACGACATGCGCGAATTCGAGATCGCCGATCCCGACGGCAACGTGCTGTGCTTCGGCGCCGACCCGTAGCCGGGAACTTTCCGCCGCCCCGCGCGCTGTTCCTGATCAGCAAGGGGGAAGCGAGATGTCCGATACGGCGCCGGCCTGGGTGGTCCCGGCCATGCGCGCAGGCTATGCCGCGCGCGGTTTCGTCTACGCCGTGGTCGGCGGCATCGCGGTGTCCAGCGCCGTGCGCGGCGGCAATGCCGAAGGCACCACCGGCGCGATCTCGTCGCTGCAGGGCGGGCCCTGGGGGCAGGCGCTGCTGTGGGCGGTGGCGCTGGGTCTGCTGGCCTACGCGCTGTGGCGCGGGCTGGCGTCGTGGATGGACCTGGAGCGCCACGGCACCGACGCCAGGGGGCTGATCGCGCGCACCGGCATCGCCGTCTCGGGCGTCGTCCACCTGGGCCTGGCGATCTATGCCGCGCGCGTGGCGCTGGGCGGCGGCGGCTCGGGCGGCGGCACCGAAAGCTGGACCGCCCGGCTGATGCAGATGCCGTTCGGCCGCTGGCTGGTGGTGATCGGCGGCCTGATCGTGATCGGCGCCGGCATCTACTACGGCTACAAGGGCCTGTCCGAGAAGTACAAGCGCAACCTGCGCGCCACCCGCCTGACCGAGCGGCTGGAGCCGGTCTGCAAGGCCGGGCTGCTGGCCCACGGCATCGCCATCGCCCTGATCGGCGGCTTCTTCGTCTATGCCGGCTGGACCTCGGACGCCTCCGAGGCGGGCGGGATGGAGCAGGCCTTCGCGACGGTGCGGCAGGCCGCGTTCGGGCGCGTGCTGCTGGGGCTGATGGGCCTCGGCTTCGTCGGCTTCGCCGTCTACTGCTGGATCGAGGCGGTCTACCGGATCGTGCCGGCCCGCGCCGGCCGCGACGTGATCTCGATGGCGCGCGCCGCCAAGCGCCGGGCCGAGGCGCGGGTCTGACCCGCCGGCGGGCGAGAAACGGCTTTACGCCCCCCGGCGCGCCCGGTATCCCCCGACCGGACTGACCACGAGGGGACCATGCCCGGCCGCATCTTCGTCGGCGCCTTGCTGCTGTTCGTCGCCGTCTTCGGGGCGGCGCTGTTCTGGTTCCAGACCTACGCCTATTACGAGCGGGTCACGGGGCTGGGCAGCATCGCCGTGTCGGGGCGCGAGATCCCGGTGCGGGATTACCAGGGGATCGACGCCACCTCGTCGGGGCTGAAGCTGCGCGGCTGCTTCACCGCCGATCCGGCGGCCTTCGACGGCCTGCCGCGGGCCGAGGCGGCCGAGCCGCTGACCCCGCCGTTCTGGTTCGACTGCTTTCCCACCGACCGGCTGGCGCACGACCTTCAGGCCGGGACCGCCACCGCCTACCTTGCCGCCACCGAGGAATTCGACGGCATCGACCGGATCGTCGCCGTCTATCCCGACGGCCGCGCCTTCCAGTGGCGCCAGCTCAACGAGAGATTTGCAAACTGATGCCCGATCTTCTGCTCGAACTGCTGTCCGAAGAGATCCCCGCGCGGATGCAGGCCCGCGCCGCCGAGGATCTCAGGCGCCTGGTCACCGAAGCGCTGGTCGCGGCCGGGCTGACCTATGCCGGGGCGGGTGCCTTCGCCACGCCCCGCCGCCTGACACTGGCCGTCGAGGGGCTGACCGGCCGCTCGCCCGACACCCGCGAGGAGCGCAAGGGCCCGCGCGCCGACGCACCCGAAAAGGCGATCGAGGGCTTTCTGCGCTCCACCGGCCTGACCCGAGAGCAGCTCGAAGTCCGCGACGACAAGAAGGGCCAGGTGCTGTTCGCGGTGATGGAACGCCCCGGCCGCGCGGCATCGGACATCATCGCCGAGGTGGTGCCGCAGGTGGTGCGCAGCTTCCCCTGGCCGAAATCCATGCGCTGGGGCAGCGGTTCCTTGCGCTGGGTGCGCCCGCTGCACTCGATCCTGTGCATCCTGAGCGACGAGGCTGGGGCGCAGGTGGTGCCGTTCGACGTCGACGGCATCGCCGCGGGCGACAGCACCGTCGGGCACCGGTTCATGGCGCCGGAGCGGTTCGCCGTCATCTCGTTCGAGGATTACGAGCTGAAACTGGCCCGCGCCCATGTCATGCTGAATCCGGAAACCCGCGCCGACAAGATCCGCCACGACGCCGAGCAGATGGCCTTTGCACAAGGCTTGGAAGTGGTCGAGGACAAGGGCCTGCTGGCCGAGGTCGCGGGGCTGGTCGAATGGCCGGTGGTGCTGATCGGCGACATCGGCGAGGATTTCCTGGACCTCCCGCCCGAGGTGCTGCGCACTTCGATGAAAGAACACCAGAAGTTCTTTTCGGTGCGGAACCCGAATACCGGCCGGATCGAGAAGTTCGTCACCGTCGCCAACCGCGAGACGGCGGATCAGGGCGCGACGATCCTGCACGGCAACGACAAGGTTCTGGCCGCGCGCCTGTCCGACGCCAAGTTCTTCTGGGAAAACGACCTGCGCACGATCCGCGACAAGGGGATGGAGGGCATGGCCGCGCCGCTCGCCAACGTCACCTTCCACGCCAGGCTGGGCACCCAGGCCGAACGCATCGCCCGGATCGAGGCGCTGGCGCGCGAGATCGCCCGGCAGGTCGGCGCTGATGAAAGCGAAGCTGGTAAGGCTGCGCAGGTGGTCAAGGCTGATTTGGCTTCGGAGATGGTCTACGAGTTCCCGGAATTACAGGGAATTATGGGCGGATACTATGCCCGCGAAGCCAAACTGAGTGACGCGGTGGCCAAGGCCTGCGCCGCCCACTACCAGCCCCTGGGGCCCTCCGACGACGTGCCGACCGAGCCAGTTTCGGTCGCCGTGGCGCTGGCCGACAAGATCGACATGCTGACTTGCTTCTGGGCCATCTATGAGAAGCCGACGGGCTCGGGCGATCCCTATGCACTGCGGCGGGCGGCGCTGGGGGTTATTCGGATACTCCTGGCAAATCGCACGCGTATGAGGTTGAAGGCGATACTCTCAAGTATTTACAGGGAGGGGTCGCTAAATAATTTTTACGGTTTTGGCTTAAACTTGGAGAGGTTCGGTGACCTTTCTCGTGGTTACGAAGGGCAAAAGGGGATGGACCTAGTTGAGAATTTGCCTCCTTACGTCACTTTTGCATACCATGAGTTGGTGTATAGCAGTGAAGTAGAAGATGGCTTGAGGACACTTAAGATTAACCCAAAGTACTCAAAAGGAGAAAATATTGAAGTACCAGATGAGTACTACAGCTCAGTAGAGCAGTTTGACAGGCTATCTGCTCTTGAGCCGGTGAGCGCGGGTGAGGCAGCCGGTATGTCCGATGACGGATTAGCATTGCTTTCAAGCTTGGAAGAACGGTTTTCTGCAGACCTCATCTCCTTCTTCGCCGACCGCCTCAAGGTCCATCTCCGCGGCGAGGGCATCCGTCACGACGTGATCGACGCCTGCTTCCAGCTTGGCGGGCAGGACGACCTGGTGCTGCTGGTGAACCGCGTCCGTGCGCTGCAGGCGTTTCTGGACACCGACAACGGGGCGAACCTGCTGGCGGGCTACAAGCGCGCCGCGAACATCCTGGCGCAGGAAGAGAAGAAGGACGGCGTCGAATACTCGCTCGACCCGCAGCCGCAGCTGGCCGAGACCGGCGAGGAACGCGCGCTGTTCGACGCCCTCGACATAGCCGAGGCGCGGATCGCCCCGGCGCTGCAGGCCGAGGACTTCGCCGCCGCGATGGCGGCGATGGCCGGGCTTCGCGCGCCGATCGACGCGTTCTTCGACAATGTCATGGTCAACGCCGACAGCGACATGGTGCGCCGCAACCGGCTGTGCCTGCTGAACCGCATCCGCGCGGTGATGAACCGGGTGGCGATCCTGTCCGTCATCGAGGGCTGACGGGCGGCGAATCGGTCGCAGCATTCGCGATTTGCGCCCGGCGCGATCCGGTTTATGCTGCACCGCACATGGATGATGGAATGACAGAGCCGCCGGTGACGGGAATCGCCCCGCTGCGTGATGCCGCAGGCGCCGCCGAGCAGTTCGGCGCGCGCGCCGAACGGCTTGCCCGCATGGCCGCGCTGGGCCTGCCGGTGCCCGGCGCCACGGTGCTCGACTTCGACACCGTGCGCGCCATCGCCGAAGGCGCGCGGGTGCCCGCGCCGGACCCGTCGCTGGGGCCGGTGCTGGCGCTGCGCGGCTCGGCCGGCGACCGGCGCTGGGGCGGGCCGCAGGCGATCCTCAACGTCGGGCTGTGCGACGCGGTGCTGCCGGCGCTGGTCGAGCGTATCGGCCGCCGCGGCGCGCTGGCGGCCTATGCCCGCGCGATCCGCGCCTACGCGGTGCGGGTCTCGGGGCTGGATCCCGAGGATTTCGACAACATCCACTACGACCGCATGAAGCTGTGCGACACCCTGTCCGAGGCGGACCTTCTGGCGATCGTCGAGGAGTCGAAGCGGTTCTACGCCGACGAGGTCGAGATGCCGTTCCCGCAGACGCTGGAGCAGCAACTGGACGGCGCGGTGCGGGCGATGGTCGACGAATGGCACGGGCTGACCGCGCGGATCCTGCGCGAATCCAGCGGCGCGCCGGCGGACGCCGGGCTGGGGCTGATCCTGCAGCGCATGGTGTTCGGCCTGGGCCAGGGGCGCAGCGGCGCCGGGTTCTTCCAGGCCGTCGACAGCACCACCGGGCGGGCGGCGGCGACCGGGCGCTTCCTGCCCGACGCGCAGGGCAACGACGCCGCCCGCGGCGCGCGCACGCCGCACATGATCACCGAGGCCGAGCGCGCCGCCGCCGGCCAGACGCTGCCGTCGCTGCAGGCGCTGGACCCGGACGCCTTCGCCGCGCTGGCCCGCCACGCCGCGGCGCTGACCAGCAGCCTGGGCGACGTGTTCGAACTGCCGTTCACCGTCGAGGCCGGCACGCTGCACATCCTCGACGCGACGCCGGTGCGCCGCAGCCCCTCGGCGGCGGTGCAGATCGCGGTCGACCTGGTCGGGCAGGGCGCGATCACCCGCGAGATCGCGCTGCTGCGGGTCGAGCCGCGCAACCTGATCGAGACCCTGCACCCGCGCATCGACCCCAACGCCCGCCGCGACATCTTCGGCACCGGCCTGCCGGCCAGCCCGGGGGCGGCGACCGGCAAGATCTGCTTCTCGCCCGAGGCGGCGATGGCGCTGCATGCCCAGGGCGAGGACGCGATCCTGGTGCGGGTCGAGACCAGCCCCGAGGACATCCGCGGCATGCACGCCGCCGTCGGCGTGCTGACGGTGCGCGGCGGCATGACCAGCCACGCCGCGGTGATCGCCCGCGGCCTCGGCCTGCCCTGCGTGGTCGGCGCGGGCGAGCTGCACCTCGACCTGCGCCGCGGCCGGCTGACCGCGCCCGACGGCCGCGCCTTCGGCGCCGGCGACAGCATCACCATCGACGGCACCGCCGGCGAGGCGCTGGCCGGCGCCCCGGCGATGCTGCCGGCGGTGCCCTCGGCCGCGTTCGACACGCTGATGGGCTGGGCCGACGAGGTGCGCGCGCTGGGCGTGCGCGCCAATGCCGACACCCCCGCCGACGCGGCGCTGGCGCGGCGCTTCAAGGTCGACGGCATCGGCCTGTGCCGGACCGAGCACATGTTCTTCGAGGGCGACCGCATCGACGTCATGCGCGAGATGATCCTCGCCTCGAACGGCGCCGAGCGGCAGGTCGCGCTGGACCGGCTGCTGCCGATGCAGCGCGGCGATTTCGAGGCGCTGTTCGGGATCATGGAGGGCCTGCCGGTGACGATCCGCCTGCTGGACCCGCCGCTGCACGAGTTCCTGCCCCATGGCCAAGAGGAGCTGGCGGCGCTGGCCCGGGCGATGAACCTGCCGGTCGAGGACGTGATCGCCCGCGCCGAGGACCTGCGCGAGTTCAACCCGATGCTGGGCAAGCGCGGCGTGCGGCTGGGCATCACCATGCCCGAGATCTACGACATGCAGGCCCGCGCCATCTTCGAGGCGGCGCACAACGCCGGCGAGGCCGCCGGGGTGCCGGTGATCCCCGAGATCATGATCCCGCTGGTCTCGGCCAACCGCGAGCTGGAGCTGGTCAAGGCCCGCGTCGACAGCATCGCCGCCGCGGTCGCCGCCGAGCGCGGCCGGCGCCTCGACTACCGCATCGGGGTGATGGTCGAGACCCCGCGCGGGGCGCTGCGGGCGGCGGACCTGGCGCGCTCGTCGGCGTTCCTCAGCTTCGGCACCAACGACCTGACGCAGATGACCTACGGCCTCAGCCGCGACGACGCCGGGCGCTTCATGCGCGACTATGTCGCCAAGGGCGTGTTCCCCGAGGATCCGTTCCATTCGCTCGACGTCGAGGGGGTGGGCGAGCTGCTGCTGCTGGCCACCAACCGCGGCCGCTCGGTGCGCAGCGACCTGACGCTGGGGCTGTGCGGCGAGCATGGCGGCGACCCGGAATCGATCCGGTTCTGCAAGATCGCCGGCTTCGACTATGTCTCGTGCTCGCCGTTCCGGGTGCCGATCGCGCGGCTGGCGGCGGCGCAGGTGACCATCCTGACCGAGGGCGGCGGGCACGGCGCCGAGCCTGTGAATCACGGGGATGATTCTGAAACTTCCTGAAAAAACCGGGGCTTGACACGCGACCCGCAGACGCGGGATGAGCGAGATTCCGCCGACGCAGATTTCTGAGGAAACCTCCGCAAAAATCTGGACACGTTGGCCAAATTGCGGATCGGTCCCCGATTCCGCCTGCGACCGCAGGTCCCATTCCGTTTGCTCCGAGTCGACATAAGGTCCCCTCACGCTTCAGAACCGATTCCGCGCGCGGTCCGTCGTGGGGGAGTTTCGATGGTTCGCGGACTGCTGGTACGTCCTTCGGGATCGTTGCGTGGGGAGTGACAATGTACGTTTCAGTGAACGCCCGCCCTTTCGGGGCGGGGTGGCACATCTTGGCCGGTCTTCTTTTTGCGATCACCATCGGCCTTGTCCCACAAGCACACGCAGGACGGAACATCGATGCGCCGCCCGAGGCGCTGAACCGGCTGGATGACCAGATCTCGGCAATGATGGAGCAGCAGCGCACCCTGGCCCGCACCGCCGAAACCGAGAAGCGGGCCGGGCTGGCGATCGCGCCGCACGGCGGCATCGTTCGCGACAAGCTCGCGCAGCGGCTCCAGCGCTCGCGCTCGGGCGCGGGGCTGGCGATGTCGCGGCAGCTGACGATGATGGACGCGACCGCCGCCCGCCAGGCCGGCGAGGCGCGCAGCGCGATCCGCCCCTTCGACCACCGCCAGCCGGGCGAGTACGACCGCGACACGCTGGACCGGCTACCGGTGGCCTCGGGCGGTCCGGAATGGGCCTGCCTGACCGAGGCGCTGTACTTCGAGGCCCGCGGCGAATCGCTGAAGGGCCAGCTGGCGGTCGCCGAGGTGATCCTGAACCGGGTCGACAGCCGCCGCTATCCGGACTCGGTCTGCGGCGTGATCTCGCAGGGCGAGCAGCGCCGCGACGCCTGCCAGTTCTCGTTCCGCTGCGACGGCAAGCCCGAGACCTTCAGCGAGAAGCGCGCCTACGAGCGCGTGGGCAAGATCGCCCGGCTGATGCTGGACGGCCGCGATCGCGCGCTGACCAGCGGCGCCACGCATTACCACACCACGGCGGTAAAGCCGTCCTGGGCGCGGCGGCTGACCCGCACCGCGCAGATCGGCCGCCACCTGTTCTACCGGCTGCCGGTGCAGCAGGCCAGCAACTGACCTTGCGTCCGCGGGGCGTGCGTCCGCGCGTGCCCCGTGCTACGACGTGCCGGAGCCGGCCGGGCAGTGGTGCCGCGGCCGCCTGACCGGGCGACGGAGAGGTTCATGGGCCGCAAGATTTTCGGGACCGACGGGGTGCGCGGCACCGCCAACAGCCACCCGATGACCGCCGCGATGGCGCTGCGCCTGGGCGCCGCCGCCGGGCGCTATTTCCGCAGCGGCGACCACCGCCACCGGGTGGTGATCGGCAAGGACACCCGCCGGTCCGGTTACATGATCGAGAACGCGCTGACCGCCGGACTGACCAGCGTCGGCGCCGACGTGCTGCTGCTGGGGCCGGTGCCGACGCCGGCGGTGGGCATGCTGACGCGCTCGATGCGGGCCGACCTGGGGGTGATGATCTCGGCCTCGCACAACCCCTACCAGGACAACGGCATCAAGTTCTTCGGCCCCGACGGCTACAAGCTGTCCGACGCCGCCGAGGAGGCGATCGAGGCGCTGCTCGAGGGCGAGCCCGAGCCTGTGCCGTCCGAGGAGATCGGCCGCGCCAGCCGGATCGAGGGCGACCGCTCGCGCTATGTCGAGTTCGCCAAGGGCACGATTCCGGGCCGGCAGTCGCTGGCCGGGCTGAAGGTGGTGGTCGACTGCGCCCACGGCGCCGCCTATCGCACCGCGCCGGAAGTGCTGTACGAGCTGGGCGCCGAGGTGGTGCCGGTCGGCGTCGCGCCGAACGGCTACAACATCAACCTGGGCTGCGGCTCGACCGATCCCGCGGCCGCCGCCGAGGCGGTGGTGGTGCATGGCGCGGACCTGGGCATCGCGCTGGACGGCGACGCCGACCGGGTGATGATCATCGACGAGACCGGCCGCATCGCCGACGGCGACCAGCTGATGGCGCTGATCGCCGGGCTGTGGGCCGACCAGCAGCGGCTGGCCAGGGGCACGCTGGTCGCGACGGTGATGTCGAACCTGGGGCTGGAGCGTCACCTCAGGGGCCGCGGCCTGCGGCTGGAGCGCACCGCGGTCGGTGACCGCTATGTGGTCGAGGCGATGCGCGCGGGCGGCTTCAACCTGGGCGGCGAGCAGTCCGGCCACGTGGTGATGACGGACCATGCCACCACCGGCGACGGGCTGATCGCCGGGCTGCAGTTCCTGTCGGCGATGGTCGAGAGCGGCCGGCCGGCGAGCGCGCTGGCGCGGGTGTTCGAGCCGGTGCCGCAGCTGCTGGAGAACGTCCGCTACGCCGCCGGCGCGGCGCCGCTGGAGGCCGAGGCCGTGCGCCGCGCCATCGCCGCCGCCGAGGCGCGGCTGAACGGCACCGGGCGGCTGCTGATCCGCAAGTCCGGCACCGAGCCGCTGGTACGGGTCATGGGCGAGGCCGAGGACCCGGCGCTGCTGAGCGAGGTGGTGCAGAGCGTGGCCGCCGAGATCGCCCGCGCCAGCTGATATTGGACCGGCCGACGCCGGCAGGCAGCGTGCAAAGGCGGGATATCACCGTGAAAACCCCCTCAAGTACCTGAAATGCCACCTGAAAACTTCGTGAAAACTTCGTGAACGCCGGACCCTCGGGATTTCCGCCGAATCCTGCGGCGGTATCAGGCGGCCTCAGGCGGGCGCCGCGGCGCGCGCGCGTCGCTTGCGCGCCAGCACCAGCCCGCCGACGATCAGCGCGAAGCCGGCGAGCTGCGCGCCGCTCAGCGTCTCGTCCAGCAGGCCCACGCCGAGCAGCGTCGCCCACAGCGGGATCAGGTAGCCGACGGTGGACATGAACACCGGCCCCGAGCGCCGGACGGTGGCATAGCGCAGCACATGCGCCAGCCCGGTCTGCACCACGCCCAGCACCGCGATCGCGAGCAGCGGGCCGGCGGCGGGCACCGCCTCGGGCAGGGCCATCGGCAGCAGCGGCAGCGCGAACACCGCGGCGGCGATCTGCGCGGCGGCGCTGGCCGGGATCGGCGGCACCTCGGGCATCCGGCGGATCAGCACCGAGCTGCCGGCATAGCAGGCCGCCGCCGCCAGCAGCGCCAGCTGCGGCAGCGCGTTGCCCGAGCCAAGCTGCGTCAGCGCGCCCGGGCCGGTCAGCAGCACGATGCCGAAAAAGCCGACGGCGAAGCCGGCCCAGCGGCGGGCGCTGACCTGCTCGCCCAGCACCAGCCGCGAGAGTAGCAGCACGAACAGCGGCGAGGCCGAGATGTAGATCGAGGCCAGCGCGCTGGGCACGCTCTGCTGGCCCCAGGCGATCAGGAAGAACGGCACCAGCAGCGAGATCAGGCCCACCGCCGCGCACCACGCCCAGATCTTCGGATCGCGCGGCAGGGGATGGCCCAGCGCGCGCGCCAGCAGCGCCAGCGCCAGCGCCGAGAACAGCACCCGGAACACGGCGACGCCGATCGGCGGGAAGCCGTCCAGCGCCACCGTGATCAGCGCGAAGGACGAGCCCCAGACGACGGTCAGCAGCGCCAGCGAGCCGATGCCGATCCAGTCCTGTTTCATATCCGCTCCGAAGGTTTCCTGCCCCGGCCCGTCTACGCCCGCCGGGGCGCGGGCGAAAGCGCAAACCGTCTTGACCGGTGCGCGGGCCGGGCGTATGCGGGCGGCGGGCGCGTCGCCGGGTTATGGGTGAGCGGTGGCGGGCTCAGCAATGTCACCCTGACGACGGAGCCGTCCATGAGCCTCCCCGAAACGCCGCAGGCCGCGCCTGCGCGTGTGCAGATGCCGACCCGCAAGCCTGCACGCCCCGAGTTTTCCTCCGGTCCCTGTCCCAAGCGCCCCGGCTGGTCCGCCGAGACCGTCGCCGCGAAGGCCTGGCTGGGCCGGTCGCACCGCGCCGCCGGCCCCAAGGCGCAGCTGAAGGAGGCGATCGACCGCATCGGCGCGCTGCTGGGCGTGCCCAAGGGCTATCGCGTGGGCATCGTGCCCGCCTCGGACACCGGCGCGTTCGAGATGGCGATGTGGTCGATGCTGGGCGCGCGCCCGGTCGACATGCTGGTGTGGGAGAGCTTCGGCGCCGGCTGGGCGTCGGACGCCATGAAGCAGCTGAAGCTGGACGACTGCCGGGTGATCGAGGCCGGCTATGGCGAGTTGCCGGACCTGAGCCAGGTCCGCGCCGATGCCGATGTCTGCTTCACCCAGAACGGCACCACCTCGGGCGCCCGCATTCCGGATTTCGACTGGATCGCCGCGGACCGCGAAGGGCTGACTTTCGTCGATGCCACCTCGGCGGTGTTCGCGCAGGACGTGGACTGGGCCAAGGTCGACGTGCTGACCTTCTCGTGGCAGAAGGTGATGGGCGGCGAGGGCGCGCATGGGGTGCTGATCCTGTCGCCGCGCGCCGTCGAGCGGCTGGAAAGCTTCGATGCCGGCCGTCCGCTGCCGAAGATCTTCCGGCTGACCAAGGGCGGCAAGCTGATCGAGGGCATCTTCGAGGGTGCGACGATCAACACGCCGTCGATGCTGGCGGTGGCCGACTGCATCGATGCGCTGGACTGGATCGACGAGATCGGCGGCATGCCCGCGACCAGGGCACGGGCGGACGCGAACTTCGCGGCGTTGCAGGCCTGGGTCGATGCGTCGGACTGGGCCCGGAACCTTGTCGCCGATCCGGCGGCGCGGTCGAACACCTCGGTCTGCCTGAAGATCGTCGATCCGGATATCGCCGCGCTGGACGATGCCGGGCAGAAGGCGTTCACCAAGGCGATGGTCAAGCTGCTGGAAAGGCACGAGGCCGCGTTCGACATCAACGGCTATCGCGACGCCCCCGCCGGTCTGCGGATCTGGTGCGGCGCCACCGTCGATGCCGCCGATGTCGAGGCGCTGACGCCGTGGCTGGACTGGGCCTTCGCCGAGGCCAAGGCCGCGCTCTGATCCCTTTTTCCGGCCCGCCCGATGGCGCCGCGCATGGATCGCGGCCCCCGGGCGCGCCTTGCCACACAGGATGACTTGACATGCCCAAGGTACTGATTTCAGACAAGCTTTCCGACGCAGCGGTGCAGATCTTCCGCGACAACGGGGTCGAGGTGGATTTCCAGCCGGAGCTCGGCAAGGACCCCGGGAAGCTGGCGCAGGTGATCGGCGAGTACGACGGCCTGGCGATCCGCTCGGCCACCAAGGCGACCGCCGATCTTCTGGACAAGGCGGCCAACCTGAAGGTCATCGGCCGCGCCGGGATCGGCGTCGACAACGTCGATATCGCCGCCGCCTCGGCCCGGGGGATCGTGGTGATGAACACGCCGTTCGGCAACTCGATCACCACCGCCGAGCACGCCATCGCGATGATGTTCGCCGTCGCCCGGCAGATCCCCGCCGCCGATGCCTCGACCCAGGCCGGCAAGTGGGAGAAGTCGAAGTTCATGGGCTCGGAGATCACCGGCAAGACGCTGGGGCTGATCGGGGCCGGGAACATCGGCTCGGTCGTCGCCAGCCGCGCGCTGGGGCTGAAGATGAAGGTGATCGCGTTCGATCCGTTCCTCAGCCAGGACCGCGCCCGAGAGATGGGCGTCGAGAAGGTCGAGGACCTGGGCCAGATGCTGGGCCGCGCCGATTTCATCACCCTGCACCTGCCCAGGACCGAGAAGACCGCGAACATCCTGTCGGCCGAGATGATCGCGAGGATCAAACCGGGCGCGCGGCTGATCAACTGCGCCCGCGGCGGGCTGGTCGACGAGGCCGCGGTCGCCGAGGCGCTGAAATCGGGCCGCCTGGCCGGCGCCGCCTTCGACGTGTTCGCGCAGGAGCCGGCGAAGGAGAACCCGCTGTTCGGCCTGCCGAACGTGGTCTGCACGCCGCACCTGGGCGCCTCGACCTCGGAGGCGCAGGAGAACGTGGCGCTGCAGGTCGCCGAGCAGATGTCGGACTACCTGGTGCGCGGCGCGATCGCCAACGCGCTGAACGCGCCGTCGGTGACCGCCGAGGAGGCGCCGATCCTGAAGCCGTGGATCGCGCTGTGCGGCAATCTGGGCAGCTTTGCCGGGCAGATGACCGAGCACGCGATCCGCGAGATCGAGATCGAGTACGTCGGCCAGGTCGGGCAGCTGAACCTGAAGCCGCTGACCTCGGCGCTGACCGCGGCGATGCTGATCCCGCTGGTCGGCGAGGGCGGCGTCAACATGGTCTCGGCGCCGATCGTGGCGCGCGAGCGCGGCATCCGCATCTCCGAGACGCGCAAGGACGCGCAGGGCGCATTCGGCAGCTACGTGCGGCTGATCGTGACCACCGAGACGCAGACCCGTTCGGTCGCCGGGACGATCTATTCCGACGGCAAGCCGCGGTTCATCCAGATCAAGGGCATCAACCTGGAGGCCGAGCCGTCGGAGTTCATGCTGTACACCGCGAACACCGACACGCCGGGCTATATCGGCGCGCTGGGCACGCTGCTGGGCGAGCTCGGGATCAACATCGCCACCTTCGCGCTGGGCCGCTCGGCCAGGGGCGATGAGGCGATCGCGCTGCTGGGCGTCGACGCCGTGGTCCCGCCCGCGGCGCTGGAGAGGATCCAGGGTCTGGCGCAGGTCCGGCAGGCCAAGGCGCTGCGGTTCTGATCCGCCGGCAACCGGGCGGCGCGCGCTGACGCGCGCACGACCTGCAGCCCGGCGCCCCGGTCCCCGGGGCGCCGGGCGCGCGCGTGACGCTTGACCGGCGCGGCGGATGCGGCACTCTGATCGCATCAGGGAGGACCCGGTCATGGTGGACGCGCCGTTCACCGGATTCGGCCCCCGCGCGGTGGATCTGCTGCGCGAGCTGGCCGCCGACAACTCGAAAAGCTGGTACGACGCCAACCGCGACGGTTTCGAGGCGCAGATCCGCACGCCGATGCTGCGGCTGATCGCCGAGGCCGCCGAGCGCCACGGCGGCGGCGTCAAGCTGTTCCGCCAGCACCGCGACCTGCGCTTCGGCAAGGACAGGAGCCCGTACAAGACCAGCACCTACGGGCTGGTCACCGGGCTGCCGGACGGCCGGGCGCTGTACGCGGCGCTGACCCGGGACGGCTTTTACGCCGGCACCGGCGCGCACCAGCTGTCGCCGGACCAGCTGCGCCGGTTCCGCGCCGCGGTCGATGCGCAAGGCAGCGGCGAGGCGCTGCGGCGGATCTTCGAGGCGCTGCGCGCCGCCGGGCTGGACGTCGGCGGCGACAGCCTGAGCGGCATCCCGCGCGGCGTCGCCAGGGACCACCCGCGGCTGGAGCTGCTGCGCCTGAAGAGCATCACCGCCGGCGCGCGGCTGGCGCCGGACGCGGCGCTGGACGGGCGCCGGCCGCTGCAGCACGCGTTCCGCACCTGGGATATGGCGCGGCCGCTGACCGACTGGCTGGCGCAGCATGTCGGCGCCGCACGGGAGCCGCGCGCGCGGCCCTGAGCCCCTTTCGGTCGCCGCGCCGTTGGCGTATGGGGTCGGGGCAACGAAGCGGAGAGGACCGGCATGGCGAACGTGTGCGTGGTGGGCGCCCAGTGGGGCGACGAGGGCAAGGGCAAGATCGTCGACTGGCTCTCGGAGCGGGCCGACGTGGTGGCGCGCTTCCAGGGCGGGCACAACGCCGGCCACACGCTGGTGATCGACGGCAAGGTCTTCAAGCTGCACGCGCTGCCCTCGGGCGTGGTGCGCGGCGGCAAGCTGAGCGTGATCGGCAACGGCGTGGTGCTGGACCCCTGGCACCTGGTCAAGGAGATCGAGACGATCCGCGGACAGGGCGTCGAGATCAGCCCCGAGACGCTGGTGATCGCCGAGAACACGCCGCTGATCCTGCCGTTCCACGGCGAGCTGGACCGGGCGCGGGAGAGCCAGAACGCGGTCGCGCGGATCGGCACCACCGGCCGCGGCATCGGCCCGGCCTACGAGGACAAGGTCGGCCGCCGCGTCATCCGCGTCGCCGACCTGGCCGACGCCGCCACGCTGGCACTGCGCGTCGACCGGGCGCTGGTGCATCACAACGCGCTGCGCGCCGGGCTGGGGCTGGAGCCGATAGACCGCGACGGGCTGATCGCCGATCTGGAGGCGATCGCGCCGCAGATCCTGCCCTACGCGGCGCCGGTCTGGAAGCTGCTGAACGAGAAGCGCAAGGCCGGCAAGCGGATCCTGTTCGAGGGCGCGCAGGGCTCGCTGCTGGACATCGACTTCGGCACCTACCCGTACGTCACCTCGTCGAACGTGATCGCCGGGCAGGCGGCCACCGGGGTCGGTGTCGGGCCGGGCGCGATCGACTACGTGCTGGGCATCGTCAAGGCCTATACCACCCGCGTCGGCGAAGGCCCGTTCCCGACCGAGCTGGACGACGCCGACGGCCAGCGGCTGGGCGAGCGCGGCCACGAGTTCGGCACCACCACCGGGCGCAAGCGGCGCTGCGGCTGGTTCGACGCGGCGCTGGTGCGGCAGACCTGCGCGATTTCCGGCATCGACGGCATCTGCCTGACCAAGCTGGACGTGCTGGACGGGTTCGAGGTGCTGAAGATCTGCGTCGGCTACGAGCTGGACGGCGCGCGGCTGGACCATCTGCCGACCGCCGCCGACCAGCAGGCGCGCTGCCGGCCGGTCTACGAGCAGATGCCCGGCTGGTCCGAGACCACCCGGGGCGCGCGCAGCTGGGCCGAGCTGCCGGCGCAGGCGATCAAGTACGTCCGCCGCATCGAGGAATTGATCGACTGCCCGGTCGCGCTACTGTCGACTTCACCCGAACGAGAGGACACGATCCTGGTCAGGGATCCGTTTGCCGACTGATGAAGCTGAGCTACAAGTCCAGGCGGCGGCTGTCGCTGCTGATCCTGCTGGTGGGCGTGCCGCTGTACATCGTCGCGGCGGTCAACCTGCTGGCGTTGTTCGAGCGGCCGCCGATCTGGGTCGAGCTTGCGGTCTATGTCGCGCTGGGCATCCTCTGGGCGCTGCCGTTCCGCGCGGTGTTCCGCGGCGTGGGGCGGGCCGATCCCGAAGCGGAGCCCGAGGCGGAGGCGAGACGATGAGGCATCTGGCACGGGGGGCGGCTTTGACGGCGGGGCTGGCGGCGGGGCTGCTGGCCGGCCTGCTGACGGCGGCGGCCGCGCGCGCCGAGCAGATCGGCGAGGTCGACACCGCCTTCAAGCTGCTGGGGCGCAACCACAAGATCGTCGTCGAGGCGTTCGACGATCCGAAGGTGTCGGGCGTCAGCTGCTTCGTCAGCCGGGCGCTGACCGGCGGGCTGCGGGGGTCGCTGGGGCTGGCCGAGGACACCTCGGACGCGTCGATCGCCTGCCGGCAGACCGGGCCGATCGAGATCAGTGGACCGCTGGAGGACGGCGAGGAGGTGTTCGGCCGCCGCACCTCGATCCTGTTCAAGCGGGTGCAGGTGGTGCGGTTCCACGACGAGGCGCGCGCGACGCTGGTCTACCTGACCTATTCCGACCGGCTGATCGACGGCTCGCCGAAGAACGCGATCTCGGCGGTGGTGATCCGGCCCTGGAACGGGGACTGACGCGCCTCGGGCCTGACACGGCTCGGGCCTGACACGGCTCGGGCCTGACACGGTTCGGGGCCTGACGGGGAGGGACCGCGCGGGCGGGCGGCGCGTGCCGCCCGGTGCGCGGTCCGGTGCGCGGTCCGGTCACACCAGTTCGTTCAGCCGCTCCTGGAAGTCCTGCACCGTCTCGGCGGACAGGAAGAACCGACCGGCGTCGGCGCGTACGATCCGGCCGCCGCGCACCAGCTTGCCGAACGCCTTGATCTTGGCCTCGGCGCTGAGCGGGCTGCCGCCGGCGATGGCCTGCACCATGGTCATCAGCTCGGCGCGGCTGACGTGGTCGCGGCCCTCGATCATCATCATGAAGCCGGCCGCGGCGGCCATCATCTCGGGCAGCGACGCGGCGCCGACGGCGCGGGCGAAGCCCGCCGGGCTGCCCGGATCGGCGTCGCCCTCGCCGGGGCCGACGTCCAGCGCGGCCGGCATCGGCTCGGGCATGTCGGCGAAGCTGGAGTGCAGCCGGTCGCGCATCTCGTTGCCGCCGCCGGTGCGGGCCGGCGCGGCCGGGGCGGGTTTCGCCGCCGGCTCGGGCGCCGGCGGCGCCGGTTCGGCGGCGGACGGCTCGGCGGGACGTGCGCCAGCGGCCGGGTGCGGCCGGACGCCGGCGGCGGGCGCGTCCAGCGGCGCGGCATCGCCGTCGACCACGCGCAGACGGCTCGGCGCGGGTTTCGCTGCCGCGTCGCGGGACGCATCGGGCAGCGGTTCGGGCGCCGGTTCGCGTTCCGGGGCGGGGGCGGCGGCCGCGGCCGGGATGTGCGCCGGTTTCTGTGCCGGTTTCTGTGCTGTGGCCTCGGCGGGCGGGATTGCGGTCTCGGGCGGCGCGGCGGCGATCCCGGTCTTCGGGGCCTTGCGGCGCAGCAGCCCGCCCAGCGTGCGCGCGCCCAGACCGCGGCGGGAATGGTCCGGACCGGCGGTGTCGGCGGGTTCCGCCGCCGTGTCCGCGGCAGCTTTTCCGCGCGCCGCGGGCGGCATCTCTGCCTGCGCCGGCGGGCGGGTGCGGAACAGTCCGCCTCGGGGCTCGGGCGGGGCCTCGACGGTGTCGATGAACGCCGGCGCCGGCCCGGGGTCGGCGGGCGCGGTCGCCATTTCGGGGCCCAGCCGCAGCGCCGTCAGCGGCCGATGCGCGGCGTCGGGCGCCGGCGGCGCCTGATCGAGGCGCAGCGGCGCGGCGGGGCGTGCGCCGGTGTCGGCGTCGCGCGCTTCGGCCGCGGCGGCGGCCGGTTCGTCGCGGTGGCGGTCCGCCTCGGCGGCCGTGTCCTCGCCCGTGCGATCGTCGGCAGCATGGCGTTCCACGGTCTCGCCGGCGGTCTCGCCGGCGTTCTCGGCCGCGTCCGCGTCGGCAGATGCGCGGCTCGATTCGTCGCGAGTTTCGTCGCGGCTTTCGGCGGCGGGCTCAACGGCTGTTTCGGCGGCGTGACGCTCCGCCTCTGCATCCGGTTGGGTGCTGCCATCCGCTTCGACGGCGGGCTGGCCCGCGGATTCGGTGGCGGATTCGGCAGCAGATTCGGCGGCGGAGTCGGCGGCGTGCCGCTCCGGCTCGGCATCCGGTGCGGGGCTGGCCGCATCGTGGGCGAACACCAGCGAATCGCCGTGCCAGATGTGATCCTCGGGATCGGCGACGGTTTCTGATTCCGCGTCCGCATCCGCATCCGCGTCGTGGTGAACCGCGTCGTGGTGAACCGGGCGATCAGCTTCGGCGTCCGCGTCCGCGGCGGCATTTTCGTCCGCGGCGGGCGCGTCTTGCGCGGCGGCGGTGTCGTGCGGGTCGGAGAGGTCCGCGCCGGGGGGCGAATCGGCTTCGTCGCCGCCGGCCTCGTCTCGCGCAGCGGGTTCGTCGATGTCGCGCGCACCGTCGAGTGCTCCGTCGAGTGCATCGCCGAGTGCTCCGTCGCGCGCACCGTCGAGTGCTCCGTCGCGCGCATCGTCGCGCGCATCGTCGAGCGCATGGTCGGAGGCACGCTCGCCCGCGGCGTCGGCTGCCGCGCAGCGGCGGACGTGCACGCCGCCGGCGATCGGCTCGAACAGCAGCCGGCTGCCGCCGTCGGGGTCGGTCAGCTTCTCGTGCAGCGATTCGAAGTCGGCGATGTCGCGGTAGCCGGCGAATTCCGGGTCCTTCTCGGCCACGTCCTGGAAGTAGCGCACCACCTTGCGCATGATCGGGAACGGGTTGTCGAACCCCTCCAGCACGCAGGCGAACCCGCCATAGGCCACGGCCAGCTTCTTGCTGTCGGTCATCTCGGTCCTCCACTGTGCGGCGGGCACCCCGGGGCGCGCACCGCCGCGCGCTGTCTGTGCCAGACACTAGGCACTGGTTGCTGGAAACTGAACCCTCTTGAGACTACTACGCTCGGCATGGCCGAAATCCTGCTCGACAGCCCCGACAACGTGACCCTGGTGGGCGGTTCCTTCGCCGCGCGCCGGCAGCTGCGCCGCGCCCTGGCGCTGGCCCCCACGCTGGTGGCGGCCGACGGCGGCATCGCGCACGCGCTGGCCTGTGGCCACAGGCCGGTGGCGGTCATCGGTGACATGGATTCGTTACCTAGTGATGAAACTTGGCGGAAATCCGACATCCGCGTGTACCGGCTGGGCGAACAGGACACCACGGATTTCGAGAAATGCCTGTACTCGATCCGCGCCCCGCTGATCCTGGGCTGCGGTTTCCTGGGCGGCCGGGTGGACCACGCGCTGGCCTCGCTCAGCGCGCTGCTGCGCTATGCCGACCGGCCGGTGATCCTGCTGGGCGAGCAGGACCTGACCTTCCACTGGCGCGCCGAGCTGGCGCTGGAACTGGCCGCCGGCACCCCGGTATCGTTCTTTCCGCTGCGCCGGGTCACCGGCACCGGCTCGCAGGGGCTGGCGTGGACGCTGGCGGGGCTGACGCTGGAGCCGGGCGGCCGGGTCGGCACCTCGAACGCGGCCACCGGCGGCACCGTGCGCGCGGCCTTCGACGGGCCGGGCGTGCTGGCGACGCTGCCGCTGGCGGCGCTGGAGCAGGCGGCGGCGGCGCTCAGCACTCCGGCACGTTGACGGCGAGGCCGCCGAGCGAGGTTTCCTTGTACTTCTCGCTCATGTCGCGGCCGGTCTGGCGCATGGTCTCGACGCAGGCGTCGAGCGAGACCAGGTGCCGCCCGTCGCCGCGCAGGCTGAGCGAGGCCGCCGACACCGCCTTGATCGCGCCCAGCCCGTTGCGCTCGATGCAGGGCGCCTGCACCAGCCCGCGGATCGGATCGCAGGTCATCCCGAGGTGATGTTCCAGCGCGATCTCGGCGGCGTTCTCGATCTGCTCGGCGGTGCCGCCCAGCACCGCCGCCAGCCCCGCCGCCGCCATCGCCGCGGCCGAGCCGACCTCGCCCTGGCAGCCGACTTCGGCGCCGGAGATCGAGGCGTTGGTCTTGATCAGCCCGCCGATCGCCGCCGCCGTCAGCAGGAAATCCGCGATCCGGTCGCGGGACGCGCCCGGCACATGGTCGAGGTAGTATTTCAGCACCGCCGGCACCACGCCGGCCGCGCCGTTGGTCGGCGCGGTGACGACCTGGCCGCCGGCGGCGTTCACCTCGTTCACCGCCATCGCGTAGACCGAGATCCAGTCGTTCACCGTGTGCGGCGCCGACAGGTTCTGGCCGTGCTCGGCCAGCAGCGCCTGGTGGATGCGCCGGGCGCGGCGGCGCAGGTTCAGCCCGCCGGGCAGCACGCCGTCCTCGGCCAGCCCGCGGGCGATGCAGTCGTCCATCACCGCCCAGATCCGGGCGATCCCGGCGTCCAGCTGCTCGGTGCCGCGGGCGCGTTCGTTGACGCGCTTCATCTCGGCGATGCTGAGCCCGCTCTCGTGCGCCATGCGCAGCATCTGCGCGGCGTTGGCGAACGGGAACGGCACCGCCTGCGCGGCGCCGTCGCCGTCGCGGCGGTCCAGCTCGCGTCCGGTCAGCACGAAGCCGCCGCCGACGGAATAGTAGGTCTCGCGCGCGTGCAGGTCGCCGCGGGCGTCGAACGCCTCCAGCACCAGCCCGTTGGCGTGGCCCTCGAGCGGCGGGCCGTAGTCGAACACCACGTCGGTCTGGGGGTCGAACGCCAGCTCCGGCAGGCGCTCGGGGCGCAGGGTGCGGTCCGCGGCCAGCCGCGCCTCGGCTTCGGCGGCGCGGTCGGCGTCGAACCGGTCGGGGGCGAACCCGGCCAGCCCCAGCACCACCGCGCGGTCGGTGGCGTGGCCCTTGCCGGTGAACGCCAGCGAGCCGTGCAGCGTGCAGCGCACCGCCGCCGGCGGCCCGGCGCCGGGGATCGCCTCGCGGCCGTCGCGCAGCAGGTCGAGAAACCGCGCCGCGGCGACCATCGGGCCCATGGTGTGCGAGCTGGACGGGCCGACGCCGACCTTGAAGATGTCGAACACGCTCAGGAACATGGCCGTGACCCCCCGTCATTGCGGCGCTTTGGCTTTTGAACCCGCCGCGCAAACCGCCTATAAGCCGCCCAATAGCCTGTTTTCCACGGCGATGCCAAAGGGATCTGCGCCAATGCTGGATCGTCTCGACCCGCCCGACCGGGCGAAGCTGACCGCCGCCTACCACGCGATGCAGTTCGTCGAGGACGACATGCGCATCGGCCTGGGCACCGGCAGCACCGCCGAGTGGCTGGTCAGGCTGCTGGGCGCGCGGAGTTATCTTGAGGGGCTGCGGGTGGTCGCGGTGTCGACCTCGGAGCGGACCGAGGCGCTGGCCCGGTCGGTCGGGCTGCGCACCGCGACCCTGGAGGAGGCCGGCTGGCTGGACCTGACCATCGACGGCGCCGACGAGGTCGACCCGGTGCTGTCGCTGATCAAGGGCGGCGGCGGCTCGCTGCTGCGCGAGAAGATCGTCGCCGCCGCCTCGGAGCGGATGGTGGTGATCGCCGACGACGGCAAGCGGGTCGACACGCTGGGCGCGTTCCCGCTGCCGGTCGAGGTGGTGCGCTTCGGCTGGACCGCGACCCGCAAGCTGATCGAGGACGTGCTGTCCTCGACCGACCTGGACGGCAGCACGATCAGCCCGCGGATGAAGGACGGCGCCCGCTTCGTCACCGACGAGGGGCATTACATCCTCGACCTGCACCTGGAATACATCGACGACGTCGACAGCCTGGCGCCGCGGCTGCTGGCGGTGCCCGGCGTGGTCGAGACCGGGCTGTTCATCGACATCGCCGACACCGCGGTGTTCGGCTTCGCCTCTGGCGAGGTGCACGAGCTGGGCGCCGACGGCGAGACCCGGCGGCTGGACCCGCCGCAGGACGAGCGGATGCAGCGGATCCTGGCCCAGCTGGACATCCGGGGCTGAACCCCGCCGCGACAGGAGATTTCATTGGCAGATTTCGACTACGACCTTTTCGTCATCGGCGGCGGCTCGGGCGGGGTGCGCGCCGCGCGCTGGGCGGCCGGGTACGGCGCCCGCGTCGGCCTGTGCGAGGAGGACCGCTACGGCGGCACCTGCGTGATCCGCGGCTGCGTGCCGAAGAAGCTGATGGTGTTCGCCTCGGGGTTCTCCGAATCGGTCGAGGACGCCACCGGCTTCGGCTGGCGTTTCGAGCGCAGCGATTTCGACTGGCGGTTCTTCATCGACAAGAAGGACCGCGAGATCGACCGGCTGGAGCAGGTCTACCAGCGCAACCTGGAGAAGGCCGGCGTCACCATCCACCGCGCCCGCGGCGTGCTGGAGGATCCGCACACGGTCAAGCTGTCGACCGGCGAGACGATCACCGCCGCGCACCTGCTGGTGGCCACCGGCGGCGCGCCGTTCGTGCCGGACGTGCCGGGGATCGAGCACGCCATCACCTCGAACGAGATCTTCCACCTGGAGACCCGGCCCGAGCGCATGCTGATCATCGGCGGCGGCTACATCGCCTGCGAGTTCGCCGGGATCATGAACGGTCTGGGCACCAGGGTGACGCAGTTCTACCGCGGCGCGCAGATCCTGCGCGGCTTCGACGACGAGGTGCGCGGTCATGTCGCCGAGGAGATGCGCAAGAAGGGCATCGACCTGCACCTGGGCCGCGATCTGGTGTCGATCGAGAAGACCGGCTCCGGGCTGGCGGTGAAATGTTCGGACAACAGTATCAGCGAATACGACGTGGTGCTGTACGCCACCGGCCGCCGCCCAAACACCCGCGGGCTGGGCCTGACCGAGCTGGGGATCGAGCTGGGCCGCTACGGCGAGATCTGCGTCGATGAGTACTCGCAGAGCTCGGTGCCGTCGATCTACGCGATCGGCGACGTCACCGACCGGGTGAACCTGACGCCGGTGGCGATCCACGAGGGCATGGCCTTCGCCGACACCGTGTTCAAGGGCGAGCCGACACCGGTGGACCACGCCAACATCCCCACCGCGATCTTCACCCAGCCCGAGATCGGCACCGTCGGCATGACCCAGGAAGAGGCACGCGAGCTGTACGACATCGAGATCTACCGCACCGCGTTCCGGCCGATGTTCCACGCCTTCGCAGACCGCGACCAGCGGATGCTGATGAAGCTGGTGGTGGACAAGGCCAGCCGCCGCGTGCTGGGTGTGCACATCGTCGGCCCGGCGGCCGGCGAGATGATCCAGCTGGTCGGCATCGCGGTGAAGATGGGCGCCACCAAGGAGGATTTCGACCGCACCATGGCGGTGCATCCGACCGCCGCCGAGGAACTGGTGACGATGCGCCACGCCGTTCCGGGCTGATCTTGCGATTTCACCCTCGGGTCAACACATGCTAACCCGGTGCCAACGAAGATTTCAAAGAGGTAGACGGCTGATGCCAGGATCGAACAACTCCGGCGGCCCCTGGGGGGGTGGCGGCGGCAAGAAGGGTGGCGGTCGCGGCCCCTGGGGCGGCGACGACGGCAACCGGGGCTCCGGCCCCGGCGGCGGCGGCCCCGGCGGTGGCGGCGGCGGCGGCCAGCGTCCGGGGCAGGGTCCCGACATCGACCAGATCGTCCGCAAGGGCCAGGAGCAGCTGCGCGTGCTGATGGGCGGGCGCGGCGGCAGCGGCGGCGGCGGCCGGCCCGACGGGCCCAGCATCGGCCGCGGCGGCTTTGCGCTGATCGGCGTGGTGCTGTTCGTGCTGTGGCTGGTGATGTCGTTCTACACCGTCCGCCCGGAAGAGAAGTCGGTGGAGCTGTTCCTCGGCAAGTTCTCGTCGATCGGCGAGCCGGGCCTGAACTTCGCGCCGTGGCCGTTCGTCAGCTATCAGAAGCTTTCGGTGACGCGCGAGAACACCGAGGACGTCGGCATCGGCGGCCGCGGCCGCACCGACGACGGGCTGATGCTGACCGGTGACGAGAACATCGTCGACATCGACTTCCAGGTGGTCTGGAACATCTCCGATCCGGCCGCCTACCTGTTCAACCTGGCCGATCCCGAGGACACCATCCAGGCGGTCGCCAGTTCGGCGATGCGCGAGGTGATCGGCCGCTCGAACCTGGGCCCAGTGCTGAACGAGGATCGCGCGGTCGTCGCGCAGGAGGTCCGCGGGCTGATCCAGGACACGCTCGACAGCTACGAATCGGGGATCAACGTCGTGCGCCTGACGCTGGCCAAGGTCGACCCGCCGACCGAGGTGATCGAGGCGTTCCGCGACGTGCAGGCCGCCGAGCAGGAGCGCACCACCTTCCGCAACCGTGCCGATGCCTATGCGAACCAGCGCCTGGCCGCCGCCCGCGGCGAGGCCGCCGAGGTGCTGGAGCAGGCCGAGGGCTATCGCGCCCGCGTCGTCAACGAGGCGCGCGGCGAGGCCAGCCGCTTCGTCGCGGTCTACGACGAGTACGCCAAGGCCAGCGAGGTGACGCGCAAGCGCCTCTATCTCGAGACGCTCGAGCGCGTGCTGGCCGGCGTCGACAAGATCGTCATCGACGAGACCGTGACCGGCGGCAGCGGCGGCGGGCAGGGCGTGGTGCCCTATCTGCCGCTGAACGAGCTGGGCCGGCGGTCCGGCACCGCGAACCAGGAGACCACGCAATGAGCCGCACGATCATCCTCGTCTCGATCATCCTCGGCCTGGTGATCGTGGGCCTGTCGTCGATCTTCATCGTCGACGAGCGCGAGAAGGCGCTGGTGCTGCAGTTCGGCCAGATCAGGGACGTGCGCGAGAACCCCGGTCTGGCGTTCAAGATCCCGTTCATCCAGGACGTGGTGCGCTACGACGACCGGATCCAGTCGCTGGACACCGAATCGCGCGAGGTCACCCCGCTGGACGACCGCCGTCTGGTGGTCGACGCCTTCGCGCGCTGGCGCATCGCCGACGTCGTCCGGTTCCGCCAGGCGGTGGGCACCGGCGGCATCTTCCAGGCCGAGAGCCGGCTGGACCAGATCCTCGAGACCAACCTGCGCGAGGTTCTGGGTTCGGTGGCGTCGAACCAGATCCTGTCCGAGGACCGGGTGGCGCTGATGACCCGGATCCGCGACGCCGCCGCCACCGAGGCCGAGGCGCTGGGGGTGAACGTGGTCGACGTGCGGATCAAGCGCGCCGACCTGCCGCCGACCAACCTGCAGGCCACGTTCGACCGGATGATCGCCGAGCGCGAGCGCGAGGCGGCGGACGAGCGCGCCCGCGGTCAGGAAGCCGCGCAGCGGATCCGCGCGCTGGCCGACCGCACCGCGGTCGAGCTGGTGTCCGAGGCGCAGCGCGACAGCGAGATCATCCGCGGTGAGGCCGACGCCGAGCGCAACTCGATCTACGCCGGCGCGTTCGGCCGCGATCCGGAGTTCTTCTCGTTCTACCGCTCGCTCAACGCCTACGAGCGGGCGCTGGGCGGGGAGAACTCGACGCTGGTGATCTCGCCCGACAGCGAGTTCTTCGAGTACCTCAAGTCGGACACCGGCAACCGGGCGCAGGCGCCGCGGCCGGCCTCGCCGCCCAGCGACGATGGTGACGGGTCCGGGGACGCTTCCGGGGACGCCTCGGGGGGCGGGGACGCGACCGACCCGGCGCGGGACGACGGCGCCGAGATCCGGGTGCCGTCGGACGATCCGGACGTGGCGCTGCCCGAGGGCGCGCTGGAGCCCGAGGTGATCGAGCCGCTGGACGAGTCGATGCCGCCCGCCGCCGAGCCGCCGGTGCCCGACAGCGTCGAGTCCGGCGAGGTCGAGGTCATCGAAGGCGAGGCCGATAACGGCGACACCGGTGACGGCGCAGCCGGTGACGGGGACACCGGTGAAGGCGCGACTGGTGACGGCGCGGCCGGGAACGCGGAAACCGGGGATGCCGAAACCGGGGATGCCGAAACCGGGGATGCCGGCACCGAGGCGCCGGCCGCGGACGACGCCGCGAATTGACCTGGTCGGATCTTCTGACCGGGCTCGGCATTGCGGCCGTGATCGAGGGGCTGGTGCTTGCACTGGCCCCTTCGCGTATGGACGAGGTGCTGGCGGCGCTGCGGCGGATGCCGCCCGAGTCGCGCCGAAGCCTGGGCCTGGGCGTCGTCGCGCTGGGCGTGGTGCTGGTCTGGATCGCCCGCGGCTGATGGCCGCAGCCGACGCGCGAGCGGGCGGGCGGGGGCGGCTGGGCGATCACGCGGTGGTGAGAAGCCGGCCGCGCGCAGGGCGTCTTGTTGACCTTGCTCTGGCGGGCTCCCAATATAGCAGCGGACACCCCACGAGAGTCTGCATTCCACCATGAGGGAGATAACGGTTGACCCGGGTTAAGACAGCCACGCGTACCCTGACGGCCGAACAGGGGGTCCGCGCCGCCGCGCTGACGATCCTGATCGCGATCCTGCTGTTCGTGCTGCAGGCGGCCCGCGTCGAGGCGCGGCCTCCGGACAGCTTCGCGGAACTGGCCGAGCGGCTCAGCCCGGCGGTGGTCAACATCACCACCAGCACGCTGGTCGCCGGCAACGAGGGCCCGCAGCCGCTGGTGCCCGAGGGCTCGCCGCTGGAGGACCTGTTCCGCGACTTCCTCGACCGCGACCGCCCCGAGCAGCGGCAGCGCCGCGGCTCGGCGCTGGGCTCGGGCTTCGTGATCTCGCCCGACGGCTACATCGTCACCAACAACCACGTGATCGAGGCCGCCGACGAGATCCTGATCGAGTTCTTCGACGGCGGCGGCGAGCTGCCGGCCGAGATCGTCGGCACCGACCCGCGCACCGACATCGCGCTGCTGAAGGTCGAGCCGGCGCAGCCGCTGCCCTACGTCAAGTTCGGCGACAGCGACGTCGCCCGGGTCGGCGACTGGGTGCTGGCGATCGGCAACCCGCTGGGGCAGGGGTTCTCGGTCTCGGCCGGGATCATCTCGGCGCGCAACCGGTCGCTGCAGGGCGCCTATGACGACTTCATCCAGACCGACGCCGCGATCAACCAGGGCAACTCGGGCGGGCCGCTGTTCAACCTGGCCGGCGAGGTGATCGGCGTGAACACCGCGATCCTGTCGCCCAACGGCGGCTCGATCGGCATCGGCTTCTCGATGTCCTCGGCCGTGGTCAAGCGCGTGGTCGAGCAGCTGAAGGAATTCGGCGAGACCCGCCGCGGCTGGCTGGGGGTGTCGATCCAGAACGTCACCGACGACGTCGCCGAGGCGCTGGAGCTGGACGATACCAGCGGCGCGCTGGTCACCGACGTGCCCGACGGCCCGGCGCTGGATGCCGGCATCAAGGCCGGCGACGTGATCCTCAGCTTCGGCGGCCAGACCGTCGCCGACACCCGCGAGCTGGTGCGCATGGTCGGCGATTCCGAGGTCGGCACGACGGTCCGCGTGGTGATCTTCCGCGACGGCGCCACGCAGACGCTGAAGGTCACGCTGGGCCGCCGCGAGGAGGCCGAGGGGCTGCTGTCGTCCGGCGACCTGCCCGAGGAGGACGAGGTGCCGCAGGCCGACGAGGTGCTGGGCCTGACGCTGATGGGCATCGATGCCGCCCTGCGCGAGGAGCTGGGCCTGGCCGAGGACGTGCGCGGCGTCGCCGTGATCGAGGTCGACGAGAACAGCGAGGCATTCGAGAAGGGGCTGCGCCGCGGCGACGTCATCGCCGAGATCGGCCAGCAGCCGGTGCAGACGCCCGCCGACGTCGTCGAGCGGTTCGAGGCGGCGCGCGACGCCGGCCGCAAGTCGGTGCTGCTGCTGGTGCGCCGCGACGGCCAGCCGCGCTTCGTGGCGCTGACGCCGAGCGGCTGAGCCCGGCCGGCGCGAACAGGTCCCGCTTGCGGGACCGAGACGGGCCGCTCCGGGCCCGTTTCGCCTGGCGTTGCGCCCGGTGGGCTTCGGCGTCGCACGGGCTGGCTTGTGGCTGGAACCGGCCGAGCAAATGGTCGCGTGGCACGACCGGCCATTTTCGGTTGGTCCTTCAGTAGCGCTTGGCCATATCCCGGATCTTGTGCTGTAGCTTCAACTCCTGCATCCGCGCCGGATAGATCTCTGCCGCGATCTGCAGTACCCACAGCCCGACCTGAGCCGCAGTTTTCAAACCGAATTCGAGCATCAAGCCATCGCCGTGAAGGTAGATGAATTCGAAGTGCTTTCCACCGTCGTCGTTGTCTCTGGTCATGGAGTTCATCGACGCGCCGCGCTCGTTCGGATGCGCCCCGTAGTCGATGGTCCGATCACAAAGCGCGGTGTGGGAACTGCCGAGCTTCGCGTTCGCGTTTGCGATGTGGCCGGAAACCTTTTTATGGGTGAACGCGCTGCGCGCCGCTTTCATCGACCCGCCGCCTTCATGGCGGTTTATCCAAATTTCCCACCGGGTCTGGTTGTCGCCGATGTAGTGCGCGTACGCGCCCTGTTCGAGGCAAAGACGGAGCAGCGCCTGCGTCTCATACACCTGACCTGCCATGACCGCCCCGGCAGCGGCGCGAAAGGCTGCGTGCGCGCGGAACAGGAAGTCTGCCGGGAGCAACGGCCTCGGGTTGATTGCGCCGTCCAGCAGCTTGCAAAACATGCCGTCGATGGCGATCAGGTCGTTTGCCTCAGAGCGCTTGCTTGCGAACGTTGCATACTGGCTGCTTCGATAGGCATCGAAAAAATCCGTAAGGCGGTCTCGCCCCCAGTCATTCGGGGGCGGTTGGATGCGTGTCCTGTTCATGTTGACACCATAGCCGGAATTGGCTCGCGCTACGGTCTCAAAGTATCTGCACGCCCCAGTGGTCCAGCGTCACGTCCTCGACCGCGACGCCCAGGATCCGCGCGCCGGCGTCGGGGTTGTCCCACAGCAGCAGCACGTCGTCGCCATCCTGCACCAGCCGGCCCTCGGCGCCGCGCAGCAGCAGCCGGTCGAGCCCCGGCTGGTAGTCGTCGATCACGTCGTGGCCCTCCTGCGCGGCGCGGAAGACGAAGGTGTCGGCGCCCTCGCCGCCGCTCAGCAGGTCGTCGCCGCGGCCGCCGCTCAGCCGGTCGCCGCCCTCGCCGCCGTCCAGCCGGTCGTCGCCCTGGCCGCCGCGCAGCCGGTCGTCGCCGCGCCCGCCCTCGAGCCGGTCGCGCCCGGCGTTGCCCCACAGCCGGTCGTCGCCGTTGCTGGAGATCACCAGATCGTCGCCGCGCCCGCCGCGCAGCGCCGAGCCGTCCGAGAACGCCCCCGCCTTCAGCGTGTCGTCGCCGCCGCCGCCGTGCAGCCGGCTGCGCCCGCCGGCGTCGGTCAGCAGGTCGTCGCCGGCGCCGCCGCGCAGCACCTCGTCGGCGCGGCCGCCGTGCAGCGCGTCGTTGCCGCCTCGCCCGAGCAGGACCACCGGCGCGTAGAGCGGCAGCACCTCGGCGGCGGGGCGGAACACGTCGTCGCCGGCGCCGCCCTGAAAGCGCAGGCCGGAATGCTGCACCGCCTCGGCCAGCGCAGCGGCGGCGGCGGCCAGCCAGGTCGGCGCCGCGGCGCTGCCCCCGGGGTCGTGGGTGGCGGTCACCGCCAGCGGCGTCTCAAGCCGCAGCGTGGCGATCGGCACCGGGCCGTCGGCCTCGAGCCGGGTCCAGGCGATCCCGGTCAGCCGCAGCGCGGCGCTGCCGTCGCCCGGCTGCGCCGGGTCGAGCGCGGTGTCGGCCTGCAGCCGGGCGCGGGTCGCCCCCGGCAGCGCCGGCCAGCTGTCGGTCCACCATTGCGTGCCCGCCACCGGCAGCACGATGCCCCCCGCCGGGTCGGGGGCCGCGTTCAAGAACACGTCCGGCGCCAGCGCGTCGCCCAGCGGCGAGCGCGCGTGGAAGCCCGACGCAGCCGCCTCGATCACAAGCATGGTATCCTCCGGCACTGGTTACCCTGCCGGAAATCCCACGAAATCGTCTAAAATCCAAAGCTTCCGTTAACGAATGGTTAACCTCCGGGCGGGCCGCAAACCCGGGCCGCGCGCCCGAGGCGGCGCGCGGGGGTTGGATTCCGCCGCGCGCCGGGACTATGTATCGGACAAGGAAAATCACGAGGCATGCGGACGCAGATGGCGAAGATCACCTACATCGAGCACAACGGCACCGAACACGTGGTCGACGTGCCCAACGGGCTGAGCGTGATGGAAGGCGCGCGCGACAACAACATCCCCGGCATCGAGGCCGATTGCGGCGGCGCCTGCGCCTGCTCGACCTGCCATGTCTACGTGCACCCCGACTGGACCGGCAAGTTGCCCGAGAAGGAGGCGATGGAGGAGGACATGCTCGACTTCGCCTACGAGCCGGACCCGGCGTGTTCGCGGCTGACCTGCCAGCTGAAGGTCACCGACGCGCTCGACGGTCTGGTGGTGCAGATGCCGGAGAAGCAGATCTGATGCGCGGCGCGGCGCTGACGCTTGCGGTTGTGGTTGCGGGCGCGGCGCCGGCGCTGGCGCAGAGCTGCCCGCACCCGCCCGAGCTGGGCCGGGTGGTGCTGCCCGGCGCGCCGTGCTTCGAGATCTCGGCGGTCTACGACCGGCCGACCACGCGCTATCCGCACGGCGCGCTGGGCGATGCCGAGGAATGGGCGTCGATGGTCGTGCGCAAGGACAACGTGAAGGTTTTCGTCAACGTCCCCGTCACCTATGTGTTCGAGGACCTGGCGCCGCGGCTGGCGAATTTCGACGCCGATCCGGACCCCGAGTTCGTCACCGTGGAAAGCTATGCCTCGGGCGGCGCGGCGCTGGTGGTGTACGATCCGGATTTCGACGGCGCCGGCCAGCCGACGGTGAAGCGGATGGCCGCGACCCGGGTGATCGGCCAGCGCAACCGCTGGCTGGCGCCGGTCGGGATCGCCGATTTCGACGCGGACGGGCGCATGGACGTGGCCTATGTCGAGACCCCGCACCTGGGCATGGTGCTGAAGTTCGTCACCCCGACGCCCGACGGCATGGAGGCGCTGGCCGAGGCCGAGGGTTACACCAACCACCGCTTCGGCGAGGCGTTCATCCAGGGCGGCGTGCGCGACTGCGGCGCCGGCCCCGAGGCGCTGACCGCGAGCGCCGACTGGACCCGGATCCTGGCCGCACGGCTGGAGGGCGGGCAGGTGGTGGCCAGCGACCTCGGCCCCTACGACGGGCCGGAGAGCTTCACGCCGCATCTCGACTGCGCCGGCTGATACCGGAGCCTTGTCGACAAGGCGGTAGCGGCGCGCCGGCCTGCCATCTCGGGGGGTGAGGCGGATGGCCGCCGGGCCGCCACGGCGGCAGAACCTCCGCGTCAGATCGACATTCCCCCAACCAGCGACATCGCCGCGCCGCCCGAAGGCAGGCGTCCGGCGCCGGCGCGCGGCCTGCCGCCGGGCGGCACCGGCGAGATCCTGCGGGTCCTCGGCGCGGGACACGGCATCATCGGGGCCGCCGCCGCGCACCGGTCCGCGCGGCCAGCGCCCGCCTCATTCGTCGCGGGCCAGCGCCCGCCAGCCGATGTCGGTGCGCCAGTGCGCCTCGGGCCAGTCGATTGCCGCGACGGCCGCATAGGCGCGCTCGCGCGCCTCCCGGAGCGTCGCGCCGCGGGCGGTGACGCTCAGCACCCGGCCGCCGGCGCTGACCAGCGCGCCGTCGGCCTCGGCGGTGCCGGCGTGGAAGATCCGCACCTGCGGATCGCCCTTGGCGGCGGCTGCCACGCCGCCGATGCGCTGGCCCCTGGGATAGCTGCCGGGATAGCCGGGCGCCGCCATCACCACGGTGATCGCGTGGTCGGGCGCCCAGTTCAGGCTGGCGCCGGCCAGATTGCCCTCGGCGCAGGCCAGCATCGCGTCCAGCGCCTGCGCGCCCAGCCGCATCATCAGCACCTGGCATTCCGGATCGCCGAACCGGACGTTGTATTCGACCAGCCGCGGCTGGCCGTCCCTGATCATCAGCCCGACATAGAGCACGCCCTGGTAGGGCGTGCCGCGCCGCGCCATCTCGGCCAGCGTCGGCTGCACGATCCGCTCCAGCGCGGCCCGCGTCACCTCGGGGGTCATCACCGGGGCCGGGGTGTAGGCGCCCATGCCGCCGGTGTTCGGCCCCGCGTCGCCGTCACGGGCGCGCTTGTGGTCCTGTGCGGTGCCGATCGGCAGGATGTCCGTCCCGTCGCAGAGCACGAAGAACGAGGCTTCCTCGCCCTCCATGAATTCCTCGATCACCACCTCGGCGCCGGCGTCGCCGAAGGCGCCGGCGAAGATCGCCCGCACCGCGTCCTGCGCGGTGCCGAGGTCCATCGCCACGGTCACGCCCTTGCCGGCGGCCAGCCCGTCGGCCTTGACCACCACCGGCGCGCCGGTTCGCTGCAGGTAGTCCAGCGCCGGGGCTTCGGCGGTGAACCGGGCCCAGGCGGCGGTGGGCGCGCCGCAGGCGTCGCAGATCTGCTTGGTGAAGCTTTTCGAGGCTTCCAGCCGCGCCGCCTCGCGGCCGGGGCCGAACACCAGCAGCCCGGCGGCGCGCAGCGTGTCGGCGACGCCGGCGGCCAGCGGCGCCTCTGGGCCGATGACCACGAAGCCGATGTCGTGCGCCGCGGCGTAGGCGGCCACCGCGGCGCCGTCCTCGATGTCCAGATCGACGCAGGTCGCCAGTTCCGCGATCCCGGGATTGCCCGGCGCGGCGTGCAGCCGGTCGCATTTCGGGCTTTCGGCAATGGCCCAGGCCAGCGCATGTTCGCGGCCGCCGCCGCCGAGGATCAGGATGTTCATGGCTCGCCTCCGGTCTTGCTTGCCCGGCTTCTAAGCGGGCGCGGGCAGGGGGGCAAGACGCCCGCCGCCGGCGCCGCCGCGGCGGTTCGCGAAATCGCCATCATCGGCCGCTATGATTCGCCCGACGCCACCGACGGCACGAAAGGACCGGTGATGCGCGATCCGGCACTCTGGAACCGGCTGCGGGACCATGCGTTCGACGACCCGCGGGCCGAGGTGCCCTTCACCAGGAAGCTGCGGATCGGCGAGGGGTGGTCGCGCCGGCTGACGGCGCGGGTGCTGGACGAGTACCGCAGGTTCCTCTATCTCGCCGCGGTCTCGGACGGGCGGGTCACGCCCAGCCGCAAGGTCGACCGCGCCTGGCACCTGCACCTGAGCTACACCCGCGACTACTGGCAGCGGCTGTGCCCGCTGCTGGGCCGCGAGCTGCACCACGAGCCGTCGTCGGGCCCGGCCGAGGACGCGCGCCACCTGGCGCAGTACCGCGAGACGCTGGCGCTGTACCGGCAGGAGTTCGACGCCGCGCCGCCGCGCAGCGTCTGGCCGAAGCCGCCGCGGGAACAGCGACCGCGCCGCACCGGACTGCTGATGCTCAAGGCGGCGGCGTTCTACGGCGGGATCTTTCTGGCCGCGCGCTACCTGCTGACCGGAACCGGCATCCACACCATGGGCCTGGTGATCCTGGCGGGGATTCTGACCGGCGTTCTGCTGGCGATCAGTGCCGCGCAGGGCGAGGGCGCGATCACCCTGAGCTACGAGAGCGGAAGCGGCGGCGACGGCGATGGCGGCGGCTGCGGCGACTGAGGCACGGCGAGCGGGCCGCGCCAGACCGCGCCGGCCCGGGTTGACCGCGTTTGCCGCGTTGACCGGGCGCCCGCGCCACGCATAGGGTGCCGCGATGTCAGACCTGTTCGACGACCCCGACGATGCCCAGCCCGCCGGCGGCAACGCGCCCGAATTCACCGTCTCGGAGCTGTCCGGCGCGGTGAAGCGCACCATCGAGGGCGCGTTCACCCACGTCCGCGTGCGCGGCGAGGTCGGCCGCGTCTCGCGCCCGCGCTCGGGGCATGTGTACCTGGACCTGAAGGACGACCGCTCGGTGCTGGCGGGGGTGATCTGGAAGGGCAATGCGCAGCGCCTGCGCACCCAGCCCGAGGAAGGCATGGAAGTCATCGCCACCGGCCGGCTGACCACGTTTCCAGGCCAGAGCCGCTACCAGATCGTGATCGAGGACATTGCGCCCGCGGGCGTCGGCGCGCTGATGGCGATGCTGGAGAAGCGCCGCACCGCGCTGGCCGCCGAAGGGCTGTTCGACGAGGCCCGCAAGCGCCCGCTGCCCTATCTGCCCGAGGTCATCGGCGTCGTCACCTCGCCCTCGGGCGCGGTGATCCGCGACATCCTGCACCGGCTGCGCGACCGGTTCCCGCGCAAGGTGCTGGTCTGGCCGGTCGCCGTGCAGGGCGACAAGTGCGCCGCCGAGGTCGCCGCCGCCATCCGCGGCTTCAACGCGCTGGCGCCGGGCGGCGCGATCCCGCGCCCCGACGTGCTGATCGTGGCCCGCGGCGGCGGTTCGATCGAGGATCTGTGGGGCTTCAACGAGGAGATCGTCGTGCGCGCGGCGGCGGACAGCGGCATCCCGCTGATCTCGGCGGTGGGGCACGAGACCGACACCACGCTGATCGACTTCGCCTCGGACCGGCGCGCGCCGACGCCGACCGCCGCCGCCGAGATGGCGGTGCCGGTGCGGCGCGACCTGGCGGTGCACCTGGGCGCGCTGGAGGATCGCCGCCGCCGCGCGCTGGCCGGCCAGATCGCGGCGAAGAGCCAGCGGCTGCAGGACCTGTCGCGCGCGCTGCCGCGGCCCGAGGCGATGCTGGGCGAGCGCGCGCAGCGGCTGGACGCCTGCGCGCAGCGGCTGCCGCTGGCGCTGACCGGCTTCGCCCGCCACACCCGGCTGCGCCTGTCCACCGGGCCCGGCGGTCGGTTCGGCCCGCAACTGCTGAGCGGGCGGATCGAGGTCCGGCAGGGGCGGCTGCAGGCGCTGTCCGACCGGCTGCCGCGCGGGCTGTCGCGGCAGGCCGAACGGGCCCGGGCGCGGCTCGACCGGCTGGTGCTGCGGCCACGACAATTGGAGGCACTCAAAGATCAGGAACACGGGCGGCTGGACCGCGCCGTAAAGGCACTGGCGCGCTGTGCGATCACTGCGGAGGAGCGGCGCAAACAGAAGCTGCGTGAACTGGCTGGCCTGCTGCGCTCGCTGGGCTATACCGAGACGCTGCGCCGGGGTTTTGCCGTGGTGCGCGACGACGCCGGCGCGCTGGTGCAGGGCGCCGAGGCGGCGCGCGCCGCGCCGGCGCTGGAGATCGAGTTCGCCGACGGCCGGGTGCCGGTGCTGCCGGGCGGCGGGCCGCGGCCGGCGCGCAAGCCGCGCCGGGCGGCGGACGACCCCGGCGGGGACGGGTCCGGCGGGGACGGGCCGCAGGGCACGCTGTTCTGAGGCCTCAGACCTTCCGGAACTCCATGCGGTAGATCACCTGCTCGCCGGTGACCGGATCGCGCCCCGGCGCGCCGCTGATCGTCAGCCGGTCGCCGCGGAGCGTGAACGGCCGCGACAGGTCGATCTGCCAGTCGGGGTTCCAGGCCCGCTCGACATGGTGCACCACCCGGTCGCCGTCGAGCGTGTAGGCGGCGACATAGGCCAGCATGCTGTCGAACAGATCGGCGCGCTGCTCGACGCTCCAGCCGCCGGGGCCGCGCGCCGGGCGGTCGCGGCGGAACACGGTGGCCATCATCCGCCCGTCGGCATGGTAGGCGATGTAGCCGACCGGGTCGGGGCCGAGCGCGTCGCGCACCTCGCCGGTCGCGACCGCCTCGCGGGTCCACGAGAGCATGCGCCAGCTGCCGATCAGATCGCCGATGTCCGCCATGTCCCGCCTCCCGCGCCGGCGGCACCCTAGCATGGTTCGGGCCGCGCCGGGGGGCGGTGATGAAAACCGGCCGCCGCGGGTGACGCGGCGGCCGGGCCCGGCCCCTCGGGGCCGCGGGTCGCGGCGCCGTCTGGGGGAACGGCGGCCGCGGATGTTCAGCTGCGCTGAGGTTCAGTTGCGCTGAGGTTCAGTTGTCGGTGCGCTCCTCGGGCGGCGCCTCCATCGCGCCGGTCATCATCGCCACCGCGTCGGACATCGTGTGCTTCTTCGGGTCGACCACCGCCTTGCGCTTGCCCAGCCGGTGCACGTGGATCCGGTCGGCGACCTCGAACACGTGCGGCATGTTGTGCGAGATCAGCACGATCGGCAGGCCGCGTTTCTTGACGTCGAGGATCAGGTCCAGCACCCGGCGGCTTTCCTTGACCCCCAGCGCCGCGGTCGGCTCGTCGAGGATCACCACCTTGGAGCCGAAGGCGCAGGCGCGGGCCACCGCCACGCCCTGACGCTGGCCGCCGGACAGGGTCTCGACCGCCTGGTCGATGTTCTGGATCGTCATCAGCCCCAGCTCGCTCAGCTTCTCGCGGGCGAACCGGCGCATCGCCGCCTTGTCCAGCTTGCGCAGGTACTTGCCGGCAAAACCCTCGGCGCGGATCTCGCGGCCCAGGAACATGTTGTCGACGATCGACAGCGCCGGCGACAGCGCCAGGGTCTGGTACACCGTCTCGATGCCGTGCTCGCGCGCCTCCAGTGGGTTGGCATAGGACATCGGCTTGCCGTCGAGCCGGATCTCGCCCTCGTCGGGACGCACCGCCCCCGACAGCGCCTTGATCAGCGTCGACTTGCCGGCGCCGTTGTCGCCGATCACCGCCAGGATCTCTCCGGGGTAGAGGTCGAAGTCGCAGGCGTCCATCGCGGTGACGCGGCCGTAGCGCTTGGTCAGCCCGCGGCCGGAGAGGATGGGTTCCACGCTGGTATCCACGCTCATGACGACACCTTTCTGATCCACTGGTCCATGGCCACGGCCACGATGATGAGAACGCCGACGGTGAACTCCTGCCAGAGCACCTCGACCCCGGCCAGTTTCAGCCCCGAGCGGAACACGCCGACGGTGATCGCGCCGATCAGCGTGCCGAAGATCGCGCCGCGCCCGCCGAACAGCGAGGTGCCGCCGATCACCACGGCGGTGATCGCGTCGAGGTTGCCCTCGTAGAAACTCTGCGGGCTGATCGAGCCGAGCCGGCCGATGGCGATCCATGCGGCGACGGCGCAGACGAAGCCGCCCACGGCGTAGACCGACAGCAGGATCCGGTCGGTGCGGATGCCGGCCAGTTCGGCCGCCTCCTTGTCGTCGCCGATGGCGTAGACGGCGCGGCCCCATGCGGTCCAGTTCAGCACGTACCAGAACACCCCGAACAGCCCCAGCATCAGGAACGAGCCGTAGGTGAACTGCGCGCCCATGATGCCCACCCGCTCGCCGAAGAACTTCAGCAGCGGGGCGGTGGCGTCGATGTCCTGGCTGCGCACGGTCTGGGCGTCGGAATACCACAGGTTCAGCGCGAAGAAGACCGACCAGGTGCCCAGGGTGACGATGAACGGCGGCAGCTTGAACCGCGTCACCAGGAAGCCGTTCAGCGCGCCGCAGGCGGTGCCGACGGCGAAGCCGGCCAGGATCGCCAGCCCGGTCGGCAGGCCCATGGTCACCCCCAGCCGGCCCATGACCACCGAGCTGAGCACCATGATCGCCGCCACCGACAGGTCGATCCCCGCTGTCAGGATGATCAGCGTCTGCGCGATGCCGAGAACGCCGATCACCGTCACCTGCTGGATGATCAGCGAGAAGTTGAACGGGGTGAAGAAGTTGTCGGCGATCGCGCCGAACACGACCAGGCTGGCCGCCAGCACCATCAGCGGCGCCGCGGTCGGGTAGGAATGCAGGAAGTTGTGCAGGCGCTCCAGCGGGGCCCGGTGCCGTTCCTCGAACGAGGCGACGTCGCCGCCGGAGTGGATGGCCTTTTCGTAGTCGTCGCTGTTCGCGTCTGACATGGCGTCTCTCCGTGATGTGGCGGGTGTCGGCCGGGTGCCGTCAGCGGGCACGGGGCCGCCCGGCGCGCAGATGCCGCGCCGGATGGAGAAGGGGCCGCCGCCATCGGCGGCCCCGCAGTTTGTCGTGGGTCAGTCTAGCACGGGCAGGGCGCGATCAGCCCCAGCACTGCTCCAGCGCCTCGTCCGAGGTGATCGACTCGATGCCCTCGACCGGGCTGTCGGTGACCAGCGTGACGCCGGTGTTGAAGAAGTCCAGCCCCTCGGTGGTCTCGGGCCTGGTGCCGTTCTTGGCATACTCCACGATCGCCTCGACGCCCATCGAGGCCATCTTCAGCGGGAACTGCATCGAGGTGGCGCCGATCACGCCGCCCTTGACGTCCTGCACGCCCGGGCAGCCGCCGTCGACCGAGACGATGGTCACCTGCTCCTCGAGGCCGAACGCCTTCAGCGCCTCGTAAGCGCCGGCGGCGGCGGGCTCGTTGATGGTGTGGATCAGGTTGATCCCGGAATCCAGCTGCAGCAGGTTCTCCATCGCGGTGCGGCCGCCGTCGGGCGAGCCCTGGGTGACGTCGCCGCCGACGATCCGCGGATCGTCCTCGTCGTACATCCGGTTGACGTCCTTGACGTCGATCCCGAAGCCCTGAAGGAAGCCCTGGTTGCGCAGCACGTCGACGGTGACCTGCGCCTCGGACAGGTCCAGGGTGGCGATCTTGGCGTTCTCGGGGTCTTCGAGCGTCGCCGCGGCCCACTGGCCGATCAGCTCGCCGGCCTTGAAGTTGTCCGTGGCGAAGGTCGCGTCGGCCGCGTCGATCGGGTCGAACGGGGTATCGAGCGCGATCACCAGCAGGCCGGCGTCGCGGGCGGCCTTGACGGTGTCGGCCAGGCCGGCCGGGTCGGACGGCGTGATCAGGATGCCGGCGGCGCCGGCGGCGATCAGGCTTTCGATCGCCTCGACCTGGGCCTCGTTGTCGCCGTCGTACTTGCCGGCGAAGGTGCGCAACTCGACGCCCATCTCCTCGGCCTTCTCGGCGGCGCCTTCCTTCATCTTCACGAAGAACGGGTTGGTGTCGGTCTTGGTGATCAGGCCGATGATCATGTCGTTCTGCGCCGCCGCGGTGCCCGACAGGGCGGCGGCTGCGACGGCGGTGGAGGCGAGTAGGGTGGTCAGACGTTTCATGTTAGGATGCTCCTCCCAAGGCGCGGATCTTGTTCTGGTTCGGCCCGGCCGACGGATCGCGGCCGCACCATGTCGAAGATCAAAGCACCCGATCGGGCGATTCGTCAATTAATAAATCACATTGATTTGTTAATTGGGGCCTGTCATGGTATCCTCCGGAAAAACAGGGGAGTGCATGCGATGAAGGGCGGCGACACGACCGGCCTCAGGGCGTACAACGCTCGCCTGATCGTCAGCGAGATCCGGCAGGCGGGGGCGCTGTCCAAGGCCGAGATCGCCCGACGCACCGGGCTGAGCGGGCAGGCGGCGTCGGTGATCGTGAACGCGCTGCTGAACGACGGCGTCCTGCGCAAGGAGGCCAAGGTGCGCGGTCAGGTCGGCCAGCCCTCGACGCCGTATTCGCCGAACCCGCGCGGCGCGTTCTCGATCGGCGTCAAGATCGGCCGCCGCAGCCTCGAGGTGATGCTGGTGGATTTTCTCGGCCGCACCCTCGAGCGGCGCGAACAGGTCTACGACGCGCCCTATCCCGACAGCACGCTGGCCCGCGCGCGGGAGCTGGTCGCCGAGGTCCGCGCGGCGCTGAGCGACCGCGAACACGCCCGGATCGTCGGGGTCGGTGTGGCGATGCCCTACGATCTGCACGAATGGGCGGCCGAGCTGGACATCCCGAGCGACGCGCTGGCCGGCTGGCGCAGCGCCGACGTGGCGGCGGCGCTGGCGCGGGACACCGGGTTGCCGACCACGCTCTACAACGACGCCACCGCCGCCTGCGCCGCCGAGATGATCGTCGGCGCCACGATCACCGCCTCCAGCGCGCTCTACGTCTACATCGGCACCTTCGTCGGCGGCGGCGTGGTGCTCGACCGTCGCCTGCACCGCGGCGCGCAGGCCAACGCGGGGGCGATCGGCTCGGTGCCGCTGGGGCCGGTGCGCGCGGGCCGGGCCCCGCCGCAGCTGATCGAGCATGCCTCGCTGATCTACCTGGAGCGCGCGCTGACCGCCGCAGGGCACGACGCCGGGGCGGTGATCGGCGGCGCCGTCGACGGCGCCGCCGAGAGGATCTTCGCCGACTGGCGCCGCCGCGCGATCCCGGCGCTGGCGCAGACCATCGTCGGCGCCCGCGGCATCTTCGATTTCGAGACCGTGGTCGTCGACGGCTTCCTGCCGACGCCGTGGCGCACCCAGGTGGTGGCGGAGCTGACGCGCGAGCTCGCCGCCTTCAACCCCACCGGCCTGTCGCCGGCGACGCTGCACGAAGGCTCGATCGGGCCGGCGGCGCGGGTGGTCGGCGCGGCGCTGCTGCCGCTGAACGACCGGTTCTCGCCGGACACCGACCTGCTGGTGCGCAACAGCCACGCGCAGCCGGAGGCCTGACCGCGCATCGACGCCGGGACCGGGGCCGAGACCGGGGCCGAGACCGGCGCAAACACCCGCGGCGCGCTGCCGGGTCGGGAGTTGCCTGGCCCCCGGATGCAAGATAATGCTGCATCCTGCAAGTTGGTGCGGGATTCGCCATGGACCTCAACATCCCCGAGACGCGGCAGGCGGCGCTGGCGCGGCGGCTGGCCGGCGGCCATGCCCTGGGCGCGGCAGAGCTGGCGGCGGAGTTCGGCGTTTCGGTCGACACCGTGCGCCGCGACATCATCGCGCTGGAGCGGGCCGGGCGCGCGCGCCGGGTGCGCGGCGGCGCGGTGCCGGTGGCGCGCGCCGCCGGCCCGGTGCAGCAGCGGCTGGGTGCCGACCCGGACCTCGCCCGGATCGCGGCGGCGGCGCTGCCGCGGCTGAAGGACTGCCGCACGCTGCTGCTGGACGGCGGCGCGAGCGTGCAGGCGGTGGCCGAGCGGCTGCCGCAGCGCCCCGACCTGCTGGTGATCACGCCGTCGCCCTTCGTCGCCATCGCCTGCCAGCGGCGCGGCATCGCCGTGCACATGCTGGGCGGCCGGCTGAGCCCGCGCGGCGGCGTCAACACCGGGCAGGACGCGCTGGCCGAGGCCGGCGACATCGCCGCCGAGATCGCGGTGCTGGGCGCCTGCGGGCTGGAGCCGGGATTCGGCCTCAGCTCGGACGATCCCGGGGAATCGCGGCTCAAGCGCGCCATGGCCGGCGCCGCGGCGCAGGTGATGGTGGTGACGGCGGCGGCCAAGCTGGGCCGCCGGGCGCGCCACCGGACGCTGCCGGCGGGCGCGATCGACCTGCTGGTGACCGACGCCGACGCCGCGGCCGCCGCTTCTTTAGCCGCCGCCGGCATCGAGGTGATCCATGCGTGAGCGCCGTGCGCCCCGGCTGGCGGTGTCGGCGATGTTCGCGCTGAACGGCGCGCTGTTCGGCATCTGGGCCTCGCGGATCCCGGCGGTGGCCGAGCGGCACGCGCTGGGCCCCGGCGCGCTGGGCCTGCTGCTGCTGATGATGGCGGCGGGGGCGATCTGCGCCTTCCCGCTGGCGGGCCGCGGCGCCGACCGGCTGGGGGCGTACCGGCTGACCTGGGGGCTGGCGGTGGTCTACACCGCCACCCTGGCGCTGCTGGCGCTGGCGCCGGGGCCGCGCACCCTGGGCGCGGCGCTGTTCCTGTTCGGCGCGGCGCACGGCGCGATGGACGTGGCGATGAACGCCTGGGCGGGCGAGGTCGAGCGCCGCCTGCGCCGGCCCTGCATGTCCTTCTTCCACGCGATGTTCAGCCTGGGCGCCGGGCTGGGCGCGGGCAGCGGGTTCCTGGCGGCGCGCGCCGGGCTGGGGATCGCGCCGCACTTCCTGCTGGCCGGCGCGCTGCTGGCCGCCGCGGCGCTGGCGCTGGCCCGGATCGAGTGGCGGGCAGAGCCGCGCCGCGCCGCGCCGGGCCGGGTGTTCGCGCTGCCGAAGGGGCCGCTGGCGGCGGTTGGCTTCGTCGCCTTCTGCGCCGCGCTGGGCGAGGGCGCGATGGCCGACTGGAGCGCGATCTTCATCGTCCTGACCACCGGCGCGACCGAGGCCGCGGCGGCGCTGGGCTATGCCGCCTTCTCGGTGGCGATGGTGGCGATGCGGCTGGCCGGCGACCGGGTGATCGCGCGCGCCGGCGCGGTGCGCGCGGCGCGCGGCGCCGGGCTGCTGGCGGCGACGGGCGTGGCGCTGGCGGTGCTGCTGCCGGGCTACGGCGCGGCGCTGGCCGGCTTTGCGCTGATGGGGCTGGGCTATGCGGTGGTGATGCCGCTGGCGTTCAGCCGCGCGGCGAACGATCCGCAGGTGCCGCCGGGCACCGCCATCGCCAGCGTCGCGACGCTGGGCTACGGCGGCATCCTGCTGGGCCCGCCGGTGATCGGCTTTGCCGCCGAGGCGACCTCGCTGCCGGTGGCGTTCGGGCTGCTGCTGGTGCTGGCGCTGGCGATCGCCGCGCTGGCCCCGGCGATGCGCCCGCGGGCGCTGGCGCAGCCGGCGTGATCACTCGTCGGTGGCGTGGATCGCGAACTGCTCCAGCGCAGCCTCGTCGCCCTTGATCGCGCGGAAACGCTCGCGCACCCCGCCGTCGGTCAGCTCGCGCTCGACGGTCAGCAGGGTGTTGGCGTCCTGCTCGTCGCACAGCTCGGCCATGTGGGCGATCTCCTCGGCGGCGACGGTGCGGGCCGCCTCCAGCCCGGGGGCGCCGTAGACCTGCATGAAATGCTGCGCCAGACCCTCGGTCAGCCGCTCCAGCTCGGCCGGTTCGATCCGGGTGACGGCGACCAGCGTGGCACGGCCGAAGGTCTCCAGCCCCAGCCAGCCGTTGGCGAACGCCTGCCGCGCCTTGCCGGCCAGGTCGGCCTGGCTCCAGTTCGAGAACTCGAACCCGCCCGAGATCGCCCATTCGCCGGTGCGGGCGTGGCGGTGGTAGACCAGCGTGTCGCTTTCGTCGAAATGAATCGTGCGGGCCAGGTGCATCAGGCGTCCTCGGTCTGCGTGAGCAGGGCGGTCAGCGGGATCGCCCGCGTGCCCTCGGGGGTCTTCAGGATCATGCGGAAATCCTCGTCGGTGCCAAGGAAAACCCCGGACATCCCTGCGACTTGCACCTCGCTCTTGAGGCCGTGCACCAGGCCCCGCCATTCGGCGTGCAGCGGCGCGGCGCCGTCCTCGGACCAGCGGTGGATCCAGCTCAGCGTGTGCCGCGACCAGGACTCGAGCAGCGTGACCGGGGCCACCCCGGCGCAGCCCTCGTCGTAGAGCGAGGTCCGGTCGGGCGTCGCGCCCGGCGCCTCGGGGTCCAGCGGGATCAGCCGGACGGACAGACCCACGACCAGCCAGTCGGGCACCTGCGCGGGATCGGAACCCGAGGCCGCCATCCGCAGATCGCCCGCCAGCGCACCGTTCACCCGCACACCGCCGTCCCAGTCCAGATGCACCCCGACCTCGGGCGGCGACAGCGCGCCGAGCGCGTTGGCGAAGCCCACCCCGCACAGCGGCAGCATCGCCGCCGCCCGCGCCAGCGGCACCTCGGGGGCCAGCACCAGCGCCGCCTGCAGCCGGTCGGCGCTCAGCGACCAGACCAGCGTGCCGCCGTCGCAGCCCTCGGCCGCCAGCCGCCGGGCCGCCGCGAACGGCGCGGCCGCCTGCACGCCGCGCAGCAGCGGCGGAAAGGTCGGCGCCTCGGTCATGCGACGCCCTGCGCCACCAGCGCACGGGCGACCTGGCGGAAGGCCTGCGCCTGGGCGCTGTCCGGCTTGGAGACCACGATCGGCACGCCGCCGTCCGAGGCCAGCCGGATATCCAGGTGCAGCGGCACCTCGGCCAGCAGCGGCACGCCCAGCTTCTCGGCCTCTTTCGCGACGCCGCCGTGGCCGAAGACATGCTCCTCGTGGCCGCAGTTCGAGCAGATGTGCGTCGACATGTTCTCGATCATCCCCAGCACGGGCGTGTTCATCTTCTGGAACATGTTGATCGCCTTGCGCGCGTCCAGCAGCGCCACGTCCTGCGGCGTCGAGACGATCACCGCCCCGTCCACATGCGCCTTCTGGCACAGCGTCATCTGCACGTCGCCGGTGCCCGGCGGCAGGTCGACCACCAGGCAGTCGAGCGCGCCCCACTGCACCTGGTTCATCATCTGCTGCAGCGCGCCCATCAGCATCGGGCCGCGCCAGACCACGGCCTCGTCCTCGCGGGTCATCAGGCCGATGCTCATCAGCGTGACGCCGTGATTGCGCAGCGGCAGGATGGTCTTGCCGTCGGGGCTGGCGGGCCGGCCCGAGACGCCCAGCATCCGCGGCTGCGAGGGGCCGTAGACGTCGGCGTCCAGCAGGCCCACACGCCGGCCCTCGGCGGCCAGCGCGGCGGCGATGTTGGCCGACACCGTGGACTTGCCGACGCCGCCCTTGCCCGAGGCGATGGCGATGATGTGCGCGATGCCGGGGATCTTCTGCGGGCCCTGCGGCGCGGACTTGCGGGCCTGCAGGTCGGGCGGGGGCTTGGGCTGGCTGTGCGCGGTCATCAGCGCCGAGACGGACTTCACCCCCGGCAGCGCCTCGACCGCCGCCTGCGCCTGCGCGCGCACCGGCTCCATCGCCTTGGCCAGCGCCGGGTCGATCTCCAGCACGAAGCGCACGGCGCCGTCCTCGACGGTCAGGGCGCGCACGACGCCCTTGCCGACGATGTCGCCGCCCGAGGGATCCTGGATCCGGCCCAGCGCCTCGAGCACCTGTTCGCGGGTCACCGCCATCATTCGCGCCCGGCGATGGTTCCGGTGACGGTGTGCTCCAGCTCCAGCCCGTCGACGGTCAGCACCATCTTCGCCTCGTAGCGCTTGCCCGCGGTCTCGTCGACGCCCGCGTCGCGCATCGCCTCCTCGATCTTCTGCTGCGAAGTGACGCCCACCTGCTTGAGGAACTTCCTCATGCTCATGTTGAAATCGTCGCTCATGGTCCGTCTCCCTGTGACCGCTCGTGCCTGCCGTGCGCCGGGATTGACGCCCCGACGGCGGCCTGCGTACCCTCGTTCATCTGCCGGCGCGATGGAAGGAGCCGCGCATGACCCGTTGGATCGCCGCCCTGGTCCTGGCGCTGGCGCTTGCCGCCGCCGCTGTGCGTGCCCAGGACCGCCAGATCACCCTGGCCGCGCCGCGGGCGCTGGCCGATGGCGGGTTGCTTGGCTTTCTGCTGCCGCGGTTCTCCCTCAAGACCGGCATCCGGATCGAGGTCCAGCCCGACGCCGGCGACGCCGATGTGGTCCTGACCCCGGCGGCCACCATCGGCGCGGGCGCGGCGGAACGCAAGACCCGGCGCGCGTTTCACGAGGCCGCCGGCGACACCGTCTGGCGCGTCGCCGGCGACGGCGCGAAGGGCAGCAACGCCGGCCGTTTCGTCGACTGGCTGCTGTCGGACATCGGCCAGCGCACCATCGACAGCTTTCGGGACGGCGCCGTCTACGTCGCCTCGGCGGACGCGGCGGATGAGGTTGCCGAGGCGCCGCTCGACGGCAACGCCGCGCTGGGCGAGCGGCTGTCGCTGTCGCTGTGCGGGCGCTGCCACGTCGTGGGCGAGGCCAACCGGATGAAGGGCATCGGCTCCACCCCGTCGTTCGGCGCGCTGCGCGCGATCGCCGACTGGCAGAACCGGTTCGAGTCGTTCTACGCGCTGAACCCGCACCCGGCCTTCACCCAGGTCGCGGAAGTCACGCCGCCGTTTGACATCCGCCGGCCGTCGCCGATCGTGCCGGTCGAGATGACGCTCGACGATCTCGAGGCGATCCTGGCCTATGTCTCGGCGATCGCGCCGAAGGATCTGGGCGCGCCGGTGCGCGCCCAGTAGCCGGCGCGGGGAGTTCCCCCGGTTCAGTTCAGGTAGTCGTCGGTGGTGCGCACCTTGGGGCGCGCCGGCCCGGCGAACGGGTTGTTCTCGGAATGGTACTGCGCGTTGACCCGGCAGTCGTCGCACATGCGGATCATCCGGCCCTTGTCGCTGTCGGCGAACATCGGGTGCTTGCCCTCGAGCTGCGCGACGATGCGCTCGATGGTGGACTTCACGCCGAAAAGCTTGCCGCATTCGACGCAGGCGTAGGGCTCTTCCTCCTTCAGCACGCGTTGGCGCAGCGCCGCGTCCGAGGTGTCGAAGCGCGGCTCCAGCGTGATCGCGTCCTCGGGGCAGACGTTGGCGCAGATGCCGCACTGCAGGCAGGCGTCCTCCTGGAACAGCAACTGCGGGCTGTCCGGGTTGTCGCCCAGCGCCCCGGACGGGCACAGCCCGGCGCAGGACAGGCACAGCGTGCAGGCGTCGAGGTCGACCAGCACCGCGCCGTAGGGCGCGCCGGCGGGCAGCGGGATCGGCTGCTCGACCGCGCCGCGCAGGGCCTTGACCGCGGTCCGGGTGACCTGCCGCCGCGCGCCCATCACCAGCACCGGCTCGGCCAGCCGCTCGGCCGTGCGCCCGTAAAGCGCGTCGCTCAGCGCGTCCGGATCGGCCGGATCGAGCAGGCGCAGCGGCGCGCCGTCCAGCAGCGCCCGGGTCAGCGCCGCCTCGTGGTCCAGCGCCGTGCGCTCGGTGCGCGGCGCAAGCAGGATGTCCACCGCGCCGAAGCCGCTGGCCAGCGCCGCCAGCACCTCGGCGTGGCCGAAGCCGGAAATCGTCTCAAGCTCCAGCGGGATCACGTCGGCGGGCAGGCCGCGGCCGAAGCGCGCGCCCAGCCGGATCATCTCGGCGCCGTGCTCGGCATCATGAACCAGCAGGCGCGGCGTGCCGCCGCCGGCCTTGGCATAGGTCGCGGCCAGCTTGCGCATCCGCGTGAACAGGGTCTGCGGCGACGGCGCGTCGTAGCTGATCGCCCCCGACGGGCACAGCGCCGAGCAGGCGCCGCAGCCGGCGCAGATCAGCGGATCGACGGCGACGTGATCGCCGTCGGGGCGGATCGCGCCGGTCGGGCAGGCGTCCAGGCAGCGGGTGCAGCCGGTCTGCCGCGCCCGCGAATGCGCGCACAGATGCTCCTCGAGCGTCACATAGAGCGGCTTCTCGAAGGTGCCGATCATGTGCGAGGCCTCGTGCACCGCCGCGGCCACCGCCAGCGGATCGCCGGGATCGGCGCGCAGATAGCCGTCGCGCTTGTGGTCCGCCGGGAACAGCGGCGTGCCGCCCGACAGATCGAGAAGAACGTCGCACTCGGCGGCGCCGCCGTCGCGCGGCGCGCTCAGCGCGAAGCCGCCGCGCCCGCCGGGCCGCAGCTGCCGCAGCGCATCGATCTGCAGCCGGAACCGGCCCAGCGAGCCCTCGGCCTTTCGCAGCGTGCCCGTCACCGCGTCGAACGCGCGGCTCAGCGGCAGCTCGTCGCCCTCGGGCAGCAGCGCGGTGACGGTCAGCGTCTGCGCCAGCCGCTCGGCGGCGGGCAGCGCCACCTCGGCGCGGCCGATGACGATGCACATGCCGCCCGAGACCACGTCCAGCGTGCGTACCGGGACCGGGGCCATCGCCGCCTCGGCGACCAGCGCGGCCATCTTCGGCGCGGCGTCGGCGTCGTCGGTCCAGCCGGCGCGGTCGCGCAGGTCGACGAAGCCGGGGGCGTCGACGCCAAGCTCGTCGGCCAGGTCCTGGAACACCGCCTGCTCCTGGCCGCAGGCGATGCGGCAGCCGCCAGCCTTCAGCGCCTCGGCGGCGGTGCCCAACTCGCGCGTACACAATGCCGTGTGCACCCGGCTGCAGGTCATCCCGGTGGCGTCCGCGATCCGGTCGCGGTCGATTGCCTGCGATCCCTCGCAATCGCACAGCAGCAGCTTTTCGGCCATGTTTCCTCCCGTCGGGCGGCACCGGGCCGCCCGGGCGCCAAGATCAGCACGTTCGCGCGGCGGCGGCAAGTCCCGCGGGGGGCTTTGCGCGCCGCGCGGAATGTGCATAGGCTGATGCGAAAGACCACCTAAGGCGCGGCCCCAGCGCCGCAAGGGAGACCGCCATGCCAGATCCCCAGGCCCTGATGCCGCTGGGCATCGTGCTGCGCCGCCGCCCGGGCGTGACGCGCTGGGCGCGCTGGTCCTGGCAGGCGGTGGACGTGCTGCCCGGCGCCGGCCCGGCCGCCTGGACCGAGCTGCGGCGCGAGGGCGAGACCGTCGACTTCCACGCCGCCACCGTGCCGCTGGAGCTGTTCCGCACCGACACCGAGGCCTATGCCGAGGCGCTGGCCGCGGGCGTGCCGTCGGTCGCGGTGGTGTTCGAGCCGGCGCGCGGCGAGGCGCGGCCGCGGGTGCTGCGCGCCACGGTTTCCGCCTACCAGGCGCAGGACGAGCTGGACAGCGGCGAGCTGGTGGTCGATCCGGTGCCGATGCCGCCGGGCCTGCTGGCCTGGGTCGATGACTTCCTGCGCGCGCACCATGCGCCCGAGCCGTTCGTCAAGCGCCGCCGCGACCGCCATCGGGTGGACCTGAAGGAGGACGGCAGGGGCGATCCGCGCATCGCCCAGGACAGCGACGTCTACCGCGCGCCGCGCGGCGGCAGGGGCGCGCGATGAGCGGCGACCGCGATTTCTGGTCGCGCCGCCGCGCCGCGGTGCAGGCCGAGCAGGAAGCCGAGGCCCGCAAGGAGCAGCAGGCCGAGGTCGAGGCCGGCCGCGCCGAGCTGGAGGCGCTGCCCGACGAGCAGGTGCTGGAGCGGCTTGATCTGCCGGACCCGGACACGCTGCAGCCGGGCGACGACTTCGCCGCGTTCCTGCGCGACGTGGTGCCCGAACGCCTGCGCCGCCGGGCGCTGCGGCGGCTGTGGCGCAGCAACCCGGTGCTGGCCAATCTCGACGGGCTGAACGACTACGACGCCGACTACACCGCCGCGGCGACCGACGCGCCCAACCTGCGCACCGCCTACCGCGTCGGCCGCGGCCTGCTGCGCCATGTCGAGGCGCTGGCGGCGGAGGCGGCCCCCGCGGACGCGCCCGGGGCGGATGCGCCGACGGGCGCGGCCGACGCGGACCCCGGCCCGGCATCCGCACTGACCGCCGGCCCTGCTTCCGACCCGGCTGCCGACCCGGCCCCCGATCCGGTGCCGCACCAGGCATCGGCGAAACCTGCGGACCCGGACCCGACAGCCGCCGGTCAGCCGGGCCGGGATTCGGGGGCGCCCGAGGACCCCGCGTGGGGCGAAACGCCGGAAGACGGTTCGCCTTTGCCTCGCAAGCGGCGGATAACATTCTCGTTTAATGGCTAGACAGACGCCCCTGTTCGGGTGCAACATCCTGTTCAAGTCACCCATGAACGAAAAATCGGTGACGCTGGGAGGACGCCCCGCCGGGGCGGTGGAGGTTTCAAGTGTCGGCGCTTGCCGATAGACCCGACATCGCGGATGAAGATCGCCTGCGGGCGGATCTGTACGATTTCATCGGCACGCTGCTGGCGCGGCCGCCGGACGCGGCCCTGCTGCGGCACTGCGGCGGGCTGATCGGCGACGCGACGCCGCTGGGGCAGGCCGTCGGGGCGCTGGCGCGCGTCGCGCAGGCCAGCAACCCCAAGGGCGCCGAGCGCGAGTTCAACGCGCTGTTCATCGGCCTCGGCCGGGGCGAGTTGCTGCCCTATGCCAGCTTCTATCTGACCGGGTTCCTGAACGAAAAGCCGCTGGCGGTGCTGCGCAACGACATGCGCGCCCGCGGCATCAGCCGCGCGCCGACGGTGTTCGAGCCCGAGGACAACATCGCCAGCCTGTGCGAGATGATGGCCGGGATGATCCTGGGCCGGTTCGGCGCGCCGGCGCCGCTGGACGCGCAGCGCGAGTTCTTCAACCGGCACATCGGCCCGTGGGCGGGCCATTTCTTCACCGATCTCGAGGCGGCGGACGCCTCGGTGTTCTATGCGCCGGTGGGCGCGATGGGCGCCGCCTTCGTCGAGATCGAGAAGCAGGCGTTCCGGATGATGGTGACCGAATGAGCGCGCATCGGGCGCGGCCGGCATCCGCCGGCGGACAGAACGGAAGGGAGAGAGAGTGATGGCAAAAGACGACAAGGGCGCCAGCCGCCGCGACTTCCTGAAACTCGCCTCGGTCTCGGCGCCTGCCGCGGCCGTGGCGGTCGTCGCCGCGCCGCAGGCGGCCGAGGCGGCAAGCGAGCAGGGCGGGGGCGACGGGCTGCGCGACACGCCGCACACCCGCGCCTATTTCGAGACCGCCCGGTTCTGACCGGCGCCTGCCGCCCGGCCCGGCAACGGGACGGCGGCCAGATCCAGCCTGCCGCCCGGCCCCGCCAGGGGCGCGCGGTCCTGACCCAGCAAGGCCGGAGACCGCTCCGGACCCAGCAAGGAGAAACGAGATGCTGAGGAAAAAGACGAACGGGACCGCCCGCCGCCCCGCCCGCGGACTGATCGCCGGGGCCGCCAACGCGACCGTGGACCGCCGCGCCTTCCTGCGCGGCTCGGGTCTGGCGATCGGCGGGCTGGCCGCGATCGGCGCCACCGGCGGCACCGTGACCCGCGCCACCGCACAGGAGGCCGTGCAGGGCGCGATCGAGACCCGCAAGTCGGTCTGCACGCACTGCTCGGTCGGCTGCACGGTGATCGCCGAGGTCGACAACGGCGTGTGGGTCGGCCAGGAGCCCGGCTGGGACAGCCCGTTCAACCTGGGCGCACACTGCGCCAAGGGCGCCTCGGTGCGCGAGCATGCCCACGGCGAGCGGCGGCTGCGCTACCCGATGAAGAAGCAGGGCGGCGACTGGGTGCGGATCAGCTGGGAGCAGGCGATCAACGAGATCGGCGACAAGATGCTCCAGATCCGCGATGAAAGCGGGCCTGACAGCGTCTACTGGCTGGGCTCGGCCAAGCATTCCAACGAGCAGGCCTACCTGTTCCGCAAGTTCGCCGCCTACTGGGGCACCAACAACGTCGACCACCAGGCGCGGATCTGCCACTCGACCACGGTTGCCGGGGTAGCGAACACATGGGGCTACGGCGCCATGACCAACTCCTACAACGACATCCACAATTCCCAGGCGATCTTCCTGATCGGCGGCAACCCGGCCGAGGCGCACCCGGTCAGCCTGCTGCACCTGCTGCGCGCCAAGGAGCAGAACAACGCGCCGTTGATCGTGTGCGATCCGCGCTTCACCCGCACCGCGGCCCATGCCGACGAATACGTCCGCTTCCGGCCCGGCAGCGACGTGGCGCTGATCTGGGGCATCCTGTGGCACATCTTCGACAACGGGTGGGAGGACAAGGAATTCATCCGCACCCGCGTCTGGGGCATGGATCAGGTCCGCGACGAGGTCGCGAAATGGGCCCCGGACGAGGTCGAGCGCGTCACCGGCGTGCCGGAAAGCCAGCTCAAGCGCGTGGCGCGCACGCTGGCCAACAACCGCCCCGGCACCGTGATCTGGTGCATGGGCGGCACCCAGCACACCAACGGCAACAACAACACCCGCGCCTACTGCATCCTGCAGCTTGCGCTGGGCAACATGGGCACCTCGGGCGGCGGCACCAACATCTTCCGCGGCCATGACAACGTGCAGGGCGCGACCGACCTGGGCGTGCTGGCCGACACGCTGCCCGGCTATTACGGGCTGGCGGACGGCTCGTGGGCGCACTGGGCCCGCGTCTGGGAAGAGGACCTGGACTGGCTCCGCGGCCGGTTCGCGGTGATGGAGAAGGCCGGGGCCGACGGCGCCGACCGGATGATGATCAACGAGACCGGGATCCCGGTGTCGCGCTGGATCGACGGCGTGCTCGAGGACAAGGAGAACCTGGACCAGCCCGACAACACCCGGGCGATGGTGTTCTGGGGCCACGCGCCGAACTCGCAGACCCGGCTGCCCGAGATGAAGACGGCGATGGAGAAGCTCGACCTGCTGGTCGTGGTCGATCCGTACCCGACGGTCTCGGCGATCATGCAGGACCGCACCGACGGCGTGTACCTGCTGCCGGCGGCGACCCAGTTCGAGACCCGCGGCTCGGTCACCGCGTCGAACCGTTCGCTGCAGTGGCGCGAGCAGGTGGTCGCGCCGCTGTTCGAGTGCCTGCCCGACCAGACGATCATGAAGCTGTTCGCGGACAAGTTCGGCTTTGCCGACCGGATGTTCCGCAACATCGCCATCGAGGGCGACGAGCCCTCGGTCGAGGACATCACCCGCGAATACAACCGCGGCATGTGGACCATCGGCTATACCGGCCAGTCGCCGGAGCGGATGAAGTTGCACATGGAGAACCAGCACACCTTCGACAAGACCACGCTGCGTGCGATCGGAGGCCCGGCCGACGGCGACTACTACGGCATGCCGTGGCCGTGCTGGGGCACCGCCGAGATGAAGCATCCCGGCACCGCCAACCTCTACGACATGTCGCTGCCGGTGTCCGAGGGCGGGCTGACCTTCCGCGCCCGCTTCGGGGTCGAGCGCGACGGCCAGAACCTGCTGGCCGAGGGCGTCGCCTCAGCGAACTCCGAGATCCAGGACGGCTATCCCGAGTTCACCATGCAGATGCTGATGGACCTGGGCTGGGATGGCGATCTGACCGACGAGGAACGCGCCTCGATCGAGAAGGTCGCGGGCTACATCCGTCAGGAAGCGAGCGAAAGCAGCGGAGAGGGCCAGCAGAGCACCGAGGTCGGCGAGCAGTCGCAGCAGGGGCCGTACCCCTCGGACTACGCCGAGAAGGTGGGCGGCGTGAACTGGAAGACCGACCTGTCGGGCGGCATCCAGCGGGTCGCGATCAAGCACGAGTGCGCGCCCTTCGGCAACGCCAAGGCCCGCGCGGTGGTGTGGACCTTCCCCGATCCGGTGCCGCTGCACCGCGAGCCGCTGTACTCCAACCGCCGCGACCTGGTGGCGGATTATCCGACCTACGAGGACAAGAAGTTCTGGCGGGTGCCGACGCTCTACGCCTCGATCCAGAAGCAGGACTTCAGCAAGGATTTCCCGATCATCCTGACCTCGGGGCGTCTGGTCGAGTACGAGGGCGGCGGCGACGAAAGCCGGTCGAACCGCTGGCTGGCCGAGCTGCAGCAGGACATGTTCGTCGAGATCAACACGCGCGACGCCAACAACCTGGGCGTCCGCGACGGCGCGCAGGTCTGGGTCGAGGGCCCCGAGGGCGGCAAGGTCAAGGTAATGGCGATGATCACCGAGCGGGTCGCGTCCGGCGTCGCCTTCATGCCGTTCCACTTCGGCGGCCACTGGCAGGGCGAGGACCGGCGGTCGATGTACCCGAAGGGGGCCGACCCGTATGTGCTGGGCGAAAGTTCGAACACCGCGCAGACCTACGGCTATGACAGCGTCACCCAGATGCAGGAAACCAAAGCTACGCTCTGCCGGATTTCGGTGGCGTAAGGACGAGGAGAGAAAAAATGGCAAGAGCGAAGTTTCTCGTCGACGCCGAGCGCTGCATCGAGTGCAACGCCTGCGTCACCGCCTGCAAGAACGAAAACGAGGTACCCTGGGGCATCAACCGGCGCCGCGTGGTGACGATCCAGGACGGCAAGCCGGGCGAGCGCTCGATCTCGGTCGCCTGCATGCACTGCTCGGACGCGCCGTGCATGGCCGTCTGCCCGGTGGACGTCTTCTACCAGACCGAGGACGGCGTGGTGCTGCACTCCAAGGACCTGTGCATCGGCTGCGGCTACTGTTTCTACGCGTGCCCGTTCGGCGCGCCGCAGTACCCGCAGGCCGGCAACTTCGGTTCCCGCGGCAAGATGGACAAGTGCACCTTCTGCAACGGCGGCCCGGAAGAGAACAACTCCAACGCCGAGTTCTCGAAATACGGCCGCAACCGGATCGCCGAGGGCAAGCTGCCGATCTGCGCCGAGATGTGCTCGACCAAGGCGCTGCTGGCCGGCGACGGCGACGTGGTGTCGAACATCTACCGCGAGCGCGTCGTCGCCCGCGGGTTCGGCTCCGGCGCCTGGGGCTGGGGCACCGCCTACGACCAGAAGGGCGGCTGACCGCCCGGCCGCGTCCGCGCGGCCCTTCCGATCAGGCCCGGCCTCTGCAAGGGGGCCGGGCGCTTGCCTTCGGGGCGTCGGCATGTGCGTGCGCCGCAATGCGCGCCGTCGGCCCGCCGCCGTCCGGGCGTCGGCGCGGCGGGCGCGGCAGACCGGCGATGGCGCTCGACCCCGCCCCCCGATTGGATAATGCTGCCGCGGAAACACCGCCCCGCGCGCGACCAGCAAGGAGGTCTTTACCCATGTCGAGACGCATCGGCACCGCTTTCGCCGCCATGCTTGCCGCCGTTCTTGTGGCCGGCGGTCCGCCCGCGGGCGCGCAGACCGCGTCCGACGCGACGCTGCAGGAAACCGGCCCCGCGCAGGAGGCGCCGGCGCCGGACGCGCCGGCCGACCTGGATCCGGCCGCCGGGCAGCTTGGCCCCGACGGCGGCCAGCCCGCCGACCGCGCCGCCACCGGCGGTGCGCAGACGCTCGAGGACATCCTGCGCCGCCAGCGCGGCGAGAAGATCGACGACAGCTTCCGGCGGCAGGCCACCGGCGACCCGGACGCGGCGATGCCGCCGACCGACCCGCTGGGCACGCTGGGCGGCGCCTCGGACGCCGACTTATACCGCGCCCTGCGCTACGGCAGCGCCGATGTCACGGTGTCGTCGCGCGGACCCGGGGACAACGTGCTGGTGCAGGACAGCGGCATATGGTGGCTGGAGTTCCGCCGCGGCCCGCTGGCGACCTGGGGCGGCTACGGCCTGCTGGGGGTGATCGGCGTGCTGGCGCTGTTCTTCCTGCTTCGCGGCCGGATCCGCATCGATGCCGGCAAGTCCGGCATCACCATCCTGCGCTTCACCTTCATCGAACGCTTCGCGCACTGGCTGCTGGCGGGCAGCTTCCTGCTGCTGGCGTTCACCGGGCTGATCACCCTGTTCGGCCGCGTCGGGCTGATCCCGCTGATGGGCAAGGAGGCCTATGCCACGCTTGCCGTCTGGTCGAAGTGGACGCACAACAACGTCAGCTGGGCGTTCATGCTGGGGCTGCTCCTGGTGTTCCTGTTCTGGGTGCTGCACAACATTCCCAACAAGTACGACCTGAAGTGGATGGCCAAGGGCGGCGGCATCTTCAACAAGTCGCACCCGCCGGCGAAGAAGTTCAACGCCGGGCAGAAGATGATCTTCTGGGCGGTGATCGTGCTGGGGGTCTCGGTCTCGGCCTCGGGGCTGTCGCTGCTGTTCCCGTTCGAGCTGAACCTGTTCGCGCCGACCTTCGACAAGCTGAACGCGGTCGGCGCGCCCGGCTGGGTCGGACTGCAGCCGCTGGCCACCGACCTGGCCCCGCACCAGGAGATGCAGTACGCGCAGCTGTGGCACGCGGTCGTCGGTTTCGCGATGATGGCGGTGGTACTGGCGCACATCTACATCGGCACCATCGGCATGGAGGGCGCGTTCGACGCCATGGGCTCGGGGCAGGTCGACCGGAACTGGGCGGTCGAGCACCACAACCTCTGGGTCGAGGAGGTCGAGAAGCGGCAGTCTGGCCCCGACGCCCGCCCGGTCCCGCCAGCCCCGGCGGAGTGACGTGGGCGCGCGTCCGGCCATCGCCGCCGCCCTGCTGCTGGCCGCGCTGCCGGCGCGGGCGGCGGAATATGCCGCGCTGCAGGGGCATGGCGGGCCGGTGCGGGCGATCGCGCTCAACGGCGACGGCACCGCGCTGACCGCCAGTTTCGACTATTCGGTCGGCTACTGGCGCGACGGCGCGCCGACCTGGCTGGAGGGTCACCGCGCGGCGGTGAACGCGGTGATCTGGCTGGGCGCGGGCCGCGCCGCCTCGGGCGGCGACGATTTCGACGTGCGGATCTGGGACCTCGCCACCGGCGACAGCACCGCGCTGCCGGGGCACGAGGGCAAGGTCGTGGCGCTGGCCCTGGCGCCGGATGGCGGGCTGCTGGCCTCGGCCAGCTGGGACGGCACGCTGGGACTGTGGCCGCTCGACGGGCAGGGCGGGGCCGGGCCGCCGCGCTTTCTGGACGGGCACCAGGGCGCGGTCAACGACGTCGCCTTCTCGGCCGACGGCGCGCGGCTGTTCTCGGCCGCGGCCGACGGCACGATCCGCGAATGGGACGCCGCCACCGGGGCCGAGCTGCGCACCGTGATCGCGCACGGCTTCGGGGTGAACACGCTCGAGCTCGGTCCCGGCGACGCCTGGCTGGCCTATGGCGCGGTCGACGGCGGCACCAGGGTGATCGACCCCGAGACCGGCGCCGAGATCGGCGATTTCACCCTCGACCGCCGGCCGATCCTGGCGATGGCGGTGCCGCCCGCCGGCGACATGCTGGCGGTGGGCGACGGCGAGGGCTACATCATGGTGCTGGACACCGACGACTGGTCGCTGGCGCGCGATTTCCGCGCCGCCACCCGCGGCCCGGTCTGGGCGCTGGCCTGGGCCGCCGCGGGCGACGCCATCGCCGCCGCCGGGATCTCGGACACCGCCTATCTGTGGCCGCTCGACGGGCTGTCCGGGGCCGACGCCGTGCTGGGCGCGGGCGAGCGCAGCTTCCTGCGCGACCCGGCGACGATGACCAACGGCGAGCGGCAGTTCGCGCGCAAGTGCTCGGTCTGTCACACGCTGACCGGCGACGGCGCGCGGCGCGCCGGGCCGACGCTGGAAAACCTGTTCGGCCGGCCCGCGGGCAGCGTGCCCGGCTATTCCTATTCGCCGGCGCTGCGCGACATCGGCATCACCTGGACCGACGAGACCATCGACGCGCTGTTCGACGAGGGCCCGGACCACTATGTTCCCGGCACCAAGATGCCGATGCAGCGCATCGCCGGCGCGCAGGACCGCGCCGATCTGATAGAATACCTCAGGACTGCCACCGATCCGGAAAGATCCCGCCCATGAAAGCCATGCTTGCCGCCTTCGTCGCCATCGCCCTGATCGCCGTCGCCGCGTCCTACGGCCTCGACCGCGCCGGCTTCTCGACGCCCGAGCGCACCTCGGGGGACGCCGTCCGCCTGGGCTGACCCGCCCGACACCTGCCGTCACCGATGCCGCCGGGCCCCGGCGGTCGCCGGCACCATTTTTCCAGCGACCAGGAATTCCCATGACCGACATCACCGACACCCCCGCCTTGCGCGACCGCCTGGCGCGCGGCGAGCTGACCGCCGCCGATCTGGCCGAGCGCTGCCTGGACGCCATCGCCGCGCAGGAGCAGCGGGTGCAGGCCTGGGCCTGGATCGATCCCGGGCATGTCCGCGCCCAGGCCCGCGCCGCCGACCGGCACCGCGCGGACGGCAAGCCGCTGGGCGCGCTGCACGGGCTGCCGGTGGGGCTGAAGGACGTGATCGACACCGCCGGGATCCCGACCGGCAACGGCACGCCGCTGGACGCCGGCCGGGTGCCGGAACGCGACGCCTGGATCACCGCGCGGCTGAAGGCCGAGGGCGCGATCGTGATGGGCAAGACCGTGACCACCGAACTGGCGTTCCTGCACCCGGGCAAGACCCGCAACCCGGCGAACCCGGCGCACACCCCCGGCGGGTCGTCCTCGGGCTCGGCGGCGGCGGTGGCGGCGGGGATGGTGCCGCTGGCGGTCGGCACCCAGACCGGCGGCTCGATGGTGCGCCCGGCGGCGTTCTGCGGCGTCACCGGCTTCAAGCCCAGCTTCGGCGCGATCCCGCGGACCGGCGTGCTGGAGCAGTCGCCGATGCTCGACACGCTCGGCACCTTCGGGCGCACCCCGGCCTGCGCCGCGCTGCTGGCCGAGGCGCTGTTCGGCCACGACCCCGGCGACCGGTTCACCGCGCCGCGCCCGCACCCGCGGCTGCTGGCCGCCGCGCAGACGCCCGGCGCGATGCCGAGGCTGGCCTTCGTGCGTCCGCCGCGCTGGGCCGACGCGGACCCGGACAACCGCGCCGCGGTCGAGGCGCTGGCGCAGCGCCTGGGCGCGGCCGAGATCGCGCTGCCGGTGGATTTCGAACAGGCCGCCAGGATCCGCGCCCGCATCAACAACGCCGAGATGGCCGCCTGCTTCCGCCGCTACACCGAACGCGACCCGGCGCAGCTGTCCGGGATGATGCGCGCCGCCATCGCCGAGGGCGACGCCGTCGCGGCGCCCGACTACATCGCCGCGCTGGGCTGGCGCGACCGGCTGCACGCGGCGGCGGCGCCGATCTGGGACGCGTACGATGCGATCCTGACGCCGGCGACGCTGGGCGCGGCGCCGCAGGGGCTGGGCTCGACCGGGGATTCGATCTTCAACGGGCTGTGGACGCTGACCGGCAGCCCGGCGATCACCATCCCGGTGCTGACCGCGGCGAACGGGCTGCCGCTGGGCGCGCAACTGGTCGGGCGGCGCGGCGAGGACGCGCGCCTGCTTGCCACCGCGCAGCGGCTCTACGGGGCGCTGATCGGTTGAGCCGCGGTAGCGATCTGCCGGAACATGGCGATGTTGCCGGCGTCGACGCCGGTGCCGCGGAAGCCGCGGTCGGCGGCGGTCATCACCACCACCACCCCGCGCGCGCGGTCGACGTAGAGGTACTGCCCGTAGACGCCCTCGGCCAGGAACTCGCCGTCCTGGGCGTCGGCGGGCAACCACCACTGCAGCCCGTAGCCCTTGGCGCCGTCGGGCACCGGCGCCTGCGGCGCGGTCGCGGCCCGTGCCCAGTCACGCGGCACGATCTGCCGGCCCTGCCAGCGGCCCTCCTGCAGCATCATCTGCGCGAAGCGGGCCTGGTCGCGGGTGGTCAGGCACAGCCCGCCCAGCGCGAACGCGACGCCGTGGCCGTCGGTCAGGTAGCCCGGCGCGCGCGCGAGCCCCAGCGGCCGGACCAGCCTGTCCGACATCAGTTCGGGCAGCGACCGGCCGGTGGCGCCGCGCAGCGCCATCGCCAGCGCGTGGCTGTCGGTCGAGACATAGGCCCAGGTGCGGCCCGGCGGGCCGGTGCGCTCGGTCAGCCCGGCGACGAATTCGTCCATCGAGCCGCCCAGCGCCAGCACCCGGCCCATGCGGTTGACGTCCGACCAGAAGTCCAGATAGTCCTCGTCGAAGCGCACGCCGCTGGTCATCGTCAGCACGTCGCGCACCGTCACCCCGGCGTAGGCCGACCCCGCCAGCGCCGGCGCATGCCGCTCCAGCGGGTCGTCCAGCGCCAGCGCACCCTCGGCGATCAGGATCCCGGTCAGCGCCGACAGCCAGCTTTTCGACACCGACCAGGCGATGCGCAGATCCTCGGGCCCGGTGCCGTGATAGTAGTCCTCGAACACGATCCGGCCGTCGTGCAGCACCAGCAGCGAGGTCACCTGCCGCGCCGCCGCCCAGGCCTCGGCGCCGACCGGCAGCGCGATCCGCTGGCCCTCGGGCAGCGCGCTGGGCGGGCCGCGGCCGCGGTCCAGCGCGACCGAGCCGAACATGGTTTCCATGGCGCTGAAATTGGCGACGATCCGGTCCGCGTCGAACAGCGTGTTGACGGCGGCCAGGCGGATCAGCTGCTCGTGCTTCCAGGCCGCCGCGCCGCCGGCCAGCAGCAACGACGCGAGGACCATCGCCAGCAAGCGCTTGGTCCACCGGCGCATCGGCCCCACCTTCCTTCCTTCGCATGTTCCCCGCCGCCCAGACTTGCGGAAACCACGCCGCGACGCAAGCGCGGGTTGCGCCGCCGGCGGCGCCGGCTCGACACCGGCGCGGCGCGGCGCTAGGTTGCGCAGGCCGGGGCCACGGCGCGGCACCCGGAAATTTCACTTGTCGCGTAATCCCTTGAATACGATCCGACTGGAGTCCGAGCGACCGATGTCCGTCTGGCGCCCATTTTCCGCAGTTCGCCCCTGCCGTGGCATGGTCCTGGCGCTGGCACTGGCGCTGCTGTTGGTTCAGGCAAGCCTGCCCACCGCCAACGCCGCGCACAAGGACACCCTTGACGGGGAGTGGCTGTCTGGCTGCACGCGAAGCCCCAGCGGCGACCGCGGCTACATCACCCGCGCGCAGATCACCATGGGCCGGATCGACGCCGTGTTCCACGTCTTCGCCACCCCGTCCTGCGACCGGCCGATCATAAAGGTGCATTACCGCGGCGAGATCGTCCTGCTGCAGGCCGAAGGCGACAGCCTTGCCGTCGATCACCGGGTGCGCAGCTTCACCCTGACGCCGAACACCGCCGAGGTGGCGCGCCGCTACAACGGCGATCTCGACGGGACCGGCTGCGGGCTGAGCGGCTGGCGCGCGAACGTGCCGTTCTCGGTCGCCGGCCGGTCCTGCTCGGCGTTCGCGTTCGCCGACGAGGGCGGGATGCTGTTCGACCGCGCCTGGCTGACCGCCGAGGGTCTGCGCTTCGGCGCGTTTCCCCATGTCTGGAGCATCACCGCGCCGGAGCGCCGGCCGGACAGTGCCGGCGCCGTGCTGCTGTTCCGCACCGGCTACTAGCCGGCCGGCGGGATGCGGCGAAATCCTTCCTTGCCCTTTACTTCGACAGGTTGTGAGACATTTGCGCGCCCTGGCCGCGCAGGTCGCCGCCGCGCGGGGGCCGACACGAGGAGAAGCCGATGCACCGATCCCGCCCCGTGCCGACAGCCGGTGTCCGCATCCCGCGCCTGATGCTGGGCGTGTTCCTGGTGGTGGCCGCGCTGGTGTGGGCATTCGTCGAACTGGCCGACGAGGTGGTCGAGGGCTCGACCCGCGCCTTCGACGAGGCGCTGCTGCTGGCGATGCGCAGCCCCGGCGACAACGCCGAGCCGCTGGGCCCGCTCTGGCTCGAGGAGATGGCCCGCGACTGGACCGCGCTGGGCGGGGTCGCGGTGCTGAGCCTGCTGGTCGCGGCGGTGACCGGGTTCCTGTGGCTGGGCGGGCAGCGCCGCTCGGCGCTGTTCCTGCTGCTCGCGGTCGCCGGCGGGCTGGCGGTCAGCACCGGCTTCAAGGAGTTCTTCGACCGGCCGCGGCCTGACCTGGTCAGCCAAGGCTCCTATGTCTATACCGCCAGTTTTCCCAGCGGGCATTCGCTGATGGCGGCGATGACCTATCTGACGCTGGCGCTGATGTTGACCCGGGCGCAGCCGCACCGGCGGATCAAGGTCTACATCCTGGCGGTGGCGCTGGTGGCGACGGTGCTGGTCGGCGTGAGCCGGGTCTACCTGGGGGTGCACTGGCCCAGCGACGTGCTGGCCGGCTGGACCGCCGGCGCCGCCTGGGCGCTGCTGGCCTGGGCGCTGGCGCGCTATCTGGACTGGCGCGGCACGCTGGAGCCTGAGCGCGACGAGGACGATGATCCGCGGCCGGAGGAAACGGGCTTGTGATCTGTTACATAGTTCGTGTATTCACGAATTATGGAATCGACTCAATACTCCGAGGCGCTGACGGCGCTGGGCCATGAGGGGCGGCTGGCGGTGTTCCGGCTGCTGGCGCGCCGGGCGCCGCACGGCGTGCGCCCGTCCGAGATCGGCACGGTGCTGCGGCTGAAGCCGAACACCCTGTCGGTCTACCTGTCGACGCTCGAGCGCGCGGGGCTGGTGCGCTCGCACCGGCGCGGGCGGGCGGTGTTCTACGCCATCGACCTGGGACGCACCGGGGCGCTGGTCGATTTCCTGGTCGCGGACTGCTGCAACGGCCGGCCCGACCTCTGCGCGCCGCGCACCGCGCGGGCACTGTCCACCGACATGCAAGGGGGTTTCGGGATGTCGGACCGTCCCTTCAACGTGCTGTTCCTCTGCTCTGGCAATTCCGCCCGCTCGATCTTTGCCGAGGCGCTGCTGCGCGATCTGGGCGCGGGCCGGTTCAGCGCGTTCTCCGCCGGCATCGCGCCGGCCGCGGCGCCAAATCGGTTCGCGCTGGAGATCCTCGGGCAGCTGGATCACGACACCTCGCAGCTGCGCGCGAAATCCATCGACGAGTTCCAGCGCGACGGCGCGCCGGTGTTCGATTTCGTGTTCACCGTCTGCGACACCGCCGCGAACGAGCTCTGTCCGCCGTGGCCGGGCCAGCCGATGACCGCGCACTGGGGCCTGCCGGACCCGGTCAGGGCCGAGGGCACCGACGCCGAGAAGGCGCTGGCCTTCAAGGACACCTACCGTCAGCTGCGCCAGCGCATCTCGGCCTTCGTCTCGATCCCGTTCGAGGGGCTGAGCCGCGAGTCGCTGCAACGCCAGCTGGACGCCACCGATCGAGCAACGGAAACCGCCTGACATGACTGCGACGACGGAAGGCCGCCCCGCGCCGGGCGGCCTGGGAAGTTTCGAACGCTGGCTGTCGGTCTGGGTCGCGGGCGCGATCCTTGCCGGGCTGGTGCTGGGCAGCCTGCTGCCCGGCCTGTTCTCGGCCCTTGCGGCGCTGGAGGTGGCACGCGTCAACCTGCCGGTCGCGGTGCTGATCTGGGCGATGATCCTGCCGATGATGGTAGGCGTCGATTTCGCCGCGCTGAAACGCATCGGCGACCGGCCCAGGGGCCTGGTGATCACGCTGGTGGTCAACTGGCTGATAAAACCGTTCAGCATGGCCGCGCTTGGCGTTCTGTTCTTCGAGCACGTCTTTGCCGGGCTGATCGCGCCCGAGGATGCGCAGGCCTATCTTGCGGGCGTGATCCTGCTGGGCGCGGCCCCGTGTACGGCGATGGTGTTCGTCTGGTCGAACCTGACGCGGGGCAACCCGACCTACACGCTGGTGCAGGTCAGCGTAAACGACATCATCATGGTCTTCGCCTTCGCGCCGATCGTCGCCTTCCTGCTGGGTGTGGCCGACATCACCGTGCCCTGGGGCACGCTGCTGCTGTCCGCCGCGCTCTATGTCGCCGCACCGCTGATCGCGGGGCTGCTGATCCGCAACCGGCTGGACGCGCGGGGAGGAGAAACCGCCGTCGAGCACTTCAAGGAGCGTGCCCGCCCGGCCTCGATCCTGGGGCTGTTGCTGACGGTCGTGCTGCTGTTCGGCTTCCAGGGGCAGGTGATCCTGGACAACCCGCTGGTAATCGCGCTGATCGCGGTGCCGCTGCTGATCCAGAGCTACGGCATCTTCTTCGTCGCCTACGGCGCGGCCCGGGCCTGGCGCGTGCCCTTCGACGTGGCCGCACCCTGCGCGCTGATCGGCACCTCCAATTTCTTCGAGCTGGCGGTGGCAGTCGCCATCAGCCTGTTCGGACTTGGCTCGGGCGCGGCGCTGGCCACGGTGGTCGGCGTGCTGGTCGAGGTACCGGTGATGCTGTCGCTGGTCGCGTTCGCCAACCGCACCCGCCACTGGTTCCCCGCATCGGACGAGAGAGCATGACAGGAATTGCCATCAACGGCCTGGGCCGTATCGGAAAACTGGTCCTGCGCGCGCTGGTCGACGAGGGCGCGCCGGGGCGGATCGTGCTGCTGAACGATCCTGTCGCGGACCCGGCGCAGCACGCGCTGCTGATGGAGTTCGACAGTGTTCACGGCCGCTGGAAAGCCGACATCGGTCACGATGCCGACAGCCTGACGGTCAACGGCCAGCGGATGCGCCTGACCGCCGAACGCCGGATCGAGGACCTGCCGCTGAAGGAGCTGGGCGTCGATCTGGTGATCGACTGCACCGGAGTGTTCAAGACCGGCGAGAAGGTGCAGCCGTACTATGACGCGGGCGTGCGCAAGGTCGTGGTCTCGGCCCCGGTCAAGGACGGTGGTGCGCTGAACCTTGTCTACGGCGTGAACCATGACCTGTATGATCCTGAAAAACATCATATTATCACCGCCGCCAGCTGCACGACGAATTGCCTGGCGCCGGTGGTGAAGGTGATTCACGAGGAACTGGGCATCAGGCACGGGGCGATCACCACGATCCATGACGTGACCAACACGCAGACCATCGTCGACCGCCCCGCCAAGGACCCGCGCCGGGCGCGCTCGGCGCTGTCGAACCTGATCCCGACCACCACCGGTTCGGCCACCGCGATCACGTTGATCTATCCCGAACTCGAGGGCCGGCTGAACGGCCACGCGGTGCGGGTGCCGCTGCTGAACGCTTCGCTGACCGACTGCGTGTTCGAGGTGGCGCGCGAGACCACCGCCGAAGAAGTCAACGCGATGTTCCGCAAATACGCCGAGGGGCCGCTGAAGGGCATCCTGGGCTACGAGGAGCGGCCGCTGGTCTCGACCGACTACCTGAACGACCCGCGCTCGGCGGTCATCGACGCGCTGTCGACGATGGTCGTGAACGGCACGCAGGTGAAGGTCTATGCCTGGTACGACAACGAGTACGGTTATGCCTGGCGGCTGGCCGACGTCGCCCGGCTGGTCGGAGACGACCTGTGACCGAGAAACGTGAGGGGCTGGCGGCCTATGTGGCCGTCACCGCAGCCTACTGGGCGTTCATGCTGTCCGACGGCGCGCTGCGGATGCTGGTGCTGCTGCATTTCCACACGCTGGGCTTCTCGCCGATCCAGCTGGCCTACCTGTTCCTGCTTTACGAGTTCATGGGCATCGTCACCAACCTGTCGGCGGGCTGGATCGCGGCGCGCTTCGGGCTGACCTCGACGCTCTACGCGGGGCTGTCGATCCAGATCGTCGCGCTGCTGGCGCTGGCGGCGCTGGACCCGGGTTGGGCCGTTGGCCTGTCGGTGGGCTATGTGATGGTCGTGCAGGGCGCTTCGGGCGTGGCGAAGGACCTGACCAAGATGAGCGCCAAGTCCGCCGTCAAGCTGCTGGCGCCGGGCGCGGGGCTGTTCCGCTGGGTGGCCTGGCTGACCGGCTCGAAGAACGCGGTGAAGGGCGTGGGATTCGGCCTGGGGGCTGCGCTGCTGGCGGGGTTCGGTTTCGTTCCGGCGGTGCTGGCGATGGCGGCGGTGCTGGCGGCGATCCTGGTCGCGGTGGCGGTCTGGATGCCCTCGGGGCTGCCGAAGGGCCGCAGGGGCGCGAAGTTCCGGGAAGTGTTCTCGAAGGATGCGGACATCAACCGGCTGTCGGCGGCGCGGATGTTCCTGTTCGGCGCGCGCGACGTGTGGTTCGTGGTCGGCATCCCGATCTATTTCTACGCGGTGCTGTCCGACGGGACCGAAGCCGGAAACCGCGCCGCCTTCTTCCAGATCGGCGGGTTCATGGCGCTGTGGATCATCGGCTACGGCGCGGTGCAGGCCTGGGCGCCGAAGCTGCTGCGCGCCGAAGGGCGCAGTGTTGACGAGGTGATCGGCATGGCGGTGGCCTGGGTCGGTGCGCTGACGCTGATCCCGGCGGCGCTGGCGCTGGCATCGCTTCTGGCGGATGGGCCGCAGCCCTGGCTGACCGCGGTGCTGATTGCGGGGCTGCTGCTGTTCGGGGCGGTGTTCGCGGTGAACTCCTCGGTGCACAGCTACCTGATCCTGGCCTTCACCCGGTCCGAGCGCGTCACCATGGACGTCGGCTTCTACTACATGTCGAACGCCGCCGGGCGGCTGCTGGGCACGCTGCTCTCGGGTCTCAGCTACCAGTTGGGCGGTCTGCCGCTGTGCCTGGGGACCGCGGCGGCGATGGCGGGGCTGAGCTGGCTTTGCGCCGGGCGGCTGTCCAGGGGCAGGAACACCGCGCGCCGGGCGCCGCGCACCGGCTAGCGGCGTGGCGCGGGGCGAAGTCAGATCCCGCCGACCACCGCCTGCGCCAGCGCCTTGCCGCTGTCGAACGCCGCTTCGATCCGCGCGTCCAGGGTCCAGTCGCCGCCTGCCAGCATCCGCCCGTCGGCGCTGGCGGCGCAGGGCCTGCCCAGCGGCGCCGTGGTGCGGGCATGACGCCAGCGGTGCGTCGCGGCGAACGCCGGCCGGGGCAGCGGCGCCAGCGTGCCCAGCAGTTCCAGCATCCGCTCGCGCGCGGCGTCCGGGTCCAGTTCCAGATGCGCCGCGCTCCATTCCGGCGTGGCGTGCATCACCCAGGCGGGGGCGTCCGGCCGTCCCGGGCGGGTGCCGGACTGCGCCAGGAACGCGATGCCCTCGCCGGGCTCTTCGGCGGCGTCGGGCAGCCCGGGCGCGGTGTCGAAGGCGACCATCAGCGTCCAGCACGGCGCGATGGCGACCCGCGCCAGCGCGTCGGCCAGCGCCGCGTCGGCGGCCAGCAGCCGGGCCGCCTGCGGCGCGGGGGCGGTGCAGACCACGCGCGCGAAAATCCCGGTCCGGGTGCCGTCCGCCAGCGCCAGCCGCAGACCGTCGTCCTCCGGCACCACCGCCGCGACGCCGGCGTTCAGGCTGACCTCCAGCCCGTCGGCGAGGTGACGCAGCGGCGCCGTCATCTTCGGCACGCCGACGATCCGGCGCTGGCCGGCGGGCAGGCCCCGCGGCGTCCAGTCGGCGGCCTCGCCCCGGGCCACGGCGCCGTCCAGCCATTCCGCGAACGGTGCGCCGCGCGCGGTCATGAACTGCGCGCCATGATCGAAGGCCAGCCCCTCGGCGCGCCGGGTGGCCATCCGCCCGCCGATGCCGCGGCTCTTCTCGAACACGCGGACCGGCAGCCCGGCCTCGGCCAGCGCGTGGGCGCAGGTCAGGCCGCACATGCCGGCGCCGATCACGGCGATCGCTCGGGTCTGGGACATCGGGTTCCTTTCGGCCTCCAAGGGCCAGCTAGCGGGCGACGCGGCGCTGTCCAGCCGCTTCCGCCCGGCCGCGTTTGGCGATAGAACCCGCGGATGGCCGTCACCCTGACCGATCTCGCCACGCTCGGCGCCTTGCCCTTCGACGAGGTGATCGACGTGCGCGCCCCCGCCGAATACGCCGAGGACCACATCCCCGGCGCGATCAGCCTGCCGGTGCTGTCCGATCTCGAGCGCGCGCAGGTCGGCACGATCTACACGCAGAGCAGCCGCTTCGAGGCGCGAAAGGTCGGCGCGGCGCTGGTCGCGCGCAACGCCGCGCGGCATCTGGAGGGGGCGCTGCGCGACCGCCCCGGCGGCTGGCGGCCGCTGGTCTACTGCTGGCGCGGCGGGCAGCGGTCGGGCAGCTTCGCCTCGATCCTGGCGCAGATCGGCTGGCGCGTGGACACGATCGACGGCGGCTATCGCAGCTACCGGCGGCTGGTGGTGCGGGCGATGCACGAGACGCCGCTGCCGCACCGGCTGGTGCTGCTCGACGGCGACACCGGCACCGCCAAGACCGCGCTGCTGCATCGGCTGGCGGCGCGCGGCCACCAGGTGCTGGACCTCGAGGGGCTGGCGGCGCACCGCGGCTCGATTTTCGGCGCGGTGGCGCGGCCGCAACCGGCGCAAAAGGCGTTCGAGGGCGCGCTGGCGGTGCGGCTTGCGGCGATGGATCCGGCGCGACCGGTGCTGGCCGAGGCCGAATCGAGCCGGATCGGCGCGCTCCAGATCCCGCCCAGCCTGTGGGCGGCGATGGGCGCGGCGCCGCGGCTGCGGGTCGCGGCCCCGGTCGCGGCGCGCGCCCGCTACCTGGTGCGCGCCTATGCCGAGCTGACCGCCGACGCCGGCCGGATCGCGCCGCTGCTCGACGGGCTGCGCCGGCTTCAGGGCCACGCGCGCGTCGACCGCTGGCAGCAGCTGGCCGCCGGGGGCGCGTTCGAGGCCCTGGCCGATGAGCTGATCCGCGAACATTACGACCGCCGCTACCGCAGGCACCGCAGCCGCCGCGGCGCACCGGCCGATCCCGAGATCGCGCTGGACAGCCTCGACGAGCCGGCGCTCGACGCCGCCGCCGCGCGGCTCGAGGCGGCGCTGGAACAGCTTGCACCGCCCGCCTGAACGGCGCCCGGCTTCCACTTTCCAAAATATCCCCGCCGGAGGCGCCGGCCCCGCGCGCGCGGCGCCGAGGCTCAGTCCACCGTCACCATCGGCGGGCCCGCGACCACCGTGCCGATCCGCGCCGCGTCGTGGCCGGCCTCGCGCAGCCGCCGCAGCAGCGCGGCGGCGTCGGCCGCGTCGACCGCGGCCAGCAGCCCGCCCGCGGTCTGCGGATCGAACAGCAGCGCCGCCGCCGCGCTGTCGGGCGCGGTGACCGGTCCGGCGCCGGCGCGGTTCGCCGCGTGGAGCGTCGAGCGCACCCCCGCCGCCGCCAGCCGCTCCGCCCCCGGCAGCAGCGGCACCGCGGCGAGGTCGACCCGCGCCGCGGTGCCCGAGGCGGCCATCATCGCCCCCAGGTGCCCGGCCAGCCCGAATCCGGTGACATCGGTCATCGCATGCGCCCCCGCCAGGATCGCCGCCGCCGCGCCCTGCGGCTGCTGCATCGCCGCCAGCGTGCCCAGCACCTCGTCGCCGGTGGCGCGCAACGCCATCTCGCCGGCCAGCACCGTGCCCGAGCCGATCGGCTTGGTCAGCAGCAGCGCGTCGCCCGGCCGCGCGCCCGACAGCAGGATCGGCGCGCGTTCGGCCAGCCCGGTGACGGTGAAACCCAGCGTCATCTCGGGCCCCTCGCTCGAGTGCCCGCCGACCACCTCGGCCCCGGCCTCGGCGAACACCTGCGCCGCCGCGGCCATCACCTCGCGCAGCGTCGCCTCCTGCAGCGCCGGGGCCATGTAGGGCAGCACCACCTGCGCCAGCGCCGCCTGCGGCGCCGCGCCCATCGCCCAGACGTCGCCCAGCGCGTGCACCGCCGCGATCCGCGCCAGCGTCCACGGATCGTCGGTGAAGGCGCGCAGATGATCGGTGGTCAGCACCTGCCGCGCGCCGCCCACGGTCAGCACCGCGGCGTCGTCGCCGGGCGCGCGGGCGACGTCGGCGCGCACCGGGTCGGGAAGCACCAAAAGCGCCCGGCGCAGCGCGTCGCCGCCCAGCTTGGCGCCGCAGCCGGCACAGGGCGGCTGGCCGTGCGGGCGCGCCTCGGCCGCGCCCAGGGCGACGGTGCGGGGGCGGGCGGCGCCCGGCATCGGCGTCAGGTCGTGGAACTTCCGCATGAAGCGGCGGTCGATGCGGTCCTTCCAGCGCCAGACCCAGCCGCCGGACAGCGCCCAGCCGCCGCGCTCGCCCACCGCGCGGCGGCCGCCCAGCGACACCAGCTTCAGGAAGTCGGTCTGCGGCGTCCAGCGTCGCGGCCGCCCGCCGGTCAGCGCGGCGCGCAGGTTGTGGGTCAGCACCGGCGCCGCGCGCACCGCGAACACGCCGGCCTTCGGCCGCGGCGCGTGCGCCAGGTGCGCGCAGTCGCCGGCGGCGAACACCTGCGGATGGCTGGTCGAGCGCAGCTCGGGGCCGACCCGCACCCAGCCGTCGGTCAGCGCCAGCCCGGTGCCGGCCACCCAGCGCTGCGGCTGCGCGCCCGCGGCGCTGGCGATGAAACCGGCGGGAACCTCCCGGCCCGAGGCCAGCACGACGCGGTCCGCCGTCACCGCCGCGACCGGGTCGCCCTCGTGCAGGGCGATGCCGCGCGCGGCCAGTTCCGCCAGCAGCCGGTCGCGGGCGCGCGGCGCGGTGCCGGACAGGGCGCGCCGCGCCTCGATCACCGCGATCCGCGGCGTGTGGCCGGCGTCGCTCAGCCGGTGGTGCATGGCCATGGCGATCTCGACGCCGGCGACGCCGGCGCCGATCACCGCGACCCGGGGCGCCGCGCCGCCGGCCGCGGCGTGCGCGGCGAACCGGTCCCAGGCGCGGGCGAAGGCGCGCATCGGCTTCACCGGCACGGCGTGCGCGGCGAAGCCGTCGATCGCCGGGTTCTCCCAGCCGACGCCGAAATCCAGCGACAGCACGTCGTAGCGGACCGGCGGACGGCCGGCGACGCCGACCGTCCGGGCCAGCGGGTCGATGCCGGTGCACAGCCCGGCGATCAGCCGCGCGCCGGCGAAGCGCGCCAGCCGCACCACGTCGATGTCCAGCGCCTCGGGGCGGTAGTGGCCGGCGATCAGCCCGGGCAGCATGCCGGTGTAGGGTGCCGCGGCGGCGGGGTTGATCACCGTCAGCCGCGCGCCGGGCACCGGGTCCATGCCCCAGCGCCGCAGCACCAGCGCATGGGTGTGCCCGCCGCCCACCAGCACCAGGTCGCGCGTCAAGGGCAGGGGCGGGGTGATCATGCGGTGGTCATGCGGTGATCATGCGGCGGGGCCCCGGCCGGCGGCGGCGCGGCTCAGGCGGCGTCGCGCAGGATCAGCCCGGGCAGGGCGTCGTGCGCGGCGAAGGCGCGCCAGTGCGCGATCCCCGAGACCGGGGTCTTGCGGTAGCCGCCGGTGAACAGCGCGAACGGCATCGCCGCGGCCTGCGCGGTCTCGGCGTCGACCTCGCTGTCGCCGACATAGACCGCGGCGGCCGCGCCCAGCGCGTCGCGCGCCGCGATCAGCGGCGCCGGGTCGGGCTTGCGCACCGGCAGGCTGTCGCCGCCGATCACGGCGCCAAACAGCGTCTCGAGGCCGAAATGCGTCAGCAGCTTGCGCGCCGGCGCCTCGGGCTTGTTGGTGCACAGGCCCAGCGGATGGCTTCGCGCCAGGACCTGAAGCGCCGTGCGGGCGCCGGGGTAGAGCACCGTCAGCGCCGCCGGCGCGACGTCGTAATGCGCCGAGAACCGCGCCACCGCGTCGAGATGCACGGCCGGATCGATGCCGCGCGCCGCCAGGCAGCGTTCGACCAGCTTCGGCACGCCGTTGCCGATGAAGCCGCGCACCTCGTCCAGGGTCAGCGGCGGCGCGCCGAACTCCGCCAGCATGGCGTTGGCGGCGGCGCGCAGGTCCGGGGCGCTGTCGATCAGCGTGCCGTCGAGGTCGAAGATGATCGCGTTCATGCCGCCTTCCACTTGATCGAGCAGCCCATCGACGGCGTCTGTTCCGCCGGCCCGCGGCCGGTGTCGGCGACCTGCGCCATCGCCTCGTAGAGCTCGCGGCGCAGATCCTCGGCGCCGGGCCGGGCGCCGGAGGCGTCGAGCCGGCCGCGGTACTGCAGGCCCAGATCGGCGTTGAAGCCGAAGAAATCCGGCGTGCACACCGCGCCGTAGGCCCGCGCCACCGCCTGGCTCTCGTCGTGCAGATAGGGGAAGGGCAGCTCGTACTCGGCGGCGAACAGCGCCATCTTCTCGAAACTGTCGTCGGGGTAGGCGGCGGCGTCGTTGGCGCAGATCGCGCAGACGCCGACGCCCAGTTCCTGCAGCTCGTGGGCGTCGCGGACGATGCGGTCGATCACCGCCTTCACATAGGGGCAGTGGTTGCAGATGAACACCACCAGCAGCCCCTTCGGCCCGGCGATGTCGTCACGGGAATAGGTGTTGCCGTCGGTCGCGGGCAGCCGGAAATCCGGCGCCGGCCAGTCGAACTCGCAGACCGGGGGTGTCGCGGCCATCTCTTGCCTCCAATACCGGGGTTGCCTGTGCGCGGTGTAGCAGGTCGGGACGCCCCGCGTCGAGCGTCACGCCCGACGCTGCGCCACCGCCTGCCGGATCGCGGCGATGTTGGCGGCGTAGGGCGCCGGATCGTCGGCGCTGCCGCCCGTGAACACCGCCGAGCCGGCGACAAGCACGTCGGCGCCGGCCGCGACCACGCCGGGCGCGGTGTCCGGCGCGATGCCGCCGTCGACCTCGATCTTCACCGGGCGGTCGCCGATCGCGGCGCGCAGCCTGGCGACGTCGGGCACCCTGGCGGCGATGAAGCTCTGCCCGCCGAAGCCGGGGTTCACGGTCATCACGCAGACCAGGTCCACCATGTCGAGCAGCGGGAACACCGCCTCGATCGGGGTGCCGGGGTTGACCGCGACGCCGGGCCGGACGCCGGCGGCGCGGATCGCCTGCAGCGTGCGGTGGATGTGCGGCCCGGCCTCGAGATGCGCGGTCAGGCGGTCGGCGCCGGCGGCGGCGAAGGCGTCGATGTAGGGATCGACCGGGGCGATCATCAGGTGCACGTCCATCACCGTGGTGATGTGCGGGCGGATCGCGCGGCAGGTCGCGGGGCCGAAGGTCAGGTTGGGCACGAAATGCCCGTCCATCACGTCGACATGGATCCAGTCAGCGCCGGCGCCCTCGACCGCGCGGATCTCGCGTCCGAAATCGGCGAAGTCCGCGGACAGGATCGAGGGGGCGATGGTGACGGGGTGCTGGGAATTCATCGGCAGGGCTCCTTCCGGGTCTGGCGCACAGGAATGCCAACGGCGCGCCGGAATCAAGGGCGAACCCGCGCCGCTGCGGCATTTACGCCGCAGGCCCGCGCCGCTACACACATCGGGACGGTCCGCGCAGCGCGCCGATTGCAGCAAGGAGACGCCCCATGGAATTGCACGACGAGATCCGCATCGAGGCCCCGCGCGAGCAGGTGTACGCCGCGCTGAACGATACCGAGGTGCTGAAGGCGTCGATCCCCGGCTGCGAGGAGCTGGTCCGCACCTCGGAGGACGAGCTGGAGGCCAAGGTCACGCTGAAGGTCGGCCCGGTGAAGGCGCGCTTCAAGGGCAACGTGACGCTGGACCGCTCCGGCGCGCCGGAGCGGTTCGCGCTGAGCGGGCAGGGCTCGGGCGGTGCGGCCGGGTTCGCCAAGGGCGGCGCGGACGTGGTGCTGGAGGAGATCGGGCCGTCCGAGACGCTGCTGCGCTACGACGCCAGGGCGGATGTCGGCGGCAAGCTGGCGCAGCTGGGCAACCGGCTGATCTCGGGCACGGCGAAGAAGCTGTCGGCGCAGTTCTTCGACAATTTCGCCAGGCAGGTCGGCGCCGAGGTGCACCAGGACGACGCCTGAGTGCCGATCTGCCCGTCGGTGCAGAGTCATGTCGTCGCCGGCCATGTCGGCGGCGGTGCGGCGGCGCCGGTGCTGGCGCTGTGCGGCGTCGAGGTCTGGCCGCTGCCGACGGTGGTGCTGTCCGGCCACGCGGCGGTGCCCGGGGCGCGCGGGCGGCGCCTGCCGGGCACCGAGGTCGCCGATCTGGCCGAGGGCCTGCGCGCGGCCGGGGCGCTGGCGCGGGCCGACGCGCTGCTGTCGGGCTATCTGGCGGGCGCGGACACCGCGTCGGCGCTCGAAGGCCTCGCCCGGGACCGGCCGACCGGCGCCGTCTATCTGTGCGATCCGGTGCTGGGCGACGCGGACGGCCCGTACCTGCCCGAGCCCCTGGTGGCGGCCTACCGCGACCGGCTGCTGCCGCTGGCGGACTATGCCTGCCCCAATGTGCACGAGCTGGGCTGGCTGACCGGCCGGCCGGTGGCCTCGCCCGCCGACTGCGCGGCGGCCGCGCGGACGCTGGGGCTGCGCGCGGTGTTCGTGACCTCGGTCGAGGCCGAGGGCGGCATCGGCGTGCTGGCCTGCGACGCCGAAGGCGCGCAGCTGGCGCTGGGCCCGAAGGTTCCGGGGGCGTTCCGCGGCGCGGGCGACGTGACCGCCGCGCTGCTGCTGGCGCGGCTGCTGGCCGGCGCCGCCCCCGCGCAGGCGGCGGCCGCGGCGACCGGCGCCGCCGCAGCGCTCGCCGCCGAGGCGCATCGGGCGAGGCGGGACGATCTGCCGGTGATCGCGGCCGCCGGGATCTGGCGCACCGCGCCGCCGGCGGCGCTGCGCCCTGTCGGTTGACAGCCTGCCGCCGATCGCCGACAACCGGGCAGCCCCGCCGCAGACGGCCCAATTCACCGGAGGTATCCCGCTGTGAGCACGACGCTTTTCGACCTGACCGGGCGCACCGCGCTGGTCACCGGCTCCGGCCAGGGGATCGGGCGGGCGCTGGCGGGCGGGCTGGCCGCCGCGGGCGCGCGGGTGGTGCTGAACGGACGCACCGCCGCGCGGCTGGAGCAGGCCGCCGCGGACCTGCGCGCCGAGGGCCGCACGGTGGACGTGCTGCCGTTCGACGTCACCGACCACGCCGCCGCGCGCGCCGCCATCGACGGCTACGAGGCCGGAACCGGCCCGATCCACATCTGCGTCAACAACGCCGGCATGCAGCACCGCGGCCCGCTGGAGGACTTCCCGGCGGAGGCGTTCGAGAAACTGCTGCAGACCAACGTCGCCAGCGTGTTCCACGTCGGCCAGGCGGCGGCGCGGCACATGATCGGCCGCGGCGAGGGCAAGATCGTCAACATCGCCAGCGTGCAGACCGCGCTGGCCCGGCCCGGGATCGCGCCCTACACCGCGACCAAGGGCGCGGTCGGCAACCTGACCAGGGGCATGGCCACCGACTGGGCGCGGCACGGCCTGCAGTGCAACGCCATCGCGCCGGGCTATTTCCGCACGCCGCTGAACCAGGCGCTGGTCGACGATCCCGAGTTCACCGCCTGGCTGGAGAAGCGCACCCCCGCCGGCCGCTGGGGCAACGTCGAGGAGCTGGTCGGCGCCTGCGTCTTCCTGGCCTCCGCGGCGTCGAGTTTCGTCAACGGTCACACGCTTTACGTCGATGGCGGCATCACCGCGTCGCTCTGAGCCGCCGCGCCTGGTCGTGGTGATGGGGGTCGCGGGCTGCGGCAAGTCCACCGTGGCCGCGATGCTGGCCGAGGCGGCGGGCGGCACGCTGCTGGAGGGCGATGCCTTTCACCCGCCGGCGAACATCGCCAAGATGAGCGCCGGAACGCCGCTGACCGACGCCGACCGCTGGCCGTGGCTGGACGCGATCGGCCGGGCCATGGCGGCCACGCCCGGACCGGTATTCGCCGCCTGCTCGGCGCTGCGCCGCGTCTACCGCGCGCGGCTGGCCGCCGCCGCCGGCGCGCCGGTGTTCTTCCTGCATCTCGATGGCGAGCGCGCGCTGATCGCCCGCCGGATGCAGTCGCGCAGCGGCCATTTCATGCCCGGCAGCCTGCTCGACAGCCAGTTCGCGACGCTGGAGGTTCCGGGCCCCGACGAGACCGCCGCCAGCATCGACATCGACCAGCCGATCGAGGCCATCGTCGCGGCCTGCCGCCAGGCGCTGGCATGAGGGGCGGTGCCGGCGCGGCGGCTACCCGCGGGGCCGGCGCGATGACCTCGCCCTTCAAGGCCTACGACCTGCGCGGCCGGGCCGGCGACACGCTCGACGCCGCGCTGATGCGGCGCGTCGGCCACGCCTTCGCGCTGGAGATCGCCGGCGGCCGCCCGGTGGTGATCGGGCGCGATCCGCGCGACAGCTCTCCGGAACTGGCCGACGCGCTGGCCGAGGGGCTGGCCGACGGCGGCTCGGACGCGCTCGACCTCGGGCTGTGCGGCACCGAGGAGGTCTATTTCGCCACCGACCATCTGGGCGCGGGCGGCGGGCTGATGGTCACCGCCTCGCACAACCCGCCGGGCGACAACGGGCTGAAGCTGGTCCGCGCCGGCGCGCGGCCGCTGAACCGCGAGACCGGGCTGAACCGGATCGAGGCGCTGGCGGCGGTCCCGGGCCGGCTGCCGCGCCCGGCGGCGGCGCGCGGCAGCCGCCGGGCGGTGGCGGCGCGCGACGCCTATGTCGCGCGGGTGCTGTCGTTCGTCGATCCCGCGGCGCTGGCGCCGCTGCGGATTCTGGTCAACGCCGGCAACGGCGCCGCCGGGCCGACCTTCGACGCCATCGCCGACGCGCTGGCGGCGGCCGGCGCGCCGCTGCGCTTCAGCCGCCTTCACCACGACCCGGACCCGTCCTTTCCCAACGGCGTGCCGAACCCGCTGCTGCCCGAGACCCACCCGCCCACCCGCGCTGCGGTGCTGGACCGCGGCGCCGACCTCGGCGTCGCCTGGGACGGGGATTTCGACCGCTGCTTCTTCTTCGACCACCGCGGCCGGTTCGTCGACGGCGCCTACCTGGTCGGGCTGCTGGCCCGGGCGATGCTGCGCGAGGCGCCGGGCCAGCCCGTGGTCTACGATCAGCGGGTGGTGCTGAACACGCGCGACGTGCTGGCCGCGCACGGCGGGCAGGGGGTGATGGCGCGCACCGGGCACAGCTACATGAAGGCGGCGATGCGCGCGGCCAACGCCGTCTATGGCGGCGAGATGTCGGCGCATCACTATTTCCGCGACTTCATGTACTGCGACAGCGGCATGATCCCCTGGCTGCTGGTGGCGCGGCTGCTGGGCCAGACCGGCCGCCCGCTGGCGGACCTGCTGGCCGACCGCATCGCCGCGTTCCCGGTCTCGGGCGAGCGCAATTTCCGCCTGGACGATGCGGACGCCGGCATCGCGCGGGTCGAGGCCACCTACGCCCCCCGCGCGCTGGAGCGCGACGACAGCGACGGCATGAGCCTGACGATGCCCGGCCCCTGGCGCTTCAACCTGCGCCGCTCGAACACCGAGCCGCTGGTGCGGCTGAACGTGGAGGCGGCGGGCGACGCCGGCCGCGTCGCCGCCGAGACCGCGCAGATCGCCGCGCTGCTGACCGGCGCCGCATGAGCGCGCTGCTGCTGGAACAGCTGCTGAACGGCGTGCAGCTGGGGTTGAGCCTGTTCCTGATGGCCGCCGGGCTGACGCTGGTGTTCGGGGTCATGGGGCTGATCAACCTGGCGCACGGCGCGCTCTACATGACCGGGGCCTTCGTCTGCGCCTGGACCGGCGCGCTGACCGGCAGCTTCTGGGTCGGACTGGGGGCGGGGGTGCTGGCCGCCGCCGCCGCCGGCGCGGTGATCGAGCTGCTGGTGATCCGCCGGCTCTACGACCGCGACCACCTGGACCAGGTGCTGGCGACCTTCGCACTGATCCTGATCTTCTCGGAAGCGGCGCGGGCGGTGTTCGGCGCGGCGCCGCTGTGGCTGGACGTGCCGCCGGCGCTGGCGGGCAGCGTGGCGCTGCCGGGCGGCGCGGCCTATCCGGTCTACCGGCTGGCGATCATCGCCGCCGGGCTGGCGGTGGCGGCGGGGCTGTACCTGCTGATCCAGCGCACCCGGCTGGGGATGCGTATCCGCGCCGGCGAGGCCGACCGCGAGATGGTCGGCGCGCTGGGCGTCGACATCGCCACGCTCTATACCGTGATCTTCGCGCTGGGCGCGGGGCTGGCCGGGCTGGCGGGCGCGATGATCGGTCCATTGCAGTCGGTGCAGGTCGGCATGGGCGAGCCGGTGCTGATCCTGGCCTTCGTGGTGATCGTGATCGGCGGCATCGGCTCGATCCGCGGCGCGCTGTTCGGCGCGGTGCTGGTCGGGCTGGTCGATACGCTGGGCCGGGTGTTCCTGCCCGCCGCCTTCGCGCTGGTGCTGGAGCCGTCGGCGGCCGCCGGCATGGGCGCGGCGCTTGCCTCGATGCTGATCTACGTGATGATGGCGGCGATCCTGGCGGTACGCCCGCAGGGGCTGTTCCCCGCCGATGCGTGAGGGCGTCGTCTCGGCCGCGCTGCTGGGCGCGCTGCTGGCCTTCGGCCTGGGCGCCTGGGCGCTGGGCGAGGTGTTCTTCGTCAACCTGGCCGCCCGCGTCGCCTGCGTGGCGCTGGCCGGCGCCGGGCTGAACCTGGCGCTGGGCTTCGGCGGCATGGTCAGCTTCGGCCACGCCGCGTTCTTCGGCCTCGGCGGCTATGCCGCCGGGATCGCCGCCACCCATGCCTTCGACGGCGGCGCCTTCGCCGGGGTGCTGCCGGGCACCACCTCGATGCCGGTGGTGTGGCTGGCGGCGATGCTGGCAGCAGGGCTGGCGGCGCTGCCGATCGGGCTGATCAGCCTGCGCACGCAGGGCGTCTATTTCATCATGATCACCCTCGCCTTCGCGCAGATGATCTTCTATTTCGCGATCTCGTTCCCGGCCTACGGCGGCGAGGACGGGCTGCCGATCTATCTGCGCAGCGAGTTGCCGCTGGTCGATGCGTCGGACCCGCTGGACTTCTTCCTGGTCAGCTTCGCACTGCTGGTCGCGGTGCTGCTGGGCTGCCGCACGGTGCTGGCGGCGCGCTTCGGTGCGGCGCTTGCGCTGGCGCGGCTGAACCCGGTGCGGCTGGCCACCGCCGGGATCGCGCCGCTGCCGGTGCTGCTGGCGGCGTTCGTCGCCTCGGCGATGATCGCCGGTCTGGCGGGCGCGCTGTTCGCCGAGCTGAACGGCTTCGTCAGCCCGGCGATGCTCAGCTGGCACCGCTCGGGCGAGATCATGGTGATCGTCATCCTCGGCGGCGTCGGGCGGCTGGCCGGGCCAGTCGCGGGGGCGATGCTGTTCGTCGCGCTGGAGACGGTGATCGGCGGCTGGACCCAGTACTGGCAGGGCTGGCTGGGGCTGATCCTGCTGGGCGTGGTGCTGTTCGCGCGCGGCGGGCTGATCGGCGCGCTGGCCGGGCCGGTGCGTCATGGCTGAGCCGGTGCTGGCGGTCTCGGGCCTGCGCAAGAGCTTCGGCGCGCTGGCCGCCACCGACGGCGTCGACCTGGCGCTGCGCGACGGCGAGATCCTGGCGCTGATCGGCCCGAACGGCGCCGGCAAGTCGACGTTGATCGCACAGATCGCCGGCACGCTGGCGCCGGACGCGGGCCGGGTGACGCTGGCCGGGCGCGACCTGGCCGGGATGTCGGTGGCGGCGCGGGCGCGGGCCGGGCTGGGCCGCACCTTCCAGGTGTCGTCGCTGGCGATGCCGCTGTCGGCGCGGGCCAATGTGCGAATTGCCGTGCAGGCGCGTGCGCCGCGCCGCTTCGGCGTGCTGCGCCCGGTGGCGCGGGACGCGGCGCTGAACGCCCCGGCCGAGGCGGCGCTGGCCCGCGTCGGGCTGGGCCCGGCGCGCTGGGCGCTGCCGGTCGCCAGCCTCAGCCATGGCGAGCGGCGCCGGGTGGAACTGGCCGCGGCGCTGGCCGCGCGCCCGCGCCTGCTGCTGCTGGACGAGCCGATGGCCGGGCTGGGCGCCGACGGCACCGCCGCCATGGCCGACCTGCTGGAGGCGTTGCGCGCCGAGGTGCCGATCCTGCTGGTCGAGCACGACATGAGCGCGGTGTTCCGGCTGGCCGACCGTATCGCCGTGCTGGTCGCGGGCCGGATCATCGCCACCGGCGCACCGGACGCGATCCGCGCCGATGCCGCCGTGCAGCAGGCCTATCTTGGCGTCGATGCTTGAGGTCGAGAACATCACCGCCTTCTACGGCGCGGCGCAGGCGCTGTTCGGCGTCTCGCTGTCGGTCGCGCCGGGCCAGATGCTGGCGCTGCTGGGCCGCAACGGCATGGGCAAGAGCACGACGGTGCGCGCGATCTGCCGGCTGACACCGCCCGCCGGGGGCACCGTGCGGCTGGCCGGGCGCGATCTGGCCGGGCTGCCGCCGCACCGGATCGCCCGGCTGGGCGTCGGCCTGGTGCCCGAGGGGCGGCGGCTGTTTCCCGGCCTGACCGTGGCCGAGACGCTGCTGGCCACCGCGCGCCCCGGCCCGTGGACCCCGGCGCGGGTGAACGTGCTGTTCCCGCGCCTGGCCGAGCGCGCGGCGCAGCCCGCGCGCACCCTGTCGGGGGGCGAGCAGCAGATGCTGGCGATCGGCCGCGCGCTGACCACCAACCCGCGCCTGCTGATCCTCGACGAGGCGACCGAGGGGCTGGCGCCGGTGATCCGGTCCGAGATCTGGGCCGCGATCGACGGGCTGCGCGCCGAGGGCATGGCGCTGCTGGTGATCGACAAGACCCTGTCCGAGCTGCTGCCCCGCGCCGATGCCTGCGTGGTGCTGGAGCGCGGCCGCGACGTCTGGACCGGCCCGCCCGCGGCGCTGACCGGCGCGCTGCGGCAGCGCTACCTCGGGGTCTGAGCCGCGGCGGGAAACCTCTGGCCGCCGCCGGCGTTGGACGGAACGCGGGGCGCGGCCCCGCGCAGCCGGAGGGCACAGCGATGACCGACCCGCAACCGCATCCGCACGCCCGCTCCGGGGATCTGCCGGGGATCACCGCCCGCACGCGCTGGTACTGGGTGGTCATGATGGGCGCGATCATGATCGCCGGCGGCTTGCTGAGCCTGCTGAACCCGTTCCTGGGCTCGCTGACGGTGCAAGCCTTCGCCGCCGCGGCATTCGGCATCGTCGGGGTGATGAAGCTCGTCGACGCGGTGCGCGACGACGCCGAAAGCACCGGCGGGCGGGTGCTGACCGGGCTGCTGGGCGCGGTGTTCGTGCTGTTCGCCCTGTCGCTGCTGCTGAACCCGCTGGCCGGGCTGCTGTCGCTGACCTTCCTGGCCGCGCTGCTGTTCCTGGCGATCGGCGTCCTGCAGATCGGCTTCGGGTGGCGGCTGCGCCCGGCGCGGCCCTGGGGCTGGATGGTCGCCTCGGGGGCGGTCTCGGTGCTGCTGGGGCTGTTCATCCTGCTGACCCTGCCGGAGTCGGGGCTGGTGGCGCTGGGCCTGCTGCTGGCGGTCGACCTTCTGTCCTCGGGTGCGGCCTATCTGGTCCTGGGGCTGGCGCTGCGCCGCCCGGACTGAGCCGGCAGTGCCGTCGGGTGCGGCAGACCCGGCCGGATCTGCCCAAGTTTTAGGCTCTTGCCGCGCGGCGCGGGCAGGGCGCGCTATTCCCTTTGGCGGACGGCACGGCCGCTCGCTACGGTCGCGCGCAGATGTTGATGCACGCGCCCCCAACCGATGCCGCTTCCGGCCCGCCGCCCCGCCCGCAGCGGGCGCGCGGCGCCGTGCGGCTGGGCTTCGCCCGGCGCGACGGGTGCACCCGGCTGGCGGATCTCTACCAGGCCGGCTCGGCGCGGGCGATGCTGCCGCGCAGCCACGCGCCGCATCCCGAGGCGACGCTGATCAACACCGCCGGCGGGCTGACCGGCGGCGACCGTTTCGACTGGCGCGTGGAGCTGGCGCCGGGCACGCGCGCCACGCTGGCGACGCAGACCGCCGAGCGGGTCTACCGCAGCGCCGCCGGCGCGGCGCGGGTCGACATCGCGCTACGCGTCGGCGCCGGCGCGCATCTGGACTGGCTGGGGCAGGAGACGATCCTGTTCGAAGGCGGCGCGCTGGAGCGGCGGCTGCTGCTGGATCTGGAAGGCGATGCCACCGCGCTGATCGTCGAGCCGCTGGTGTTCGGCCGCGCGGCGATGGGCGAGACGCCGGACCGGCTGTTCCTGACCGACCGCTGGAGCCTGCGCCGCGACGCCCGCCCCCTGCACGAGGAGGCGAGCCGGATCCGCCCGCCGATGACGGCGCTGCGCGGCGCCGCGGCGCTGGGCGCGGCGCGGGCCGTCGCCACGGTGATCTATGCCGGCCACGATGCCGGCGACCGGCTGGCGCCGGCGCGCCGGCTGCTGTCCGGCGACGGCGGACCGGGCCGCGACGTGCAGGCCGCCGCCAGCGCCTGGGACGGGCGGCTGGTGGTGCGGATGATGGCCGGCGACGCCGCGCCGCTGCGCACCGCGCTGAAACGCTTTCTGACCGGCTTTCGCGGCCTGCCGCTGCCGCGGGTCTGGGCGATGTAGACGAGGTAACACCGACCGATGTACCTGACCCCCCGCGAGAAGGACAAGCTGCTGGTCAGCGTCGCCGCGATGGTGGCGCGCAACCGGCTGGCGCGCGGCGTGAAGCTGAACCACCCCGAGGCGATCGCGCTGATCAGCGATTTCGTCGTCGAGGGCGCGCGCGACGGCCGCCCGGTCGCCGAGCTGATGGCCGCCGGGGCGCGGGTGGTGCGCGCCGAGCAGTGCATGCAGGGCGTGCCCGAGATGATCCACGACGTGCAGGTCGAGGCCACCTTTCCGGACGGCACCAAGCTGGTGACCGTGCATTACCCGATCCGATGAGCCGCATGCGATGACCGATACCGACACCGACAGCCCCGGACCCGGCCGCGCGCACGACGGCGCGGCCGCCAGGCGGCTGCGGCGCGAGAAGGTCGCCCGCCGCGGGTTCGCCTTCGTGCATATCAACAAGTGCGGCGGGCGCAGCGTCGAGCATGCGCTGGGCCTGCCGAAGTTCCATGCCGACGCACAGCGGCTGCGCAAGCTGCACGGCGCCCGGCGCTGGGCGCGGATCTACTCGTTCTCGGTGGTGCGCAACCCGTTCACCCGGGTGGTGTCGCTCTACCGCTACCGGCTGCGGGCGGGGCGGCTGGGCGATCCGGCGGCGCCGATGCCGTTCGCGGAGTTCGTCGCCCGGGCGTTTCGCGACCACGATCCGGCGGTGCGCGACGGACGCAGCATGTTCCGCCCGGCATTCGACTGGCTGCACGATCCGGGCGGGAACCTGCTGGTGCGCGAGGCGTTCAGGCTGGAGGAGTTGCCGCGCCACTGGGACCATATCCTCGCCCAGGTCGGCGGCGGCGATCCGCTGCCGCACCGCAATGCCGACCCGGACCCGGTGCCGGCCGCGCAGATCTACGACGACATTTCCCGGGCCACCGTGGCCGACGCCTTCGCCGCCGATCTCGACACCTGGCAGTACCGTTTCCCCGCGTGAGGAGCCGACAATGATTCCCGGAGAACTCTTTCCCGCCGAAGGCGAGATCACCCTGAACGCGGGGCACGATTCGGTGACGCTGACCGTGTCGAACACCGGCGACCGGCCGGTGCAGGTCGGCAGCCACTACCACTTTGCCGAGGCCAATGCCGCGCTGGACTTCGACCGCGTCGCCGCGCGCGGCCTGCGGCTGGACATCGCCGCCGGCACCGCGGTGCGGTTCGAGCCCGGCCAGACCCGCGAGGTCGCGCTGGTGCCGTTCGGCGGGGCGCGGCGGATCTTCGGCTTCAACCAGGCGGTGATGGGGGCGCTGTGAGCCACCTCCCTCCCAGCGAAGACGCGCGCGCCGCGATGCCGGCCCGCGCCTCAGCCCGTGTCGGGCAGCGGCGACAGCGACCGCAGGTAGAGGATGACCGCCTGCAGGCCCTCCTCCGTCATCCTTGCGAGATTGCCGCAGGGCATCGGCGGCAGCATGCCCGCGCCGTCGGTTCGCGTTCTCGTCCTCTTCAAGGGCGGGTCTTCGCGGCACGTCTTCGCGATGCGGATGCGGGAACGGCACGAATTTGCAGGCTGTTGCCGGCCGGGAGTCGCTACAATCGCGCGGATGCGCGGCGATCGGGCGGCGCACGCGATGCCGCCCGAGACATGGCGCGGCGCGGTGTGGAGGTGCTGATGACCGGATCCGCAATCGAGATCCGCCGGGTGCGGACCCCTCAGGACATCGCCGTCGTGCGCGCGATGGTGTGGGAATTCTTCGACCTGATGCGCGCCCGCTACCCGGACATGCTGGACACCATCGACGCCTATATCGCCGACCAGGACCTGGCCGGGCAACTGGCGGATTTCCCGCGTTATTTCGCGCCGCCGGCCGGCGAATGCTTCCTGGCGCTGCTCGACGGCGGGCCCGCGGGCATCTGCAAGCTGCGTCCGGGCCGCGGCCGCACGGCCGAGCTGAACCGCATGTATGTGCGCGCCGCCGGCCGCGGCCACGGCCTGGGCCGCGCGCTGTGTCTGGCCACGGTCGAGGAGGCCTGGCGGCTGGGCTACAGCACGGTGCTGCTCGATGCGCTCTACCGGCACGTCGAGGCGCTGCCGCTCTACCGCTCGCTGGGGTTCCGGGACTACAGCGCCCGGGGCGTGTTCGGCGGCGGCGACGAACGGATCATCCACATGCGGCTCGACCGCCCGGAAAGGGAATGACGACATGCGCCGACAGAAGAACGCCGACCCCATCGGCCTGATGCGCGCCGGCTGGGACATGGCCCGCCTGATCGGCGAGGCGCAGATGGTCATCGGCATGCGGATGCTGGGCATGGCCGGGCTGTGGACGGTGAAACCGTCGGAAAACCTGCTGATGCTGACCGAGAAACAGGCCGCCTTCACCCGCATGTGGATGGCGACCGCCACCGCCACCGGCAAGGGCGCATCGCCCGACGCGGTGCTGCGCGCGGCGATCAAGCCGCTGCGCCAGAAGACCGCGCCGAACGTCCGCCGCCTGGCCCGCGCCGGCTCGCGGCCGTTCCCGAAACGATAGGAGGCCGACATGCCCGCCACGATCGCCCGCGCCGCCTATGCCGACATGTACGGCCCCACCACCGGCGACCGGCTGCGGCTGGCCGACACCGACCTGATCATCGAGGTCGAGCGCGACCTGACCATCTATGGCGAGGAGGTGAAGTTCGGCGGCGGCAAGGTGATCCGCGACGGCATGGGCCAGAGCCAGGCCAGCCGGGCGCAAGGCGCGGCCGACACCGTGATCACCAACGCGCTGATCGTCGACTGGACCGGCATCACCAAGGCCGACGTCGGCCTGAGGGACGGCCGCATCGCCGCGATCGGCAAGGCGGGCAACCCGGACACCCAGCCCGGCGTCGACATCATCATCGGGCCGGGCACGGAAGTGATCGCGGGCGAGGGCCGGATCCTGACCGCCGGCGGCTTCGATTCGCACATCCACTTCATCTGCCCGCAGCAGATCGAGGACGCGCTGCATTCGGGCCTGACCACCATGCTGGGCGGCGGCACCGGCCCGGCGCATGGCACGCTGGCCACCACCTGCACGCCCGGTCCCTGGCACATCGGGCGGATGCTGCGGGCGCTCGACGCGTTCCCGATCAATTTCGGGCTGTCGGGCAAGGGCAACGCGTCGACCCCCGGCGCGCTGGTCGAGATGGTCGAGGCCGGCGCCTGCGCGATGAAGCTGCACGAGGACTGGGGCACCACCCCCGGCGCCATTGACTGCTGCCTGTCCGTCGCCGACGACATGGACGTGCAGGTGATGATCCACACCGACACGCTGAACGAAAGCGGCTTCGTCGAGAACACCGTCGCCGCCATGAAGGGCCGCACGATCCACGCCTTCCACACCGAGGGCGCGGGCGGCGGCCACGCCCCCGACATCATCAAGGTCTGCGGCGAGCCGAACGTGATCCCGTCCTCGACCAACCCGACGCGGCCCTACACGGTCAACACGCTGGAAGAACACCTGGACATGCTGATGGTGTGCCATCACCTCGACAAGGCGATCCCCGAGGACGTGGCCTTTGCCGAGTCGCGCATCCGGCGCGAGACCATCGCCGCCGAGGACATCCTGCACGATCTGGGCGCGTTCTCGATCATCGCCTCCGACAGCCAGGCGATGGGCCGGGTGGGCGAGGTCATCATCCGCACCTGGCAGACCGCCGACAAGATGAAGAAGCAGCGCGGCCGCCTGCCTGACGAGACCGGCGACAACGACAACCTGCGCGTCCGCCGCTACATCGCCAAGTACACGATCAACCCCGCCATCGCGCACGGCATGTCCGGCGAGATCGGCTCGATCGAGGTCGGCAAGCGCGCGGACCTGGTGCTGTGGAACCCGGCCTTCTTCGGCGCCAAGCCGGAACTGGTTCTGGTCGGCGGTACGATCGCCTGCGCGCAGATGGGCGATCCCAACGCCTCGATCCCGACGCCGCAGCCGGTCCATACCCGGCCGATGTTCGGCGCCTTCGGCGGCAGCGTCGGGGCGGGGGCGGTGCATTTCGTCTCGGGCGCGGCGCAGGCGGCGGGGATCGGGGCGAAGCTGGGCCTGTCCAGGCAGACGGTCGCGGTCAGCAACACCCGCGGCGGCATCGGCAAGGCGGCGATGAAGCTGAACGATGCCATGCCCAAGGTCGAGGTCGACCCCGAGACCTACGAGGTGCGCGCCGACGGCGAGCTGCTGACCTGCGAGCCGGCGGCGGTGCTGCCGCTGGCCCAGCGCTATTTCCTGTTCTGAGGACCGCCCGCTATGCTCTCAGCACACAACGGCTTTTCGTTTTCGACGGATTGTCCCGGCACCCCGGAAGGTCCAGATTTGGGACCAGGGAGGAACCTTGATGTATGGATACAGGAGGTTTCCAATGCCAATGACCAACACTCACGCGGCACCGTCGCAGCTGTCGCACTTCGTCTCGCGCATCGGCGCGGGGATCGGCTGGGCCGTCAACGGGATCTTCGTGACCCTGGTCGAGATCGGTGCCGCTTCCGGCCGCATGCAGGAACTCGAGCGTCTGCAGGCGATGAGCGACGAAGAACTGGCCGAACTGGGCCTGCGCCGCGAGGACATCGTGCGCCACGTGTTCCGCGACCGGCTGCACGTCTGACAACGGTCCGCCCGGCGGCCCTTCGCGGGGCCGCGCGATGATCCGGGCGACCGAGGTGCTGGGCAGCGACAAGGGCTGTTTCGACAGCGTGACGCTGGACCATGACGACCGCTTCCGCCGTCGGGTGGCGATGACCACCGACGGCGGGCTTGAATTCCTGCTGGACCTGCGCCGCGCCACCGAACTGGCGGCGGGGCAGGGCCTGCGCCTGAGCGACGGCCGGGTGATCGGCGTCCGCGCCGCCGACGAGGACCTGATGGAGGTCCGCGCCCGCGATCGGCTGCACCTGCTGCGCACCGCCTGGCATGTCGGCAACCGGCATCTGCCCTGTGCCGTCCACGCCGACCGGCTGGTGCTGCGCCACGACCACGTCATCGCCGAGATGCTCGAAGGCCTGGGCTGCGAGGTCCGCCGTTTCCGCGGCCCGTTCACGCCCGAAGGCGGTGCCTACGGGCATGGCCGCACGCATGGCCACGATCATGGCCACCACCACGCGCCGCACGATCCCCATCCGCAGGAGGGCTGAGCGATGCGCTTCTTCCACCCCGACAACCGCTCGCGCAGCGACGAGCACGAACGCATCTACGCGGTATACGAGCTGTGGTTCACGGTCGTGGATGTCGCCGCCGCGGTCTCGTTCGTGGTCGGCTCGCTGCTGTTCTTCTTCGAGTCGACCACATTCGCCGCGACATGGCTGTTCCTGCTGGGCTCGACCTGCTTTGCGCTCAAGCCCAGCATCCGCCTGGCCCGCGAATGGCGCTACTGGCGGATGGGCAAGATCGACAAACTGGCGGAGCGGGAGCGTGGATAGCCGCGCGCGCCACCTGCTGCTGTCGCTGTTCTCGCCCGCCTACCCGGTGGGCAGCTTCGCCTATTCCCACGGACTGGAAAGCGCGATCGCCGACGGCGCCGTCACCTGCGCGGACGACCTGACCGACTGGCTGGCCGATGTCCTGCGCCACGGGACGGGGCGCACGGACGCGATCCTGCTGGCCCGCGCGGCGCGCGCGCCGGAAACCGCCGCCGAAGTCTCGGCCCTGGCCGAGGCGCTGGCCCCGAGCCTCGAGCGGCACACCGAAACCATGGCGCAGGGCGCGGCCTTTGCGCGGGTGACAGCCGCGGTCCACGGCACGGACCCGGGCCCGCTGGCCTTCCCCGCTGCCGTCGGCGCGGCCTCGGCGGCACTGGACCTGCCGCTCGGCGATACGGTGGCCGCGTACCTGCACGCCTTCGCCGCCAACCTCGTTTCCGCCGCTGTCCGGCTGGTGCCGCTGGGCCAGACCGACGGCCAGGCGGTGCTGGCTTCGCTGTTCCCGGTCATCGACGCCGCCGCCGCCGATGCGTTGCAGGCGGATCCGGACGATCTGGGCGGCTTTGCTCCCGGCGCCGACCTGGCGGCGATGCACCACGAAACCAAGACCGTGAGGCTTTTCCGGACATGACGACGACCAGCAACGGCCCCCTGCGCGTGGGCATCGGCGGCCCGGTGGGGGCCGGCAAGACGACCCTGACCGACCGGCTGTGCAAGGCAATGCGCGACCGCTGGTCGCTGGCGGTGATCACCAATGACATCTACACCCGCGAGGACGCCGAGGCGCTGGTGCGCAGCCAGGCGTTGCCGTCCGAGCGCATTCGCGGCGTCGAGACCGGCGGCTGCCCGCACACCGCGATCCGCGAGGACGCCTCGATCAACCTGGCCGCCGTGGCGGATCTGACGGAAAGTTTCCCCGACCTCGACCTGATCTTCATCGAATCCGGCGGCGACAACCTGGCGGCCACCTTCAGCCCGGAACTGGCCGACCTGACGATCTACATGATCGACGTCTGCATGGGCGAGGAGATCCCGCGCAAGGGCGGGCCGGGGATCACCCGCTCGGACCTGCTGGTGATCAACAAGACCGGGCTGGCGCCGCATGTCGGCGTCTCGACCGAGGTGATGGCCGGCGATGCCGCCGCCCAGCGCGGCGCCCGCCCGGTGGTGTTCGCCGACCTGCGCGAAGGGCGCGGCGTGGACGAGATCGTCGCCTTTCTCGAGCGCGCCGGCGGGCTGGCCGCCGGCTGAGCCCTACCGCGGCCCGCTCAGCGACTGCAGCGTCCTCGGATCGGCGCCGTCGATGGCCCGCACCACCGCCTCGGCCAGCGCGGTGCCGGCGGCGCCGAAATCCTCCTGGATGGCGATGATCTCGGGGCGCAGCTTGGGCAGCACCCCGAACGATTCCTTGCCCACCACGTCCAGATCGCGGCCGATCTTCAGCCCCGCCGCCTCGGCCGCGGCGACCACGGTAATTGTCGACGCGGCGCTGCCGCAGACCAGCCCGTCGGGGCGGCCACGGCCGGCCAGCACGCGGCGCACCTCGGCCTCGATCGCCGCTTCGCCGCTGTCGGTGTCGATCGGGTGCAGCGCGACCTCGTCCAGGTCCAGGCGATCGACCGCGGTGAGGAACCCCCCGCGCATGTGCGCCGCATAGGTCAGGTGCGGCGGCGGGCCCAGCAGCGCCAGCCGCCGGCGGCCGCGCGCCGCCAGCCGCTCGACCGCCATGACGCCATAGGCGCGGTTGTCGAAGTCGAAATACGGATGCTCCACCCCCATGTCCGAGCGGCCGTGGGTGGCGAACGGCAAGCCGTGCTCGCGCAGGTAGACGATGCGCGGGTCGCGCGGCTCGATCCGGCTGATGATCACCCCGTCGGCCGAGCCGGTCTCGACGATGTAGCGCACCGGCTCCAGCGGGTCGGCGCCCTGGGCGTAGGGCGTGACCACCAGGTGATAGGGCGTCGCCGACAGGTATTCCGATATGCTGTAGATCAGCCGCGAGGTCAGGCCCAGCACCTCGGTCTCGACCGACAGGATCAGGCTGATGACGTTGGTCTTGCCGGTGCGCAGCCGGACCCCGGCGCGGTTCGGGCGATAGCCGATCTGCCGCGCCACCAGCCGCACCCGTTCCTTCGTCGCCGCGCCGATGTCGGGGGCGTCCTTCAGCGCCCGCGACACCGTCGTCACCCCCAGCCCGGTCATGTAGGCGATGGTCTTCAGCGTCGGCCGGCCGTTCGCCGCCCGCGGCGCGGCGGCGGGCGGGGCGCTGGGGGCTGTGGTGTCGTCGCTGTCGGTCACGCGTGTCTGGCCCTGATGTCCCGTGTCGTCCGGGCAGGTTAGCACCGCTGGTGCGCTCGGGGAAAGCTGAAACGTTTCAGGTCGGTGAAACCCACTGACCGGATGCCGTGCGCCGGTTGCTCATTCCGTAGGTTGCGCGCTGAAGTACCAGGTAAAACATCGATTTTAAAGCGTTGGACCGCAGATGCGAGCGGGTGAAGGCGCCGCGGGCAGGGCGGCCGACGAATCTGTTGCCAGGCGCGGACGCTTCGCCTAGCGTGCTTACTGCAACGTTATAGTTCAGGGAGGACTCAATGGCGCGCGCATACAGAACGGCCCTCATGGCCGCATCGGCGCTGGTACCGGCAACGCTTGCATCCGCCACCGAGCTTGAGGTCACGCACTGGTGGACCTCGGGCGGCGAGGCGGCGGCGGTTGCGGAATTCGCGAAGGCGTTCGACGCGATCGGCCACAAGTGGGTGGACGGCGCGATCGCCGGTTCCGGCGGCACCGCGCGGCCGATCATGATCAGCCGCATCACCGGGGGCGATCCGATGGGCGCGACCCAGTTCAACCACGGCCAGCAGGCGCAGGAACTGGTCGAGGCCGGGCTGATGCGCGATCTGACCGACCTGGCCGAGGCCGAGGGCTGGAAGGATCTGGTCAACCCGCCGTCGCTGCTGGACAGCTGCACGCTGGACGGCAAGATCTATTGCGTGCCGGTGAACATCCACTCGCAGCAGTGGCTGTGGCTGTCGAACGCGGCGTTCGAGCAGGCCGGCGTCGCGGTGCCGACCAACTGGGACGAGTTCGTCGCCGCCGCCCCGGCGCTGCGCGAGGCCGGCATCCTGCCGCTGGCGATGGGGCAGCAGCCGTGGCAGACGACGCTGGCCTTCCAGGTGATCCTGACCGCGATCCTCGGCCCCGAGGGCTATACCAGGGTGTTCGGCGACAAGGACGCCGAGTTCGCCGGCGGGCCGGAAATGGCCGAGGTCTTCCAGGCCGCCGCCACCGCCCGCGAGATGTCGCAGGGCTCGAACGTGCAGGACTGGAACCAGGCCACCAACCTGGTGATCACCGACAAGGCCGGCGGCCAGATCATGGGCGACTGGGCGCAGGGCGAGTTCCAGGTCGCGGGCGAGGTCGCCGGCGAGGACTACACCTGCCTGCCGGGCCTGGGCGTGAACGAGGTGATCATGACCGGCGGCGACGCCTTCTACTTCCCGAAGGTGGACGATGCCGACATCACCCAGGCGCAGGAGGATCTGGCCAGCGTGATGATGTCGCCCGAGACGCAGGTCGCCTTCAACCTCAAGAAGGGCTCGCTGCCGGTGCGCGGCGACGTCGACCTGGCCGCGGCCAACGACTGCATGAAGAAGGGCCTGGACATCCTGGCCGAGGGCAACACGATCTCGTCGCCCGACCAGCTGGTGTCGCCGGACTCGCTGAGCCAGATCAACGATCTGTTCGTCGAGTTCTTCAACGACCCCAACCTCGGCCCCGAGGAGGCGCAGGAGATCTTCGCCGGGCTGATCGCGGACGCCGGCTAGGGCGGACCACCCTCCACCACCGCCGCGCGCGGCGCCGGGCCCGACCCGGCGCCGCGCCGAAGGCGGCCCCAGCAACAGGCAGACGCATGTCCAACGGCAAGCGCCCGACACAGCTGTTCCGGAACCTCTCGGCCAAGATCGCCGCGATCCCGATGATCCTGACCGCCGTGGTGGTGTTCGTCGGCTGCTCGGTCTGGACCGTGGTCTATTCCTTCACCGACTCGAAGCTGCTGCCGCGCACCAACTTCGTCGGTCTCGACCAGTACGAGCGGCTGTGGGGCACCCGCCGCTGGCTGATCTCGATCGAGAACCTGGCGATCTACGGCGTGCTGTCGCTGGTCTTCAGCCTGCTGATCGGCTTTCTGCTGGCGGCGCTGCTGGACCAGAAGATCCGCTTCGAGGACACGTTCCGCACCATCTTCCTCTATCCGTTCGCGCTGAGCTTCATCGTCACCGGGCTGGTCTGGCAGTGGATCCTGAACCCGGATTTCGGCGTGCAGAACATCGTCCGCGGGCTGGGATGGGACAGCTTCACCTTCGATCCGCTCTACGACAGCTCGATCGTGATCTACGGCGTGCTGATCGCCGGGCTCTGGCAGGGCACCGGGCTGGTGATGTGCCTGATGCTGGCCGGCCTGCGCGGCATCGACGAGGACATCTGGAAGGCGACCCGCGTCGAGGGCATCCCGATGTGGAAGACCTACCTGTTCGTCGTCATCCCGATGATGCGCCCGGTGTTCATCACCACGCTGGTGATCATCGCCACCGGCATCGTCAAGCTGTACGACCTGATCGTCGCGCAGACCGGCGGCGGGCCGGGCATCGCCTCGGAAGTGCCGGCGAAATACGTCTACGACCTGATGTTCCAGGCGCAGAACCTCGGGCAGGGCTTTGCCGCCTCGACGATGATGCTGGTCACGGTGGTGATCATCGTCATCCCCTGGGCCTATCTGGAGTTCGGAGGCAGGAAGCATGGCTAACCCGCAGATCCTCGCCTCGACGGTGGTGGGGGCGGATGCCGTCGCCGGCCGGCTGGACGGGCCGACGGGGCCGCGTCCGCGCCGCGCGCTCTCGCGGCGGAACGTCATCCTCTACGGCACGCTGATCGTGATCGCGCTGTACTACCTGCTGCCGCTTTACGTGATGGTCGTGACCTCGCTCAAGGGCATGCCGGAAATCCGTCTGGGCAACATCTTCTCGCCGCCGGTGGAGGTCACGTTCCAGCCCTGGGTGAAGGCCTGGTCCGAGGCGTGCACCGGCCTGAACTGCGACGGGCTTTCGCGCGGCTTCTGGAACTCGGTCCGGATCCTGATTCCGTCGGTGGTGCTGTCGATCGCGATTGCCAGCGTCAACGGCTACGCGCTGGCGAACTGGCGCTTCAAGGGCGCGGACGTGTTCTTCACCATCCTGATCATCGGCGCGTTCATCCCCTACCAGGTGATGATCTACCCGATCGTGATCCTGCTGCGGGAAATCGGCCTCTACGGCAGCCTGACCGGGCTGGTGATCGTGCACTCGATCTTCGGCATGCCGATCCTGACGCTGCTGTTCCGCAACTATTTCACTTCCGTCCCCGAGGAACTGTTCAAGGCCGCCCGCGTCGACGGCGCCGGGTTCTGGGGGATCTACTTCCGCATCATGCTGCCGATGTCGCTGCCGATCTTCGTGGTGGCGATCATCCTTCAGGTCACCGGCATCTGGAACGACTTCCTGTTCGGCGTCGTCTACACCCGCCCCGACGTCTATCCCATGACCGTGCAGCTGAACAACATCGTCAATTCGGTGCAGGGCGTGAAGGAGTACAACGTCAACATGGCCGCCACGATCCTGACCGGTCTGGTGCCGCTGGTCGTCTACTTCTTCTCGGGCAAGCTGTTCGTCCGCGGCATCGCCGCCGGCGCCGTGAAGGGATAAGCGAATGGCCACCATCGAGATCCGGGACCTGCGGCTCAGCTTCGGCGCGCTCGACGTGCTCAAGCAGCTGAACCTCGACATTGCCGAGGGCGAGTTCATCGTGCTGCTCGGTCCCTCGGGCTGCGGCAAGTCCACGCTGCTGAACTGCATCGCCGGGCTGCTCGACGTCAGCGACGGGCAGATCCACATCGGCGGCCGGAACGTCACCTGGGAGGAGCCGAAGGACCGCGGCATCGGCATGGTGTTCCAGTCCTACGCGCTCTATCCGCAGATGAGCGTGCGCGGCAACCTGTCGTTCGGGTTGAAGAACCAGCGCCTGCCGAAGGCCGAGATCGAGCAGCGGATCGCCCGCGCCGCGAAGGTGCTGCAGATCGAGCCGCTGCTGGACCGGCGCCCGGCGGCGCTGTCCGGCGGCCAGCGCCAGCGCGTCGCCATCGGCCGGGCGCTGGTGCGCGACGTCGACGTGTTCCTGTTCGACGAGCCGCTGTCGAACCTCGACGCCAAGCTGCGCAGCGAGCTTCGGGTCGAGATCAAGCGCCTGCACCAGCAGCTGGAAAACACCATGGTCTACGTCACCCACGACCAGATCGAGGCGTTGACCCTGGCCGACCGCATCGCGGTGATGCGCGGCGGCGTCATCCAGCAGCTGGCCGACCCGGCGACGATCTACAACAAGCCGACCAACCTGTTCGTCGCCGGCTTCATCGGCTCGCCGTCGATGAGCTTTCTCGACGGGCACATCACCAGCGCCGGCGGCGCGCCGGCGTTCCGCACCGGCGATCTGACGGTCCCGCTGGCCGGCTATGACGGCGCGGTGCCTGCCGCCGACGGCCGCGCGGTGATCCTGGGCGTGCGCCCCGAGCATGTCACCATCGGCCCCGACGGGGCCGGCGGCCTGCCCGCGACCGTGGACATCGACGAGCCGATGGGCTCGGACAGCCTGGTGTGGATGCAGTTCGCCGGCCAGACCCTGTCGGCACGCACCGCGCCCGGCCACGGCCTGGCCGCCGGCCAGCAGGTGGGCCTGGGCTTCGATCCGACCAGGGCGTCGCTGTTCGACCGCGACAGCGAACAGCGCTTCTGACATCCGCCGCGCCCGCGCGGCGCGGCCCTTGCAACCGCGTCCCGGAAGCGTTCCGGGGCCGAAACCTGCCAAGAACGGAGTTTTGCCATGACCGACATTTCCTTCCAGCTCTACAGCGCACGCAGCGCGCCCGACCTGGCGGCAACGCTGAAGATGCTCGCCGCCACCGGCTACACCCAGGTCGAGGGCTATGGCGCGCTCTACGCCGACGCCACCAAGGTCGAGGCGGTGCAGGCCGCGCTGGCGCAGACCGGGCTGAAGATGCCGTCCGGGCACTTCAGCCTCGACATGCTGGAGAACAGCCCCGACCGGGTGTGCGAGATCGCCGGCAAGCTGGACATCTCCCGCGTCTTTTGTCCGCACATCGGCCCCGGCGACCGGCCGGCCGACGCCGCCGGCTGGCGCGATTTCGGCGCGCGGCTGGAGAAGGCGTCCGCGCCGATCCGCGATGCCGGCCTGGCGTTCGGCTGGCACAACCACGACTTCGAGTTCGCCGCGCTGGACGACGGCTCGACGCCGATGGAGCACATCCTCGCCGGCGGCCCCGACCTGGAGTGGGAGGCCGACATCGCCTGGATCATCCGCGGCGGCGGCGACCCGCTGGCCTGGATCGACGGGCACGGCGCGCGGATCACCGCGGTCCACGTCAAGGACATCGCGCCGCAGGGCGAATGCGCGGACGAGGACGGCTGGGCCGACGTGGGCCACGGCACCGTGGACTGGGCCGCGCTGGTGGCGGCGCTGGCGCGCTGCGACGTGAAGCTGTGGGTGGCCGAGCACGACAAGCCCAGCGATCCCGAGCGTTTCGCCCGGCGCTCGTACGATGCCATCTCCAAGCTGCTGGGGGGCCGGGCATGACCGAGAAGACGCTTGGTGTCGGGATCATCGGTTGCGGCAACATCTCGACCGCCTACCTGCAATTCGCGCCGATGTTCCGCGGCATCGAGGTGCGCGCCGTCACCGACCTGAACATGAAGACCGCGCGGGCGCAGGCCGGCAGGTTCGGCGTCAAGGCGCCGGGCATCGACGATCTGCTGGCCGACGGCGACATCGACGTGGTGGTGAACCTGACCATCCCCGAGGCGCACTACCCGGTGTCGATGGCGGCGCTGGAGGCCGGCAAGCACGTCTATTCCGAAAAGCCGCTGGCGCTGAGCGTCGCCGACGGCATCAGGATGCGCGAAGCGGCGCAGACGCGGAACCTGACCGTCGGCTGCGCCCCGGACACGATCCTGGGCGGCGCGCACCAGCTGGCGCGCAAGCTGATCGACGATGGCGAGATCGGCCGGATCACCGCCGGCACCGCGCATGTCATGTCGCACGGCATGGAGCACTGGCACCCGAACCCGGACTTCTTCTTCCAGCCCGGCGGCGGCCCGGTGCTGGACGTCGGCCCGTACTACATCGCCAACCTGATCAACCTGATCGGCCCGGTGGCGCGGGTGGCGGCGCTGGCGTCATCGGCCACGCCGACGCGCACGATCCTGTCCGCGCCGCGCAAGGGCGAGGAGATCCCGGTCGCCACGCCCACCAACGTGCACGCGCTGCTGGCGTTCGAGAACGGCGCCACCGTCACCCTGTCGACCAGCTGGGACGTCTGGGCGCACCGCCATGCCAACATGGAACTGTACGGCACCGAAGGCGCGCTGTTCGTGCCCGACCCGAACTTCTTCGGCGGCACCGTCGAGAAGGCGGGCCGCGACGGCAAGATCGCCGCGGTGCCGGACTGGGATCACCCGTTCTCGAAGGTGAACGACGACCGGCACACGCCGCCGCGGGCGAACTACCGCACCGCCGGTCTGGCCGACATGGCGCTGGCGATCCTCGAGGGCCGCGAGCCGCGCTGCTCGCTCGAGCGCACGCTGCACGCGCTCGACGTGATGACCGCGATCCTCGCCTCGGGCGAAAGCGGCAGCTTCGTCGACGTCGGCACCACCTGCACCCGGCCGCAGCCGCTGGACCCGGACCAGGCGCGCGCGCTGCTGCGCTGAGCCTTTGACCGCGTGCCCGGCGGTGCTACGGATCGCCGGGCACCAAAACGGAGATTTCCCATGACCTACGTACCCGCCGAGGACCGCCACGAACGCATGGTCTACCGCCACTGCGGCCGCTCGGGCCTGAAACTGCCGGCGGTCTCGCTGGGGCTGTGGCACAATTTCGGCCACGACACCCCGCACCGGACCAAGCGCGAGATCGTCCGCGCCGCGTTCGACAACGGCATCACCCATTTCGACCTCGCCAACAACTACGGCCCGCCGCCGGGCAGCGCCGAGGAAGCCTTCGGCGAGATCCTGAAGACCGACCTTCGCGGTTATCGCGACCAGCTGATCGTCTCGTCCAAGGCGGGCTATCGCATGTGGGATGGCCCCTACGGCGAATGGGGCAGCCGCAAGTACCTGATTTCTTCCTGCGACCAGAGCCTCAGGCGCATGGGGCTGGACTATGTCGACATCTTCTACTCGCACCGGTTCGACCCGGACACCCCGCTCGAGGAGACGATGGGCGCGCTGGATCACATCGTCCGCTCGGGCCGCGCGCTTTATGTCGGGATCTCGTCCTACAATTCCACGGACACGCGCGCGGCGGTCCGGATCCTGAACGATCTCGGCACGCCCTGCCTGATCCACCAGCCGTCCTACAACATGCTCAACCGCTGGGTCGAACGCGACGGGCTGAAGGACACGCTGACGGAGCTGGGCGTCGGCTCGATCGCGTTCACGCCGCTGGCGCAGGGCATGCTGACGGCGAAGTACCTCAAGGGCATCCCCGAGGGCAGCCGCGCCACCCAGGGCAAGTCGCTGCGCCAGGAGATGCTGTCCGAGCGCGCGATCGAGAACATCCGCGCGCTGAACGCCATCGCCGAGCGCCGCGGCCAGACGCTGGCGCAGATGGCGATCGCCTGGGTGCTGCGCGACGGCGGCATCACCACCGCGCTGATCGGCGCCTCGCGCGCCGCCCAGGTCGAGGATTGCGTCGGCGCGGTGAAGAATCTGGAGTTCACCGCCGAGGAACTGGCCGAGATCGACCGCTATGCCGACGAGGAGAAGATCAACCTCTGGGCGCAGTCCTCGGGCACCAGCGAAGGCGCCGCGCAGCGATGATCCGCAGCCCGATCCTGCCCGGCGTCACCCCCGATCCGACGATCTGCCGGGCAGGGTCGGACGACTACAGCGCCACCGCGACCTTCGATAGGTTCCCGGAGGGCCAGATCCGCCACGCGCGCGACCTGGTGAACCGGTCGCTGGCGGCGCGGCCGCTGAACCGGGCGGCGCAACTGGACAGCGCGGCATTCCCGACAGCTGCGGTGACTGCACGCCGCGCCTCGGCTGTGCCGTCGGGCTGTTCCGGCCGGCCCACCCCGACGCCAGGCGGCCGGAGGGCCGCTTCAGGGACGCGCGATGCCACACCCTCACCGTTCCCTCGGTCGCGGGGCCACGGCTTGGGACGGCGCGGCTGTGGCCCAGCGCCTATCCCTTGTTTCGACCATATACCCGGAGAGCCTGATGCGCAGCCATATCCACATCTTTGACTTGGCGGCAGACAGCGCGCGGACGCTGTTCACCGCAGAGGCGCATGTCGAGGCGCCGAACTGGCATCCGGGCGGCGACCGGCTGCTTGTCAACGCCGACGGGCGGATCTGGACGCTGCCGCTCGACGCGCCCGCGCTGCAGCCCGTCGACACCGGCTTCGCCACCGCCTGCAACAACGACCACGGACCGTCCCCCGACGGACGCACGCTGGCGATCAGCGACAAGACCGAAACCGGCAAGTCCTGCATCTACACCCTGCCGCTGGCGGGCGGCGCGCCGGCGCGGCTGACGCCGGACGTGCCGTCCTATTTCCACGGCTGGGCGCCGGACGGGCGCACGATCGCCTACTGCGCGCTGCGCGATGGCGCCTTCGACATCTTCACCATGCCCGCCGCCGGCGGCGGGGAAACCCGGCTGACCCGCGATCTGGGCCATTGCGACGGGCCGGACTACACGCCCGACGGCGCGTGGATCTGGTTCAACGCCGACAAGCCGGGCCATGCGCAGCTCTACCGCGTGCCCGCGGCCGGCGGCGCCCCCGAGCGCATGACCCGTGACGCGCGCGTCAACTGGTTCCCGCATCCGTCCCCGGACGGGCGCCAGGTGCTGTACCTGTCCTACCCGCCGGGGACCGAAGGGCACCCCGGCGGACTGGAGGTCGAGCTGCGCCTGATGCCCGCGACCGGCGGCGAACCGCGCACGCTGTTGCAGCTTTTCGGCGGGCAGGGGACGATCAACGTGCCCTGCTGGGCGCCCGACAGCCGCCATTTCGCCTTCGCCAGCTACGAAAGGGACGCATGACCGACGCCACCCGCCGCTTCCTGGCGCGGCCCCGCCCGGATCGTCGGGGCCGCCGCCAGGCATGATCGTCGACGCCGAGACCGACCGCAGCGCACTCGACCGGGCGTTCGACGTGTGCGTGATCGGCACCGGCCCGGCCGGCATCACTCTTGCCCGCAAGCTGGCGGCCGCGGGCGCGCGGGTGGCGCTGATGGAGGGCGGCGGCGAGGATTACGCGCCGCGCAGCCAGAACCTTTACAAGGGGCAGGTGGCCGGTCTCGACTACTGGCCGCTGGACCAGCCGCGGCTGCGCCTGTTCGGCGGCAGCTCGAACCACTGGGCCGGGTGGAGCCGCGCGCTCGACGCGCTGGATTTCGCGCCGCGGGCGCATGTGCCGCTCAGCGGCTGGCCGATAGCCAAGGCCGATCTCGATCCCTACGCCGCCGAGACTGAAGGCATCCTCGAGCTGCCGCCGGAGCCGGACCTGCCGCCGGTGATCCAGAGCACGCTGCGCTTCCACCGTTTCGCGATGCGCTACTCGCCGCCGACGCGCTTCGGCGACAGGTACCGGGACGCGCTACAGGCGGCGCCGACGCTGGTCTGTGCGCTGAACGCCAACCTGGTCGACCTGCGGCTGGACGACGGCCTCGGCCGCGTCGCCGAGGCGGCGTTCCGTAGCTATGCCCCGGACGATCCCGGTTTCCGTATCCGCGCCCGCCGCTTCTGCCTGTGCACCGGCGGGATCGAGAACGCGCGCCTGCTGCTCAACTTCACCAGCCAGCGCCCCGAGGGGCTGGGCAACCGTCACGGCCTGGTCGGGCGGCATTTCTGCGAGCATCCGCATTTCACCGTCGCCGACGCGCTGCTGGGGCAGGGCGCGGACGATCTGGAATTCTACCGCCCGCGCCCGGAATTCGCCGAGGCCGCGGACACCCTGAACTTCGGCCTGCGGCTGGAGCCGGCGCGGTTCAACCCGCCCGGCGCGCCGCCGCGCGAAGACATCGCCGATTGCGACGCGGCGCTGACCGCCAGCCTGGTCGCGGCGATCCCCGCCGACTCGGCGCTGCACCGCGGGCTGCTGGCCCGCGCCCGCGCCAACGGCTGCCCGACGGCAACGGTGCGGGTGGCGCAGGAGCAGGCGCTGAACCCGGACAGCCGGGTGATGCTGGGCGACGGTGTCGACGCGCTGGGCCTGCGCCGCAGCCGGCTCGACTGGCGCCTGACCCGGCAGGACCGGCGGTCGATGCGCACCGCCGCGCTGGCCTTCGCCCTGCACATGGCCGAGCAGGACCGCGGGCGGCTCAGGATCCGCGACTGGCTGCTGTCCGACGACGCGCCGTGGCCGGACCTTGACGCGGACGAGGTCGCCGGCAAGCACCACATGTGCACCACCCGCATGGCCGCGGACCCGCGCCGCGGCGTGGTGGACGCCGACTGCCGGGTGCATGGGATCGACAACCTCTACATCGGCGGCTCCAGCGTGTTCGCCACCGGCGGTCACGCGAACCCGACCTACACCATCGTGCAGCTGGCGCTGCGGCTGGCCGACCACCTGCATGCGATCCGCGACTGAGCCGCAGAAACCGGGCAGAAACCGGGCGACAGCCGCAAACCGGTGCGCTACTCAGGGCGCGCGGCAACGGCCGCGCGACCCTGGACCGACGGAGGAATTCGGATGACGACCCGCCCCTACACCGGCATCTGGCCGGTTGCGCCCACCCCCTTCCACGACGACGGCCGGGTGGATCTCGACGGCATGCGCCGGGTGATCGACTGCATGGTCGACCAGGGGGTGGACGGGATCTGCATCCTGGCGAACTTCTCCGAACAGTTCCTGCTGTCCGACGACGAGCGCGCCCAGCTGACCCGCGCCAGCCTTGAGCAGGCCGCAGGCCGGGTGCCGGTGATCGTCACCATCAGCCATTTCGCCACCCAGGTGGTAGAGGACCGCGCGGCCGAGGCGGCGGCGATGGGCGCGGCGATGGTGATGATGATGCCGCCCTACCACGGCGCGATCCTGCGCGCGGACGAGCAGGGCATCTTCGAGCATTTCCAGCGGGCAGGGCGCGCCGGCAACATTCCGATCATGATCCAGGACGCGCCGATGGCCGGCACCACCCTGTCGATCCCGTTCCTGGTGCGCATGGCGCGCGAGATCGAGCAGGTGAAGCTGTTCAAGATCGAGACGCCGCAGACCGCCGCCAAGCTGCGCGCGCTGATCGAGGCCGGGGGCGATGCCATCGAAGGCCCGTTCGACGGCGAGGAGGCGATCACCCTGATCGCCGACATGGACGCCGGCGCCACCGGCACGATGACCTCGGCGACGCTGCCGGACCTGATCAAGCCCGCCGTCACCGCGCATCTGTCCGGAGACCGGCAGACCGCCAGGGCGATCTATCGCGACCTGCTGCCGCTGATCAACTACGAGAACCGCCAGTGCGGCTGGCGGTCGTGCAAGGTGGTGATGAAGGAAGGCGGCGTGATCGGCTCGGACGCGGTGCGCCACCCGACGCGGCCCATGCACCCGGCGCAGCGCGCGGAACTGCTGGAGCTGGCGCGCGAGGTGAACCCGCTGGCGCTGAGCTGGGGCAGGTAAGCGCGCGCGGCCCGCTCACGCCTTAGCGGTGACCGGGCCGCCGGCCTCCTTCCAGCCCTCGAAGCCGTCCTCGATGTGGCAGACGCCGTGCAGCCCCATGTCCTGCGCCGCCTTCGCCGCCAGCGCCGAGCGCCAGCCCGAGCCGCAGTAGAACACGAACCGCTTGTCCTGCCGGAACTCCTCCCTGGCATAGGGGCTGTCGGGGTCGATCCAGAACTCCAGCATGCCGCGCGGGCAGTGGAACGCGCCGGGGATCATCCCCTCGCGCTGCAACTCGCGCACGTCGCGCAGGTCGACGAAGGTCACCGCCTCCTGGCCATGCAGCGCCCGCGCCTCGGCGGCGGGCATGTGATCGACCTCCAGGTTGGCCTCGGCCACCATCTCCTTGACGGGTTTCAAAGTTCAATCTCCTCGGGTTTGATCAAGTTTACCTGTCGCGTAACTTTTCCGCGCATTCTCAGCGAGAACCCTTTCCCAAGCAGGTTACGAACTTCTTCCAAGGTTCCTACACGTATTTGGTCTTTCGCGTGGTGCTTGGTGCTTCCATGGGCCGGGTCTGCCATCCTATAGAAGCCATCCTTGAAAACGTGAGGTTCAAATACTTCGCCGGTCCGTGGGTGCTTCCTGATCAATTTAGTCTCTCCAACGCAATCGCGGTGCCCTCGCCGCCGCCGATGCAGATCGCGGCCATCCCGCGTTCCTTGTCCTGTTCCTTCAGCGCGGCCAGCAGCGTCACCAGGATCCGCGCCCCCGAGGCACCGATCGGATGACCCAGCGCGCAGGCGCCACCGCGAATGTTCAAACGTTCGCGCGGCACGTCGAGTTCCCGCATGAACGCCATCGGCACCACGGCGAAGGCCTCGTTGACCTCCCACAGATCGACGTCCCGCGCCTGCCAGCCCAGCCGCTGCATCAGCTTGCGCGCCGCCGGCACCGGGGCGGTGGTGAACCAGCCCGGGGCCTGGGCGTGGCTGGCGTGGCCCAGCACCCGCGCCAGCGGCGTCAGCCCGTGCGCCCGCGCCACGCTTTCGCGGCACAGCACCAGCGCCGCCGCCCCGTCCGAGATCGAACTGGCGTTGGCCGCGGTCACGGTGCCGCCGTCGCGGAACGCCGGCTTCAGCGTCGGGATCTTCTCGGGCCGCGCCGTCGCCGGCTGCTCGTCGACCGTCACCACCGCCTCGGCCCTGCGGGTGGAGACCGTCAGCGGCGCGATCTCGTCCCGCGCCGCCTGCGCCTGCGCCGCCAGCGCCGCGCGCAGCGAAGCCAGCGCATAGTCGTCCTGCGCCGCGCGGGTGAACTGGTACTTCCCGGCGCAGTCCTCGGCGAAGGTGCCCATCAGCCGGCCCTTGTCATAGGCGTCCTCCAGCCCGTCGATGAACATGTGGTCCTGCGCCGCGCCGTGGCCCATCCGCGCGCCGCCGCGCATCTGCGGCAGCAGGTAGGGCGCGTTCGACATGCTCTCCATGCCGCCGGCGACAAGGATGTCGCCGTCGCCCAGCGCCAGCTGGTCGTGCGCCATCATCACCGTCTTCATGCCGCTGCCGCACATCTTGTTCACCGTCGTCGCCGGCACGTCCTGGCCCAGCCCGGCGGCGAAGCCCGCCTGCCGCGCCGGCGCCTGGCCCTGGCCGGCCGGCAGCACGCAGCCCATCAGCAACTCGTCCACGGCCCGCGCCTCGACGCCGGCGCGCGCCAGCGCGGCGGCGATGGCATGGCCGCCCAGCTGCGGCGCCGCCAGCGGCGCCAGCGCGCCCTGGAAGCCGCCGATGGCGGTGCGCGCGGCGCCGGCGATCACGACGGTATCGGTCATGCGGTGTCCTTTCTCATGAATGCGGGTCTCATGAATGCGGGCCGGGGCCGCCCTGCGGCACGGCGGCGCCGGCGCCGGCCGCGGGCAACGTCAGGTCGGCCCAGACCGGCAGGTGGTCCGAGGCGATGCGCGACAGCCGCGTCTCGCAGACGCCGGCGTCGTACACGCCGATGCCGGCGCCGGTCGCAATCCGGTCCAGCGCCGCGAGCGGGCGGGCGGCGTGGTAGCTGAGACCGGGGCTGACCACCCGGTGCCCCTGCGTCAGCGCCTCCAGCCCCTTGTCGGGGGACCACTCGTTGAAATCGCCCAGCCAGATCGCCGGGCGCGCCGGGCGCGCCGCCAGCGCCGCCAGCGCCGCGGCCAGCTGCGCGCGGCGGTCGCGCCGCCGCAGGCCCAGGTGCAGCGCGATCACCGTGAACGGCACCGGCCCGTCGATGTCGGCCAGCACCGCGCCGCGCGGCTCCAGCCCGGGCAGGTGTAGCCGCTCGACGGCGCCGACGCTCAGCCCCCGGCGCAGCAGCAGCGCGTTGCCGTGGAAGCCGATGCTGACCTCGTTCAACGCCACCCGCGCCGGGGCCAGGTCGCTGCCGGCGGCGATCATCTCGGCGGTCAGCGCCGCGCGCCGCGGGCCCAGCCGGCGATCGGCCTCCTGCACGGCGACGACATCCGCCTCGAGCGCGGCGATCACGTCGAGCGCACGCTGCGGCCGGCGCCGGCGGTCGAGGCCGATGCCCTTGCGCATGTTGTAGGTCGCCACGCGCAGCTTCATGGGGGTGTCGCCATCCCGGGTCATGCCCTAGATATGGGAAGACACCTGCGAATGTCACCACGGACCCGTCGAGGAGCGGCCGAACCATGCCGAGCAGTGGCCGGAAGATACTGTCGCGCGCCCAGACGGCGAAGCTGATCGTCGCCACCGCGGCGGTCGCGGCCCTGGCCTCGACGATCACCGGCCGCTGGTCGCTGGTGTTCATCTCGCTGGTGACGCTGGCGCTGGCGCTGGTGCCGATCGCCTTCGCCCAGGGTCTCGGGCTGCGCCTGCCGGTGGCCTTCGTGGTGTGGATCGTGGCCTTCGTCTTCGGCGCGATCTTCATGGGCGAAGCATTTGATTTCTATGAAAAGGTCTGGTGGTGGGACATCGCGCTGCACGGCTTTTCGGCGGTCGGCTTCGGGCTGCTGGGATTCCTGTTCGCGTTCATGCTGTTCGAGGGCGACAGCTTTGCCGCCCCCGCCACCGCGCTGGCGGTGATCTCCTTCGCCTTCGGGATCAGCATCGGCACCTTGTGGGAGATCTTCGAGTACGGCGTCGACCAGGTGTTCGGCGCCAACATGCAGAAGTCCGGCCTTGACGACACCATGGGCGATCTGATGGTCGATACCCTCGGCGCCGCCGCCGGCGCCGCGTCGGGCTATCTCTATCTCAAGGGGCGGGACTATCTGGCCGCGGGGCTGATCGCCGAGTTCATCGAGCACAACCGCGCCCTCTACCGCAAGGCCAGGTTCCGCCGCCGGCGCTGAAGTCCGACTGAAGAAATTCCCGCAGCGCATTGAGAAAAAAGCCGTTTCACGCGTTTTCGGCCTGCGTGCCGCGCTCGCGGTAGGGCGTGTTGCCGAACTGCGCGCGATAGCATTTCGAGAAATGCGAGGGCGAGGCGAAGCCGCAGGCCAGCGCCACGTTGATCACGCTCATGTCGGTCTGCAGCAGCAGGTTGCGCGCCCGGTTCAGCCGCAATTCCATGTAGTAGCGTTTCGGGCTGCGGTTCAGATAGCGGCGGAACAGCCGTTCCAGCTGCCGGGTGGACATGCCGACGTCGCTGGCCAGCACCGAGGGCGATACCGGCTCCTCGATGTTCTGCTCCATCTTCTCGATCACCGAGGCCAGCTTGGGGTGGCGCACGCCGATTCGGGTCGGGATCGACATCCGCTGCGCATCGCGCTCGGACCGGATCGAGGTGTGGATCATCTGGTCCGCCACCGCATTGGCCAGCGGCGTGCCGTGGTCGCGCGCGATCAGCCGCAGCATCAGGTCGCTGGGCGTGGTCCCGCCCGAGGCGGTCAGCCGGTTGCCGTCGATCACGAACACGTTCTGCGTCAGCTCGATCTCGGGAAATTCCTCGGCAAAGCTGTCGCGGTTGTCCCAGTGGATGGTGGCCCGGCGCCCCTCCAGCAGCCCGGCCATCGCCAGCGCCTGCGCGCCGGTGCAGATCGCGCCCACCGTCACCCCCTTGCGGCTTTCGCGGCGCAGCCAGGTCAGCACCGGCTTGGTGACGGCGCGCTTCACGTCGACGCCGCCGACGACGATCACCGTGGCCTCGCGCGGCAGGTCCTCCAGCCCGCCGTCGGGCTGGATCGCCATCCCGGCCGAGCACGGCACCGGCGCGCCGTCGCCGGCCACCACCTGCCACTGGTAGAGCGGCGACTTGGCGATCCAGTTCGCCAGCCGCAGCGGCTCCAGCGCGCTGGCGAAGGCCAGCAGCGTGAACTGTTCCAGCAGCAGGAACACGTACGGCTTCGGGCGCTGTTCCGGCTCGCTCACGTCTGCCTCCCCGCCGTTCTTTTGCGCAATGGAATTTGGTTCCGCAGGGCGCGTCAAGCGCGAAACGACCGCGCCGGCCGGAATCGCCCGGAATTGCGCCGTGCGCGCTGGCCAATCCCGCGCGACTTGCCTATACGTGCTTCCCGCAACTTCAACCTGACTCGGGGAGCGAGATCATGACCGCAGCATGGTCCAGAAACGGCTGGCGCACGAAAGAGCGGATCCAGATGCCCGACTATACCGACGCCGAGGCGCTTCGGTCGGTCGAGGCGAAGCTTGCCAGCTATCCCCCGCTGGTCTTCGCCGGCGAGGCGCGCCGGCTGCGCGCCGAGCTGGCCGAGGTCGCCAACGGCCAGGCGTTCCTGCTGCAGGGCGGCGACTGCGCCGAAAGCTTCGAGGAATTCTCGGCCGATCTGATCCGCGACACCTACAAGGTGATGCTGCAGATGGCGGTGGTGCTGACCTTCGGCGCCAAGCTGCCGGTGGTGAAGATCGGCCGCATGGCCGGCCAGTTCGCCAAGCCGCGTTCGGCCCCGACCGAGGTCAGGAACGGCGTCGAGCTGCCCAGCTACCGCGGCGACATCGTCAACGAGATCGGCTTCACCCCCGAGGCGCGGATCCCCGATCCGGCGCGGATGCTGCAGGCCTACACCCAGGCGGCGGCGTCGCTGAACCTGCTGCGCGCGTTCAGCCAGGGCGGCTTCGCCGACATCGCGCGGGTGCATTCCTGGACGCTGGGCTTCACCCAGGACGCGCCGGGCTACGAGAAGTACCACGCGCTGGCCAACCGGATCCACGAGAGCCTGGAGTTCATGCAGGCCGCGGGCGTCACCGGCGACACCGTCGACAGCCTGCACCGGGTCGATTTCTACACCAGCCACGAGGCGCTGCTGCTGGAATACGAAGAGGCGCTTTGCCGCACCGATTCGACCACCGGCCTGCCGGTGGCGGGGTCGGGGCACATGATCTGGATCGGCGACCGCACCCGCCAGCCCGACGGCGCGCATGTCGAGTTCTGCCGCGGCGTGCAGAACCCGATCGGCCTGAAATGCGGCCCCTCGATCTCCGAGGACGACCTGCTGCGCCTGATCGGCACGCTGAACCCGCACAACGAGGCCGGCCGGCTGACCCTGATCGCACGCTTCGGCGCCGGCAACGTCGGCGAGCATCTGCCGCGGCTGATCCGCGCCGTCGAGCGGGAAGGGGCCAAAGTGGTCTGGTCCTGCGATCCGATGCACGGCAACACGATCAAGTCCGAGTCCGGCTACAAGACCCGCCCGTTCGAGCGCGTGCTGCGCGAGGTGCGCGAGTTCTTCCAGATCCACGCGGCCGAGGGCAGCTATCCCGGCGGCGTGCATTTCGAGATGACCGGCAAGGACGTGACCGAATGCACCGGCGGCGTGCGCGCGGTGGCGGACGAGGACCTGTCCGACCGCTACCACACCGCCTGCGATCCGCGGCTCAACGCCGCGCAGTCGCTTGAGCTGGCCTTCCTGGTGGCCGAGGAGCTGCACCATCGCCGCGAGGCGCAGCGCGCGGCGGTCTGAGCCCGCGCGCCTTCCCGACGGGGCGTCCGGTCATCGGGCGCCCTTCTTCAGTGCCGGAAGCCGAGATGACCCAGAAGATCGCCGTCCTGACCGCCGCCGGGCCGCTGCCGCGCGCCGATGTGGAAACCGCGCTCGCGCGCCTCGCGGCCGACCCGGCCGGGCTGAAGCCGCTGGGCGCCAGCGCCGCCGAGGTGGCGCTGCCCGCCGGCGCGGCCCCCGACATGGACGCGCTGCGCGAGGGCCTGTGCCTCGACGTCAACCTGGTGCCGGCCGAGGGCCGCGCCAAGCGCATCCTGATCGCCGACATGGACAGCACCATCATCGGCGTCGAGTGCATCGACGAGCTGGCGGATTTCGCCGGGGTCAAGCCGCAGGTGGCCGAGATCACCGAGCGCGCGATGCGCGGCGAGCTGGATTTCGAGCAGGCGATCGACGCCCGCGTCGGCCTGCTGAAGAACCTGTCCACCGGCGCGCTGCAGCAGTGCTACGACCAGCGCGTGCGGCTGAACCCCGGCGCGCGCGCGCTGGTGCAGGCGATGAACGCCGCCGGCGCGCGCACCGCGCTGGTGTCGGGCGGTTTCACCTTCTTCACGTCGCGGGTCGCCGCCGCCGCCGGGTTCGCCAGCAACCAGGCCAACGTGCTGGACGAGGCCGACGGCCGCCTGGCCGGCACCGTGCGCCGCCCGGTGCTGGGCCGCGAGGCCAAGGCCGCGGCGCTGCGCGCGCTGTGCGAAGAACTGGGCGTCGGGCCCGAGGCGGCGGTGGCGATCGGCGACGGCGCCAACGATCTGGACATGATCCGGATGGCGGGTCTCGGCGTCGCCTACCGCGCCAAGCCGGCGCTGCGCGCCGAGGCCGACGCGGTGCTGGACCATTCCGACCTGACCGCGGTGCTGGCGCTGCAGGGCCTGACCGGGTGAGCGCGCCGGCGCCGCGCTCAGCGCTCCGGCACGACCTTCAGATGGCCCCGGCGCGGTCGGCTGACCATCGGTGCGGGATTGTCGATCACCTCGCGCAGCGAGGGCGCGCCGCTGAATCCGGCCGCCGGCTCGGCGAAACCGGGCAGGGCGCCGGGCGCCTCGCCGTCGCCGGCGAAGCCGTGAACGACGGTGATGCGATGCGCCTCGATGCCGAAGTTGACCGGGGTGCGGACCGGGATGCGTTCGGTCACCGCGCAGCCCAGGATGCGGGTCACCTCGCCGAAGTCGCTGCGCAGCGGCAGCAGCAGCATCTGGCCGCGCATCGGCCGGCCCTGCGCGTCGGCCGCCAGCAGATCCAGCTCCAGCACCGCCGGCGCCGACAGCACCGCGGTGATGTGGCTGCGGAACGCCTCGCGGTGCGGCGAGTCGATCAGCGCCTCGGGCGGCATGCCGCGCACCTCCATGCCCATCATCTCGCACAGCGCCAGGCCGCCCAGCCGGACCCGGATCTGGTCCGGCCCAAGCTGCTCGAGGATGAACATGTGCTCCAGCACGTCCTCGAACCGCCGGGGGTCCAGCTCGGAGCGGTAGGGGGCGATGCGATCGGCGCGAAGGTCTTCCCAATATGCGCGCAACTTGGTCAGAGCGTCAGTATTCATGTCGTCTGAATGCCTTGTTTACTGTTCTACCGCCCTTCAGCGCTTTCGGACCACGCGATACGCCGCCGTCCCGATCCGAGGGCACATCCGGATACTCATCGGATGCAGCTCAAATTCTAAGACAGTTTTAAGCATTTGCAACGAGTCGCGTTAAGGATTGCTTAACGGAGGCGGGGCAGGCACAAACGGCGCGCGACAAAGGGGGGCAGATGGCGCTCAGATCGATGACCGGTTTCGCCGCGCATGGCGGACAGACCGAGGCCGCCGAATGGCAGTGGGAGGCACGCAGCGTCAACGCCCGCGGTCTGGACCTGCGCGTGCGCCTGCCCGACGGGCTGGACGCGCTGGAGCCGAAGCTGCGCGCCGCGGCGCAGGCGCGGCTGACCCGCGGCAGCGTCCAGGTGTCGCTGCGGGTGACGCAGTCCGAGGGCGCCGCCGCGCTGCAGCTCGACGAGGCGGTGCTGGACCGCGCGCTGCAGGCCGCGGCCCAGGTCGCCCGCGCCGCCGAGCGTGCCGGGGTGGCGCTTGCCCCGGTATCGACCGGCGAGGTGCTGGGGCTGCGCGGGGTGATCGATCCGGGCCGCGCCCCCGACCGCATGGGCGCGTTGGCCGAGGCGATCGGCGCCGACATTCCGGCGCTGTTCGCCGCGCTCGACACCGCCCGCGCCGCCGAGGGCCGCGCGCTGGAGGCGGTGCTGGGCCAGCAGATCGACACCGTCGAGACGCTGGTCGCCCGCGCCCGCGAGACCGCCGAGGCCCGCGCCGCGCGCCAGGGCGCGCTGCTGCGGGGCCGCGTCGCGACGCTGCTGGCGTCGCAGGACCGGATCGACGAGGACCGGCTGGCGCAGGAACTGGCGCTGCTGGCGGTCAAGGCCGACATCACCGAGGAACTGGACCGGCTGACCGGCCATGTCGCCGCCGCCCGCGCGCTGCTGGACGAGGCCGGCGCGGTGGGCCGCAAGCTCGACTTCCTGTGCCAGGAATTCAATCGCGAGGCGAACACCCTGTGCTCCAAGGCGCAGGACGGTGCGCTGACCGCGATCGGGCTGGAGCTGAAGGTGGTGATCGACCAGATGCGCGAACAGTGCCAGAACGTGGAGTGATCCGCCCGTGACCCCGCCCGTGACCCCGCCCGAGCGCACGACCCCCAAGACCGCCGCCCAGCCCCGGACAGCCGCGCGGCGCGGGCTGCTGATCATCCTTTCGTCGCCCTCGGGCGCGGGCAAGTCGACGCTGTCGCGCCGGCTGCGCGACTGGGACCCCGAGGTTACCTTCTCGGTCTCGGCCACCACCCGCAAACCGCGCCCGGGCGAGGTCGACGGCAAGGACTACCACTTCCTGACCGAGGCGGCGTTCCGCCAGCAGGTTTCCGAGGGCGGGATGCTGGAACACGCGCGCGTGTTCGGCAACCATTACGGCTCGCCGCGCGGCCCGGTCGAGGACGCGGTGAACGCCGGGCGGGACGTTCTGTTCGACATCGACTGGCAGGGCGGGCAGCAGATCCGCAACAGCGCGCTGGGGCGGCTGGTGGTGTCGATCTTCCTGCTGCCGCCGTCGATCGCCGAGCTGGAGGCGCGGCTGCGCGCCCGCGGCCAGGACGACGACGCGGTGATCGCCGACCGGATGCGCAAGAGCCGCGACGAGATCAGCCACTGGGCCGAGTACGATTACGTGTTCGTCAACGACGATCTCGACGCCTGCGAGCGCCAGCTGCGCGCGGTGATCTCGGTCGAGCGGCAGCGGCGCGAATGCGTGCCGGGGCTGGTCGGCCACGTGCAGGCGCTGAACGAGGAATTCGACCGCCGCGAAGGCTGAAGGAGGATTGCCGTGACCGGACTCTACGATCTCGAGGGCGTCAGCCCGCACCTGCCCGAGGACGGCGACGTCTGGGTCGCCCCCGGCGCCGCGGTGATCGGCGACGTGGTGATGGAAAGCGGCAGCTCGGTGTGGTTCAACGCCGTGCTGCGCGGCGACAACGAGCGGATCCGCCTCGGCGCCGGCTCGAACATCCAGGAATGCTCGGTGCTGCACACCGATCCGGGCTTTCCGCTGACCATCGGCGCGAACTGCACCATCGGCCACCGCGCCATCCTGCACGGCTGCACAGTCGGCGACGGCGCGTTGATCGGCATGGGCGCGACGGTGCTGAACGGCGCGGTGATCGGCGCCGGCAGCCTGATCGGCGCCGGCGCACTGATCACCGAGGGCAAGATCATCCCGCCCGGCAGCCTGGTGATGGGCGCGCCCGGCAAGGTCGTGCGCGAGCTGGACGCGGCGGCGCGGCAGGGGCTGCTGGACTCGGCCGGGAAATACCGGCAGAACATGCGCCGGTTCCGCGCCGGGATGACGCCGGCGATGCTGCGGGCGTGAGCGCCGCAGGCATCGCGCGGCAGTGGCGGTGCGGTCGGCGGGTCCGGTCGACGCCACGCGCGCGGCGCGCCGCGGCGGTGCAGTCAGGCCGGCAGGCCCGCCACCTCCAGCGACAGCCCGTCGTCGCGCATCTGGCGGCGCAGCACGACGCCGTGATCGGCCAGCATCTGGCCCATCAGCAGGAACTGCACCTCGGCCGGGGCCAGGTGCGGCGGCGGCGGGTGGCCTGCGGCCACCGCCCACAACGACTCGATGTCGCGCAGCCGCGGCGCGGCGGTGTCGATGCGGAAGCGGCGCTCGTCGGCCGCCACCTGCACGTCGCCGCCCAGCGGCAGCGCCGCCTCCTGGCACAGCAGCGCCAGCAGCAGCAGCTTGGCGGTGTGCCGCGGCAACTGCGGGCCGCCGGCGGCGATGGCGATCCGGGTGCGCCCGCCGCCCAGCATCGCGTCGACGCCGGCGCGCAGGTCGGCGACCGGCACCCGGGTGCCCGGCGGCGCCGCGCCGAAGGCGATGCGGAAGCAGCGCAGCCGCGCCGACGCCGAATTGACACTGTCGCCGATCAGGCCAAGTTCCGGCGAGCCGGCGCCGGTGGTCTCGGCCAGCAGTTCGACGCCGTTCGAGATCGCGCCGATCGGGCTGATCAGGTCGTGGCAGATGCGGGTGCTGACCAGCGCCGAGACGTCGGCGCCGCTGAGGGCGCCGTTGAGGCCGGGGCGGCTCATCCGCGGCCCCGCCGCACCGAGGAGGCGGCATGAACCAGTTTCTGGAACCCGGCATGCTGGTCCGTCATCCGGACCGTCCGGACTGGGGGCTGGGCCAGGTGCAGTCGGTCATCGGCGACCGGATAACGGTGAACTTCGAGCATGTGGGCAAAATCGTGATCAATGGACGGAACGTGGTCCTGCTGCCCGAGACTGACCCGAACGCGGGTTGAGGTCAATGATCGCTCAACAACCTTAACGAGACATTAACGACCCGCGCGGCGTCGGCGGGCACAGCGGTTGCCTCGCGTCCGGCTGTCGCATATGCACGGGAACGCGCGCGCGCCGGTGTGGCGCTGGTATGGACCGGGCGCGCGTCTCCGCCGCCGCGGAGCCGAGACGCGTTGACCGGGAAGGGCAGATGGAACTCGACGCAAGCCGTTTCGACATCAGGCTGGCCGCAAACGACGCCGAGGTCGCGGCGGCACAGCGCCTGCGCTATCGCGTCTTCGTCGAGGAAATGGGCGCGCCCGCCGCCGACGCCGACCACGCCCGGCGGCTGGAGAAGGACCGGTTCGATCCGCATTTCGACCACCTGATCATGATCGACCGGCAGCGCGCGGCGGACGATCCGCTGGACCGGGTGGTGGGGGTCTACCGGCTGCTGCCGGGCGAGCGTGCGCGCCAGGCCGGCGGGTTCTACGGCGCGTCCGAATACGATCTGAGCCCGCTCGAGGCACAGCCGCGCCGGACGCTGGAGCTGGGCCGCTCCTGCGTCGCCGCGGACTACCGCGGCAGCGCCGCGATGCACCTGATGTGGACCGCGCTGGCGCGCTACGTGACCGAGCGCGAGATCGAGATCCTGTTCGGCGTCGCCTCGTTCCACGGCACCGACCCCGAGGCGGTGGCGCCGGCGCTCAGCTATCTGCACCACCGTCACCTGGCGCCGCCCGACCTGCGGGTGCGGGCGCAGCCCGAGGGCTTCGTGGCGATGGACCGGCTGCCGCCGGCGGCGCTGGATGCGCGCGCGGCGGTGCGGCAGATCCCGAACCTGATCAAGGCCTACCTGCGGCTGGGCGGCTTCGTCGGCGAGGGCGCCTTCGTCGATCGCGACTTCAACACCATCGACGTCTGCCTGCTGATGGACACCGCGCGCATGGTCGGCAAGTACAAGACCCTCTACGCCGGCGGCGCGCACGCGGCATGAGCGTGACCTGGAACCAGGCCGAGCCGCCGCCGCTGCGCCGGCCGCGCGCGGCCGAGCGGCTGCGCATGGCGCTGCGGCTGCTGGCGCTGTTCGCCGTGACCTATGCCGGCATCGTGTTCGTGGTGCTGTTCAACCTGCTCGAGCGGCTGGCGCCGCTGGGCGTGGCGCACCGGATCACCTGCCTGTGGGGACGGATCTGCCTGTCGCTGTGCGGCGTGCGGGTGCGGCGCGTCGGCCGGCCGATGACGCACCGCGGCGCGGTGGTGGCGAACCACGCCGGCTGGATCGACATCTTCGCGCTGCTGGCGGCGGACCGGGTCTACTTCGTCTCCAAGGCCGAGGTCGCCGGCTGGCCGCTGGTGGGCTGGCTGTCACGGCAGATCGGCACCGTCTACATCGACCGGCGGCGCACCGCGGCGCGGCGGCAGCGCGACCAGCTGGCCGAGCGGCTGCTGGCCGGCGACCGGCTGGCGTTCTTCCCCGAGGGTACCTCGAGCGACGGGCGCCGGGTGCTGCCGTTCCGCTCGACGATCTTCGCCGCGTTCGAGACGCCCGCGTTGCGCAAGGCGCTGTGGGTACAGCCGGTGACGCTGGTCTACCACCCGGCGCCGGACCTGCCGCGCAGCTTCTACGGCTGGTGGGGCGAGATGGGGCTGAAGGAGCATCTGACGGCGGTGTTCGCGCTGTCGCGCGGCGCCGAGGTCGAGGTGATCCACCACGCGCCGCTGCGTGTCGACGCCTATCCCGACCGCAAGGCGCTGGCGCGCGCCTGCGAGGCGGCGGTGCGCCGCGGCATGGAGCAGGCGCTGGCCCGCGCCGGCGAGGCGCTGCCCGGCTGATCCGGCGGCGGCGCTGGCGCGCCAGGTCGCTTCTCCCCGGTTCCGCCGTGCGGCGCAACCGGGGCCCCGCCGCCGGTTGCCGTCGCCCGCCCGGTGCGCCATGCGCCGGCGAGCGGGCCGGGCCGTGCCCGACGGGCGAGCCCCGCAGCGGCGGCCGGCGTCAGTCGCCGAAATGCGCCGCCAGCCGCCGGACCGCCGCCAGCGGGCCGTCGGCGGCGGCCCAGACCTCCTGCCCGAGGCACAGGAAGTCCGCGTGCGGCGCGACCGCGTCCAGCGCCGCCTCGGTCAGCCCGCCCTCGGCGACCGCCGGCACCTCGATCATCTCGGCCCACCAGGCGAACAGCTCCGGCGCGGCGGCGCTGCCGTCGCCCAGCGTCTCGGAGGGCGTCACCGGGCCGAAGGCGACATAGTCGGCGCCGATCTCGCCGGCGGTCATCGCCGCGTGGCGCGAGGTGCCGCAGAAGGCGCCGACGATGGCGTCCTTGCCCAGCGCCTTGCGCACCTCGCGCACCCGGCGCGCGCCGTCGGTCAGGTGCACCCCGTCCAGGCCCAGGCGTTCGGCCAGCCGGTGGTGGTCGTCGATCACCACCGGGATGTCGCGCGCGTGACCGAAGGCGCGCAGCAGGTCGCCGGCGCGGCCGAGCACATCCTCGTCGCGGCTGGCCAGCGCCAGCCGCAGGCAGGCCGGCGGCACCGCGTCGCAGACCTGCGCCAGCAGGTCGGGAAAGCTCGACAGGTCGAACTGCGGCGGCGTCGTCAGATACAGCTTCGGCGGCTCGGCGTCGGACATGGCGCATCCCTTCTTCTGAACGGACCGTTCATATCGCCGGGCCCGGCCCGGGTCCAGCGCGGGCGTGCCGGCGGCGGCGAAACCTTGCGGGCGGGAGGAGGGCGCGATCCGGCGGTCCGCGGGGGGGGGCCTGGCGGCCTGTCGCGGACTGCGGGCTTGGGCGCCGGGCGCGACCGGCGCATCCGGCCGGCGTCCATGCGCCGGGGCTTCGCGCCGCCTGCCACCAGCCGGGCGGCACGGCCCGATCCGGGGCCCGGCAGGTGCGTCTCCGGCGGCGCGGCGCTGCCGGACGCCATCTCCAGGCGCAGCGCGCTGCCGGCGTGGAAGTGCCCGGCCTCGGCGCTGTCCAGCCGGGGCCAGTGCGACCGCTGCCCGGCCTCGAGCAGGTGGTAGATCGGCAGGCCCGCCGGCCGCGTGCCGGGCGCCGCCGCGGCGCGCCAGCTCTCGCGGTGCCAGCCGCCCTCGGGGTGCGGCGCCGGCTCCGGTTTCCGCCGGTCGATGAGCTCGCGCGTGTCCATGCGCCGGCCTCATGCCGCGGCGAAATCGACTCGGAACCGGCTTGCGTCCCGGTCGTTGGGTGGTGACGCAACAATCTTACGAAAGGTCACAGATGAACCGTATTGCCGTTTCCGCCGCCGCGATGATGCTTGCCGCCGCGCCCGTTCTGGCCGACAGCCACGATCTGGGCGAGAACCTCGAGAACGCGGCCGAAAGCGCCGTGAACAGCGCGCAGAACACCGCCGAGAATGCCGAGACCATGGCCGAGAATGCCGCCGGGATGACCGACGCCGAACTGATCCGCACCCGCGACATCACCGGCGGCGAGGTCTATTCGCTGGCCGAGGGCGAGGTCTGGGACGAGACCTCCCGCTTCAACGCCGTCGGCGACGGCTGGAACGATATCGGCGAGATCGAGGACATCGTGCTGTCGCGCGACGGTCAGCTGAAGGGCGTCGTCGCCGAGATCGGCGGCTTTCTGGACATCGCCGACAAGCACGTGATGCTCGAGGTCACCGACATGCAGCTGGTCCCGGTGGACGACAGGGAGTACGCCATCGTCACCCGCATGACCGAGGAAGAGCTGGAGCAGCTTCCGGAAATGGACGAAGGCTTCTGGGAGTAACCTGACCAGAGTGCCCCGCTTGAACTAAGTGCTTCTGATCTGCCCCGCCGGGATCGCCCGGCGGGGCATTTCGTTGTTTACGTAGGTCCGCGATGGGGGCGACGGTTCTATGGCTTCTTCCGTGAAGCGTGCGCTGCGCGAATGCCCGGCCTATCCGGCAGTTCAGAGATGGTTGTTTTCGCTAACGGCCATCTCGCTGGGTTCGAGTGACGTGCTCGGCGGTATTCGGCAGAGCCTCAGTCTGTCGTCAAGCCCGCGCTGGAAAGGTGACGCAGGAAGTGGTTCTGCTCGTCTGGATTGGCGTAGGGAACGAAGTCTCTCGCATGCGACAGGGTGTATCGGCTACTGGCGCGGCGAACCTCTTGTACCGTTACCTGCGCATCGTCGTCGCGGCCCAGGGCAGCATAGCACGCCGCGGTTTGGGCCAGCGCGTTGGCATGTCGGGGTTGTGACGTGCGCGCCCGCTCAAGATGCCCGATAGCCTCGGCGTAGCGGTGCAGATTGAACAGCGCTCGGCCGTAGAAAACATGGTATAATTCCGGATAATGCGGGTTCAGTTTCATTGTCTGGTCCAGGTTCTCTATCGCCTCGGCCGAACATCCGGCATAGGTCATCGAGAAGGCAAACATGCTGCGAAGCTGTGCGCTACCGGGATTGGCCTCAAGCGCGCGCCGCTGTTCGGCTAGTCCGCGCTCGAAAGCGTGGTCTCGCCACATGTATACCCACCCCAGAACAGCATGCGCGAACGGTTCTCGCGGACCGGCGCCAACCGCGGCAATAGCTGCCGCGCGAGCCTGGTCGAGCGCGGCCCTAGTGTTTTCCGCCCAAGCATTCGACGCTTCCGATATGTGTGTCCAGGCAATCAGCGCATGGGCGCGGGGAAACCCGGCGTCGCATGCCAGCGCGCGTTCGGCCTCGGCCCTAGCCGCGCGAACCTCGTCACATCCCATAAGGAAGTTCAGTTCGGCTGCGCGTAGGAAATGGTCGTAGGCACTCACCGTGGCTTCGCTTTTTTGGTACGAACGTAGGTGTTGATTGTGAGTGATTTCCCCAACAAGCGTGTTGACGATAAGCAGGGAAATCTCGTCCTGAACTTCGAAGATATCCTTGATATGCCTGTCGTAGCGATCCGACCATAACTCGTTGCCGGCGTGCGGATCGATCAGGCGTGCGGTGACACGAATACGGTCCCCTGCGCGCCGCACCGACCCCTCGGCGATATAGTGCACGTTCAACTCAGTGGCGATTTGCTGCGTGGACACATTGCTTCCGCGATAGGCGAACGAGGAGTGCCGGGCGATGACGAACAATTCGTCGTAGCGCGACAGATCGGTGATGATGTCATCCGTCATTCCGTCTGAAAAATAGGCCTGTTCCGGATCACCCGACAGATTCTGAAACGGAAGTACCGCGACCGAGGGCTTCTCGGGCAGTGCGCCGCGCGCCGTTTCGTCGGTGCGGATCAACGCCTCGAAGCGGAAACCACGACGTTGGATCGTCTTGATAACCTGCTGGGCCGTTCCGTTATCGCCAAGCGCTGCGCGCGCTGCGTTGATCCGGCTGGCGATGGCACTGTCCGAGACGATGCGTCCCCGCCAGACATGTTCAATCAATTCGTCGCGCGTAACGATCTCCCCCGCATGTGCAGCAAGGTAGCCGATCAGGTCCAATACCTGGGGCTCCACCGCGACAACGGCACCGTCCCGAAGAAGTTCGCCCCGAAGCGGGTCGAGCCTGAAATCGAGGAAACTGATTGCCCCATGCCCGTCCATCTCCGGATTGGACCACGCTACCTGATCGTCCTCAAGGAAAATGGACGAAAGCGTGACAGCTTCCCAAAACCGCCTGAAAGTATTCGATCAGCGCGACTGGCAAGGTGATGCCACCGGCGATGTCGCCGGAGCACCACATACAGGAGGACACCATGCACGGCCGCGATGAGTATGTTTTCAGGCATGCATTCCGGATTGCCGAGCGCCACGAGCGGTACGGCCGTACCCTTCAATCCGATGAGCTAAAGCGCCAGGTGTTCGCGCTTGGAGCCAAGTTCCGCCAGGGCATCCGGGCGGTGTCGGCGGTGTTCGGGGCCCGTCCGAACACTGAACCGCAGGACCCGAACACGCATCCTTGATTTCCGGACGGCGGGCGCGATGCGGCCCGCCGAAGTTTTGCAAGCCGATTCAGCCCTTGAGGATCGAACGGCCCGCGTAGATCGCGGTGTCGTCCAGCATCTCCTCGATGCGGATCAGCTGGTTGTACTTCGCCAGCCGGTCCGAGCGGCTCAGCGAGCCGGTCTTGATCTGCCCGCAGTTGGTGGCGACGGCGAGGTCGGCGATGGTGGCGTCCTCGGTCTCGCCCGAGCGGTGGCTCATCACGCAGGTGAAGCGCGCGCGGTGGGCCATGTCCACCGCCTCCAGCGTCTCGGTCAGCGAACCGATCTGGTTTACCTTCACCAGCAGCGAGTTGCCGCAGCCCCTGGCGATGCCGTCGGCCAGCCGGCGCGAGTTGGTCACGAACAGATCGTCGCCCACCAGCTGCACGGTGTCGCCCAGCTTGTCGGTCAGGATCTTCCAGCCGTCCCAGTCGTCCTCGGCCATGCCGTCCTCGATCGAGATGATCGGGAACTTGCCGACCAGCGCCGCCAGGTAGTCGGCGTTCTGGCCCGAATCCAGCTTCTTGCCCTCGCCCTTCATGTCGTAGACGCCGTCCGCGAAATACTCGGTCGCGGCGCAGTCCAGCGCCAGGTAGATGTCCTCGCCCGGACGGTAGCCGGCCTTCTCGACCGAGCGCATGATGAAGCCCAGCGCCTCGTCGGTGCTGCTCAGCCCCGGCGCGAAGCCGCCCTCGTCGCCGATGCCGGTGTTGTGGCCGGCGTCAGACAGCTCCTTCTTCAGCGTGTGGAAGATCTCCGAGCCCATGCGCACCGCCTCGCGGATGTCCGGGGCGGACACGGGCATGATCATGAACTCCTGGATGTCGATCGGGTTGTCGGCATGCTCGCCGCCGTTGATGATGTTCATCATCGGCACCGGCAGCACGCGCGCCGAGGTGCCGCCGACGTACCGGTACAGCGGCTGCTCCAGCCAGGCGGCGGCGGCCTTGGCGCAGGCCAGGCTGACGCCGAGGATGGCGTTGGCGCCGACGCGGCCCTTGTTGTCGGTGCCGTCCAGCGCGATCATCGCGCTGTCGATCGCCACCTGGTCGGTGACGTCGAAACCGACCAGCGCGTCGGCGATCTCCATGTTAGCGGCCTCGACCGCCTTCAGCACGCCCTTGCCCTTGTAGCGGTCCTTGTCGCCGTCGCGCAGTTCGACCGCCTCGTGCGCGCCGGTCGAGGCGCCCGAGGGCACGGCGGCCCGGCCCATGGTGCCGTCGTCCAGCGTCACGTCGACCTCCACCGTCGGGTTGCCCCGGCTGTCCAGGATTTCGCGGGCGGTGATGTCGATGATGGTGCTCATGTCGGCGGAACCTGTTCGGATTGGGACGAGGGCCTTGCGCGGCTTGTAGCGCAAGGGGCAGGGGGGCGCAAAACCTTTCCCCGCGTGCAGGCGACCGGGCGCGGGGAAAGGTGTCGCCGCCACGCGGGCGCGCTAGAGCGGGAACTCGCCGGTCACCACCAGGCCGCTCTCGCGCCAGTCGAAGGCGATCTTTCCGCCCGAGGCGGCGGCCAGGTTGCGGACGATCGTCGAGCCGCTGGTGCGCACCGGCGCGACCACCTTCGGGCCGCCGCGCTCGCGCCAGACGAAACGGATCGTGGTGCCGTCGGCGCCGCGCGTCTTGTCCCACTCCAGCGTGACGCGGCCGGCGTCGCTGCCCATCGCGCCGTGCTTGACCGAATTCGTCGCCAGTTCGTGCAGCGCCAGCGTGACCGGCGAGATCAGCGCCGCCGGCAGCGCCAGGTCCGGGCCGTGCAGGTCGAACTGCGGTGTTCCGCGCGGCGCGTAGGCGCCGACGATGGACTGCGCCAGCTCCCGGACCCGGGCGGCCTCGCCGCGGGGCCGGCGGATCGCCTCGATCTGTGCCGTGCCCAGCGCCGACAGGCGCTCGATCAGCAGGTTGGTCATCTCGGACTTGTCCGCGACCTCGCGGGCGGTGGCGCGGATGGTCACTGCCATCACGTTGACGATGTTGCGCAGCCGGTGCATCAGCTCCTGCTCGGCAAGCTCGCGCGCCGCGTCCTCTGCCTGCCGCCGGGCGGTGATGTCCAGCTGCGAGCCGAAGAAATAGACCAGCGCGCCGTCGGTGTCGAAGATCGGGCCGATCTGCAGCGAATTGAGGAAGGTGGCGCCGTCCTTGCGGTAGTTCAGGATCTCGACCGTGTCCACGCGCCGCGTCGCGATGATGTCGCGGACCGCGGTGACGCTCTGGCGCGTGGTGTCGGCACCCTGCAGGAAACGGCAGTTGCGGCCCAGCACCTCGTCGGCGGCATAGCCTGTCAGCGCGCAGAAGGCGTGATTTGCGAACACGATCGGATTGTTCGCCGCGGTCGGGTCGGTGAAGATCAGCGGCAGCCGCGCATGCATGATCGCCTGGACCAGCGAGCGGTCGCCGCCGAGGTCCCCGTCCGAAGGAATGTCGTTGACGCTCAAGGGGCGCCCCGCGCGGCGCCGCGCTGCAGGGCCGTCGGGCTGTCGAGAAGGATCGGGATCATGTCGATACGGGATCTGCTTGCTGCGACGGAACGGCAGTGTAACCCGCCGCGCGGTTGGCCGCAAACGCCGGGGTCCCGCGGGCACGGCGCATCCGTGCTATCCTGCGGGCCGGTAACGGAGGCAAAGATGATCGTGTGCGTGTTCCGCGCCGTCATCCATGCGGCGCGGCGGGCCGAGTTCGAGGACTTCTTCCGCAATACCGCGATCCCGCTGATGCGGGCGCAGGACCGGCTGCTGTCGCTGACCGCCGGGCTGCCGCGCCCCGAGACGCCGGACGAGTTCTGCATGGTGATGGTCTGACGCGACGTCGCCGCGCTGGCCGCGTTCGCCGGCCCCGACTGGCGCCAGCCGCACATCGACCCGTCCGGGACGGGCGTGGTGAAGGAGCGGCACCTGCACCATTACGAGATGTCCGAGGCCTGAGCCCCCTTGTCGCCGCCGTCTTCGGTTTCCGCGCCGTGCAACCGCGCCAGCAATCCGGCGAGCGTCGCGATCTGCTGTGCCGTCAGCCGGTCCTCGATGCCGGCGCGCATCTCGGCGGCATAGACCGGCCACATCCGCGCCCGCATCGCCGCGCCCGCTTCGGTGATCGCCACGATCTGCCCGCGCGCGTCGTCCGGCGCCCGGCGGCGCTCGACCAGACCGGCGTTCTCGATCCGGTCCAGCAGCCGCGAGATCCCGTATTGCGGCAGCAGCAGCCGCCGGGTCAGCGCCAGCGGGCGCAGCCCGTCCGGGCCGGCGCGTTCGATCTGAAGCAGCGCGTCGTACCAGCCCAGCGGCGGCAGGCCCTCGGCCTTCAGCCGCGCCTCGATCCGGTCCTGCATTCGCCGGCTGGCGCTGACCAGCCCGGTCCAGGCCCGCTGGGTGTCTGCGGCGACGTCGAAGACGGTGTCGGTCATGGTCACGACTGGATCACAAAGATGCAATTGCATCAATCTTGAATTTCGGGCTGCGCAGGAATATACATGCAACTGCATATAAATTCCTGAACGGAGGCTACCATGACCCTGCACCTGATCAGCCACGCGCTTTGCCCCTTCGTGCAGCGCGCGGTGATCGCGCTGACCGAGAAGGGGGTGCCGTTCCGGCGCACCGACATCGACCTCGCCGCCAAGCCGGACTGGTTTCTCGCGCTCTCGCCGCTGGGCAAGACGCCGGTGCTGGTGGCCGGCGGCCGCCCGGTGTTCGAATCGGCGGTGATCCTCGACTACCTGGAAGAGACGCAGCCCATTCCGCTCTATCCCGCCGATCCGCTGGAGCGCGCCCGCCACCGCGCCTTCGGCGCCGTCGCCTCGGCAATCCTCGGCGACATCGCCGCGCTCTACAACGCGCCGGACGCGCAGGATTTCGACCGCAGGGCCGCGGCGCTGCGCGACCGCTTCACCCGGCTGGAGCCGGAACTGGGGCAGGGCGGCGCTTCCGGGCCCTGGTTCGCCGGCAGCGACTTCGGGCTGGTCGACGCCGCCTTCGGCCCGGTGTTCCGCTATTTCGACACCTTCGAGCGGATCGGCGCCTTCGGCATCCTCTACCAGCTGCCGCGCATCGCCGCATGGCGCGCCGCGCTGGCCGCGCGGCCCTCGGTCGCGGCGGCGGTGCGGCCGGACTACCCGCAGCTGCTGCTGCGCTTCCTCGAGGGCCGCAACAGCCACATCAGCCGCCTGATCGCGGCCGGCGCGGGCGGTGCCGCCACCGCCGCCGAATAGGCCGCCACGACCCGGAGATCCGGCCTTAACTCTGTTTCAAGAAAGTGTTCCCTTGCAAGAACATGGGGTTAAGGGGGTTTTCACGGTGAAGCGCCCTCGGTTTCACCGTGAGCCCGCCGGGTCTCAGCCGGCCCTGGCGGCGGGCGTCGCCGCGGTCTCAGCGGCTTCGTCATCGTTGCCGGCCTTCTCCGCCGCCTTGGCCGCGTCCCACAGCGCGTCCATCTCCTCCAGCGTCGCGTGCTGCGGGGTCGTGCCGCGTGCCGCCAGCGCCGCCTCGACCGCCGCGAACCGGCGGGTGAACTTGGCGTTCGCCCGCCGCAGCGCGGCCTCGGGGTCGACGTCCAGGTGCCGGCCCAGGTTGACCATCACGAACAGCAGGTCGCCGTATTCCTCCTCGACCCGCGCCTGGGTCTCATGCTCGCGCGCCTCGGCCAGCTCGCGGCATTCCTCGGCGACCTTGTCCAGCACGTCGCCCGCCTCGGTCCAGTCGAAACCGACCCGCGCCGCGCGCTTCTGCAGCTTCAGCGCCCGGGTCAGCGCCGGCAGCCCCAGCGCCACGCCGTCCAGCGCCCCGGTGCGCGCGCCGCGCCCCTCGGCAGCGCGCTCGGCGGCCTTGATCCTCTCCCAGTCGCGCACCTGGTCGTCGGCGGTCTTGTCCCGGCTCTCGTCGCCGAACACGTGCGGGTGCCGGCTGACCATCTTGTCGGCGATGCCCTTCACGATGCCGTCGAAATCGAACCGGCCCTCCTCGCGCGCCATCTGCGCGTAGTACACCACCTGTAGCAGCAGGTCGCCCAGTTCGGCCTTCACCTCGGGCCAGGATTCGCGCTCGATCGCGTCGGCGACCTCGTGCGCCTCCTCGATGGTGTAGGGGATGATGCTCCGCCAGTCCTGCTCGATGTCCCAGGGACAGCCGGTCTCGGGGTCGCGCAGCCGGGCCATGATCTCCAGCAGCCGTTCCATCCGGCCGCCGCCGTCGTGCACCAGCGCGTCGCTGTCGGTGGTCATCGCTCGATCCTCCTGCCTCGCCCGCCCCCTGATAGGCCAGCCGGGCGCGGGCCGCAAATGCCGGTTGAAGGGGCCCGGCATCGGTGGGACAACGGAGCGGACACCTGAAGGAGTATCGCCATGGCCGTTCTCAACCGCATCGCCGAGTTCCGGGACGACATGACCGCCTGGCGGCAGCACCTGCACGCCCACCCCGAGCTGATGTTCGACACCCACCAGACCGCCGCCTTCGTGGTGGAACGGCTGAGGGACTTCGGCGTCGATACGATCGAGACCGGCATCGGCCGCACCGGCGTCGTCGCGCTGATCAGGGGGCAGGCCGACGGCCCGGCGATCGGCCTGCGCGCCGACATGGATGCGCTGCCCATCGCCGAGGCGCCCGACCGGGCCTACAAGTCCACCGTGCCGGGCAAGATGCACGCCTGCGGCCACGACGGGCACACCACGATCCTGCTGGGCGCGGCCCGCTACCTGGCCGAGACCCGGAACTTCGCCGGCACCGTCGCGCTGATCTTCCAGCCCGCCGAAGAGGGCGGCGGCGGCGCGAAGGAAATGGTCGACGAAGGCCTCATGGACCGGTTCGGCATCGAGCGGGTTTTCGCGCTGCACAACTGGCCCGGCGTGCCCGTCGGCCGGATCGAGATGAACGCGGGCCCCGCGATGGCCGCCTCGGACGTGTTCACCATCACCGTGAACGGGCGCGGCGCGCATGCCGCCTATCCGCAGAATTCCATAGATCCGATCGCCGTCGGCGCGCAGATCGTGCAGGCGCTGCAGACGATCTCGGCGCGCAACCTGAGCCCGCTGGAACAGGCGGTGATCTCGGTCACCGAGTTTCATGCCGGCACCACCAACAACGTGATCCCGCCGCACGCGGTGCTGGCCGGCACCGTGCGCACCCTGGACGAGGATCTGCGTCAGCGGCTGGCGGTACGGCTCCGCGAGGTCTGCGAGGGCGTCGCCGCAGCCCAGGGCGCGACGGTCGCGATCGACTACGAGTTCGGCTATCCAGTCACCGTGAACCACGACGCCGAGGTGGCCTTCGCCGCGCAGGCCGCCGCCGACGTGGTCGGGGCCGAGAACGTCTTCGACCAGCGCCGGGCCGAGATGGGCGCCGAGGATTTCGCCTACATGCTGCAGGCCCGCCCCGGCGCCTATGTTTTCCTGGGCCAGGGCGACAGCGCGCCGCTGCACCACCCGGACTACGACTTCAACGACGAGGCGGCGCCGATCGGGGCGAGCTACTTCGTGCGTCTGGTCGAGCGCGGGCTGCCGCTGGCGCGCTGACGCCATCCGCGGCGCCGGTGGCCGGCGGGGATATTTGCGGAGGGTCTATTCCAGCTGAGTAGGTCTGAGAGCATGTTAAGGTGCTCTTATGGCTCAGAAAAACCGCTATCTGTTTCG
>NZ_WIND01000073.1 GCF_009697225.1 Halovulum marinum
GCGATCAGGATCTCTACAAGATCCTCCTCAGATCGTGCAGAATGAACCCACTCAGACGCTGAGCTGGAATAGACCCTTTCCAGACAGTGCGGGAACTGCACCCCCGGCGCCGCTTCTTCGCCCGGCAGGTCGGTGTGCATCTCCAGCGGACCGGCGGTGAAGGCCAGGTTGGTCGGCGCGATCTCGACCCGGACGTCGAAGAACAGCCCTTCCGCCGACGGCGTGATCGGCCCGAAGGCGTGCGCCAGCCGGGGCAGGCTGTCGTCGTCCGCGGCCATGTCGGTGACGATGGCGATGCCGTCCTCGATCAGCGCGTGGGTCAGGCAGGCGCGGGCGGCGGGATCGGTCAGCACCGCCGCCTGCGGCACGCGGACGATCCGCGGCGCGTGGTCGGCGTACCACAGCCGGCGCGGCAGATCGGCGGGGTCCTCGGCCCGGCCGCGCGCGGCGAAGCTTTCCAGCAGCGCCAGCGGGATGCGGCTGCTGTGCTGCTCGGTCTGCCAGTCGACGACCAGCGCGCCGCCGTCGATCCGGGCGGCGCGGGCGCGGGGCAGCCCGGCCAGCGAGGCGACGTCGAAGATGCGCTCGCGGGTCTGCGGGTCGATGCAGCCGGGACAGGCGTCGCGCAGCCAGCAGTGATTGAAATAGGCAGGCCCGCAAGCCAGCGGCACGACCATCCCGGTGTCGGTCAGCGTGATCGGGGTGTCGGTCATGGCTCGGACCTTCCTGTCGCCGTGTCAGCTTGCGTAGTCGGAATTTTCCCGCTCGAGGATCCGGCGGATCGCGGCGAGATGCGCCTCCGCCTGCCCCGGATAGTCCTCCAGCTCGCGCGCGGTCTTCTCGGCGATGTCGTGCGGCAGCACCCGCAGCGGCCGGCCGGTCTGCAGCGCGCGGACATAGGTCTCGGCGGCGCGCTCGAAGTAGTAGAGGCGGTTGAAGGCGTCACCGACGCTGTTGCCCAGCACCAGAACGCCGTGGTTGCCCATGATCATCACCTTCTTCTTCGGATCGGCGAGCAGCGCGGCGCAACGCTCGCCCTCTGCCGCGAACGCCAGCCCGCCGAACTGCGCGTCGATCACCACGCGCCCGTAGAAGGTCGCGGTGTTCTGGTCGATCGGCGGCAGGCTGCTGTCGGCCAGCGCGGACAGCACGGTGGCGAACATCGAATGGACATGCATCACGCAGCGGGCATGGGGGCAGCGCCGGTGCACCGCGCCGTGCAGCCCCCAGGCCGTCGGGTCGGGCGCGTCGGGCCGGTCCGGCGCCCCCGGGTCGGCGGCGTCGAGCAGCAGCAGGCTCGACGCCGTGACGCACGAGAAATGGACCTGGCTCGGGTTGATCAGGAACCGGGTGCCGTCGTCGACCGCCAGGCTGAAGTGGTTCGCCACCGCCTCGTGCAGGCCCAGCCGCGCGGTCCAGCGGAAGGCGGCGGCCAGGTCGGTCCGCTCGCGCCGGTGGCCCGGGCGCTCTGCCGGCCGCTCCAGGCCCGCGGCCCTGCCCCGGCTCATCGCGCCGCCACCGGGCGCGCGGCGCCGGCGGGCGCCACCTCGTGGCCCGGCGCCTCGGGCTCGTCGTCGATCAGTTCCGGCGGAAAGCCGGGGGCGCGGATGTCCAGCCCGGTGGCTTCCTCCAGCCGGCGGATGATGTTGGGCGACAGCGCGCGCGGGCCGTACCGCGCCCGCCCGTCGCGGAAGATCTCGTTGAGCAGCGGCGAGATCTCCAGCGGCACGCCGGTCCGCTCGGCGATGGCCTGGAACAGCCCGATGTCCTTGGCGACCAGGTCCATCGTGAACGAGATGTCGCGCGAGCCGTTGAGGATCACCTGGCCCTCGGTCTCGTGCACGAACGAGGCGCCGGACGAGATCCGGATCGCCTCGTAGGCGGTGTTCAGGTCCATCCCCGCCGCCCTGGCGGTGACCAGCGCCTCGCACACAGATACCAGGTTGGCGGTGGCGAGATAGTTGGTGACCACCTTCAGCACCGAGGCGCTGCCGACCGGGCCGGTGTGCAGGACCCGGCGGCCCAGCAGCTTGAGCAACGGCAGCACGCGCTCGAAGGTCGCGCGGTCGCAGCCCGCGAAGATCGAGATGTTGCCGGTGTCGGCGCGGTGGCAGCCGCCGGACACCGGGCAATCGACCGCCGCACCGCCGCGCGCCTCGATCAGCGCGGCGAGGCGCCGGATCTCGGCATCGTCGGTGGTGGACATCTCCAGCCAGGTCTTGCCCGCGGCGACCTCGGGCAGCATTTCCTCCACCACCGCCGCCGAGGCGGCTGGCGAGGGCAGGCAGGTGGCGACCACATCGCAGCCGCGCATCAGCGCGGCGGCATCGCCAGCCGCCGTCGCGCCGCGCGCGGCGAACCCGGCGACCAGATCCGGCTTCCGGTCGAGCACGGTCAGATCGACGCCGTTGCGCAGCAGGCTGCCGGCCAGCTTGCCGCCCACGTTTCCAAGCCCGATGAACCCGACCTGCATTGCCCGATGCTCCGCTGCGTGCTGCGCGCCGGACCAGATGATCGCAAGATCGGCAGCGGGTGAGAAACGATGCGATTTCCCGCTCAGGCCAAACTGTGGTTGAAGCGGACAGACGCGCGCACGCCATGCGGCGACGCCGCGGCCCGGCCGGTCGCGCCCCGATCCCGTCAGCGCGCGCCGGGCAGACCTGCCGTCATCAGCCGTCCCGCCGGCGCGACGCCGGCGCCGGACAGCCGGGCCATGTGCCAGGCCAGCGCCTGGGTCGAGCCGAGCACCGGCAGGCCGAGGTCGGCCTCGAGCTCGGGGATGAGGTCGAGCGTGCGCAGATTGGTGCAGGACAGGAACACGCCGTCGAGCGCGCTGCGCCCCGCCAGCGCCAGCGCGGCGGCGCGGATCGCCGACGGCGGGATCCGGGCCACCCGCGCCTCGACCTCCTCGCCGAAGGAGAAGGTGTCGGCAACCGCGATCCCGTCGGCCTCGAACGCCGCGCGGATCGGCCCGGCGACCGAGGCGACATAGGGCGAGACGATGCCGATGCGCCGCAGCCCGAGGGCGCTGAGCGCGGCCAGGGCGGCGCTCAGCGGATCGGTCACCGCGCGCGTCCGCACCGCCGACCGGACCAGCTGCCGCACCCGCGCCGCGCCGATCATTGCGGTGCCCGAGGTGCAGCCGTAGCCGACCACGTCGAAGGTGACTGCGGGGGGCAGCAGCGCGGCCGCGGCGGGAAGCGCCGCCGCCATCGTCCGGATCGTGTCGGGGGTAAGTTCCGCGCCCGAGGGCACGCGGCTCACGTGCAGCCGCGCGCCTTCAGGCGGGAACAGGCGGCGGGCGTCCTCCTCGATGGTCTCGTCGACCTGCAGCACCACCAGGCCCAGCCGGGGCCGCGGGTCGGTGGTCAGCTCGTAGGCGATCCCTGTCATCCGCCGATCTCCGGCAGCTCGGACGGGGCGCGGGGCGACAGCAGCTCGGCGCCGGTCTCGTGCAGCACGACGACCTCCTCGTGCACCAGCAGCCGCCCCGGCCGGACCACCGCGCCCGGCTCCAGCGTCAGCACCATGCCGGCGCGCAGCGGCGTCTCGTCGAGCGCGGAAAGCGACGGCCATTCGGTCAGCGCCAGCCCGAGCCCGTGGCCCAGCCGGCCGCCGGCCGGCTCGGCGCCCCGCCGCTGCAGCGCCTCGCACAGCATCCGGTGCACGTCGCAGGCGCGCAGGCCCGGGCGGATCGCGCCCAGCACCTGCTCGGTGGCCTCCCACAGCGCGCCGTGGGTCCGCCGCACCGCCTCGGACACCGGGCCGATGGCGAAGTTGCGGTCGAAATCGCAGAAATACCCCTCGCGCACCGCACCGGTGTCGAGCATCAGCACGTCGCCGCCGGTCAGCGGCCGCGCGTCGGCCGGCGAGATCACGTCGGCGTACCCGTCCGGGCCGGCGGCGCCGGCGACGTAGCTGACCCAGTCCGCGCCCTCGGACAGACAGGCGATCTGGAACGCGCGGAACACCGCCTCCAGCGGGCAGCCGGGGCGCGCGAACTCGGGCACCCGGTCGAACGCCCGCCCGGTGATGGCGCAAATCGCGCGGACCCTGGCGATCTCGGCCCCGGACTTGATCTCGCGCACGCGCCGCAGACAGGCGGTGGCGTCGGCGAAGAGCCGCGGCGCGATCCGCCGCCCGAGCGCGTCGTGGTCGGCCAGCGGCATGCGCAGGGCGGTCTCGGGCCCCATCGGCAGACCGATCCTGCCGCGCTCGGGCACCAGCCCGCACAGCGTCTCGGCCAGCAGGCCGATGCCGTCGTCGCGCGGGTCCGGCGCCTCCCAGGTGCGGATGTCCGACAGCCAGGTGCGGCGCATCAGCGCCGCGCCGATTTCCGGGATCACCGCCACCGGCGCCCCCGCCGCCGGCACCACGACGAACCACGGCCGCGCCGGGCTTTCCCAGAACCGGGTGAGAAAGCCCGTCACATAGAAGATGTCCGCCGCCGAGGTCAGCAGCAGCGCGCCCAGCCCGGCCCCGGCCATCGCCGCCTGCAGCCGCGCCGTGCGGTCGCGGAACTCCGCCGCGGGGAAGATCATCGACCGCTCAGCCATCCTCCGGCCCCTCGCTGAGAACGGCGAGCACCCGCGCCTGAGGCCCGAACGCCTGTCCGGCAAGCGGCGCGGCCAGCCCGGCCCCGCCCGAGGGCGTGGTCGACAGGCCGTGCTCGGCCAGCGTGGCCACCGCCCGCGCCGCCTCGGCCTCGGTGATCGTCACGAACAGGTCGGCATCGCGCGCCAGCCCGTTGAGCGCGATCAGCGACGGCGTCTTGCAGTCCAGCCGCCCCATCGACGACACCGGCCCCTGCGTCCGGATGACCCGGCCGGCGCGGATGCTCTGGACCAGCGCCGGCGCGGCGTCGGGCTCCACCACGACGATCTGCGGCGCGTCGCCCCAGCGCCGGCGCGCGTGGGCGGCGACGGCGGCCGCCAGCCCGCCGACCCCGGCCTGCAGCAGGATGTGGGTCGGCGCCTCGGGCAGCGCATCCGCGGCCTCGGCGGCAAGCTGCAGATAGCCCTCCATCACCCGCAGCGGCATCTCGGTGTACCCGGGCCAGGAACTGTCGGAAAGCAGCGTGCAGCCGTTGTCGCGGGCGTACGCCTCGGCCGCGTCCATGCTGGCCTCGTAGGTCGCCCCCGCGCGCACGACCTGCGCGCCCCTGGCGGCAAGCCGGCCGGCGAAGGCTTCGGGCACGGTCTCGGCCAGAAAGATCACGGCGCGGGCGCCGAACACCCGCGCCCCGGCCGCCACCGACAGCCCGTGATTGCCGGCGCTGGCGGTGACGTAGCTGCGCCCCGCAAGCGCCAGCGCCCAGTCGTCCGCCCCTGCCGCGGCGGCGTCGCGCGCGATGGCGTGCGCCGCGCCCAGAGCCTTGAAGCTGCCCAGGCCCATGCGCCCCCGCTCGTCCTTGACGAACACCCGCGCGACACCGGCGGGCCCGGCCAGGGCGGGCACCTCGCGCAGCGGCGTCGGCGCGTGCGCCGGGCAGCGCGCCAGCAGCGCCGACACGGCCGACGGATCATCGCAGGGCATCGGCGCATCCAGCCCAAGGCCGTGCCCGCGCCAGGGGTTCCGCGTGATCACCGGCATCCGGCACCCTCCTGCTGTGGACTCCGCCCGACGCTATCGCGGTTGCGCGCCGGGGTCGCGATTTTCCGTCCGAGATGCGGCAGAAAGTTCCGCGGCCCGGCGACGCGCCCGCAGCCGAGCCGACAGCCGCGCGGCGACTTGCGGCGACTTGCGCGACAGCGCCTGGATCACGACCGCCCCGTCCGGCAACGCGGCGCAGGGCCATGCCGATGTTCAGCCAGAGCATGCAGAGCTGCATACTATAGCCATAGTATCAAAAGACCATACTTTTCCGGGCTTTCAGATGAGCCGTAACTATCTGTTCTGTAAGTGGTTTTCTGGCGACCCCTGAAGGACTCGAACCCTCAACCTGCTGATTAGAAGTCAGCTGCTCTATCCCGTTGAGCTAAGGGGCCGCTGGGCGCAAGGGTGTCGCCGGAAACCCGCCGTCGGTCAAGGGCCGGCGGCCCGGGGCTCAGTGGGTCCAGCCGCTGCGCCGGTTGTGGGCGAAGTTGTCGCCATAGCCGCCGGGTCGGATGTTCGGCTTGCGCGGCTTGGCCGTTCGCACCCGATAGGCGATGCCGTGCTTCTCGGCATAGGCTTTGGCCTGCTCCAGCGTCTCGAAGCGCAGCCGGACCTGGGACTGGGTGTCGCCCGAGCTGGTCCAGCCCATCAGCGGATCGCGCGAGCGCGCCTCGGCCGGGGCGAAGTCCAGCACCCAGCAGTCGGTGCCGGCGGTGCCGGACTGCATCGCATTGCGCGCGGGCTTGTAGATTCGTGCCGGCATCGCCGCCTCCGTCGCTGAACTCGAGGATCCGTATCGCCAATTCGGCCGCTGCTGGCAAGAGGGCCGGCGCGAACCGGGCACGAACCGGGCGCAGACCCGGGCGCAGACCCGGGCGCAGACCCGGACCGGGCCGGCGCGGCAAAAGAACGCCGCCGGACCGACGCTGGGAGGGGGGGGTGGGGGGATCCAGCGTCGGCCGGCGGCATTCATTTGCTGCTTGCATGAACTATCTAGCCCAGACATTTTCCCAACGCAACCTAAAATTGAAATGCAAATGAACTTCTCCCGGCAACGTTGCTCGGGACCGCCGCCGCCGCGCGCGCCGTCTTGAACTCGGGGCCGCAGCCCGCACATGATGCAGGTCACCAAGGGGGCCCCGATGAGTGTAGAGAACGCAGCGCCGCTGGCGCAGCCGCACGACCGCCGCAAGCTGGACGGCGGCCGCCGCATCGTCATGCACAGCGAATTCCGGCCCGCCGGCGACCAGCCCACCGCCATCGCCGAACTGGTCGAGGGCGTCGACGCGGGCGAGCAGAACCAGGTGCTGCTGGGCGCCACCGGCACCGGCAAGACCTACACCATGGCCAAGGTGATCGAGGCGACGCAGCGCCCGGCGATCATCCTCGCCCCGAACAAGACGCTGGCGGCGCAGCTTTACGGCGAGTTCAAGGGCTTCTTCCCGGACAACGCGGTGGAGTATTTCGTCAGCTACTACGACTACTACCAGCCCGAGGCCTATGTCCCGCGCTCGGACACCTATATCGAGAAGGAATCCCAGATCAACGAGCAGATCGACCGGATGCGCCACTCGGCCACCCGGGCGCTGCTGGAGCGCGACGACGTGATCATCGTCGCCTCGGTGTCGTGCATCTACGGCATCGGCTCGGTCGAGACCTATGGCGCGATGACCCAGGACCTGATCGTCGGCAACGCCTACGACCAGCGCAGGGTGATGGCGGACCTGATCGCGCAGCAGTACCGGCGCAACGACAACGCCTTCCAGCGCGGCTGCTTCCGGGTGCGCGGCGATTCGCTGGAGATCTGGCCGGCGCACCTCGAGGACCGCGCCTGGCGGCTGTCCTTCTTCGGCGAGGAGCTGGAAAGCCTGGTCGAGTTCGACCCGCTGACCGGGCAGAAGACCGGCGCGATGGACAAGACCCGCGTCTACGCCAACTCGCACTACGTCACGCCGCGCCCGACGATGCAGCAGGCGATCAGGGGCATCAAGGCCGAGCTGCGCCAGCGCCTCGACCAGCTGGTGGCCGAGGGCAAGCTGCTGGAAGCGCAGCGGCTGGAGCAGCGCACCAACTTCGATCTGGAGATGCTCGAGGCCACCGGCGTGTGCAACGGCATCGAGAACTACTCGCGCTACCTGACCGGGCGCGCGCCCGGCGAGCCGCCGCCGACGCTGTTCGAGTACATCCCCGACAACGCCATCGTGTTCGCGGACGAAAGCCACGTCTCGGTGCCGCAGATCGGCGCGATGTACAAGGGCGACTACCGGCGCAAGTTCACCCTGGCCGAGCACGGCTTCCGCCTGCCGTCGTGCATGGACAACCGGCCGCTGAAGTTCGAGGAATGGGACGCGATGCGCCCGCGGTCGGTGTTCGTCTCGGCGACCCCCGCGGCGTGGGAACTGGAGCAGTCCGGCGGCGTCTTCACCGAGCAGGTGATCCGCCCCACCGGCCTGCTGGATCCCCCGGTCGAGATCCGCCCCGTCGAGACCCAGGTCGACGACCTGCTGGACGAGATCCGCGCCACCGCGCAGGCCGGCTACCGGGTGCTGGCCACGGTGCTGACCAAGCGCATGGCCGAGGACCTGACCGAATACCTGCACGAGCAGGGCATAAGGGTGCGCTACATGCACAGCGACATCGACACGCTGGAACGGATCGAGATCCTGCGCGACCTGCGGCTGGGCGCGTTCGACGTGCTGGTCGGCATCAACCTGCTGCGCGAGGGGCTCGACATTCCCGAATGCGGGCTGGTGGCGATCCTGGATGCGGACAAGGAGGGCTTCCTGCGCTCCGAGACCTCGCTGATCCAGACCATCGGCCGCGCCGCGCGCAACGCCGACGGCAAGGTGATCATGTACGCCGACCGCGTCACCGGCAGCATGGAACGCGCCATCGGCGAGACCGACCGCCGCCGCGCCAAGCAGCGGGCCTACAACGAGGAACACGACATCACCCCGGCGACGGTGCGCAAGAACGTCGAGGACGTGCTGGCCGGCCTCTACAAGGGCGACACCGACATGGCGCGGGTCACCGCGACGGTCGACCGGCAGATGGTCGGCGCCAACCTGCAGACGCACCTGGACGCGCTGCGCCGCGACATGCTGAAGGCCGCCGAGAACCTGGAATTCGAGGAAGCCGCCCGCCTGCGCGACGAGGTCAAGCGGCTGGAAGCAGTCGACCTGGCCGTCGCCGACGACCCCCTGGCCCGCCAGAGCGCGGTCGAGGCCGCAGTGGCCCAGAACGAGGCCGCGAAGGGGCGGAGCACGGCAGGCCGTGGCGGGATGCGCGGGGGGAATGTGAAGCGGCGGGGGAAGCGGTAGTAAGCAGGATAGCCCATGTCGTATTTCAAGAATTGGAATGACCAAACCCTGTTTGAAATAGATGGTGAACTAGCAAATCGTGGAATTCCGTTTCACGCGAGATGTTTTCACGTCACGCAAGCGCTTATTAAGGATGGAGTATCGCTTTCTTTTGGAGATAAGAGCCCGGAGGAGGAAGCTATTGCCAAGAGATACAATGAACTTTTTCCGGAGTACTCGTCGATGTCATTTGGTGGAGGTATAGGGATAATTTGCTCAGTGGACAGAGTTAAAAAAGTAATATTGCCGGTTGTATTTGGAACTATACGCCTTAATACGCATCAAATTTGCGGGATGCGATCCGAAAAGGAACTTCTTGATTTTTGTAGGCAAGATGAAAAAATTATCCAGTCCGTGATATCGCAATCCAAATGTATTTGGTCTATTTCTCGCGGACCTCAAAGACTTTCAAACGAAAAGGCAAAATTATATTTTTCGAAATCACAGTCATACCTGAATTCCATCGGTGACAATCTTGCAGGCTCATACTTTGTTGGCTTCTCGAGCTCCGAGATATGGCTAGCATTTGAGTTTGCTGCGAAGGCGTTCCTGATTGAAATGGGATTAGATGATAATAAAATCAAAAAACTTGATCACTATCGAAAACGAATTCTCGAGGTGCTTAGGCTGAAATTGAATTCAGAAGATTTCAATAATCTCTCCAAAGCAACGAAAATGCTGCCAGAATATAACAAGAGCAGGTATTTTCCCGAGGAATTGCTTCGTATGGACGTGATTTCCATGGCGCTAGGCGCTCAAGCTGCAGTGGCAATTATTTCCGAGGCGTCTTGGCGGCCTGGACTTGAGCCGACTTTTCTGGATTTCGGATAGTAAGCGCAGCAAGCAAGCCGTAGGGTGCGCTTCAGCGCACCTTTCCGGCCACGACGCCCGACCTCCGCTTTCGCGGGGGTAACAGTGGGGCCCGAGCGCAGCAACATGCCGTAGGGTGGGCATTTTCTGCCCAATATCCCCCGCCACCGGCCCGTGCCTCACCGGATTGCCCCAACAATACGCGACATGCGTCGCGCAATCCTCCGCGTCGCGGATCGGATGCGCCCGCCCCCGCTCGGCGGCACGAGGGGGCCGCGCCGGTGCGCCGCCGCTTTACGGCAACAGCTCGTTGAACCTTTCCGGAATCTCCGCCGCCGACAGGGTCGACTGCGCCTCTTCGTCATGGACGAAGGCGACCACATAGGCCAGTTACATCAATCATGCCGGCGACAGCCATTCCGTGCCTGCCGAGATCTCCGGATCGGCCCTGCGCTCTGCAACGCAGGCCGAGATATCGGCCGCCTGCACCTTGCCCGAGACCTATGCGGATTTCAGCTGCAGCCAGGTCCATGACGAATCGCGCCGAGTCTCGTCCCGCACCGCGCAGGTCGCGGGTGCCGAAACCGGTACCGCGACCGACGCCTGACCGCGCATGCCGGGGCGGACCGCGCCGCCGCGAGCATTCACGAAGTTTTCGGATTCGAAACCCCTGCCATTTCAACAGCCTGATGGGGTTTTCACGGCGAAATCCCGGAATTTCAGGGATTCACCCCGCCGCGGCCGTATGCACGACGTCGTACATCACCGGCTCGAAACTGCGGCACAGCCCGGTCAGCTCGCGGTTCACCGCACGCATGTGCTCGGTGCGCAGCATCGCCAGGAAATCCTCGCGCCGCGTCCACTGCGAATAGCTGGCGATCCGGCATTGGGCGTCGTTGACGTGGATCGCCACGCCGATGAACCCCGGCTGGTGGCGGATGAAGCCGTCATAGGCCTCGGTCAGCTTGTCGACCAGGTCCTGGCAGGTGCCGGGGTTGACCTCGAAGGTGGTGATCACGGTCTGGTGGCTGGCGTCACTGGAAATCGTCGGCATCGGGTTCCTCCGGCTGTTTCGGCCCAGCCTAGCACGGCTCTCGCCGGCGATCACTTCAGCTCGGAGCGCCGCACGCTCAGCCGGCCGCCGGGCAGCGGCGCCAGCAACGCGGCGGCCCGGTCCGCGGGCGCGGTCAGCCAGACCCCGACCGCTGCCGCGTCCGGCAGGATCACCGGCATCCGGTGGTGGTAGTCCGCCACGTCCGCGTTCGGCGCGCAGGTCAGCGTCGCCAGCTGCCGGACCCGCGTGCCGCCCGGCGCGGTCCAGACGTCGGCGATCGCGGCAAAGGCCAGCAGCCCGCCGTCGGCGGCGCCGATCCGCCAGCGGGTCTTGCGGCCGGCCGTGCCGGTCCATTCGTACCAGGCGTCGACCGGCAGCACCGCGCGGCCGACGCCGGCAAAGGCCGACTTGCCGAACACCGTCTCGGCGCGGGCGTTGACGATCGTCTCCATCACCGGACGGCCGCGGGCGTTGACCCGGCCCGACATCACCATGCCCCAGCGCGCCTGCACCAGCACGCCGGTTTCATCGTGCAGGATCAGCGCCGCGACCTGTTCGCCGGGGGCGGCATCCTCGCGCGGGCCGGGGTCCGGAACCTCCAGCCGGGCGTCGAAGGCCCGCGCGAGCCGGGCCGGCGGCGTGGTCAGCGCGACCCGGCCGGGCATGGATCTAGCGCCCCAGCCCGGCGGCGCAGTCGCGGATCGCCTGGAACGCCACATCGACGTCCTCGGCGGTCATGGTGAACGCCCCGGCCTGAAAACGCAGCACCATCGCCCCGTCCAGCCTTGTGTGGGTCAGGTAGATCCGGCCGTCGTCGTTGATCGCCTCGAGCAGCGACAGGGTCAGCGCGTCGGGGTCCGGCGCATCCTCGGGGGCGTAGCGGAACGCGAACAGCGACAGCACCGGCTCGGTCACGATCTCGAAGCCCGGCTGCCGCGCCAGCCGCGCCGCCAGCTCGCGCGACCAGCGGACGTGGTCGCGGATCATCTGCCGCAGCCCGGCCAGCCCGTGAGCGCGGATCAGGAACCACAGCTTCAGCGCGCGGAACCGGCGGCCCAGCGGGATCGACCAGTCGGAATAGTCCCGCGCCCCCTTCTGCCCGACGGTGCGCAGGTATTCCGGCTTCATCGCCAGCGTCCGCACCAGCGCGTCCGGGTCGCGCAGGAAATGCGCCGAGCAGTCGAACTGCGCGCCCAGCCACTTGTGCGGGTTGAACACCACCGAGTCGGCATGCTCGACCCCCGCCCACAGCGCCCGGTGCTCGGGGCAGATCATTGCCGCGCCGGCCCAGGCGGCGTCGACGTGCAGGAACAGCCCCTTGTCGCGGGCGATGGCGGCGACCTGCTCCAGCGGGTCGGTGGCGCCGACGCCGGTGCCGCCCACTGCCGCGACGATGCCCGCGGGCAGGAACCCGGCGGCGCGGTCCTCGGCGATCATCCGGCGCAGCGCCTCGGGGTCCATGCCGCGCAGATCGCCGGCGACCGGCACCCGCACCAGGTTGTCCTGCCCGATCCCGGCATAGCGCACCGCCCGGTCGACCGAGCTGTGCACCTCGGCCGAGGCATAGACCCGCAGCCGCGCCTGCCCCGGCAGCCCGTCCTTGTTGCCGGCGAAGCCCAGCGCCCGCTCGCGCATCGCCAGCACCGCGGCCAGCGTCGCGGTCGAGGCGCTGTCCTGGATCACGCCGGTGAACGCCTGCGGCAGGCCGGTGGCCTGGCGCAGCCAGTCCATCATCCGCGTTTCCAGCTCGGTCGCGGCGGGCGAGGTCTGCCACAGCATGCACTGCGCCGCCATCGCGTTCACCAGCACCTCGGCGAAGGCCGAGACCGGCGCGGCGTTGGCCGGGAAATAGGCGAAGAAGCGCGGGTGCTGCCAGTGCGTCATCCCCGGCACGATGACCCGCTTGAAGTCGTCGAAGATCGCGGCGACCGGCTCGGCGTCCTCGGGCGGGGCCTGAGGCAGCTGCGCCAGGATCTCGCCCGGCGCCACCTGCGCGCGCACCGGGCGCTCGCGCAGGGTATCGTGATACTCGGCGGCCCAGCGGGCGGCCTCGGCGCCCCAGTGGGCGAAGTCCTTCCAGTCCATCGCGTCCCCCCTGTGCCGTCAGTATAGCGCGGTCAGCGGCAGTAGCGGCTGCTCCTGTTGGAAATATCGAAATGGAAGTGATCGCGGTGATACCGGTTGGCGCGCGGTCCCAGCACCACGCCGAACGGGCCGCAGGCTTCGGCGTGCACGGTCTGCAGCATCGGCGACCAGTCGCCGCCGGCCCAGTCGCCCAGCACCGTCACCGTCTCGCCGTTGGCGAAACGGAACGCCGAGATGTCGACCGCATTGCCCCTGGCATGTTCGGACAGCTTGCCCGAGCTGGCGTTGTTGCGCCGCCGGCAGGAGTAGGACGCGGCGATCTTCAGCCCGGTCAGGCTGGTTCCGGCCTGCCGCGCCACCGGCTGCGCGGCGCCGGTGGTCCATTCGTACAGCGCCTGCGCGGTCTGGCAGTTGATCCGCGCCGAGGGCGACAGCCGGACCTTGCCCACGGCGTGCACCCGGACCGCGTCCTCGATCCCGCAGGAGCCGGGCCCGCCGATGTCGGCGATCCGCTCGCCCAGGATCAGCGGGTTGCCGCAGATCGCGCCGACCTCGGCCGGCAGGCCCATGGCGCGGGCCAGATCGATGCCCTCGCCGCCGCCGCGCCCGCAGGTGGTCAGCGCGACGGCCGAGAGCAGGGCAAGGGTGCGCACGATCATGTCCGGTCCCCGGTCTTGCGGGCGACGGCCCGGCCGAAATCCGGGGCGCCGATGTCCTGGCCGGCGTCGATGATGCCGCGCCGGATCGCGCGGGTACGGGTGAAATAGGCGTGCAAATGGTCGCCGTCTCCGGTGCGGATTGCGCGCTGCAGGGCGAACAGTTCCTCGGTGAAGCGGCCGAGGATCTCCAGCGTCGCCTCGCGGTTGTTCAGGAACACGTCGCGCCACATCGTCGGGTCGGACGCGGCGATGCGGGTGAAGTCGCGAAAGCCGGCGGCGGAGTAGTTGATCACTTCCTGCTCGGTCACCCGGCGCATGTCGTCGGCGACGCCGACCATGGTATAGGCGATCAGGTGCGGCGCGTGGCTGGTCACCGCCAGCGCCAGGTCGTGGTGCGCGGCGTCCATCGCCTCGGTCCTGGCGCCGAGCCCTTCCCAGAACGCGCGCAGGTCCGCGACCGCCTGCGGGTCGCCGCCCTCGAGCGGGGTGAACAGGCACCAGCGGTTGTCGAACAACTCGGCGAAGCCCGAGGCGGGACCGGACTGCTCGGTGCCCGCGATCGGGTGCGAGGGGACGAAATGCACGCCTTCGGGAACGTGCGGGCCGACCTCCTCGATCACCCGCGCCTTGACCGAGCCGACGTCGGACAGGGTCGTGCCCGGCGCCAGCACCGGCGCGATCCGTTGCGCCACCGCGCCCATCGCGCCGACCGGCACGCACAGGATCACCAGATCGGCCCCGCGCGCGGCGTCCTCGGGGGTGTCGCACACCTCGCACAGGTTCAGCCGCGCCGCCTCGGCCCGGGTCTCGGCCGACCGGGCGGTGCCGGTGATCCGGCCCTCGAACCCGGCGCGGCGCGCGGCATGGGCGATCGACGAGGCGATCAGGCCCAGACCGATCAGCGCGATGTGCCTGTAGGGCAGGCTCACAGCTGGCCCTGCAGGAACTCGCCCAGGATCGCGACGATGCGGCGGCAGGCGATCTCGTCGCCGACGGTGATGCGCAGGTGTTCGGGCAGGCCGTAGCCGGCGACGCCGCGCACGATCAGCCCGTGGCCGCGCAGGTGCGCGTCGGCGGCGGCGGCCTGCTCGGCGCTGGCGAAGCGGGGCAGCACGAAGTTGGCGAAGCTTTCGTCGGTCGGCAGGCCCAGCGCGGTCAGCTCCTGCGTCAGCCAGCCGCGCCACTGCGCGTTGGCCTTGCGCGAGAACTCGACCCAGGCGGTGTCGCGGATCGCCGCCTCGGCCGCCGCCAGCCCGGTCGAGGCGACGTTGAACGGCCCGCGCACCCGGTTCAGCACGTCCCACACCTTCGCCGGCGCGTAGCACCAGCCGACGCGCAGCCCGCCCAGCCCGTGGATCTTCGAGAAGGTCCGGGTCATCACCACGTTGTCGCGGGTCTCGACCAGCCGGGCGTGGCCGTCGAAGCCCTCGACGTACTCGGCATAGGCGCCGTCGAGCACCAGCAGCACCTCGTCCGGCAGGCCGTCGGCCAGACGCGCGATCTCGGCCTCGGGCAGCATGGTGCCGGTGGGGTTGTTCGGGTTGGCGAGGAACACGATCGCGGTGCGCGGTGTGAGCGCGGCGAGGATCGCGTCGACGTCGGCGGTGCGGTGGCGCTCGCGCACCGATACCGGGGTCGCGCCCGCGGCCAGCGCCGAGATCGGGTACATGGCGAAGCCGTGCTCGGTGTGGATCACCTCGTCGCCGGCGCCCGCATAGGCGGCGCAGAGCAGCGAGATCAGCTCGTCCGAGCCGGCGCCGCAGGTGATCCGCGTCGGATCCAGCCCGTGGATCTCGGCGATGGCGGCGCGCAGCTCGCGGTGGTCGGACGACGGGTACAGGTTCACCGTCCCGGCGGCGTCGCGCACCGCCTGCCGGGCGGCGGCGCTGGCGCCCAGCGGGTTCTCGTTCGAGCTGAGCTTGGTCACCACGTTGCCGCCGTCAGCGGCGCTGTCGCCGGCCTTGTAGGGCGTGATTTCAAGGATGCCGGGTTGCGGGATCGGGGCGGCGGTCATGGGAAACTCCTTGGATGCCAGCGTGATTAGCGCGCCGGCGCGCGCTTGGGAAGCCCGGCGGGCCGGTCAATAGAAGGATTGCGGATCGATGTCGATGGTCACGCGGGTGTTCGACGGCACCTGCACCGAGCTCCGCCAGGCGGCGAGCGCGGCCTGCAGCGCGATGCCGCGCGGCGCCTTGACCAGCAGCCGCACCCGGATGCGGCCGCGGACGCGGGCCACCGGGGCGGCGACCGGGCCGAACACCTGCGCGCCCAGCCGGGTCAGCCCGCCGGCGTTCTGCGCCAGCGCCCGGCCGACGCCGAAGGCGCGCTGCTCGTCCGGAGCGTTGATGATCACCCCCGCCATGCGGCCGTAGGGCGGCGCGCCGGCGGCCTCGCGGGCGGCGGCCTCGGCGCGCCAGAACGCCTCCTCGTCGCCGTTCAGGATCGCCCGGATCACGCCGTGCTCGGGCTGGTAGGTCTGCAGCAGGGCGACGCCGGGCCGTTCGGCGCGGCCGGCGCGCCCCGCCACCTGGCGGATCAGCTGGAAGGTGCGCTCGGCGGCGCGCAGGTCCGCGCCCATCAGCCCGAGGTCGGCATCGACCACGCCGACCAGCGTCAGCAGCGGAAAGTTGTGTCCCTTGGCGACGATCTGGGTGCCGACGATGATGTCGGCGCCGCCGGCGGCGATCTGCTCGATCCGCGCCTTCAGCGCGCGGGCGCTCTCCAGCTGGTCCGAGGACAGCACCGCGATGCGGGCGTCGGGGAAGCGGGCGGTGACCTCCTCGGCGATGCGCTCGACGCCGGGGCCGATGGCGGTCAGCTTGCCCTCGACGTGGCATGAGGGGCAATCGGTCGGGATCGGCTGGCTGTCGCCGCACTGGTGGCAGACCAGGCGCTTGCGGAACCGGTGCTCGACCAGCCGCGCGTCGCAGTGGGTGCAGCCCAGCTGGTGGCCGCAGGCCCGGCACAGCGTCAGCGGCGCATAGCCGCGGCGGTTCAGGAACAGCAGCGACTGCTCGCCCGCCTCGATCCGGGCGCGAACCTGCTCGACCAGCCCGGGCGACAGCCAGGTGCCGCGCTCGGGGGTGTCGGTGCGCATGTCGACGGCGGCCATCTCGGGCAGCGACGCGGTGCCGAAGCGCTGCGGCAGGTCCAGCCGGGCATACTTGCCCGCGTCGGCGTTGGCCCAGGTCTCCAGCGCCGGCGTCGCCGAGGCCAGGATCACCGCGGCGTTGCTGATCGAGGCGCGCAGCACGCCCATGTCGCGGGCATGGTAGAGCGCGCCGTCCTCCTGCTTGTAGGAGCTGTCGTGTTCCTCGTCGACCACCAGCAGGCCGAGGTCGCGGAACGGCAGGAAAAGCGCCGAGCGGGCGCCGACCACCAGCTGCGCCTGCCCCTCGGCGACGGCGTTCCAGCAGCGGCGGCGCTCGGCCTGGGTCACGCCGGAATGCCATTCTGCCGGCTTGGCGCCGAAGCGTTCCTCGACCCGGTCGAGGAAGGCGCCGGTCAGCGCGATCTCGGGCAGCAGCACCAGCGCCTGCCGACCCTGCGCCAGCGCCTCGGCGACGGCCTCGAGATAGACCTCGGTCTTGCCCGAACCGGTGACGCCCTTGAGCAGCGTGGTCGAGTAACGCCTTGTGGCGACCGTCGCGCGCAGGGCTTCGGCGGCACGGGTCTGGTCGTCGGACAGCGGACGTCCGGGCAGGCTGCCGTCAAGCCGGTCATAGGGCCGGTCGCGCGGCTCGGGCACGCGGACCAGCGCGCCCTGCGCCTCGAGCCCCTTCAGCACCGAGGACGACACCCCCGCCAGCTGCGACAGCTCGCCGGGCGCAAAGCCGGCGCCGCCGTGTTCCTCCAGCACCTCCAGCACGCGGGCGCGGGCGGGGGTCATCCGGTCCGGCGCGCCCTGCCCGCGGCGCAGCACGTCGCGGGTGCCCGGCGGCTGGCCGAGGCCGGGGCAGCGGGTGGCCAGGCGCAGCATCATCGACAGCGGCGTCAGCGTGTAGTCGGCGGCGCGGGTCAGGAACTCGCGCATCTCGGGGCGCATCGGCGGCACGTCCAGCAGCCCCGCGACCGGGCGGATCTTCGCCGGATCGAAGCCGCCCTCGCCCGGCCCCCAGACCACCCCCGCCACCTTGCGCGGACCCAGTGGCACGACGACGAAATCGCCCGTGGACACGCCGCCCTCGGGGGCCTTGTAGTCCAGCACGCGGTCCAGCGGCTCGGCGGTCAGGACGCCCACCAGCGCGCCCTGCGGAAAGCTTCTGCCGTGGCTCACGCGGGCGCCTGATTCGGGTGTTTCGCCCGCCCCGCCGTTGGGCTAGACTCCGCGCCCGAGGCCCCGGAGCAGAGCAGAGAGTGCATCATGAAATTCTTCGCAGACACCGCCGACATAGACGCGATTCGCGACCTCTCCGAGGCCGGGCTGCTGGATGGCGTGACCACCAACCCGTCGCTGATCATGAAGTCCGGCCGCGACATCTGGGAGGTGACCAAGGAGATCTGCGACATCGTCGACGGCCCGGTCAGCGCCGAGACCGTTTCGCTGGACGTCGACGGGATGGTCGCCGAGGGCCGCAAGCTGGCCAAGATCGCCGACAACATCGCCGTCAAGGTGCCGCTGACACTGAACGGGCTGAAGGCCTGCAAGCTGCTGCGCGGCGAGGGCCACATGGTCAACGTCACGCTGTGCTTCTCGGCCAACCAGGCGCTGCTGGCGGCCAAGGCCGGCGCGACCTTCATCAGCCCGTTCATCGGGCGTTTGGACGACATCAACATGGACGGGATGGAGCTGATCCAGGACATCCGCACGATCTATGACAACTACGGCTTCGAGACGCAGATCCTTGCCGCCTCGGTGCGCAGCGTCAACCACATCACCGAAGCCGCCCGGATCGGCGCCGACGTGGTGACCGCGCCCCCCGCCGTGCTGCAGAAGATGGCCGACCACCCGCTGACCGACAAGGGGCTGGACGCGTTTCTGGCCGACTGGAAGAAAACCGGGCAGTCGATCCTCTGATCGGCCCGGCAGCAGCATGAGCGAAGCGGAAAAGCCTTCGACCGAGGTGCGCAGCGAGATCCTGCGCAACCCCGACGTGATCCTCGCCGACCGCGAGCTGATGAGCGCCCTGCTGGGCGCCGACGGCCCCGGCGCCGGCAGCCGCAAGATCGTCGATCTGCGCGGCAAGCTGGTCGACCGGCTGGAGGACCGGCTGGACCAGCTGGAGCAGACCAACCGCACGGTCATCGCCGCCGCCTACGAGAACCTGGCCGGCACCAACCAGGTGCACCGCGCGGTGCTGGCCCTGCTGGAGGCGCCGGATTTCCGCGCGTTCCTGACCACGCTGGGCCAGGAGGTGACGCACATCCTGTCGATCGACGCGATCCGGCTGGGGCTGGAGGCCGCGAACGCCCGCGCCGGCACCGCGCTGGGGCCGAAGGGCGAGCTGGCCGAGCTGGTCCTCGCCCTGCCCCGCGGCGGGGTGAACGCCTACCTGTCCACCGGCGCCGACCAGCCCGCGCGGCGGGTGACGCTGCGCCGCGCCACCGGCGTCTCGGACGACCTGTTCGGCGGCGAGGGCTGGATGCAGTCCGAGGCGGTGCTGCGGCTCGACCTCGGGCCCGGCACCAACCCGGCGCTGCTGAGCATGGGCGCCGAGGATCCGCAGCGCTTCACCCCGGACCAGGCGACCGACCTGCTGACCTTCTTCGGCGGCACCGTGGAACGGATGCTGCGCCGCTGGCTGGCATGAGCGACCGGCCGGCGGCGTCCGAGGGCGCGCAGGCGCTGCTGGACCGCTGGCTCTCGACGCTTTCGGGGGTGCGCAACATGAGCCCCGCCACCGTCGCCGCCTACCGGCGCGACGTGGCCGGGTTCCTGGGCTTCCTGAACGGCTACTGGGGCGAGCCCGCGGGGCGTGCGGCGCTGGCCCGGGTCGGCCCGCGCGACATGCGCGCCTGGATGGCGCACGAGCGCGGGCGCGAGCTGTCGCCGCGCTCGCTGGCGCGAAGCCTGAGCGCGGTGAAGGGGTTCTACCGCTGGCTGGCCGAGGCCGAGGGCGTGGACTGCGCCGCGGTCTCGTCGGCGCGCGCGCCCGGGCGGGCGCAGCGGCTGCCGCGCCCGGTCTCGGCCGAGGGCGCGGCGGCGGTGCTGGACCTGGCCGGCGGCATGCATGACGAGCCGTGGATCGGCGCGCGAGACACCGCCGTGCTGACGCTGCTCTACGGCTGCGGGCTGCGCATCTCCGAGGCGCTGGGGCTGACCGGCGCGGCGCTGCCGCTGGCCGAGGTGCTGCGCATCCGCGGCAAGGGCGGCAAGGAGCGGATGGTGCCGGTGATCCCGGTCGCACGCGCCGCGGTCGCCGCCTATGTCCGCGCCTGCCCGTGGCCGATGGCGGCGGACCAGCCGGTGTTCCGCGGCCTGCGCGGCGGGGCGCTGGACCAGCGCCAGGTGCGCAAGGTCATGCAGCTGCTGCGCCAGGCGCTGGGCCTGCCCGCCACCGCCACGCCGCACGCGCTGCGCCACAGCTTCGCCACCCACCTGCTGGAGCGCGGCGCCGATCTGCGCGCGATCCAGGAACTGCTGGGTCACGCCTCGCTGTCGACGACGCAGGCCTACACCGCCGTCGACGAGGCCGGCCTGATGCGCGTCTACCAGGCCGCCCATCCCCGCGGCCGGCGCCGCTGACGCGCCGTACACCCCGAATTCACGTCATCGTGCGAGTACGTTAGGGGAAAAGCCCGCGGCGCCGTGGCACAGTGCGCGCATCCGCCAGGTTCGCGGATCCGCAACGGGAGATTCCATGAAACACGCACTGGTCATCACTGCCGCCCTGGTGCTGGGCGCCGGCGCCGCCGCGGCGCAGGACTGCACCGCCGAGGGCGACGCCTTCGATCTCGACGCCGACGCGGTCGCGGCGCTGTACGACTGCATCGAGAGCGCGATGGTCGAGGGCTACACCGCGGGCGGCAACGAGATCGCCGCCGCCTACCGGGACTGGACCGTCACCTCGACCCGGCCGGCCGTCGCCGGCCCGCACGGAGAGCGGTTCCTGCAGACCTTCGCGAACGACGCCGGCGCCGAGCAGTACCTCAAGTTCGAAACCGGGGACTTCGAGATGCCGGTCGGCTCGATGCTGGCGAAGGAAAGCTTCAAGCTGACCGACGGCACCGCCGCGGTCGGCCCGCTGTTCATCATGACCAAGGTCGCCGAAGGCGAGGCCGACGAGTTCGACAACTGGGTCTACACGGCCGTGCAGCCCAACGGCGAGCCGATGAAGATCAGCCAGAGCTTCTGCAGCGATTGCCACAGCGGCTTCGAGGATCAGGACAGCCTGGGCTATCCGCTGGAAGAGGTGCGCGTCGGCGCCGGCGGCTGACTGCCCGGCCCACCTGCCGGCGGGTTCGCCGCCGGCAGCCGTTTGCGCCGGCATCGCAAAAATGTCATAGCGCGCAGATGCACCGCTTCGTCCAAGCCTTCGCCGTACACCTGCTGACCGCCTCGGGGGCGGCGCTGGCGCTGATGGCCATGCTGGCCGCGGGCCGCGGCGACTGGCCGATGATGTTCCTGTGGCTGCTGTTCGCGCTGGTCGTCGACGGCATCGACGGCCCGCTGGCGCGCAGGGTGCGGATCGAGGTGCACGCCCCGCAATGGGACGGCGTGCTGCTGGACCTGATCATCGACTACCTGACCTACGTCATCATCCCCGCCTACGCCATGGTCGAGGCGGCGCTGATCGGCCCGGGCTGGAGCCTGGCCGCCGGGCTGATGATCTGCTGCACCGGGGTGATCTATTTCGCCGACAAGCGGATGAAGACCCGCGACAACTCGTTCTCGGGGTTTCCCGGCTGCTGGAACATGGTGATCCTGGTGCTGTTCGCGGTCGACATCGGCTCGTGGGGGGCGATGCTGCTGATGATCGCCATCGCGCTGATGCAGTTCTTCCCGCTGAAATTCGTGCACCCGGTGCGCACGAGGCGCTGGCGTCCCGCGAACCTGGGCGCGATGGCGGTCTGGGCTGGCTGCGCGGTCTGGGCGGCGTGGACCTCGTTCGAGGCGCCGGCGGCGGTCAGCGCGCTGCTGGTGGCCAGCAGCCTGTACCTGATGGGCGCGGGCATCGCGCAGCAGATCGTGCCCGCGGGCCGGCCGTTCCGCCTGCGGCGTGAGGGATAGGTAATCCGCCTGCGGCGTCAGGGATAGGTCCGCAGCAGCGCCTCGGCGCCCGAGACCGCCAGCGCCTGCGGATCCTCGCCGGCGGCGGTCAGCACGAACAGCACCTGCCCCTGGCGGTGCCAGACGGCAAGCTGCGCCAGGTTCTCGAACCACAGCGCGCCGTCGCCCAGTTCCAGCCGCTCGGGCGGCGCGGTGGCCTCGCCGCCCGGCGCGAAGCGCGCCATCTGCGAGTCGAGATCGAGGCCGCCGGCCTCGATCTGCCGCAGGATCAGCAGCAGCGACGGGGCGCCGCCCGGCGCCACCGCGCGGCACTGGTCCAGCCGCAGCGCCGTGCTGTCGATCGCGGTCACCGGCTCGAACGCCACCACCGGCCCCAGTGCGTGCGCCGCGCCGCTGTCCTCCAGCGCCTCGCAGGCCGGCGGGATCGCGGTCGCTTCCTGCGCCGCGGCGGGGCCGAAAAGCCCGAACAGAAGCGCCAGCGACCGCAGCGGCATCACGCCAGCGCCGCGTCGCACCGGGCGCAGACGCCGGGATGCGCATGGCTGCCCACGTCGGGCAGGATCTTCCAGCAGCGTTGACATTTTTCGCCCTCGGCCGCCGCGAAAACCACCGCGACCCCGTCCACATCCGGCAGGGTGAAGGCATCGGCGGGGGCGGGATCGCCGCGGACCGCGATCGCCGAGGTGATGCAGACGTCCTCGAAGCTGACCGATTCGAGCACCGCGCGCACGGCCGGATCGGCGACGTGCACCACCGGCGCCGCCTCGAGGCTGGCGCCGATCGCCTTGTCGCGGCGCTGGACCTCGATCGCGCCGGTGACGACACGGCGCACGCGGCGCACCGTGTCCCACTTCGCCGCCAGATCCGCGTCGCGCCAGCCCGCGGGCGTGGCCGGGAAATCCTGCAGATGCACCGAGCTGTCGTCGCCCGGGAACCGGTCGAGCCAGACATCCTCCATGGTGAACGGCAGGATCGGCGCCAGCCAGGTGGTCAGCCGGTGGAACAGCAGGTCCAGCACCGTGCGCGCCGCGCGGCGGCGGGTGCTGTCGTCGCCGTCGCAGTACAGCGCGTCCTTGCGGATGTCGAAATAGACCGCCGACAGGTCCACCGTGCAGAACTGGAACAGCTTCTGGAACACGCCCTGGAAGTCGAACGCGGCATAGCCCTTGCGCACCGCCTCGTCCAGCTCGGCCAGCTTGTGCAGCACCCAGCGCTCCAGCTCGGGCATCTCGGCCTCGGGCAGGCGCTCGGCCTCGGAAAAGCCCGACAAGTTGCCCAGCATGAAGCGCATGGTGTTGCGCAGCCGGCGATAGCTGTCGGCGGTGCCCTTCAGGATCTCGGGGCCGATGCGCTGGTCGGCGGTGTAGTCGGTCTGTGCCACCCACAGCCGCAGGATGTCGGCGCCGTACTGGCGGATGATCTCGTCGGGCAGGATCGTGTTGCCCTTGGACTTCGACATCTTCTCGCCCTTCTCGTCGAGCGTGAAGCCGTGGGTCACCACGTTGCGGTAGGGCGCGCGCCCAAGCGTGCCGCAGGCCTGCAGCAGCGAGGAATGGAACCAGCCGCGATGCTGGTCGGTGCCTTCCATGTAGACGTCGGCGATGCCGTCCGGGGTGCCGTCGGCGCGGTCGCGCAGCACGAAGGCGTGGGTCGAGCCCGAGTCGAACCAGACGTCGAGGATGTCGAACACCTGCTCCCAGTCCTCGGGGTCGTGGTCGCCGCCCAGAAAGCGCGCCTTGGCGCCATCGGCGTACCAGGCGTCGGCGCCCTCGGCCCGGAACGCCTCGGCGATGCGGGCGTTGACGGTCGGGTCGCGCAGCAGGAAGTCCGGATCGTCGGGCCTGGCGCCCTTCTTCACGAAGCAGGTCAGCGGCACGCCCCAGGCGCGCTGGCGCGACAGCACCCAGTCGGGCCGCGTCTCGATCATCGCGTACAGCCGGTTGCGGCCGCTCTGCGGGGTCCATTTCACCAGCCGGTCGATCGAGTGCAGCGCGCGCTTGCGGATCGTCTCGCCCAGCTCGCCAAGGCCGTCGTCCAGCGGCTTGTCGATGGCGACGAACCACTGCGGCGTGTTGCGGAAGATCAGCGGCGCCTTGGAGCGCCACGAGTGCGGGTAGGAGTGCTTCACCCGGCCGCGCGCGATCAGCCCGCCGACCCCGGCCAGCGCCTCGATCACGCGCTTGTTGGCGTCCTTTTCCTTGCCCTTGTGATCGAAGATCACCGCGCCGCCGAACAGCGGCAGGTCGGCGCGGAAGCTGCCGTCCTCGAGCACGTTGTAGGTCATCGGCAGGCCGTGCTTCTGGCCGATCACGTAGTCGTCGGCGCCGTGGCTGGGCGCGGTGTGCACGAAGCCGGTGCCGGCGTCGTCGGTCACGTGCTCGCCCGGCAGCAGCGGCACGTCGAAATCCCATTCGCCGTCCGCGCCGGCCGCGCCGCGCAGCGGATGCGCGCAGGTGACCCGCTCCAACTCGTCGGCGGACACTTCGCGCACCTTTTCCCACTTCGCGACGCGGGCCTGGGTCATCACGTCGTCCGCCAGCCGGTCGGCCAGCAGGAAGGTGTCGTCGACCCGGGCCCAGTTGTCGGCATCGGCCTCGACCACCCGGTACAGCCCGTAGGCGAGATCCGGGTTGAAACTGACCGCGCGGTTCTGCGGGATCGTCCACGGCGTGGTGGTCCAGATCACCACCTGCGCCTCTTTCAGCTGGTCGACCAGCAGGTCCGAGCCGTAGCCGACATAGTCGTCGGGCTCGTCCAGCGGGCTGGGGCCGTGGGTGGCGTTCACCACCGGGAACTTCACCCAGATCGTGTGGCTCTGGTGGTCGTGGTACTCGACCTCGGCCTCGGCCAGCGCGGTCTTCTCGACCACCGACCACATCACCGGCTTGGAGCCCTGGTAGAGGCTGCCGTTCATCAGGAACTTCATGAACTCCTCGGCGATCACCGCCTCGGCGTGGAAGTCCATCGTCAGATACGGATCGTCCCACTTGCCGGTGATCCCGAGGCGCTTGAACTCCTCGCGCTGGACATCGACCCAGTGCTCGGCGAAGCGGCGGCATTCCTGACGCAGCTCGACCACCGGCACGTCGTCCTTCGACTTGCCCTTGGCGCGGTACTGTTCCTCGATCTTCCACTCGATCGGCAGGCCGTGGCAGTCCCAGCCGGGCACATAGCGCGCGTCGAAGCCCATCATCTGGTGGCTGCGCACGATCATGTCCTTGATCGTCTTGTTCAGCGCGTGGCCGATGTGCAGGTGGCCGTTGGCGTAGGGCGGGCCGTCGTGCAGAACGAACGGCTGGCGGCCTCCGGCGGTCTCGCGCAGGCGGTCGTAGACGCGCAGCCGGGCCCAGCGGTCAAGCCACTCGGGCTCGCGCCTGGGCAGCCCCGCGCGCATCGGGAACTCGGTCGTCGGCAGGTTCAGCGTGTCTTTGTAGTCGGGTGTGTCGGCGCACATGTCGCGCTCTCCGTCGGTCGGATCGTCGGGGGATGTCGTCTCGGATGGCTCGGCGCGGCGGGTCTCCTACGCCAGTGGTCCCGGCGCCTCAGGATGCGAGGGCCGGGAACGTAATTCGAATGGCGATGCCGAGAATGGTCCGCATGGGCCTTGCTTATAGGTTGGCCCTCAGGGTCCGTCCACCCCGGTTTCGGGCGGCGGAGCGGCGCCCCCCGGCGGCGCCTGCGGGGGCGGCGCGGCGAAGGCGGCCTCCATCCAGCGGTTCAGCATCGCAAGGCCCGCCAGCGACAGCCCGAGCCCCAGGAACGAGACCACGCGGATCAGCCCGGTCAGCCCGGCCATGTCCACCAGGAACACCTTGGCGACGGTCAGCCCGACCGCGCCCAGCGCCAGCCGCCGCAGCACGGCCGAGCGCCGCGCCCAGGCCGCCGCCATCAGCGCGGCGGCAGTCAGCAGCAGCGCGACGGTGTAGGAATAAAGCTCGGGATCGGTCACCCCCGGCTGGTCCATGCGCGGCCCGCGCCAGAGATGGCGGATCTCCAGCGCCAGCCAGTGCGCCAGCATCGCCGCGCCCAGCCCCGCCAGCGCGCCGCGCAGCGGGCGCGGCAGCTCGCGCAGCCAGTGGGCGCCCGCCAGCAGCACCAGCGCCGGCAACGCAAACGCGACCAGCAGCGGGTTCAGCAGCCACGGCCCCGGCACCGGCTCGGGGAAGACGCCCCAGACCGGGTGCAGCAGCGTCAGCGTCACGCCGAACGCCGCCGCCGCGACCAGCCCGGCCAGCGCCGCGAGGCCGAGCCGCAGCCAGCGCAGTGCGCCGCCGAGACCGGCGCGGTGCACCTGTCCCAGCGCCACCACCAGCCAGACGGTGCCGTAGAGGCCCGCGATCCAGAAACCGTCCTCGCCGAGCCCGCGCGCCAGCAGCACCGAGACGAACACCCCGCCCGCCAGCCACAGGCCCGACTCCAGATACACCGCCTGCCGCACCCGCTGCCGCTGCCGCACCGCCCACAGCGCGCCGGCGAACATCGCCAGCACGCCGCCGTAGGCCAGCAGCACCGCCGCCAGCGGCGCATCCAGCGCCCAGGCGACGCCGGGATCCAGCACCAGCCGCCAGCCGGCGACGATCACGCCCAGCGCGGTGAACGCGCCCAGCTGCGGCAGATCGAACCGCCGGTCCAGCAGCGCCGAGGCCAGCACCATCACCGCCAGCGCCACGGTCAGCGCCGCCTTGGTGAACACCACCACCGCGCCCAGGCTCAACATCGTCATCGCCGCGATCGCCAGCACCGCGACGCCCAGGCCGGGGCCGCCCTGCGCGCGGGCGTGGCGCTCGGCCAGCACCGTCAGCAGCACCGCCGCCGCGACCGCGTGCAGCGCCCAGGGGTAGCCGCCCAGCACCGCCGCCGGCTGCCACAGCGCCTCGAGCAGGACCAGCGCCACCGGCCCGGCCAGCGCCGCGCCGAAGGCCCAGGGCACAGCGGCCCGGCCCGGCGCCGCGGCGCGCCAGCCGGCGACCAGGCTGGCGGTCAGCGCGCCCGCCGCCAGGATCGTGACGCTGGCCGGCGGCAGCGCCTCGGCGTCGGCCTGCGGCAGGGACCAGCCGGTGAAGGACCGGAACACCGCGCCGCGGTCCAGCGCCTGCAGGACCAGCACCGCCCAGAAGCCCAGCACCGGCAGCGCCGGCAGGTCGGCCAGCGCCGGCGCGTGGCGCAGCCAGAGCGCGGCCAGAAGATAGAGCGCACCCAGCGCGGCGCAGGCCGCCCAGAACTCCGCCGGCCCCTCGCCGGCGACCCAGACGGCGACGGCGCTGGCCGCCGCCATCGCGCCGAACGCCAGCCGGGTGGGGAACTCGGGCCAGCGCGGCCTTGCGCGCCTCGCAAGGCGCAGCAGGCTGCCGCTGACGGTCTCGCCGCGCTGGTCGGGAACCACGCGCCAGACCGGCACCGCGGCGGCCGCGCCGGCGGCGACCAGCGCAAAGCCCAGCTGCGCCGCGCCGCCGCCCTGCGCCAGCGCCAGCAGGCCGGCCGCGGCGAAGCCCAGGCCCAGCGCCAGCACCGACACCCAGGCCCAGCGCCGCGCCGCGTCGATGCCCAGCCCCACCACCGTCACCAGCGCGAAATAGCCGTGCAGCCAGGACGGGTCCTCGGCCTCGCCGCCCACCAGGAACGGCGCGGCGAACGCGCCCAGCAGGCCGACGCAGGTCAGGAACGGGCCGTGGTACCAGCCCAGCAGCAGCGCCCCCGCGCCGGTCAGCGCCAGCCCGGCGAAGGCCGCCTCGGCGCCGATCAGCCCGTACAGCTGCCGCGCCGCCAGCACGCCCACGAACACCGACACCAGCCCGGCGCCGGCGAAGGTCTGCGGCACGAAGGCGGTGGCGTGGTCGTCCTCGGCCCCGCGGCGGCGCATCCACTCGCCCGCGCCGATCAGCGCGAGGCCCAGCGCGACCGCGCCGAGAACGCGCATCCATGGGGTCAGCAGGCCGGTCTCAATGCCGTACTGCACCAGGAACACGCCCGCCAGCGCCAGCGACAGCGCGGCGACGGCGAGGAACCAGTTGGCGCGCAGCCAGTGGCCGGCCTCGTGCAGGCGCTGCTGGCGGAAGACGAAGGCGCGGGGCGGGCGCGGCGACGCGCCGGATGCCGCTCCGGGTTCCGCGCCGGGCGCGGTGGCATCGCCTTCGGGCGGCGCGGCGGCGGGCGGCGGCGCGGCGGACGGCGGCGGCGCGGTTTCGGGGATGAACGGGCGGTCCTGCGGCAGCGGTGCCAGATCGTCGGCCGAGGGGCGCGGCGGCGCGGCGGGCGCGCGTGGCGCCGCCGGCTGCGGCGCGCCGGACGCCGGCCGGGCGCGCTCAAGCCCCTGCACCCGCCGCTGCAGATCGGCGCTGCGCACCAGCAGAAAGATCACCGCCACCGGCAGGCCCAGACCGTACGTCAGCGCCAGCAGCCCGAGGATAAAGCCCATGCCTGCCCTTCCCTGCCTCCGGGGCGATCTTGGCGGCAGCCGGCGGCGCTGGCAATGCCCCGGCTGCGCGCCGGACCAGGATCAGCCGCCGAACAGGCCCGAAAGCGCGCGCTGCACCAGACGCGTGGTGCGCGGGCGCGGCAGCGCGGCGAAGGGCATCGGCCGGCAGACCTCGATCGCGGCGATGCCGACGCGGGCGGTCAGGGTGCCGTTGATCACCCCCTCGCCGAACCGGCGCGACAGCTTCGACAGCGCGCCGCCGCCGGCGATCGAGCCGATCATGTCATCGCCCACCGCCACCGCGCCGGTGGCGACCAGGTGCTGCGCCACCGCGCGCATCAGCCGCCACGAGCCCAGCGTGCCGCCGCGCCCGCCATAGACCTGGGCGACGCGGCGGATCATCCGCAGGTTCGCGGTCAGCGCCACGATCACGTCGGCCAGCGCCAGCGGCACCAGCGCGGTGGCGGCGGCGACCTGGCGGGCGGCGGATTCGACCTCGGCGCGCGCGGCGGCGTCGAGCGGGGCCATCAGCGCGGTTTCGGTGGCGTCGATCAGCGCGTCGGCGTCGAGGATCTCGGGCTGGCGCGCGGCAAGCTCCTTCGCCGGCAGGCGCAGCGTGGCGCGGGCGGCATAGAGCGCCAGCATGTCGTCGCAGACCCGCGCCGCGCGCGCCCGGTCGGAACGCGCCAGCGGGTCGGCGGCGCGCGCCTGCACCCGGCCCAGCCGCGACAGGCGCAGGATCGCCGCCAGCTCGCGGATGCAGATCGCCAGCAGCCCGGTCAGCACCACCACGACCAGCGCCAGCGCAAGGTTGCCCAACAGCGCGTTGCGGTCGATCAGGGTCATCACGAAGTCCCAGGCCGCGACCCCGAGCGCCAGGCTGACCAGCGCCCCCAGCGCGCCCAGCACCAGCGTGCCGAAGCCGGCGCCGCGTGCCGCCAGTCCGGTGGCGCGGCGCATCGCGGCGCCCTGCGGCGGCGGCTCGGGGGCGTCCGGCTCGGGCACCGGCGGCGCCTCGGCGACGCTGGGCGCATGGGGATCGAGCGCGTCGCCCTCCAGCAGCACCGGGCGGTGGTCGCGGCGTCTGTCGTCGGGTGGTCTCATGCGGCCTCCTGCGCGGGCCAGACGTATTCCACGTCCGGCAGCCCCTCGTCGTTGTCGCGGCCATCGGTGCGGCGCCGCTCGACGAACCCCTCGCGCTCGTAGAACCGGCGCGCGGCGGCGTTGGCCTGGAAGGTCCACAGGCACAGCCGCTGCCGCCGGCGCTTGGCGCGGGCGATCAGCCGCCGGCCCAACCCCGCGCCGCGCGCGTCCGGCGCGACGTAGAGGCACGCGACATAGTCGCCCTCCAGCGCCAGGAAGGCGGCGACCGCGCCGCCGCGCTCGGCCACCGTCACCGCGCCGGCGTCGATCCTTCCGGCCACCGAACGCGCGTCGGCGCGCGGCGGGTGCGCGGTGCGGAACCACGGCGTCTCGTCGATCCAGCCGCGCAGGATCGCGGCGCAGGCGGCGGCGTCCTTCGGCCGGGCCCGGCGCAGCCGCGGCGCACGGCGGGCGAAGCGCAGCGCCAGCCTCACAGCAGCCGGTCCCCGACCAGGAACTCGGCGACCCGGTCGAGCCGGATGTGCGGCGGCCCCATGCCCTGCCCCAGCGCCGCACTTGGCGGGCGGAACGCCATGATGTCGTAGTCCGCGTCCAGCCACGCGCCGGCGCCCCGCCGCGCCGGGGTCAGCAGCATCGCCGGATCCTCGGGCAGCCGGCCGGGATAGAGCGCCGCCTCGCGGCCGGTCGACATCAGCACGCCGCGCACGCAGTCCAGTTGCCGGCCGTCGTGGTCCAGCGTCTGCTCGATGGTGGTACGCAGCGCGGCGATGGCGAAGCTGCGGGTCTGCGCGCCCCTGTAGGCGGCGCGGGCGCGCGCGTCGGCGACCAGCGCCTCCATGATCGCGGTCAGCGCCGGGTGCTGGGTGTGATGCAGATGGTCGGCCTTGGTGGCGGCGAAGGCAATGCGCTCGACCCGCCGGCCCAGAACCGAGCTCAGCCAGCTGTTCGGGCCGGGCCGGAACGCGCGCAGGATGTCGGCCATCGCCAGCCGCAGATCCTCGACCGCGGGCGGGCCGGCGGCGATCGCGCCCAGCGCGTCGACCAGCACGATCTGGCGGTCGATGCGGGCGAAGTGGTCGCGGAAGAACGGCTTCACCACCAGCCGCTTGTAGGATTCAAAGCGGCGGCGGAACTCGGTCCACAGGCTGTCGCGGCCGGGCTTGTCCGGGCGCGGCAGCGGCGCGAAGGTCAGCGCCGGCGAGCCCTCCATCTCGCCGGGCAGCAGGAAACGGCCCGGCGTGCAGCCGGAAAAGCCGGCGTCCTTGGCGCGGGTCAGATAGCCGGTGTAGGCGCGCGCCAGCCCCTGCGCCTGCGCCTCGTCGAAGCTCGCCGCCGAGTCCGCGCCGCGCAGCGCCTGCAGCCAGGGCGCGGCGGCCTGCGCCCGCGCCGGACCCTCGGCCAGCGCCAGCGCGCCGGCGCTCCAGTCGGCGTAGTCCTGGTTCAGCAGCGCCAGGTCCAGCAGCCACTCGCCGGGATAGTCGACGATGTCCAGGTGCACGGTGCGCGGGCCGGTGAACCCGGTCAGGAACCCGGTCGGCCGCACCCGGATCGACAGCCGCAGTTGCGAGACATGGCGCGTGCTGTCCGGCCAGGCCGGGTCCGGCCCGGTCATCGTCGCCAGGTGATCCTCGTAGGCGAAGCGCGGCAGGTCGTCGTCGGGCTGCGGCTGCAGGAAGGTCAGCAGCAGTCGCCCGTCGCGCGCGGCCGCCAGCTGCGGCATCCGGCCCGGGTTCAGCAGATTGGCCACCAGCGAGGTGATGAACACCGTCTTACCGGCCCGCGACAGGCCGGTGACGCCCAGCCGCAGGGTCGGCTCGAACAGGAACTCGCCGGTGCGCGCCTGCGCCGATTCCAGCGCGCGGCCCATGCTGTCGGTCAGATCGGATAGTCGGGCCATGTATTCCCCTGTCGCCGGCCCCAACGATATAGCCGCGCCCCGCGCACATTTCGAGGGCTTGGCAACCGCCGCGCCGCCCGCTAGGGGCAGGCCATGCCCAGATACGCCCTGCTGATCGAATACGACGGAGCGCCGTTCCACGGCTGGCAGCGCCAGTCGACGCTGCCCAGCGTGCAGGGCACGATCGAGCAGGCGCTGGCCCGGCTGGAGCCGGACCTGCCCTCGATCGCCACCGCCGGGCGCACCGACGCCGGCGTGCATGCGCTGGGCCAGGTGGCGACGGTGGACATGGCCCGCGACTGGGATCCGTTCCGCCTGTCCGAGGCGCTGAACCACCACGTCCGGCCGGCGCCGGTGTCGATCCTGCGCGCGGTCCGGGTGGCGGGCGACTTCCACGCCCGCTTCTCGGCGATCGAGCGGCGCTACCTGTTCCGGCTGCTGCAGCGCCGCGCGCCGCCGGCGCTGGAGCGGGAAAAGGTCTGGCAGGTGCGGCAGCGGCTGGACCTGCAGGCGATGCGGGACGGCGCGCGGCACCTGCTGGGGCGGCACGACTTCACCACCTTCCGCTCGTCGATCTGCCAGGCCGACAGCCCGGTGCGCACGCTGGACCGGCTGGAGGTGACGGCGCTCGCCCGCCCGGACGGCACCGAGTTCCGCTTCGACGTGCGCGCCCGCAGCTTCCTGCACAACCAGGTGCGCAGCTTCGTCGGCACGCTGGAGCGGGTCGGCGCGGGGGCGTGGTCGCCCGAAGATGTCCGCACCGCGCTGGAGGCCCGCGACCGCGCCGCCTGCGGCCCGGTCAGCCCGCCCGGCGGGCTGTACCTGGCGGGCGTCGGCTATCCGCAGGACCCGTTCGCCTAGCCCGGCAGCTCGGCCTCGGGGATGATCGGGAAGAACGCGCCGCGCGAGCGGACGCCGAACCAGGACACGCCGTCGACGTCGGCCGGCACGCCCAGCTCGACCAGCCGGTAGAAGCTTTTGCGGTCGATCAGCGCCCACAGGTCGTCGCGTACCATGACATAGGGGCGCGGCGCGTCGGTCCGCGGGTCGCGGCGCACGTCGATCGGGTGCCCGGGGCCGGCGGGTACCTCGTCGTCGACCTGGGTGCGGAAGGTCAGCGCGGTTTCGGCGCCGGCGCCGTCGACCGAGAAGTCGACCGCCACGAACGGCGCGTCGTCGACGGTGATTCCCACCTTCTCGACCGGGGTGACCAGGAAATACCGGTCGCCCTCGCGCTTGAGAATCGACGAGAACAGCCTGACCAGCGGCTTCCGGCCGATCGGCGTGCCCAGGTAGAACCAGGTGCCGTCGGCGGCGATCCGCATGTCCAGGTCGCCGCAGAACGGCGGGTTCCACAGATGCACCGGGGCCGGGCCGCGGGATTTCGCGGCGCGGGCGTGCTTGGCGATGCCGTCGGCCGAGGGGGCGGAGCGGCGGCCGGGGGCGTCGGACATGGGGCCTCCGTTGCGGCTGCGGACGGGTGCGACTTGGCGTCACTATAGCGCCCGGCGCGCGCCGCGCCATGCCGGCGCCGCGCCGCCCGTCGGCGCGCGGGGCGGCTGGCGACCGCCGAATCGCCGCATTCGACTGCTCCAACGGCCGGTGACAGGCCGCCGGCGGATCGCATCACAATTGTCCGGGGGTGAACCGCCGTCATTGCCCTTTGCGGCTGAAACGTTAGCTTTGAGGCAGGCAGAAGGGGCAACCGCAGATTATGACGCGCCCCGACACGAGGAGTCCCCGCATGACCGATCCCGACGCTGAGACCACGGGCGAGATGATCGAGGCCATGGAGGCGACCGCCGCCTCGCTGGTCCGCGCGCGCGATATGCTGGCCCGAAGGGTGATCGGCCAGGAGAAGGTCGTCGACCTGACGCTGAACGCGCTGCTGTGCGGCGGCCACGCGCTGCTGGTCGGCGCGCCCGGCCTGGCCAAGACGCGCCTGGTCGAGGCGCTGGGCACGGTCATGGGCCTGCACGCCAACCGGGTGCAGTTCACCCCCGACCTGATGCCCTCGGACATCCTCGGCGCCGAGGTGCTGGAAACCGGCGCCGACGGCAGCCGGACCTTCAAGTTCATCGAAGGCCCGGTGTTCTGCCAGCTGCTGATGGCCGACGAGATCAACCGCGCCAGCCCGCGCACCCAGTCCGCGCTGTTGCAGGCGATGCAGGAGAAGCGCGTCACCATCGCCGGCGCCGAGCGGGTGCTGGACAAGCCGTTCCACGTGCTCGCCACCCAGAACCCGATCGAGCAGGAGGGCACCTACCCGCTGCCCGAGGCGCAGCTCGACCGCTTCCTGCTGCAGATCGACGTCGGCTATCCGGACCGCGCGGCCGAGCGCGACATCCTGCTGGCCACCACCGGCACCGAGGACGCGGTGGCCGAACAGGTGTTCGACGCCGCCGGGCTGCTGACCGCGCAGGCGCTGATCCGGCGGATGCCGGTGGGCGAGCAGGTGGTGGACCGGATCCTCGACCTGGTGCGCGCCGCGCGCCCCGGCACCGACGACACCAGCGCGCTGGTGAAGGACGAGATCGCCTGGGGCCCGGGCCCGCGCGCCGCGCAGGCGCTGATGCTGACGGTGCGCGCCCGCGCGCTGATGGACGGCCGGCTGGCGCCCTCGGTCGACGACGTGGCGGCGCTGGCGCACCCGATTCTGGTGCACCGCATGGCCCTGACCTTCGCCGCCCGCGCCGCCGGCCGGACCCTGGACGACGTGATCGCGGCGCTGGTCTCCGAGACGCTGCAGACGGACATCGCCGCGTGACCGAGACCGTCGCCAGCCGCGCCACGCGCCTGCGCGGCGATGCCGAGAAGGTCGGCGGCTCGCTGCCGCCGCTGCTGGCCGAGGCCGAGCGGCTGGCGATGACCGTCGCCTTCGGCGTCCACGGCCGCCGGCGCGCCGGCATCGGCGAGAACTTCTGGCAGTACCGCCGCGCGGTGCCGGGCGACGTGCTGACCCAGGTGGACTGGCGCCGCTCGGCCCGGTCCGACATCCAGTACATCCGCCAGCGCGAATGGGAGGCGGCGCAGACCGTCTCGATCTGGTGCGACGACGCGCAGGCGATGGACTACAAGGGGCCCCGCTCCGAGTTCACCAAGGCCGAGCGCGCCCGGCTGCTGTCGCTGGCGCTGGCGGTGCTGCTGGTCAAGGCCGGAGAGCGCGTCTCGCTGCTGGGCACCGACGCGGTGCAGCCGCGCAGCGGCGAGCTGCAGCTGAACCGCATCGCCATGGCGCTGGCCGGCGACCGCGTGCGCCCGGACTACGGCGCGCCGCCGCCGGCGCAGTACCGCACCGGCGGGCGGGCGGTGTTCCTGTCCGACTTCATGGGCGACAAGGAACAGGTGTTCCCGGCCCTGGTCGAGGCGGCGCAGCACAACGTCTCGGGCGTGTTCGTGCAGATCGTCGACGACACCGAGGAGGATTTCCCTTTCGACGGGCGCACGATCTTCCGCTCGGTCGGCGGCTCGGTCGAGTTCGAGACCCAGCGCGCCCGCGCGCTGCGCGACGCCTATCGCAAGCGGCTGGCCGAACGGCGCGCGCAGCTGCGCGACGTGGCCCGCAATACCGGCTGGCAGTTCAGCGTGCATCGCACGTCCCAAAGCCCGCGGGCGGCGCTGCTGTGGCTCTACATGGCAATCGGGGGGCTGCGCTAGATGCTGTCGCTGGGCGCACTCTCGTTCCTGGCGCCGTGGCTGCTGTCGGCGCTGGTGGCGCTGCCGGTGCTGTGGTGGCTGCTGCGCGCGGTGCCGCCGGCGCCCGCCCGCCGGCTGTTCCCCGGCGTGCGGCTGCTGCTGGGCCTGAAGGACCCCGAGCGCATGCCCGAGCGCACGCCATGGTGGCTGCTGCTGTTGCGCATGGCGGCACTGGCCGCGGCGATCCTGGCGTTCGCCGACCCGGTGCTGAACCCCGACGTGCGCGAGCGCGGCACCGGCCCGGTGCTGCTGCTGCTGGACGGCGGCTGGGGCTCGGCGCCGGACTGGGCGCAGCGCCAGGCGCGGGCCGCCGACATCCTGGACCAGGCCGCCCGCGACGGCCGCCCGGCGGCGGTGATCTCGCTGGCCGAGCCGCGCCCGGGCGAGCCGCGGCTGCCGTTCCGCGCCGCCGAGGACTGGGCAACCCGCATCGGCGGGCTGGCGCCGAAGGCCTGGGCGCCGGACCGCGCCGGCTTCGCCGCGTGGCTGGAGACGGTCGAGGACGAGGGCTTCGAGACCGTCTGGCTGACCGACGGGCTGGGCACCGACGGCGACCGCGCCTTCTTCGACGCGCTGGCCGATCGCGGCCCGGTGCGGATGATCGCCGACCCGCGCACGCCGCTGGCGCTGACCGCGCCCGGCTTCGCCGACGGCGCGCTGCAGACCCAGGTGCTGCGCCCCGAGGCCGGCGCCGGCCGCTCGGTCGAGATCGCCGCGATCGGCGCCGACCCGCTGGGCATCGAGCGGGTGCTGGGCACGCAGCGGGTGGTGTTCGAGCCCGACGACGGCGCCGCCACGGAGGTCGCGCTGGAGCTGCCGGTCGAGCTGCGCAACCGCGTCACCCGGCTGACGATCCCGGGCGAACGCTCGGCCGGCGCGGTGGCGCTGGCCGACGACGGGCTGAAGCGCCGCAAGGTCGGGCTGCTGGCCGGCGGCGACGCCGGCGAGGCGCAGCGGCTGGTCGACCCGCTGCACTACCTGCGCACCGCGCTGGAGGACAGCACCGACCTGATCGAGGCGCCGCTGGACGACATCCTGTCGGCGCAGCCCGACGTGATCGTGTTCGCCGACGTCGGCGCCGTCGCCGAGACCGAGCGCGCCCGCCTGATCGACTGGATCGAGAGCGGCGGCCTGCTGGTCCGCTTCGCCGGGCCGCGGCTGGCGGCCTCGGGCGAGGGCCAGCTGGAGGAGGATGCGCTGCTGCCGGTGCGGCTGCGCGCCGGCGGGCGCAGCGTCGGCGGGGCGATGTCCTGGGGCGCGCCCAAGGCGCTGCGCCCGTTCCGCGAGGGCAGCCCGTTCTTCGGCCTGGAAACCCCCGAAGAGGTCAACGTCACCAGCCAGGTGATGGCGCAGCCCGACCCGGAACTGGCCGAGCGGGTGCTGGCCGCGCTCGAGGACGGCACGCCGCTGGTCACCGGCCGCGCGCAGGGCGAGGGCCGCGTGGTGCTGTTCCACGTGACCGCCAACGCCGAATGGTCCAGCCTGCCGCTGTCGGGCCTGTTCGTGCAGATGCTTGAGCGGCTTGCCGTCAGCGCCCGCGTCGCCCGCCCCGCGGCCGAGGACCTTGCCGGCCAGACCTGGACGCCGGTCACCGTGCTCGACGGTTTCGGCAACCCGGTCGAGCCGCGCCTTCTGGCCGGCGTCGACGGCGCGCGGCTGATCGACGAGCGGCCCTCGGCCGAAATGCCGCCGGGGGTCTATTCCTCGGGCGAGCGCACCGTGGCGGTGAACCTGTTCCGCGACGGCGACATGATCGCGCCGATCGGCGCGCTGCCCGCCGGCATCGTGGTCGAAAGCATGCAGGTGGCGCCGGAAACCCCGCTCAAGCCCTGGCTGCTGCTGGCCGCGCTGCTGGCGCTGGCGGCGGACATCCTGGCGACGCTGTGGCTGTCGGGCCGGCTGACCGGGCCGCGCATGGCGCAGGGCACGGCGGTCTTGCTGGCGGTGACGCTGGCCGGGCCGCTGGCGGCGACGCTGGCCGTGCCGCAGGCGCGCGCGCAGCAGATGACCGAGGACGAGCTGGCGCTCCATGCCACCACCGACACGGTGCTGGCCTATGTCGTCACCGGCGACCGGCAGCTCGACCAGACCTCCGAGGCCGGTCTGCGCGGGCTGAGCCAGGTGCTGACCCGCCGCACCGCGATCGAGCCGGTGGACCCGGTCGGCGTGCAACTGGAGCGAGACGACCTGGCGTTCTTCCCGTTCCTCTACTGGCCGGTCAGCGAGGTGCAGCGCCCGCCCTCGGACGCGGCCTACGCCAAGCTGAACGAATACCTGCGCTCGGGCGGGATGATCCTGTTCGACACCCGCGACGCCAACCTGGGCGGGCGGCTGGGATCGGGCACCGCCAACGGCCGCACGCTGCAGCAGCTGGCGGCCAAGCTCGACATCCCGCCGCTGGAGCCGGCGCCGCAGGACCATGTGCTGACGCGCACCTTCTACCTGCTGCAGGACTTCCCCGGCCGCTATTCCGGCTCGGAGGTGTGGGTCGAGGCCGCCCCCGACGTCGAGGAGGTCGAGGGCATGCCGTTCCGCGATCTCAACGACGGCGTGACCCCGGTGGTGATCGGCGCCAACGACTGGGCCGCCGCCTGGGCGGTCGACGCGCGCGGCGCGCCGATGTACCCGGTCGGCCGCGGCACCGGCGGCGCGCAGCAGCGCGAGATGGCCTATCGTTTCGGGGTGAACCTGATCATGCACGTGATGACCGGCAACTACAAATCCGACCAGGTGCACGTTCCCGCGCTGCTGGAACGGCTGGGGAACTGAATGGAAAGCTCGGTCTCGTTCGCGCCGCTGATCCCGCTGCCGGTGCTGGTGGCGCTGGCGGTGCTGTCCGCCGTGCTGGTGGCGGTCGCGCTCTGGCGCGGGCTGACCGGCTGGTGGCTGCGCGGGCTGGCGGCGGTCGTGCTGCTGCTGGCGCTGGCCGAGCCCCGCTGGCGGCAGGAGGACCGCGCCTACCTGCCCGACATCGCCTTCGTCGTCACCGACGCCACCGCCAGCCAGGGCATCGACGTGCGCCCCGCCCAGATCGAGGCGGCACGCGCCGAGCTGGACGCCAGGCTGGCCGAACTGGCCACCGATCCGGCCGCCCCGCTGGAGGTGCGCCGGATCACCGTCACCGACACCTCCGGCGAAGGCGGCCCGCCGGGAACGCTGCTGCTGTCGGCGCTGGCCGAGGCGGCGGCCGAAGTCTCGCCCGACCGTATCGCCGGGGCGATCCTGCTGACCGACGGCCAGGTCCACGACCCCGCCGCGCTGGCCGAGTTCCCGGCCCCCGTGCACACCGTGCTCACCGGCCGCGAGGACGAATGGGACCGCCGCCTGCGGATCGATACCGCCCCCGCCTTCGCCATCGTCGGCGAGGCGGTCGAACTGCGCCTGAGCGTCGAGACGCTGGGCCGCGCGCCGGCCACCCTGCCTGCGCGCACGCCGCTGCAGGTCTCGGTCAACGGCGCCGAGCCGGTGTCGTTCATGGTCGAGGCCGACACCGTCCAGACCCTGCCGCTGGAGCTGGACCGCGGCGGCATGAACGTGCTGCAGATCACCGCCCCGGCGCTGGAGGGCGAGCTGACCGACCGCAACAACCAGGCGATCGTGTCGATCAACGGCATCCGCGACCGGCTGCGGGTACTGCTGGTCTCGGGCGAGCCCTATGCCGGCGAGCGCACCTGGCGCAACATCCTGAAATCGGACTCGGCGGTGGACCTGGTCCACTTCACCATTCTGCGCCCGCCGGAAAAGCAGGACGGCGTGCCGGTGTTCGAGCTGTCGCTGATCGCCTTTCCGACGCGCGAGCTGTTCATGGAGAAGGTCGACGAGTTCGACCTGATCATCTTCGACCGCTACCGGCGGCGCGGGGTCCTGCCCTCGCTCTACATCGACAACATCGGCCGCTATGTGCGCGAGGGCGGCGCGGTGCTGATCGCCTCGGGGCCCGCCTTCGCCGGCGCCGAAAGCCTGTACCGCACGCCGCTGCGCGACGTGCTGCCGGCCGCGCCCACCGCGCGGGTGGTCGAGCAGGGCTATGTGCCGCGCATCTCGGAAATCGGCAAGCGGCACCCGGTGACCAGCGGGCTGGAGGCGTTCGCCCCGCGTCCGACCGGCGCCGATGGCGTGCCGGGCTGGGGCCGCTGGTTCCGGCTGATCGAGATGGAGGCGCGGCAGGGCACCACGGTGATGGAGGGCCCCGAGGGCCGGCCGCTGCTGGTGCTGGACCGGCCCGGCGCGGGGCGGATCGCGATGCTGGCCTCGGACCACGCCTGGCTGTGGTCGCGCGGCTACGAGGGCGGCGGCCCGCAGCGCGAGCTGCTGCGCCGGCTGGCGCACTGGCTGATGCAGGAGCCCGAACTTGAGGAAGAGGTGCTGGTCGCCGAACCCGCCGGCGAGGAGGTCACCGTCACCCGCCGCACCCTGGCCGAGACGGTCGGCCCGGTCACCGTCACCAGCCCCTCGGGCGAGGAGACCACGCTGACGCTGACCCAGGTCGCGCCGGGCACCTGGCAGGCGCGTTTCACCGCCGCCGAGCATGGCATCTACCGGCTGGCCGAGGGCGAGACCGAAGCGGTCACCGCGGTCGGGCCCGCCGCGCCGAAGGAGTTCGAGAACCCGGTCTCGACCGGCCAGGTGCTGGCGCCGCTGGCCGACGCCACCGGCGGCGGCACGCTGCGTGTCGCGCCGGACGGCGCGCCCGACCTGCGCCGGGTCCGCGAGGGCCGCGTCGCCGAGGGCCGCGGCTGGATCGGGCTGGTGCGGCGCGAAGCCTACGACGTGCTGGACATCCGTCTGACGCCGCTGGCGCCCGGCTGGATGATGCTGCTGCTGGCCGGCAGCCTGCTGTTCCTGGCCTGGCGCATCGAGGGACGCTGAGGCGACGGCGGCGACATCTGTGATTTCACCGTGAAAACCCCCTTAAGCCATTGATTGAAAAGACACCTCAATTCTTGATGTCGGGTTGACGCCGCATCCGGGCGCTGCCGTTCGGGGTTGCGACCTGCGCCCGCGCCCCGTCGCCGGATCAAAAAAAACACCCGCAAGCCTTGGCTTGCGGGTGTCAGGTGCCCGGGTCAGGCTTGGCCCCGGGTAACGGCTGGGTCTGCCGCGCACCGGCGGCGGCGGTCACTCGTCGTCCGAGCCGACGATCGCCTGGCCGCCCTTGTAGACCAGCTTGCCCGCGCCCACGGCGCCCTTGGCGACGACCTTGGTCGCGCCCGAGGCGACGCCGACGGTGTTGTCGATCACCTGGTCCGAGGTGCAGGCGCTCAGCGCGACGGCGGCGGCCAGTACGGCGGCGATGGCGGGCTTGCGCAGAATGGTCGTTTTCATTGCGATCTCCTTTTCGCGAACGGTTTCTCGCCGGAAGCGGGCCGCGAGGGCCGATGCCACGGGACGGGCCCCCACCCGCCTGCGCGCCATTGGGCCGAAGTCCCGGCCCGCTTCCTTGCCTGGCACTGTGGTCCATTGCAGTCCGCAAGAAAAACGAATAATAAACATGTTTTATACAAGATTTGCTCATGGATCTCTGCGATGGACATCACCCTGATCCGGACTTTCCTCGAAGTCTCGGCGACCGGGTCGTTCGTGAACGCGGCCGAGCGCCTGTTCGTGACCCAGTCGGCGGTCAGCCTGCGGGTGCAGCGGCTGGAGGAGTCGCTGGGCCGGCCGCTGTTCACCCGCTCCAAGGCCGGGGCCGAACCGACCGCCGCCGGGCGCGAGTTCGAACGCTACGCGCTGTCGCTGCTCCGGATCTGGGAGGAGGCCCGCCAGCAGGTGGCGATCCCCGAGGGCTTCAACGAAAGCCTGTCGATCGGTGCGCAGTACTCGCTGTGGCCGCGGCTTGGCTTTCGCTGGATCGACCGGCTGCGCGACGCCCGGCCGGCGCTGAACATCCGCGCAGAGCTGGGCATGCCCGACCGCATCACCCGCTTCCTGATCGAGGGTGCGGTGCAGGCCGGGCTGCTGTACACGCCGCAGCTGCGCCCCGGGCTGCGCGCCGAGAAGCTGCTGGACGAGGAGCTGATCCTGGTCGCCGCCTGGCCGGAGCCGACGCTGGACCTGGCCGGGCGCTACGCGTTCATCGACTGGGGGCCGGAATTCGTGCAGGCGCACGCGCTGCACCTGCCGGCGCTGACCAATCCGGGGCTGACCCTGTCGCTGGGCGCGCTGGGGGCTGATTACATCCTGCGGCGCGGGCTGGCGGCCTATCTGCCGGCGCAGTACGCGAAGCGCCACCTGGACGCGGGCGAGCTGTACCTGGTGCCCGGCGCGCCGACCTTTCCCTACCCGGTGTGGGCAGTGTGGCGCGCGGACCTGGAGCCGGGACTGAAGGACGCCGCCGCCGCCGCGCTGCACGAGGTGGTGCGGTCGCTGCACGACGAGCAGGACCGGGTGATCGAGACCCTCGAGGAAATCAGCGGCGCCGACGTCGCGACCCTGGGCGGCGGCGTGCGGCCCTGAACGCGGCGCCGCGGCGCGGCTAGCCCTGCATCCGGGCGACGCTGTCGCGGGCGGCCTGGCACTCGGCGCAGTCGGCGCGGTGCACGAACACGAAGGGATCGCGGCGCAGCCGCGGCAGCGCGACTTCGATCAGGTCGGCGGCGCGGAACAGCCGCGCCTCGGCCCGGCCGACGCGGCCGTTGCCTTGCAGCCCCTGTGCGCGCAGCCAGTTGCCGGCCTGGCGGAACAGCTGGCAGCAATGGTCGGGTTCGCGGTAGGTGCGGCGCATCGGCTGGCCGGCCGCGTCGCGCAGGGTGACGTGATGCGGCACGCCATAGGGCACGCCGGCGATCCATTCGGCCAGGTGCAGCAGCGTGTTGGCGTCGTGGTCCACCCCCAGCAGCAGCACCTTGCCCTCGGCCTGCAGCAGCCGGCCGACCGGGCTGGCCATCTGGTGCGGCGGCAGCACCAGCCGGTCGCGCAGCAGCCGGATCGCCGCTGGGCCATGGGCCGCGAACGCCATCGGATGGCGGGCGCGCAGCACGCCGATGCGGCGCCAGAACCGGTCGGCGATCACCCCCAGATCCTGTGCCGCCGGGGTGGTGGCGGCGTCGAACGGCACGTCGTCGTCGCCGGTCCAGGACGGCATCAGCAGCGTGCCGTCCTCGCCCAGGGCGGTCAGCAGCGCGTCGATCACCCCGTCCGGCCCGCGGGCCACCGGGCGCACGGCGCGGAACGAGGCGTGCACCAGCAGCGTGTCGCCGGGCGTCACGCCCAGCGCCCGCAACTGCGCCGTCAGTTCCCGTATCGAGGTTTCGGCCCCGGCACCGTGCATCCAAGTTCTCCGCCGTCGTCCCCAGCCGGGGCGGGCGGCCAGTCTACACGCCGACGGCGACGCGCGCGAGAGGGCGGCAGGCAACCGGGCCGGCGCTGTGACCGGCCCGGTGCAGGCGCCTCAGTTCAGCGCTTCGTCGGTGATCGCGTGGGTCCAGGCGCCCTCGGGCTGCTCGGTGATCGCCGGGTTGTCCTCGGACACCGCCGACAGCAGCGTCTGCACGGTCTGCTCGTAATCGGCCGGGTCCAGCGCGCCGTTGCTGCCCGCGGTCAGCTTGGCGACCTCGCCCATCATGTAGGTCTGGTGGTCGAGGGTCTGCGCGCCGGTCGGATCGTTGTCGATGATGATCTGCGCCGCCTCCTCGGGGTTCTCCTCGGCGTATTTCCAGCCCTTCATGCTGGCGCGGACGAAACGCACCATCTTGTCGACGAACGCCGGATCCTCGAGGTTCTCCTCCAGCACATAGAGACCGTCCTCAAGCATGCCGATGCCCTGCTCGAGATAGTTGAAGTTCACCAGGTCGTCCCCGGTATAGCCGGCGTCCAGCACCTGGCCATACTCGTTGTAGGTCATGGTCGAGATGCAGTCGGCCTGGCCCTGCAGCAGCGGATCGACGTTGAACGCCTGCTTCAGCACGGTCACGCCGTTCTCGTCCGCGCCGTCGGTCTCCAGCCCCAGCTGCGCCATCCAGGCGTAGAACGGGTACTCGTTGCCGAAGAACCAGACGCCAAGCGTGCGGCCGGCGAAGTCGTCCGGGGTCTCGACGCCGGTCTCCTTCAGGCAGGTCAGCTGCAGCCCGCCGGTCTTGAACGGCTGGGCGATGTTGACCAGCGGCACGCCGCGTTCGCGCGCCGCAAGGCCCGCCGCCATCCAGGTGGTGATGACGTCGGCGCCGCCGCCGGCGATCACCTGCTCGGGGGCGATGTCCGGCCCGCCCGACTTGATGGTGACGTCGAGGTTCTCTTCCTCGTAGAAGCCCTTGTCCTTGGCGACGTAATAGCCGGCGAACTGGGCCTGGGTGACCCATTTCAGCTGCAGCGTCACCTCGTCCTGGGCGGCGGCGGTGGAGGCGGCGGTGGCGGTCAGCCCCAGCGCCAGCGCGGTCGCGATCAGTCGTCTCATTCTCACTCTCCTTGTTGCACGTCTTTTTGCGCGTGCGTTGCACGTCTTGTCGTTGTCATCGGGCCCGCCGCTGCGACGGATGCCAGAAGGTCGCCGCGCGCTCCAGCAACGCGACCAGCCCGTAGAAGGCCGAGCCCGCCAGCGCCGCCACCACGATCTCGGCCCAGACCATGTCCAGCGCCAGCCGCCCGACCTCGGTCGAGATCCGGAACCCCATGCCGCGGATCGGCGAGCCGAAGAACTCGGCCACGATAGCGCCAATCAGCGCCAGCGTGGTGCAGATCTTCAGCCCGTTGAAGATGAACGGCGCCGCGGCGGGCAGGCGCAGCTTGGTCAGCGTCTTCCAGTAGCCGGCGGCGTAGGTCCGCATCAGATCCTTCTGCATCCGCTCGGCCGCAGCCAGGCCCTGCACGGTGTTCACCAGCATCGGGAAGAAGCACATCACCGCGACCACGGCGGCCTTGGACTGCCAGTCGAAGCCGAACCACATCACCAGGATCGGCGCGGTGCCGACGATCGGCATGGCGGCGAGGAAGTTGCCGACCGGCAAGATGCCGCGTTGCAGTGCCGGCGTGCGGTCGGCGACCAGCGCCACCACGAACCCGGCGCCGCAGCCGATGGCATAGCCGGCCAGCGCGCCGCGCAGGAAGGTCTGGGCGAAATCCTCCCACAGGGTCGGCGCGCTGGACGCCATCCGCGCCAGGATCGCGCTGACCGAGGGCAGGATCACCCCCGGCACGTCGAAGGCGCGGACCCCGGCCTCCCACAACAAAAGGATGATGAAGCCCAGCAGCAGCGGCGGCAGCACGCCGCGCTGCCCCGCCCGCACCAGGTGCGCGATCAGGGCCACCAGCGCCACGCCCGCCAGAGCCGCCGCGCCAAGGGCCGCGCCCTCGGCCCCGGTGGCCAGAAGCAGCAGGGTCAGCACCACCAGCACCAGCGCGCTTGCGGCGGTCACCAAGAATCCGTTCGCGCCGGTCATCGCCCGAACCCCATGCGTTTCAGCGTCGCCGTCTGGATCGCGCCCACGATCCCCACCAGCACCGCCGCAAGGATCGCGGCCGCGAACAGCGCCGACCAGATCTGGATCGTCTGCCCGTAGTAGCTGCCCGACAGCAGCCGCGCGCCAAGGCCGCCCTGCGCGCCGGTCGGCAGTTCCGCGATGATCGCGCCGACAAGGCTGGCCGCGATGCCGACCTTGAGCGAGGGGAACAGGAACGGCATCGCCGCGGGCAGCCGCAGCTTCCAGAACCCCTGCCACCCGTTGGCGTTGTAGGTGTGCAGCAGGTCGGACTGGATCGCGCTGGGGCTGCGCAGGCCCTTCACCATGCCGACGACGACCGGGAAGAACGACAGGTAGGCCGCGATCACCGCCTTGGGCACCAGCCCGGTGACGCCGATGGAATTCAACACCACCACGATCATCGGCGCCAGCGCCAGGATCGGGATCGTCTGGCTGGCGATCGCCCACGGCATCACCGAGGCGTCCATCACCCGGTTGTAGACGATGCCCACCGCCAGCAGCAGCCCGCCCAGCGCCCCGAAGACGAAGCCCAGCAGCGTCGCGCCGAGGGTTATGCTTGCATGATGGATCAGGCTTTTGTTCGAGGTCACCGGCGGGCCCGCGGTGGTGGACCACAGCTCGGCCGCCACCTGGTGCGGGGCCGGCAGGCGCGGCTTGTCCTGGGTGTAGGTCGCCGGGATCAGCCCCGGATTGCGCAGCACCAGCGCCCAGGCGCCGGCGCTGCGGATCGACTGCCCCTCGGGCACCGAGACGGCGACATCCGCGCGCGCCGCCCGGCTGGCCGCCCAGTGGATGTTCATCGGCGGCACGGCGGCGTACCAGATCGCCAGGATCCCGGCGACGACGGCCAGCACCGGGCCAAGCGCGACAACCCGGCGCCCGATCCAGCCGGTCGCCGCGCTGCGGCCGACACCGGCCCCGGCTGCGGTGACGTCGCTCATGCGCCGCCGCGCGGACCGAACCGCTCGCCCCTGGGCCGGATCTGCGGGTCGAACAGCGGGCAGCCGAAATCGTCCGCCATGATGTCGATGATCCGGTTCGCGTCGCTGTGCGGCCACTTGCCGCGCAGGTCGATCCGCACCGAGGCCGCGGTGCCGCCGAACTCGATCACCGCGCCGGGGCGGGTCCAGGCGCCACCCTCCCATGTCCAGGCGGGCTCCAGCGCCGCGCGCAGCGCCGCCAGCACCGCGCCGCGGTCGATGGGGCCCAGCCCGGCGGGCACCTCGCCCTTGGACAGCGCGTGGTATGTGGCCAGGTGATCGTCCAGCGTGCGCGCCGCGCCCTCGTCGGCGTAGCGCCAGAAGTTCAGGTCATAGCTCACCGGCGCCCCTTCCACTTTCCTCGAATATCCCCGCCGCAGGCCTCCCGGCGCCGGCCGCGCGCGAATGGTCAGACATCCTCGTGCCCCGCGCGCAGCCCCTCGCGGACGCGGTGGGCGATCTCGATGAACTCCGGCGTATCGCGGATGTCCAGCGGCCGCTCGCGCGGCAGCGGGCTTTCGATCACGTCGCTGATCCGGCCCGGGCGCGGGCTCATCACCACGATCCGGGTCGACAGGTACACCGCCTCGGGGATCGAGTGGGTGACGAAGGCGATGGTCTTGCCGGTGCGCGCCCACAGCGCCAGCAGCTGCTCGTTCAGGTGGTCGCGCACGATCTCGTCCAGCGCGCCGAACGGCTCGTCCATCAGCAGGATGTCGGCGTCGAAGGCCAGCGCCCGCGCGATCGAGGCGCGCTGCTGCATGCCGCCCGACAGCTGCCAGGGGTATTTCCTCTCGAAGCCGTCCAACTCGACCATCTCCAGCACGCGGGCGACCCGGCTGGCCTGTTCGGCGCGCGAGATGCCCATGATCTCCAGCGGCAGGCGGATGTTGCCGCCGATGGTGCGCCACGGGTACAGGCCCGCCGCCTGGAACACATAGCCATAGGCGCGGGCGCGGCGGGCCTGCTCGGGGGTGACGCCGTTGACGGTGACGCTGCCCGCGGTGGGCTGCTCCAGGTCCGCCAGCACCCGCAGGAACGTGGTCTTGCCGCAGCCCGAGGGGCCGATGAAGCTGACGAAATCGCCCTTGGCGATGTCCAGGGTAACGTCCTTCAGCGCATGCACCGGCCCGTCGCCGGTCTGGAAGGTCAGCGACAGGTCGCGCGCCCGGATCACCGGGGCGGCGGTTTCGGCGGGAGTTTCCGGCCGGGGGGCCGTTTCAGGTGTCAACAACCGTCCTCGCTTGTTATCTTTTGCCCTCAGGGAGGATACCGCCATGACCGGATCATCCAAGCCCGTCTGCCGCAGGTTGCGGGCCTCGGGGCAGTATGCCGGAAAGCAGGGCTTTGACTATTTCGAAGGCATCGCGCGCGAGACCGTCGGCGCGCAGGGCATCTGCATGCACCTGCTGCGCATCCCGCCGGGGGGACGCGCCAAGGCGCACAAGCACGCCGCCCACGAGACCGCGATCTACGTGCTCGAGGGCACGGCGGCCATGCTCTGGGGCGAGCGGCTCGAACACCGGATGGAGGTCGGCCCCGGCGACATGATCTACATCCCCGCCGACGTGCCGCACCTGCCGATGAACACCGGCAGCACCGAGGCCGTCGCCGTCATCGCCCGCACCGACCCGCACGAGCAGGAAAGCGTGCAGCTGCTGCCCGAACTGGAGGCGCTGGCCGGGATCTGATCCCGGCCCGGCGCCCCGCGCCGCCGCGCGCCGCATGGTGCTCAGATCCCCGCCGGGATGTTCAGCGGATCGCGTTCGACCTTGCGGGGGCTGTTCAGTTCCTTCCACTGCGACAGCGCCCTGGCGGCCGAGCTGAACGCGGGTCGGGGGATGAACTTGCCGCGGCCGGGCTGCGGCTGGCTGTTCTGGCCCCAGGCCCAGATCACGTCGCCGCGCGACAGGGTGTAGCGGGCCTGCGCGCTGACCTGCATGCCTTCCCAGACCGAATAGTCCAGCACCGACTTCTGGTTGCTGGCGGACAGCGTGCGACTGATCTTCGGGTCCCACACGGTGATGTCGGCGTCGGCGCCGGGCACCAGCGCGCCCTTGCGGGGATAGATGTTCAGGATCTTGGCGATGTTGGTCGAGGTGACGGCGACGAACTCCTCGGGGGTCAGCCGGCCGGTCTCGACGCCATAGGTCCAGAGCACCGCGAGACGCTCCTCCAGCCCGCCGGTGCCGTTGGGGATCATGCAGAAATTGTCGCGGCCCATCCGCTTCTGCTCGGTGGTGAAGGCGGCGTGGTCGGTGGCTACGACCTGAAGCGAGCCGGCGGCCAGCCCGTTCCACAGCCCGTCCTGATGCTCCTTCGAGCGGAACGGCGGCGACATCACCCGCTGCGCGGCGTGGTCCCAGTCCTTCGACAGATACTCGCTGTCGTCGAGGATCAGGAACTGCGCCAGCGGCTCGCCGTAGACGCGCATCCCCTTCTGGCGGGCGCGGCGGATCGCCTCGTGCGCCTGCTCGCACGACACATGCACGATATAAAGCGGCGTGCCCACGGCGTCGGCGATCATGATCGCGCGGTTGGCGGCCTCGCCCTCGACTTCCGGCGGGCGGGAATAGGCGTGGCCCTCGGGGCCGGTGATGCCCTGCTCCAGCATCTGCTTCTGCAGCAGGTCGACCACGTCGCCGTTCTCGGCGTGGACCATGGGCAGCGCGCCCAGTTCCCTGCAGCGCTTGAAGCTGGCGAACAGCTCGTCGTCCTCGACCATCAGCGCGCCCTTGTAGGCCATGAAGTGCTTGAACGAGTTGACGCCCATGTCGACGGCGTCCTTCATCTCGTTGAAGATGGTCTCGTTCCAGCCGGTCACCGCCATGTGGTAGCCGATGTCAGAACAGATCTGCGGCGCCGACTTGCGGTGCCATTCGTTGATCGCGTTCCGGATCGACCCGTCGGCGCCGGGCAGGCAGAAATCGACCAGCATGGTGGTGCCGCCGGCGGCGGCCGCCCAGGTGCCGGACTCGAAGGTCTCGGCGGCGGTGGTGCCCATGAACGGCATTTCCAGGTGCGTGTGCGGGTCGATGCCGCCGGGGATCACGTAGGCGCCTGTCGCGTCGACGTATTCGTCGCCCTTCAGGTCGGGGCCGATCTCCCTGATCGTCTCGCCCTCGATGGCGACGTCGGCCTTGTAGCTGCGGTCGGCGGTGACGACGGTGCCGCCCTTGATAACCTTGGTCATGGTCTGCTTCCCTGTTCTGTGGCGCCGCGCTTGGCGCGCGGCTTGTCCGGTTGCGGTGGCCGCGCCCCGGCGGGCGCGGCGGGGCGGGCACCCGCGTCAGTCGCAGGGCACCGCCGAAATCGCGACATAGCTGCCGCGCAGCGTGAACGGCAGGCGGATGTCCTGGTCCTCGTCGCTGAACACCACGCGGATGCCCTCTTTCAGCGCGTTGCCCAGCCGGGCGCGGGCGCGGACCTGGTAGTAGCCCTCGTCGCGCCAGCCCAGCTCCAGGCTCTCGTCGTGGATCGTCCGGCCGCCGAAGAACACCTCGACATGGGCCGCCAGTTCCTCGCCGGCGAACTGCGGCTCGCGATCGCCGCCGCGCGCGATCCGCAGGTAGCGGTTGTCCGAGTTCGGGTTGCAGCCGATCTCGAGCACGGTGTCGCGGGGGCCCAGCACGCGGGCGACGGTCTCGGCCGCGTTATGGCGGCGGGTCTCGCGGCCGCGGTCGTCGAGATAGACGATCTCCCAGTCGGCATCGTCGTGCTGGTCGGCGGCGGCCGGCAGCCCGGCGCCGGTCAGCGCCAGCGCGACCGCCAGCGTGCCGAGGGAGCGCCGGATGCCGTTGTCGCATGTCGTCATGGTTTCGCCCTTCCTGTTGTCATCTTGCCCTGCCGTCGTAACACAGCGCGCCGGGCGGCGCTGCGCCGGCGTGCATCCGGTCGGGGGATCGGCGCAGCGCCCGGGCACGGTTCAGCCGCGGGGCGCATTTGCGCCCTTCACCGGGGCGGTGGCGGCATCGCCGATCTGGCCCAGCTCCTCGGCGGTCATCTCGCGCACCGCCCAGGCGGCGCCGGAGCCGTCGCGCTCGGCGACATGGCCCGCGGGCACCTGCCCGGCGGTCAGGCTGCGCAGGTTCTTGCCGAAGGTGCAGGCGACGCAGATCCGCCTGGCCTGCTTGGCCCGGCTGTGATCGTCCTGCCCGCACATGAACTGCCAGACGCCGTCGGCGTCGTGCGCCACCATCCGCAGCGGCCGCTTGCCCTTGGCGACGTGGTTGCACATCAGCCCCTTCTTGTCGTGCTTGTGGGGGGCAGTCATTCGACGATCCGCGCCGTCTCGACCACCGCGTGGAACAGCACGTTGGCGCCCTTCTCGGCCCATTCCGGGCTAATCTCCTCGGCCTCGTTGTGGGACAGGCCGTCGACGCAGGGGCACATCACCATCGCCGTCGGCGCGACGCGGTTGATCCAGCAGGCGTCGTGGCCGGCGCCCGAGACGATGTTGCGGTGCGAGTAGCCCAGCCGCTCGGCGGCGTCGCGCACCGCCGCCACGCAGCCCTCGTCGAAGGTCACCGGGTCGAAATGGCCGACCGGCTCGATCTCGATCCCCAGGCCCAGGTCGGCGGCGATCTTCGGCGCCTCGGCCTCGAGGCGGGCCTTCATGCCGTCCAGCTTCTCCAGGTCGGGCGAGCGGAAGTCGATGGTGAACACCGCCTTGCCGGGGATCACGTTGCGCGAGTTCGGATAGACGTTGGCCTGGCCGATGGCGCCGACCGCGTCAGGCTGGCTCTGCATCGCGATCTCGTGCACCAGTTCGGTGATCCGCGCCATGCCGAGCCCGGCGTTGACCCGCATCTCCATCGGCGTCGAGCCGGTGTGCGCGTCCTTGCCGATAAGCGTGACCTGCAGCCACCACAGACCCTGGCCGTGGGTGACGACGCCGATGTCCCTGCCCTCGGCCTCGAGGATCGGGCCCTGCTCGATGTGCAGCTCGAAGAAGGCGTGCATCTTGCGCGCGCCGACCGGCTCGTCGCCCTTCCAGCCGATCCGCGCCAGCTCGTCGCCGAAGGTCTTGCCCTCGGCGTCCGCGCGGGCGTAGGCCCAGTCCAGCTCGTGCACGCCGGCGAACACGCCCGAGGCCAGCATCGCCGGGGCGAAGCGGGTGCCCTCCTCGTTGGTCCAGTTGGTGACGACGATGGGATGCTTCGTGCGGATGTTCAGATCGTTCAGCGTGCGGATGATCTCGAGTCCGCCCAGCACGCCGAGCACGCCGTCGTACTTGCCGCCCGTGGGCTGGGTGTCGAGGTGGCTGCCGACATAGACCGGAAGCGCGTCCGGGTCGGTGCCCTCGCGGCGGGCGAACATGGTGCCCATCCGGTCGAGTCCCATGGAGCAGCCGGCGGCCTCGCACCAGCGCTGGAACAGCGCCCGGCCCTGGCCGTCCTCGTCGGTGACCGTCTGGCGGTTGTTGCCGCCGGCGACGCCGGGGCCGATCATGGCCATCTCCATGATCGACTCCCACAGGCGGCTGCCGTCGATCTTCAGGTTTTCGCCGGGGGCTGACATGGAGCGGCTCCTTCTTTCGGTTGATCCAGCGGAGGCCCGTTCCGGGCCGGGTCGCTTCCCCCCGTCCCTGCCGGGCCGGGGCCCCGCCGCCCGCGGCCGTCGTGGCGGCCGGGTGCGGGGACGGGCGCAGGGACGGGGCGCGGTTTCAGTCGATCTCCTGCAGCACTTCGGCCAGGGTGCCGACCAGCTGGTCGATCTGGTCCTTGTCGATGATCAGCGGCGGGCTCATCGCGATGATGTCGCCGGTGGTGCGGATCAGGATGCCCTTCTCGTAGGCCTTCAGGAACGCCGAGAACGCCCGCTGCGTCGGCGCGCCGGCGATCGGCGCCAGTTCGACCGCACCGATCAGGCCCATGTTGCGGATGTCGACGACGTGCGGCAGGCCCCTGAGCCCGTGCAGCGCGTCCTCCCAGTAGCTGCCGATTTCGGCGCCGCGGGTCAGCAGCCCCTCGTCGGCATAGGTCTCGAGCGTGGCCAGCCCCGCCGCCGAGGCGATCGGGTTGCCGGAGTAGGTGTAGCCGTGGAACAACTCGATCATGTGCTCGGGGCCGGTCATGAAGGCGTCGTGGATCGCCGCGGTGGCCAGCACCGCGCCCATCGGGATCACCCCGTTGGTCAGCCCCTTGGCGCAGACGATCATGTCCGGCATCACGTCGAAATAGTCGGCGGCGAAGGGCGCGCCGAGCCGGCCGAAACCGGTGATCACCTCGTCGAAGATCAGCAGGATGCCGTGGCGGTCGCAGATCTCGCGCAGGCGCTGCAGGTAGCCCTTCGGCGGCAGCAGCACGCCGGTCGAGCCGGCCATCGGCTCGACGATCACCGCGGCGATGGTCTCGGGGCCGTGCAGCTGGGCGATGCGCTCCAGCTCGTCGGCCAGCTCGGCGCCGTGCTCGGGCTGGCCGCGGGTGAAGGCGTTCTGCTCGGGCAGGTGGGTATGGCGCAGGTGGTCGACGCCGGTCAGCAGCGTGCCGAACATGCGGCGGTTGGGCACGATGCCGCCGACCGAGATGCCGCCGAAGTTCACCCCGTGGTAGCCGCGCTCGCGCCCGACAAGGCGGAAGCGCTGCCCCTCGCCCTTCGCGCGATGATAGGCCAGCGCGATCTTCAGCGCGGTCTCGACCGCCTCGGAGCCGGAGTTGGTGAAGAAGGCATGCTCGAACGGCGCGGGCGCAAGCTCGGTCAGCCGGTTGGCCAGCTCGAACGCCTTCGGGTGGCCCATCTGGAATGCCGGCGCGTAGTCCAGCTCCTCGGCCTGCTGCTGGATCGCCTTGACGATCTTCGGCCGCTTGTGGCCGGCGTTGCAGCACCACAGCCCGGCGGTGCCGTCGAGGATCTGCCGCCCGTCGGCGGTGGTGTAGTGCATCCCCTCGGCGGCGACCAGCATCCGCGGCGCGGACTTGAACTGGCGGTTCGCCGTGTACGGCATCCAGAAGGCCTTGAGGTCGTTCGGGGCGACGGGACGGCGTTCGGACATGGGGTACTCCGCTGACTGCGGGGCGGTGCCGGCCCCGCGCTGGGTGCGCCTGAAGTCTTGGCGATTGCCAGCCCGGGCGGGCTGTGCGACAGTCGCTTTGACCATTTGGTAAAAACCACGCTAGCCAAACCCGGTGACAGGTCAAGGGGTATCCCGGGCCCGGCCGCCAGAACGGAGACCGGTAGGAACCGATGGCCCGCGCCGCCGCCAAGAAGACCCCGACGCGCATCCAGAGGCAAAAGACCCGGGCGATCCTGGACGCCGCGCTGGAGGTGTTCTCGCAGCACGGCTTCCGCGGTGCCACGCTGGACCAGATCGCCGACGCGGCGGGGCTGTCGAAGCCGAACCTGCTGTACTATTTCGAGGGCAAGGAGGCGATCCACCGCACCCTGCTGCACCGGCTGCTGGACACCTGGCTGGACCCGCTGCGGCAGCTGGACCCGGCGGGCGAGCCGCTGCGCGAGATCCGCGCCTACCTGCTGCGCAAGCTTGAGATGAGCCGCGACTACCCGCGCGAAAGCCGGCTGTTCGCGAACGAGATGCTGCAGGGCGCGCCGCGTATCAGCGACGAGATCCAGGGCGAGCTGAAGGCGCTGGTGGACGAGAAGGCGCAGGTGATCCGCGGCTGGGTCGAGGCGGGCAGGCTGGCGCCGGTCGATCCCTATCATCTGATCTTCTCGATCTGGGCCACGACGCAGCACTACGCGGATTTCGAGGTGCAGGTGCGTGGCATCCTGGGCGCCGGCGCCGACGGCCATTTCCACGATGCCGCGCGGTTCCTGACGCAGCTCTACACCGGCGGCCTGAAACCACCGGCGGCCGGGGCGCGCCGCCGGCCCTAGCGGGCCGGCTCGGTCCCCAGAACGTTGATCGCCGGAACGATGTCGGTCGGCTCGTTCGGCTGCGACGACCACATGTAGCCGCCGACGATGACGAACAAGGCCACCATCGCGATGCCGGCGAACAGGTAGTCCGATATGCTGGACATGATGAAATCCCCACACTCAATACCTACACATTCAAACATAACAATGTCGCACCGATTCTGGCACCGCAATTGTCACAGGTGGCGGATTCGGGCGGCGGGAGGCTGGCGGCGGCCGCGGCTCTGACCGTCCGCGCCTTGGCTACCAGGGCGCGGCGGCTCCGGCGCCGGGCTGGACGAGGCCGCCGATGTCGATATGCACCCGGCCCGAGCCGGTGCGGTCGAGGAACAGCTTGCGCGATCCGCGCGCGATGGCGCGGGTGGCCTCTCGGGGGTGACCCAGCAGCGCGGCCAGCGCCGGGATCCTATTGCGCCGACCGGCCACCGCCAGCAGCAGTCAGGCGTTGTGGCGCACCGGCGCCGAGCGGTCGCCCAGCGCGCGCGCCAGCGCCACCGCGTCCGGCTGCACCAGCGCGAACTTCAGCGCGGTGTGCACCGGCGCGACGGTGTGCATCAGCGCGACGGGGCGCGCCAGCCGTGCAGGCGCGGTTAAACCTGCAACACGGCCGGAAAAATCGCCGGCGCCAGCGGCAGCAGGGCCCCGCGCCCGTCCTGGACCCGGCCCCGGCTCGGCTGATCGAGGGCCAGCAGCGCGGCCTCGACAGCGACCGGGGCAGCCATTCCTATTCGGCCGCCTTGGCGGCGGGGTTGTTGGGGTGCGTGGTCCAGTTGGCGTACTCGGCCTCGACCATGCGGCCGGTGCGCGGATCGACCGTGCCGGGCGCCATCCGCTCCATGGTGATGCAGTTCTCGACCGGGCAGACGTTGACGCACAGGTTGCACGCGACGCATTCCTCGTCGATCACCTCGAACACGCGGCCCGGCTTCATCGCGATCGCCTGGTGGCTGGTGTCCTCGCACGCTGCGAAACAGCGGCCGCAGCTGATGCACAGCTCCTGGTCGATGCGCGCCTTGGTGACGTAGTTCAGGTTCAGATACTTCCAGTCGGTGACGTTCGGCACCGCGCGGCCGCGGATCGCGTCGAGATCGGCGTGGCCCTTGTCGTCCATCCACTGCCCCAGGCCCGAGACCATCTCCTGCACGATCTTGAAGCCGTAGGTCATCGCGGCGGTGCAGACCTGCACGCTGCCGCAGCCCAGCGCGATGAACTCGGCCGCGTCGCGCCAGGTGGTGACGCCGCCGATGCCGCTGATCGGCAGGCCCTGCAGGTCCGGATCGCGGGCGATCTCGGAGACCATGCTGAGCGCGATCGGCTTGACCGCCGGGCCGCAATAGCCGCCGTGGCTGCCCTTGCCGTCGATGGTCGGCTCGGGCGCGAAATTGTCCAGGTCCACCGCAGTGATCGAGTTGATCGTGTTGATCAGCGACACCGCGTCGGCGCCGCCGTCCTTCGCCGCCTTGGCCGGCTTGCGCACGTCGGTGATGTTCGGCGTCAGCTTGACGATCACCGGCATGCGGGTGTTCTGCTTGCACCAGCGGGTGACCATCTCGATGTACTCGGGCACCTGGCCGACGGCGCTGCCCATGCCGCGCTCGGACATGCCGTGCGGGCAGCCGAAATTCAGTTCCACCCCGTCGGCGCCGGTGTCCTCGACCTGCGACAGGATGAACTTCCAGGGGTCTTCCTCGCAAGGGACCATCAGGCTGACGACCATCGCCCGGTCGGGGTAGTCGCGCTTGACCTGCTTGATCTCGCGCAGGTTCACCTCGAGCGGGCGGTCGGTGATCAGCTCGATGTTGTTCAGCCCCAGCAGGCGGCGGTCGGCGCCCCAGACCGCGCCGTAGCGCGGCCCGTTCACGTTGACCACATGCGGGTCCAGACCCAGCGTCTTCCACACCACGCCGCCCCAGCCGGCCTCGAAGGCGCGGCGGACGTTGTATTCCTTGTCGGTCGGCGGCGCCGAGGCCAGCCAGAACGGGTTCGGGCTCTTGATGCCCGCGAAATCGGTGGTCAGGTCAGCCATTGGAAACCTCCGTATCGGGTATGGGCGTATCGGGTATGGGCGTATCGGGTATCGGCGTGTCGGGGCGGGCCATGGTCGCGGCCCCGGTTCTGAGTTCCTTTCGCAGCACCAGCTTCAGCCCGGACCAGGTGGCGTCGACGGCGCAGACCTTGACGTCGACCAGGCCCAGCGGCAGCGCGGCGTCGCGAATCCAGTCCTCGGTCAGATCGGTCGGCACCTTCGCGGCGCGCTTGGGCCAGGACACCCAGATCATACCGGTTTCGGGCAGGCAGCGCATCGCCTGTGCAAGGGACCGGGACAGGGCGGCGCGGTCGGTCACGAACAGATGCGCATCGGCGGCCGCGTCGGACCCGGCCCAGTGCACCGGGCCGTCCCGTTCGATCTGTGCACGCACCCCGGCGGGCCGGGGGCCCAGACGCCACCGCGGGCGCCGTAGCCCAGCTTGCGGACCAGCGGCGTGCCCGGATAACCCGCGGCATGTCCCGCCGCCGCGCTCACGACATCAGCGCCTTGTGGATGTCCTCGGCGGCGTCGCGGCCCTCGGCCACCGCGGTGACGGTCAGATCGTCGCCGCCGCTGGCGCAGTCGCCGCCCGCCCAGACGCCCGCGACCGAGGTGCGCCCGGCGGCGTCGACGCGGATCTTGCCGCGCTTCAGCGCCAGCGCCTGCGGCGGCTCGTACAGAGTCTGCCCGATCGCCTTGAGCACCTGGTCGGCGCGGATCTCGAAGGTCTCGTCGGTGACCTCGAACCCGTCCGGCCCGTAGCGGGTGTAGGCGAACTCCACCCGGCGCTCGGTGCCGTCCTTCTTGCCGCGGATCCGCACCGGCTGCGCGTTGAACACGATCCGCACGCCCTTGGAGGTCGCCAGATCCCGCTCGAAACGGCTGGCGGCCATTTCCTCGGGGCCGCGGCGGTAGACCATCGTCACCTCCTCGGCGCCCAGCAGCCTGGACTGCACGGCGGCGTCGATCGCGGTCATGCCGCCGCCGATCACCACCACGCGCCGGCCCACCGGCAGCGCCGCCAGGTCGTCGGCCTGGCGCAGCTTCGAGATGAAGTCGACGGCGTTCTGCACCCCGTCGCGATCCTCGCCCCTGGTGCGCAGCGCGTTGACGCCGGCCAGGCCCACGCCCAGGAACACCGCGTCGTAGCTCTCGCGCAGCGCGTCCAGATCCAGATCGCGGCCCAGCGCCTTGCCGTGCTCCTGCACGATCCCGCCGATTCGCATCAGCCAGTCGACCTCGGCCTGGGCGAAGCCGTCGACGGTCTTGTAGGCGGCGATGCCGTATTCGTTCAGCCCGCCCGGCTTCGGCCGCGCGTCGTAGAGCGTGACCTCGTGCCCGTTCATCGCCAGCCGGTGCGCGCAGGCCAGCCCGGCGGGGCCGGCGCCGACCACGGCGACGCGCCTGCCGGTCGGCGCGTCGCGGGCGAATGGGTGCTCGCCCTTCGCCATCAGCGTGTCGGTGGCATAGCGCTGCAGTTGGCCGATCAGCACCGGCTTGCCCTCGGCCACCTCGCGCACGCAGACCTCCTCGCACAGCGTCTCGGTCGGGCAGACCCGGGCGCACATGCCGCCGAGGATGTTCTGCTGAAAGATCGTCCGCGCCGCCGCCTCGGGCACGCCGGTGGCGATCTGCCGGATGAACAGCGGGATGTCGATCGAGGTCGGACAGGCCGTCACGCAGGGCGCGTCGTGGCAGAAATAGCAGCGGTCGGCGGCGACCCGCGCCTCGTGCGGGTCCAGCGGCGGGTGCAGGTCGGCGAAGTTGGCTTCCAGCGTGGCGGGATCCAGGCGGCCGGCCACGATGCCGTCGGTGCGGGTCGATGCGGACATGCGCGCTCCTCTGCGGTCACTTGACCGGGAAAGCGTTCCACAGCTCCGATTTTTTATCAACTGGTAAAAAATTAAAAATGCGGTGCCCGGCAGCCCGCCGGGGCCGCTACAGGATCCGCGGCGGCGGCGGGCCGGCCGGCGGGGCGTGCGCGGCCAGGAACGGATCCAGCAGCGCCGCCAGCGCCTCGGGCGCCTGCACGCAAGGCAGATGGCCGGTGCCCGGCAGCAGGTGGAAGGCGCAGCCGGGGATCAGCGCCGCGGTCTCGCGCACCATGTCGGCGGGGGTCGCGCCGTCCAGCGCGCCGGCCACCGCCAGCGCCGGCAGCCGCAGCCGCGCGGTGCTGTCGAACAGGTCGGTGTGGCCGATCGCGGCGCAGCAGCCGGCATAGCCCTCGGCCGGGGTGGCGCACAGCCGGTCGCGCCACAGCGCCACCTCGGCGGCGCGGGCCTGGCGGAAACGCGGCGGGAACCAGCGCGCGAGGATGCCGTCGGCCAGCGCGGCGACGCCGCGGTCGCGGACGGTGTCGGCGCGGTCCTGCCAGATCGCCTCGGTGCCGATCTTGGCGGCGGTGTTCGACAGCACCAGCGCGGCGACAAGGTCCGGGCGCTCGGCCGCCAGCCCCTGCGCCACCAGCCCGCCCAGCGACAGCCCGACCACCACCGCGTCCGACACGCCCAGCGCGTCCAGCAGCCCGGCGGCGTCGTGCACCAGCGCCTGCATGCCGTAGGGCGCGGGCGGCACCGTGCTGCGGCCGTGGCCGCGCAGATCGCAGCGGATCAGCCGCAGGTCGGGCGGCAGGTGCGGCAGCAGCGGGTCCCAGACCCGGTGGTCCAGACCCAGCGCGTGCAGCAGCAGCACCGGCGGCCCGTCGGGGGCGCCGTCCTCGGTGTAGTGCAGCTCGATGGCGTTGGTGCGGATCAGCGGCATGCGCCCGTTCTGCCCGCCCCCGGCCGCCGGGTCAAATCCGCTGGCGCGCCGGCTCTCCGGGATCGGGAAACAGCGTGTCGTAGCCCCAGGTGAAGACGAAGGCGTAGACCAGGTAGAACAGCGCGAACGACGCGTCCAGCACCAGCGCCTGCCACAGCCCGATGCCCAGCCAGGCAGCGACCACCGGCAGCAGCAGCACCAGCAGCCCGCCCTCGAACCCGACCGCGTGCAGCACCCGCACCGCCGGCGATTTGCGCGTGCTGCCGGTGCGCCGGCGCAGCGCGTGGTCGAAGCCCAGGTTGTAGACATAGTTCCAGCCGGTCGCCAGCGTCGCGGCGACGGCGGCGAGCAGGCCGATGGCGACCAGCCCGTGGCCGAACAGCCACGACCCCAGCGGCGTGATCACCGCCAGCCCGATCAGCTCGAAGCTGACGGCCTGGCGGATGCGGTCTGCGGTGCTGCGCATGAGATCCCCTCGCAACGTGCCGGGCCGTCCCGCGTGCTGGTCCCATGACGGGGGAGGTCGTCCTCGCCTGCCGCCTCAGCTAGGCACCGGGACGTGGCGGGTCAAGGTGCCGCCGCGGCCGGCAGATGCGGCGCGAACTCGTCCAGCACCGCGGCGTAGACCTGGCGCTTGAACGGCACGATCGCGGTCAGCATGTCGGCGGGGGTCATCCAGCGCCAGGTGCGGAATTCGGGGTGCCGGGTGGCCAGGTTCACCGCGCCGTCCGGGGCCTGAAGGCGGAACAGGAACCAGAGCTGGCGCTGGCCCCGGTACCGGCCGCCCCAGACCTTACCGACCAGATCGTCGGGCAGATCATAGGTGATCCAGTCGGCGGTCTTCGCCAGATTCCTTACCGCCGACGCCGGGACCGAGATCTCTTCCTCCATCTCGCGCAGCGCCGCCTGCAGCGGCTGCTCGCCGGCGTCGATGCCGCCCTGCGGCATCTGCCAGGCGCCGGGGGTATCGATACGCTCGCCCGCGAACAGCAGGCCGTCGGCGTTGCACAGCGCAACGCCGACGCAGGGCCGATATGGCAGCTCGCTCATGCGGCGTCCGTTCCCGGCCGCCTCACTCGTCGCGGCCGGCCAGCACGTTGAGGCCGCGGATCAGGTCCAGCGCATGCGCCAGCTGATAATCCTCGTCCCGGCGGCGGGCCATCTCCTCGGCTTCGTCGCGCTCTTCCTCCAGCTGGCGCAGCTCGTCCTCGGACAGGCTGTCGTTGCTGAGCGCGCCGCGCAGGTCGGCCTCGGAGCGGTTGCGCTGCGCCGCCGAACCTGGCTCCTCGACCTCGGTTTCCTCGGTCTCGGGGGCCGGACGCTGCTCGATGATCACGTCGGGCTGCACGCCCAGGTTCTGGATCGAGCGGCCCGAGGGCGTGTAGTAGCGCGCAGTGGTCAGCCGCATCGCGCCCTTGCCCTGCAGCGGCACGATGGTCTGCACCGACCCCTTGCCGAAGCTGCGGGTGCCGACGACGATCGCGCGGCGATGGTCCTGCAGCGCGCCGGCGACGATCTCGGACGCCGAGGCCGAGCCGCCGTTGACCAGCACCACCAGCGGCTTGCCCTCGGCCAGATCGCCCGGCTCGGCGTTGTAGCGGTCACTGTCGCGCGGATCGCGGCCGCGGGTCGAGACGATCTCGCCCGCGTCCAGGAACGCGTCGGACACCTGCACCGCCTGGGTCAGCAGGCCGCCGGGGTTGTTGCGCAGGTCCAGCACGAAGCCGTCGACGTTGTCCATGCCGCCCAGCGCCTCGACCTGCTCCTTCAACCCCGACTCGAGATTGAGGAAGGTCTGCTCGGTGAAGGTGGTGACGCGCAGCACGACGACGTTTCCTTCGGTGCGCGAGCGCACCGCCGCGATGGTGATGGTGTCGCGGGTCAGGGTCAGATCGAACGGCTCGGTCTCTTCGCCGCGGACGATGGTGATGACGATGTCGCTGCCCACCGGGCCGCGCATCAGCTCCACCGCCTCGTTCAGCGTCAGGCCGAGGATCGGCTCGCCGTCGACATGGGTGATGTAGTCGCCCGGCTCGACCCCGGCGCGGGCGGCGGGGGTGTCGTCGATCGGCGTGACCACCTTGACGAAGCCGTTCTCCTGCGTGACCTCGATGCCGAGGCCGCCGAACTCGCCGCGGGTCTGCACCCGCATGTCGTCGTAGTCGTCAGGCGGCAGGTAGCTGGAGTGCGGATCCAGCGACGACAGCATGCCGTTGATCGCGCTCTCGATCAGCTCCTTCTCGTCCACGTCCTCGACATAGGTCGAGCGGATGCGCTCGAAGATGTCGCCGAACAGGTCCAGCTGCTCGTAGGTCAGACGGTCGCGTTCGACCTCCTGCGCGATGATCGGGGCCGCGAACTGCGTCGTGACGACGAAGCCCGCAAACGCGCCGCCCACGGCGGCTATCATCAGCTTGTTCATATCTTGCCCTGCCGTTAATTCAGTGCCTCGAACCAGGGCAGCGGATCGACCGGGCTCTGGTTCACTCTCAGTTCCATATAGAGCGTTTTCGCGGGCGCTTGGCCACCCGCGTCGCCCGCTTCCGGCGATAATTCTTCGTGAGGCGCGGCGGCATTGTCCAGCCCCGGCATGAAACCCAGCACGCCGCCCGGCTCCACCACCTCGCCCGCGCGCACAAGGTAGCGTCCCAGCCCGCCGAGCACCATCAGAACGTTTTCCTGCGGCTCCAGGATCACCACCTCGCCATAGCCGTCCAGCCGTCCGGTGAACCGCACCGTCGCCGCGGCCGGCGCGGTGACCAGCGCCCCCGCGGGCGCGCCGATGGCGATGCCGGGACGTTGCAGCCCGGCGGAATCGGCCTCGCCGAAGCGGCGCAGCAGCGGCCCGTCGGCGGGCGTGGCATAGGGGCCCAGTTCGCCCGGCGCGGCGTCGAGCTCGGCCGGCAGCGTCGTCTCCAGCGCGATCGCCAGCGCCGACAGGTTCGCCGCGTCCTCGCCCAGGTCGGGCAGCGGACCGGCTGCGGCCTGGTCCTCCTCGATGCGGGCGATCAGGCGGTCGCGGATCACCGCCAGCCGCTCGCGGCCGTCCTCGAGATCCGCCAGCAGCGCCTGCTGCTGCGCCTGCAGGTTGGACAGCGCCGCCCGCTCGGCGCGCAGCGCCGCGGCGCGGGCGCGCACCGTGGCGGCGGCATTCTCCATCAGCATCAGCGCGCGGGCGCCGTCGCGCGGGTCCTGCGCGCCGGTCAGCACCAGCGGCGCCGCGACCCGGCCCAGCCGGGCGATGCCGCCGGTCAGCCGGCGCAGCTCGGCCTCGGCGTCGGTCAGCGCGCGGCCGCGGGCGCGGGCCTTGGCGGCGACCTTGCCGATGTCGCGCCGCAGCGACTGCATCGCCGCCTCGTAGGCGCGGATCGCCCCGGCCAGCGCCCGGCGCTGCGCCAGGCTGGTGCGCGCCTCGGACAGCTGCGCCTCGGCGACCTGCAGCGCCTCGGCGCGGCCGCCGGCACCGCCGGTCTGCGCCGGCGCCGACGTGCCCAGCGCCAGCAGCGCCGCCGCAAGCAGCCCCGCGCCGCGCCGCATCACGCCGCCTCGATCAGCGAGCGGCCGGTCATCTCGGCGGGCTGCTCCAGCCCCATCAGCGCCAGCAGGCTGGGCGCCAGGTCGGCCAGCGTGCCGCCGTCGCGCACCCGCGCCCCTGCAGGGCCGCCGACCAGGATCACCGGCACCGGGTTCAGCGTGTGCGCGGTGTGCGGGCCGCCGGTCTCGGGGTCGATCATCATCTCGCAGTTGCCGTGATCGGCGGTGACGATCGCCGCGCCGCCGGTCTGCTCCAGCGCCGCCAGCAGGTGGCCCAGCCCCCGGTCGACCGCCGCGCAGGCGGTCTTCGCCGCCTCCAGATCGCCGGTGTGCCCGACCATGTCCGGGTTGGCGTAATTCACCACGATCAGCGCGTAATCGCCGCTTTCCACCGCCCGGACCAGGTTATCGGTGACCTCGGCCGCCGACATCTCGGGCTGCATGTCGTAGGTCTTCACCCGGGGGCTGGGCGCCATGTAGCGCTCCTCGCCCTGCTCCGGGATCTCGATGCCGCCGTTCAGGAAGAAGGTGACGTGCGGATACTTCTCGGTCTCGGCGATGCGGAACTGCTTCAGGCCCTTCGCGGCGACGAACGCGCCCAGCGTGTTGACGATCTCCTCCGAAGGGAACATCACCTGCATGTATTCGTTGTGGCGGTCGGAATATTCGACCAGCCCGCAGACCGCGGCGAAGTCGGGCCGGGCCGAGACGTCGAACTCGGCGAACTCGGGATCGGCCAGCGCCGAAAGGATCTCGCGCGCGCGGTCGGCGCGGAAGTTCAGGAACAGCAGCCCGTCGCCGTCCTTCATCCCGGCATGGTCGCCGACCACCGTGGGCGTGACGAACTCGTCGGTGATGTCGGCCTCATAGGCGGCGGCGACCGCGGCCTCGGCGCTGTCGGCCCGCGCGCCCTTGCCGGCGGTCATCGCCTGGAACGCCTGCTCGACCCGGTCCCAGCGGTTGTCGCGGTCCATCGCGTAGAACCGCCCGGAGACGGTGGCGATGCGCGCGCCCGCGGGCAGATCGGCAGCCAGTTTCGCCAACTGCTCGCGCGCCGATTTCGGCGGCACGTCGCGGCCGTCGGTGAAGGCGTGAACGGCGACCGGGATGCCCTGCCCCGCCAGCACCTGCGCGGCGCGGGCGATGTGGCGCTGGTGCGCGTGCACCCCGCCGGGCGAGGCCAGCGCCGCCAGATGCGCCACGCCGCCGGTGGCCTTCAGCGTCTCGGCGAAGGCGGTCAGCGCGGGGTTGGAGTCGAAGTCGCCGTCCTCGATCGCCTTGTCGATCTTCGGCAGGTCCATCCAGACGATGCGGCCGGCGCCGATGTTGGTATGGCCGACCTCGGAGTTGCCCATCTGCCCCTCGGGCAGGCCGACGGCCGGCCCGTGCGCGGTCAGCGTGGCGTTCGGGCACTCGCGCATGATGCGGTCGAAATTCGGCGTGTCCGCCTGCGCGACGGCGTTCGCCTCGCGCGACGGGTTCAGCCCCCATCCGTCAAGGATGCACAGGACGACGGGCTTGGCCATGAGGGGTCCTTTCCGGCTCGGGTCGCGCGCAAACTAGCGGCGGCGCGCGCGGGCCTCAAGCCCGCCTTGCGGGCGCGCCGCTCATGCGCGGTGGTACGGGCTGTTCGCCAGGATCGAGGCGGCGCGGTAAAGCTGTTCGGCCAGCATCACCCGGGCCAGCATGTGCGGCCAGACCATCTGCCCGAAAGACAGGCGGAAATCGGCCTCGGCGCGCAGATCCGTCGCCAGCCCGTCGGCGCCGCCGATCAGGAACACCGCGTCGCGGCGGCCCTGGTCGCGCCAGTCGCGCAGCAGCCCGGCGAACGCCGGAGAAGTCAGCACCTTGCCGCGTTCGTCCAGCGCGACCACCGCCGCGCCGTCGGGAATCGCGCCGCGCAGCAGCGGCGCCTCGGCCGCCGGACCCCGGCCCTTGCGCGGCTCGACCTCGGCCACGCTCAACGGGCCCAGCCCCAAGACCCGCCCGGTGCGGTCGAACCGGGTGGCGTAGTCGTCCACCAGATCGCGCTCGGGGCCGGCGCGCAGCCGGCCGACGGCGGCGACGGTGATCCTCACGGCCGGTTCAGGCGTCGAGCGACGGCCGCTTCAGCTGCTCTTCGGGCGAGAGCCACATCTTTTCCAGCTGGTAGAAGTCGCGGACCTCGGGGCGGAAGATGTGGACGATGGCGTCGCCGCAATCGATCAGCACCCAGTCTCCGGTGTCCTTGCCCTCGATCCGCACGCTGCGGCCCTGATCCTGCTTCAGCCGATCGGACAGCTTTTCCGCGATCGCGGTGACCTGACGGGACGACCGGCCCGAAGCGACGACCATGTGGTCGGCGATTTCGGACTTGCCCGCAAGGTCGATGACGATCACGTCCTCGGCCTTGTCATCGTCCAGCGATGTCAGGATCAGGTTCAGAAGGGCGGTGTCCCGCGTGCCCGGCCCGGCCGGGGTGCTCATGTCACGCGGCGTCGCAGCGGCTGGCGCTGCATTTGCACGTTCCGACAGAACTGTACCTCCAAAAGATGCGCCGGCGAACCGGCATTCCAGTGCCCCGAAAGGTAGTGCGCCCGGTGCCCGCAAACAAGCGCCGCGCGCCGCCGTCGCGAAATCGTCGCGATCCGTGCCCCGAACGCACCGGCGCGTCAGCCGCCCGCCGGCAGCCGCGCCAGGCGCGCGACCAGCAGGTCGTAGAAGCCGTCGGCGTCCACCTCGCGCAGGTACAGCACGTTCGGTGCGCGGCCGGTCACGCCCCACCAGTCGACCACGGTCATGCCCATGGTCAGCTCCGAGCCGGTCTCGACCGCCAGGTTCACCTCGCGGCCGCCGTACAGCTCGGGCTTCAGCAACCAGGCGATCACGTTCGGATCGTGCAGCGGCCCGCCGTCGGTGCCGTACTTGGCCTCGTCGAAGCGCTCGAAGAAGTCCAGCAGCGCGGCGGTGGCGGTGCCGACGGGGCTGCCGATGGCCCGGATCCGCTCGACGCGGGCGCGGGTGGTCAGGCACTGGTGCGTCAGGTCCAGCGGCAGCAGCGTGATCGGCCGGCCGCAGCGGAACACGACGTCGGCGGCGTGCGGGTCGACATAGATGTTGAACTCGGCCGCCGGCGTGGTGTTGCCGCCCTCGAAGAAGCCGCCACCCATCGCCACGATGCGCTCGATCCGGGGCAGGATGTCGGGGGCGCGGTTGATCGCCAGCGCGATGTTGGTCAGCGGCCCCAGCGCGCACAGGGTGACGCCCGCGGGCGTGGCGCGCATCGTCTCGACGATGAAATCGACGCCGTGCCGCGGCTGCAGCGGCATGGTCGGCTCCGGCAGGTCCGGCCCGTCGAGCCCCGACTTGCCGTGGACGTATTCCGCCGTCACCAGATCCCGCACCAGCGGCCGCACCGCGCCGGCGAACACCGGCAGGTCGGGCCGCCCGGCCAGCTCGCAGATCTTGCGCGCGTTCGCCTGGGTCAGGTGCAGCGGCACGTTGCCGGCGACGGCGGTGATGCCCAGCACCTCGAGCTCGGGCGAGGCCAGCGCCAGCAGGATCGCCACCGCGTCGTCCTGGCCGGGGTCCGTGTCGATGATGATCTTCCGCGCCGCGCCCATGGCCGAGATTTCCCTGATTGCGCCGAACCGGCTGCCCACAAGATGGCATGGCATGTTCCGCGCGGCGTTTCCACCATGCGCGGACGACGGCGGCGGCATCCCTTGCGGGATCCGCCGCGCCCGGCGATGCTGGGCGCGAGCGCGCGCGCCGGGACGGCCGCCACCCTGTCAGCACGAAAGAGAACACGCATGGTACTGGACGAGACGACGAAGAAGGGGCTGGCGGCGGCGGTGGCCGAGGCCCGCAAGGGGCTGGAGCAGGGCGGCATTCCGATCGGCTCGTCGCTGATGCTGGGCGACGAGGTGATCGCCGCCGGACACAACCAGCGCGTCCAGAAGGGCAGCCAGATCCTGCACGGCGAGATGGCGGCGATCGAGGCCTGCGGCCGGCGCCGCGACTACGGGCAGGTGACGCTGTTCACCACCCTGTCGCCCTGCATGATGTGCGCGGGCACGATCGTGCAGTTCGGCATCCCGCGGGTGATCGTCGCCGAGAACCAGAACTTCGGCGGCAACGAGGAGTTCCTGCGCTCGCGAGGGGTCGAAGTGACGGTGCTGAACGACCCGGAATGCATCGAGATGATGCGCGGCTTCATCGCCGCGCACCCCGAGCTGTGGGACGAGGACATCGGCGACTGACGCCGCTTGTGCCGCCAGGGGGCCGCCGTCCGGGGCGGCATCGAGCCCCCCCGGACGGCCCGGTCGCTGCGCGCCCGGCGCCCGGCCCGAGGGTGGCGCGTCGGTTGCCGCGTCAGTTGCCGGGCCAGCCCGCCCGCGCCCGCAGCCGGCAAGACCGGCTCAGCCGCCCGGCGCCTCGGCGGCGGCGTCGTTCCGGGCAAGCCGCGCCGTGATCTTGTCCTTCAGCAGCAACCGGTTCCGGCGCATCACCGCCAGGCGGAAGTCGTCGGTCGGTACCAGCCCGGTCTCGGCCCGGTGGATAGCGCGGTTCAGCTCCAGGTACTCGTCGCAGATCCGGGCGAAGTGGACATCCAAGCCTTGCAGCCGCCGCAGGCGGTCGGCCATGCCGGGAAAATCCTCGGCCAGCGGATGGGGAACGTGAGGCATGGGTCTCTCCTGTCCTGTGGTCGCGGGCAGGATGGCGCGGCGCGCGGCCCCGCGCCTTGACGTCGGTCAATGCGGGACAGCGGCCGGCGGCGGAGGGTCCCCTCAGCCCGGCGCGTCGGGGGTGACGATCCGGTCGGCCCGGCCGCGCCCCTGCGCCACCAGACGGGCGTTGGGCAGGTCGTTGTCCTGCACCTTGCGCCGCACCTCGGCCCCGGTCAGGCCGAAGCCGCGCCAGCGCGCGGTCAGCCGCGCCGCCAGTTCGGCCTCGGGCACCTCCAGGTACCAGCAGGCGTCGAGCAGCGGGCGCACCGCACCCCAGCCGCCGGCGTCGTGCAGCAGCCAGTTGCCCTCGACGATCACCAGCGGCGCGTCGGCGCCGATCTCGGTCGCGGCGGCGCGCGCCAGCTCCAGGTTGCGGTCGAACAGCGGGGCATAGACCGTCTCGCCCGCCCGCACCCGGCGCAGCAGGGACACGAAGCCGCCGACGTCGAAGGTCTCGGGCGCGCCCTTGCGCGGGCGCAGGCCGCGCGGCACCAGGATGCCGTCGTCCAGGTGGAACCCGTCCATCGGCAGCACCACCGCGCCGGCGACCTCGGCCGCCAGCCGCTCGGCCAGGGTCGACTTGCCCGAAGCCGGCGCCCCCACCAGCCCCAGGACCGCCCGGCCGACGCCGCCCAGCCGGGCGGCGTCGGCGGCAAGATCCTTCAGCCCGCTCACGCGCGCACGAGTTTCTCGTATTCCTCGGCGATCGAGCGGGTCAGCGCGCCGACCTCGAAGGTGTGCTCGCCGATCTGGCCGACCGGGGTGACCTCGGCGGCGGTGCCGGTCAGCCAGCACTGCTCCATGTCGTCCAGCTCGTCCGGCTGGATGTGGCGCTCGACGACCTCGACGCCGCGCGCCTGCAGCATGCCGATCACCGTCTGCCGGGTGATGCCGTTCAGGAAGCAGTCCGGCTTGGGCGTGTGCACCTTGCCGTCCTTGACGAAGAACACGTTGGCGCCGGTCGCCTCGGCGACATAGCCGCGGTAGTCGAACATCAGCGCGTCCGAGCAGCCCCTGGCCTCGGCCTGGTGCTTGGCCATGGTGCAGATCATGTAGAGGCCGGCGGCCTTGGCGAAGCAGGGGATGGTCTCGGGCGAGGGCCGTTTCCACTTCGAGATGTCCAGCCTGGCGCCCTGCATCTTGGCGTCGCCGTAATAGGCGCCCCAGGCCCAGACCGCGACCGCCATGTGCACCGGGTTGCGGGCCGAGGCGACGCCCATGTCGTCGCCCGAGCCGCGCCAGCAGATTGCACGCACATAGGCGTCGGACAGGCCGCTGGCGGCCAGCGTCTCGGCCTTGGCGGCCTCGATCTCGCTGAGCGTGTAGGGGATCGGGATGTCCATCATCCTGCCCGAATCCAGCAGGCGCTGCGAATGCTCGCGGCTCTTGAAGATCCTGCCGCCATAGGCGCGCTCGCCCTCGAACACCGAGCTGCCGTAGTGCAGCGCGTGGGTCAGGATGTGCACCTTCGCCTCGCGCCACGGGGTCAGGTCGCCGTCCATCCAGATGCTGCCGTCGCGGTCGTCGTAGCTGCCCATGGCCGTCCCTCCGTTTTCCTCATGTTGCGCGAAAACGACCGGGCGCGACACGATCTTTCATGAAACTGCGAATCCGCTAGCATTCGCATCTTGGAAAGTCAACAAGGCTGACATAAAATCCGACCGAACCGATCGGAGCCCGACATGACCCAACCCGCCCGGCCCGGGGTGCGCAGCGGCGAGCAGCTGCTGTTCCTGACCGACGACCAGCTGCGCCAGGGGATCGAACTGATGTTCTTCGCCTACCGCGACTTCACCGCCGATCCGGACCGGATCCTCGACGCGCACGGCTACGGCCGCGCGCACCACCGGGTGCTGCATTTCGTGAACCGCCGCCCGGGGCTGACGGTGAACGAGCTGCTGGCGATCCTTGCCGTCACCAAGCAGTCGCTGAACCGGGTGCTGCGGCTGCTGGTCGAGGACGGGCTGGTGGCCAGCCGCGTCGGGCGCCGCGACCGGCGCCAGCGCAACCTGACCCTGACCGAAACCGGCCGCGCGCTGGAGGCCGAGCTGTCGGCGGCGCAGCAGGCGCGGATGCGGCGGGCGTTCTCGGCCGCCGGCCCCGAGGCGGTCCAGGGGTTCCGCCAGGTGCTTGAGCAGATTATAGATCCAGAGATGCGCGGCCGGATCGACCGGCTGCTGGAGAGACGTGAATGACCGACGCCCAGCCCGACGCCCACATCCTGGTGGTCGACGACGACGAGCGGATCCGCGATCTGCTGAAGAAGTTCCTGTCGCGGCACGACTACCTGGTGACCGGGGCCCGCGACGCCGCGCATGCGCGCCGGCTGCTGGACGGGCTGGAGTTCGACCTGCTGGTGGTGGACGTGATGATGCCGGGCGAGGACGGGTTCAGCCTGACCCGCGGGCTGTCCGACACGATCGCCACGCCGATCCTGCTGCTGACCGCGCGCGGCGACAGCGACGACCGGATCAAGGGGCTGGAGGCCGGCGCCGACGACTACCTGCCGAAGCCGTTCGAGCCGCGCGAGCTGCTGCTGCGGATCAACGCGATCCTGCGCCGGGTGCCGCGCAGCGACGGGCAGAACGAGCCGCCGAAGACGCTGCACATGGGCGCGATCCGCTATGACATGGTGCGCGGCGAGCTGTGGCAGGGGCAGGACATGATCCGCCTGACCGCCACCGAGAGCGCGCTGATGCGGATCTTCTCGGCGCGGCCGAACGAGGCGATCAGCCGCTCGCAGCTGGTGCAGGACCTGGGCCGCGACGACGGCCAGGCGCAGGAGCGGGCGGTGGACGTGCAGATCACCCGGCTGCGGCGCAAGATCGAGGCCGACCCGAAGACGCCGCGCTACCTGCAGACCGTGCGCGGCGCGGGCTACATGCTGGCGCCGGACTGAGGATTTCATCGTGAAATCCTGAGGTTGTCACCGTGAAAACCCGCATAAACCCCCTGAAATTCCAGAGAAACCGTTTGCGAATCGCGGGTTAACGCCGTGCCGGGCGACGGCCGCGGCCAACTCAGGGCAGCCCCTCGAGCCGCTCGGCGCCGACGAACCGGGCCATGCGGGCCAGTTCCGCGCGCAGCCTGCCGTGGCGCGCCGCGCCCCAGCGTACGCCGGGCTCGGGCCAGAAGTTCAGCACCGCCAGCACCGATTCGCGGCGGTCGGCCTTCAGCTCGATCCGGCCGACGAAGCGGTCGCCCTCGAGGATCGGGTACACGTAGTAGCCCCAGACGCGCCGGGCCGCGGGCACGAACATCTCGACCCGGTAGTCGAAGCCGAACAGCCGGTTCAGCCGGGTGCGGTCGCGGATCACCGGATCGAACGGGTTGAGCACCCGCAGCCGCGCGGTCGGCGGCGTCAGCACCGCCAGCCGGTCCTCGATGTCGGCCGGGGCGACGCCCCGCACCCAGCCGCCCTGCGCGGTCTCGACCGCGACCGGCCGCAGGTGGCGCGCCGCGCCCTCGGCCCAGGCGGCGACCTCGGCGACGTCGGCGGCGTCCCAGAACTTGCGCACCTCGCCCAGCGTGCCGAAGCCCATCCGGTCCAGCGCCGCGTGGCACAGCCAGTCGACCTGCGCGTGCGCGTCCAGCCGGGCGTCGCGCAGCTCGGCGGGAAACACCCGCTCGGCCAGGTCGTAGTACTTGGTGAAGTTGACCCTGTGGCAGGTCGCCAGCTCGCCGCCATACCACATGTAGTCCAGCGCCAGCTTGTGCGGCGGCCGCGACCACATCTGCCGCGGCCCGTCGATCCGCGTGTCGAAATCATGGGTGGAAAGCGCGCCCTCGGCCCGGATCCGGTCCTTGATCGCCGCGCGGCCGGCGGCGTCGGGCAGGCCGCGGAACCAGCCCGCGGTCTCGATCCGGCGGCGCATGCGGTCGAACTGCCGCCGCCACATCGGCAGGAACTGCATCGGGATCACCGAGGCGTCGTGGGTGAAGTGCTCGAACACCTGGCGGTCGCGCGCCAGCAGCCGACCCAGCATCGGCTCGCGGTAGTGCTGGTTCCGGCTCCACAGGATGTGGTGATGGGCGCGGGCGACGACGCGGATCGAATCGAGCTGCACGAAACCCAGCTCGCGCACCGTCGCCGCTAGGTCGAGCGGCCCGGTCGGCGCCCGGCCCAGCCCCTGCGACGCCAGCCACAGCCAGCGCGCCGTCCTGTTGCCGATCCTTAGCGGTGTCACCTGCGCTGCCCCGGCCAGAAATCCCGCCCCGCGGCCGCCGCGGTGCCTTCGCCCCCCTGCATAGCGCCGCCGGGCGGCAAAGGGAACGCGCCGCGCCGGTCGGACGCGGGCTGCGGGACGTCCTGCCGGAACACGGTCCGCGCGGGCCGAGGCGCTGGGCGCGCTGGCCGTCTAGTCGCGGATCTCGTCGGCGTCGACGCCCCAGAGGTGCGCCTTCAGCACCCAGCCGCTCAGCCGGTCGGCGGTGATCTCGCACCAGTCGGCGGTGCAGTCGCCCAGCCGCGCGACGACGCCCGCCTCGGCCTGCGCCACCGGCCGGGCGTCGGGCTCGGGGCGGCGGCGCAGCGGCGCCTTGTCCTCGGTCACCAGCACATAGCGCGCCCCGGACAGCAGCGAGTAGTGTATCCAGCCGCCGGCGCCCTCGATGTCGCGCACCCGGCGCCAGTTGCCATACTCGGCGGTGATCTGCACCGGCAGGTGGCGGCGCTGGAACACCCAGTCGATGCGGTGGCTGAGGCTGGGGCCGCGGCGCACGTTGGCCTCGGACACCTTGATCGAGACATAGCGCGGCAGCTGCAGGTCGGTCACCGGGCCGCGGCCCAGCGCCATCTGGTCGGGCGGCAGCGGCGCGGCGGTGTCGGCGGACGGCGCGGCGGCCGCGGCGGTGGCGGTGGTGGCTGTGGCGGTGGCTGTGGCTGTGGCTGTGGCGGTCTGCGCGGCGGCCGGGCACGCCGACAGCAGCGCCGCCAGAACAAGCCCGGCGATGGCGGCGGAAATGCCTGCGGTGATGCCGTTCGCGCGCTGGCGCATCTGCCGATCTTGCCTCATGCCGGGGGTTTCTCGGGCCGACCCCGCGTGCCATAAATCATGCGAGACCATAATCTTCGGGGCGGAAACAGGAAACGGAATCGGGCATGGCAGGCACCAGATTGAAGGTCATTGTGACCCGAAAGCTACCGGAGCCGGTGGAAACCCGGCTGCACGAGCTGTTCGACACCGAGCTGAACCACGGCGACGCGCCGATGAGCCGCGAGGCGCTGGCCGACGCCATGACCCGCGCCGACGTGCTGGTCCCGACCCTGACCGACAAGCTGGACGCCGCGCTGCTGGCGCAGGCCGGCGAACGGCTGAAGCTGCTGGCGAACTACGGCGCCGGGTTCGACCACATTGACGTGCAGACCGCGCTGAGCCGCGGCATCACCGTCACCAACACCCCCGGCGTGCTGGCCGAGGACACCGCCGACATGGCGATGGCGCTGATCCTGGGCGTGCCGCGCCGGATGAAGGAGGGCGCGCAGCTGATCCAGGGCGGCGACTGGCAGGGCTGGTCGCCGACCGCGCTGATGGGCCACCGCATCGGCGGCAAGCGGCTGGGGATCCTGGGCATGGGCCGGATCGGCCGCGCGGTGGCGCGGCGGGCGCGGGCGTTCGGGCTGCAGATCCACTATCACAACCGCCGCCGGCTGCGCCCCGAGCAGGAGGAGGCGCTGGAGGCGACCTGGTGGGAGAGCCTGGACCAGATGCTGGCGCGGATCGACATCCTCAGCGTCAACGCGCCGCACACGCCGTCGACCTTCCATCTGCTGAACGCGCGGCGGCTGAAGCTGATGAAGCCCTCGGCCTATGTGGTGAACACCTCGCGCGGCGAGGTGATCGACGAGAACGCGCTGACCCGGATGCTGCGCTCGGGCGAGCTGGCGGGCGCCGGGCTGGACGTGTACGAGCATGGTCACAACGTCAACCCGCGCCTGCTCGAGCTGCCCAACGTGCTGCTGCTGCCGCACATGGGCTCGGCCACCGTCGAGGGCCGGCTGGAGATGGGCGAGAAGGTGATCGTCAACATCAAGACCTTCGCCGACGGGCACCGGCCGCCGGACCAGGTCGTGCCGTCCATGCTTTGATCACATTCTCCTGCTAGAGAAGCGGCGAAAGGGGGCGGATCTCGTGTTGGACTGGTTCTGGAACTGGGGGCCGATCGCGGCGCTGAGCGGCGCGGCGGCGCAGACCCGGCAGATCGATCCGATCTGGCTGCTGGTCGGCGTCATGCTGCTGGTGTTCGCGCTGGTCTGGGCGCTGAACCGGCCGCCGACGGTGCGCGAGAACCGCTCGATGGGGCAGAGCTATCGCGGCAAGCTGTCGCCGCGCACGCTGCACCGGATGCTGGCGCCGCCGCAGAAGCGGCAGGTCAGGACCCGAGACGAGCTGTACGCCGCGGTCGAGCGGTCGCGCCGCGCCCGCGCCCGCGGCGAGCCGCGCCGCCAGGACGAGGACGCGGCGCTGCTGGAGGCCGAGGCCGTCGCCCGCGCCGACGCCGCCTTCAGCCAGCCCGAGAACCCGCACCGCGACTGACCGTTTCAGGCGCCGCGCCGGGCCCGCAGGTGCGGCAGCGCGAACAGCCACAGCCGTGAGGCCGTCAGCAGGATCAGCGGCGCCGGCGCCAGCAGCCCGATCCGGACGGCAGCCACGCCGTGGACCTGCGCGGCGATGTCGACGATCTCCGACAGGGTGAAGGCGACAACGAGCCAGCGGTGAAGCTGCCGGACCGGGCGGGACATGATCACCGTGCTCCTGGTTCGTGGGTTTTCCGGGCGTGGTTGTGCTCGGCGGCGGCGCGGATCAGCGCCCCCAGCCGCCGGCGCGGCGAGCCGGTCGCCCGCGTGCAGGTCGCTCGCGCGGCAGGGCCCGCCGCCGAGGCCGGCGTTGGACAGCCCCGGCGGGATCGTCCAGCGCCGGGCCACGGACGAATCGGCTTGACGGTTTGGCGGCAGATCTCGCCGGTGCAGATTGCGCCGTGACAGTGACGGAGCGGCACGCAGCGCCATTTCCAGCCCTCGGTGCCGAAGGGCTCGGCGCGGTGGACCAGCGCCCGGGTCCGGGCCAGGGTCGCGCCGCGCCGGTCGTCCGGCTCGGCGATCCTGCGGTCGATCATCGGCAATGATCGGCGACGGGGCGGCGCGGGAACGGTATCGCTGCTGATCAGACCGGCGCGTTTCGACGTACGCCGCCTGCGGCCGGGCGTCAGCCCGCCCGGCCAGAAGCTGTTCCAGCCTGTCGAGGAACACCGGCCCGCCGGCCGGCACGCAGACCGCGCACCGGCAACCCGGCAACCGGTGCCTGATCAGGCGTGCGCGCCGGTCCCGCAGACCCTGCAGCCCGGATCGCGCGCTATGCGGAGCTTGCGGGTCTCGGTCCACAGCGCATCGTAGATCAGCATCTCGCCGGCCAGCGTGTGCCCGGCGCCGGTGATGTGCTTGAGCGCCTCGGCGGCCATCATCGCGCCGACCACGCCGGGCAGCGCGCCCATCACCCCGGCCTCGGCGCAGGTCGGCGCCTGCCCCGGCGCCGGCGGGTCGGGAAACAGGCAGGCGTAGCAGGGCAGCCCGCCGGCGGGGTGGAACAGCGAGATCTGCCCCTCCCACTGCGCGATCGCGCCCGAGATCAGCGGCAGGCCGAGGCCGACGCAGGCGGCGTTGACCGCCGTGCGGGTGGCGAAACTGTCCGAGCCGTCCAGCACCAGCTGCGCGCCGTCCAGCAGGCGGGCGGCGTTGGCTTCGGTCAGGCGCTCGGGCCGGCCCTCGACGGCGACGTGCGGGTTGAGCGCGCGGAGCGCCGTGGCCGCGCTGTCGGTCTTGGGCCGGCCCACCCGGTCGGTGGTGTGCAGCACCTGCCGTTGCAGGTTCGACAGGCTGACGCGGTCGTCGTCGACGACGATCAGCCGCCCGACCCCGGAGGCGGCGAGGTACAGAAGCGCGGGGCTGCCCAGCCCCCCTGCCCCGATCACCGCGACGGTCGCGTCGGCCAGCTTGCGCTGGCCCATGCCGCCGACCTCGCGCAGCACGATGTGGCGGGCGTAGCGTTCCAGCTCGTCGGCGGTGAAGCTCATGGCAGCTCCCGTATCAGGCGTTGCGGCGGGCCGGTCTCGGTCCGGGTGAAACCCTGCGCGATCAGCGCGCGGGCGATGCGCGGCAGGCCGGTCTCGGCGGCCAGCAGGTGCGCGCCGCGCCGCCGCGCCTCGGCCGCGGCGGCGTCGAGCAGCGGCGCGACCACCTCGGCGCTGTCGGCGGCCTCGTCCCACCACAGCGGCGCCAGCGTCGCGCGGCTGCCGGTCAGCGTCACCGCGGCGCCGGCGAGCAGGCCGCCGTCCGCGGCCCGGTGCACCAGCCCCAGCCGCTGCGGCGGCGCGCTGTCCAGCGCGGCGTCGAGGTCGGCGGCCAGCGCCCGCGTCTCGTCGACCAGCACGGTGTGCCCGGTGATGCCGGCGGGCGCGGCCGCCGGCGCGCGGCGGGCGCGCAACCGGCGCAGGCCCCGGCGGTAGACCAGCACCGGCACCGCGACGATCCCGGCGACGAGGGCGAAGCGCACCGTGCCTTGCACGCTTTGCCGGAACGGCGCCTCGGGCGGCAGCAGCAGCAGCCCGGCCAGCGCCACCAGCACCAGCGCCAGCAGGATCGCCCGGCCGGACCAGCGCGGCGCGTCCAGCACCCGCGCGAAGCCCCAGGCCAGCAGGCCGATCGCCGCCAGCGTCAGCACCCCGCCCTGGCCGAGGATCTGCAGCATCTCAGCGCCCCGTGGAGCCGAACCCGCCGGCGCCGCGCGCGGTGCCGTCCAGCGCCTCGACCGGGCGCCAGACGGTGCGGAACACCGGCGCCAGCACCAGCTGCGCGATGCGCTCGCCATGGCCGACGGCGAACGGCCCGGCCCCGGCGTTGAGCAGGATCACCCCGACCGGGCCGCGGTAGTCGGCGTCGATCGTGCCGGGGCTGTTGACCAGCATGATGCCGTGCTTCAGCGCCAGCCCCGAGCGCGGCCGGACCTGCATCTCGTAGCCGCGGGGCAGCGCGATGGCGAAGCCGGCCGGGATCAGCGCGCGCTCGCCCGGGTGCAGGGTCACGCCCTCGCCGCGCCGGGGCGCGTCGAAATTGGCGCGCAGGTCCATGCCGGCGGCCTGCCCGGTCTCGTAGCCGGGCAGCGGCACGGCCGGGTCGGCGCCCTCGAGGCGGCGGATCTCGACCTGGGCCTCGGGCTCGGTGCGGATCATGCCAGTGCCTCGGCGATGCGGTGCGCCAGCCGGCGGGCGGCCTGGTCCTTGGTCATCCGCGGCCAGTCCTCGGCGCCCTCGGCGGTGATCAGGGTCAGCGCGTTGTCGGTGCCGCCCATGATCCCGGTTTCGGGGCGCACGTCGTTGGCGAGGATCCAGTCGCAGCCCTTGCGGGCGCGCTTGTCGGTGGCGTTGCGGACCACGTCGTCGGTCTCGGCGGCGAAGCCGATCACCAGCCGCGGGCGGTCGGGGCGGTGCGCGACGGTCTTCAGGATGTCCGGGTTCTCGGCGAACGCCAGCGCCGGCGGCTTGCCCGAGCCGTCCTTCTTCAGCTTGCTGGCGCCGGCGCCGACCACGTGCCAGTCGGCCACCGCGGCGGCGAACACGGCGGCGTCGGCGGGCAGCGCGGCCTCGACCGCCTGCGCCATCTGCGCGGCGGTCTCGACGCGGACCACCGCCACCCCCTGCGGCGGCGGCACCGCGGCCGGGCCGGTGACGAAGGTGACGCGCGCGCCCATTCCCGCCAGCGCCGCGGCGATGGCGGTTCCCTGCGCCCCGGACGAGCGGTTGGCGATGTAGCGCACCGGGTCGATCGGCTCGTGCGTGGGGCCGGAGGTGATCAGGATGTGCCGGCCCGTCAGCGGGCCGTCGGCCAGCGCCCGCGCCACGGCGTCGACGATCGCCGGCGGCTCGGCCATGCGCCCCGGCCCGTACTCGCCGCAGGCCATCGCGCCGTCGTCGGGGCCGACGGTCAGGATGCCGTCGGCGCGCAGCGTGTCCAGGTTGCGGCGGGTGGCGGGATGCTCCCACATCCGCACGTTCATCGCCGGGGCGACCAGCACGCGCTTGTCGGTGGCCATCAGCAGGGTCGAGGCCAGATCGTCCGCCAGCCCGTGCGCCATCTTGGCCATCAGGTCGGCGGTGGCCGGGGCGACCACCACCAGGTCGGCGGCGCGGGACAGCTCGATATGCCCCATCTCGGCCTCGTCGGTCAGGTCGAACAGGTCGCGGTAGCACTTGCTGCCGGCCAGCGCCGAGGCGGTCAGCGGGGTGACGAACTGCTCGGCGGCGCGGCTGAGCACCGGGGTGACGGTCGCGCCCCGCTTCTGCAGCAGGCGGATCAGCTCCAGGCTCTTGTAGGCGGCGATGCCGCCGCCGATGATCAGCAGGATGTGTCTGCCCTGAACCATGGATCGCCCCTGCACCTAGTCAGGGGCGACCTTATGCGCGCCGGCCGGTGCAGGCAATCAGGCGAAACCGCCCGGGGGCCGGGCTGCGCCGCATCGACCGCGGCCAGCAGCGCCGCCAACACCTGGGGCAGGCCGGCCAGGGTGCCATTACGCCGGCCTCGATCAGGCCGGCCGGTTGCGCACGCTCGGCCAGCGCGCGCAACCCGGCAGTCACGTCCTGCAGCGTGCCGACCTCCTCGGCCAGGCGGACGAAACGCCGGCGGTCCGCGACGCCCGCGCTGCCACGCGATGAACCCGCGGTGGCTCAGCGCAGCGCGTCGCAGGGCTCCTCGCGCGCCGCCGGCGCGGTCACGCGCCAGCCGTCGAACGGCACCGGGGCGTCGGGCGCGGCCTCGAACTGGGCGTAGGAGAACAGCGCCAGCTCCGGCGCGGCGGCGGCGAGCGCGGCCGGCGCGCCCCAGCCGGTCTCGGCGTGGCCGTTGCCGGTGATCACCAGCACCGGCCCGGCGCCGGGGGCGCGGCTGCCGCGCAACGCCGCCTGCGCCAGCCGGGCATCGCGCAGGCGCTGCACCTCGACCATGCCGGGCAGCAGCGCGGCGGGCAGCAGGTCGCAGTGCGCCGCGGCCTGCCGCGCCTCGCGCGCCTGCTGCCCCTCGGCGGGCAGCGGCCGGTCGAGCCCGAACGCCGCGGCGCCGTCGCCGAACGCGGCCGCGGCGCCGCCGGTCATCGCCGCGCGGGCACGCGCCCGGGGCACATGTGCGCCGAGGATCGCCGCGTCCGGCGCGGCGGCGATGATCGCGTGATACCAGGCAAAGTCCGGCCAGCCGCTGTCGGCCCAGTCCAGTGCCTCGGCCAGCCGCGCCGGATCGTCGCGGTGCGCAGCGACCTGCGCCTCGCCCTCGGGCGGGATCATCTCGAAGACGATGGCGCGGGGCGACAGCGCGCGGGCGAAGGCGGCCTGCGCCTCGTGATGCGCGGGGTTGTCGTGTACCTCGCCGACGAACACCACGTCGGCGGCGCGGGCGCGGTCGATCGCCGCGGCCACGGACATTTGCGCCGCCCCGGCGGGGGCGGCGGCGAGGATCAGGATCAGGGCGAGCGCGGCGCGCACTCAGGCGATGGCCAGCTGCGCCGCGGCGTTTCCGGTCTGGCTTTCCAGCCGGCGGCGCATCTTCTTCAGCGCCTGCACCTCGAGCTGGCGGATCCGCTCCTTGCTCAGCCCCAGCTCGCTGCCCAGGCTTTCCAGCGTGCGGGGATCGTCGCGCAGCTTGCGCTCCTTGATGATCATCCGCTCGCGGTCGTTCAGCGCGCCCATCGCGTCGTTCAGCCAGTCGCGGGCGCGGGCCAGGTCGCGCTCGCGCTCGACCGTCTGGTCGGCCTGCGGGCCGTCGTCCTCGAGGGTCTCGACCCATTCGCGGCCGTCCTCGCCGGCCTGCTGCGCGTTCAGCGAGAAGTCCGAGCCGGAAAGACGGGCGTCCATCATCTCGACGTCGCGCAGCGGCACGCCGACCTCGATGGCGATCTTCTGGCGCAGCTCCTCGGTGTCGATGTGCTCGCCGCCGGCCTCGCGCTCGAACTTGGCGCGGACCCGGCGCAGGTTGAAGAACAGCGCCTTCTGCGAGCTGGTCGAGCCGGTGCGCACCAGCGACCAGTTGCGCATCACGTAGTCCTGGATCGAGGCCTTGATCCACCAGACGGCGTAGGTCGAGAAGCGCACGCCGCGGTCGGGGTCGAACTTCTCGGCGGCCTTCATCAGCCCGACGCCGGCCTCCTGCACCAGATCGGGCATCGGCGCGCCGTAGCGGCGGTACTTTCCCGCCATCGAGATCGCCAGTCGCATGTAGGCGTTGACCAGCCGGTGCAGGGCCTGCTCGTCGCCATGTTCGCGCCACGCCCGGGCGAGTTCCAGCTCGGTTCCGGCATCGAGCATCTCGGCCGCCATGGCCTGGCGGGTGACGGTTCTGATCCCTGTCGCTTCGTAGTTCATTGACCCCTCCGACTGACGGCGCTGACGATGGCTGCGCGGCGGACGCCGGCCGGTTGTACGGGCACGCAGCTTCATCGGACGTGTCGTTCAACGCGCCAGGGCGGAATTTTCTTCCTGAACGAAATGTCGCCGTTCTGGAAACAACGCCGGAAAACGGAAATGTTTCAGTCGATCCATTGTACTAGCCGGCGACCCCTGCCCCGATCACAAAACCGTGTCCGGCATTGGCCGGAACCTTTTCGGGACTAGCGCGTTATGCGCGATCTTAACGCGATGTTAACGCTGCCGGCGGTTTCTGGACCGGAACAGCAGGGGCAGTCGGAATGATCGCGCGCGTCACCACCGTCGCATTCCAGGGCATGGAGGCGAGACGGGTCGAGGTGCAGTGCTCGATTCAGCCGGGCATGCCGGGATTTAGTCTGGTCGGGCTGCCCGACAAGGCGGTCAGCGAGGCGCGCGAGCGGGTGCGCGCGGCAATGAGCGAGATGGGCCTGGCGCTGCCGTCGAAGAAGATCGTCGTCAACCTGGCCCCCGCGGACCTGCCGAAGGTAGGATCCCACTTCGACCTGCCGATCGCGCTGGCGGTGCTGGCGGCGATGGACGTGCTGCCGCGCGAGGAGGTCGCCGCCTTCTGGGCGATGGGCGAGCTGTCGCTGGACGGCGCGCTGCTGCCGGTGGTCGGCGCGCTGCCCGCCGCGCTGGCCGCCGCCGAGGACGACTGCGGTCTGGTCTGCCCCGAGGCCAGCGGCGCCGAGGCGGCCTGGGTCGACGGCGCCGCGGTGATCGCGCCGCGCAGCCTGCTGGAGTGCGTCAACCATTTCACCGGCCGCTCGGTGCTGGCCCCGGCGCAGGCCGGCGAGGTGCTGCCGCCCGCCGCCGGCCGCGACCTGTCCGAGGTGCGCGGCCAGGAGAAGGCCCGCCGCGCGCTGGAGATCGCCGCCGCCGGCCGCCACCACCTGCTGATGGTCGGCCCGCCCGGCGCCGGCAAGTCGATGCTGGCCAGCCGCCTGCCCGGGATCCTGCCGCCGATGGACGCCTCCGAGGCGCTGGAGACGTCGATGATCCATTCGCTGGCCGGACTGCTGGACGCCGGCGGGATCAGCCGCGAGCGGCCGTACCGGCCGCCGCATCACACCAGCTCGATGGCCGCGGTGGTCGGCGGCGGCAAGGGCGCCAAGCCGGGCGAGATCAGCTTGGCGCACAACGGCGTGCTGTTCCTGGACGAATTGCCCGAGTTCCCCCGCGCGGTGCTGGAGACGCTGCGCCAGCCGATCGAGTCCGGCGAGGTGATCGTCGCCCGCGCCAACGCCCATGTGCGCTATCCCTGCCGGTTCATGCTGATCGCTGCCGCCAACCCCTGCCGCTGCGGCCACCTGGGCGACGCGGCGCGCGCCTGCGCCCGCGCGCCGAACTGCGGCGAGGATTACCTGGGCCGGATCTCGGGGCCGCTGCTGGACCGGTTCGACCTGCGCATCGAGGTGCCGCCGGTGCGCATCGCCGAGATCGCCGACAGCGCGCCGGGCGAGGCCTCGGCCGAGGTCGCCGCCCGCGTCGCCGATGCGCGGGCGCGGCAGTCGGCGCGGTTCGCCGGCGACGACGGCGTGCGGGTGAACGCGGACGCGCAGGGTGATCTGCTGCTGGCCCGCAGCGCCATCGGCGACGACGCCAAGGCGCTGCTGGCGCAGGTCGCCGAGCGCTTCGGGCTGTCGGCGCGCGCCTACCACCGGGTGCTGCGGGTGGCGCGCACCATCGCCGACCTGGCCGGGGCGGACGAGATCGGCCGGCCCCATGTCGCCGAGGCCGCCGCCTACCGCCTGACCGCCGAGGACCGCAAGCCGGCGGCGGTGGCCGAGCCGCGCCGCGCCTGAGCGGCGGCGCGCGCGGCACCGGACGGCGCCTGCCGGCTTCGGGAGCGGGAGGCAGCGCCCGGCGCGGCGCGGCTGCGAGCCAAGCGAAGGGACAGCGGCGGCGGCCGTCGCACCGCGCGGGCCTGCCGGACCGCGCTAGCGGCGCAGGAAGCGGAACACCTCGGACGCGGCCCAGCCGGCGGCCAGCGCCACCGCCAGCGACAGCAGCCCGTAGAGCAGCGGGCGCTCTTGCGCGGTGGTGTAGATCAGCCGTTCCAGCCCGTCCTTGCGCACGGTGATGACCTGCTGGGTCAGGTGCTGCACCTGGCGGTCGCGGACCAGGTACATCCGGGCGCTGTATTCGCCCTCGACCAGGTTCGCCGGCAGCTGCACCTCGGTGCTGAACAGGGTTTCCTCGCGCAGGTTCACGGTGTCGTCCTGGCGGTTGTAGAGCCCGTTGCGCAGGCGGATCCGGACCACCGCGTCGAGGAAGCTCTGCGGATCCTCGACCTGGGACCGCGCGCCGACCGTGCGCACCGCCTTGTCGAAGCCGATCCGGTGCCGCAGGCGCGCGGTCTCGGACAGGATCTGGTCCAGCGGGCCGGTGCTGGCGATGGCGTAGAAGCTGGGCGCCTCGTCGATCCGGACGCTGTCGGTGTTGACCCAGATCCCCAGCACCCGCTCCTTGCGGCGCACGGTGACCGGCAGCGTCGGCCCCTCGACGGTGATCACCACGTCCAGCGGCCCGGCGTCCTGGGGCACCGGCGCCTCGCGCCGCACCGCGCCGAACACGAAGATCTCGGAGCCGTCGAAGCCGGCGGTGATCGAGACCCGGTTCTGGCTGAGCCCGCCGACCGCCTGTTCGGCCGGCGCGGTGTCGCCGCCCTGCGCGCCGGCGCCGTGCGCGGCCGCGGCGGCAAGGCCCAGCGCCAGCAGCAGCGGACGCAGCGCACGCATCAGTGCCCGCCCCCGGGGCCCAGCGAGTACAGCTCGGTCGGCTGAACCACCAGGTCGAACGCCAGCTTGCCGCAGACGCCCAGCACCATCAGCGCCAGCAGGATGCGCAGCTGCTCGGCCTTCAGCCGCACACCGATGCGCGCGCCGATCTGCGCACCGATCACCCCGCCCAGCAGCAGCAGCAGCGCCAGCACCGCGTCGACAGTGTAGTTCTGCGTCGCGTGCATCAGCGTGGTGAAGCCGGTGACGAAGATGATCTGGAACAGCGAGGTGCCGACCACCACCTTGGTCGGCATGCCGAGGATGTAGATCATCGCCGGCACCATGATGAAGCCGCCGCCGACGCCCATGATCGCCGCCAGCACGCCGACCATCGCCCCGATCAGCAGCACCGGGATCGCCGAGATGTAGAGCTGGCTCTGCCGGAACCGCATCTTCAGCGGCAGCCCGTGCACCCAGGAATGGTGCCGCCGCGGCGCCGGCCGCGCCCCCGGCTTCGACGAGCGCCGGATCGCGCGCAGGCTTTCGAAGAACATCAGCCCGCCGATGATCCCCAGGAACAACACATAGGACAGCGTGACCAGCAGCTCGACCTGGCCCATCTCGCGCAGCAGCGCGAAGATCCGCACCCCGGCGGCCGAGCCGGCGAGTCCGCCGACCAGCAGCACCCCGCCCATCTTCAGGTCCACCGTCCGCCGCCGCAGGTGCGCCAGCACCCCCGAGAACGACGAGGCGACGATCTGGTTCGCCTCGGTCGCCACCGCGACCGCCGGCGGAATGCCGATGAAGAACAGCAGCGGCGTCATCAGGAATCCGCCGCCGACGCCGAACATACCCGACAGCACGCCCACCATCCCGCCAAGGCCGAGAAGCAGGAACGCGTTCACGGAAACCTCGGCGATCGGCAGATATATTTGCATGAGGACCGGTGATTGGCGGAAATTTTGCCGCACACTAGTCGCAACTCCCCGCGCGCGAAAGGGGGGAAAGGGGGCTGCGTCAGTTTTCGAGCAAACCGTCCATGTCCAGCGGCGCGTTGACCATCTGCAGCCGGCCGCGGCTGTCCAGCGGCCAGTCCTCGCGCGGCTTGTCCCAGTACAGCTCGACCCCGTTCCAGTCCGGATCGTGCAGGTACAGCGCCTCGGACACGCCGTGGTCGGCGGCGCCGTCGAAGGCGATGCCGGCGGCCAGCACCCGGCGCACCGCCTGCGCCAGATCGGCGCGGGTCGGATAGACGAAGGCGGTGTGGTAGAGCCCGGTGTGGCCCCGCGGCGGCGGCGTGCCGCCCTTGCTCTCCCAGGTGTTCAGGCCGATGTGGTGATGGTAGCCGCCCGCGGACAGGAAGGCGGCGCCGTCGCCGTAGTGCTGCACCACGTCGAGGCCGATCACGTCGCGGTAGAAGCCGATCGCCCGGTCGAGGTCCGCGACCCTCAGGTGGACGTGGCCGATTCGCAGCCCCTGCGGGGCCGGCGGGTCGGATCTGCGTTCGGGTGTCATGGCATTCTCCTGAAATTCGTTTCCCGATACATTTTAATCATAGCCAGAACCGACGATAATCCGAAGATACGGAAACGATAAGTTGCGTCTTCCGCCGCAGCGCGGCCAAGGATACACCGCCCGCATGACCGAGGTAATCATCGACCGCCTGGGACGCGAGGGCGACGGCATCGCTGCCGACGGCTTCCACCCGTTCACCCTGCCCGGCGAGCGCATCGTGCCGGGCGCGCCGCCGCAGGTGCTGGCGCCGTCGCCGGACCGGGTGCCGCCGCCCTGCCCGCATTTCGGCGCTTGCGGCGGCTGCACGCTGCAGCACGCCGGCGACGCGTTCCTGGCGCGCTGGAAGGTCGGCACCATCGAGCGGGCGCTGGCGGCACGCGGGCTGCAGGCGCCGATGCGGCCGATCCTGACCTCGCCGCCGCACGGCCGCCGGCGCGCGACCTTTGCCGCCCGGCGCACCAGGAAGGGCGTGCAGGTCGGCTTTCACGCCCGCGCCAGCGACCGGATCGTCGACATCCGCACCTGCCACCTGGTGCGCACCGGCATGCTGGAGCTGTTCCCGGCGATCGGGCAGATGGCCCGTATCGGCGCCAGCCGCAAGGCGGCGCTGCGGGTGCAGGTCACCGACAGCGCCGCGGGCTGGGACGTGGCGGTGGCGGGCGGCAAGGCACCGGACGCCGCGCTACGCGCGGAACTGGCGCGGCTGGCGGCCGGGGCGGGCATCGCCCGGCTGGCCTGGGACGGCGAGGTGATCGCGCAGCACCGCCCGCCGGCGCAGGCGCTGGGCCGGGCGCAGGTGGTGCCGCCGCCGGGCGCGTTCCTGCAGGCGACCGCCGAGGGCGCGGCGGCACTGGTCGCCGCTGTGCGCGCGGCGGTCGGCGGCGCGCGGCGCGTGGCCGACCTGTTCGCCGGCTGCGGCACCTTCGCGCTGCCGCTGGCCGAAACCGCCGAGGTGCACGCGGTCGAGGGCGATGCGGCGATGCTGGCCGCGCTCGACGCCGGCTGGCGCCGGGCGGACGGGCTGAAGGCGGTGACCCATGAGGCGCGCGATCTGTTCCGCCGCCCGCTGGAGCCGCTGGAGCTGAGGCGCTTCGATGCGGTGGTGATCGACCCGCCCCGCGCCGGCGCCGAGGCGCAGACCGCGCGGCTGGCCCAGGCCGGCGTGCCGGTGGTTGCCGCGGTGTCGTGCGATCCGGCCACCTTCGCCCGCGACGCCGCGATCCTGACCGGCGCCGGCTATGCGCTGGACTGGGTGCAGCCGGTGGACCAGTTCCGCTGGTCCGGGCACATGGAACTGGCGGCGCGGTTCAGCCGAACAGACGGTCCG
>NZ_WIND01000008.1 GCF_009697225.1 Halovulum marinum
GACCGCTCATAGCTTCCCGCCCGCGTGTCCTTGCGCCCTTCGCTCCGCTCGTACCGGCCCGCGCCGCACAGCCGATCAGCTTCAGCGTCCAGCATCGCGTTCAGGGCCTCCTCGACCGTGCCGCGCACCATCTCTCCAAGGTGATCGCGGATCCGGGCCTCGTCGATCTGGATCACCTGTCCCATCGGCCTTGATGTCTCGTTCTCGTCCATTCTCAGCTCCTCTCAGCCAGTCTGAAAGGCGCCGCCCGCGTGGTCAAATGTGCGAAAGACTTTGTACGTTATCGGCGGAAGAAGTTCAGCGGCATGGAGGCGAGTGACGCCAAGCGGCTGCGGGCGCTCGAGGCGGAGAATGCGAAGCTCAAGCGCATCGTCGCGGACCAGATGCTCGACATGTCGGCGATGAAGGAGCTGCTGGAAAAGCGCTGGTAAGCCCGCGGCGAAGAGGCGCGCCGTGGGCTTTCTGATGAACGAGTTTGGCCTCAGCGAACGACGAGCCTGCCGGATCGTCGGCCTGGCGCGATCGGTGCAGCAGTACCGGCCGGTGCCGAAGGACGACGCGGCCATGGTCGAGCGCATGAAGACGCTGGCCGCGGAGAACCGTCGGTACGGTTATCTCCGCCTGCACGCGCTGCTGCGCCGCGAAGGGCTCGTGGTGAACCATAAGCGCACCTACCGGCTCTACACCGAGCAGGGCCTGCAGGTGCGGACGAAGAGGCGCCGCAAGCTGCCCAGGCGCGACCGCGTCGCCCCGCAGGTGCCGGAGCGGCCGATGCAGCGCTGGTCGCTGGACTTCATGAGCGATCAGCTCGCCGACCACCGGCGGTTCCGCGTGCTGAACGTCGTCGACGACCACAGCCGGCTCTGCCCCGGCCAGATCGTCGACGTGTCGATTTCCGGCGCGAGGGTGGCCCGCCACCTCGACGACCTTGCGCTGCGCTTCGGTCTTCCCGAGGAGATCGTCCTCGACAACGGCCCCGAGGGCACAAGCAAGGCGATGTTCGACTGGTCCGAGCGCACCGGCGTCCGCCTGCGTTTCATCGAGCCCGGCAAGCCGGTGCAGAACGCCTTCGTCGAGAGTTTCAACGGCAAGCTCCGGGACGAATGCCTCAACCTGCACTGGTTCCGGTCGCTGCCCCATGCCCGCGAGGAGATCGGCCGCTGGCGCCGCCACTACAACACCGAACGCCCGCATTCGGCGCTCGGCTACCTGTCACCAACGGAGTTCCTGACCACCACCGCCGCGCCAGCGCTTGAGACTCTTGCGGTCTCCGCGCTGCCGCTCGACACTCACACCCAGCCGGGAGATTCTGGATCAACGCGGCCCTGATCCAGGGGGAAGGTCAGTTCAACCCCATATCGGCGGCCACCATTCCCCGATCCTCTTCACCGAAATCAATCCGCCGGATTAATTTGGCATCAATGGGACGAAGCTCGGTAAGCAGCCTGCTCGGGCAAGTGCATGGCCGCGCCATCTGCACCGGCGCATCGGCGACCAACTCTTGCGGTTCTCGTGCTACAGCCACGGCCAGCCGGCTGTGCCGTGTGGCCTTGCGATAATGATCGTTCATGGTGGACCGCAGGATCGCGTACAACCAGGCATTCATCCGTTCGACGTCGCGGAGCTGATCCTTGCGCGTCAGCACACGGATGGAGAAGTCTTGCAGGACAAGCCCACAGAATACCTCATACCAGAGAAATTGGTCGCGCTGGTCGAGCAAGCCAAGCCATCCTTGGGTCTATTGCGCTTGTTTCACGCCTGCTATGCCTATGTCGATCGAAATCCCCTTCTTCCGGTCGGCTTAGTGGCAATGACCGGAAAGCCAGCTTGTAGAGCACGGTGTTCTGATCTCTCAGCCATTACAGGCTCGCCCGGCGCCAAAAGTAACGCTTGGATCAATGACGTGGTCGAAGACGACCAATGGAGGGCGCTTTTCGCGACGCTTGAAATTGACCCCAACGGCGTGGAGTTATCATTCAAGTTCACACCAAAGGTCGGCACCGCCTCTCATAGGGGATCTGATAAGATCGCTTTCGCCATGATCGACAGCGAAGAGATCAGAACCATCAGCTCCGAAAATGAAGCACTATTTTACATAAGGGCCGTTATGGTGGATCAAGCCGATCAGCCGGCTTTCGACATTCCTGGGATTTACCCTGACAGCACCCCTTGGACTGAAAACCGAAAGAAGGCATGGCTTCGGGTTGCGGCTCGGGTCAGCGAGAGGACAGGTCAGCATTACGTGATCATACCCCAGCACCATGCCTTAACGCGGAAGATTGTCCGGGTGCGCGTGAAAGTCGTCACCGGCCGGTCCCGATGGTCCCCAGGCTACCTTTTCCCCCGCCTGCCGTGCCCGCCTGTGGCCGTAGTCAAGAATGGCTCATATGTTTCATTGAGGAAGGCCGACCTACGGGAAAGGGCCGGGTGGACCAGGGTGGAAGGACCTTAGGGGAATACTTCGAACCGCATAGCGACAGATGGGAATATCATGTCGAGCGGCAGGGTCGCCAAAGATTGATGATTTGGGTTTTGCCGACGTGTCGGTCGATCCGATCTCCCTGTCGGGCCCGAGTTTGCCGCCGAACAGGCGGCTGAGAAAACATGAGGGACGAAGGCGCTTGTGTTCCTCATGCCGAGTCTTCGACACGCTGGCCGCCGAACAGGTGGAGGCACGATGGGAATTCAGCACTGGCGGCGCGCACGTGGAATCTCGAGCGCTGAACGAGCTGGATTCGGGCCGAATTGGGCTTCCCTCATACCAGGGGCGTGACGCTCTGACTATGAAAGCAGCCAACTCCGGCCAAGGTTTCGCAGGACATCGGACGCTCAGGCTGCGTCCCAATGGTCGTGGAGGTGCCGGCGGGAAGCGGAGGTTTGCTGCATAGCTGACATTTGCGGGAGGCGGAGCCCAAACCAGACATTGGAGATTTCACGGGCGGTAACGCTATGGCAGCGTTGAACAAATTTTTGATTGCGTCTACTTCTGGGTGAGCGTTGCGTTATTGGCATCTTGGGGAAGTGGATGGCTTGGTTTGATGGACTAACGCCGGGGACACCGGCACACAGTATTGCTTCGACCACGAACACGCGCGTTCGCGTAGTTGCTGGGCCGGGCACTGGCAAATCGTTTGCGATGAAACGCCGGGTCGCCCGCCTACTCGAAGCCGGTGTTGCGCCCGATCTCATTCTTCCAGTCACGTTCACCCGAGTTGCAGCGCAGGACCTTCATCGCGAGTTAGTCAACATGGGCGTCCCCGGATGCAATGCACTGCACGCACACACCCTTCATAGCCTCGCCCTTCGAATGCTCACGCGGAATCATGTTCTCGCGGCCACTGGGCGTATTCCGCGCCCGCTGAACGACTTCGAGACGGAAGCATTGGTTTGCGACCTCATGGCGGCGCACGGCGGCAAGAAGGCGGTAGACGGCCTGAAACAAGCCTACGAAGCGGCGTGGGCGCGCCTCAATCATCAGACGCCGGGATACGCCCCCTCCGCAGCGGAGGCCGCGTTCCAGCACGACCTGCTCGAATGGCTGCGTTTTCACGAGGCAATGTTGATCGGCGAAGTGATCCCGGAAATCTATCGTTACCTCTCGGCCAATCCTGCCGCGCCTGAACGCGCAGAGTTCACCCATATCTTGGTCGATGAGTATCAGGACCTGAACAGGGCGGAGCAAGCGATCATACAACTGCTTTCTGGGGTGGCGGAAGTTTGCATAGTCGGCGACGACGACCAGTCGATATATGGTTTCAAGCACGCCCACCCTGACGGCATTCGCGATTGGCTGCTGACCAACGCAGGCGCCGACGACTTGAGCCTTATAGACTGCCATCGCTGCCCGACGGGTGTTGTTGACATGGCGAACGCCCTCATAGCCCACAACGTCCACCGTCCAGTGCCCCGCGCGCTGATGCCTATCGCGGCGAAGGGACCGGGTGCCGTGAGTATTCTTCAATACCCGAATTTGAACCGTGAGGTCGCGGGCATCGTGGCAACGATCCAACAGATGATCGCCTCGGGCACCCCCGCGGGCGACATTTTGGTCCTCGCCCAAAGCCGCGCCGTCGGAACGCCAATCTACGAGGCGCTTCTGGCAGGTGGCGTCCCTGCCCGATCCGAATACACAGAATCTGAGCTCGAGCGTGAGGCGGCACAGTATTCATTCGCGCTATTGAAACTGTTCGCCAACCAAGACGACCGCGTCGCTCTGCGCTGGCTGGTGGGACGCAACGGGAACAATTTCCATGCTGCGGGCTACAAGCGCGTTCGCGACCATTGTGAAGCGACCGGATTGTCGCCGTGGCAGGCCCTCAGTCAGTTGAGCGCAGGCACGTTGAGCATACCACACACAGGACGCATTGTGGCTGATTTCAATGCGCTCGTGGCCGAACGGAATGCTCTGGACGCGTTGCCCGATCTCGCTGCGGTGGTCGACGCATTGTTTCCCGCTGGTCAGGCCGACACCCGCGAACTGCGCGACATCGCCATCGGATTGATCGCGGCTGATCCGACCATAGACGCACAGACTCTGGTCGGCGAACTGATCACCGCAATCACGCAGCCGGAAATACCGACGGACATCCAAGAAGTCCGCATAATGAGCCTGCACAAGAGCAAGGGACTGAGTTCGCCTGTAACTGTCATCGCGGGGTGCGTGAATGGCCTACTCCCGAGAGCACCAAAGAATCCGCTTACCCCGCTCGAAAGACAGCACCACGACGAAGAACAGCGCCGGTTATTTTTTGTCGGCATCACGCGAGTGAAAGCAGACCCCGCGAACGGGAAACCCGGCACGCTGATACTGACGTATTCTCAAGAAATGCCGCTGGCAGACGCGATGAGAGCGGGCATAACACCGGCTTACGTCAACTACGGAACAGCCATCCTGCAAGCGAGTCCGTTCATTGCCAACATGGCACCGTCGGCCCCTGCCGCTGTCGCCGTGCCGTAGACGAGGAGGCTGGCTCGGATCTCCTGGATAGCTTTTTATGCGCGCCGTGCGCGATCGCCAATGTCTGCGATGCGCAAGCCGCGGCGCAGCGCGGGGAAGAAGCGCGAACGTCGGCAATGGGCCGGAAGTGGATGCGAGTATTCGCCAGAGCCATGCCCCAGAAGAGTTGCGTGTCGGTTGCGGCAATGTATCTTGTGTGCCCATGGAACTTACATACCCTATCAATCTTGTTGGATTCGAGGATGGTGTCGAGCGTGGTGACGTTCTGACGCGTGATGGCGAATATCTTGGCATTTGGACGTTCATCAAGGACGATAACAACGAAACTGGTGTGTTTCACTTCGTCGCCGACGGCGAACATGAGCCGAAGTTCTCCGAATGTGTCCCAGTTCTGAGTAGTGGAATGCGGACCGGGATGGCCATGAGCGAGTTATGCCGCTCAATCCGAGACTGGCACGAAGTGTAGACCGGAGCGATCACTGGCCGCGACAGCGGTGATGCGAGTGCAGCGAAGATCTGGTTCTGAAGGAGCACTACGTCGTCTGAATTATTGGTCAAGAGGCAGCTTTGGGCCGGCAGCGTGAGACTGTGGGTATCTGGCGATGGCATTCGACAGCCAACACTCGGCGATAGGTTTTTGCAGGCTCCTGTGTCGCAGGACGATCTGATACCAGTCCTACCGACGTGCAGTAATGCATGAGCATCAACATCGCGCTCACCGGCGTTTTCTCGACAGATGAGACCGACGAATTACGACTTTACAAAGGGTTAGCTCGTGGGGTCTGTGGCCAGAACGCTCCTCCGCTACCACACATCTCCTTCAGAACATGTCGAGCCTGCGACGGGACAGGCTTGCGTGGCGCAACGCCTTCGATTGGCAGGAGTGGCGCTTCATCGATGTTGGGGCGGTCACGCTCTGCGCCGCCCGGAGTCGCGCAGTCTCAGGCGCCTTTACAAAGCCGATCGGAACCTGCGGACCGTCTGTCCCGGCCTCTCGGACCGAACACCGCACCGTCCCACGATGAAACCTGTCGAAGCCGAGCGCCTCCGTCGCGAACGGCCGGTATTGCACGCGGCAGGCGCGTCCACGTACATCAAGAGATCCCGAAGCGCCCTGTCCCTCATTCCTCCAGCCAGCGGCGCAGCGCGGCGTTCGTGCGGGCGGGTTGCTCCAGCACCGGCAGATGTCCGGCACCGTCGATGATTTCCAGCCGCGATCCGGGCACCAGCCCGTGCATCAGCTCGTGCCGCTCGATCGGGCAGAGCCGGTCCTCGCGTCCGCACAGCACGAGCGTCGGCACCGTCACGCCGCGCAACACCTGCTGCCGGTCGGTGCGGTCGCGCAGGGCAAGCGACTGCCGGACGAAGACCTCCGGGCCGAGATCCATCGCCATGTCCATGCAGAGATCCAGGATCGCACCCTTGCCGGGGCCGTCGACCAGGTAGTTCGGCTTCATCTCGTCGCGCATCACCGCGCGCAGGGCGCCCTGCCTGGCCTGCTCGATCTGCGGGCCGCGACGGGCGCGCACCTCGGGCAGTTCCGCGCGCGGGTTGGTGTCGAGCAGCGCCAGCCGCTCGACCCGCCCGGGGGCCTGCGCCAGCACCTCCATCGCCACGACCCCGCCCATCGACAGCCCCGCCAGCGCGAAGCGCGGCGGCGCGTGAGCCAGCACCTCGTCGGCCAGTGATGCCATCGTGGCGTGAGCCGAGATCGGCGCCAGATGCACCGCGCGGCCCGCCCCGAACGCCGCGATCTGCGGCCCCCAGAGACGCCCGTCGCACATCATGCCGGGCAGCAGGACAAGCGGCGTCACCGGACCAGCGCCGCCCCCTCGGCCAGCGCCTTCAGCTTGGCATAGGCGATGTCCGGATCGACCGCGCCGAAGCCCGCGAAGGTGCCGAAGCCGCAGTCCGAGCCGGCAATCACCCGTTCGGCCCCGACGATATCGACGAAGCGCGCGATCCGCTGGGCGACCAGCTCGGGATGTTCGACGAAATTGGTGGTCGTGTCGACCACGCCCGGCACCAGCACCTTGTCCTCGGGGATGCCGGCCTTGCGGTCGCGGAACACGGTCCATTCATGCCCGTGGCGCGGGTTCGAGGTTTCGAACAGCAGGTACCGCGCCTTGGCGGCCATCAGCGTGTCGAACATCTTCGCCATCGGGATGTCGCACACATGCGGGCCTTCGTAGTTGCCCCAGCAGATGTGGACGCGCACCCTGTCGGCGGGAATGTCGGACAGCGCGTGGTTCAGCGCCTCGACATGCGAGTCCGCAACCCTCACGAACTCCTCGTCGCTGAGATCGGTAAACAGCATGTGCCGGGACAGCGCCAGGTCGGGGCAGTCCAGCTGCAGGTCCAGCCCCGCGGCGACGATGGTCTCATATTCCGCCTTCATCGCGTCGGCCAGCGCCGCCAGATAGGCCTCGCGGGTCTTGTAATAGCCGTTCTGCAGGAACAGCGAGATCACGCCGGGACTGGCCGCGTTCATGAAGCCGCGTTGCGCGCCATGCTGTGCCATCGCCGCCTTGAGGTTGGCGATGTCCTTCTCCAGCTCGCCCTGCCCCTTTGACTTCACCTCGCCCACGCACATCGGCCGGGCGTATTTCGGCGTGCCGCCGTCATTGGCCAGCCGTTCGAGGAATTTCGGGAACAGCTTCAGGTCTGCAGGCGCGTTCCTGGGGCTGTCCCCGTCGAAGCCGGTGTAGCGGTCCTTGACGTAGGTCGCATAGCTGATCTTCGAGGTCTCGCCGTCCGAGACGATGTCGATCCCCGCCTCCACCTGCTTTCGCACGGTGTCGGAAACGGCCCTCGTCATGCAGGCGTCAAAGGCGGCGGGGTCGAAATCCTCGCCCCGCTCGCGGGCGAAGATGAAGTCCACAACCTGCTGCGTCCGAGGCAGGCTGCCGACATGGGTGGTGAGGATCGACATGTCTTTTCTCCTTGCCGGCGTTCAGCCCTTCCAGGTCTGCCCGGCGGGATCATCCGTGCCGACAACCCGGTAGAGCGCCGCCTCGCCGCTCATCGAGGGCGTCGCGGTGTAGGCCAGGGCCTCGGGCACGCTCATCGTGTCGCCCGGCGCCAGCGTCGCCGCGCCGCCGTCCCACCCGATCCGCCAGTGGCCGCGCACCGGCATCAGCACGGCGGGGCGGTCGTGGCTTGCCGCTTCGGTCCGGGCCGAGGGGCGGGTCAGGAAATCGACATCGAAGCCCGGCTTGTCGCGGATGATCGCTGTCTCGCCGATGACCCTGGCCGGCGCCTTGTCCGAGATCGCCACCAAGTCCCAGTAGCGCCGGACATAGCCGCCGACGACCTGCATCGTGGTCGGCTCGGGGAAGGTCTTCAGCTCCGCCTCGCTCAGCACCGGCATCGGCCTTTCGCCTTCGGGCAGCGACCGGCCGGCTTTGGTGTCGTAGAGCTTGCCCTTCTCGGAAAGGACCAGCCCGTGGTCGGCCGCGTCCTCGATCACCTGCGGGGCCCAGATCACGCCGCCGCCGGCATCGTCGCCGCCCAGGATCGCCATGATCATCCCGTAGTCGTCGCCGATGTTCTCGAAGCCCCGGAAGATGCCCGTGGGAATGTCGAAGATGTCGCCCTGTTCCAGCACCACCTCGCCGGCGTCGCCCCGGCGGCCCCAGAAGAATCGCCAGCGGCCCTTGAGCACGAAGAAGACTTCCGCCGTGCGGTGGCTGTGCAGCGAGTTGCGGCATTTCGGCGGCTGCCCCGCTGCGCCGATGTTGAAGCCGTGCGGGATGGTGATGTGCACGTGCTGGTCGGCACTTTCGCTGACGCCGCCGCCGATGATGGTGAAATTCTCCTTCTGGTCCGAGCCCGGCGTGTGGGCGTCGATGAAGGCGGTGCGGCAGGGCCGCAGGTCGCCGTAGCGGACGATGCGGGCTTCCATGTCTTGCGGTGTCATTCGTTTCTCCGTTTCGTCCGGCACCCGGGCCGGACACTGCTTGCGCGGCTCACAGCGCGCCGGTGGCCAGCAGGATCTGCTTCCAGACCGCGGTCTCGTCGAGGATCGCGTATTCGCGGCGCAGGCCCCGGGGGCCGAATTCGGCATGGCTCAGACCCAGCACGTAGACCTCGGCGCCGGTCGGCGTGCCGAAGGCGCCCCAGCCGGAATGCTTGCCGTGCAGGCTCCAGCGGATCGCGGCGCGGGGCGGCATCATCGGGTCGTCGCGGCCGATGACGTGATGAATGGCAAAGGCGGCATCGGGAAAGGCCGCGCGCAGGCTGATCCAGAACCGGTCCGCCTCCTCGCGCCCGTGGCCGGTCACGCCGCCGGGGTATTCCAGCTGGCAGGCGCGGTCGTATTCCGTGCCGATCACGGTGAAATCCGCGCCCATGATCCGGGTCAGGATGTCGGCGTACTTCGCGCCCCACGCATTGTCGTTGCCGCGCCCCTTGTAGGGCCCCTCGATGTCGGTGGCGGGGGTCAGCGGCTTCGTGCAGGCCTCGGGCCCACCCTCGCGCGCGATCTGGTCGCGGGCGAATTCGACCGGGTCCCAACCCATCTGGCGCACGATCGCGCCCTGGTCACGGATCAGCCATTCGTCGTTGATCTGGTTGTCGATGGCATGGCAGTCGGCGATGATCCGGTAGGTCAGCCGCTTTCCGGTCGCCTTGCCGTACACCCCGTCGCCCGCATGGGTCGCCTGCGACAGGATCCGGTGCGAGGACAGCAATCCTTCCTCGGGCGTGCCGGACCAGATCACGTCCTCGGCCAGCAAGGTGCGGTCGGGAAACTCGGCCAGCGTCGCCATGGTCGCGCCGATCACGCCCTGGTTGCCCTCAACCACCGACGACGGCGAGCGCACCACGATATCCGGCGCGTAGTACCGGTGAAGCGTGGCGATGCCGCGATCCTCCCAGATCTCCCTGGTGATCCCGGTGATGTAGTCCGGGAAGTCCTTGAACCTGGAATCGAAACCTTTCACGGGGTCCATCCTTCGGGTTTTCGGGCCGAGCTGCGCTGGATCAGCGGGCCGGGAATGCGGATCTTGTGGGGTTCGTCGTCGTCGCCCTCGATGAACGCGGCGAGCGCATCGACGGTGGCCTCGACCATGCGGTTCACCGGCTGGCGCACGGTGGTCAGATCGTAAGCCAGCCAGCTGGCGATCGGCACGTCGTCATAGCCGACAACCGAGACGTCGCCCGGGACCGACAGCCCCAGTTCGTGCCGCAGCACGTCCATCACGGCGAAGGCCATGTGATCGTTGCCGACGAACACCGCGTCGGGCCTGCCGGGGGCGGAGAACAGGTCCCGCGCCACGGCAACGGCGGTATCGCGGTTGTACATGCCGTCAACCACGGCAGCCGGCTTCATGCCATGCGCCGCCAGCCCGGCGATGAAACCGCGGGCGCGGTCGCGCCCGGTCGAGGCGCCCTGCCAGCCGGCGACATGTGCGATGCGCGAATGCCCCCCCGCGACGAGATACTCGGCCACCTGCCGCCCGCCGCCGTAATTGTCCGAGGTCACCTCGGACAGGCGCGGATCGTCCTGACCGCGGTTGAACATCACCACCGGGATTCCGGCGGCATCGCAGCGCGCGGTCAGATCATAGGACATGGCGACCGAGGCGGTCACGATCCCCTCGACCTGGTAGTCCAGCAGCTCCTGCACCACCTGCGCGACGTTGGCGGTGTCGTTCCCGGCCATGAAGACCAGGATGTGATAACCCCTGGCCTGCAGCGCCCGGCTCAGCCTTTCGACAGCCTCGGGGTAGAACTGGTTGTCGAGATAGGCGACCACCAGCCCGATCATTCGCGTGCGCCCGGTGATCAACCCGCGCGCCAGCGCGTTCGGGCGATAGCCCAACTGCTCGGCCGCGGCGCGCACCTTCGCGACGGTCTTCTTCGACGCGCTGGCGCCGGGAGTGAACACCCGGCTGACCGCCGACTGGCTGACGCCGGCAAGCCGGGCGACGTCGTTGGATGTGACCTTCTCGCTCATCAGTCCGCCGTCCAGCCGCCGTCGACCAGCAGCGAAGTGCCCGTCACCAGCGACGAGGCGTCCGAGGCCAGGTAGACCACCGCGCCCATGATGTCCTCGACCTCGCCGACGCGGCCCAGCTTGATCTTCTCCTCGATCCAGCGCACCCGCTCGGGATTGGCGAAGGTGGCCTCGGTCAGCGGCGTGCGGACGAAGGTCGGGCAGATCGTGTTGACGCGGATGCGCTTCGGCCCCCATTCGATGGCCATCGACTTGGTGAAGCCTTCGACCGCGTGCTTGGTCGCGCAATAGACCGCCCGGTCGATGCCGCCGACATGGGCCATCTGGCTGGAAATGTTGATCAGGCTGCCGGGTTTCCCCGCCTGCGCCAGCCCGCGCGCTACCGCGCGGGTGAGGAAAAAGGCGCCCTTCAGGTTCAGGTCCGAGACCGCGTCGAAGTCCGTCTCGGTCGTCTCCAGCGCCGGGGAATGCCGCGCCAGCCCGGCCGAGTTCACCAGCACGTCGAACGGCCCTTCCGCCGACACCGACGCCTCGACCGAGGCGACGTCGGCCACGTCCAGCGGCAGGACATGCGCGGTCAGACCCTCGGCGGCGAACTCCTCGGCCAGCGCGTCAAGCTTGTCGCGGCTGCGCGCCGCCAGCCAGACCTCGGCTCCGGCCTGCCCCAGTGCGGCGGCACAGGCGCGACCGATACCGGACGACGCCCCCGCGACAAGCGCGCGGCGGCCATCCAGACGGAACGAAGGTGCGCGCGGCAGGCTCATGCTACGGCCCTTCCGGTTTCGGGGTCATACCCCAGGCGGGCCTTGTTGAACTCGCGCATCCGCGCAAGCACGTCGACGCCGATCTGCGCGTACATGTCCAGCAGGTCGACCATGACCCAGTTCTCGCGGATCCGGCCGCCTTCCAGCCGCCAGAAATCGAGGCTGCGCATGGTGATCCGCCTGTTCACCGGCGGGATGCCCAGCCAGCCATCGTCGGTGATGGTCTGGATCATGTCCGGCCAGCCGGTGACGGCGGCGTAGTTGCGGTCGCCGAAAAAATGGTACTCGATCTGATCGACATACGCGCCGCGATCCGGCATCCCCTTCAGGAAGGGGATCTGGTGCCAGTTCCGGAAGCCCCGGATGCCGCGACCGGTGCCGATGCCCGACGGGCCGTACCACGTCATCCGTTCGTGCCAGAAACGCGGCATCTCCATGACCTCGGGGCCGCCCCGGGCGGGGTGCCGTTTCATGTGTTCCAGCATGTCGATGATGTGGCGGCAGCTCGCCATGCCTTCGGCCTCGTCCCACGGCCCCGGCACCAGGCCGTCCTGCGTTGCCGGGCCGGGCACATGCCATTCGCGGCCAAGGCTGGGCTGCATCGGCCAGGCGCCGGCCTGCATCATCACCTCGGGCAGGTCCCACAGCGCCTGGAACGCCACCACGCGCCCGTCCTCGAACCGGAAGAACTCGTGAAAGCGCAGGTGAACCATGTGCCCGGTCGGCGGAATGTCCATCCACGGTGCGCGGAACGTGCCGGTATAGTAGCCACCGCAGCCGACCCAGTCCGCGCCCTCGGGTGTCGGGCCGGCCATGACGATGGTGTCCCGTCGCTCCAGATCCGGGATCGCGGCCAGCAGCGGCGCGTAGGCGCGGTCATAGAACGCCTCGGGCCCGTGCATCTCGCCGAAGGGATGCGCCAGCCGCGCCACGGCATCGGGGGCGAACACCGCCCGCATCGCGGCGCGGACGGTGCCTTCCTCGAAGTCGTACATCGCCCGGCGCAGCGGCGCGATCAGCGCCTTGTACCGGCTATGCCTGTCGGTGGTCATTCCGCCGCGGCCCCGTAGGCGATGTTCTTGCCGCCATAGCGGCGGACACGCAGGTTGCACTGTTCGGCATGTCCGACGAAGCCTTCCAGCATGCACAGACGCGAGCCGTATTCGCCGATCAGAGTCGCGGCCTCGTCCGTCGTCACCCTTTGGTAACTGTGGGTCTTCAGGAACTTGCCGACCCACAGACCGCCGGTATAGCGCCCGGCCTTTCTGGTCGGCAGCGTGTGGTTGGTGCCGATCACCTTGTCGCCGTTGGCCACGTTGGTCCGCGGCCCCAGGAACAGCGCGCCATAGCTGTGCATGTTCTGAAGGTACCAGTCGTCGCGGTCGGTCATCACCTGCACATGCTCGCTGGCGATGTCGTTCGCGACTTCCAGCATCTCGTCATGGCTGGCGCAGAGGATCACCTCGCCAAAGTCGTTCCAGCTGGTGCGCGCGGTTTCGGCGGTCGGCAGAATCTGAAGGATCCGGTCGATTTCGGACAGCGTCTCCTCGGCCAGCTTGCGCGAGTTCGTCACCAGAACCGCGGGCGAGTCGTAGCCATGCTCGGCCTGCCCCAGCAGGTCGGTGGCGCACATCTCGGCATCGACGGTCTCGTCGGCGATCACCATGGTCTCGGTCGGCCCGGCGAACAGGTCGATGCCGACGCGGCCGAAAAGCTGCCGCTTGGCCTCGGCCACGAAGGCGTTGCCGGGGCCGACCAGCATGTGCACCGGCTCGATGGTCGCGGTGCCGATGGCCATCGCGCCGACGGCCTGGATGCCGCCCAGGACATAGATCTCGTGCGCGCCGCCCAGGTGCATGGCGGCGATCACGCCCGGGTTCGGCTTGCCCCCGAAGGGCGGCGTGCAGGCGATGATGCGCGGCACGCCGGCGACCTTGGCGGTCGCGACCGACATGTGCGCGCTGGCGACCATCGGGAACTTGCCGCCGGGCACATAGCACCCCACAGACTGCACCGGGATGTTCCTGTGGCCGAGGATCACGCCCGGCAACGTCTCGACCTCGATATCCAGCATCGAACCCCGCTGCGCCTGGGCGAACTTGGTCACCTGCTCCTGCGCGAACCTGATGTCGGCCAGTTCCCGCTCGGAAAGCTGGCCGATCAGGGCGTCGATCTCGCCCCGGGTCAGGCGGAAACTGGCGGGGGTGTACTTGTCGAACGTTTCGCTCAGCTCGCGCACGGCGGCGTCGCCGCGCGCCTCGATGTCTGCCAGCGTGGTCTCGACCACGGCCCGGACCCTGGCGTCATCCTCGGCCCGGTCGGCCTCGGGTTTGCCGCGTTTCAAATGCTCGATCGTCATGTTCCGGATTCCTCTTCAGACCGCGCCGATTTCGGGACGCGGAGGTTCTTTCTCGCCGCGATCGAAGGCCTCCCAGCCCTCGCCGTTGAAGACATCGACGCCCAGCTGGGCCAGCACATGGGGGAAGTCGACCATCACCCAGTTGTCGGTGATGCGGCCATCCTCGACCTTCCAGAAATCCATGTAGCGGATCTCGACCCGCCTGCCGGTCGGCGCGACACCCATGAACTCGCCCGCGTGGGTGGCTTCCTGGCGACCGAAGGCGGCGGCCCATTCGCCCATGAACAGCCGTGCTTCGTCGATGCAGGTCTTGTCCCTGAAAGCGGCCTGGAACGGGCGCTGCCAGTTATCCTGAAACTCGCGCAGGCCATTCTTGGTGCCGCAGCCCCGGTTGCCCATCCAGCGGAAGCTTGCCGCGAAGAACTGGCCGATGTCGTCGATGCGGTGGTCGTTCAGACCGTCCACCATGCCCTCGATCACGGCGCGGGTTTCCCCGGTCTTGCTCATGTCGGTGCCACGGCTCAGCGCGGCCTGTTCGGGTCTGGAGCCCTTCATCGTCCTGTCCTTTCACCTGAATGCCGTCGGAAACGGACAGGCCGCAGGATGAAGTCGCGGGGCAGCCGGTTCAGCGCCGGGTGCCGCGACATGCCCGAGGTGCGGAAATGCCGGCTCATCCCTTCACCGCCCCCGCGGTCAGGCCGCTGACGATCTGGCGCTGGAACACCATCACCAGCAGGAACAGCGGCGCGGTGATCGAGACGGCGGCGGCGACGGCCTCGACCTGGTCGGTGGTCGTGGTTTCGCGATTGAAGTAGCCGGCGATGGCCGGGACCATGGTCATGTTCGACTGGTCCAGCAGCAGCGAGGTCACGAGAAAGTCGTTGTAGCCCAGCAGGAAGCTGAACAGCCCGGTGGTGATCACCCCCGGCCACATCACCGGCATGATCACCCAGCGGAACGCCTGGAAATGGGTGCAGCCGTCGACACGGGCGGCCTCGTCCAGCTCGGCCGGGATGTTCTGGAAGAAGCTGCGCAGCATCCAGATCGTGAACGGCTGGTTGATCGCCACCAGCACCGCGATCACCGACAGCGGCTGGCCATAGAGCGTGGGCGCATTCTCGCCCAGGATCGGGCGCAGGATCTCGGCCGAGTTGATGAACACCGGCAGGTAGCCCGCGACCAGCACCGAGTGCGGCAGCGCCCGGAAGATCAGCGCGACGACCAGGATCCAGAATGCCAGGTTCGACCCCGCCCGGGCCAGCGCATAGCCCGCCAGCGTGCCCACGGTCAGCGAAACCAGCACCACGCCCAGCGTCACCTGCAGCGAATTGACGAAGTTGCGCCAGAAGGCGTTCTCGACCCAGACCGCCTGATAATTTTCGGTGGTCACGCCCAGCAGCGGCTCCAGCCCCAGCGCGGCGTTCAGCGCGTCGGTGATCGGCGGCAGGAGCACGAAACCGACAAGCACGAACCCCAGCCCCAGCGCCGCCGCCGCGACGATCCAGCCCAGCACCGGCGGGATCACCGCGGCCATCCCGGCGACCATCGCCGGCAGCCCGCGCACCGCGGCGCGGTAGGTCAGCCACAGGAGCCCGCCAAGGGCCAGCATATCCAGCGCCGTCAGCCCCTTTCCCTGCGCCCGCGTTGCGGGTCCGAAGACCACGGCCAGCGGGTTGGCGGCAAAGGCGTCGATGGGAACCTTGAAGCTCATCACCGCGATCCAGAAGATCGGGAAGGCGGCCAGCAGGCACCAGAAGGCCAGGAACGCGGCCGACGACAGGCGCAGCGACAGCGGCTGGCGCAGGGCTTTCGGCATGTCTGACATCAGTGCGCCCCCCTATGGTCGCGCCAGGTCCGGCGCAGCAGCGGGATCAGCAGGATCACGATCCCGACCATCGTCAGCATCGCCGAGGCCGAGGCCCGGCTGACCGAGCGGTTGCCCGCGTCGTCCGGCGTCAGCAGGTCATAGGTCAGGTACTGCAGCGAGATGACGTGCGCCTCGGAGCGGAAGCCGATGATCTCTTCGAAGACGCGGTAGGCGTCCATCAGGTGGATCAGCGCGATGAACACGATCAGCGGCATCAGGTGCGGGATCACGACATAGCGCAGCCGCTCGAACCGCGAGGCGCCGTCGATGATCGCCGCCTCGACCGCGTCCCGGTTCACGCCCTGTAGCCCGGCGTAGAACACCACGAAGGCGAACGGCGCGACGTGCCAGACGCGGTAGAACAGCATCAGCAGCTCGATGCTCCAGCCCTGCGCGAAGACGGCGATGTCCTCGCCGGTCCAGCCCTCGATCATCCGCGTCAGGATGCCGTCGCCGACGAACAGCCAGCGGATCGACAGCGCGCCGATGACCGGGGTGATGATGAAGGGCAGCAACGAGATGAAGATCACCTGGCCCCGGAACGCCTTGGCGGTGTTGTTGACCGCCAGCGCGATCGCCAGACCGGCCAGGATCACCAGCGGCAGGGTGATGAAGGTGAAGGTCAGCGTGAAGCGCAGCGCCCGCCAGAAATCGATCCCCATGAGCGCGCCGTAGTCGAAGCCGGAGATGGCATCCCAGGCGCGGGCTGGCTCCAGCACGTTGCGATAGCTTTGCAGGCCGACGAATGTCGTCGTGGTCTGGACCTTGCCGTTCTCGTCCAGCACCGGCCGGGTGCGCAACGCGGTTGCGCAGGTCTGTTCCAGGAAACCGGGGGTGCAGGTCTCGACCTCGACGGTCTCGATCACCGGCTGCGTGAGGTAGAAGCTCTGCAGGAACACGCTGACCAGTGGCGCGGCAATGAACAGCAGCATCATCACGACCGAGGGCGCGACGAAAGCGGCGAAGGTCTTGAACTTCATGGGCCTGCCCTGCGGTGGACGGTGAAATCAGCGCGGGCCCGCCCCGAACGCGCCGGGGCGGGCTTGCGGCGTCACTTCAGGACGCCGGCTTCCTTGGCGGCGGTGACATACTCGGCCTCGACGGCGGCCAGCGCCTCCTCGGCCGAACGCTCGCCGGTGAAAAATCCGGGCAGCTGGTTCCCGAGCGCCGAGTGCATCAGCCCCATCTGCGTGGTCGAGGGATAGGCTGGCGGCGGCGGGTTGTGGATCGCGGTCGCGATTGCGCCCTGCGCCAGACGCGTCGGCTGATAGCCGTCCACCAGCCAGATCGCGTCGTCGTTGTGTTCGGCGACCATCTCGGTGTCCATGCCCTCCATCGCCAGGCGGAAGGCGGCTTCGGCCTCTTCGTCGGTGATGTTCCTGGCGATCACGATTCCGTCCCACCACAGGGTGGTCGCGGGCGGGTTGCCCTCGGCGGCCAGCGGAGCAGCGGCGCCCTCGACCTTTCCGACCACGGTGCTTTCGGAGGCGTCGTCCATCGCCCCGCCCCGGCTGGCCCACAGGTTCGCCATCGCGATCTTGCCCTGCTGGAACTGCTGCTGGACATAGGTGGAATCCGAGGACAGGTACTCGGGGTCCATGTAGGCCGTCAGCGCCTTCATCATCTCCAGCGTCCTGATGCCAGCCTCGTTGTTGACGGACGGATTGCCCGCATCGTCGTACCAGGTGCCGCCGTACCCGACGAACATGTTGTTGAAGTCCTGCGCCAGGTTCCAGCCGGACTGCATTGTTGCGCCCAGCGGATAGTCGACGGCGCCGGCCTCCTGGATCGCGGCGGCGACCTCGAGCAACTCGTCGTATGTGCCGGGAACTTCCAGCCCCAGCTCGTCGAAGATGTCCGCGCGGTACATCAGGTGCTGGGTGTTCACCATCATCGCCACGGCCATGATCTTTCCGTCGATGCGAATCAGCTGGTTCGGCTTCAGATGAGCGCCGTATTTCTCGACCAGATCGTCCAGCGGCCGGATGGTGCCCTCGTTGATCAGCGGCGTGATGGTGCCGTTCGAGACGCCGCCCAGATGGTACAACGACGGGCTTGCCGCGAAGGCCGCCGGCTGCTTGGTGCGAAACTCCTGGTCCAGTTCGGCCTCGAAGTTGCCGCACTCGGCCATGGCGTCGGTAACCGACTTCCACGCCTCGAAACCCGCGCTCAGCGACTTGATCGGGATCTCGTTCTGATATCCGCAGCCCGCCCAGGCGGTGCCGGATGCCAGCACCATCGCGCCGGCCAGCATCAATGCCTTGATCTTCATGTTGCAGTCTCCCTGTTGTGGGGCGGGCGTTGCCGCCGAATGCAAGGCGTCAGGCCGTTTCCAGCCGCGCCCCGGTTTGCGCATCGAACAGATGGCAGATCCCCGCCGGGATCGAGATCGCGACCTCGTCGCCGATCTCGGCCCGGAAATCCTTGGGCGCCTTGACCGACACCAGCGCGCCGCCCGCCTTGACGGTGACCATAGTGGCGTCGCCCAGCAGCTCCAGCGTGTAGACCGGGGCGGTGATCTCGGCGCCGCCGCCGACGGCGGCATCCTCGGCCCGGAAGCCCAGCGTCACCGGGCCGTCGGGGCCGGTCAGCCCCGCGATGCGGACATTCGCGCCCTCGAAGACGCCGCCGGTACCCGTGCCCTGCATCAGGTTCATCGCCGGGCTGCCGATGAAGCTGGCGACAAAGGTATTGGCGGGATGGTCGTAGATCTCGGTCGGGGTGCCGACCTGCTGCACCAGCCCCCTTTCCATCACCACCACCCGGTCGGCGAGGGTCATCGCCTCGATCTGGTCGTGGGTGACGTAGATCGTCGTCACCTTCAACTCGTGGCTCAGGTTCTTGATCTGCGCCCGGGTCGAGACCCGCAGCTTGGCGTCGAGGTTCGACAGCGGCTCGTCCATCAGGAACACGTTCGGCTCGCGGACGATGGCGCGGGCCAGGGCGACGCGCTGGCGCTGGCCGCCCGACAGCTCCGACGGCTTGCGGTGCATGAACTCGCCCAGTTCGACCATGTCGGCGGCGCGCTTTACGCGCTCGTCATGCTCGGCCCCGGGGATCTTCCGCACCTTCAGCGGAAATCGGATGTTCTCGTAGACGTTCATGTTCGGGTAGAGCGCATAGCTCTGGAACACCATCGCGATGTCGCGGTCTTTCGGGTCCAGATCGTTGACCCGCTGACCGCCGATCATGATGTCGCCGTCGGTGGCGTCCTCCAGCCCCGCGATCATCCGCATCGTCGTCGTCTTGCCGCATCCCGAAGGACCCAGCAGCACGAGGAACTCGCGATCCGCGATGGTCAGGTTCAGATCCTTGACCCCGAAGAAACTGCCCCACCGCTTGGTGATGTCGCGAAGCTGGATTTCAGCCAAGTGTGCGCTCCCTGTCATGGGTGCCGGTGGAACCGATGCGTTTTTGCATTCGTATTCAAAGCAACTTTACGCAACGTCCGATTCGTGGCAAGCATTTTTGCAGACGAATGCAAAATTCATCCGAAAGATACGTCGTGACCGATTTCCGCAGCATTGCCCACGGACTGCTCAACACGCTGATATCGGCCCCCGAGGCAGACCTTCCGACCCTGCTGGCCAGGGCCCTGACCCCGGAGTGCAGCTGGGATGTCTCGGCCCCGGTCGAGCGCCTGACCGGCCCGCAGGCAGTGCTGGAAGGGTTCCTGCTGCCCCTGCGCGCGGCGCTGTCCCACGCCCGCCGCCGGGACGAGATCTTCATCGGCAGCCCCAACCGCCGGGCCGAGGGCGGCGACTGGGTTGCCAGCGTCACGCATTACCTTGGAAACTTCACCGCACCGCTGTTCGGCGTCCGTCCCTCGGGTCACCTGGCCTTCCTGCGCGCGGGGGAGTTCTACCGCGTCGAGGGCGGCCGCATCGCGCAGGCCCGGGTCATCCTCGACCTGCCCGACCTCATGCGCCAGGCGGGCCGTTTCCCGCTGCCCTTCTCCTACGGGCTGGAAACCCTGTTCCCGGGCCCGGCGACCCACGACGGCGTGCTGCCCGCCGCCGGCGACGGCGCGGCCAGCCTTGATACCGTCGAGCGGATGCTGGGCGCGCTGCATGTGTTCGACCCCGAGACCTTCGGCTCGGACGCGCAGACCGGCCGGGGCGGCACCTGGCACGAGGACATGATGTGGTACGGGCCGGCCGGGATCGGATCGAACTACCGCTGGGAGGGGTTCGTGAAGGACCACCGCGAGTCGTTCCTGCGCGCCTTTCCGGACCGCAGGGGCGGCAACCACTACTGCCGGATCGGCGACGGCAACTATGCCGCGGTGTCGGGCTGGCCCTCGATGACGATGACCTTCCAGGACGACTACCTGGGCCAGAAGGCCGACGGCCGGGCGCTGACGCTGCGGGTGATGGACTTTTACCGCTGCGCCGAAGGCCGGATCATGGAGAACTGGGTGCTGCTCGACTATACCCAGCTGATGGCGCAGATGGGGGTGGACCTCATCGCCCGCTCGAACGCTCTGGATCCCCCTGCCGACGCCGCGCGCTGATCCGTCGGAGCGGCGGCCCCAGGCGCCAGCCCGCGCGAGACCGGGACCATTCACGGCCCGGTTTCGCCGCCCGTCATCCTGACGGCGCGCTGGTTCGCCGCCTCTCGGGCCAGGGCGGCCAGCCGGTAGAAGCCGTGCGCCATCTTGGTGAACGGCGTCAGCAGGAAGAACGCCAGCACCGCGCCGAGGTGCGCGACAAGCAGTGCCGGCATCAGCCCCGTTTGCCCGAGGACATACAGCAACAGACCGCTGAGTGCGACAAAGCCCAGCAGCAGGACGAAGCCGATCTCGCCGCCCCAGGCCGATGGCGCACCGAGGTTGCGGTCCGCCCTCAGCTTCAGCGCCACCATGCCGGCGCAGCCAAGCGTCAGCAGCACCCCGCCCGAGACCCCGAGCAGCTTGGGCAGCGACCAGAAGCCGTAGGGCGCGGGCATGTCGAGCGCGTAGTGCATCAGCGTCGCGACCGAGGTCGCGGCGAAGCACAGCAGGAAACCGTACATCACCGCCTGGTGCATGTGCCGCCGCGCATGGCTGAACCGGTCCCTGTCCTCGAAATTGCAGCCGTCGCCGTGCCCGCCGGTCAGGTTGCGCAGCTTTGCGGCCGATCCGAAGGCGGCGGCGACGTCGGAAAGCCGGATGTCGCCGCCTCCGGTGGCGCGCCAGTACCGGCGCAACCCGATCGCAAGGCTGGCGAGCGGCAACAGGAAGGCCGGCAGGAAGATCGCGATCATCGTACCGTGCGCCATCACGGCATAGAACCCGTCGCCGCCCGCCGGAAGAAAGGTGCGCGCGGCCCAGAACAGGACCGCGAACCCGATCGCCGCCGCCAGTGCGATCATCAACCCGTTGCGCTGGAACGCCCGGGCAAGCGGTGCTGGCCAGGCGAAGTCCTCCCAGCTGGCCTGCCGCACCTCGGCCAGCGCGCGCGGCAGGTTCAGATCGAACTCGTGCGGCGCGGTGTACTGGCAGGCGTAGTAGCAGCCGCGGCAGTTGTGACAGAGGTTCGCCAGCTGCGTCAGATCGCCGTCGGCGAAGGCGCGCTCGCGGTGCAGCGCCGGAAAGACGGCGCAGTACCCCTCGCAATAGCGGCAGGCGTTGCAGATCTCGGCCTGACGACGCGCTTCGTGAAGGAGCTCAGCTTGCATGGGCGGCGGCCTCCCGGCCAGCGATGCGTCCGAAGACGGTTCCGATGGTCATGCCGAACCCGGCGAGATACCCCTGCCCCAGGATCGAGCCGGCCATGGTTTCGCCCGCGGCCCAGAGGTTGCGGATCGGGCCGTCGGCGGTGGAGCATTGCGCGGTCTCGTCCACCTTCAGGCCCAGGTAGGTGAAGGTGACGCCGGTGCGCAGCGAATAGCCGTAGTAGGGCGGCGTGTCGATCGGACGCGCCCAGTTCGTCTTTGGCGGCTCCAGCCCCTTTGTCGTGACGCCATCCAGTTCGGTCGGGTGGAAACCGGATGTGTCGCCGCAGGCCGCGTTGAACTCGTCCACCGTCTCGCGCAGGGCGGCCGGTGGCAGGTCCATCTTCTGCGCCAGATCCTCAAGCGTGTCGGCCTTGATCGGCGGAAACACCGAGGGCATGAACAGCTCCAGCGACTTGGCGTCGATGATGACGTAGCCCACCTGCTGGGGCTGCGCGGCGACCAGCCGGCCCCAGATCGCATAGCGCTTGGGCCAGACGTCCTCGCCCTCGTCGTAGAAGCGCTGCGCGTCCCTGTTCACCACGATCGAGAACGGCACGCAGTCCAGCCGCGTGACGATGCCGCCGTCGTACTTCGGCGCGCGCCCGTCGATGGCGACGGCATGGCACTGGGTCGGATCGCCGACGCTCTCGACGCCCTGGTCCAGCAGGTCGGCCAGCACGACGCCGCGATTGTAGGGCGTGCCGCGGATCAGGAAGTTCTTCGCCGCCGCCCCCCACGCACGGGTCAGCCATTCGAGATCCGCCTGGAACCCGCCCGAAGCGACGACAACCGACATTGGTGAAACGCTGTGGCTCTGACCCCGGCAGGTGTAGTCCACACGGGCGATGCGGTCGCCATCCAGATTCAGATGCGTCACTGCCGCCTCGTAAAGCACCTCGACCCCCAGACCGGCCGCGGTGCGGTAATAGGCGTTCACCAGGCTCTTGCCACCGCCGAGGAAGAAGGCGTTGGTGCGGGCCAGCGACAACGTGCCCGAGAGCGAGGGCTGGAATCGCACCCCGCGCGCTTCCATCCACGGCAGGCATTCCTCGGAAGTGCGGATCGCCAGCCGTGCGAGCGTGTCGTCGGTCCTGCCATCGGTGACCTTCATCAGGTCGGCCAGATACTCGTCCTCGGAGTAGCTGTCGGTCAGCGGGCCCAGCGGGCCGCGGTGCATGCACCGGAAGTTGCGCGTGTGCCGCGAATTGCCGCCGCGGTACGGCTCCGGCGCGGTTTCGAGGATCAGCACCCGGGCGCCGGCCTCGGCCGCCGTGATCGCGGCGCAAAGCGCGGCGTTGCCGCCGCCGATCACCACCACGTCCGGCGATGCTTGCATTCCGTCCATGCCGCTCACTCCGTTTCGGCGTTGCCTGCGGTGGCGCGCAGCGACCGGATCCGCACCCGCTGCGACGCCTCGATATGCGCCCGCATCCGCTGTTCGGCCGCCTGCCCGTCGCGCGCCTTCAGCGCGTCAAGCAGAGCCTGATGCTCCTGCACCGCCGCCGCCCGTCGGTCGGTCTCGGACAGGGTGGTGGGCCCGATGATCATCAGCGCCTTCGACAGACCGACCATGGACTTGTGCAGGAACCTGTTCTTCGCGGCGTCCAGCAGCGCGGCGTGGAAAATGCGGTTCAGCCGGAACGCCTCGCCCGCGGTCGGGGCGTCGGCCAGCGCCCCGTTCAGCGACTCCAGCTCCTCGATCTCGATGTCCAGCGCCGCGTGCGCCGCCAGCCGCGCGGCGGTGCCCTCCAGCACCGCGCGCATCTCGTAAAGCTCCATCACCTCGGCGTAATCCAGCATGCGTACCGTCGCCCCCTGGCGCGGCGCGTGCGCGACCAGCCCGTCGGCCTCGAGCTGGCGGATCGCCTCGCGGATCGGTGTGCGGCTGACGCCGAGACGCGCGGCCAGTTCGGTCTCTCGCAGCCGCTCGCCGGGACGCAGGCGGCCTGTGCGGATCTCCTCGAGCAGCGCGCGGTATGCCTGGTTTCCCTGCGGCCCGTCAACGGGCGCCTCGGTTCCTTCGGTGCGGGGCATGGTTCATCCTTGCAATTTGTATCCGGATGTATACAAGAGGACACAATCCGTCAACCCGCACCTTTCCCGAGTCCCGATTGTCCAGACCCAGCCTTGCCCGCCTGATCACCCTGGCCGCCGCCGTCGCGGGCGTTGCCGCCTTCGCGGCCGCGGGGCTGCCGCTGCCGTTTCTGTTCGGGCCGATGACGGGCTGCCTGATCGCGGCGCTGGCCGGGGCGCGGCTGCAGGGGTTCGGTCAGGTCTCGGTGGCCGCGCGCACGATCCTGGGGGTCGCGGTCGGGGCGTCGATCACCCCGGCGGTGGTGGGACAGCTGCCGCAGATGGCGGCATCGGTGGCGCTGGTGCCGGTCTACATCGCGATCATCGGGCTGATCGGCGTGCCGTTCTTCCGGCGCGTGTGCGGCTTCGAGGCGGTCACCGCCTACTACTGCGCGATGCCGGGCGGCTCGCAGGACATGATCATCTTCGGCACCGAGGCGGGGGGCAACCCGCGCATCCTGTCGCTGATCCACGCGACGCGCGTGCTGATCATCGTCACCGTCGCGCCGATCCTGCTGGTGCAGGTCTACGGCCAGACGCTGGGCAACCCGATCGGCGCCCCGGCCCTCGATCTGCCGCCGGGCGAACTTGCGGTGATGGCCGCCGCCGCCCTGATCGGCTGGAAGGGCGGCGAGCGGCTGGGGCTGTTCGGCGCGTCGATCCTCGGCCCGATGATCGTCGCCACCGCCCTGTCGCTGGGCGGGCTGCTGCATGCCCGCCCCCCGGCGGAGGCGATCCTGGCCGCACAGTTCTTCATCGGCACCGGAATCGGCGTGCACTATGTCGGCATCACCTTCGCAGAACTGCGCAGGGTGATCGCCGCCGGCGCCGCCTTCGTGTTGATACTGGCGGCCATCGCCGCGGTCTTTGCATGGGTGGCGACGGGCCTGGGCCTCGCACCCGCGGTCGAGGCGTTCCTGGCCTTCGCCCCCGGCGGTCAGGCCGAGATGACCGTGCTGGCGATTGTCGCGGGGGCCGATCTGGGTTTTGTCGTGGCCCATCACCTGACGCGGATCGTGCTTGTGATCGCGGGCGCGCCGGTGATGGCGCGCCTGTTCAGGACGAAGGCATCCACGCCTCGGGGTTGATCATGTGGATCGGATGGCCGCGGGCGAAGGCGTTCACCTGGTCGAAGATGTCGGCGAACTGCAGGTCGAATTCATCCTCGGTAACGAAACCGATGTGCGGCGTTGCGATCAGCGCCGGATGCGACAGCAGCGGATCGGCCGGGTCGGTCAGCGGCTCGTTGTCGAAGACGTCGATCGCCGCGGTGCCGGGGCGTCCCGCGTTCAGTGCCGCAAGCAGCGCGCCCGGAGCGATCAGCCCGGCGCGCGCGGTATTCACCAGTAGCGAGTCGGGCCGCATCTGCAGCAGATCCTCTTGGGTCACGGTGCCCCTGGTCGCCGGCTTGAGCCGCTGATGCAGCGAGATCACATCGCAATCGGCGAAGAATTCCGCCCGGCTTCCGGCCACCTCCTCGCCGTCCGCGACGGCGCGGGCGCGCCCGTCCTCCGAGGCCCACCACAGCACCGGCATGCCGAAGGCGCGGGCATAGCCGGCCACCGCCTTTCCGATCCGGCCGTAACCGTAAAGGCCGAGCCTGCGCCCGCGCAGCGTGCGCCCCACCCCGGCCTGCCATCGCCCGGCCTTGACCGACTCCATCTGCGCCGGCAGCTGCCGCATCGCCGCAAGGATCAGGGCGAAGGTCAGCTCGGCGGCCGCGTAGGACGGCGTGCCGGCATGCATGTTCGAGCACAGCAGCACGCCGTTGTCGGTGCAGGCCGGCACATCGACATGTGGATAGACGCTGCGCTGGCTGATCAGGCGCAGCTGCGGCAGCCGCTGCAGCAGCGGCCGCGTGATTTGCGTGCGCTCGCGGAACAGCACCAGCGCCTCGGCCGCGGCCAGCCTGTCCGCCAGCACGTCCACATCCCCGGCATGGTCGGTCCAGACGGTGACGTCGTGCCCGTCCAGCCTGCCGAAACAGGGCAGCCCGCGCAGCGTGTCGAACCAGTCGTCAAGAATGTGGACCTTCATCGCTCCTCCTCCCGCGACGCGCATCGCCGCCGCGGCACGGCTCAACTGGACAACAGCTCGCGCGGCACCTGGGCAGTCACGCCGCCGGGCAATCCTTCCGGCAATGCTCCAGCAGCGCATGCGCCACGCCGTCCGAACCGTTCGCCATCGCTCAGCCCTGCGCTCCGGTCCAGACCGCACGCGGCACGTAGACATGCCCGTCGGCCAGCTTCCGCGCTGTCCGCACCAAGCCGGCGGTGCGCAGCACGAAACCGTTGTCGGCAGCGAAGTCCACCAGCACGTCGATGGCGCCCGATGCATGTTCCAGCACCACGTTCGCCGGGCTTGCGTCTGGTCGCTCGAGCAGCCCGTCCGCTACCGTCCCGGGCGTCAACGCGCAGGACGCCAGGCACTGCGCGCCGGTGACCGCCATCGACGGGTGCGTGTTCCACGGCATGAAGTACCGCGCCGCAATGCTGCCGCCGCGCGCCGCCGGCGCCAGCAGGCCGAATTTGGGGGTGACCGACTTAGCCACCTCGCCCATGCCCATCAGCACGCCCGCCTTCCGCCGCACCGCCTCCATCCTGGCGAAGAAATCCCGGTCGGCGTCCAGTTCGGCCACGCCTTCGTGCCCGCTCAGCCCGAAATCGGCCGCGCGCGCGATCACCAGAGGCATCGCGACGTCCATGCAGGTCACCTCGATCCCGTCGATGGTGTCGCGCAGGTTGCCGGTGGGCAGGAACGCGCCGGTCGACGAGCCGACGACGCCCTGGAAATTCAGCGCCACCGGCGCGGCGGTTCCGGGCACGCCGGCAATGGCGGTGTCGCCGTCGTAGCTCAGCTTGCCGCCGGGCGTCTGCACCTTGGCCAGAACCCGCGCGCCAGTATTCACAGCGTGGATGCGGACCTCGGTCTCGTCGCCGACGGGCGCGATCAGGCCCATTTCGATCGCGGCGGGACCGACGCCGGACAGGATGTTGCCGCAGGTCGGCTTGAAGTCCACCAGCCGGTCCTCCACCGAGACCTGGGCGAAGAAGTAGTCGATGTCGGCATCGGGCTCGGCCGACGGCGACAGCATCGCCACCTTGGTCGTCACCGCGGCGCCGCCGCCGATGCCGTCGATGTTCAGCGGGTGGCCGGACCCGAGCGCCGAAAGCAGCACCTGCGCCAGCGTGTCAAGGTCCGCCGGCAGATCCGCCCGCCGGAAGTACGGCCCGCGCGAGGTGCCGCCGCGCATGAAGATGAACGGTATCGCAGTCTGGGTCATTTCAGCGGCCACGGCAGATCCACCGCCTCCTGCAACAGGCCCGGCGGGAAGTCGCGATTCAGTGCCCCGGCCATCAGGCACATGAAGGCGATGCCGGCGGCGGTCAGCAGGACCGTCCGTCCCCAGCCTGCGCCGGCGCGCACCCGCAGGAACGCCACCAGGAAACCGGCCAGCGCAAGGATGAAGCCCACCACCCAGGTCGCGGCGATCAGCCCGGCGAACCATGCCAGCGTCAACCACAACCCGTGCGGCGCGTCGGCGTCCTCGCCGGCGACCTCCTTGTCGGCGAAGATCGGGTCGCCCTCGGGGCGGCGGATCATCTGCGCCAGCAGGATCAGGCAGCACAGCAGCGAGAAGCCGCCCACGACCAGCGGGATGATCTTGTCGGTCATGTTGAAATCCGGGATCGCGTTGGCGTTGATCAACGCGAACAGCAGGTAGCCGGCGATCACCAGCAGGAACACCATCGGCGCCCGCTTCGAGCCGGACCGCACCTCGCCCTCGGCCATGATCGCCTTGGACTGCCGGATGCCCAGCACCACCGAGACCACCGTGATCACCAGCAGCACGATGACGATCGGGCTGAAGATGTACTCGATGCCCTCCTCGAAACTCTTGCGGAACCGGAAGCTGGCGATCTGGAAGGCCTGGTTGGTGAACTTCTCGACCGGGTTCGACAGCACGAAGCCGATCAGGAACGCCGGCCGCGACCAGTCGAAGCGACGCAGGAAGATGCCGATCAGGCCGATCACGAACAGCGCCAGCAGGTCCTCGAAGTTCTGGCCCGACTGGAACGCGGCAAAGCTGATCAGCATGAACAGGAACGGCGCCAGATAGGTGAAGCGGATCGTGGTCAGGCGGGCGATCCCGCCCGAGGCGGCGATGCACAGCACCGTGCCCAGCACGTTGGCCAGCGCCAGCAGCCAGACGATCGAATAGGTGATGTCGAGATTGTCCTTGAGCATGTTCGGACCGACCTCGATGTCGCCCGAGCCCAGCAGCGCCACCGCGCCGATGAAGATCGCCATCGAGCCCGAGCCGGGGATGCCGAACAGCAGCGTCGGCACCAGCCCGCCGCCTTCCTTGGCGTTGTTCGAGCTTTCCGGCCCGATCACGCCGCGCACCTCGCCCTTGCCGAACCCCGACTTGTCTTTGGTGGTCTGCACGGCATGGCCATAGGCGATCCAGTCCACCACCGAGCCGCCGAGGCCCGGGATGACCCCGACGACGACGCCGATCAGCGAGCAGCGCACCGACAGCCACAGGTTGGCGAACCAGTCGCGCACCCCGTCCATCCAGCCGCCGCCAAGCTTCGCGCCCTCGGCTATCGACCGGTCCTGCCGCAGCAGCGACACGATCTCGGGCACCGCGAAGATGCCGAGGCCGACGATCACCAGCTGCAGGCCGTCGGTCAGATAGGGAATGTCATAGGTCGCCATCCGCAGGCTTCCGCCGGCGTCGGCTTCGCCGATGGTGCCGATCATCAGGCCCAGGCCGGCCGCCGCAAGACCCTTGAGCGCGATGCGCCCCGCAAGGACCGCGACCATCGACAGGCCCAGGATGGTGATCATCAGCATCTCGGGCAGCCCGAACGCCAGCACGATCGGCCGCGCGACCAGGATGAAGACGGTCAGGAAGCCGGCGCCGACCAGCCCGCCGAACAGCGACGAGGCGAAGGCCGCGGACAGCGCCCGCGCCGCCTGCCCCTTCTTGGCCATCGGAAATCCGTCCAGCACCGTCGCCTGGCTGGCCGAGCTGCCCGGAATGCCCATCAGCACGCTGGCGAAGGTGTCCGAGGTGGGCACCACGGCGACCATGCCGATCATCAGCGCAAGGCCCAGGACCGGATCCATGCCGAACATGAACGGAAGCAGCAGCGACAGCCCGGCGATGCCGCCCAGACCGGGGAACACGCCGACCGCCAGGCCCATCACGACGCCCAGCACCAGATAGCCCAGGACGACCGGCTGCAGGATCAGCGCCCATGCGTCGCCGAGCGCAGGCACGGCCGTCGCGAAAATCTCCATGATACCGCTTTCGCTGGAAGGTGGTTTTCAGGCGCCCCGCCGGTATGGGGGTAAGGCGGGGCGCTATGGCGTGGATCGTTACTTGAGAACCACGCCGTAGGAGTCCTCGAGCCACTTCAGCACAAAGGCCTTGGCACTGTCGGGGACCGTGGTTGCGGACTTGACCGCCTTTTGCGCACCTTGGCCGACGAACATCGGGTATTCGCCAACCTGTTTGGCCGCAAGTTCGTCGAAATCTTCGCGCGCGCGGACGGCCTCGAAAGCCGCAACATACGCGTCGATCACCTCCTGGGGGGTGCCTTGCGGCAGGAAGGCGATCTTCTGCGATGGGAAGCCGGCGACGAAGAACGCCTTCCACGCGTCCCATGCATCGCCCGAGGTCTCGCAGCCGTCGGTGGCTTCGCAGACCTCCTTGAAGGTCGGAATGTCGGGGAAGGTCGGATCGCGGACGATGTTGCCGTCCTCGTCCAGCGCGCCCCAGGTCATCATCGGCACCGCCGTGCCCGCCTCGACCAGCGCGGTCGAGCCGCCCAGATAGCCCGACGAGGTCTGGTAGTCGATCGTCGCCTCGCCGCGCTCGAACATCAGCCGGCCGTCGCCGCGGCCCTTGATGCCGAACACCGGCTCGACGTTCATGCCCAGCATCTCCCAGGCCAGCAGCGGGACCAGGTCCAGCCGCGTCGCGCCCTGGCTGCCGTAGATGAAGTCGATATCCTTCAGCGCGTTGGCCGAGCCGTCGAACCTGGCGCCATCCTCGGCGTTCAGGTAGGCCACGCCGCCGGTGCCGGTGGCCATCACCGGGTTCCAGTCGGAATATTCGTAGCGCACCCGCGGATCGTTCAGCAGATACGGGAACTGGGTGGACCCGGACGAGCCGAACAGCAGCGTGCCGTCGTCGTACTCCTGCTCCTGGAACCAGTTCGCGCCCTTGGTCGAGCCGGCGCCCGGCATGAACTTGACGACGACCGTGGGCTGACCCGGCAGTTCCTCGGACAGCAGCGGGGCGAAGAAGTTGGCCCACTTGGCCGAGCCGCCGGTCTCCGAGAACGGGATCACCCACTCGATCGTCTTGCCGCCAAACTCGACCTCGGCCGCGGCGGGCGCGGCGGCGGTCAGACTGGCGGCAACGCCCAGCGCGACGGCGCGGGCGGCGTTGAATTCGGTCATGGTTTCCTCCCTTATGACCAGAAGACCACGGCCGGCGCGCTGGCGCCGCCATGGTGACAATTCCCGGCGGAGATTGATTCCCCGCTCGCCGGACCGATCATGAGGGCGCAAGCTTGCGTGAAGCTTGCAAGGAGCAAGAATGCGGATTGCCGTGATCGAGGACAACGTGGCCCTGGCCAAGGCGATCGCCTATCGGCTGCGCGACCGGGGCCATGCCGCCGACGTGATCCACGACGGGCAGGAGGCCGACGCCTTCCTTGCCGGCGAAGGCGCGGACATGGTCGTGCTGGACATCAATCTGCCGGGCCTTAGCGGGCTCGACGTGCTGCGCAAGCTGCGTGCCCGGGGCAACGGTGCGCCGGTGATCCTGCTGACCGCCCGCAGCGAGACCAGCGACCGCGTCACCGGCCTGGACGCGGGCGCGGACGACTACCTGGTCAAGCCGTTCGACATGGACGAGCTCGAGGCCCGGATCCGGGCGCTCTCGCGGCGCAAGAACCTCGACTACGGCGCACGCGAACGGCTGGGCCCGCTGGAGTTCGACCGCACAAGCCGCCAGGTCACGGTGCACGGGGTGCCGCTGGACCTGCCCCGGCGCGAGCTGTCGACGTTGGAATGCCTGCTGGAACGGCGCGGTCGCATCGTGTCCAAGGCCCAGCTGACCGACCACGTCTACGGCGTCGGCGCCGACGTGGACGACACCGCGATCGAGCCGCACGTCTCGCGCCTGCGGCGCCGTCTGGCGGCGCACGGCATCGCCATCCGCACGGCGCGCGGCCTTGGCTACATGCTCGAGACGAAGGGCTGATGCCGCGCACGCCTTCCTTGCGGGTACGGCTGTTCGGTCTGATCCTCGGGCCGCTGCTGCTGATGGCGCTGGTGCTGGGCTACTGGCGCTACCAGGTCGCCCACGACACGGCCGAGGAACTGTTCGACCGCTCGCTGCTGTCCGCCGCGCTGGCAATCTCGCGCGATGTCGCGGTGTCGGGGGGCGACGCGCTGCAGCCTTCCACCCGCGAGTTGATCGGCGACGCGGCGGGAGGCGAGGTGTTCTATCATGCCACCGGGCCCGGCGGCATCTACGTCACCGGCTACGCCTACCCGCCGGTGAACGGCGGCCCGACGGTCGAGGACCGGTATGCGCCGCGCATTTTCACAAGCCTCTACCGAGGAGAGCCGGTACACGTCCTGCAAGTGACGGAGCGGGTGACGATCGACAACCTGACCGGCGACGCGACGGCGACCGTCTGGCAGCGCACTGAAGACCGGAATGCCTTTGCCAACCAGCTCGCCGTGCGTGCGGCCGGGCTGATCGGCGCGCTGCTGACGACCCTTGCGGTGGTGGTCTGGTTCGGGGTGCAGGTCGGCCTGCGCCCGTTGCTGGACCTGCAGGACGCGATCGCCACCCGCTCGCCGGACGATCTGAGCGTGATCCGACGCCCGGTCCCGGTCGAGGTGCGCGGCATCGTCCGGACGCTGAACCGGCTGTTTGGCCAGGTGCAGGGCAGCCTCGACGCGCATCAGGAGTTCATCTCGAACGCAGCGCATCAGCTGCGCAACCCCGCGGCCGCGGTCCAGTCGATGGCCGAGGCCCTGCGCGATGCCGACTCACCGGACGAACGGTCCCGCCGCCTGCGCGAACTGGTCGAGGCCGCCCGCGCCTCGGCGCGCATCGCCAATCAGTTGCTGTCGCTCGAGCGCCTGCGGCACGGATCTGCCGACGGGCACGGCGAGCCGATCGACCTGTGCGAGCTGGTGCGCGAGGCCTGCGCCGCCGCCGGCCCGGCCGTGCTCGAGGCCGGCGTGGAGTTCGAGCTGATGACGCCGCCGCAGGACTGCACGGTGCGCGGCGAACCGGTCTTTCTGGCCGAGGCGATCAAGAACCTGATCGACAACGCGCTGCGCCACGGCGGCACCGCGCTGACCCGGATCACCGTGAAGATCGGATGCACCGACGGGTCGACCACCGTCACCGTTGCCGATGACGGCGTCGGGCTGACGCCGACGGACAGTAACGCGGCGTTCAGCCGGTTCTCGCAGCTTTCGCCCGCCTCCGGCAGCGGTCTGGGTCTGGCGATTGCCCAGTCGGTGGCGCGTCATCACGGCGGGTCGTTGCGGATCGACCCCGTTGCACGGGGCGCCAGTCTGACGCTTGCGCTGCCAGCATGCGCGGACGCGCCGGCAGCCCGGGACGCATGACCGCCGGCCGCGCGCCAGCCGGACCCGGATCCAGGCTGGGGGCTTCTTCCCCGGCGCCTCAGCGCGGCAAATCGTCCGGGTGCCGGCCCGGAAGGGACTTGTACACCGGCAGCTGCCAGTCGAAGGCAAGCGCGCAGCTGCGCAGTCCGAACGCCGCGGCAAAGCCGCCGGCCGCCGAGACGGGCGGACCCACGCCCAGCGCCTCGGCGGCGACGTAGACCAGCGCGCCCGCCAGCGCCGCGGTGACATAGATCTCGCGGCGCAGCAGCACCGACTGCTCGTTCACCAGCACGTCGCGAAGGATGCCGCCCAGCGTACCGGTCAGCGTCCCCATGACCACCGCGACAATCGGGGACCCGGATACCAGCAGTCCCTTGTAGGCGCCGAACACGCCGTAGGCCGCCAGCGCCGCCGCGTCGAGCCACAGCAGCCAGCGATAGCGCGACTCGGCCAGCGGCGCGGCGAAGAACAGGCAGATCGCCGCCGCGGCGCAGACCAGGACGTAGAACGGCTGCGCCACCCAGAACACCGGCACGTCCAACACCAGATCGCGGACCGTGCCGCCGCCGGTGCCGGTCACCGCGGCGAGGAACACGAACCCGAGGATGTCGAGCTGCTTGCGCGACGCGGCAAGCGCACCGGTCGCGGCGAACAGCGCCACGCCGGAGTAGTCCAGGATCTCGACGGCAGTCATGGGCACCTCGCATCGCCGGTGGGCAGCTGTCGCCAGCCCTTAGGCGAAACGGGGCGCAAAGGCCACGGGGGGGGGGGGGCGGGATCGGCCTTTAGCGCCGGTGCGATCCGTCCGCAGGGAAGCGCATGAGGGCGCTGCCGTGATAGCGCGCGCGGATCACGGGCCGTAGAACACCCCCACCAGCCACAGCGGCACTGCCGGGACATAGGTGACCAGCAGCAGCACCAGCACCAGGACGGCGATGAACGGCAGGTTGGTCTTGGTCGTGCTCCACACGTCGGTGCGGGCGATCGAGCAGGCGGTGATCAGCACGCTGGCCACCGGCGGGGTCTGCTGGCCGAGGGCGATGTTCAGCGTGATCAGGATGCCGAACTGGATCGGGTCGATGCCGATCTCGTGCACCAGCGGCATGAAGATCGGCACCGTCAGGATGATCGCGGCGGCGCCGTGCAGCACCATGCCCACGAACAGCAGGAACACGTTGATGATCATCAGCACCAGGAACTTGTTGGTGGTGATGTCGGTGATCCCCGCGGCCAGCCGTTGCGGCAGCTCGGTCTCGGTCAGGTACAGCCCCAGCACCGCCGAGGCCGCGACCAGCAGCATGACCACCGCGGTCTGGTTCACCCCGTCGAGCAGCGCGTGATAGAGGCGGCCGAAGTTCAGTTCGCGATAGATGAACAGGCCGATGATCAGCGCGGACAGCACCGCCAGACCCGCGCCTTCGGTCGCGGTGACGATGCCGCCGAAGATGCCGCCCAGGATGATGACCGGCAGGATCAGCGCCCAGGACGCCTCCCTGGTGGCCTGCCAGAGCCGGCACAGGCTGAAACCCTCTTCGCGGGGCAGGTCATAGCGGACGGCGAAATAGTACGAAAGCGCCATCAGCAGGAAAGCCCCGATCAGCCCCGGCACGATGCCGGCGACGAACAGGCGGACGATCGAGGTGTCCGACAGCGCGCCATAAAGGATCATCGGGATCGACGGCGGGATGATGATCGCCAGCGACGCCGACGACGAGGTCAGCGCGGCGGCGAACCGGGGCGAGTACCCCTTCTTCTTCATTGCCGGGATCAGCACCGAGCCGGTGGCGGCCACGTCGGCGACGGCCGAGCCCGAGATCTCGGCGAAGAACAGCGACACGCCGACGTTGACCATCGCCAGCCCGCCGCGGACGAAGCCGATCAGCGCCGAGACGAAGCCGATCAGCCGGGTCGAGATGCCGCCGGTGTTCATCAGTGCGCCGGCCAGGATGAACAGCGGGATCGCGATCAGCGGAAAGCTGGTGGCGCCGTCATAGAGAGACAGCGCCGCGTTCAGAAAGCCGAGGTGCCCGTTCAGCAGCCAGACGCCGACCAGCGCGCTGGCCAGGATCGAGACCGCGATCGGCACGCCGATGGCGATCATCAGGAACATTCCCAGCAGGATCAGGGCCTCGGTCATCAGGAATTCCCTGCATTGGCGCGTGCAAGTTCGGATTCCGCGCGGGCGATCTCGTATTCGATCTCGGCCGCCTCGGGGTCGTGCCCGGCGCGGACCTCGACCCGGCGCTCGGGCAGGGTCAGAAGGCGGCCGAGGATCAGCAGCGCGGCGCTGACCGGCAGGATGCCCTGGACGAAGCTGCGCGGCACGAAGCGCAGCGTGGTCATGGTCTCGTTGCCGAAGATGTCCAGGATCGCCCAGCCCGCCCAGGCAGTGACGGCGAAAGTGGTCAGAAAGATCGCCTCGCCCAGCCAGAAGCAGACCATGCGCCCGGTCATCGGCAGGCCGAACAGCAGCCCGTTGAAGCCGAGGTGCGCGTTGCGCAGCCCGGCCAGGGCCGCGCCGGTGAAGGTGATCCAGGCCAGCAGCACGGCGGCGACCTCGTCGTACCAGATCAGCGAATTGCCGGAGTAGCGGAACGCGACGCCCAGAAGCACGATGCAGGCCAGCGCGACGATCATCAGGATCGTCGCGGCCTGAAGGGCGGCGTCGAGCAGGCGCGATAGGCGGGCCATCATCTTTGAGCGCAATCCCTGCAAGAGAATACGGGGCGCGGACGCGCCGCGCCCCGGTTCCGTGTCACGAGCCGTCGGCCAGCGACAGCACCTGGTCGATCATCGCCTGCCCGTTCTCGACTTCGCTGGCGAATTTCTCGTAGAGCGGCGCGGACGCCGCGACGAAGGCGGCCCGGTCGGTCTCGTTGACCGCCATTCCGCCGGCCTTCAGCTTCTCCAGCAGCTCGCCGTCCTGTGCGGCCCCCTGCTCGCGCGCCCACAGCGCCACCTCCTGCGCGGTCTCGGTCAGCACCTGCTGGATCTCGGGGTCCAGCTTCTCGAAAGCGGCGACGCCCACGGTCGGATAGGCGGGCGAGTAGATGTGCCCGGACAGCGACAGATACTCCTGCACCTCGTCCAGCTTGCCGCCGGCGATGTTGGTCAGCGGGTTCTCCTGCCCGTCGATGACGCCGGTCTGCAGCGCGACGAATACCTCCGAGAACGCCATCGGCGTGGGATTCGCGCCGTATTCCTTGAACATCGCCACCCGCCAGGACGAATTCGGCGTGCGGATCTTCAGCCCCTGCAGGTCGGCCGGCGTGGTAATCGGACGCTCGTTGTTGGTGATCTGGCGGAACCCGTTTTCCCACACTGCCAGCGGGCGGTATCCCTGCGCCTCGGCGGCCGGCACCAGCACATCCTTGAACAGGGTCTCGTCGATGCGGGCCAGATGATCGCGGTTTGCGACCAGGAAGGGCAGGTCGAAGATCGCATATTCCGAGGCAATTTCGGGCATGATCGACGAGGGCAGCGTCAGGTGCATCGTGCCCAGCTTGATCTTCTGCAGCATGTCCTTGTCCTTGCCCAGCTGCGAGCTGTCGAAGACCTTGACCACCGCGGTATCGCCCAGTTTCTCGTTCGCGCGCCGCGCGAACTCGCTGGCCGACTGCTCCTGCAGCGAGCCGGTGGCGGCGCTGATGCCGAAGATGATCTCTTCCTGCGCGGTGGCGCCTCCGCCCAACAGCGCCAGCGCCGCCGCGCCGAAGATCGCGTGTCCGAGTCTCATTGCTGTCTCCTCCCTTGGTGTATGGCGGGCACGCCGCCGGTTCTGGTTGCTGATCTCACCCGGCGACCGGCGCGAATTCGACCTTTCCGTCGAACAGGCCCGGCAGATCCGCGGCCGATACGGTCTGCGTCCGCGGCGCGCCGCGGCTGGCCAGGCGCCGGCCCAGCGCCACGGCATTGAAGGTCGCGCCGGTGTCGGCGATGCCCTGCCCCGCGATGTCGTAGGCGGTGCCGTGCGCGGGCGTGACGATCGGGAACGGGTAGCCCGCGATCAGCGTCACGCCGCGATCGAATCCCAGCAGCTTCATCGCGATCTGACCCTGGTCATGGTACATCGTCATCACCGCGTCGAATTCGCCCTTCACCGCGCGCACGAACACCGTGTCCGAGGGGATCGGCCCGGTCACGGCCATCTGCCGGGCGCGAGCGCGCTCGACCGCCGGACGCAATATATCCTCGTCCTCGTCGCCGAAGTTGCGCCCGTCGCCGGCGTGCGGATTCAGCGCCGCGACGCCGATCCGCGGCCGCTCGAAGCCGGCACCCTCCATGGTCTCGACGGTCAGGCGCAAGGCATCGAAGATGCGATCCTCGGTCAGCGCATCCGCCACGTCGCGCAGCGGGATGTGCGAGGTGACGCGAGCATTCCAGACCTCGTCCAGCACGTTGAACTCCCGCCCGGAACGGGTCGCGCCGATGGTCTGGTTGATGAACCCGATCTCGTCGACGTAGTCGGCCTTGGCCAACCGCATCCCGTGCTTGTTGAACGGTGTGAAGAACACCGTGCCAGCGACGCCGACCGCCGCCAGCCGTAGCGCCGCGGCGAAATTCTGCAATGCGGCGCGGCCGGTCGTCTCGCTGGCGGCGCCCGGGGTCACCGCGCCGGGGTCGCAATTGGCCATGTCGACGATGAAACTGCCGTTCGGCAGCCCCTCGACCAGCCCGCCGGGCGCCAGCACCGGCAGATCCAGCGTCACCCCGGCCTGACGGGCGCCCATTGCCAGCACGCGGGCGTCGCCGATCACGATCATGTCGCCACGATTCGCCTCGTCGTCGGCCAGCACGCGCGCGCTGAGCTCGGGGCTGATTCCGCCTGCGTCTCCGATGGCGAAGGCGACTCGGGGGGCATGAATCATGTATATTCTCTCCTTGTATACAAAATACATTGATCAAACTCGCCGCGCAATGCAAGAGGTTCTATACTGGCGAAAACGACGCGAGGCGGAGACAGCATGGCAGATCTGGGCATGACGGCGGGCGGGCCGGTCGCGATCCGCAAGCAGACCCTGCACGATCAGGTGGCCAACCGGATCCGCGACCTGATCATCGAGGGCTATCTGGAGCCGGGCAGCCGAATCGACGAAACCCGGCTGATCGAGCAGCTGGAAGTCTCGCGCACCCCGTTCCGCGAGGCGCTGCGCACGCTGGCGGCCGAGGGGCTGGTCATCATCCGCCCGTCCCGCGGCGCGGTGGTCCGGAAGCTGACGCCGCAGGACGTCCACTCGATGCTGGAGGTTCTGGCGCATCTGGAAAGGCTCGCCGGACAGCTGGCGTGCGAACGGGCCAGCGACGCCCAGGTCGCGGCGCTGATCGCGCTGCACGAAGAGATGATGCGGCACTACGAAAAGCGCGAGCGGATGCCCTATTACAAGCTGAACCAGGAGTTCCACTCGCGCCTGGCCGAGATGACCGGCAACGAGACCCTGCAGGAGATGCAGCGCAACATCCAGGCGCGGCTGAAGCGGATCCGCTTTCTCGGCAACCGCTCGCCGGAGTACTGGGCCGCGGCGGTCGGCGAGCACGAGAGGATGGCGGACGCGCTGTCGCGCCGCGACGGGCAGGCGCTGGGCGAAGTCATGGCGCAACACCTGTCGAATACCTGGGACCGGGTGAAAAGCATCGTCTGAGACGCTTGCCAGCGCGACTGTCGCAAAAAAATGCGGACCGGAGGGCAGGACCGGTCCGCCAGATAGGCGCGTCTCGACAGGCAACGTGACTGCGCCGAAAACGATGTTCTCAGGATGCGACTGACGGCTGACGCATCTGCTGCACGATCCGCAAGGCCGCGTCGTGGCTTGCCTGATTGACCCGAAGAAGCCGCTCGTGGCGTGTCAGAACCCAGTCGTCCTGTCTTGCGTCGGCTGGCAGCGCCGCGAACCGCGCCTGCTGCCGGGCCTGCAACGCGCAAAGGTGCTCCGCCAAGGCGCGCTGGCGGTCCGGCCGCTTCAGCGCGTACGCAACGAAATCCATGACGGTACCGCAATCCGGCACGAAGCCGTGGACGGTGGTTTCCGGCCCGCATTCACTGTTGCGATCCGCGCTCCGCGCGTTGCCGGCCGTGCGGTGGTGCGGCGTGAACAGTGCCGCGTCGGGCGAAGCCTCGTCCTGAGCATAGGTCATTTCGCGACCTCCTGGTCTGTTGTCGGTACGGGCAATCTAGGTCACGTCGCGGCCGGGCATTCGCAGCGGTTTTGTCGAACTGTGACAAGCTGTGTCACGCTCTCGGAGCAGCAACCGCGTCGCAAAATCTGCTGCGGCGAATCTTCCGTTTCTGCTATGAGATCGGATCGCGCGGCACGGCGCCGCGGGACGTGGCAGACTCATGACATCGGCAAAACACATCCTCGTCGTGGACGACGATCCGGACATCTGCGAACTCGTCGCCGGCATCCTCATGCGCGAAAACTACGCTGTCAGCCGCGCATGGAACGTCGCAGGCGCCCGGCAGCAGCTTGGCACAACCGACGTCGATCTGATCATCCTCGACCTCATGCTGCCGGATCAGGACGGGCTGAGCTTCTGCCGCGCGCTGCGCGGCGAGGCGGTCGCCACGCCGATCATCATGCTGACCGCGAAGGGCGATGATTTCGACCGGGTGCTGGGGCTGGAGATGGGCGCCGACGACTACCTGGCGAAACCGTTCCACAGCCGCGAGCTGCTGGCGCGGATCCGGGCGGTCCTGCGCCGCAGCGCCGGCGCGCTGCAGCCGGCCAACGAGCCCTCCGGGCGCTTCATCCGCTTCGAGGGATGGACCCTCGACACTGCGAAACGCGAGCTGGTCTCCGCCAGCGACGTCGTGGTGTTTCTCAGCGGCGCGGAATACGAGCTTCTGCTGGCATTCCTGACCTGGCCGCAGGTGACCCTGTCGCGCGAGAAACTGCTCGACGCGACGCGCGGGCGCTCGGCGGCGATCTCGGATCGCAGCATCGATATCCAGGTCAGCCGCCTGCGCCGCAAGCTCGGCGACGACCCGAAAACACCCCGCATCATCCGAACGATCTGGGGAGACGGCTATCTGTTCACGCCGGATATCGCCCGATGATGCGCGCACGCAGCATGCGGGGCGAGACCTCGGCGATCATCATCATCAGCTTCCTGCTGTCCCACGTGGCAGGCTACCTGTTCTACGCGCTGGACCGGCGTGACGCGATCGAGATGACCGGAGCGGTCGATCTGGCCGAGCGTGCGGCGGGCATCAGCCGGCTGCTGCGGGACCTGCCACCATCGTGGCGCCGCGACGTGATCCAGTTCTCGGACAGCCGCACGTTCCGCGTATGGTCGGGCGACGAGCCGTCGGTGCACGCGCTGGCTTCCTCCGACGAGGAATTGGAGATCGCGGCCTACCTCCGCTCGCAGCTGCCGCGGATCGCGGATCACGACATGCGGGTCCGCTTTGTCGGCAAAGCCGACAGCAGAAGCGCCCCGCCCACGTTCGAGGCCACCGCCCCCGCCGCGCCGCCGACCGCCGGCCTGGATCCTCCGGAAGACGGCGCGGCGCTGGAGATATCGATCCGGCACGCGGCAGGCGAATGGATCAACTTCCTGGGCGCGCTCAACACCCCGAAGTCGCTGCTGCCCGAACTGCTGGTGGCGAACCTGGTCTCGGCGGTCCTGGGCATCGCGCTGGTCGCGTTCTGGCTGGTGGGCCGCGTCACCCGCCCGCTGGCCAGATTCGCCGAGGCCGCCGAGGCGCTTGGCCGGGATCTGTTCCGCCCGCCGCTGGTCGTGACGGGCCCGGCCGAGGTCGCCGTCGCGGCCGCGGCCTTCAACCGGATGCAGCAGCGGCTTACCCGGCTGATCCAGTCCCGGACCGAGATGCTGGCCGCGATCTCGCACGATCTGCGGACACCGCTGACGCAGATCCGCCTGCGGCTGGAGATGATGCCGCTGACCACCGAACGGCGGAAGACCCTGGCCGCGATCGACGACATGGACGCGACGATCGGCAGCTTCCTGTCGTACGCGCGGGCGGCTCACGACAGCGAGGAGAAGTCGCGCGTCGATCTGGGCGCACTGGTCAGCAGCATCTGCGACGACCTCGGCGATTGCGGCGCGCCCGTCACCTGCGACTGCGAAAGCGGTCTGGTGATCCGGTGCAAGCGCCTTGCGGTCAAGCGGGCGATCGTCAACCTGATCGACAATGCGGTGAAATACGGAAACGAGGCGGATGTTCAGGTCCGGCGCTGCGGACGCCAGGTCGTGGTCGGCATCGCCGACACCGGACCCGGCATTCCGGAGCAGGAGATGGCCGCTGTGCTGCGGCCGTTTCACCGGGGCAACCGGACGCAGCACGGCGGCGCGCGACCCGGCACCGGACTGGGCCTGAGCATCGCGCAGGCAGTGGTGGAGGATCACGGCGGCGAACTGCGGCTCTCGAACCGGCCCGGCACGGGTCTGCTTGCCGAGATCATTTTCGCCGTCTGAGCCCGCTCGTCGCAGCCTCATGTTCCCGCCCCCTGCCCGGAGTTTCGTCGTGATCCTTGACCTCGGCACCACCGCCCCCTTTGCCGCGATCGCGCTTACGCTGTGCGTCTTCGTCGTGTTCCTGCTCGAGGTGCGGGAGGCCGAGGTCGTTGCGTTGTGCGGCGCGGCGGCGGCGCTGCTCCTCGGGCTGGTGACCGTCGAGGACGTGCTGCGGGCGATCGGCAATCCCGCCCCGGCGACCATCGGCGCGATGTTCGTCCTCAGCGCCGCGCTGGTGCGCACCGGTGTGCTGGACTTCGTGGCCCGGCACCTCAGCAGCGGTGTCGCCGCCCATCCCCGCCTGACTCTCGCCGGGTTCTTCGTCGCCGCAGCGGCGGCATCCGCCTTCATGAACAACACTCCGGTGGTGATGGTGCTGATACCGGTGATGTTCGCGATGGCGAAGGAGATCGGCGTCAGCGCCTCGCGGCTGCTGATCCCGCTGTCGTATGTCGTCATTCTCGGGGGCACCTGCTCGCTGATCGGGACATCGACCAACCTGCTGGTCGACGGCGTCGCCCGAGACATCGGCCTGGCCCCGTTCACGCTGTTCGAGATCGCGCCGCTGGGCATAGTCGTCGCCCTTGTCGGCGGTGGGTTCCTGGCACTCGCGGCCCCGAGGCTGCTGCCCGACCGGTACGCACTCGGCGATTCAGCCGGATTGCGCGACCGCAGGTTCTGGACCGTCGAGCTGTTCGTCCCGACCGGATCGCCGCTGATCGGCCGGCGCGTCGACGGCGTCGCCGAGTTCAGGCGGGGGTCCGGGCGCGTGATCGACCTGATCCGGGACGACGCGTCGCTGCGCCTACATCTCGCCACGGCAGAACTCCGCGCCGGGGACCGCGTTGTGCTGCACACCTCCGACGCCGAGGTGATGGGCTTCCGCGAGCGCGGCACCGCCGGACTGGAGATCGCCGGCGCCGAGATGGCGCAGGCCAGAGCCAGCGTCGTGGTCGAGGCTCTCATCGGTGCCAATACAGCAGCCGCGGGCCGGAAGATGCGGGACCTGGGCTGGCGCCGTACCTATGGCGTCTACCTGGTCGCGGCGCACCACCGCGGCGCCATGGTGGACCTGAACGACGCCGAGACCCGGCTGGCAGCGGGCGACACCGTGCTGCTGGACGGCCCGGCGCCGAACATCGAACGTCTCGCCCGGGAAGAGGATCTGACCCTGCTCGCGCCGATTGCCGCGCGGGCCTACCGGCGCAGGAAGGCGCCGGTCGCGGTCGCGGCCATCGTAGGCGTTGTGCTCGGCGCCGCGCTGAACCTGGCGCCGATCCTTCCGCTCGCAATCATCGGCGTCGCGGTCGTGCTGCTGACCAACTGCATCGACGCCGACGAGGGCATGGGCGCGGTGGACGGCCGGCTGCTGCTGCTGGTGGTGTCGATGCTCACCATCGGCAGCGCGCTGCAGAATACCGGGGCGATGCAACTGATCGTCGACCGGCTTGCACCGCTGCTTTCGGGGCTCAGCCCGCTGCTGGCCCTGGCAGCGGTCTACGCCATCACCTCGCTGCTGACCGAAATGGTCACCAACAACGCGGTGGCGGTGGTGATGACGCCGCTCGCTGCCGGGGTGGCGGCGCAGCTGGGACTCGATCCGCGCCCGTTCGTCGTGGCCGTCATGTTCGGGGCCAGCGCCAGCTTCGCCACCCCGATCGGCTACCAGACCAACACCATGGTCTACAACGCCGGCGGCTACCGGTTCCGGGATTTTCTGCGGATCGGCATTCCGATGAACCTCATCGCGGGCGCGGTCACCGTCCTGGTGGCGCCACTGATCTGGCCCTTCACCCCGTAGCGCGCCCGCGCTGCGGCCTGTGCGATGCCCGGCCGCTCACACCGCGGTTTCAGGGTCCAGAAGTTGCGCGCGCAGCGCCCGCTCATCCAGCGGCGCGCCCGAGAACAGTGCCCAGGCCTGCACGCCCTGGAAAAAGAACAGCTCCCACCCGGAAACCACCGAAAGCCCCGCGGCGGCGGCGTCGACCAGGAACCGGGTCTCCACCGGCGTATAGACGGCGTCGAACGCCCATTCGGCACCCCGCATCGCGTCGCTCGGCAGGGGCGTGCCGCCGTAGCCGTCCATGCCGACCGGCGTGCAGTTGATCAGACCCTGCGCCCCGCCGGCAGCGGTTTCCGGCTCGTCCCAGATGCTGACCCGCATGCCACCCGCAACCGGCCGAAGCGCCGCGGCAAGGGCCTGGGCCCGGTCCGGATCCCGGTCGGACAACCGAAGCTCGCGGGCGCCGAGCTTTGCCAGCCCGAACGCCACCGCCCGCCCGACCCCGCCGGCGCCGATCATCAGCACGATGCCGGGCGCGCGGCCGCCGCGGCCCGTGCGATAGGCGGACATGAAGCCGGTGTGATCGGTATTGTGGCCGCGCGGCCCGTCCGGCCCGAACAGAACCGTGTTCACCGCGCCGATGGCGCGCACCGCGGGATCGTCGATGCGTACATGGCGCACCGCCCTTTCCTTGTAGGGATAGGTCACGTTGATCCCGCGATATCCGCCCAAGGCGCAGGCATCGAACACCTGCTCGAAACTCTCGCGCCGCTCGGGGGGAACCAGCCGGTCATAGCAGACGTCGAGCCCGTTCTGCCGTCCCGCCAGACGGTGCAGCAGCGGCGCGTGCGATCCTGCGATATTGTCGCCGATCAGGCCCAGCCTCAGCGTCCTCCGATCGGTCATTGCCAGCACTCCTTCGCCGCCGCGACGCCGCGCGGCCTTCCTGCACCGTCCAACGGGTCTAGATCAGGCGCGGCGAAAGGAACAGACGGCATGCCGTCCGCGAGCTGTCCGGAACATGCGGCGCAGAACACCGGGGCAGAACAACGGGGCAGCATTGCCGCGGCCGGTGAGGCCGGCCCCCAAGACCGGTGCGGTTCGCGCTTGTTCCCGAGCATCCTTGCCATACCCGCCCGCAAGGGGATCAAATGACCATGATTTTGCAAACCCGGGAGCCGGCATGACAACTCCGTGCATCATCTGCGTCGCGATCACCGGTTCGGTGGCGCGAAAGTCCGACAATCCGGCGGTGCCCGTCACCGTCGACGAGCAGATCGAATCCACCCATGAGTCCTACGAGGCCGGTGCCGCCATCGCGCATTGCCACGTCCGCAACGACGACGGCAGTCCCAGCTCCGACCCGGAGAAATTCGCCCGCCTGAAAGAGGGTCTGGAGAAGCACTGCCCGGGCATGATCATCCAGTTCTCGACCGGCGGCAGGTCGGGCGCGGGCAAGGCGCGCGGCGGGATGCTGCCGCTCGGGCCCGACATGGCGTCGCTGGCGGTGGGATCGAACAACTTCCCGACCCGGGTCTACGAGAACCCGCCGGATCTGGTGGACTGGCTGGCTGCCGAGATGCTGGCGCACGACGTCAAGCCCGAGATCGAGGCCTTCGATCTGTCGCATATCTTCAAGGCCATGGAGATGGCCGACAGGGGCCAGTTCAGCGGCACGCCCTATGTGCAGTTCGTCATGGGCGTGAAGAACGCGATGCCCGCGGACCGCGAGGTATTCGACTTCTACGTCAAGACCGTACACCGGCTGTTCGGCAGCGATGCGCCGTGGTGTGCGGCCGGGGTCGGCGCCAACCAGATCGTGCTCAACGACTGGGCGATTTCGGGCGGGGGGCATGCGCGGACGGGTCTGGAGGACAATGTTCGGCTGGACCGGACCACGCTGGCGCCGTCGAACGCGGCGCTGGTGCGCCGGACGGCAAGGCTTTGCGACAGATACGAACGGCCGGTGGCCGATCCGGCGCAGGCGCGCCGGCTGCTCGGGCTGCGGCCGGCCGCGAGCTCCTGAGCGCGCCGCTATGGCCGGGCACCGAAGGTTTGCCCCGATCGCCGCGGCGATGATACACATTCGTCCGTAGGTCCAGTCACTTCCAGCACGCCAGCCACGCGAGGTCGCCTGAATGAAACCCCTGTTCGTCTCGTTCGCATTGTGCGGCGCACTGGCCGCACCCGCCTTCGCCGAAGGCGATCCGACTCGCCGCGGAACGAGGCTCGAACCGCTGGTCCTGGATGCGGCGCAGGGCTTTTCGCAGCGCCGCTTCGAGCTCGAGACCGGCGTCTACTACCGGTGGCGGATCGAGAGCGACGGGCTGGAGGAATACAAGCTGGTGGCCCCCGAGTTCTTCCGCGAGATCTGGGTCGACCAGGTGGTGGTCGAGGACAAGGAAGTGAAGCCGTACGGTCTGCACGCGGTCGAGTTCGACGACGCCGGCACCATCGACGTCTGGTTCGTCCCGATCCGCCCAGGCACCTACGAGTTCTATGTGGTCGGGCTCGAGGAACTCGGCTTCCGGGGCGAGTTCGTGGTCAGATGAGGGCCGCGCTGGCACTGCTGCTGTTGCTGTGGGCAAGCGTCGGTGCCGCACAGGACGCCAGCCGCCCCTGCCGCGCCCTCGAGGCGCGCCTGACCCAGGCGCCGGGGCCGCTCGAGGGCCGGCTGCTGAACGAGGCGTTGTTCGAGGCGGCCGGTCTGGACTGTCCGGCTCTTGCCGCCGACCTGCTGACAAAGGGCGCCTCGCCGCATGCCCGCAACCGGTTCGGGGCCACGCCGCTCAACACGGCGGCGGGCCGCGGCGCGCGCGAGGTGGCGGCGCAGCTGCTGTCGGCCGGGGCCGAGATCGAGCACCGGAACCTCGCGGGGGCGACGCCGCTGATGGTGGCGGCCCGGCACGGCCGGCGCCGGATGGTCGCCGAGCTGCTGGCCGGCGGTGCCGATGCGGACGCCGCCGACGATCAGGGCGTGACGCCGCTGATGGCGGCGGCGTTCGACGGCAACGACCGGCTTGTCGACTTGCTTCTGAAGGCGGGCGCGGCGCCGTCGGCACTGGACCGCAGCGGGAAGTCCGCCCTCGCCTACGCGGCTGGACGCGCCTTCCGCTCGACCGTCGAGCGGCTGCTCGCTGCCGGCGCCGAAGCCGATCAGCGTGGCGGACACCGGCTGACCGCGCTGATGTGGGCGGCGGGGCACAGCAACGATGCGCCGCCGCGGGACGGGATCGCGGTGGCCGAGCTGCTTCTGGGCGCCGGCGCCGCGCTGGAGGCGCGCGACGACCGCGGCCGCACGCCGCTGATGATCGCCGCGGCCCGGGGTAACGCCGCGATGACCGCATTCCTGCTCGAGCGCGGCGCGGAGCCTGCGACAACCGATCTTGCCGGGCTGACCGCAGCGGACCTGGCCGCCGACGAGGCGGTGCGGGCGGTTCTTCGCGGCCGCCGCTCAGAGTGAGGCGAGATAGCGCGCCAACGCCTCGATCGTCGCGTCGTCCAGCTGTTTCATCGTCGATATCTTGTCGGGCGCGTTCATCCTGACCTCGTTCTTGAAGTCCTTCATCGTCTGCTCCAGATAGGCCGGCTGCTGCCCGGCGGCGCGGGGGATCCGGCTGTCGCCCTCCCACTTGCCGTGGCAGGCACTGCATTGCCCGCCGGTGATACCGGCGTTGGCGAGCCTGGCGTCACCCTCTTCGGTGGCGGCCTGGATCGCGGGCCAGTCCTTGGCCGCGTAATACTCGGCAAGCTGCTTCGCCTGGTCGCGGTCGTACTCGGCGGCGATGCCGGTCATGACCTCGTGCTCCCTGCGCGCCGCGGCATAATCCCGAAGCTGGGTGTAGATGTAGAAATACTCCTGCCCCCAGATGATCGGAGTGGTCTCGTCCACCGGCATCCCGGCCTCGCCGTGGCACCCGGCGCAAATCTGCGCTTCCGCCTCGACGTCGAAGGCGGCGTCCTGCGCAAGACCCGGGCCCGCGGCCAGGCACGCGCTCAACCCGCCAAGAATCGTTCGCATTGGTCACTCCCGTTGTGCCGCACGAGAAGGGGCGGGCAATTCGTGCCCGCCCCGTCGTCGGCCGTTCAAGCCTCAATCGGCAAGCGTGAAGGCAATGATGTTGTTGCCGCGCTTGTAGTTCAACTGCGCATTGCCGCCGGCGCCGACGACGATGTACTGACGCCCCTCGACGGTATAGCTGGATGGCGGCGCGTTGACGCCGGCCCCGGCCTGGAAGCGCCACAGCTCGGCACCGTTGGAACTGTCGAACGCCTTGAACAGCCCGTTGCCCTCACCGGTGAACAGCAGCCCGCCGGCCGTCGCCAGAATGCCGCCGATCATCGGCTGCTCGGTGCGGACCTTCCAGCGGATCTTGCCGGTGTCGTAGTCCACGGCGGTGACGTTGCCCCATTGCTCCTCGTCGGGGATCACGTCGAACGAACCGCCCAGCCACAGCTTGCCCTCGGGGTACGGCGTCGAGCGCACGGTGTAGGTCATCGGCTGATGCAGGTTGATCGCATAGGTCAGGCGCTCGTTCGGGTCGATCGCCATCGGCGACCACTCGACGCCGCCGTTCGCGCCGGGCAGCATGCGCGCGCCGTCTTCCGTCGGCAGCGTCCAGCGCCCCTCCTGGCTGACCATCGGCTCCGAGAAGCGGATCAGCGAGCAGTCCTCGGCGTCGTGGACGTAGACATACCCGGTCTTGCCGCCATGCAGGATGCCCTTGATGTCGTTGCCGGCCTCGTCCTTCACCTGGGTGATGATCGGCGGCGAGACAGCGTCCAGGTCCCACACGTCGTGGGCGATGTACTGGAAGTGGCAGACATACTCGCCGCTATCCAGATCCACCGAGACCAGGCTGTCGGTATAGAGATTGTCGCCCGGCCGCAGCGACCCGTCGAGGTCGGGCGACGGGTTGCCCACGACGAAATAGATCCGCCGGGTTTCCAGGTCGACCGCCGGGTTCTGCCAGACGCCGCCGCCGAGGGTCTCGTAGGGATCGCCCATTTCCTCGTAGGCGGCCTTCTCGGCCTCGATGTCGCGCTTCATGTCGCGGCCGGTCGCGTCGTGGGTCGCCCACACCCCCTTGCTGTCTTCGGGGACCGTGTAGAAGTTCCAGATTTCCTCGCCGGTTTCGGTGTCGAACGCCTTCACGAAGCCGCGGATGCCGTACTCGCCGCCGTTGGTGCCGATCAGCACCATGTTGTCGACGACGGTGGGCGCCATGGTCTCGGAATAGCCCAGTTCGGCCTCGGCGATCTGCGTCTCCCACAACTGCTTGCCGGTCTTGGCGTCCAGCGCCACCAGCTTGGCGTCGAGCGTGCCCATGAAGACCCGGTCTCCGGACACGGCCACGCCGCGGTTGTTGGGACCGCAGCAATAGGTGGTGACCGGCCCCATCTGGTGCTTGTAGTGCCAGATCTGCCGCCCCGTCCGCGCGTCCAGCGCATACACATGGTTGAACGAGGTGGTCACATACATGATCCCGTTCACCACGATCGGCGAGGTTTCCAGGCTGTCGACCACCTCGGTCTGGAAGATCCACGCCGGCCGCAGGTTCTGCACGTTGCCGGTGTTGATCTGGCTAGCCGGGTAATAGCGGGTCTGTTCGTAGTTCCCGTTGGTGTGCAGGAAATTGTTGCCGTCCCCGGCGGCACGTTCGAGCATGTCCTGCGTGACATGCTGCAGGTCGCCGTACAGCGTGCTGGCCGACGTCTCCTCCTGCGCCGAAGCCGGACCCGACCCCAGCGCCAGACAGACGCCCCCCACGGCAGCTAGAAACTTCAAGTGCATCGAACGATCCTCCCCAGTTTTCGTCCATTGATCCCAGACGTGAAATATATGATACGATAAAGCCGCCCGGCGAGATAGTATCGTTCGCCCGCCGGCATGGGGAGGAAAGATGCGGACATTCCTGTGCGCCGCGCTGGCGGCGGCCCTGCCAGGCTTGACGATGGCGGGCGGCACCGGTTTTGCGATCGTCCCCAACGAGCGCGGGGACACGCTGAGTATACTTTCCGCCGACCATCAGGTTGTACGGACCGTCGACACCTGCGCCCGGCCGCGCGGCGTGCATTTCAACGCCGACCGCTCGGCGTTCTTCGTCGGCTGCGCGGATGACGATCTGATCGCGATCCACGACACCCGCACCTTCGAGGTGATCGGCCGCATCCGCAACGTGGCCGCGCCCGAGACGTTCGACCTGCATCCCGACGGACGCAGGCTGATCGTCTCGAACGAAGAGGACGCCGCCGCCTCGGTCTATGACGTCGAGACCGGCGAGTTCATCACCGAGTACTACACCGGCGAAGAACCCGAGGGCGTGCAGGTCACCTCGGACGGCCGGCTGGTCTTCGTCGCCTCCGAGGCTGCCAACCTGGTGCATGTGATCGACCTCGAGGCGGACGAGGTGATCGCCGACATCCTGGTCGACACCCGCCCCCGCCGCTTCGCGCTGACGCCCGACGAAACCGAACTCTGGGTCTCGGCCGAACTGGCCGGGATCGTCAACATCATCGACGTCGGCACCCTCAAGCTGGTCGCCGACATCCCGTTCCTTCCGACCGGCTTCCGCCCCGAGCAGGTCACGCCGGTCGACCTGGTCATCACCCGCGACGGCAGCCGCGCCTATGTCGCGCTGGGTCGCGCAAACCATGTGGCCGTGGTGGACGTGCCGACGCGAAAGGTCATCGACTACATCCTCGTGGGCAAGCGCGCCTGGGGCCTGGAACTGACCGCCGACGAGCGCACGCTCTATGTCGCCAACGGGCTGTCGGACGACGTGACGATCATCGACACCGACACGCTCACTCCGATCACATCGGTTCCCGTGGGCAGGGTCCCGTACGACATCCTGATCGATGATCACTAGGATCTTTCTCGTCATCATGCTTCTGGCGGCGCAGGGGACCGCGGCACAGGATGTCGCGCGCGTGGTCTACCTTGGAATTGCGGACGATCCGCACTACGAACCGCGCCCGGTCTACACCGGACTGTCGCTGCGCGACCGGACGCGCCCGCTGGACGGCGCGCGGGTCGCGATGCGCGAAAGCCGGATCCTCGGCCGCGTGCTGGGCGTGGAGTTCGCGCTGGAGGAAATGCTGGTCGCGCCGGGCGAAGCGGCCGAGGCGGCCAGGGTCGCGTTCGCCGAAGGCGCGCTCGGCATCCTGCTGGACCTGCCGGCGGACGAGCTTGCCGCGATCGTCGTCCCGCAGGCGGCCGGGCTGGCGATCAACATCCGCGACCGCGACGACCGCTGGCGCGGAGCGGACTGCAAGCCGGGCCTGCTCCACACCGTTCCCAGCACCGCGATGCTGGCGGACGCGCTGGCGCAGCACCTGCGCGCGCGCGGCTGGGAGCGGATCCTGCTGCTGAGCGGCGATCACGCCGCCGACGCCGGCGAGGCCGATGCGGTGCGCCGCGCGGCCGGCAAGTTCGGGCTGACGCTGGCCGCCGACCGGGCGTTCCAGCTGACCAACGATCCGCGTCGCCGCGATCTGTCGAACATCGCGCTGCTGACCGGCGATGCCCGCTATGACGTCATCTGGCTGGTGGACAACGACGGCGAATTCGGCCGCTATCTGCCGTTCGCCACATACCTGCCCCGCCCGGTCGTGGGCGCCGAGGGGCTGCGGCCGCTGGCCTGGCACTGGACCTTCGAGCGCTACGGCGCGCCGCAACTCAACCAGCGCTTCCGCCGGATCGCCGATCGGGACATGACCTCGGAGGACTGGGCCGCCTGGGCGGCCGTACGGGCACTGGTCGAGGGGGTGCAGCGGGTCGGCAGCGCCGATCCCGCGCGCGTCGCGGCGTTCGTCCGGTCGGACGAGATGGCGCTGGACCTTTACAAGGGCACGGCGGGATCCTTCCGGGACTGGAACGGGCAACTGCGCCAACCGCTGCTGCTGGCGACGCACAACGCGGTGATCGCGCGCGCCCCGATCGACGGGTTCGAGCACCGGATCGACACCCTCGACACGCTGGGCGTCGACGCCCCCGAGACCGCGTGCGACCAATGAGAACATGGAGGACGACGATGCTCGGATGCGGTCTGCGACGGGTCTGCCTTTTGGCTGCGGCACAGGTTCTGGCCACGGTCGCGGCATTCGCCCAAACGCCGGTGGTGCGGTTTTCGGTGCTGGAGTCCGGCACCGTCAACTGGGAGCTCGATACCATCAAGCACTACGGCCTCGACACCGCGAACGGGTTCGAGATGGAGGTTCAGGGCGTCGCCGGCGGGTCTGCTGCGCAGGTCGCCTTCCAGGGCGGCACCGCCGACGTGATCGTGTCGGACTGGATCTGGGTGGCGCGCCAGCGGGCCGCAGGGCGGGATTACGTTTTCCTGCCGTATTCCAAGGCTGTCGGCGGACTCCTGCTGCCTCCCGGCAGCGGCGCCGACTCCATCGCCGATCTGCGCGGCGGAAAGATCGGCATCGCCGGTGGTCCGCTGGACAAGAGCTGGCTGATCCTGCGTGCCTACGCCACGCAGCAACACGGGTTCGACCTTGCCGAAAGCACCGAGCAGGTGTACGGGGCGCCGCCGCTCATCTTCAAGGCCGCCCTCGACGGGGACCTGGCCGGCGCGCTCAACTACTGGCACTTCATGGCGCGGATGAAGACCGCCGGCATGCGCGAACTGATCTCGGTGAACGAGGCTGCGCAGGCGATGGGGCTCGATCCGGACATTCCGCTGCTGGGCTATGTGCTGAAGGGCGACATGGTCCGCGACCGCCCGGAGCTGGTCGCGGCGATCGCGGCGGCATCGCGCGCCGCGAAGGACCTGCTGGCCAGCGATGCAGCGGCATGGGACCGCCTGCGCCCGCTGGTCCGGCCCGGGACCGACGACGAGTTCGACGCGCTGAAAGAAGGTTTCCTGGCGGGGATTCCACCGGAACGGCCGGTGTCCGAAGACGCGGCGGGCCGCTTCTTCGAGCTGATGGCGCAGCTGGGCGGCAAGGACCTTGTCGGCGACGCCACCTCCCTGCCCGCCGGAGTGTTCGTTGATCTACAGGACTGAGGCCTGGCGCCGCCATTCCGTCACCGCCCTGTCCGCCCTGGGGCTGCTGCTGGCCTGGTCGGCGCTTGCCCTGCTGAACGGCGATCCGCTGGTGCTTCCCGGTCCGTGGCGCATCGCACCGCTGATGGCCGAGGAGATCGCCTCGGGCGAGATGCCCCGGCACCTCGCCGCCACGCTGTGGCGTGTCGCGCTGGCGTTCGCGCTGTCGATGATCGCCGGCGTCGGTCTGGGGCTGGCGCTGGGGCGCAGCCGCACCGCGGACCGCTGGCTGGACCCGTGGCTCGTCGCCGCGCTCAACCTGCCGGCGCTGGTGACGATCGTGCTGTGCTATCTGTGGATCGGACTGAACGAGACCGCGGCGGTCATCGCCGTGGCGATCAACAAGATCCCGATGGTCGCGGTGACGATGCGCGAGGGCGCCCGCGCACTGTCGCCGCAGTTCGACGACCTTGCCGCCGCCTACCGGATGCCGGCCGGATCGCGCTTCCGCCACGTGGTCCTGCCGCAGCTCGCGCCCTATGCCGCATCGGCCGCGCGCGCCGGCATCGCCCTGATCTGGAAGATCGTTCTGGTGGTGGAATTCCTCGGCCGGCCCGACGGCATCGGCTTCAAGATCCATCTCTATTTCCAGCTGTTCGACGTCGCGATGGTGCTGACCTACGCGCTGAGCTTCGTGATCGTCATGCTGGTCATCGAGACCTTTATCGTCCGCCCCTGGGAAGCGCGGGCCACGCGCTGGCGCCGCGCGTGATGGACCTGGACCTGCAGGAAAAGCGCTTCGGCGACGTTGCGGTCCTGGGACCGATCCGTTTCTCGCTCGAACGCGGCGAGACGCTGGCGATCGAGGGGCGCTCGGGCATCGGCAAGACCACGCTGCTGCGCATCATCGCCGGGTTGGACCGGACCTTTGCCGGCCGGGTGTCGCGGGCGGACCGGCCCGCCATCGTGTTTCAGGAACCGACCCTGCTGCCCTGGCGCACGGCGCTGCAGAACATCACCCTGGTTACCGGTGCCAGCCCCGCGCGCGCCGGCGCCGCGCTGGCCGAAGTCGGGCTGGCGGGACTGGAGGACCGGTTCCCCGCGCAGCTGTCGCTGGGCCAGCAGCGCAGGCTGGCGATTGCGCGCGCCTTTTCGGCAGAGCCCGATCTGCTGCTGCTCGACGAGCCCTTCGTGTCGCTCGACCCGGCGCTTGCCGAGGACATGCTTCGCCTGACCGAGCGCCTGCTGCGCGACCATCCCGTCGCCGCCATCCTGGTCACGCACTCGACCGACGAGGCGCGGCGGCTGGCCACCCGCCGCGCGGTGCTGGAAGGCAGACCGGCCCGCCTGCGACCGCTGACCGGCTGAACGTTGCGCGCCGGACGCGATTACCGCCGCCCCGGCGCGACGGTTCAGAAAAACGCCTGCAACCCGGTCTGGGCGCGCCCCAGGATCAACGCGTGCACGTCGTGCGCGCCCTCGTAGGTGTTGACCGTCTCCAGGTTCACCATGTGCCGCATCACCGGAAATTCGTCCGATATTCCGTTGCCGCCATGCATGTCGCGCGCCTGCCGGGCGATGTCGAGCGCCTTGCCGCAGTTGTTGCGCTTGATCAGGCTGATCATCTCGGGGGCGATGCGCTCCGCCTCGAACAGCCGGCCGACCCGCAGGCACGCCTGCAGGCCGAGCGCGATCTCGGTCTGCATGTCCGCCAGCTTCTTCTGGTACAGCTGCATCTGCGCCAGCGGCTTGCCGAACTGCTTGCGGTCCAGCCCGTACTGCCGCGCCGCGTGCCAGCAGGTCTCGGCCGCGCCCATCACGCCCCAGGCGATGCCGTAGCGGGCCCGGTTCAGACAGCCGAACGGCCCGGACAGCCCCTGCGCCTCGGGCAGCAGCGCGTCCTCTCCGACCTCGACCTGGTCCAGCACGATCTGCCCCGTCACCGAGGCGCGCAGCGACAGCTTGCCTTCGATCTTCGGCGCCGACAGCCCGCTGGTGCCCTTTTCCAGCACGAAGCCGCGGATCTTTCCGTCGTGGGCCTCGGATTTGGCCCAGACCACGAAGACATCCGCCAGCGGGCTGTTGCTGATCCAGGTCTTGGTGCCGTTCAGGCGGTACCCGCCCGCCGTCCGGCTGGCCCGCGTGCGCATTCCGCCAGGATCGCTGCCGGCATCCGGCTCGGTCAGCCCGAAGCAGCCGATCCATTCGCCCGATGCCAGCTTCGGAAGATAGCGCTGCCGCTGCGCCGGGCTGCCATAGGCCAGGATCGGGTACATCACCAGGCTGGCCTGCACGCTCATCATCGAGCGAAAACCGCTGTCCACGGCCTCGATCTCGCGCGCGACCAGACCGTAGGACACATACCCGGCCCCGGTTCCGCCGAATGCCTCGGGCAGGGTTACGCCGAGCAGACCGAGATCCCCCATTTCCCGGAAGATTGCCGGATCGGTGTGCTCGTCGCGGAACGCCGCGCGCACCCGCGGCGCCAGCCGGTCCTGCGCATAGGACCGCGCGGTGTCGCGAATCATGCGCTCCTCTTCGGACAGCTGGTCCTCAAGCAGGAAGGGGTCGTCCCAGAGGAAACCGTTCGTATCAGTCATTTCGCACCCGTGGAATTTGCGTCGCGTCGCTTCATGCCTACCGCATGCGGGGGATGGAGTTAAATGCCATCGGCCTTCGGCCAGCGGTGTTGGTGGCGAAGCCGTGCGGCCGCGGCCCCGGCGGCGGCCGGATCAGTCCGCGCGGCGACGGTTTTGCGTTCCGCCTGCGCATCCAGGCGACGGCAGGCTTCGATCAAGGCGATACCTGTGCGGGGTCCATCGAAGTCCCGCGCCGGCTTCGGAACGTCGACGCCGGGCGGGCAAAGGAACCCGTTCGATGTTCAGATCGTGGGGTGAAGCGGTACGCTCAATCCCGATCTTCCACCACCGAGACGGCGCCGTTGCGTTCGATATAGGCCCGCTCCACGTCGCCCGGTCCCCTGAGCCCCTGCTGATGCAGGCTCTGCTCGAGATCGCGCTTGCCCATCTGGGTCTGCCGCAGAACGTCGTCCTGAACCTCGCCATCCCTGATCACGACCATCGGCCGCCCCTTGACCAGCCGCGAGACCCACTCATTGTGCACGGCGAGCCAGGACATCGCGACCCAGAGCGCACTGAGCACCAGGCAGGCGATCAGCACCGGCCCGAGCGGCGCGTTGCCGGTAAGAACCCGGCTGAGGCTGGATCCGATGAGCACGGTCAGAAGCACGTCGGTCACCGAGGTGTTTCCGAGAGACTTCCTCGGCAGCATCCGGAACAGCGTCACGGCGAAAACGAATATGACGACCGCGCGGGCGGCAAGCTGAAGCGCGGTCATTCCGTTCGGTGACGATCCGAAGATCTGTTGCAACTCCATTGCGCCGCCCCTTCGTTTCGCGGGGTACGGGATGGCGGGCGCCGCCGGCACCGCCCGGTCCGAACCCCGAGGCGAGGTTCACTCTGTCGGCAGCCCCGCCTCCTTCCAGCCCTTGAGCCCGCCGTCTATCACTGCGCCGTCGTAGCCCAGTCGTGCCAGCGTCTCGGCCGCAAGCGCCGCACGCGCGCCGGAAGCGCAAAGCACCTGCACCTGCTTTTGCCCGCGGGCGGCGGTGAGCGCATCGAGGCTCGATCCGCTCTCGACATCGGCTTTCGATTCCAGCAGCCCGCGGGGGACATGCAGCGCGCCGGGGATGCGCCCGTCGCTTTCCAGTTCGCCCGGCTCGCGCACGTCGAGGATCACCGCCCGCTCTCCGGCGGCGTGGCTTTCGCGCGGCGAGACCACGGCGATCCGCTCGCGCGCCTCGGCCACCATCTGCTTCATCGTCGTCGTCATTTCCATCACCTCAGAACTTGTTCACGGGGATTTTCAGGTAGTGCTCGCCGTCGTCCTCTGGCCGGGGCATCGCACCGGCGCGCAGGTTGACCTGCAGCGCGGCCAGCATCCGGTCCGGCAACGGCAGGTTCGCATCGCGGGCCTCGCGCCGCGCGATCCAGTCGGCCTTGACGGTTCCGCGCTTCACATGCGGGTTCTTTTCCCGGTGCTCGGCCACGGTCGCCTCCCACGCCGGGCGCTCGCGGCTGTCGGTACCGTAGTCGTGACCGACGAACAGCCGGGTGTGTTCGGGCAGCGCCAGAATTTCTTCGATCGAGTTCCAAAGATCCGCGGCGTCGCCACCTGGAAAATCGGTCCGTGCGGTGCCGACATCGACATGCATCAGCGTGTCGTGCACGAACGCCGCGTCGCCGCAGACGAGAGTGATCGATCCCAAGGTATGCCCCGGCGACAACATGACCCGAACCTCCAGGTCGCCGACCGCGAACCGGTCGCCATCGGCGAACAGCCGGTCGAAATCCCGCCCGGGGTCGAAGGCGCCGGGCAGGTTGTAGATGCCGCGCCAGAGTTCGGCGATCTCGCAGACCTTCTCGCCGATCGCGTTCGGCGCGCCGGTGCGCCTGCGCAGGATCGACGACGCCATCAGGTGGTCGGCATGCGGATGCGTGTCCAGCACCCAGGCGACCTCCAGCCCCTCGCCCGCCACGATCGCGAGCACCTGCTCGAGGCTGTCTTCCGAGGTGCGCGCATTGGCCGGGTGGAAGTTCCACACCACGTCGATCAACGCCGCCTTGCGCGTCACCGGATCGGCGCAGACGTATTGGACCGACCCGGTGTCGGGCTCATAGATCCCCCAGACCTCGGGGCTTCCCGGTCCGGCCGAGGGGGATCGTCGGACGACCCGGTCATCGCTTGTGTAGTCGCGCGGCATGCGTCAGAACCTTGCACCTTTCAAATCGGGGCGGAATGCCCCCCCTTTTGCCGAGCCACTTCCGTTTCCGGCCGGGCGAGCGGCAAGGCTGTTCATCCCGGATCCGGGCAGCACCCGCCGGTCCGCCAGCCGGTGCCGAAAGGCGCAGCCGGCCAGCAATCTGCGTCCATCGGGGCAATCGTGTCGGGTTCCATCGTCACCCCTCGGTCGCGCCAGGCGCGGGCCCGGCTCGGATCGGCGCGCGCTGGCTGCGGCTTCGTTGCTCGTGTTGCTGGCTATCCAATGCCGCCAGGCAATCGATGGTTCCAAGGAACTCGGTGCGAAGGAACTCGGTGCGGACGGCGGCGGCGCCACGCGCGGCGCGCGGGCAGATCCAGAGCCGCGCCCTGATCGCGCCGCGCGGCAGTTCTGCTGTCCAAGAATCCAGGCGGACGCCGGTCGGCACCGATCCGACCGCCGGGCGAGGCGCCGCCGAACGGCGGGCCCGGAATTACCGGTAATCGGCAATGTCTCGCAGTGCCGTCGGGAACGCACCGGCCGCGCCGCCAGAAACAAAATGCCGCGCGGCGGGTTACCAAGGCAGTCAAGCGAAAGGACGAGATCATGGTCCAGGACCCGAAACCGCAAGATCCGAAGATCCCGGAAGCGGACGAGCGCGATCCGCGTGCGAGGCACGAGTCGGGCAACCCCGACCGGCTGCGCGACCGTATCGACCACGGCGAGACCGCCGACAAGGTCGAGGTCAGCGACCCGGCCGCGGCGCCGCTGGGCACCGATGCCGAGGCCGGTGGCGTGCCGCCGACCCGCGAACAGGTGCGCCGTGCCGAAGCGCAGGAGACGCAGCGCGCCCAGGGTACCTACAAGATGCCCGCGCCCGGTGGAGCCGATCCCTCGCCGGCGCGCGCCATGTGGGTCTGGGGCGTGGCGACCGCGGTGGTCCTCGTGATCCTCGCGCTTCTGTTCTTCTGATCCATCCGGCCCGGCGGTCGCGCGGTCATATCCCTTCGAGGCGGCTCGTGCCGCGTTTTTCGGCAATGTCCTCGTCACGGCCGAAGGGGTGGTCGCCGAAGCCGTGACGCATCAGCGCGACCGCCCGGTAGGCCGACGCGTCGTCCGTGCGCGAGCGGAAAAGTTCGATCACCGCCTGCGTGATCACCGGGATCGGCACCTCGCGCCCGATCGCCTCCTGCACCAGCCAGTTCACTTCGCCGGTGTCCTCGACATAGTCCGGAACCGCGTCGGTCTGCGCCCCCTGGTCACGCAGCTGCTGGTGCATCAATTCGACCAGCCAGCCGCGGATCACCGATCCGTTCGACCAGTTCCCGAAGATCTCCGCGGGATCGAGATCGAACGCGCTGTCCTTCAGCAGCGCGTAGCCCTCGCCGATCGCCTGCAGCATGCCGAACTCGATCCCGTTGTGAACCAGTTTGACGAAATGCCCGCTGCCGGACGGGCCGGTGTGGATCACCGCCGCGTCGCATACCGCCAGCGCCCTCAGTACCGGCGCGGCCAGGGCAAAACCCTCGGCGTCGCCGCCGACCATGAAACAGGCGCCACGGCGGGCGCCAGGAACGCCGCCGGAGGTGCCGACGTCCATGTAGATCACGCCCGCGCGGCGCAGATCCTCGGCCCGTCGCATGGAATCCCGGTACCAGGAATTGCCGCCGTCCATCACGACGTCGCCCGCCCCCAGATGCGGTGCAAGTTCTTCCAACACCGCGTCTATGGCCGCGCCGGCGGGAACCGACAGGTAGATCAGCCTCGGCTGCGGCAGCCGCTCGGCCAGGGCGCGGGCCTCGGTCACCACATCAACGCCCGCCGCCGCCATGTCCGGGCGCGGCCGGGTGTGCTTGCCGACGACATCGATGCCCTTCTCGGTCGCCTGAAGCGCCAGTCCGCCGCCTATGCGGCCAAGGCCGACGACGCCGAGCCGTCTGCCACGCTCATCTTGCGGATCGTCAGCCATCCCGTCCTCCCGAATGAAATGCTACCGCCGCCCGCGCACCTCTGGGCGGTGCCTGGCCGCAAGGATAGGGCGATCGGCGGCGTCTGACAGGCCGCGGCAGGGTGCCGAATCCCGCTTTGCCAATGCGGGAACATCTGGCAGCCGCGCCGGTTCAGCACTGCGAAGGAGGAGCACCGATGACCCATCGTGGATATCGCTACAGACCAACGGGCCCCGGCGTGCGGAACCGCGGCTTCCACCTGCCCCAGGTTCCTGACGGCGCCGCCCGCGCCGCCGCCCTGACCGTCGGCGCCGGCGTTCTGCTGGTCGGCGCGGCGACGCTGCTGCGCGCGACGACGCAGGACCACGGCGTGCGCGACAGCGCGCCCGGGCGCACCAGCCGGCAAAGCTTCCACGGCGCCTACGCGGTCACCGGGCGGTCGGTGACCGTCAACCGGCCGCGGGCCGAGATCTTCGCATTCTGGCGCGACTTCGCGAACCTGGCGCGGTTCATGGAAAACGTCGAGCGCGTCGAGACCCGCGGCGAGCAGTCCGTCTGGACGATCTCGGCGCCCGCCGGCGCGACGGTGACGGTCCGGACGCGGGTCGTCTCCGAGCGGCCGGACGAGGAGATCGCCTGGCAATCGACCGAGGACTCGGACATCGACACCCGCGGCAAGGTGCTGTTCCGCGATGCCCCGGGCGGCCGCGGCACCATTGTCGAGGCGATCGTCGCCTACCGGCCGCCGGGCGGTCAGGTCGGGCGGCTGACGGCCAAACTGTTCCAGAAGGAACCGGCGATCCAGAGCCGGCGCGATCTGAAGCGGCTCAAGATGTTCCTGGAAACCGGCGAGGTCGCGACCTCGCAGAACCGCAAAGCCGCCTGAGGAGGCCCCGTATGCGCGCCCTGACCTTTCAAGGAAAACAAGACGTCCGCGTGGACACCGTTCCCGATCCCCAGATCGTCAACCCCCGCGACGCGATCATCGAAGTCACCGCCACCGCGATCTGCGGCTCTGACCTGCATCTTTATGACGGGGTGATCCCCGGCGTGATGTCCGGCGACATCCTCGGCCACGAGTTCATGGGCCGGGTGGTCGAGACCGGCGCCGACAGCACCCTGCAGAAGGATCAGCGGGTGGTGGTGCCGTTCACCATCTCCTGCGGAAAGTGCTTCCACTGCGTGAAGAGCCAGTATTCCGCCTGCGACAACTCGAACCCGGCCGAGAAGCAGGACCTGACCGAGCCGCTCTACGGCCACGCGCTGAGCGGTCTGTTCGGCTATTCGCACCTGACCGGCGGCTACCCCGGCGGCCAGGCGCAGTACGTCCGCGTGCCGTTCTCGGACATCGGGCCGGTCGTGATCCCGGACGGGCCGGAAGACGAGGAGGTGCTGTTCCTGTCGGACATCCTGCCGACCGGCTGGATGGCCGCCGAGAACTGCGACATCGAGCCCGGCGACACCGTCGCCGTCTGGGGCTGCGGTCCGGTCGGGCTGTTCGCGATCCAGAGCGCGCTGCTGATGGGTGCGCATCAGGTGATCGCCATCGACCACTACCCGAACCGGCTGGCGCTGGCGCGCCGACTGGGCGCGAAGGTGATCGACTACCGCGGCACCCGCGTTCTCGAGGCGCTCAAGGAAATGACCGGCGGCATCGGCCCGGATGCGGTGATCGACGCGGTCGGCACCGAAAGCCACGGTCTGGCGCCGGACAACGTGCTGGACAGCATGAAGCAGAAGATCGGCTTCGGCGCCGACCGCGGCCATGTGCTGCGCGAGGCGATCATGGCCTGCCGCAAGGGGGGCCGGGTATCGGTGCCTGGGGTCTACGGCGGCTTTGTCGACAAGTTCCCGCTGGGGGCCTTCATGGAGAAGGGCCTGCAGATGCGCACCGGACAGACCCATGTGCAGAAATACGCGCCCGACCTGCTGCGCCGCATCCAGGAGGGCGAGATCGACACCACCTTCCTGATCTCGCACCGCCTGCCGCTTGAAGACGCGCCGCGCGGCTATGCCAATTTCCATGCCAACCAGGACGAGTGGACCAAGGTCGTCCTGAAGCCGTGACGAAGCGGAAGGGAGAAACTTCATGACCGATCGCAAACGCCTGGCCGTGGTCACCGGTGCATCGACCGGCATCGGGCTGGAACTGGCGCGGATCTGCGCCACCGAAGGACACGACCTGGTGATCTGCGCCGAAGAGGCGGCAATCCATGACGCTGCCGCCGAACTCGGCGCGTTGAACGTCGCCGTGGAGGCGGTGCAGGCCGATCTGGGCACGCCGGAGGGCATCGACGCCCTGTGGCGGCGGGTCGAGGGCCGCGATGTCGACTATCTGCTCGCCAACGCGGGCATCGGGCTGAGCGGCCCGTTTCTCGACCTCGACCGCACCGACATCGCCAAGGTGATCGCGCTGAACGTCAGCGGCACGACCGAACTGCTGCACCGCTTCGCACGCCGGATGCGCGACCGCGGCACCGGCCGCGTTCTGGTCACCGGCTCGATCGCCGGCTTCTTTCCCGGCAGCTTCCACGCCGTCTACAACGCCTCGAAGGCATATCTCGACAGCCTCAGCTATGCGCTGCAGAACGAGTTGAAGGAGTCACCGGTCACGGTGACCTGCCTGATGCCCGGGCTGACCGAGACGGAATTCTTCGAGCGCGCCGGCATGACGGACACGCCGGCCGGGCGCGACGACGGCAAGGACGACCCGGCGGTGGTCGCCCGCAAGGGGTACGAGGCGATGATGAACGGCCGCAGCGGTGTTGTCACCGGCCTGATGAACAAGGTCCAGACAGCCTTCGCGGGGCTGATCCCCGACCAGGTTCTGGCGCAGATGCACCGCCGCCTCGCCGAACCCGACGACCTGCGATAGCCCGCACGGTCGAACCCCCGGCCGAACCGGCAGCTTGGCGGGACCGAGCCATCGGATCCGCTCGGGACGTTCGGAGCACGAGGGCTGGTACACGCGCCGCGGTGGAGGGGGCCACGCGCGTGGCCCTCCGCCCGGTCAGATCTTCGCCTTCTCGCCGCTGCCCTTGAGCGAGATGAAGGTCTCGGTCACGCCGGGGATGCTCTGCTCGACCCATTCGGCCATCCGCCGTTCTTCTTCGAGGCTCTGTTCGAGCAGCGGAACGGCGGCGTTCTCGCCACAGATCCGCGCAGCGGAAATCAGCGATGCATAGGCCGCTATCTCATAGTTTTCGAACGCCAGGTTGGCGAACGAGTTCTTCAGCACCTCATCGCCGGCGGTGATATGCCCCAGCGCCGCCATCGACCCGAAGCTCGAAAGAAACAGGTCCTTCATCGCCGAGCTGCTTTCGCCGACCGAGGTCAGCACCTGGTCGAGCCTGTCGATCTGCGTCTCGGTCTCCGCGATGTGGGCTTCCAGCCGCCGGGACAGCTCCGGATAATGCGTCAGGCGGTTCACCTGGGGCTGCATGATGGACAGCGCCTGCTTTTCCATCGCGTGCGCGTTCTTCAGCCCGGCCATGAAGACGGTCCGGGCGTGATCGGTACTTGCCATCTGGTTTCTCCTCGTGGTCTGCCGCTCCGGAAACAGGTGTGGCGCCCGGATGTTCCCGGCGGCATCGGCGGTGGCGATACGCGCCAGTGCCCCTGCCCGCAGGCGCCACGCGAAGATGTCGGAAGGTGTGGCAGAGGGCCCTGTCGCCCGGAAGACAGGAGTTTCGTGCCAGGACCGACGGCGGCGAGCGGCCTTCACGTCCGCGTCCAGGCCGTGCAGCGGGACCGAGCCGGCGCGAAGGGTGCAGTGCCGCCGGCCAGACATACCCGATCATCAACTCATCCGCCTGACCGGTCGCTGTTCGCGCGGCAGGCACACCGAAAATTTTCTCCGGGCGGCAGAAGAAGCAGGAACCCGAACGAGCATGTCCGGCGTTGAGTCGGCATCGCCCCCCGCGGGAGACCCGGACGTGGCCAAGGGCCTGCAGATCGACGAAGACCGACAGTTCCAGGAACGGTTCTGGAAGGCAGAGCGGATCGCCTGGATCTGCTTCGCGGCGATCCTGCTGGCGGCGCTGGCCGGGATGACCGGCGGCGGCGGGCCGCTGGCCCACGGCAGCGCCGAACAGGCCGACACGCAGGTGATCTATCCCCGCATCTCGCGGTGGCGTGCCGACGAGACGCTCACGCTGGTCCTCGGCCCCGGCGACGGTCTGCGGCAGATCCTGATGCCGAAGAAGTTTCTGGACGTGTTCGAGCTGGAATCGATCCAGCCCGAGCCGCTTGGCGCAGTTGCGGAACCGGAGGGGCTCAGGTTGAGTTTCGCTGCGACCGGGGCGGGCGCAATGGTGCGGCTTGGCATCCGGGCCCGCAAAGCGGGCTTCGTCCGCTATGCCATCACCATCGACGACGAAAGCCCGGTGCGTCTTGCCACCTTCGTCTTTCCATAAGGAGAACGCGCGATGGAATCGGTCATCCGGGGAGCAGCCATCTACCTCGTGCTCCTGATCATCTTCCGCCTGTCGGGGCGCAGAACCCTGTCCGAGGCGACGCCGTTCGACTTCGTCCTGCTGCTGATCGTGGCCGAGACGACACAGCAAGCGCTGCTGGGTGACGACAATTCGCTGACCAACGCCGCCCTGGTGGCGATCACCATCTTCTCGCTCGATATCGCCATGTCCTATATCAAGGGCGGGTCGCGTCTGTTTCGACTGATGCTGGACGGCACCCCGACGGTGCTGATCGATCGCGGCGAGCCCGACCTGCGCGCACTGGCGCGCGCGCGGGTGGCGTTGTCGGATGTGCTGGAGTCGGCCCGGATGAAACACGGCATCGAGCGGCCGGAGCAGATCCGCTATGCCGTGCTCGAAGCGAACGGACAGCTTTCGATCGTTCCCGACGGTAAAAGCGAATAGAACGGCACCGCATCCGGCACCGATGGCCGATGATGCTGCGCCGCGTTCCCGTTCGGCTCAATAGCGTTCGCCGTCGCCCTCCAGCGCAACCAGCGCCGCTTCGTCCTGCGGCGACTGCTCGACGTCGAAGGTCACAAGCGCGGCATAGGTGACCACCGCCAGCAGCGCCGACAGCGATGCGCCGATCAGAAAGCCCCCCATCCGTCACCTACCTCCCCTTGTCCAGCTCGTGCATCCACAGCTCGTGGTGCTCCTCGGCCCAGTTGCGGTCCACATCGCCGGTCCACATGGCCCAGAACGCTCCCTGCATCCCGACCGTGCCGATGTAGATGTGACCGATGAAGATCGCGATCAGGAACACCGCGATCAGCGCGTGCGTCAGCATGATCCAGCTCATGGTCTGCAGATCGGCGAACCAGAACGGGAACATCAGGAAGATGCCGGTGGCGATCATCAGCAGCCCGCCGATCACCGCCGACCAGTAGACCAGCTTCTGCCCGGCGTTGAACTTCCGCGCCGGCGGGTTGTCCGGGTCGTCCGAGAAGAACCCGCCGGCGCGGCGCAGCCATTCGATGTCGAGCCGCGACGGCAGGTTCCGCACCGTCCAGAGCAGGATCATCGCCGTCAGCCCCAGCGCGAACGGCGGGAAGAACATCGCATGGCCCCAGGTCGCCAACCACCCGAGCGAGCCCAGAAGCTCCTCGCCGAACGGCAGGATCAGCGTCCTGCCATAGGCGATGGTGATCCCCGTGAGGGCAAGCATGATGAACGATACCGCGGTCAGCCAGTGGTTGGCCCGCTCCAGCAACCCGAACCGTTTCACGGTTCGGTCGGTGCGCCCCTTGGCGATGGGCACCCGGCCCCGCACCGCCAGCACCAGCGCCAGCAGGAACGAGAAGCCGAGGATCGCGAACGCTCCGACGTGGGTGACGACATCCGCCAGGCCCAGCCGCCAGTCGCGCGCGAAAGGACGCTCGAACAGCGCCGCGTTCGCGTAGGGCAGCGACGAGATGCCGATGATGCGCTCGGACCCGCGCAGCAGCGATCCGCTCTCGTCATCGGGCAGGCGCCAGATCTCGGTCAGCATCGCATCTTCGTCGTCGATCGCCCGGTTGCCCAGCAGGATCGCGTCGCCGACCTTGAACGTCTCGGCGGTGCCGTCGGGCGACGGCCCGGAGCGGAAGCGCTGCGATTGCAGACGCGTCCGATCCCGCAGGATCTCATCGGTCAGGATCGATTCTCCTCCTGCATCGCCGGCGGCGCTCCAGGCGACTTCCGGAACGGTCCGCGCATCGCCGTCGAACAACTCCCAGCCCTGCACGACCAACGCGAGGAACAGCAGCGCGGCAGCGATCGCGCCGCCGATCCGGTAGCCGGTGAAATCGCGGCCGCGCACGCGGACCTCGGACCCATCGCCACTCATGCCTCGTCCTCCGGATAGTAGGCCGTCTTCCAGCCCCAGGCGCCGGCGCCGTAGCCGCGGTGCAGGACGCGCTCGCGGAAGATCTCTCCGATCTCGTCGCCGTCGCCGGCCAGCAGCGCGCGGGTCGAGCAGACTTCGGCGCACAGCGGCAGCTTGCCCTCGGCGATGCGGTTGCGGCCGTACTTGCTGTATTCCGCCTCGGAGCCGTTCTCCTCCGGGCCGCCCGCGCAATAGGTGCACTTGTCCATCTTGCCGCGCGAGCCGAACAGCGTCGTCTTGGGGAACTGCGGCGCGCCGAACGGACAGGCGTAGAAGCAGTACCCGCAGCCGATGCAGGTGTCCTTGTCGTGCAGAACGATGCCGACGTCGGTCTGATACAGCGTCGAGACCGGGCATACCGCGACGCACGGCGCGTCGGTGCAGTGCATGCACGAGATGGCGATAGACTTTTCGCCCGGCTCGCCATCGTTGATCGTCACCACCCGCCGGCGCACCATGCCCCACGGCACCTCGTGCTCGTTCTTGCACGAGGTCGCGCAGGCATTGCACTCGATACAGCGGTCGGTGTCGCAGAGGAATTTCATGCGTGCCATCAATCAGGCCCTTTCGATCCTGCAAAGCGTGGCCTTGGTCTCCTGCATCTGCGTGACCACGTCATAGCCATAGGTCTGAACGGTGTTCGTCGCCTCGCCGATCACGTAAGGCCGCGCGCCTTCGGGGTAGCGGTCCGAGATGTCCTCGCCCATCCAGATGCCGGCGAAGTGGAACGGCATGAACACCGTGCCGGGGCCGACACGCCGGGTGACCAGCGCCTGCACCCGGACGCGGCCTTCCGGAGTCGCCACCCAGCAGAAGGCGCCGTCCTCGATGCCGGACCGGGCGGCATCCGCCGGGTTGATCTCGGCGAACATCTGCTGCTGGAATTCTGCCAGCCACTTGTTCGACCGGGTTTCGTCGCCGCCGCCCTCGTATTCGACCAGCCGGCCCGAGGTCAGCGCCAGCGGGAAGTCCGCGGCGTGATCGACATCCTGAATCGAGCGATAGAGCGCCGGCAGCCGCCACACCGTGCGATCTTCGAAGGTCTGGTACTTCGGAAGCAGGTCGCGTCGCGCCGTGTAGAGCGGCTCGCGGTGCAGCGGTACCTGGTCGGGGAAGTTCCAGACCAGCGCCCGCGCCTTTCCGTTCCCGAACGGCGCCAGACCGTGCGCGATCGCGACGCGCTGGAGCCCCCCGGACAGATCTGTCTTCCAGTTCACCCGGGCGATCTTCTGCACCAGCGGCAGATCGGCGTCGGCCTTGTCCTGCGGATTGGCGGCCAGATAGGCCTCGATCACCTCCAGGGCCTCGTCCGAATAGCCGGGGAAGTTTGACGGAAGGGCGCTGCCGTCCTGCCCGTCCGGCGAGGAGTTCAGCCATGCGTCGTCGATGGTGTTTCCGTCGTCAGACGGGCCGGCTTCGCGCTCTGCGTCGGCTGTACGGATCGCGTTCTCAAGCGCGGCCATTGCCGGCGCGGCGTCTTCTTCCGTCAGGTCGAACATCTGGTGGCTGAAGCGGTCGGCGGCGACGGCGACGATGATCAGCTTCTCGCGGTCCGTCAACTCGTCCGCCCAGCCCAGCGCCTCGAGCATGTTGACGGTGATCTCGGGATAGCCGTCCTCGATCTCGGAGCCGGCCGGATAGCTGTCCTCGGCAAGCAGGTTTCCGCCCTCGTGCTCGACGCCCCAGCGGGCGCGGAAGGGAAGTCCGCCCTCGGCGACCGGCTTCGACAGATCGTAGAGCAGCGGCGTTCCCGGGTGATCCATTTCGGGCCGGCCCCAGGACGGCCAGGGCAGGCAGTAATAGTCGCCCTCGACCTCGCCGGATGTGCCGATCAGCGAGATGCCGTCGAACAGCTCCTGCTGCTTCATGTGGCGCTTCAGCCGCTCGGGGCTTTGACCGGTATAGCCGATGGTCCAGGTGCCGCGGTTGATCTCGTGCAGGATATCCTCGGCCACCGGCACGCCGTTCTCGATGCCGATATGCTTGAACAGCCGGTCGGCGAAGCCGAGCTTTTCGGCCAGAAGGCGCACGATCTCGTAGTCGGTCCGCGCCTCGAACAACGGCTCGACCACCTTCTCGCGCCACTGCACCGAGCGGTTCGAGTTCGTCACCGACCCTGCCATCTCCATCGTCGAGCCGGACGGCAGCAGGTAGAGATTGTCGGTCATCTCGTTCTCGATGGCGGTCTGCGTCGGGTAGGGATCGACGATCACGCACAGGTCGACCGCGTTCAGCGCGGCCACCCGCTCCGGTCCGCGGGTCTGGCTGTTCGAGGCATGGCCCCAGAAAAAGATCCCCTTCAGCGGAGCGGGCTGATCGACGCCTTCATCGTCCAGCACACCGTCGGCCCAGCGGCTGACGGGAATGCCGGGGGCCTCCATGAGGTCTTTCGAGGCGAACCGGTCACGCAGCCACGAATACTCGACGTCCCAGACCCGGCCCCAATGGCGCCACGCGCTTTCGGTCAGCCCGTAATAGGCCGGCAGGGTGTCGCATGAGACCCCCAGGTCGGTCGCTCCCTGTACGTTGTCGTGACCGCGGAAGATGTTCGCGCCACCGCCGGACTTGCCGATGTTGCCGAGGATCAGCTGCAGGATCGACGCGGCGCGGGTCTTGTTGTTGCCGATCGTCGATTGCGTCAGCCCCATGCACCAGATCAGCGTTCCAGGGCGGTTGTCGGCCAGGGTGCGCGCGACCCTTTCCAGCTGATCGGGCGGGATGCCGGTGACCTTCTCGACCTCGTCCGGGGTCCAGTTCATGATCTCCTTGCGCACCTCGTCGAAGCCGAAGACGCGCTGTGAAAGATATTCCCGGTCCTCCCAGCCGTTTTCGAGGATGATCCGCGCCAGCCCCCAGAGGAAGGCGACATCGGCGCCGGGGCGGATGCGGACATACTCGTCGGCATGGGCGGCGGTGCGGGTAAAACGCGGATCGACGACGATCAGCGGCGCGCCGTTCTCCTTGCCGCCCAGCACATGCAGCATCGACACCGGGTGCGCCTCGGCCGGGTTGCCGCCGATGATGATGATCGACTTCGAGTTGCGGATGTCGTTGTAGCTGTTGGTCATCGCGCCGTAGCCATAGATGTTGGCCACGCCCGCAACGGTGGTCGAATGGCAGATCCGCGCCTGGTGGTCGACGTTGTTGGTGCCCCAGAACGCAGCGAACTTGCGGAACAGGTAGGCCTGCTCGTTCGAGAACTTCGCCGAGCCCAGCCATTCCACGCTGTCCGGTCCGTGTTCCTCGCGGATCGCCAGAAGCTTCTCGCCGATCTCTTCGATCGCCTGCTCCCAGGACAGGCGGATCCATGCGCCGTCCACCTTCTTCATCGGGTACTTCGTCCGCCGCTCGCCCAGCGCGATCTCGCGGGTCGCCGCGCCCTTGGCGCAGTGGGTTCCCTGGTTGATCGGGCTTTCGAACGCCGGCTCCTGACCGACCCAGACGCCGTTCTCGACCTCGGCCCAGATCGAGCAGCCGACCGAACAGAACGGGCACACCGTCTTGCGATACTGCCGCATGTCGGCGGTCGCCTCCGCCTGCTGCGCGCGAACCGTGCCGGCCGGTCCGCCGAACGCCATGATGCCGGCCGCGCCCAGGCCCGAGTTCCTCAGGAATGATCGACGGTCAAGCCCGCTGCCAGCGGCAATGTTCGGAACGGCCCGGGACAGGTTCGGTCTGCTCTGCTTTTTGCGAAGCATGGCGGCTTCCTTCCACTAGCGGCGGGCAAGTGCGTAGTAGGTCCGGATGTGGTCGGTCTCGGTCACGACGACACTGCGGTTGTCGCCGCTGTCCGCTTCCGGCGTCGGTTCCGAATTCGCCTGCGAGGCCACTGCGAGCGTTCCGGACAGGACGAAGAACCCCCGGCGCGAGACTTTGTGCTGATGCTGCATCTGAGATCCGCTGGTCATTTGACACCAATGTCTGATCTGAAGGGACAACCGCAGGAATGCCGATATGTTCCCGGCTTTTTTGCTCAGATTCCGAACCTTCGGCACGCCGGGTGCAGCAGCGCAAGGACGATTGCCTGCGGCGCGGCCGAACGGCAGCCGCGACATCCCGAAGCCACCCGGAAGCGCGATCCGGAATCGCGATCCGGAATCACTTGACCGGGAAATCATCGGCACTGCAGGATATAACCAACAAGTTAGTTAACAACGGGGAGCAAGATAATGCACATGACATCCGTCGCCGCCTCGGCGGGCCTGATCGGCCTGCTGGCCGTTCCGGCCGCCGGCCAGGACTGGTCGCCGTCCGAGCCGGTCTCGATCGTCGTGCCGTGGTCCGCGGGCGGATCGACCGACAGCGTGACGCGGGTCGTGGCGCAGGAACTCAGCGACGCCTTCGGCCAGACCTTCGTGGTGCTGAACCAGCCCGGCGCCTCCGGGTCGGTGGGAACGAAATCCGTCTGGGACGCCCCGCACGACGGGATGACGATGGCCGCCGGCGCCGCCGCCGGCCTCGGGGCCTATCCGGTGCTGGGCATGCTCGACGCGACGCTTTCGGACTGGCGCCTGTACCTGCACGTCGCCAACCCGTCGCTGGTGTCGGTGAACGCCGACACTCCCTACCAGGATTTCGGCGCGCTTCTCGAGGCGCTGAAGACCAGCGAGGATCCGATCACCGTCGCTTCCGCCGGGCTGACGTCGGCCGGCGCGATCGCATTGGACGCGATCGCCGGGACGGCAGAGATCAACACCCGCTCCATCACCTACGAAGGCGGCGCGCCGGCCGTGACCTCGACGGTCGCGGGCGAGACGCAGATGACCGCGCAGACTGCGGTGGAACAGGTGGACATGATCCGCGCCGGGCGGCTGCGCCCGCTGGCGGTCGTCGCCGACACGCCGCTGGAGCTCGATGGCTACGGCACGGTCCCGCCGATCACCGACTGGCTGCCCGACATCGCCGTCGCGCCGAACTACTTCGGCCTGTTCATCCCCGCCGACGCCCCGGCCGAGGTGCTGGCCGCCATGGACAAGGTCTGGGAGGAGCGGATCGCCACCAGCGAGAAGATGAAGACCTACGCCGCCGAGCGCGCGTCGCTGTTCAACCCATCTTACGGCGATTCCGCCCAGGACGCGGCCATGCCCTTCCTCAGCATCAATGCCTGGCAACAATACGAGGGCGGCACCGCCCCCAACGACCCGTCCGAGTTCGGCATCCCGAAACCCGAGTGACCCCGATCCGGGGCCGGGGCAGCTGCGCTCCGGCCCCGCCTCGCCGCCGCCCGGACCAGGGTCGCCCCGGCAACCGGCCCTTCCCACCGACACGCGTTTACGGGTCCGCCGCTCGCCATGGAAAACCTGAACCACATGCTGGCCGCCGTCGCGGAGATCGGCCTGTCCTGGCAGATCCTCACGGTGTTCTGGGCCAGCCTTCTGGGGATCGTGATCGGCATGATACCGGGGCTGACGGCGACGCTGGGCGTGGCGCTGATGACCACGCTGACCCTGAGCATGGACCCGGACCGGGCAATCCTGGTGCTGGTGTGCATGTATGTCGGCGCCATCTACGGCGGCAGCCGCTCGGCGATCCTGCTGAACATCCCGGGCACGCCGGCGAACGCGGCGACCTCGCTCGAAGGCTTTCCGCTGGCACGCTCGGGCCAGGCCGGGCGTGCCATGGCCGTGGCGACCACCGGATCGTTCCTCGGCACGGTGGTGGGCATGTCGGCGCTGGCGATCGTCGCGCCGTGGCTGGCGGAATTCGCGCTGGACTTCGGCTCGTTCGAGTTTTTCTGGCTCGCCGTGTTCGGCGTCGTGCTCTGCGGTCAGCTCACGGCGATGGACGATGGGCTGAAGGGCTGGATCTCGGGCTTCTTCGGTCTGCTGGTGGCGATGGTCGGGCAGGAAAGCATCCACGCCTACGCGCGCTTTTCCTGGGGGATATCGGATCTGAGCGGCGGGCTGGGGCTGCTGCCCATCCTGGTGGGCGCGTTCGGCTGCGCCGAGGTGTTCTCGGTCATGCGCGGCGAGGCCGGTCAGGCGGTCGCCAGCAACGCGTCGGGGGTTCTGCGCGCCAGCCTGCAGGCGTTCCGCCACAGTTTCACCTGGATCCGCTCGGGGGTGATCGGGACCTTCATGGGCGTCGTGCCGGGCGTGGGCGAGGACATGGGCGCCTGGGTGTCCTATGCCACCGCGCGCAAACTGTCCCGAGACCCGGACGGATACGGCAAGGGCTCGGTCGAGGGGCTTCTGGCCGCCGAAACCGGCAATTCCGCCGCCGTGCCCGGCGCGCTGATCCCGGTGCTCACGCTGGCGATCCCCGGCTCCGCCCCGGCCGCGGTGCTGCTGGCCGCCATGATCATCCACGGCATCCGGCCGGGGCCGCTGATCATGTACCAGCAACCGGAGTTCTTCTTCTCGATCGTCGCCATGGTGTTCTGGGCCAGTGTCGGCATCCTGGTGCTGGGCCTGCTGCTGACGCGGCCCCTGCTGCTGATCCTCAAGGTGCGTCGCGAATGGCTGCTGGGGATCATCTTCACGCTCTGCACCGTCGGCGCCTTCGCCATCTCCGGGCGCCTGTTCGAGGTGCATCTGATGATCGCTTTCGGCCTGATCGGCTTCCTGATGCGCGAGGCCGGCTTTCCGGTCGCGCCGATGGTGCTGGGCGTCGTGCTGGGCCCGATCCTCGACAGCAACCTGCGCCGCTCGCTTGCGCTGACCGAGGGCGACCTTGCGCCGTTCTTCACCCGTCCGATCAGCGCGGTGCTGGCGCTGCTGGTGCTGGGCATCCTGCTCGCCGGCCTGCTGCCGCTGGGCCGCCTGATCCGCAAGGCGCGCGAACGCAAGCGCGCGGCAGCGCCATGACCCGCAGCGTGCTCGTCTGCGGCTACGGCAGCTTCGGCGCGCTGCACGCCGAGGCCTGGGCCACGCTGCCCGGCATCCGCATGCTGGTCGCCGACCCCGACCCCGGCGCCCGCGCCCGCGCCGAAGGCGCCGGCCTGCCCGGCGACCGGATGTTCGCCGATCCGCGCACGGCGATGGCGCACGCCGATCTGGTCGATATCGCCACCTCGCCCGCGACGCACCTGCCGCTTGCGCTCGAGGCGCTGGCGCGGCGCCTGCCGGTCCTGATCGAAAAGCCGGCGACGCCCGACGTCGCCGGTGCTGAAACGCTGCTTGATGCGGCGCACGGGCTGCCGCTGCAGATCGGCCTGATCCTGCGCGCCCATCCGCTGAGCCTGCGCGCCCGCGCGCTGATCGAGTCCGGCGCGATCGGCCGGATCGTCGGGATCTGGGGGGATTTCTCGGGTTGGAAGCGGATGCGGGCCGACAGCTCGCTGCTGCTGAACGACGGCGTGCATTTCCTCGACCTGATGCGCCACCTGACCGGCTGTCCGATCGTCGGCGTCGAGGCGGTCGCGTGGGCGCGCCTGTCCGGGGCGGTGGCCGACGACATCCGGATCGACACCGTTCACGAGAACGGTCTGGCGGGCGAGCTGCGCCTCGGCCTGCCCCGCGGAGGCGAGACGGCCGACAGCGTGGTGCCGGGGGCGGTGACGCGCAAGACGCTGACCGTCGGCGGCAGCGAGGGCGTGCTGACTCTGGACTTCAACCGCAACCGCCTGTTCCACGGCCGCGCCGGCTACACCCCCTGCCCCGCCGGCTGGAGCGTCGATCCGTCCGCGCTGCACTGGGAGGCGACGCCGGACGTCAGCACGATATCCCTGTTGCGCGACAGCTTCGCCCGGTTCCTGAATGCGCTCGACGACGGCGCCCCGGTCCTTTGCGACGCGCGGCAAGGCGCGCTGGAACTGGCCCGGGTCTGCGCTGCGGTCGAGACGGCGTTGGCGGCGCCGAAACGTCCGTTCACCCTGACGACCCGCGAACCGGAGGACGCCGCATGAGACCCACGACCCAAGACAGGGGCGCGGTCCGCGCCGATCTGTTCAGCGGCGCGGTGGTGACGCTGATCGGCCTCGGCGGATTGCTGGAATCGCTCCGGATGCCCCGCTTCGCCGAGCGCAATGCCGATCCCTATACCGTGCCCGGCGTGACCCCCGGCCTGATCTCGGCGATGCTGCTGATCTTCGGCGTGGCGCTTCTGGTACGGGCCCTGCGCGGGCGGGCATCCGGTGCCGGCGTCAGCATCCACCGCTGGTCCCGGGCCTCGGGTTTCCGCACCGTGCTGACCCTGGCGCTGACGCTGGTCTACGGGCTGCTGCTGTTCGGCAACATCCCGTTCCTGCCCGCCACCGTCGCCTTCGTCTTCGCCTTCACCCTGGTGCTGGACTGGGCGAACCCGGAGCGCAGGCTGCCCCTTGCCTACCTTCTGCCCGGGGCCGCCGTGCTGGCGGTCGCCGCCGGGTTCGGGATCGAGTTCGTGTTCAAGGAGGTGTTCCTGGTGAGGCTTCCCGGATGATCCGCCTGGCGCTCTGCAACGAGGTCCTGCGCGCGCATCCGCTGCCCGAGCAGTGCCGCATCGCCCGCGCGCTCGGCTACGACGCGCTGGAAATTGCACCGTTCACCCTGTCCGACGATCCCGCGCGGCTGCCGCGGGCCGCGCGCCGCGACATCCGCACCACGATCGAGGATGCCGGACTTGCGGTCGCCGGGCTGCACTGGCTGATGACCGCGCCCGCCGGCCTGTCGATCACCGACCCGGTCCGCGCCGACCGTGCCGCCGCGCACATGGCGGCGATGGCCGAACTGTGCGCCGACCTGGGTGGCGCGATCCTGGTGCACGGCTCGCCCGAGCAGCGCGATCTGGCCCACGCCCCCAATCCGGAGATCGCCCGCGAGACCGCCGCGCGCTGCTTCGCCCGCGCCGGGGCGGCGGCCGAGGCGGCAGGCGTGACCTACTGCCTCGAGCCGCTCGCGCCGGTGCTGACCGGGTATCTGAACACCGTCGCGGAATGCGCGGCGCTGCTGGACCAGATCGCCAGCCCCGGCCTGTCGGCCATGCTCGACACCTCGGCGGCGGCCGGCGGCGAGACCGAGCCGCCCGACGCGGTGCTGGCGCGCTGGCTGCCCACCGGCCGGATCTCGCATGTGCATCTGAACGATCCGAACCGCCGCGCGCCGGGACAGGGCCGAATGCAGTTCGGCCCGGTGATGCAGAGGCTTCTGTCCGGCGGCTACGACGGCTTCGTCAGCGTCGAGCCCTTCGTCTATCAGCCATCAGGCGAGGCGACGGCGGCGGTCGCCGCCGGGTATCTGCGCGGCATCCTCGAATCCATCGGAGACGCACAATGACGCAATGCGCGGGGCCTGTTGCGACACCGAACAGACGCGTCCTCGCCAGGGCGCCCGTGCCAGATCGCGCGCCGGGCGAACGCCGGTCCGCGGGCCCCGTGCCCGCCGGACCGAAACAACAGACAAAGGAGTGCTGAATGTCGGCAGATTTCCCCCGCAGCATAGCCGATGAGACGGTTCTGGAAGACGTGCTGTCGACCCCGTCCGCGGCGCTGGTCGAGACGCTCGCCGCGCTGCCCGGCGACATCACCTTCCTCGGCGTCGGCGGCAAGATCGGGCCGACGCTGGCACGGATGGCGAAGCGCGCCGCCCCGGACAAGCGGATCATCGGCGTCGCGCGCTTTTCGGAACCGGGGCTGAAACGGAAACTGGCCGGCTGGGGCATCGAGACGGTGACCTGCGATCTTCTGGACCGCGCGGCGGTTGATGCGCTGGAAAAGACCGAGAACGCCGTGTTCCTTGCCGGGCGCAAGTTCGGCTCCGAGGGCAATCTGGGGCTGACCTGGGCGATGAACGTCCTCTGCCCGGCCATCGTCGCCGAAGCCTTCGCGGCCTCCCGGCTGGTGGTGTATTCCACCGCCTGCGTCTATCCGTTCGTCGACGTCACCAGCGGCGGCGCGCCCGAAACCTTGCGCGTCGCCCCGCCGGGCGAGTACGCGAACTCCTGCATCGGGCGCGAGCGCGTTTTCGAGCACTTCGCCAACACGCACGGGACCCGCTCGGTCATCCTGCGCCTGTCCTACGCGCTCGACCTGCGCTACGGCGTGCTGCACGACATCGCGCGGGCGGTGAAGGCGGGCGCGCCGGTGCCGCTCGACATGGGGCACTGCAACGTGATCTGGCAGGGCAGCGCGAACGACGTGGCGCTGCGGGCGCTGGCGCTGGCGGAGGCGCCGCCGGCGGTTCTGAACCTGTCCGGCCCGGAAACCGCCTCGATCCGGCGCCTGGCCGAGCGGTTCGGCAACGCATTCGGCACCGAACCGGTGTTCACCGGCACCGAGCAGAACCGCGCCTGGCTGGTCGACACCACGCTGCAGCAGCGGCATTTCGGCTATCCGGAGGTGCCGCTCGCGCAGGTCGTCGACTGGACCGCGGACTGGGTGGCGCACGACCGCGGCTCGCTGGGCAAGCCCACCCATTTCGAGGTCCGCGATGGCGCGTACTGACACAGCCCTGGCCAGCCGCAGGAAGGGCACGCGCGATGCCGAGGCGACGCGGGGCGCGATCCTCGACGCCGGCCGCGCCGAGTTCGCCGAGCGCGGCCTGGGCGGCGGCCGGATCGACGCCATCGCCGAGCGCGCAGGCTGCAACAAGGCGATGATCTATCATTATTTCGGCTCCAAGGCGGCGCTGTTCTCGGCAGTGCTGGAGCACAATTACGCGCTGATCCGCTCGGCCGAGGCTGCATTGGACCTGTCGCACAGGGATCCGGTCGAGGCGGTGCGCACGCTGGTCGAGTTCTCGTTCGACTATGTCGCCGCCAACCCCGAGTTCATCAAGCTGATCAACGAAGAGAACCTGCACGCCGGGGTCCACATCGATGCCGCCATGGCGCGCAAGCTCAACAGTCCCGTGGTGGGAACGCTGCGCGAGGTGCTCGCGCGCGGCGCGGCGCAAGGCGTGTTCCGCGGCGATGCCGACCCGCAGCAACTGTACATCTCGATCGCGTCGATCTGCTATTTCTCGATCGCCAACCGCTACACGCTGTCGGCGATCTTCGACCTTCCGCCGGGCGATGCCTTGCTCGGCTACCGCCGCGCCCACGTGATCGAGGTGATCCTCGGATATCTTCGCCCCTGACAAAGGATCGACCGCTTGCTTATCTCCGACATTGCCCCCATTCCGCTCGCCAAGCTGCGCAAGGGCGGGGTCGTTCCGGCGCATCCGCTCGCGCTTACCGCCGGGCGCGAACTGGACGAACGGCGGCAGCGGGCGCTGTCGCGCTACTACCTCGATGCCGGCGCGGCGGGGCTGGCGGTCGGCGTGCACACGACGCAGTTCGCGATCCGCGAAGCCGGTCTGTTTCGCCCCGTACTCGAGCTTGCCGCCGGCGAAGCCGCCCGCCATGGCTCCGAGCCGTTCCTGATCGCCGGGGCGATGGGGCCGACCGCGCAGGCCGTGGACGAGACCGAGACGGCACGCGCGCTCGGCTATCACGCGGTGCTGCTGTCCCTCGCCGGTCGGGACGCGATGGACGAGGACGCGCTGATCGCCCATTGCCGCGCCGTCGCCGGGGTGATGCCGGTGGTCGGCTTCTACCTGCAGCGCGCCGTCGGCGGGCAGCACCTGCCCGCCGGCTTCTGGCGGCGCTTCGCCGGCATCGAGAACGTTCTGGCGATCAAGATGGCGCCGTTCAACCGCTACCAGACGCTGGACGTGATCGAGGCCGTCGTCGCCGCCCGGGCCGAGGACCGCGTCACGCTCTATACCGGCAATGACGATCACATCGTCGCCGACCTGCTGACCGAGGTCCGCATCAAGCGCGACGGCGTCGAGGTGCCGGTGCGTATCCGCGGCGGTCTGTTGGGTCACTGGGCAGTCTGGACCCGGCGGGCGGTCGAACTGCTCGACGAGATCCACGACCGCCCCGGCGGTCGCAGCGTCACCGACTGGCTGGCGCTCGACGCGCTGACCACCCGGGCCAACGCTGTGCTGTTCGACGCCGCCAACGATTTCGCCGGCTGCATCGCCGCGCTGCACGAGGTGCTGCGCCGCCAGGGCCTGCTGGAAGGCACCTGGTGCCTCGATCCGGACGAGAGCATGGGGCCGGGACAGATGGAGCGCCTGGACCGTCTGCTCGCCGAGCATCCGGAACTGACGGACGACGCTTTCGTCGCGACGCATCGCGACCGGTGGCTGACTGGCTGAAGGACCCGGCGCTGCCCGGGCCGACCGGACGGCCGGCTCGAAGCCCCGCAGGCCCAAGCCGGTCCGGCCGACTGGCGGTCAGGCCACCGACACGGTCATCGATCCCAGGCCATCGGCCTCGATCACCATCTCGTCGCCTTTCCGTACCGGGCCGACGCCGGACGGGGTGCCCGACAGGATCACGTCGCCCGCCGCCAGTTCGAAATACTCCGACAGATAGGCGATCATCTCGGGGACCTTCCAGATCATCTGGTTGAGGTCGCCCTCCTGCCGCACCTCGCCATTCACGCTCAACGCTATCCGGCCGGCGCTGGGGTGACCCACCGCGGCGACCGGATGGATCGGCCCGACCGGCGCCGAGCGCTCGAACGCCTTGCCAATCTCCCAGGGCCGGCCAAGCTTCTTCTGCTCGCCCTGCAGGTCGCGCCGGGTCATGTCCAGCGCCAGCGCATAGCCGAACACATGCTCCAGCGCATCGTCGACGGCGATGTTGGTGCCGCCGGTTTTCAGCATTACCGCGATCTCGGCCTCGTGATGCACGTCCGAGGTATTCGGCGGATACGGAAACGTGCCCGAAGGATCGAGATTGTCGGCGTTCTTCTGGAAGAAGAACGGCGGCTCGCGGTCCGGATCGTGCCCCATCTCGATCGCGTGGGCCGCATAGTTGCGACCGATGCAGTACACCCGGCGGACGGGAAACCGCCGGTCAGACCCGGCGACCGGCAGCGCGACCACCGCCGGGGCATCGATGACGTAATCAGACATGAGTGGGACCTCCCGTTGCTGGCCGGATTCGACCAAATCATAACCATTCCGGACCAATTTCGAGACTGAAGGGATCTTTCGTCCGAAATGCTTGCGATCTGGCCCGCGATGACGCAATCTATCTCCGATATGAACGAATTGATCAACCAATATTCCGCCTCCGAGCCGCCCGCACCTGCTGCCGGCGGCCACGGCCGGGATGTGGTCGATGCGCTGCGGGACCTGATCGCCGGCGGCGGCTACCAACCCGGCGACCGGCTGCCGCCCGAGCGCGAGCTGACGGAACGGTTCGGGATCAAGCGCGCCGCCCTGCGCAAGGCGCTGGAGACGCTGGAGCGCGACGGGCTGATCTGGCGCCACGTCGGCAAGGGCACCTTCGTGTCCAGCGCGCGCGGCGGCACCCCCGTCGCCAGCCTGGCCGAGCTGAGCCGCCAGGTCGGCCCGCTGCAGATGATGCGCGCGCGGCTGTCGATGGAACCGGCGATCGCGCGCGAAGCGGCGGTGAACGCCACCGCCGAGGCTGTCGCCCGGATCGAGAACGCGCGCGAAGGCGCCTTTGCCGCCGCCAGCTGGGACGACTACGAAGCCTGCGACGACGTGTTCCACCGCGCCATCGCCGAGGCGACCGGCAACGCGCTTCTGCTGGCGCTGTTCGACCAGCTGAACCACGTCCGCCGCGCCATCGCCTGGGACACGGTGGTGCGCACGTCGGAACGCCCGCCGCGCGACCATACCAGTTTCACCGAGCACGACCGCATCGTCGCGGCGATCCAGACCCGCAATCCGGTCGAGGCGCACGCCGCCATGCGCACGCACCTCGGCTCGGTGTCGGCGCGCCTGTTCGGGGAGGTCTGAACCGGCAGCCGCACGATTCCGGACCACGGAACAAGACCAAGAAGCCAAAACAAGGGAGGAAAGAATGTCGATACTGAAGATCCTGGGACGCGTCGCCATCGCGCCGGCGGCCCTGGCCCTGTCGATGGCCGCGGCCAGCGCCGACACCATCCGCATCGCGCTGGCCGAGACACCGTCGGACGAGCTTGCCGCCTTCTTCGTCGCCCTCGACCGCGCCAGGGCGAACGGGCTGGACTACGAGTGGACGGCGTTCTCCGACGAGGAACTCGCGATCCAGGCGGTGATCAGCGGCCAGATGGACATCGGCTTCGGCACGCCCTACGCGGCGATGCAGCGGTCGAAGGCGCCGCTGCGGATCATCTTCCAGCTGTCGAAGCTGAAGTTCTTCCCGGTCACCACCACCAAGTACAGCGCGCTGGAGGATCTGGACGGCGAGCCGATCCTGCTGCACTCGCGCGGCGGCGGCACCGACTCGATCGCCAACGTGATCGAGGAGCGGGTGGGCATCACCTTCGGCGAGCGGTCGTACGTTCCGGGCTCGTCGAACCGGGTGGCCGCATTGCTGGGCGGGCGCGCCGACGCCACGATCATCGATCTGTCGAACAAGAACAAGCTGATGCGCAGCGAGGCGGCGGGCGATTTCAACGTGCTCGAGATGTTCGACGTCGAGGCCAGCGACGAGGCGCTGTTCGCCAACCTGAACTGGATCCAGGAAAACGAGGAGGACGTGCAGATCTTCGTCGATGCGCTGCTCGGCACCTGGCAGGACATGGCCGAGGATCCGACGATCATCCGGCAGGAGACCGACCCCGACGGCCCGATCGGCCAGCTTCCGCAGGAAATCCTTGCCGAGCTCGACGGGTTCTACAAGGACGCGGTCGAGGGCGGGCTCTACGATGCCAACGGCGGCGGGCGAAAGGCGGCGCAGGCCGATCTGGAGTGGTACTCGTCGGCCGGCCAGCTCGAGGGTGACCCGAGCGAGCTGAACATCGAGGACTTCTGGTATCTCGCGCCGCTCGACGCGGCGATGAAGTAGACCTCGTCTGCCGCCGCACCCGGTCCCCGGGCGCGGCGGCTTCGACCCTCGGTCATCGGAAAGAGACGCTTCATGCCCAGACGAGCCTTGCTGCTCAAGCTGCTGTCGGCCGCGATCCTGTTCGGCGCATGGGAGGTCGCGGGCCGGATCCCGGTCAGCTACGCCTTCCCCACCTTCATCGACTCGATGCGGGCGCTGCTGGAGATGTTCGCCGACGGCACGATGATCGCCGCCTATGCCGAGACGCTGAAGCCGCTGGCCGTCGGCATCGCCATTTCCGCCGTGCTGGGGATCGCCATCGGCCTGTGGGTCGGCCTGAGCAGCGTGTTCGACTGGCTGTTCTCGCCGATCTTCGTGGTGATGCAGGCGGCGCCGCTGGCGGCGCTGATCCCGCTGCTGGTGCTGGCCTACGGCATCGGGCTGACCTCGAAGGTGCTGGTGGTGTGCATCATGGCGATGCCGGTGATCGTGCTGAACACCAGCGGCGCGGTGCGCAACACCCCCGAATCGCTGAAGGAGATGGGGCGCTCGTTCCTTGCTTCCGAGCTGTCGATCATCCTGCGCATCATCATCCCCGCCGCCTCGCCGGTGATCTTCGCCGGCTTGCGGCTGGGCATCTCGGCAGGGTTCATCGGCGCGATCCTGGCCGAGCTGAAGATCACCCCCACCGGGGTCGGCGACATCATCACCTTCAGCCGCTCGATCGCCGACTATCCCAGCATGTATGCGGCCATCTTCTCGATCATCCTGCTGGCGGTTCTGTTCCTGAACCTGCTGGAAAAGGTGGAAACCGTCCTGTTCGAAGGAAACCAGCGTGGCTATGTCTCAGATTGAAAAATTGATCATGCAGCCCGACCCCGCCGCGCTCGAAAGCGCCGTCTCGGTCCGCCACATCAGCAAGAACTACGGCCCGGTCGAGGCGCTGCGCGACCTGTCGCTGGAGTTTCCGCGCGGCCAGCTGACCTCGCTGCTGGGACCGTCCGGCTGCGGCAAGACCACGCTGCTGAAGATCATCGCCGGCCTGCTGGAGCCGACCTCGGGCGAGATCGAGGTGAACGGCAGGAAGGTCACCGGCCCCGGCCCGGACCGCGCCTTCGTGTTCCAGGACTTCGCGCTGATGCCCTGGGCCAACGTGATCCGCAACGTCGGCTTCGGGCTGGAGATGCGCGGCGTGCCGACCTCCGAACGCGAGGCCATCGCCGAGCGTTACATCCGGCAGGTCGGGCTGGCGGGGTTCGAGAAAAGCTACCCGCACGAGCTGTCCGGCGGCATGCGGCAGCGCGTCGGCCTGGCCCGGGCACTGGCGGTCGACGCCGAGGTGCTGCTGATGGACGAGCCGTTCTCGGCGGTGGACGAACAGACCCGCCGCAAGTTCCAGGAGGATCTGCTCGGCCTGGTCCAGAACGAGAACAAGACCTTCATCTTCGTCACCCACTCGATCGAGGAGGCGGTCTATGTCTCGGACCAGATCGCGATCCTGCTGCCCCGCCCCAGCCGCGTGCACGAGATCATCCGCCCGTCCAGCTTCCGCAACAAGGGCGTCGACAACATCCGCCGCGATCCCGAATACCTGGACATCGTCGACCAGATCTGGGCCTCGCTCAGAAGCTATGTGGAATAGGGGGGCGGCATGATCGTTTACGGATACCGCCTGCCGGGCATGTCGTCGCTTCTGCTGTGGGGCCTGCTGTGGGAGATCGTCGGCCGTGCCGGGCTGACCTTCTTCGTTCCGCCGCTGAGCGAGGTGGTGGTCACGCTGTTCCAGGTCCTCGGCACCGCCGCGTTCCAGAAGGCGCTGTTCGAAACCGCATACGCCTTCGTGGCGGGGGTCGCGGCGGCGATCCTGATCGGTATCCCGGTGGGCATCCTGATGGGCAAGAGCCGGCTGCTGGACGAGCTTCTGCTGCCCTGGGTGAACGTGTTCCTCAGCGCGCCGCTGACGGCGCTGGTGCCGGTGCTGATGGTGCTTTTCGGGTTCGGCATGAAGGCGATCATCGTCACCACCACCCTGTTCGCGATCTGGATCATCATCCTGAACGCGCGCGCGGGCGTGCGGCAGATCAACAAATCGCTGGTCGAGATGGCCCGCAGCTTCGGTGCCTCGCCGCTCAACGCGTTCTTCAAGATCTACTTCTGGGCGGCGCTGCCCGAGATCCTGGGCGGGGTGCGGATCGGCATCATCCGCGCGGTGAAGGGGGTGATCATCGGCCAGCTGCTGATCTCGATCGTCGGCTTCGGCGCGCTGTTCGAACTTTACTCGGCCAACTTCCTGATGGCGCATTTCTGGGCGGTGCTGATCGTGCTCTTCGCGCTCGCCTTCACGATCTCGGAATTTCTCGCCTATCTCGAGCGCCGGGTGTCGTACTACGCCGCCAAGCGCTGACACTGGCAGGGCCGAGCGGCCGGACGGGCCGCGCCGGACCTGCAGCGCCGTTGACTGCGCCGCAGGCGATGGACGTTGATCAGGCGGCGGCGGTGCCACTAGGCTGCTGGCATGACGCCCGCCGCCAAAGCCCGCACCGTCGTTCTGTCCGTCGCGCTCGCCGCGCTTGCGGCGGCGCCGGTCTCGGCCGATGGCGGGCTGACGGTGGCCACCTGGGGCGGTGCCTATCAGGTCAGCCAGGAGATCGCCTACGGCGGCGGGTTCACCGCCGAGACCGGCATTGCGGTCGACTGGGCCGAGTACCGCGGCGGACTGGAGGAAATCCGGGCGCAGGTCGCGAGCGGCCGGATCGCCTGGGACGTCGTTGACGTGCTGGGCCACGACGCCCGTGCGGGCTGCGACGAGGGCCTGTTCCTGAAACTGCCGGACGATCTGTTTCCGCAGGCGCTGGACCGCGACCTGGTGATCCCGCGCCCCAACGCCTGCGTCGGCCCGAACATCACCTGGTCCTGGGTCACGGCCTACGATGCCCGCGCCTTTGCCGATGCTGCCCCGGCCACGCTGGCGGATTTCTTCGACATCGAAGGGTTCCCGGGGCCCCGGGCCATCGCCGCCTTCCCGCAGGCCAACCTCGAGATGGCGCTGCTGGCGGACGGCGTGCCGCCGGCGCAGGTCTATCCGCTTCTGGCCGGCGAAGCGGGCGTCGAGCGGGCGCTGGCGATGCTCACACGGATCGCGCCCGAGCTGCGGTTCTGGTCCTCGGGCGAGGAGCCGGTGGCGCTGTTGCGCTCCGGCGAGGTGGCGATGAGCACCGCCTACAACGGTCGCGTCGCCGCCGCCCACCTGTCCGGCGCCACCGAGATCCGCACGGTCTACGACGGCCAGATCCTGGACGAGGAATGGTTCGCGATCGTCGCGGGAACGCCGAACGCGCCGGCCGCGCTGGCGTTCCTGCGCCATGCCGCCGAGCCGGAACAGCAGGCCGCGCAGGCCCGCTGGATCCCGTACGGCCCGATGCGCCGCTCGGCGCTCGGCATCATCGCCGCCGGCGAGCCTTGGTTCCACACCGGTCAGCCGGTGCTGCCGCACATCCCCTCGCGGCAGGACCGCGTGGAAGGCGCGCTGATCCTCGACGCGGATTTCTGGACCGAGCATGGCGCCAGGCTCGCGGACCGATTCGCGGAATGGAGGCGCGGCCTGGGGCATTGAGGGCGCTGCGCCCGTCAGTCCGGGTGGTGGTCGCGCGACGCGCAGCTGGAAACCAGCAACACCCAACCCCATTGGAAGTCGCCGGTCTGACCGTGCGCGTCGAGATAGCTTTCCTGTATTCGGTAGGCGTCCCATTCCATCGCCTGCGGGCAGTACCAATGCCGCGCCGCGGCCTGCCGGTGGTGCACCAGTTCATGCAGCAGGACGCTGCGGTCCCACGCCGTGTCGCCCGACCACGGCCGGACAAGATAGATGGTGGCGGTCGCCTCGTCATAAAGCCCGCGCACGGTGTCCTCGAGCCGGGTCAACCGGCCTTCGTAGGACACCTCGTCCCCGGCCGCGATCAGGGCGACCCGCACCAGCGGGATCGCGGAGCGCGGCAATTCGGTGTTGGCGTCAAGCCAGTCTTCGAGTTCCTCGATCAGCGCTTGGCGTGTCGGCGATCCGAGCACGCGCAAAGACGAACCGGTCTCCGGTGCTGCGACTGCCGGCCCGGCGAGGGCCAGAAGAATTGCGGCGGCTCTGAACACGGTCATCGGCCGGCTCCCTTGCTTCGAGGTGTCACTGCAACGGCTGTGCCGGCCGCCCCTCAGATTCGCCGCAAGCGGGTCTCAACCGGGTCTCAAAACGTCGGATTCGCGGCGGATTTGTCTGGCGCGGCGGAGCGTCGCCGACCTGCCCGCTTGACCTCGCGGCGGCAGCGGGCGGACACTTTCCGGCATGGCCGAGCTGCACATGACACTGCTCGGGCGCTTTCGCGTGACCACCGCCGAGGGCGCCGAGATTCGGATCGGGACCCGGAAGGCCCGTGCCGCACTGGCCTGCCTGCTGATGGCGCGCGGCCGCCCGGTGCCGCGGGACCGGCTTGCCGGCCTGCTGTGGAGCCGCGGCGAAACCCGGCAGTCCCTCGCCTCGCTCAGCCAGGCGCTCTACAGCCTGCGGCGCGCGCTGGACCGGCACGCGCCCGGGCTGATCGCGGCGGACGTGGCGGCGGTATCGGTCGATGCGTCCCGCGTGACGGTCGATGCCCTTGCGCTCGAGAAGGCGGCACGCGAACCGGCGCCCCGTTCCTGCGCGCGCTGCCTTTCGCTTTACGCCGGGCCGTTCCTGGACGACCTCGCGATCGACACCGAGGAGGCATACACGGAATGGCGGGGCGCCGAGCGGGTGCGGCTCGAAGGCCTTGCGGAAACGGCAGGCACGAGCCTGATGAACGCGTGGGAGACCGCGCCTGAAACGGCCGACGCCGACGCGATCGAGAGCCTGCTTCGCATCGATCCCTATTCCGAACCGGCGATGCGGGTAAAGCTGCGGCTGCTGGCGCGGGACGGTCGCCCGGCGGCCGCGCTGGGCGCCGCCGAACGGTTCGCGCAGCGCCTTGCCGGCGACCTCGGGATCGCGCCTTCGGCCGGGTTCGCCGAACTGGCCGACGCGATCCGCGCGGGCAGGCTCGCCACCGCCGCGCCGGCGCCGCGGATACCGGCGCGCGCTCCGGTGGCGCCGCGGAGGCGGCCCCGCCATGCAGTCCTTGCGGCAATGCTCGTGGCCGCGCTTGCCGGCGCGGTGTTCCTTGCGCTGCCGGATCCCGGACCCGATCCCGAAGCGATGCGGCTGCTGGTCCGCCCGTTCGACGCCGGCGACGGAGTCGCCGACGGTATGGCGGCCGGGTTCGGCGACGATCTGTCGACCGAACTGGTGCGCCGGACCGGCCTCGAAATCATGTCGCGCGAAAGCGGGCGGCTGATCCCCGAGGACGCGGCCGCGCGAAGTGGCGCCAGCCATGTCCTGCGCGGACGGCTGCGGGCCGAGGACGACCAGCTGATCCTCAACCTCTGGATCACCGATCTCGGGAGCGGACGCGAGGTCTGGGCCGGCAGGTTCTCCGCGCCCGCCGCCGATCCGCGCCGCTTCCGCGACCAGGTGCTTGCCGGCGTGGCGGCGCAGATCGACCTGACGCTTGCCCCCGCGCCGCCGTCGCCGGCGCCGCCGCTGCCGCACGACGTGCTGCCCGGCTACCTGCGCAGCCTCGGCCTGTTGCACGCGGGCACGGCGGCCGCGAACGCCGAGGCGATCGCCCTGCTCACGCCGATCGCCGCGCGCTTTCCGGACTCGGTGGCGCCGGCGGCGGCCCTTGCCGTGGCCCACGAGCGGATCGCCTTCGGACCCGACGCCTATGCAAGGGCCGCGGGCCAGCATTGGCTGGAAGGGTATCTTGCGCTAAAGGCAATCCTGGCGCGGCACGCGGCAGACCACCCGGACCTGCTTGCCGCGCGCGCGCGGCTGGCGCTGCGACGGCGCGATCTCGCCGCGGCCGAGGCGCTGGCGCGCACGGCCCTGCGGCTGGAGCCGGCCCATGTGGCAACGCTCGAAGTGCTGGCCGAGACCTATGCGCTTACGGGCCGGCTGGAACCGGCCGAACAGCTGGCCGCCCGCGCGATCGCGCTTTCGCCCGGCGCGCCGCAGGACGGCTACACCGTGCTTGCGCTGGCGCGGCTTGCGCGCGGGGACATCGGCGGCGCGCGGACGGCGGCCGCCTCGGCACGAGAGTTCGCGCGCCCGCCGCCGGTCCGGCTGCTGGCGCTGATCGCCGCACTGGAGAGCCTGGCCGGAAATCCGGACGCCGCCGCGCGGGCCCACGCGGATTTCGTCGCGGCGGTGGAAAGCCGGCCCTACGCTGCGTGGAAGATCGGAACCGTCACCTACGCCAATCCGCGCGCCGCGACCTGGCGACGCCCGGATCCGGCCGAGACGCTCGACCTCTTCGGCTTCGCGGATGCCGCGGTCCGAGACCGGCTGCTGGCTGGCCTGACCGGGGCCGATCCGGCCGCGCGCGGGCACGCGCCGCCGATCCGGCCGCTCGCGCCTCTGGCGGGCGACGACATCCGGCGGACCCTGTTCGGCCACAAGATCGCCGGCGCGTCGTCCTGGCTGGTGCAACAGCCGTGGCGGCAGGTCCGGACCGACAGCGGCGCGCTGTTCCAGTCCGGGCCGTTCGGGCCGCTGCCCGCCGCGGAGGAAGGCACCAGCGGGATCTCGGGCGATCGCCTGTGCGACCGCTGGATCTGGCAGGAGGTGACGCTGGAGGCCTGCCAGCTGGTCTTCCGGTCCGGCGATGACGGAAACTTTGCACTGGTCGGCGAACTCGGCCGCTTCGCGTTCCGCCTGGCCGACTGACGCCGTGGCCGCGCGGTCCCGCCGGGATCGGGCGGGTGCGAGAGTTCGCCACCGACGTGGGCGAACAGGCTCCTGGTCCTGTTGCCGGGCGGATGGCGGAAATGAGCTGGCGCTACTTTTCCTGCTCGGCTCGTTCGCGGCGCTGGTGCTGATCGACGCGCCGATCGCGGTGCCGCCGGGGCTGTCCTGCATCCTCTACCTGCTGGTCGCCGACACCGCGCCGATGATCGTCGTGGCACAACGGGCGTTGGCCGGGATCGACAGCTTCGCCCGGCTGGCGACCCCCGCTGTTCCTGCTGGCCGGGCTGCTGATGGCGCATGGCGGGCTGGCGCCGCGGAACATTGCGCCGTGTTCGGCGCTGGCCGGGCGGCGGACCGGCGGCATGGCCATCGTCATGATCATCGCCTGCAGGCTGCTATGTCGGCAGGTACAACCTCGACTGGATGCACGACCTGATCGGCAATGACGTGGAAGGACCGCCGAACTGGCGGACAATGTGGCGCACGGTTAGACATGCCTTGCAGCAGATCGCAAAAAGGAACTTGCCATGACCATCTCGCGTATCGGCACCGGGCCGCGCATGAGCCAGGCCGTCATTCACGGCGACACCGTATATCTTGCCGGTCAGGTCGGCTCGCCAGGGGCGGACGTCGCCACGCAGACGCAGGAGTGTCTGGACAAGGTGGACGGTCTGCTGGCGCAGGCCGGAAGCGGCCGCGACCGGCTGTTGCAGGTGACCGTCTGGCTTACCGACATGGCCGACTTCGACGCGATGAACGCCGTCTACGATGCCTGGGTCGTGGCCGGCGCGACGCCCACGCGGGCCTGCGGCGAATCGCGGCTGGCCAGCCCCGAGTACCGCGTCGAGGTCATCGCCGTCGCGGCGCGCTGATCGACGCCTGCACCGGGCCGCCGGGCCACGGCCGGCCCGGCGCGGTTGCGCGCCAGCCCCGCGCGGCCGCCCGCCGGCTCAGGAATCCAGCCGCAACTGCTGCATCTCCTTGCCGATGGCTTCGCACATCAGCCGCTTCGCCGGGTCGATGGTCGCCGCGGCCGAGACCATCACGCCGATCCGGCTGTTGTTCAGCATTTCCTGCACCAGCGGGATGAACAGAAGCTCGCCGCGCTCGACCTCGTCGTAGAAGCCGATCTTGGTGTAGAGGCCGATGCCCTGGCCCGAGAGGATCATCTCCTTCGCCAGGAACAGCGTGTTGGTGAAGATGTGCGTCGACAGCGTGGCCGCCAGCGTCGTCATCGCGTGATCGATGATCGAATTGCGGCCGCGCGCGTCGATGGTCCGCACCAGCTGATAGCCGGCGATGTCCTCGATCCGCACGCCGGTACGGCCGGCCAGCGGATGGTCGGGCGGCAGGATCACCCCGAACGGCGCCGATTTCTCGGACAGGATCCGCACGTCCGGATGGTGCACGAAGGTGAACGCGACGCCGATGTCGGCCTCGCCCGCCGCCACCGCCTCGACCACGTCTTCGGGCTGGGCGGTGGTTACCGACAGCGAGATGTCGGGAAAGGTCGCGCTGAACTGGTTCATCGCACGCGGCAGCCGGCCCACCGCGATCGAATCGATGGTGTAGATGTTGATGTGCCCGGTGCGCAGGTCGCGGATGTCGTCGATCAGCACCATCGTGCGCTCGTAGTCGTGCAGCGTCTTGCGGCAATGCTCCAGCAGGATGCCGCCGACGGCGGTCAGCTCCACCCCCTCGGGGGTGCGGTCGAACAGCGCCACGCCCAGCTTGTCCTCGATGCTCAGCAACTTGCGGTTGACCGAGGTGGACGACACGTTCAGCACCAGCGCCGCCTTGCGGATCGACTTCTGCCGGGCGACCTCGTTGAAATACTTCAGGAAGATCGAGTGGATCATCGTCGCGGCCCCGGGGCGGTGCAAAAAATGCCTCACCGTTGGCAGAACTTTGCTCTACCTGCATCGCCGGACGCAAGCGTAGAGTCGGTTGATAAGCTTGCAAAGCAGGCAGCGACAACACAGCCGCCCAACAGGAGAGACTGAAATGACCAAAGCGACCGATACCGGTTCGTCCCGCCGCGACGTTCTGAAGGTACTGGGCGCCGCCACCGGCGCGGCCTTCGCCGGCAACCTGATCAGCATCGACCGGGCCCTTGCGGCCGGCGACGGCAAGGTCACGATGCAACTTGGCTGGCTGGCGAGCAACGGCATCCTGGGCGAGGTCGCCGCCGACGCGCAGGGATTCTTCGCCGAAGAGGGCCTGACGCTGGAGATCGTGCCCGGCGGGCCCAATGTCGACGGCGTCGCCTCGGTCGCATCGGGCCGCGCCAACCTTGGCTCGATCTCGTCCAGCCCGTCGCTGATGCTGGCGCGCTCGCAGGGGCTGCCGGTGAAGTGCATCGCCGCCGGCTACCAGCAGCACCCGTTCACCTATTTCTCGCTGGAGCGGAACCCGGTGCGCGAGCCGAAGGACATGATCGGCAAGAAGATCGCGACCAACGGCACCGCGCGGATCCTGCTGCAGGCCCTGCTGGCCAAGAATGGCATCTCGGAAGACGACGTCGAGGTGATCGTGATGGGCTCGGACATGGCGCCGCTGATGACCGGTCAGGTCGACGTGGTCACCGGCTGGAAGACCAACACCAGCGCGCTGGAGATCCTCGGCGACGAGCGCGTGGACATGACCCTGTGGGACGCCGGCATCCGCCTCTACGCCAACCCCTACTACGTCACCGACTCCACCCTGCAGGACAACCCCGACATGGTCGCCGCGATGCTGCGGGCGGTGGCGCGCGGCTGGGCCTGGGTGCATGACAACCGCGAGCAGGCGGTCGACCTGCTGGTCGAACGCTATCCGAACATGGACCGCGAGAACGAGTTGAAGACCGTCGACATGGTGGTGGACTACTCGTTCAACGAAGCCACCGCCGAAAACGGCTGGGGCACGATGACCCGCGAGAACTGGCAGGAGCAGATCGACGCCTATGACTCGCTCGGCCAGTTCGAGAAGGACGCGCCCGCCGTCGACGAGGTGATGACCCTGTCCGTGCTCGAGCAGACCGCCGACGCACGGGCCAAGCTGGGGTGAGCGACATGCTGGACGGGACCAACATGGATACCGCCGCGTCGCTGAAGCGGGCTTCGGTCCGCTTCGGCAGCCTCACCGCGCTGCAGGATGTCAGCCTCGACATCGAAAGCGGCGCCTTCTACACCATCCTCGGCCCGTCCGGCTGCGGCAAGTCCACCCTGCTGCGCCTGGTCTCGGACCTGATCCCGGCCTCCTCCGGCGAGGTTTCGGTGCTGGGCAAGACGACGGAACAGGCGCGGCTGGCGCGCGAATTCGCCTTCGTCTTCCAGGACGCGACCCTGCTGCCCTGGCGCAGCGCGCTGAAGAACGTCGAGTTGCCGCTGGAGATCGGCCGCAGCCGCGGGATCCAGTTGCCGGTCGGCACCCGCACCCCGCGCGAGCTGCTGGAGCTGGTCGGGCTGAAAGGCCGCGAGAACGCCTTGCCGCACGAGCTGTCGGGCGGGATGCGCCAGCGCGTCGCCATCGCCCGCGCACTGGTCTGCCAGCCCAAGCTGTTGCTGATGGACGAGCCCTTCGGCGCGCTGGACGAGATGACCCGCGACCGGCTGAACCTGCAGCTGCTGGACATCTGGCGCGAGACCGGCACGACGATCCTGTTCGTCACCCATTCCATCTCCGAGGCGGTGTTCCTGGGCCAGAAGGTGGTGATGCTGCAGGCCCATCCGGGCCGCCTGCGCGACGTGGTTGAGATCAAGCTGCCCGATCCGCGCACGATCAAGATGCGCGACACGCCCGAGTTCAACCAGTACTGCGGCTACCTGCGCGACCTGTTGGAGACCTGCTGATGGCCGTCATCGAGAACATCGAAATGCAAGACGTCGAGGCGCAGGAACTGGCCGAGGCCCGCAAGCGCAAGATGATGGCCGTTGCCGTGCCGCTGGGCACTGCGCTGGGGCTGATCGCGCTCTGGCAGATCGGGGTGAAGGCGTTCGGCGTGCCCACCTATATCGCGCCCGCGCCCTCGGACGTGGCGGTGACCTTCGTCGAGAAGTTCCCGATCCTGCTCGAGAACTTCTGGCCGACCCTGTTCGAAAGCGTCGCCGGGTTCTTCGTCGGCAACCTCGCCGCGATCCTGATCGCGGTCGCCTTCGTCCACTCCCGCCATGTCGAGCGTGCCTTCTTCCCGATCGCGGTGTTCGTGAACACGATCCCGATCCTGGCCATCGCACCGATCCTGGTGCTGATCTTCGGCCCGGGCATCACCGCCAAGGTGGTGATCGCGGCGCTGATCTGCTTCTTCCCGACGCTGGTGAACATGGTGCGCGGCCTGCAAGCGGTCAGCCCGCAGGCGCTGGAACTGGCGCGGATCCTGTCGGCCTCGAAGTCCGAGGTGTTCTGGAAGATGCGTCTGCCGTCGTCGCTTCCGTTCCTGTTCTCGGCGCTGAAGATCGCCGCGACGACCTCGGTCATCGGCGCGATCGTCGGGGAATGGGTCGGGGCCGACCTGGGCCTGGGGGCGCTGATCATCGATGCGACCTTCAACTTCAACTCGCCGCTGCTCTACGCGACCGTGTTCATGTCGTCCGGGCTGTCGGTGATCATGTTCGCAACCGTCGCCACCGTCGAGCGCGCGGTGATCCGCTGGTAGCCTGAGTCGCTGTCCCGCCGAAACAATTTGCGCCCCGCCCCGAACAGGGACCGCGGCGCCACAAAGGGAGTTTGCCCGAAATGACCGACCGCATCACCGAACACGTCACCTGCCGCGCCGAACAGGTCCCGGTCGTCGCCGACACCGATGTCGTCGTCGTCGGCGCCGGCCCGGCGGGGGTCTCCGCCGCCGTCTCGGCCGCCCGCAACGGCGCCTCTGTCACGTTGCTGGAACGCTATCACCACCTCGGCGGCATGGCCTCGGGGGGCATGGTTCTGGTGCTCGACGACATGGTGAACGAGGGCAACGAGATCGTCACCACCGGCATCGTCAACGAATTCGTCGACCGGATGGAGCGCCAGGGCGGCGCCGTCTACCCGCCCAGCGAGGATTGCCTGACCAACTGGGACATGTGGAAGAAATGGTCCCGCTGGGGCTGCATCGATTTCCACAAGACCGGCATGCCGCAGCCGATCATCCATGCCGTCGCCTTCGATCCCGATGCCTGGAAGCGCACCAGCCTGGACCTGGTGCGCGAGGCCGGCGTGAACCTGCGCACGCATTCCTGGTTCTCGGAAGCGATGGTCGAGGATGGCCGCGTGACCGGCATCATCTGCCAGACCAAGCTGGGCCGCCAGGCGATCCGCGCGAAGATGGTGATCGACGCGACCGGCGATCTTGACGTCGGCCAGTCGGCGGGCGCTTCGTACATCGACGGCCAGTTCATCGTGACCACGGTGTTCCGCCTGTGTGACGTGGACACCGACAAGGCCGAGGCGTTCGAATACTCCAACCCCGAGGAATACAAGAAACTGGACCGCCAGGCCCGGCGCATCATCGGCGGCGCCTGGGGCATGTGGTGGCTGAAGACGCCCCTGCCCGGCGTGGTCTGGTGCAACTGCCCGCACATGCCCGGCTATGACGGCCTGTCGCCCGAGCACATGGTTCAGGCCGAGTACGAGGGCCGCGAGCGGATGATGGGCCTGCTGACCTTCGCCCGCGAGAACCTGCCCGGTTTCGAGAACGCCAGGATGCTGGGCGCGGCCGAGCAGATGGGCATCCGCCAGACCCGCCTGCTTCAGGGCGAATATGTGGTGACCCGCGACGACGTGCGCTCGCGCCGGCATTTCGCCGACAGCGTCTGCCGGGGCCGCGACTATTATACGCCCTATCGCGCGCTGCTGCCCAAGGGCCTGGACAACCTGATCGTCGCGGGCCGGCACTACTCGGTCGAAAGCGAGGCGCAGAAGCAATCGCGCGAGATCCCGCCGTGCATGTCCCAGGGCGAAGCCGCGGGCGTCGCCGTCACCCAGGCGCTGAGCGCGAACTGCGCGCTGCGCGACGTGGACGCGAAACTGATCCAGAAGCAGATGCGCGCCCAGGGCGCCGATCCGGGCGACGTGCCCTCGGCCAACGCGCTGATCGAAGAACCCGTGGACGCCTGAGGTAATGACGATGACGACACCGACCCTTCCGCTCGACGGCGTCCGCGTCCTGGACTTCACCCAGGTGATGATGGGCCCCTGCGCCACGCAGATGCTGGCCGATTTCGGCGCCGACGTGATCAAGATCGAACGCCCCGGCGCGGGCGATCTGTCGCGCAACTTCTTCGGCGAAACCTCGGTCGAGGCGATGAACAACGCCGTGTTCTCGTCGCTGAACCGCAACAAGCGCTCGGTCGAGATCGACACCAAGTCGCCCGAGGGGCGGCAGATGGTGCTGGACCTTGTCGCCCATTGCGACGTGGTGGTGGACAACTTCCGCGCCGGGGTGATGAAACGGCTGGGGTTCGACTATGACAGCCTGCGCAAGATCAACCCGCGCATCATCTGCGCCTCGGGCACCGGCTTCGGCGAGGTCGGCCCCTATGCCCACAAGGGCGGCCAGGACGTGCTGGCACAGGCGATGACCGGGGTGATGGAAAAGACCCAGGACCCGGCGATCCCGAAGTCGATCTATCCCACGACGCTGTGCGACTACACCGCCGGGATGCACCTGGTGCAGGGCATCCTGGCGGCGCTGCTGGGGCGCGAGAAGACCGGCCGCGGCCAGAAGGTCGGCGTCTCGCTGTACGATTCGATGATCGCCATGCAGATGCAGGAAGCCGCGCAATGGTCCAGGCATCGCGAGGTGCTGAACTGGGCCGCCATGCCGCTGACCGGGGTGTTCGACACCACCGACGGCGCGCTGGTCGTGGTCGGCGCGTTCAAGACCAACCCGCTGCGCGACATCTGCATCGCGCTGGGGATCGAGGATCTGTCGCCCGAGTACCCCAACCTGCCCGCACAGCGGGCGAACAAGGCCTTCCTGCAGGGCGTGTTCCGCGAGACCTTCGCGACGAACACCACCGCGCACTGGATCGAGCGGCTGGAAGCGCAGGATCTGCTCTGCGCCCCGGTCCGCTCGCTGGGCGAGGCGCTGGACGATCCGCAGACCGCGGCAAACGACATGCTGCTGGACCTCGAGCACCCGATCCTGGGCGATCTGACGCTGGTCGCCTCGCCGGTGCACCTGTCCGACGCGCCGGTGATCGTGCGCCACACTCCGCCCAGGCTGGGCGAGCACACCGACGAGGTGATCCGCGAATTCGGCCTGCGCGCCACCGCCAGGCAGGAGGCGGTATGACCGTCCGCTTCGACGTCTCGGATCGCATCGCGCGGGTCACCATCGACCGGCCCGAGCGGATGAACGCCGTCGATGCCGCCACCGAGACCGCGCTGGACAGCATCTGGTCCGAGATCGAGGCGCGCGACGACATCCGCTGCGTGGTGCTGACCGGTGCCGGGGATCGCGCCTTCAGCGCCGGCGCCGACCTGAAGTCGGACAGCGGCAAGACCGGCCTGGAGTACTGGGCCGCGGCCAATCCCAACGGCTTCGGCGGCATTTCGCTGCGCACAAGCCTCACGGTTCCGGTGATCGCCCGCGTCAACGGCCTGGCGCTGGGCGGCGGCTTCGAGATGGTGCTGGGCGCCGACATCGTCATCGCCGCCGACACCGCCAGCTTCGGCCTGCCCGAGGCACGCGTCGGCCGGCTGCCGCTGGACGGCGGCATGGTCGCGCTGCAACGCCTGATCCCGCGCAACGTCGCCGCCGGGCTGATGATGACCGGCCGCACCCTGTCGGCGCGGCAGGCGGCGGCGTTCGGTCTGGTCAACGCCGTGGTTCCCGCCGAGGGGCTGGACGCCGAGGTCGATGCCTGGGCGGCCGACGTGCTGCGCTGCGCGCCGCTGTCGCTGGCCGCGATCAAGCACACCATCCGTCAGACCGCGCATCTCACCCCGCAGGAGGCGCGCGGCCTGCAGACCCCCGCGCTGATGGCGGCGCTGACGTCCGAGGACTCCGAGGAGGGCGTCCGCGCCTTCCGCGAGAAGCGTACGCCCGTCTGGCGCGGCAGGTAGCGGAGGTTCCATGACCCTCGTCATCAAGAGTCAGTGTATCGACATCAAGGATGGCATCTGCACCACGTCCTGCCCGGTCGACTGCATCTACGAGGGCGAGCGGATGTTCTACATCCACCCGACCGAGTGCATCGAATGCGGCATGTGCGAAAGCATCTGCCCGGTCGATGCGATCCGCTATGACGACGAACTGGACCCCGAGGACTCGATCTTCGCCCGGATCAACGCCGAGGTGTTCCACGACGCCTCGGGCGAGATCGCCGAGCCCGGCGGCTGGCGCAAGGGCGACCCGCAGATCCGGGACCATCCGCTGCTGGCCGGCATGGCGCGGCGGGAGCCGGAAACGCAGACCTGAAGGAGATCCGATGAAGGGCATCATTGCCGCAGTGCCGACGCCGGTGGACGCCACCGGACAGCCGATCGAGGCGCCGTTCCTGGAGCACTGCCGCTGGGCGCTGGCCAATGGCTGCGACGGGCTGAACATCCTCGGCTCGACCGGCGAGGCCAACTCGTTCGACGGCGCGGCCCGGCGCCGGGTCATGGGCTGGGCAATCGATGCGCTGGGGCCGGAGCGGCTGATGGTCGGCACCGGCACGCCGTCGCTGTCCGAGACCATCGCGCTGACCGCTGCCGCCGACGATCTGGGCTACGGCACGGCGCTGGTGCTGCCGCCCTACTACTACGCGCCGGTCTCGAACGCCGGACTTGTACGCTGGTACACCGCCCTGCACGAGGCGCTGGCGGGCCGCGGCATCGCGATCTACTTCTACAACTTCCCGCAGATGACCGGCATCACGATCCCGGTCGAGGTCATCGCCGAGTTGAACCGGCTTGCGCCCGGGCGGTTCCGGGGCATCAAGGACTCGTCCGGCGATCTGGACTATTGCCGGCGGATCGTCGCGCAGGTCCCGGGTTTCGCCGTCTTTCCCAGCTCGGAAACCAGCCTGGGCGTCGCCGCCGAGGCGGGCTTCGCCGGCTGCATCTCGGCAACCGTGAACCACACCGCGCCGCTGTGCGCGCGGATCTGGGCCGGCGACGCGTCAACCGCGCTGGCCGACCGGGTTGCGGCATTGCGCGCCGCGATCGGCGCGCAGCCGCTGATTCCGTCGGTCAAGTACCTGGTGGCTCGGCGCACCGGCAACGCGGCGTGGCAGGCCACGCTGCCGCCCTTCACCGCGCTGACGCCGGAACAGCGCGCGGCGCTCGACGCGCTCGCCCCGACCGAAGCGGCGGCCTGAGCCGTGGCGGCGACCGAGGACAGATGGACCGCCCGGTTCCTGGGCCTGGCCGACCACATGGCCGCCTGGTCCGAGGACCGCGACTTCCATGTCGGCGCGGTGATCGTCGGAGAGGCGCACGAGGTCCGCGCCAGCGGCTACAACGGCCTGCCGCGCGGCGTCTCGGACGCGGATGAGGCCCGCTTCGACCGCGCCAGCGGCGAGAAGTTCCACTGGATCGAACACGCCGAGCGCAACGCGATCTACAACGCGGCCCGGGCCGGGACCGCGATCGCCGGCTGCACGATATACGTCAACCGGTTCCCCTGCGCCGACTGCGCCCGCGCGATCATCCAGAGCGGGATCGTCCGGGTCGTCTGCCCGGCGCGTCCGGAGTTCGATGGCGCGCTGGACCACAGCTTCGAAGTCTCGGAGCGGATGCTGCTCGAGGCGGGGGTGGCGCTGACCACCGTGGCCTGAGCCGCCGCCGCGCGTGTCGGCGCCGGGCCCGCCCGCCCGGCGCCCCCCGCGACCGGCGCTCGGTTCGCGGCGCCGTCGTTGATCCAGTCCTCGATCACGGCAACCTCGTCCGGGCTCAGCCCGGCCGATCCCGGCGGCATGCAGGGCGTGCTGCCGCCGCAGTTCGCGCCGTCGACCGACAGGAGCAGCCGGCTTTCCTCGGCCCTGGAAGCGCCCGCAGCCGGCGCATCGATCGACACCCGCTTCTGCGGCGGCGCGAAGGTCGAGGTCACGTCGACCAGATCGTCGTAGCCCGAATGCCCTGCCGGCACGTTGGTCAGGTTCATGTTGACCGCATAGACGTCCGCCTGGTCACGGCACACCATGCACAGCTTCGGGATCGGCCGCACCGCAACGCCGTCGAGGTTGGCGTTAAGCACCAGATCGCCGTCGTTCGGGCCTCCGGAACCGACGATGGCGGCGGCATCGTCCCCCGCCATCGGCGTTCCCGTCGCCCGCGTAGGTGAAGAACTTCATGATTTTCGGCCCCACCGCAGGAATGCCGCCACCGGCGCAGGCGTTCACGCCCGGCTGCGGGACCGGGCACTGGGCGACGTCGTCGACCGCGCTGTACTCCATCGCGACCGTGGCGAAGGCCGGATCGTCGTCGATGATCGACTGGTAATCGGCTTCGTCGTCGAACCGGTTGCCGTCGGCCACACCCGCCGCCGGGTAGTTGGTGACGTAGCAGACGACGTCGGCGGTCTCGCCCAGGGGCCTGCTCGATCCTTGAGGCGCTCGAGCGGGTCGCCTGACCCGAAAGATCTGTCGATGCTTGTTGACTCCGTACCTTGGTACTGCTGCTAGAATACCCTGGAATCAGTGATCCAAGGAGGTGCGCCATGACCAGAGGACGTCGCGGAAACTGCATCGGTGCCGCCGCCATCGTGGCCATCGGCCTCGCGGCAGCACCTGTCGGGGCGCAGACCGGCACCATGGCCACGGGCTCGGAAACGGACTCGATGATGGACATGTCGGACGGCATGGACATGTCGGGCGGCATGGACATGTCGGCGATCCCGCGCATACCGCCGGTCTTCGGCTATGCCGCCGGCGAGGACATCCACTTCATCCACACGGAGGCATCCGATACTAAGATCGCTGATTTGCTGACCGACATGATGGGGTCGCCCGTTCCGGTCGTCCCCTCGTTGGCCGATATCCCGGCTGGCCTTCTGGCCCACGTCTATGTCTTCGAGAATGGCGTGCAGCCGGACGGGCCGCGCGGGCCGCTGGGATTCCAGCCGGACGTATTCGACCGACCGGCGGGCGCGGAAGACTACACCCCGCTGCGCCAGATCATGCTGGCCAACTGGGAAGACGGTTCCAAGCCGCGCGTCTTGCGCTCGGCCGACGAGGTCGAGACCGCCGAAGCCGATGGCGAGCTTCGCATCACCGGCAGCGGAATCGTCGTGAACATGCCGTTCCTCACCTGGCCGGGCGGCCAGCGGTAAAGCCTGCGATATCGCGCCGGTTGCCGTTTGTCCGAAGCCGGCCGGCGCATACCCGCCGGACTGACTGGCGAACAAGTTGCGACCAACCTCAGCGAGGAGAATACCAATGACAGCCCAGATGCAAGACTGCATTCGCGCCTGCCTCGACTGCACTGCCGCCTGCGAAACCTGCGTGGACTGCTGCATTGGTGGCGATGGACGGCGATGGGCGACGGCGCGCGGATCGAAGACGGAGCCGACAGCTATGTGGTGCGGGACGGGCGTATCGCGGTGCAGACGATTCATTACACCGTCGTGAAGGACCAGGAAAGCTGACCCGCCGCTTGACAAATGACGATATGACAGTTGCTTCCTCGCTCACGGAGCGAAGCAGTCCCGACGACGCCCCGCCGCCAAGGGGCTCAAAGCGCCGTGTGCTCGCGCGATGGATGCCACCGGTTCTTGGCGGCATTGCCGCGCTGGCGCTCGTCTTCTGGCTCTACCGCGATCTCGACTTCGGGCGTTTCGTGGAGGGCCTGCGGCGGGCGCATCCCGGCTGGATCGCGATGCTGGCGCTGACGATCCTTCTCGAGCAGTTCGTCAACGGGTGGAAATGGCGGCAGATCCTGCACGACGTGAAGCCGGTGCGCACGCTGCGGCTGACCGGCGCGCTGCTCGCAGGCTACGGCGCCAATGTGCTGGTCCCGCTCGGGATCAGCCCGCTGGTGCGCTCCTGGCTGATCGCCCGCATGGAAGACCTGAAGATGGGCACGGTGCTGACCACCACCGTCATCGCGCGGTTCATCGACGGAGTGGTGTTCGCGCTCTTCGCCGGGCTCGTGGCGATGGCGGGCCAGGTGCCGCAGATCGGGGGTAACCTGGAGCTTGGCCTCGCCGTTGCCGGGGCGCTGAACTTCGCGCTGTTTGGCGCGCTTCTGTGGGCGATGTTCCGGTTCCGCACGCTCTTCGCGCGTGAGGGCCCGCTGATCTGCCGGCTCTTCGACCGGGTGACGCGGTGGTTCCGGGCCAACGGCGCCGCCCTGCGCGGTTCGCTCTGCGAAGGCGTCGTCTGGCCGCGCAACCGGTGGCGTCGGCTGGGCGTGCTCGTCGGCGCGGTGGCGGCCAAGCTCGTCTCGTCCACGCACTATCTCTGGGCGGGCCTGGCGGTCGGCGTGGTGCTGGCGCCCTTCGACTATCTGTTCCTGATGGTCTTCGCCGGCTTCTCGCTGGTGCTGTCGCGCTTCGTGCGGGTGCCGGGCGGCTTCGTCATCGGCTCGGCGCTGGCCTTCGAGCTTCTCGGCGTGCCCGAGGAGCAGGCGCTCCTGATGATTCTGTTCAACTGGATGCTGTCGATCATCCTTGTCGTTGGCTTCGGGCTTGTCGTCCTCTGGCAGTCCGGCATCGACATCCGCCGCGCGCGGGCCGAGGCGGAGGCGGCGGATGTCCGCGTCTGACACGGTCGTCCTGCGCAGCGCGCGCGGCCGCTTCTGGCGGATTGCAGGCGCCGGTGCGGCGTTCCAGGCCGGCGCCGCGGCGATCGACTCGGCCACTGTGGTGGCGAGCCTCGTTTTCCAGCTCACCGGCAGCGCCTTCGCCGTTGGTTTCGCCAGCGCCGTCCTGCGGCTCGGCTGGCTGCTGCCTCAGCTCGTCATCGGCTTCCTTGCCGAACGGGCCGAGCGGCGCATGCCGTTATACGTCTTCGGTGCCTATGGCCGCGCCCTTATGGCAGGGCTGATCGCGCTTCTTCTGTGGTTCGGCGGCGGGCTGCCGCCGGCGCTTCTCGGGATGGCGTTCCTGAGCCTCTGGACGCTCTATGCCTTCATCAGCGGCGTTGTCGCGGTGCCCTACAACGACATCGTCGGCCGCTCGATCCGGCCCGGGGCGCGCAGCCGGATGCTGGCGTGGCGCTTCTTCGGCGGCGGCCTGTTCGCGCTCGGCGTCGCGGGTTTCGTGAGCCTGACCCTGGGCATCCTTCCCAACCTGCAGGCCTATGCGCTGATCTTCGGCCTCGCCGCCCTTCTGATGGTCGTGTCGTCGTCGCTTTTCGTCTCGGCCGGAGAGCCGCCGATGCCGCCGCGCGAGGCCGAGCGGCAGGCGCCGCAGGACGTGCGGTCATTCCTTGCGGGCGGCTGGCAGGTGCTGACGAGCGACGGCCGGTTCCGCCTGTTTCTCTATTCGCAATGGCTGGGCGGCGCGACGCTGATGGCGCTGCCCTTCTATGTCGTCGCCGCAGATGCGAGCGGCATCACACCGGCGGATGTGGGGCTGCTGCTCGGCGCCCAGACAGCCGGCGCGCTCGCCTCTAACCCGGTGTGGGGGAAACTTGGCGACAGCGCCGGCAAGCTCACGATGCTGCAGACGGTCGCAGTGGTGAGGATGCTGCCGCCCGTCTTCGTCCTTGCCCTGTTGGGTCTGGACGCAGGCCTCGCCGGGTACATGGCGCTTTTCGTGGTGATCGGCGCGATGATGAACGGCGTGACCATCGGCTATCTCGGCTATCTGATGGAGATCTCGCCGGACGACCGCCGCCCCGCCTATTCGGCCTATTTCAATGCGATGGCCTCCCCTGCCGCGCTGCTGCCGCTGCTCGGTGCGGGCCTCCTTTCGCTGATCTCGATCCACGCCATCTTCGTCGCGGCCATCCTCGCCGCGCTGCTGCAACTCCGACTGCTGCTGCGCATCTCGCGCCTCGCGCTTGGAGAGTTTCCATGATTGCGCTGCGCCGCTTCCCGAAACGCCTCTGGCTTCCGGTCATCCTACGCGTCTGGCCGCCGGCCCGGCTCTGGTACCGGAGCTGGGGGCTGCGGCTCGAAGGTCGCCCCGCCGACGAGGTCTGGTACTTCGCCTTCGGCGCCAACATGAACGACAGCGTCTTTCTCGGGCGGCGGAAGATGAAGCCTCTCGAATGGCGCGTGGGACGCGCGCCGGGCTACAGGCTGCGCTTCAATCTTCACGGCCGGCCAAAGGGCCTGTCCGCCCCCGCCAACATCGCGCCCGCCCCGGGAGAGGAGGTCCGGGGCGTCCTTTACCGCATGACCTGCAGGGACGTGGTCTGGCTGCACTCGACCGAGGGCGTGCCGGGCTGGCGCTACTATCCCGTCTGGCTCGACGTGGAGGACCGCGATGGCGACCGGCTCCGCGCCTACAGTCTCATCGCCGACGGGCTCCCCGAGGACGGCAATCCGTCGCTGCGCCATATCACCCTGATCCGCGAGGGAGCCATCCAGCGCGACCTGCCTGGCCTGTGGGATCGATAAACCCAACGCCGTGCGGCACGCCGAGATCGTCCATCAGTCCGGGCGGGCGCGGACCTGATCCCGCAGTACGGCGAAGTCGCTCAGCATCTCGGCGGTGGCGGACCCGTCCGGCAGCAGCCCGAGTTCCTCGGCCGACTGCGCCTGGATCTCGGGGGCTGATCGAAGAGATGCGGTCCCGGGTGCGCGTCGTGGCAAGCGCATTGTCGGATTCGGTATCCCGCTGACCGAAATTCGCTCTCGGTACTCATGGAATTGACGGACGACGCCTCTGGTCGACTAAGAAACCAGAGCGGCAGAAAGGGCGGAAAGTGGTCACACTCGCTGCGGGATGCACCAACGGCGGATCTGCGGACCTTCCTGCCGTTCGCTGCCGACGCTGGATCCACGCTGCGCCTGCGATGTCGTCTGAACGACAGGTGGAAGCCGGCCCTTCGGCAACCGCGAACGTGCCAGTCGGCGTCAACAAGAGCAGACATTGATGATCCAATCCCCGACTCTACTCGGTCGTGATCGTTTTCGAGCGCATGTTGGTGATCCGGGCATTCTCGGTCTCAGAGCAGGAGCGCGATGATGATCGGAACGAGAATGCTCGTCAGGATGGCGTTGAGTGCCATGCCGATTCCGGCGAAGGCCCCGGCGATCTCGCTGACCTGGAAGGCGCGTGCCGTGCCGATGCCGTGCGCGGCAATTCCCACCGCGAAGCCCCGCGCGCGCCAGTCCCGGACCTTGAGGGCGTTCATCAGGGGCGTGACCGCGACGGCTCCGATGATGCCGGTCAGGATCACCAGGACCGCGGTCAGGGATGGCAGCCCGCCCAGTGCTTCGGAGATGCCGATCGCCACCGGTGCGGTTGTCGATTTCGGGCTCATCGAAACGATCACCTCGTCCGGCAATCCAAGCACTTGTGACAGCAGCACCGCCGACCCGGCTGCGGTGAGCGAGCCGGCCAGCAGTGCGGCCAGCATCGGCACCGCGAGTTTGCGGATCGCGGGTAGGTTGGAATAAAGCGGAACAGCCAGCGCGACAGTCGCGGGGCCGAGCAGGAAATGGATGAACTTGGCGCCGTCGAAATAGGTCGCATAGGGTGCGCCCACGAGTTGAATGACCAGCGCGATCATGCAGACGGCGATCAGCACCGGGTTGGCCAGCGGATGGCGCCGCAACCGGGCCGAAACCCAGTCCGCCGCGAGATAGGCCAGCAAGGTGCAGGTCAGCCACCACAGCGGCTCGGTGGAGAGATAGCTCCAGAGGTCGGTACCGTCACCCATGTGCGTCCCCGGTCAGGCGCAGAACCATGAGAAAGGTGCCGACGCTCACAAGAAGGGCGAGCAAGGTGCTGACGACAAGGACGGCTCCGACCGCCAGCCAGTTCTCTGACAGCAGGTCGAGATTGGCGACGACGCCGACACCGGCCGGGACAAACAGCAGCGACAGGTGGGCGAGTATGGTCCGCGAGACCGGCGCCACACAGGCAAACACGCCGGGGCGGATTGCGAACAGCAATGCCAGGAGCCCGAGCCCGAGCACCGGCCCCGGCACCGGCAAGGCAAGGGATCGGGCGATCACCTCTCCGCAGAGCTGACAGGACAACAACAGCGCGATGGCGCCGAGCATGGGGAAGCCCTCCGCAAATGAATGAGGCCGGTCGCGGGATTGGGACCGTGCGACCAGCCTCCGCTCCCTCAATCTAAGGGGATTTCGCCGAGGATGGGTCGCTTGTAGGTCTCCATTGCAACGCGGAGCGCACGGTGCGTGTCTGCGTAGCGATCGACCGGAATACCGTCGCGCGCGGCATCCGCGGCTTGCCGCAGGGCCGTGACGCCGGCTCCGGGACCGTCGGGGTGACCCTGGATGCCGCCACCGGCACAATAGATGAAATCATCGTTGCCCAGCACCGCCTGCGCCGGGGCGATCTGCCAGATGGTCTGGGCCGAGGAATAGACCGGCATGGCCACATACTCCGGCCCGCCGTCGGTGAACACCGGCGCCTGTACCGACCGCGCCGAGGAGGCGACGATCCGGTCTTCCTCGGTGAACTTGCTGGCGAGCCCGTTGACGTGCAGGTGGTCGGCCCCCGCCAGACGCCAGAGCTTCTGCCAGACCTGAAAGCTGATGCCGATATCGGGCGAGCGCGAGTAGAGCCCCCAGCCGGCGCGGTGGCCGTGGATCATGAAGGGCGAGCGTTCGCGCACCGCGCGCAGCCCGCTGAGGCCCACCGCGTTGACGCAGACCATCGGGCAGAAGGCGCCATGCTCGGCCAGAAGATCGAGGTTGCGCCACATCTGGTCGATCTCGTCGGTGATGTTGTAGGCATAGATGACGCGTCTGCCGGTCTTGTCCTCATGGTCGTTCAGCACGCGCTGCACCGCCGCCACGCGGGCGGCCAGCGGGTTGTGCGGGCCATTGGCCTGCAATTCGTCGTCCTTGATGAAGTCGATCCCGGCCTCGGCCATTTCCCTGACCAGCTCGGCTGTGGCCTCTGGCGTCAGGCCGACGCAGGGCTTGATGATCGTGCCGATCAGCGGGCCGTCGTGGCCGCCGATGGCCTGTTTCGTCCCCCTGGCGCCAAACTGGGGCCCGGGGTTGGTGGCGGCAAAGACCTTGGGCAGATCCAGGTCGGTCAGCCGCACCGCCGAGAGGTCGGCCAGCTCGAACAGGTTGCCCGCGACGGTGGCCAGCAGGGTTGGAAGCTGGGTGCCGAAATTCTCGATCGGCCAGCTGATCCTTGCGACGCCGCGTTCGTAGCTGTCGCCGGTCGTGCGGCAGGGCAGCGCGGGGCGGTCGGAAGTTCCGGTGACGGTCAGCTCCTCGATCCGGGCGCCGTGGCGGGCGCGAAGCGCGTCGGTTTCCAGCGGCACGTTGCCGAAAGTGCCGGTGGATTGCTCTCCGGCGATGGCCTCGGCGCCGCGGGCGATGCCTGCGGGGGATTCGATCTCGTAGGTTGCCGTGACTCTTGTCATTTTTGTCCTCCTCCGTCGCGGACCCAGCCGAAGTAGTCGGGGCTGCCCATCTGTCCGCCTTTCAGTGCAAGTTCCAGCCCGTCCATCGGCCCGTCGGCATGTGCCTTGAAGATCGACGCCCCGGGGATCGTCGGTGCGAGGACCGAGAGCGCGTAGACCCCCAGTTGCCGCGTCGCGTGGCCGGATGTGTCGCCGCCCGAGATCACCGCGCGGGTCGTGCCGGACGCATTCAGCACGTCGAAGAGAATGCGACCCAGCGCCTCGCCGGTCGACCGGTTGACCACGCCGATGTCCGCGCCGGCCTCGGTCACGGCGGTACGGAACCGTGTCACCGCCGGATCGTCCGGGCCTTCGGCGGTGTGGACCAGCGGGTTCTTGCCTTCTGCCAAGGCGGCAAGCGCCGCGTCTATCGCGCGGGCCTCCTCCTGCGCCAGGTCCCGCCCGCCCCGGCAGATGGCCGAGGCGTCGAAGGGAATGCAGGCGAACCCGTTGGCCTTGGACCAGGCGATCTGGTCGGCGGTGGTGGGCGAGACCGAGCCGGAGACCGAGACCATGCGGTCCGCGCGGCCAATCCCTCCGGGCTCGGAGACGGGCGGCAGCGCGCCGCTGTCGCGCCAGTGTCGGACAAGGGCAAATTCGACCCCCTGCGAGCCAACGACGAAAGGGGAGCTTCCGCGGTTCTGCCAGAGCAGGCGTCCGGCGGTGGTTTCCGAAACGCTGTCCCAGCAATCGAGCGTGGCCACATGGATGCGACCCTCCGGCGCAGCCTTCGGGGTGGGGGCGCCCGACATGTCCTCCAGTGTCACCGCGGTGGCGTCGATCCGGTCGGATTGCCGCGCGATGTGCAGCGCCACGTCCGCCTCGTCCATTGGCGTGACCGGGTGGCGTGACATGACCGGGTGCCGGTCCAGCCGGAAGACCTGGTCGCCATGCCCGGCAAAGAGCTGGCCGAAGACCTGGTAACGGCGCATCTGCGGCGCGGCGACGAGGACCGGAACCGCCCGTGCCCCGATCAGGTCGGCGCCGATCTCGATGGCGCAGCCGATCGAGCCGACCTCTGGCGAGGAGTCCAGCGTCGAGCAGACCTTGTAGTGCAGAAGCCCAGGCTCAAGCGCGGCCAGCCGCGCGAAGATGTCCGGCAGATGCGCCCGCATCCAGTCCGGCCCTTCGGCGCGGGCGGTCGAGGCGACGCCGATGCCGCGCATATCTGGGAAGCGGGCGAACTGATCCTCGGACGGCGGCTCAAGGAACAGCATCGAGGGCAGACCGGCAAAGGCCAGCACCTCCATCGTGGCGGCGGCACCGGTGAAATCGTCGCCGTACCAGGCGACCAGGAGCCCGCTGGACAACCGGCCGTCCGGCGAGGCGTGAAGCGGGGGATGTGGCGCTTGGGTTGACATGGTGACATGATTAGTATCTTATCATACCAGTTGTCAAGTCGATTCGCTTGCCGCGGTCGAAAACCCCAGGAGGAGGAAATCCATGAAACTGGCTCTGTTCGGTGCGGGTGGAAAGATGGGGATGCGGCTCTCCGCAAACCTGAAGAACGCCCCTGAATTCGAAACCCTGCACGTGGAGGTCTCGGATGAGGGCCGCGCGCGTCTGAAAGAGGCATTCGGCGTCGAGGCGGTGGCGCCCGATACGGCCCTGCGAGACGCGGACATCATCGTGCTGGCGGTGCCCGACACGCTGATCGGCAAGATCTCTCGCGAGATCATCGATAAGGTGAAACCGGGCGCGATGCTTTTCGTGCTCGATGGCGCGGCGCCGTTTGCCGGCCACCTGCCCGAGCGCCACGACGTCACCTATTTCGTCTCGCACCCCTGCCACCCGCCGATCTGGAACGACGAGACCGACCCCGAGGCCAAGAAGGACTATTTCGGAGGCATCGCGGCGAAACAGGGCATCGTCAACGTGCTCGTCCAGGGCCCGGAAGATGATTACGCGCTCGGCGAACGGGTTGGCCGCGCGATCTATGCGCCGGTCGTCCGCTCGCACCGGGTGACGTTGAAGCAGTTCGCCCTGCTGGAGCCGGGCCTGTCGGAAACCGTCAACGGCTCGCTCATGCTGGTGCTGCGCCAGGCGATGGACGAGGTCGTCAAGAAGGGCGTCAGCTATGACTGCGCCAGGGACTTCCTGCTGGGGCACATGAACATCATGGGCGCGGTGATGTTCGACGAGCACAAGGGCGTGTTCTCGGACGCGGCCAACAAGGCCATCGAATACGGTGTGCCAGTGTTGATGAAGGACGACTGGAAGCGCTGCTTCGACGACGACGAGATTGCGGCCAGCGTCGACCGGATCACCTGATCTGACACTTTCCACAATTCACCACGGGGGGCGGATGCCCCCATCATCCTGACGCAAACGGGAGGATCATCCATGCGTTTCTCGAACTCCCTGGCAGGGCTCGCCCTCGCCAGCACCCTTCTTGCGGCCTCTGCCGAGGCACGCGAGATGAACCTGGCCTTCACGCCGCCGCTGAACTCGCACTACGGCGATGCGGGCAAGGCCTTCGCCGCAAGGATGGAGGAGCTTTCCGGCGGCGACATCACCATCAACCTCAAGCCCGCTGGCGCCCTTGGTGGCGAACGCGACGTGCTGGAGGGCTTGCAGATCGGTTCCATCGAGCTGACCATCACCTCGACCGGCCCGGTGGGCAACTTCGTGCCCTCGGTCTATGCGCTCGACTTCCCGTTCCTCTTCGAGGACTACGAACACGCCCGCAGCGTGCTGGACGGCGAGATCGGGCAGGAGTTGCTCGCCCAGTTCGAAAGCCACGACATGGTGGGCCTGGCCTGGGCCGAGAACGGCTTTCGCCACATCACCAATTCGGTGCATCCGATCGAGACGCCCGAGGACCTGTCGGGCCTGAAGCTGCGCACGATGGAGAACCAGGTCCATATCGCGGCCTTCCAGGCGGCGGGCGCCTCGCCCACGCCGATGAGCTGGACCGAGGTGCTGACCTCGCTGCAGCAGGGCACCATCGACGGCCAGGAAAACCCGATCCCGGTGCTGACCGCCAACAACATCTGGGAAATCCAGAAGTACCTGACGCTGTCGGGCCACGTCTATTCGCCCGCCGTGGTGGTGATGTCGAAGATCCACTGGGACGGTCTGAGCGAAGAAGAGCAAGGCTGGATGCGCGAGGCCGCCAAGGCCGCCGCCGAGGCCGCCCGCGCCACCGTCAGCGCCAACGAGGAGGCCGGCGTCGAGCTTCTGCGCGAGAACGGCATGGAAGTGGTGACGGATGTCGACAAGGCCGCTTTCGCGGCCGCGGTCCAGCCTGCCTACGAACAGTTCGCCGAGCAGTACGGCGCCGAGCTGATCGAGCGCATCCGCGACGCCAAATGATCGCGCCACGCTGACAAGGGCGCCGCCCGGAGCCTTCGGGCGGCGCACATGCAATGGGAGGAGGAACCCCGATGTCACCCTTGATGCGCCTGTCCGGCAGCTTTACCGGACTCATTCACAACATCAGCGCGGCGCTTCTCGCGCTCGCCTCGGTGCTGGTCTTCTACCAGGTCATCACCCGCTTCGTGATCGGCCATTCCGCGACATGGACCGAAGTCCTTGCCCGCGCGGTGATCATCTGGATGGTGTTTCTGGCCTGCGGCCCGGCGATCCGGCTGGGGCGCATGATCCCCATCGACGTGATCCGCGAGGCGCTGCCCGCGAAACTTCAGGTCTGGGTGATCCGCGTGGTCACGACCCTGACCGCGATCTTCCTGCTGGTGCTGATCTGGTACGGCTACCGGATGACCCTGCGCGTGGTCGACCAGACCGTGCCGATGATCAGTGTCTCGACCGCCTGGTTCTATGCGGCCCTGCCCGTGGGTGCGCTGCTGGCCCTTCCCGGATTGTTCCTGTCGCATCTTGAGGCCGAGCAAGGCCATCTTCGCCAGCTTGACCGGGATATCGACAAGGAGACGCTGGAATGAACGCGGCACTCGCCCTTTCCCTCATCTTCCTGCTTACCATTTCGGTACCGGTGGCGATCGCCATCGCGCTGGCCTCGATCTTCGGCATCACCTTCTTCTCGAACCTGCCGCTTCTGGTGGTGCCGCAGAAGATGTTCACCGGGCTGGACAGCTTTCCGCTGATGGCCGTGCCCTTCTTCATCCTCGCCGGCAACCTGATGACCAAGGGCGGCATCTCGCACCGGCTGGTGGATTTCGCGAAGTCGCTGGTGGGGGCATGCAGGGCGGGCTGGGCTCGACCGCGGTGCTGGCCTGCATGATCTTCGCCGCCATCTCCGGGTCGTCCGTGGCCACCACCTTCGCCATCGGCTCGATCCTGATCCCGGCGATGGTGAGGCACGGCTACCCGGTCAACATGGCCGCCTCGATCCAGGCCTCATCGGCCGAGCTGGGCGTGATCATCCCGCCCTCGGTGCCGCTGATCCTGTTCGCGGTTTCCACCGAGACGTCCATCACCCAGCTGTTCATCGCCGGTCTCGGGCCGGGACTTCTGGTGTCGGCGGCGCTGGTCATAATGGTCCAGATCTGGTGCCGCACCCAGGGCTACGGCAAGAATGACGGCGACGATCGCAAGCCGATGGTGAGCTCCTTCCTGCACGCCTTCTGGGCACTGCTGATGCCGGTCATCATCATCGGTGGCATCTATGGCGGCATCTTCACGCCGACCGAGGCCGCCGCGGTCTCTGTCTTCTACGCGCTGGTGCTGGGGCTTTTCGTCTACAAGGAAATGAAGCCCAGCGACCTGCCCGACCTGTTCCGCGGCGCGGCGGTGACATCGGGCGCGGTGATGCTGATCATCTCGGCGGCGGCATTGTTCAGCGTCCTGATCTCGCTGTCCGGCATGCCCACCGCCATCGGCGCCTGGGCGCAGGAGACCTTCACCTCGGCCTGGACCTTCCTGCTGGCGATCAACGTGCTGTTGTTCTGCATCGGCATGTTCATCGAGACCGCCGCCGCGATCCTCGTGCTCGCGCCGATCCTGACCCCGGTGGCGATCGCCTTCGGCATCGACCCGGTGCACTTCGGGGTCATCGTCGTGGTCAACCTCGCGCTCGGCATGTTCACACCGCCCCTGGGCGTGAACCTCTTCGCCGCCGCACAGGTGGCCGAAATCCCCGTCCAGCGGATGTTCAAGACGCTGATCATCCCGGTTACCACCATGATCACGGCGCTGCTGGTCATCACCTATGTGCCGCAGGTCTCGCTGTTCCTGCGCGACGTCATCAATTGATGCCGCAGCGATAAAACCCTACATGATGAGGCAAGTTATTGCCTCATCATACCAGTTTGAGGCATGATCCGGAATTCAATCAGGACTTCGTCATGCCAACCGAACAGCCCCACCTGTCAATCAATCGTCCGATCCAGAAACAGAAGCTTGCGGACCAGGTGTTCGATCGGTTGTGGCAACTGATCGAGGACCGAGAGCTGGCCCCGGGCGACACCCTGCCTTCGGAGCGGGTCCTGATGGAGCAGTTCGGAGTCGGCCGGCCGGCGGTGCGCGAGGCGCTGCACATGCTGGCCAACAAGGGAGTGATCTCGATCTCTCACGGCGAACGCAGCCGGGTGAAGGAACTGACTGCCAGCACGGCAGTGTCCCAGATCGAGGACATCGCCAAGTTGATGCTGTCCTCTCAGCCCGCAAACCTCGAACACCTCAAGCAGTTGCGTGTCATCCTCGAAGTCGGGACGGTCAGGATTGCCGCCGAAAAATGCACCGACGCCGACGTCGAAACGCTGAACGACCTGGTGCAGGCGCAGCGCGCAGTGCTCGGCCAGGACAAACCCTTTGTCAAAGCCGACATCGCGTTTCACGTCGGCCTTGCACGGGTGACGGGCAATCCATTGCTGGAAACCGTGACCCAGGCCATGCTGTCGTGGCTCTTCGCCTACTACAAACCGCTCCTGCATTGGGAAGGACGCGAGCAGACGACGCTCAAGGAACACGCCACGCTCGTCGCATTGTTGGCAAAGCGCGACGCCGATGGCGCCGTCCGGCTTATCGAAGACCATCTGGGCAGGTCGGATCCGCTGTACACCGTGAAGACGGAGAGATCCTGACGCTTCCCCACGCGCGTTCGCCATGGGTGCCACGGCCATGGCGCGCGGTTAATCAAGGTCAGCATCGGCGCGCTGTGCTGCAGCATTCCGCAAAGTGTTCAAAGACGAATTTCGGCTGCCCTTTCTCTGGTGATTTCAATTGGACCGGAAACAGACGCCAATCAGGTTACCTGCGAGCACCAGGAACCGAACATTATGCCACAGAGGCCTGCAATGACTTCTTTTTCAGAGCGTGAACTTGCACTTCAACTCCGTTCGACAACGGTGGTTGCGAGCCCCAGTAACCAAATTCTACCGCGTCATTAAACGCCTGAGCGCCGCCCTCCGGGGCGGCGTTCGTGTTTCCGCCGCCCGCGGAAGCATTGTGGAAGCAAGATGGGACAAAGCCTTTCATATCGCTTCGAAAATCGCGCTGCGTGATGGTCGGGTGCTTCCTGCGCGATTTCATGTGCCAAGCATTCCATTTGACCCGCTCCCCTGAAACCTCCTCGATGCGGGGTCAGCTTCGACGACTGGCGGCGCGAGTACGGCGGCGTGGAGGTCGCTGACGCCAGGCGACTGAAGGCACCGGAGGCCGGGAACGCTAAGCTCAAGAAATACTGGCCAAGCAGATGATGGACGTTGCCACGCTGAAAGAGATGCACGGAAGAAACGTCCAAGGCCCGGTTCGGGGAGGGCCGCCGTGGACCGGGCGATGAATGTGAAGAGCTGCTCGCAACGGCGGGCCTGTGCGCCGGCCGGGATCTATCGGCGCCGCTCGAAGCGACCGGCGGGTACCGCACTGCGCTTCAGAATCCTGCCGAAGCGCGAAGGCCGGGAGATCAATTGGAAGACGCGCTACCGGCTCTCCCCGCTGCAAGGATCGAAACTGATGTCCCTACTTTCGGTGACGATGCACGAGATTGTTCATGGCATCCCAGTTCCACCTTGCAAAGAAGGGAGATCACCTTGTCCAAATCGAAGTCCAAATCGACCCCCATGACCAGCTCTGCCGCTGCTCGCATCCAGTCGGCGCAGGCAGCCAAGACCGGAGGGAAGACGCCCAAGGGCAGCTTCGCTGCTCGCGCGCAAAAGAGCGCGGCCAAACACGCAGGAAAGACGACCACCAAGAAGTGAGGCTAACTGGGATGGCGGATCTTCCGCCGTCCCTACCCGTCTAGACCAACATGACCTACGCAACTGATTAAAAATTGATCGCCTGATAAAACAGAACTCTGGAATGGTGCTCGGCTCGCGTCGGGCAAGCGACACGGAAAGCTGATACTGCCGAATGGGAAAACGCATCACTTCCCCGCGGACACCAAGCGACCGGCGGGCTTGGCTGAACCTGCGAGGCGATCTCCGTCGGATGGCTGTAAAAGCGGGAGGCTGCCATGAGCGGCGACCTCACCCCGATCCCGCAACTCTCCGAGATCATCGCCTTTGTCATCCGCAATTGCTCCCATGTGGACGATGCGCGCGATCCTGCACTTGAGAAATCCTTGCAGCGGCTGCCCGGGGCGATGTAGTGCCATTCTGCCCGGTGATCCTGCTGCCATTTCAGCTTAGCGTTTCGAGTTCGATTTCGTCTGACATCACCCACCGTCCGGCAGATTGAACGGTGGGCGATCAAACCTTGCCGCCGGCCCCCGCTCAGGCGGCCCGAACCGCGGCGCCGCCTTGCAGTGCCAACCGCGCAGCGATCCGCACCACGTGTGCGCCCTGGAACCGCGCGCCTGCGAGATCGGTCGCGTTCGGCGAAAGCTCGCCGTCGCCCCCGGCCACCGTGCCGGCCCCGTAGGGGGAGCCGCCCACGATACCCTCGCTGGCGGACTGGCCGGCAAAGCTGTAGGGCATTCCGACGACCACCATCCCGAGATGCATCAATGCGATCTGGGTCGACAGCAGCGCCGCCTCGTGTCCGCCGTGCTGCGTGCCGGAGGAGGCGAACACCGCGCCCACCTTGCCGACCAGAGCGTTCCGTGACCACAGGTTGCCCAGCCGGTCGAAGAACAGCTTCATCGGCCCCGACATCAGGCCGAAACGGGCGGGTGTTCCGAAGATCACCGCGTCGTAGCTCTCCAGGTCAGCGGGCTTGGCCTGGGGCGTGTCGTCGTCGATGAACCCCTGCGCCCTGCGCGCCGACTCCGATGCGGTCTCCGGCACCCGGCGCAGGTCGACGACCGTGCCGGGCACGCTCAGCGCGCCTTCCGCCTCGGCCTCGGCCAACGCGCGAACGTGACCCCAGCTGGAATGGTAAAGTACCAGAACTCTTGTCATTTTTCTTCCTCTGTTCCTATGAGGCCTCGGCGCGCGCCGGAAACCCGGCTTCGGCCAGAGCCGCTTCGATCTCGGTGCGGGTTGCCATGGCCTCGACGTTCAGCCTCCGGTTCTCAGGGTCGGCCTTGACGATGGCGTCGGGATCCAGCGTCAGGATCGCCCTGGTCACGCTTCGGGCGCAGCCCGAGCAGCCCATCTTCTCGATGTAAAATCGCATTCGTCGCCTCCTTGACTGATTGGCGCCCCGAGTCGTGACGCCTCCGAGCGTGGGAGGGTCAAGAGCTATCGAAACGTTGTATCCGACGTTCCGCCGGCGCCGCGGGCATGCTCTTGACCCTCCCAGGATGGGAGACCGCATCTGTGGTCCCATCACCGGAAATCCGAGGGGAATCACATGAACATGCCAGCGAACTTTCCTGCCGAGACGGCATTGCTGCCGATCGAGGGAATAACCTGCGCCTCCTGCGTCGGCCGCGTCGAGCGCGCGCTGACAAGGCTGCCGGGAGTAATTTCAGCCAGCGTCAACCTGGCGACGGAGCGCGCCGAGGTCCGTTTCACCGCACCGGCGACGCGCCGGGATCTGGTTCGGGCGGTCGAGGAGACGGGGTATCCGGTCTCCGGTCCGGCCGTCGAACTGGCTATAGAGGGCATGACCTGTGCCTCCTGCGTCGGGCGGGTCGAGCGCGCGCTGGCCGCTGTGCCGGGCGTGACCTCGGCGGCGGTCAATCTCGCCACGGAACGGGCCACCGTCACCGGGGCGGCCGACATTGCCGCGCTGATCGAGGCCGCCGAGGGCGTCGGCTATCCGGCGCGAACGGTGCAGCGGACGAGCGGCGCCACCGATGCGGACGCCGCGCGCAAGGAGGCGGAGCGCGCGGCGCTGCAGCGCGACCTCGCACTTGCCACGGCGCTGACGGTCCCGGTCTTCGCGCTCGAAATGGGAAGCCACCTCGTCCCCGCCATCCACATGCTGATCACCTCCACGATCGGGATGCAGGCCAGCTGGCTGGTCCAGTTCGTGCTGACGACACTGGTCCTGGCGGTCCCTGGCCGCCGCTTCTACCTCAAGGGGCTGCCGATGCTGGCCCGCCGCACGCCCGACATGAACAGCCTCGTCGCTGTCGGCACGCTGGCGGCCTACGCCTTCTCGCTCGTTGCGACCTTCGCGCCGGGGCTGCTGCCGGTGGGCACGGTCAATGTCTACTACGAGGCCGCGGCGGTGATCGTCACCCTGATCCTCGCCGGCCGCCTGCTCGAGGCGCGCGCCAAGGGCCGCACGTCGGAAGCGATCAAGCGTCTGGTCGGGCTGCAGGCCAAGGTCGCCCGGGTGCGGCGCGCCGGCGAAACCGTCGAGATCGACCTGACCGAAATGGTGCGCGGTGACATCGTCGAGGTGCGTCCCGGCGAACGCGTACCGGTCGACGGTGAAGTCGTGGACGGCACGAGCTGGATCGACGAGAGCATGATCACCGGCGAGTCGATCCCGGTGCAGAAGGCCACGGGAAGCCAGGTGACCGGCGGCACGGTCAACCAGACCGGCGCCTTCACGCTGCGTGCCACTGCGGTCGGCGGCGACACCATGCTGGCCCAGATCATCCGTATGGTCGAAGAGGCGCAGGGCTCGAAACTGCCGATCCAGGGGCTGGTCGACCGGATCACAATGTGGTTCGTGCCCACCGTCATGGCGGTCGCGGCGCTGACAGTCGCGGTCTGGCTGCTGTTCGGGCCGGAACCGGCGCTGACCTTCGGACTCGTCACCGGAGTCGCGGTGCTGATCATCGCCTGCCCCTGCGCGATGGGGCTGGCCACGCCCACTTCGATCATGGTCGGCACCGGGCGGGGCGCGGAGATGGGCGTTCTGTTCCGTCGCGGCGATGCGCTACAGGCCCTGCAGGACGCGCGGGTAGTCGCGCTGGACAAGACCGGAACGCTGACCGAGGGCAAACCCCGTCTGACCGACCTCGAACTGGCGCCGGGATTCGACCGGGCCGAGGTGCTGGCGCTTGTCGCGGCGGTGGAGGCGAAGTCGGAGCACCCGATCGCCCGTGCCATCGTCGAGGCCGCCGTCTCGGAAGGGCTGACCTTGCCGGAAGTGTCCGGCTTCGACAACGTCACCGGCTTTGGCGTCACCGCCACTGCCGGCGGACGGCGGGTCGAGATCGGCGCCGACCGATTCATGGCGCAACTCGGCCAGGATGTCGGCGTGCGGGGTGGCCGCGGGCCGCACCCACCCGGGGTTGGGTGCGGCGCCCTTTGCCGATAGCGCCATGCGTCTTGCGGATCAGGGCAAATCGCCGCTCTACGCCGCCATCGACGGCCGGCTCGCGGCCATCGTCGCGGTCGCCGATCCGGTGAAAGACGACGCCGGACGCGATCCGGGCCTTGCATGCGCTGGGCCTGAAGGTGGCGATGGTGACCGGAGACAACAGCCGCACGGCTGACGCCATAGCCCGACGTCTCGGCATCGACGAGGTGGTGGCCGATGTGCTTCCCGACGGCAAGGTCGCGGCGGTCAGGCGGCTAAAGGCGCTCGGCCCGGTCGCCTTCGTCGGCGACGGCATCAACGACGCTCCGGCGCTGGCGGAGGCCGATGTCGGGCTTGCCATAGGCACCGGAACCGACGTCGCGATCGAGGCCGCTGACGTGGTGCTGATGTCCGGCAACCTCCGGGGGGTGCCCAACGCCATCGCGCTCAGCCGGGCGACGATGCGCAACATCCGGCAGAACCTGTTCTGGGCCTTCGCCTACAACACCGCGCTGATCCCGGTCGCCGCCGGCGCCCTTTACCTCGTGTTCGGTCTGCTGCTGTCGCCGGTTTTCGCCGCGGCGGCAATGGCGCTGTCCTCGGTGTTCGTGCTGGGCAACGCGCTGCGGCTGCGCCGCTTCCGCGCGCCGATGGCCGAAGCGCCGTCCGGCCGGTCGACACCTGTCTGACGTCCGAACCCGCCTTCTCCGCCCCGCGCGGGGAAGGCCGCTCGCCCAATATCTCGCACAAGGAAATCGCTCCATGACCCCGCAAGTCACCGTCTACTCCGTTCCGACCTGCCCCGACTGCCGCACGCTGAAAGCCTGGCTCGCCGCCAGGGGCGTGGCCTATGCCGAGCGCGACCTCTCCGATCCCGACGTGCTGGACGAGGCCAGGCGGCGCTTCGGTGTCCGCGTCGCACCGATCACGCAAATCGGCGACTGGTTCGTCTACGGCACCTTCGAAGACCAGAAACCGCCGATCGAAGCCCGCTTGCAGGAGCCGGTCGCATGACGCCAACCATCGCCGGCGGCGGTGCCGGCACCGCCGGCCGCGCGCCGCTGATCGTCGGCAGCCTGGCCCATGCGGCGAACGACGCCTATGCCGGCTTCCTGCCGGCGCTGCTGCCGGTGTATTATCTGCATCTGGGACTGGACGAGGCGGCGCTGGCGTTCCTCGTGGCGATCTTCGCAATTTCCGCGTCGCTTCCCGGGCCGCTGCTCGGCCTGCTTGCCGACCGGGTCGGGGCGCGGACGGTCGCCGCCTTCAGCGTCGCGCTCAGCGCGCTGCTGATGAGCCCGCGGGCCATGGCGCCGCAGCCGGCGTACCTCTTCGCCCTGACCGCCGCAGCCGAGCTGGGTTCGGCGGCGATCCACCCTTCCGGCAGCCTGCTGGTACGGCGCGGCCGGGTCACGCCGGAGCGTGCCGTGGCCCTGTTCAGCGCCGCCGGGATGCTGGGCTACGCCGCCGGGCCTGTGCTGCCGGGCGCGGCGCGGGCGCAATCCGGCAGCCTGCTGCCGGTGGTGCTGGCGGCACCGGGGCTGCTCGCTGCCCTGGCGATCCTCGCCCTGCTGCCGCGCGAGAAAAAGCCCGCCCCGGCCAAGGGCGCGCCCGCCCCGCGGTTCGAGAACTCGCTGATCGCCGGGCGCGTCGGCCTGCTGACCCTGGCGGCCGCCTTCGCCTTCCTTCCGGCGACTGCCATGCTGAACGGCCTGCCGTTGCTGCTGGTCGAGCGTCACAACCTCGACCGACCGAGCCGATGCTGGGCCGCACGATCGGCCTCTATTCGATGGCGTCCGCGGTGGGCGGCGTCGGCGTCGGGCTGCTGGCCGCGCGGCTGCCGCGCCGGCCTCTGCTTGCGGCGGTCCTGGTCGGCAGCGTTCCGGTTTCGGTCTCGGTGCTGTTCACGGTGCCGGGCGGGATCGCGTTCTCCGTCGTGCTGTCCCTGGCCGGGGTGCTGGGCCATGCCGCCACGCCGCTGATGGTGGTGGCCGACCTTGCGCCGCGGACCGGTGCCGCCGCCGCGGGGATGATCTTCGGCCTTGCCGCCGCCATGACCGGGGTGCTCTACCTGGGGCTGGGCGCGGTGCAGGCACAGCTTGGCACCGCCGCCGGCCTGGCGCTTGCCTTTTTCGGTCCGCTCGACGCCGCCGCGATCGCGCTGCCCGCGATGGCCCGGGAAGGTCCGCACCAGCCGTCACCGGACGCGATCGACAGCCTCGACAGGCTCTGCCGCTGCGCCTGTGCGAGCGGCGCCGGGCTTCTGCGGTAGACGGCAGAAAACCCGGCCGCGGGCTTCCGCGGCCGGGTCCACCATGAATGGTCTGGCCGGACAAAGGATCCGAAGGCGCGCAGGCCGGATTTGCGACCGGCACGCGCAGAGCAGAAAACCGATCAGGCGACTGCTGCGAAGCCCGTTCGTGCGCGTTTCGGCATGCGCGCCACCTTGGCGGGCGATTCAGAGCCCAGCGTCGTCAGGATCGGGCAGTCCGGCCGATCGCCGCCGTGGCAATTGTGTGCGAGGTGGCCGATCGCGGCAATCATCTCGTCAAGTTGGCGCCGGCGCTGCTCGAGGTCGGCCACATGTGCGAGGGCGAGCGACTTCACGTCCGCGCTGGACCGGCTCTGGTCGCGCCAGAGGTCCAGAAGTGCCGCGATCTGCTTCACCTGGAATCCCAGATCGCGCGCCCGGCCGACGAATCGAAGCGTGGCGATGTCCTTTTCGCCGTAGACGCGATACCCGGAATAGGTGCGGTTCGCGGGGCGGACGAGGCCGATTTCCTCGTAGTACCTCAGCATCTTGACCGAAATCCCGGTCGCTTTGGCAGCGTCGCCGATGTTCATTTTTCCCTCCGACATTCCGGGCGGCTCGCCCGCGGTGAATGCACGGGAAATTGCGGTCTCCCATCATGGGAAGGTCAAGTAAAATCCTCGCGCACGCGAACCCGCCCGAGGTTCGTGACTCATCTCCAGCGGCGACGCTTCGCCGGAAGAACAAGGTCTTCCATCTCGGTTCCGTCGATATCTGGCAGTCCCAGCCACCGGCCTGGATGCAGGTTCGGGATCATCTTTGATGCGAGTTGCCTGGTGTTACGTCTCGGGGCCATTGCGTGTCCTCCGGTTGGCCGTTCAGGGAATCGACTCTGCGGCGTCCCGGGCTGGCAGGGTCAACTGGCAATCCGTGCCCGCACCGGCAGACCGGGAAACGGCGGCAGGGAAGATCGACGCGGATCACCTCTGTTCGCGCTCGAAGCGGGCCTGGCAGTGGGCTACCGCGCCCGTTGGTCCTGCGGTGATGACGCGGGGAGAGGCCTGACGAACCAAGGCGGCGCCCGGTCGGGTGCCGCCGCGCCACCGGCGCCCCAGCGGGCCGGGCGGACCTGGAGTCCGGCCAGTCGGCAGGTCCCCGCACGAATCGTCTTGACATTCCAATGACTGGAGGGTCCAGTTTGCGCGGGATCATTGGCAGGAGGCCGAAATGTCTGCGCTTTCCCACTCCCACTCCGACTCCCACTCCCACTCCCACTCCCACTCCGACTTCGACTTCGACTCCCACTCCCATCACGGCCACGCCTGCACCTCGCACGCGCACCACGGCTCGTCCGGCAATCCGCCGGAGGTCGCCTCGGCTCAGGCTCTCGACCCGGTCTGCGGGATGACGGTCACGATCAAGCCCGAGGCGCGGTCGCGCGAGCACGGCGGCGAGACCTTCTATTTCTGCTCCGAGGGCTGCGAGACGACGTTCGCCGCCGACCCGCATTTCTACGCCTCCGGCAACGCCGCGAAGGCGAAGCAGGCGGTCGCGGCGGGCACCCGGTGGACCTGCCCGATGCACCCCGAGATCGTGAAGGACGGCCCCGGGTCGTGCCCGATCTGCGGCATGGCGCTGGAGCCGATGCTGCCCACGGACGAACCCAGCGAGGAGCTGGCGGATTTCACCCGCCGCATGTGGGTCAGCGCCGCCGCCTCGGTGCCGCTGGTGATCCTGGCCATGGGCGAGATGGTGGCCCTGCCGGTGCGCGACTGGATCGGGCAACAGGCCGCCGCCTATCTCGAGTTCCTGCTGGCGACGCCGATCGTGCTCTGGGCGGCGCTGCCGTTCTTCCGGCGTGGCTGGGAGTCGATCCAGAACCGCTCGCCCAACATGTGGACGCTGATCTCGCTTGGCGTCGGCGCGGCCTATCTCTACTCGCTGGTGGCGACGTTCCTTCCGGGGGTATTCCCGGACGCCTACCGAATGGGCCACGGCACCGTCGGCACCTACTACGAGGCCGCCGTGGTCATCGTCACGCTGATCTTCGTCGGCCAGGTTCTGGAGCTGCGGGCCCGCGAGCGCACCGGCGACGCGATCCGCGCGCTGATGGACCTTGCGCCGAAGACCGCGCGAAGGATCCTGCCCGACGGCAGCGAATACGACGCGCCGCTGGAGAACATCGTCGAGGGCGACCTTCTGCGCGTCCGGCCGGGCGACAGCGTGCCGGTCGATGGCGAAGTGGTCGAGGGTCGGTCGTCGGTGGACGAATCGATGCTGACCGGGGAGCCGGTGCCGGTGGAGAAGACCGCAGGCGACCGGGTCACCGGCGGCACGATCAACAAGAACGGCACGCTGGCGATCCGCGCCACCCAGGTCGGCGCCGACACCGTGCTGGCGCAGATCGTCGAGATGGTGGCGGGCGCGCGGCGCTCGCGCGCGCCGATCCAGGGACTGGCCGACAAGGTGTCGGCGGTGTTCGTCCCCACGGTGGTGCTGATCGCCATCGCCGCCTTCGTGGTCTGGCTGCTGCTCGCGCCGAACCCGGCGCTGGTCTTCGCCGTTGCCTCGGCGGTGTCGGTGCTGATCATCGCCTGTCCTTGTGCGCTGGGCCTCGCCACGCCGATCTCGATCACCACGGCCGCGGGCCGCGGGGCGCAGGCGGGCGTGCTGATCAAGGACGCCGAGGCGCTGGAGCGGATGGCGCGGGTCGACACGCTGGTGGTGGACAAGACCGGCACCCTGACCGAGGGCAAGCCGAAGCTGACCGACGTGGTGGCCCTGGGCGATGCGTCCGAGGACGAGGTTCTGCGCCTCGCCGCCACGCTGGAGCGCGGCTCCGAGCATCCGCTGGCCGAGGCCATCGTCGCCGGCGCGAAGGCGCGGGGCGTGGCGCTGGACAAGGCCGCCGATTTCGAGGCCGTCACCGGCAAGGGCGTCACCGGCCGGGTCGGCGACCGGCGGGTCGAACTGGGCAATGCCGCGCTGATGCAGGCGGGCTCGGTCGCGATCGACGATGCCGAGAGCACCGCGGACGCACTGCGCACCGAGGGCAAGACAGCGATGTTCGTCGCCGTGGACGGCACCCTCGCCGGGCTGGTGGCGGTGGCCGACCCGATCAAGAAGACCACCGAGGCCGCGATCCGCGCGCTGCACGACCAAGGTCTCAGGGTCATCATGGCGACCGGGGACAACCGGCGCACCGCCGAAGCGGTGGCGAAGCGGCTCGGCATCGACGAGGTGCGTGCCGGGGTGCTGCCGGCCGACAAGAAGGCCCTGATCGACGAGCTGCGCGCCAAGGGACACGGCGTCGCGATGGCCGGCGACGGCGTCAACGACGCGCCGGCGCTGGCGGCGGCGGACGTCGGCATCGCGATGGGCACCGGCGCCGACGTGGCGGTGGAAAGCGCGGGCCTGACGCTTCTGGGCGGCGACCTAACCGGCATCGTGCGTGCCCGCAAACTTGCCAAGGCGACGCTGCGCAACATAAAGCAGAACCTGTTCTTCGCCTTCGTCTACAACGCTGCGGGCGTGCCGATCGCGGCGGGCTTGCTCTACCCGGTGTTCGGCCTGTTGCTGTCGCCGATGATCGCCGCGGCGGCGATGTCGCTGTCCTCGGTTTCGGTCATCGCCAACGCGCTTCGGCTGCGCCGGCTCGATCTTTGAACCCCTTCTGGAGTCACCCCATATGTCACCCCTTTCCCGTCGTGGCTTTCTCTGCGGCTCGGCTGCCATCGGCGCCTCCGCAGCGCTGTCCCTCCCGCCGGCCCAGGTCCGGGCCGGCGAGGCTCGGCTTCTCTCGGCCACCCGCCGAACCATCGAGGTCGGTGGCCGGGCCGCCAGCGTCATGGGGCTGGTCGATGTGACCGGCCGTCCCGGCCTGACGCTGGATCCGGGCGAGCCGTTCCGCATCCACCTGGCCAACGATCTCGACGTCGAGACCATCATCCACTGGCACGGTCAGGTGCCGCCCAACGCCCAGGACGGCGTATCGAACACCAACCCGATGCTCGCCCCGGGCGCGCGCCGCCGGTTCGACTTCGCGCCGCGCCCCGGCACCTTCTGGATGCATTCGCACATCCCCGCGCAGGAGATCGACCTGCTCGCTGCACCGCTGATCGTGCGTGGTGCGGCCGATCTGCGCGCCGACCGGCAGGAGGTGGTGCTGTTCCTGCACGACTTCTCGTTCAAGTCGGGCGAGGAGGTGCTGGCCGAGATCACCGGCGGCGCGGCGATGCCGCACGGTGAGGTGCAGCAGGGCAGCCACGCGGACGGAAACCGCCGGATCACCGGTCTTCACGGCGCCGATACGAACCCGGCGCCCGCGCCGATGGCGCATGGCGGCCAAGGCGGCCAAGGCGGCCGCGAGGGCGGCATGGCGATGGACCTGAACGACTACGAATTCGACGCCTATCTCGCCAACGACCGCACCCTCGACGACCCCGAGACGGTCCGGGTCGAGCGCGGCGGCAAGGTGCTGCTGCGGGTCATAAATGCATCGTCGATGACCGCGTTCTGGATCGACCTCGGCGGCCATCCCGCGCGCCTGGTCGCGGTCGACGGCGACCCGGTGCAACCGCTCGCCGGCGGCCGGTTCGGGCTCGCACAGGGCCAGCGGCTGGATATCGCGCTGACCATGCCTGCGGATGGCACCGCGCTGCCGGTGCTTGCCCTGCGCGAGGGCGCGCCGCAGCGCACCGGGCTGGTCCTCGCCCCGGCGGGGGCGGAGGTGCGCCGGATCGCCGGGCTGGCGGAGGCACCGCACCCCGCCTATTCCGGCGATACGGCGCAGGAGCTGGCGCTGCGTGCCCGGCACCCATTGCCGCCGCGCCCCGCCGACCGCACCCACATGGTGATGCTGGGCGGACAGATGGCGCCCTACGAATGGACCATCAACGGCCAGCTCTGGGGCAGTCACACCCCGATCGCGGCGCGGGCGGGCGAGCGGGTGGAGATGACGTTCCACAACATGTCGATGATGGCGCATCCGATGCACCTGCACGGCCACGTGTTCCAGGTCGTGGCGGTCAACGGGACCCGGATCTCGGGCGCCTTGCGCGACACGGTGCATGTGCCGCCGATGGGCAGCGTGACGCTCGCCTTCGACGCCGGCGAGGCGGCGCCCTGGATGCTGCATTGCCACCACATGGCGCACATGGCGACGGGAATGATGACGGAGCTGGACGTCGCATCGGCCTGAACGCCGCCCCTGCAGCGCCCCGCCTATCCGACCGAAGACCGGCCCCGGCAACGGGGCCGCGTCGATTCCGCGGCTGCGGGTCTCGGGGCCCGGGCGGGTCACGGATTTCCGCGATCACGAAGCCGAAACCGCCAACCCCGACACGCTGGGAGCCGCATTGACCCTCCGACGCTGGGAGAGCCGAAGACGCTTGTCATCCGCACGAATCGTTGCGGTCCACCTGCAAGCGAAGGACTTCCAACAATGTCACTCCACGATCCCGATACCAAGCGGTGGAAGGCGCTGGCGCTTCTTTGCGCAGCACAGTTCATCGTGATCCTCGACACCTCGATCATCGGTGTTGCCCTTCCCGCGATCCAGGCAGACCTCGGCTTCACCGACGACGGGCTCAGCTGGATCTTCAACGCCTACGTGATCGCCTTCGGCGGTCTGCTGCTGCTCGGCGGCAAGCTGGCGGACGTGTTCGGTGCCCGCCGCATCTTCCTGACCGGCTTCGGCATCCTCGCCGCGGCCTCGCTGGTCGCCGGTCTCGCCGACAGCCAGGCCGTGCTGCTCGCCGGGCGCGCCCTGCAGGGGGTCGGCGCCGCGCTGATCGCGCCCGCCGCCCTGTCGATCCTGATGCGCCTCTTCGGCGCGAACCCGGCCGAGCTTGGCCGCGCCTTCGGCTTCTGGGGTGCGGCCGCCGCGGCGGGCGGCACAGCCGGCGTGTTCCTCGGCGGCGTCATCACCGAATGGCTCAGCTGGTCCTGGACCTTCCTGGTGAACGTGCCGCTGGGGCTCGCCGTCCTTGCGATCGGACCGGCGGTGCTGCGGCCGCATCCCTGCATCCACGGCAAGGTCGGCATCATCGATTCCGCCCTCGTCACCGGCGCCATCGTCGCGGCGGTCTACGCCATCGTCACCGCGGAACAGGTCGGCTGGCAGTCGATGCAGACCCTGGGCCTGCTGTCGGGTGCCCTCGTTCTCCTGGCAGTGTTCCTGGCGATGCAGGCGTCGTCGCGCACGTCCTTGCTGCCGCTGCGGCTGTTCCGGGCGCCCGGCCTTGCCATCGGCAACCTGGTGATGTCGCTGCTCGGCGCGGCGTGGATCCCGCTGTGGTTCTTCCTGAACCTCTACCTGCAGTCGGTGCTGCAGCTGTCGGCCTTCGGGTCGGGCCTGGCACTGTTGCCGATGACGCTGGTCATCATGGTGTTCATGGTCCGGTTCACCGGCCCGCTGATCGGCCGCTACGGCGTGAAGCGGGTGATGGTGACGGGGCTGCTGGCGCTTTCCGCCGCCCTCGGGCTGCTGGCCTCGATCCCGGCCGACGGCACCTATCTGGCCTCGGTATTGCCGGCTTCGCTGCTCGCGGCCCTCGGCATGTCGCTGGCCTACATCCCGATCACCATGACCGGCATGGCGGGCGCGGCGCCCGAAGACACCGGCCTTGCCTCGGGCCTGATCAACACGACCTATCAGGTCGGCTCGGCGCTGGGCCTTGCCATCATGGTCTCGGTCGCCGCCGCACAGGTCACGGCAACCTCGCCCGAAACCGTCGCGACGCTGCTCGGCTACCAGGCCGCCTTCCTCGGCGCCGCCCTGGTCGGCGTGCTCGCGAGCCTTCTCGCCCTCATGTTCGTCAGGAGCGGCGGCACGGCAACCGAGGTTGCGATCGGCTAGAGAACGGGTCTCCGCCCCTGTCCGGGGGCGGAGATCCCCGGCCGGGTTCAGGACAAGGCTTGTTGCCTGCTCATCGTCGTCAGCGAGTTCCCGCGCCAGGAACTCCATACGCGGGCGTCAGGGCTGAACGCGAAAATGCATCGCGCACCCGATCACGGGGGAACATAGGCAAATCGGCAACGCGGCCTGGCAGAACGAGCGCGCCGCCGGGTCTATGTGCTGGACATGGCGGCCGCAGCTCGGCGGGTGGTCAGCCGGCCCGACTGCTCGCCTGGTGACGGGCCCGTGCCGTACCTCGACGGTACGGTGCTGGACACCGGGACGGCGCGGCTGCTGGGGCGCAGGGCCCGTGTCGGGTCTGGGTCGCTCGCGGTCTGATGACGCCGGCGGTGTTCGAGGAGGTCCGCCAGCTCGTTGCGCGCCGTCGGCCCGACGGGCTTCGCGTGGTCATTTCACTGGATATGGCCAAGAAGTTGCGCAGTCCGCTTCTGAAAGGACACGAATTGGTGCCACTCAACGACAGTTGGGCGGCCATACCGGCTACGACCGGCTGACGCGCCTTGGCCGACAGGAGCAGACATGCTCAAGTGACGGTCGTAAGCATCCGGCGTAGGCCGCGGTCAGGCGGCTTGGCGGACTTCCGAGGGCTTCCAGTTCCACGGTAGCAGTGTCGGCACCTGCGAGGCTGTCATGTCGGGCAGCCGGGCGAGGACATCGGCCAGCCAGGCCTGCGGATCGATGTCGTTCATCTTGGCCGTTACGATCAGGGAATACATGAAGGCGGCTCGGTCGCCGCCCCGCTCGGAGCCTGCGAAGAGCCATGACTTCCGGCCGAGGGCCACGCCGCGGAGCGCCCGTTCGGCGGCATTGTTCGTGATGCAGACACGACCATTCTCGAGGAAGCGCGTGAAGGCCTCCCAGCGGTCCGCCTTGAACACGTAAGCGATCGCCTTTGCGACGGGGTTGTGCTTCGACATCGTGTCGCGCTCGGCGCGCATCCAGTCGTGCAACTCTTTGACCAGCGGACGGGACAGTCGTTGCCGGGCCGCGAGCCGTGATGTGGCATCCAGACCGTTGATCTGACGTTCGACGTCGAAGAGGGCATCGATCCGCGTCACCGCTTCGAGTGCCACGGGCGAGATGTCATGGGCGGGCTTGCGCTTCCGGACATTTCCCTTGATGTCGGCCAGTTCGAAGAACTTGCGCCGGGCATGGCTCCAGCAGAGCGCGCTCTCCACCGGGCCGGGATCACGGTCGTCGCGGTAGAGGTCGTTGTAGCCGCCATAGGCATCGGCCTGGAGAACCCCTTGCCAGCCCGCGAGATGCCGGTTGGGGTGGGCCATTTCGCGATCGCGCGAGAAGTGGAACAGCGCCGCCGGCGGCGCGCCACCCGCGAACGGGCGATCGTCACGGACACAGGTCCACGGACGAGCCGTCTTGGTCCCGCCTTTCGCCAGCAGCGGCACCGTCGTGTCGTCCCCATGCAGCCGTTCGGCTTTCAGGACATGTTCGCGGATCAGCGCATGAACAGGCGCGAGCGCGGCGGCACAGGCGCCGACCTGGTCGGCCAGGGTGGACAGGCTGAGTTCGACGCCTTCCCGCGCATAACGCTCGGCCTGCCGGTTCAGGGGCTGATGCCGGCCAAACTTCTCGAGGAGGATCGTCGCCAAAAGGTTCGGCCCGGCCCAGCCGCGTGGAGTGGGGTGGAACGGTGCCGGAGCCTGCGAGATCTTCTCGCAGTGGCGGCAGGGGGACTTCTCGCGCACCGTCTGGACCACCTTCCACTGCCGCGGAATGACCTCCAGCGTATCGCTCGCCATTGTTCTCGAACCAATGGCGCACAATGGCTCGCCGTCCTCGCCCATCTTCACGATGCGGTCGGAGCCACAGCAGGTGCAAGTCGTCGGCGCCTCGATCACCACCCGTTCTCTCGGGAGATGCTCCGGGAAAGGCTTGCGGGCCGGGCGGCGACGCTGGACCCCCGCGACGGGCGTGGTCCTTGCCACCATCTCGGCGACGAGTTCGTCCTCGGTGGCGGCGGCCTCGAGTTCCTCGAGTTGCAGTTCCATCTGATCGATCAGGCGCGCGCGGCGTTCAGAGCTGCGTCCGTATTGTTCGCGCCGGAGCTTGGCGATCTCGAGCCGGAGGTGCTTGATCATCGCTTCCGAGGTCGAGACCACCGCGCGGGCCTGCGCCAACTCGCTCTCGGCGGCCTCGGCACGGGCCTCCGAGGCCGCGAGCGCGGCACGCAATCCGGCGATCTCGGAGGCGGTCTCTGACATGGCGGAGACCTATCACACCGACATCGGAAAGCCCATGCAAACAGGACCGATCAGACCGATTTATCCCGCTTTTGCAGGGCGTTGGGTCCAGCGCGGGTTGCGCCAGTCGATGCCTTCCAGAAGGTAGCCCAACTGGGCCGCGGAGATCTGCACCGCCTCGCCACTTCCGCTCGCCGGCCAGATGAACTTCCCGGCCTCGAGGCGCCTTGTATAGAGCGACATGCCGACCCCGTCGTGCCAGAGCAGTTTGACCAGGTCGCCTTTGCGCCTGCGAAAGCAGAAGATCTCCCCCGCATGCGGATCGCGCCCGAGACCCTGCTGCACCGTCAGCGCCAGGGTGTTCATGCCGCGCCGCATGTCCGTCACACCGCCCGCAATCCAGACCTTCACGCCCGCCGGAAACGCGATCATCCGCGATCCACGATCGGCAGCAGCCGAGCCAGCGCCTCCGGATCGACATTGGCTGGCACGACAACGCGGCGCCCGTTCGTCAGCACGATCTCGACCCTTGCGTCCGCGTTCGATGACAGAGGCACCTTGGAAGCCGCAGGCCCGGCCTCGGCTGACAGCGCAAGCGGGATGAACGCCGGCGGACGCGGTTCTCCAAGTTCACCGTTCCGGTATTGCCGCCGCCAGACCGTCAGAAGAGACCGGGAAATCCCGTGCCGCCGCGCCGTGGCGCTTGCCTGACGATGCCCGACGAAACTCTCCTCCACGATCCGCAGCTTGTCCGCATCGCTCCAGTGCCGGCGCCGCATGCTATCCGCCGCGGAAAGGACTTCAATCTCGGGTCTGAACGTAAGGTCGGCCATAAAGCCGGACCTACCACCGCCTTCGGAAATCCGTCAGACGGCTCTCGCCGGAGGCATACTGACGGTCTTCATGCTTCCTCTGACAGCGCATCGATCACAGGGCATTCCGGTACGTCGTCGCCGGTACATTGCGCCACCGTTGATGCCAGAACGTGCTCAATGCGCTTGAGATCGGCGATCTTTGCGCGGACCGAGGCAAGATGCGCGTCGGCGAGGACCTGCACCTCTCCGCAGGTCTGTGCTCCGCCGTCGACCAGCGCGAGCAGATCGCGGATTTCTTCGAGCGTGAACCCCAGTTCCCGCGCCCGCATTATGAAGCGCAGGCGTCGGACGTGGCTTTGGTCATAGGCGCGGTAGTTCCTGGCTGTGCGGGGTGGGTCAGGCATGACGCCAATGGTCTCGTAATAGCGGATGGTCTCGAGGTTGCATCCGGTCAATCCGGCCAGGTCTGAACGGCGCAGGGCATTCACAGATCTGTGATGCTTTTTCACGTTGGCGCCCCCTTGAGTCTGTATGGGATACAGACCCTAGATTGAGATCGTCAATCAGGCAAGGACGATTCGAGACATGACTGAAACCACATCCGCGAGCCGGGAAACGGCCCTCGACGATACTCCGGGTGCCGACCGGAAAGCATGGGCAACGACCGGGCTGGGCGCGTTCGGCGCGCTGGCCATGACATCGTGCTGCATCCTGCCGCTGGTATTGGTGAGTTTCGGCGTCACCGGCGTGTTCATCGCCCAGCTGGGCGTTCTCTACCAGTACAAGTGGATCACCTTCGCGCTGAGTGCCGCGTTCATCGGCTACGGCTTTTACAAGGCCTATCGGCCGATACCGGCCGAGGCCTGCGCCGACGGAGCCTGCGCGCGGCCGGTGAACCGGACACTGATGCGATCCGTCCTCTGGATCGCCACCGTGATCGTCGCCGTCGCGATGATCTTTCCCTACGCAACGCCTTACATCCTGTCCTACTGAAAGGTCTGAGCCATGAAGAAACTGTATCTCGCACTGGCGGCCGTGGGCGCGCTCGCGGCAATTCCCGCGACTGCCGCGGAACAGCGCATCGAGGTCGGCGTGGGGGAACTGACCTGTCCGACCTGCTCCTACACGGTGGCGGCGGCCATGCGTGACGTTCCTTCGGTTGAAATCATCGAATTCGCCGAGGGCGAGGAATTCGGCACCGGCACCTTCACCGTCGCCTATGACGACGAGGCCGCCGATCCCGACACGATCGTCGAAGCAATCCGCGCGACCGGCTATCCGGCGGAAGTCGTTCGGCCCGGCGATTCCTGATGATGTGCGCAGCCCCACACCCGGAACCGGAGGCCGCATGAAAGCCGCGGACGAAGAACACACGACCCTCTTGCGGCGTGGCCTCGTCGGCAGCGTCATCGCGGCGATCTGCTGTTTCACGCCGCTCCTGGTGGTCATTGTCGCCGGCGTGGGGCTTTCGGCCTTTGTCGGCTGGCTCGACTATGCGCTCTTTCCGATGCTTTTCGCCTCGCTCGGCGTGATTGCGTACGCGCTGTGGCTGCGCGCCGGTCAACCCGGGCGCAGCCCGAAAGCGCTTGTCATCGGTCTGGCGGTGGCGTTTTCCGGGCTGCTCTTCTGGCTGGAGTTCCGCTTTGCCCTGCGGATCTCGGTCGTCGCGGCGCTGGCGGTGGCGGGTTATGCGCTCTGGCTCGGCAGGTCGGGCGGGGCAGCGGCGGAACCGATCGACGGCGAGCCGCGATAAACGCCGCTTCGATCGTGCCGGCACTCTCGGCGCAAGGGACAAAGGAACAGGACCTGCGCTCTGCCGATCGCGATGGCCGCAATTTTCTGCGTAGTCGCGAAACGCCCGCAGGCTGGAACGTGGCGGACAAAGCGCAAGACGAAGATTTGCAAGGAAACAGACATGACCAAGACCTACGACCTGATCGTGATCGGCGGCGGCACCGGCGGCAATGGCGTGGCCCGGATGGCGGCGAATGCCGGCTGGAAGGTGGCCAGCATCGACAGCCTGCCCTTTGGCGGCACCTGCGCCCTGCGCGGCTGCGATCCCAAGAAGATGCTGATCGCCGCCACCGAGGGCGTGGAATGGGCCGAGAACATGAAGGGCAAGGGGCTTGAGGCAAAGACCTCTGTCGACTGGCCCGACATGATTGCCTTCAAGCGCACCTTCACCGACAACATGCCGCCGCGCATCGAGGGCGGGCTGGAAAAGGCCGGCATCGACGTGCTGCACGGCGCGGCGCGATTCACCGGCGCGGACAGCATCGAGCTGAACGGCGAGACCCTGACCGCGAAGCATTTCCACATCGCCACCGGCGCGCGGCCGATGACGCTGAACATCCCCGGCGAAGAGCATCTGACCACCAGCACCGAGTTCCTCGACCTGCCCGAGCGGCCCGACCGCATCGCCTTTGTCGGCGGCGGCTTCATCGCCATGGAATTCGCGCATGTCGCCAGGCGCGCCGGGGCCAGCGAAGTGACCGTGCTGGAGATGATGGACCGGCCCCTGGGCAACTTCGATCCCGACCTGGTCGGGATGCTGGTCGACGCGACGGAAGAACTGGGCATCGACCTGCGCACCAAGGCGAAGGTCGCGAAGATCGAGAAGAAGGGCGAGGAATTCGTCGTCACGGTTGAACGGCCCTCGGGCACCGAAACCGTCATCTGCGACCTGGTGGTGCACGGTACCGGCCGGGTGCCCGATATCGACGGGCTGAACCTTAAGGCCGCCGGCGTCGAACACTCGCGCCGCGGCATCAAGGTGAACGCCTCGATGCGCACCACCAACCCGGCGATCTTCGCCGCCGGCGACTGTGCCGACAGCGGCCCCAACCTGACCCCTGTTTCGGCCTTCGAGGGGCGGGTCGCGGGCAAGAACCTGCTGGCCGGAAAGGACGAGCGCACGGTGAAATACCCGCCGGTCCCGTCGGTGGTGTTCACCCTGCCGATGGTCGCCACCGTGGGCTTGTCGGAAGCCGCGGCCAGTGAGCAGGACCTGCAGTTCGACACCCATTTCGCCAAGACAGACGGCTGGTATTCGTCGCTGCGCGTCGGCGCGAAACACACCGGCTACAAGGTGCTGGTCGAGCAGGGCAGCGGCAGGATTCTCGGCGCGCACCTGATCGGGCCGGGGGCCGAGGAACAGATCAACCTGTTCGCCATGGCCATGGGCGCCGGGCAGACCGCCAACCAGATCAAGGCGATGATCTTCGCCTATCCCAGCTACGCCTCGGACATCGGGTCGATGGTGTGATGCAATTCGGCCCGGTGCCGCCTCGGCGGTTTCGGGCACCGCAAAAGCAAAGGAAATGGACATGGACCAGAGCGTCAGGGAACATGATTGCTGCTCTCCGGCGGAGGTCGGCAGCGACAGCTATGACCTGATCGTCGTCGGCGCCGGCTCGGCCGGGTTCTCGGCCTCGATCACCGCGGCCGGGGCCGGCAAGCGGGTGGCGATGGTCGGCCACGGCACCATCGGCGGGACCTGCGTGAATGTCGGCTGCGTGCCGTCGAAGGCGATGATCCGCGCCGCCGAAGCCGCCCATGGCGGCGCGTCCGCCGCCCGGTTTCCGGGCATCGAGCCCTGCACGCACGGCGTGGACTGGTCGGCGGTCGTGAAGGGCACCGCCGATCTGGTCGGCGAGATGCGGCAGAAGAAATACATCGACCTGCTGCCCGCCTACGGCAACGTCACCTATGTCGAGGAAGGCCCGGCGCGGCTGGTCGAGGGCGGCGTCGCGGTCGGCGGTCGGGTCATCACCGCCCCGCGCATCCTGATCGCCACCGGCTCGCGCCCGCACCTGCCCGGTATCGAAGGCATCGACACCGTGGACACGCTGGATTCCTGGGGCCTTCTTTCCCTGCCCACCCGCCCCGAGAGCATCATGGTGCTGGGCGGCGGCTATATCGGCTGCGAACTGGCGCAGATGGCATCGAGGCTGGGGGTGAAGGTCACGCTGGTGACCCGCTCGCGGCTTCTGCCCGGCGCCGAGCCCGAAGCGGCCGAGGCGCTGGCGCAGGCGCTGAAGGCCGAGGGCATCGCGGTCGAGACGGGCCTGGCCTACGTTTCGGTGGCGCAGCGCGACGGCGGCGTTGCCCTGGTGGTCGAGCGGGGCGGCAAGACCCGGACCCTGACGGCAGAGCGGCTGGTGGCGACCACCGGCCGCGTGGCCAACACCGAGAGCCTCGGGCTGAGCGAACTTGGCATCGAGACCGATGCGCGCGGTGCCATCAAGGTCGGTCCCGACATGGCCACCACCCGGCCCGGCGTCTGGGCCGCGGGCGATGTCACCGACCGCGACCAGTTCGTCTACATGGCGGCCTATGGTGCCAAGGTGGCGGTCAACAACGCGCTGGGGCTCGAGCCGATGCGCTATGACAACGCCGCGATGCCCTGGGTGGTGTTCACCGACCCGCAGGTGGCCGGCGTCGGCCTTTCCGAGGCCGAGGCAACGGCGGCCGGGCACGAGGTCAAGACCAGCGTGCTGACACTGGACAACGTGCCGCGCGCCGCCGCCGCGCGCGATACCCGCGGCGTGATCAAGCTGGTCGCGGATGCGAAAACCGACCGCCTGCTGGGCGGCCAGATCGCCGCGCCCGAGGGCTCGGACACGATCCAGACCCTGGCCATGGCACTGAAATTCGGAATGACGACAACGGCGCTGGGCGAGACGATCTTTCCCTACCTGACCACGGTCGAGGGGCTGAAACTGGCGGCGCAAACCTTCGACAAGGACGTGGCGAAACTCAGTTGCTGCGCCGGTTAGCGCCATGGGACCGGGCGGGAAAACCGATTTTCTCTCGACGCTTCCCGGGGCGCTGATCGCCTGGGGCCTGCCCATTGTGGCGATGGTTCTGGTGATCGGCGTTCCACATCCGGTCAAGACGTGGACCTGGACCGGCGCGCTGATCTGGATGGGAACGGCCTGCCTGTGGAACGCGCGCCGGTGCGGACGGCGGCATTGTTTCTGGACCGGGCCGTTCTTCCTGGCGATGGCGATTGTCGTGCTGGCCTTTGGGTACGGCCATGTGGACCTGGGCAGCCAGGGGTGGAAATGGCTTGCCGCGGCAATCGGACTTGGCGCGTGGGTCATCACCGCCGTCACGGAACGCAAGGAAAGATATCGGTGAGCAGCCGAAAGGAGCGGCAATGAAGGATTTTTCTGGAAACGGACCACTGGCAGCGCTGATCGCGGTCAAGCTGGCCTGTTGCGTCGGGCTGCTACTGGCCTTCGGCGCAATATCGCTTGGGGGGGTCCTGTCGCTGGTGGATCAGCCGGCGGTCAAGGCTGTTGGCGTGCTGCTTCTGGTTCTGGCAGCTGTCTGGCTGTTGCGGCGGGCGCGTGTGGAAGCAGCCGGTTCGCAGCCGCGGAACGCCGGCGGGGGTCTGCATGAACACCACCAGGACATTTCCTGACCGTCGCGCCAGCCGGGCCTGTTCGGCCCGCGGCGACACGGCGCTTGTTCTGTGTGGCGGCGGCCACGGGGCGCTGGGAGTCGGTTTCGTCCGCGCCCTCTCGGATCTTGGCGTTCGATATGACCAGATCCTCGGAACCTCGATCGGCGCGGTGAACGGCGCGTTCCTGGCAGGTGGCATGTCCGCCGACGGGCGCCTGGAAAGGATCCCGGCCGCCGCGCGCGGGCTCGACCTGTCGCTGGCCCAGGGGGTGCAACTCGGCGCGGCGATCTTTCGCCCTTTCCTGCATGCCCAAATCGGTAAGGCAGCGTCATGAGTTCCCTCGTCCTCTATGGATTTGCCGCCGGCGCGGTTGCGACGGTCAACCCCTGCGGCTTTGCCCTTCTGCCTGCATGGTTCGCCCGTGAAATGGCGGCACACCAGGGCCGCCCCGCGGCCGAACGCCTGATCCGGGCGATGGGTTCGGGCGGGCTGGTGTCCCTGGGGTTCGTGTCGATATTCGTGGTTGCCGGGGTCCTCCTGGCGGCCGGATCCGAGTGGCTCGGGCCGGCGCTGCCCTGGATCGGTGTGACGCTGGGCTTGGCATTGGCGCTGATCGGCATCAGCTGGGTCGCTTCGGTCCGACTTCCGGGAGTTCCGGTCGTTGAAACCTGTCGCCGGATCAGCAAGCGCTATGGTGCGTTCGGTTTCGGCCTTTCCTACGGGCTTGCGTCCATCTCCTGCACGCTGCCGGTGTTCATGTCCGTTGCCGGTCTGTCGCTGCTTCTGGAGAGCGAGATATCCCTGGCCGGATTTCTGGCCTACCTGGCCGGGGCGACGACCGTTTTGACCCTGGTTGCCGTGGGCGGAACGCTTGTCGGGTCGGGGTTGTTGACGCTTGTGCAAGGTCGCGCCGGGCTCTTGCGACGCATTGCCGGTGCACTGACACTTCTGGCCGGTCTTTATATCGCGCTCTACTGGGGAAGGATTTTCCTCGACAACGCGTCGTGGGCGGACGAAATCGCCTATGCGGTCGGAGGGTATTCGTCGAGCGTCAGCATGTTGTTGTCCTCCGGCACCGGTTTGACGTTATTGCTGTCAGGGCTCGTCGCGCTCGCCCTGGTCGTGTGGATTGCGCAGGTCCGCAAGGCCGACCGCAAATAGGCATCCGCTTGCCTGTCCGTTTCCCGACAAGCGTTGCCCGAGCCAGGCTGGACGATCGGTCAAGGTCGGGAATGGCTCCTTGCCGTAGATCGCGTCAGACTTGCGCACGACACCCACGGGTCCGGCTGTTTCCGCCGCAACGGCGGGCGGTGGTGCGGGGCTGCAAGATTGGCCGAGCGACGGCAGGCGGATCAGATGGTACGACCCCGCGGATGCGTACTTGACCTGTCTCGGCGCCAGCTTAATTCACTGCCAGACTTCAAGACAATGCGAGAACGGACTGCCCGGACCCCGCGTCCCGGTCATCCGGGAAGGGCCGTGGTCGGCCGCCGGGTGGCGGCCGGGCGGGCGGGGAATGGCAGGCAGCGGGTTTGGAGGACATGCCGTGAGAATTGCCCAGATTGCGCCCCTGGCCGAGAGCGTGCCGCCGAAGTTCTATGGCGGCACCGAGCGCGTCGTGTCGTACCTGACCGAGGAGCTGGTCCGGCAGGGGCATCAGGTGTCGCTGTTCGCCAGCGCCGATTCCGAGACCTCGGCCGAGCTGTTTCCCGGTTGCGCGCAGGCGCTGCGGCTTGATCCCGATGCGCCGGACCATCTGCCGTACCACATCCTGATGCTGGAGCAGGTGCGGCGGCGGGCGGACATGTTCGATGTCCTGCACTTCCACACCGACTACCTGCACTTCCCGATGTTCCGCGACCTCGCCGGGCGGTCGGTGACGACGATGCACGGCCGGCAGGATCTGCCCTATCTGGCGCCGATCTACGCCAGCTTCACCGAGTATCCGATCGTCTCGATCTCGGACCATCAGCGCCGGCCCGTGCCGCTGGCGCGCTGGGCGGCGACGGTGCACCACGGCCTGCCGCACGATCTGCTGGGATTCGCGCCGCACCGCCGGCGCGACTACCTCGCCTTTCTCGGCCGGATCAGCCCGGAAAAGCGCCCGGACCGCGCGATCGAGATCGCGCGCCGCGCCGGACTGCCGCTGAAGATCGCCGCCAAGGTGGACCGGGTGGACCGGGACTATTTCGAGACCTGCATCCGCCCGCTGTTCGATCCGGGTTTCGTCGAGTTCATCGGCGAGATCGGCGAGCACGAGAAGAGCGACTTCCTGGGCGGTGCCACGGCGCTGCTGTTCCCGATCGACTGGCCCGAGCCGTTCGGGCTGGTGATGATCGAGGCGATGACCTGCGGCACGCCGGTGATCGCCTGGCGCCGCGGCTCGGTGCCCGAGATCGTCGCGCACGGCGTCACCGGGTTCATGGTCGAGAACGTCGCCGAGGCCGTCGAGGCGGTCGGTCGCGCGCAGCTGCTGCAGCCCGAGGCCGTGCGCGCCGTCGCGCGGGAGCGGTTCGGCGCCGAGCGCATGGCGCGCGACTATCTGGCGCTGTATCAGCGGCTGCTCGACCGGCCCGAGGCGGCCGCGGTTCCGGCCATGCTGCCCGCGGCGAATCCCGCCGGTGCCGCCGCCGCGGCGGCCAGAAAACCGGCCTGATGTCCGGCCGGGCCGGCCGCCGCCGGCCGGCCGCACGGCTTCAACGCGGGCGCCGCCGCCCTAGTTTGTCCCACCGGAGGTCCAGGCATGGAAATCGAAGCGTTCCCCGACGCGAAGGCGCGCATCGCCACCGATGACGAGACCTATGGCATCACCGCAAGCGCATCGCTGCCGGAGCGGCACCTGCGCGTGCTCAAGCACGGCCACACCTTCGGTCTGTTCGACCCGCACGGCGACATCACCGAGGGCGGCGGCAGTCCGGAGGGGCTCTATCATGACGACACCCGCTTCGTCTCGACGCTCCAGCTGTGGATCGACGGGGTGCGGCCGCTGATGCTCAGCTCCACCGTCGGCGACGACAACGCGCTGCTCGCCGTGGACCTGACCAATCCGGACATCCTGTCGGGCGACCGGGTGGTGTTGCACAAGGACCTGCTGCACATCCTGCGCACCAGGTTCATCTGGGACGGGCGCAGCTTCGAGCGGCTGCGGCTGCAGAACTTCGACGATCGCGCGCACCGCTTCCGGCTGACGTTTCGCTACGACTGCGACTTCGCCGACCTGTTCGAGGTGCGCGGCCATCCCCGGCCGCGCCGCGGGCGGGTCGAGGCCCGTGCCGACGACGACCGGCGCGTGACCTTCCGCTACACCGCGCTCGACGGGCAGCAGCTGGCGACGGTGCTGGAGTTCGACCCGGCGCCGTCCGCGCTGACCCGCGACGGCGCGCACTACGACCTGACCCTCGGCCCGCGCGAGCGCGGCGCGCTGTTTCTCACCTGCACCTGCGAGACCGGCGAGCCGCGCCGGGCCGTCGTCAGCTTCGCCTCGTGCTTCCGTGCCGCGCGCCGGGCCCGACGGGCGTCTACCGGCCGCGCCGCCACGGTCGAAACCTCGAACGAGGTTCTCAACGAGGTCCTGCGCAGATCCAGCGCCGATCTGTACATGCTGCTGACGAACACCGAACGCGGCCCGTATCCCTATGCCGGCGTGCCCTGGTTCTGCACCGCCTTCGGCCGCGACGGCATCATCACCGCGATCCAGACGCTGTGGTTCGACCCCGAGATCGCCCGCGGCGTGCTGACCTTTCTGGCGGCCGAGCAGGCCACCGCCGCCGATCCGGAGGCCGACGCCGAACCGGGCAAGATCCTGCACGAGATGCGGCTGGGCGAGATGGCGCGGCTGAAGGAGATCCCGTTCGGCCGCTACTATGGCAGTGTCGATTCCACGCCACTGTTCGTTCTGCTGGCCGGGCTCTACTACGAGCGGACCCGCGACCTGGCGACGATCCGGCAGCTCTGGCCGCACATCGAGGCGGCGCTGCGCTGGATCGACCGCTACGGCGATCCGGACGGCGACGGCCTGCTGGAGTACGCCCGCAAGGAAGCCGCGGGTCTGTTCAACCAGGGCTGGAAGGATTCGCACGACTCGATATTCCACGAGGGCGGCGAACTGGCCACGCTGCCGATCGCGCTGTGCGAAGTGCAGGGCTATGCCTTCGCCGCGAAGCGCCACGCCGCCGAACTGGCGCGGGCGCTGGACAAGGAGGCGCTGTCCGAACGGCTGCTGGCCGAGGCCGAGACGCTGCGCCGGACCATCGAGGAGCGGTTCTGGATGGAGGACCTGGGCTTCTACGCACTGGCCCTGGACGGCGCGAAGCGGCCTTGCCGGGTGCTGGCGTCCAACGCCGCGCACCTGCTGTTCTGCGGCGTGCCCAGCGCGGACCGGGCCGCCCGCGTCGCCGCGCGGCTGCTGAGCCCGGATTTCTTCTCGGGCTGGGGTCTGCGCACGGTGGCCGGCGATCAGCCGCGGTTCAACCCGATCTCGTACCACAACGGGTCGGTCTGGCCGCACGACAACGCGCTGGCGGCGCTGGGCCTGTCGCGCTACGGCCATGCGGACCAGGTGCACCAGCTGTTCCAGGGCCTGTTCGACGCCGCCACCTACATGGAGCTGCGCCGCCTGCCGGAACTGTTCTGCGGCTTTCGCCGGCAGCCCGGCACCGGGCCCACCGCGTATCCGGTGTCCTGCGCGCCGCAGGCCTGGGCCAGCGCCACGATGTTCGGCCTGCTGCAGGCGACGCTCGGCATCAGCTTCGACTCCGACCGCCGCGAGATCCTTTTCCGCCAGCCTCGGCTGCCGGCCTTCATCGACGATCTGACGATCCGATCGCTCGGCCTGGGCGAGGCGCAGGCCGACATCCAGCTGGTGCGCAACGGTGCCGGCGTTTCGGTCAACGTCCTGCGCCGGACCGCCGACGTGTCGGTGGCGCTGAGCTATTAGGGATCATCCGCAAAGCGACTGGCGATCGCCGGACGAGGCTGTCGGTCCAGGACCGCCCGGCTGACCCGCTGCGCTGGCGGCGGGCGGTTTTGCCGGGCTGTTTCGTCACGGATTGAGAAAGAGGATCGCTCCGTTCAGCGCGGACGCGAAAGCCACCCAGCACGCGTAGGGCAGGAAAAGCGCCGCCGAGGTTCGGTCGGTACGCCACGCCAGGACGATGAACGCGCCGATCGCTATCAACAGAAGGCCGATCACGGCAAACGCCGCGTCGATCCGGTGCGCGGCGAAGAACACCGGCGACCAGGCGAAGTTGAGCAGCAGTTGCGCGATCCAGACCCTCATTGCCGGGCTACGGGGCGCTCTGCGCCACGTCCGCCATCCGGCGATCGCGATCAGCGCGTAGAGCACTGTCCAGACCGGGCCGAACACCCAGGCCGGCGGGTTGAACCATGGCTTGCGCAGCACGGCGTACCAGTCGCCCGGTGCGGTCAGGATGCCGATGGCGATGCCGCCGCCCACCACGAGGATCAAGAAACCGGCGAGGGAGCCGAGGCGTCGCGTGCCTGTCTGCATGTCCGTAAGATTCCGCCCCGTTTGGTTCGTCGTCCCGTTTAAGCTCTGCGGCTCGGGCCGCCACGCGCCGGCCGTTCCGCATCGGGAAAGCAACACCTAGATGATCTTCGGCGCGCGGAAAGGGTTGCGACCGGCGCGCCGTCGCTCTGGCCAAAGATCGTTGACAGGGAATGGAACGTTCCAGTAGAAACTGGAACGTTCTAGTACGGAGTGTGATTCCATGAGATGGGCACTGATCGGCGCCAGCACGATCGCATCGCAATACGTGATCGGGGCGATCCGTGCGCAGGCGGACGGCGAGGTGGTCAGGCTGGTCTCGGGATCGGCGGCGCGGGCCAGGCAGTATGCCGCCGACCACGGCATCGCCGAGTCGGGCACCGATCTGGACCAGGCCCTGTCCGATCCGCGGGTCGCGGCGGTCTATGTCTCGTCGACCAACGAAAAGCATCACGAGCAGGCGATGGCGGCCATCGCGGCGGGCAGGCACGTCCTGTGCGAGAAGCCGCTGGCGCTGACCCTCGAACAGGCGCAGGCGATGGTGGCGGCCGCCGACGCCGCCGGCGTCGTCTTCGCCACCAACCACCATCTGCGGTGTTCCGGCAGCCACCGCGCGATGCGCGCGCTGATCGCCGAAGGCCGGATCGGACGCGTCCTGTCGCTGCGCCTGTTCCATGCCGTCCACCTGCCCGAGAACCTGCGCGGCTGGCGGATCAACGACGCGGGCGCGGGCGGCGGGGTGATCCCCGACATCACCGTGCACGATGCCGACGTGGCCCGGTTCCTGCTGGGCGAGGATCCGGTTTCGGTGGTGGCGCAGATGGCGTCCACGGGCATGGGCGACGGCGTCGAGGACAGCGCGATGTCGGTCTGGGCGATGCCGTCGGGGGCGATGGTGATGAGCCACGAAAGCTTCACCCATCCGTTCGCCGGCAGCGGCCTCGAGGTTCATGGCACCGCGGGGTCGATCTTCGCGCGGGGGGTGATGACGCAGCGCCCGGTGGGCGAGATCGAACTGGTGACGGCAGCCGGGCGCGAGGCGGTCGCCTACCCGGATCACGACCTCTATGCGCAGGGGCTTGCAGAGTTCCACGCCGCGGTCCGGGGCGAGGGCCGGCCCGCCGCCACCGGCCGGGACGGGGTGAAGTCTCTGGCCGTGGCGCTGGCGGTGCGCGAGGCGGCACGGACCGGCACGCGCCAGGCGGTCGACTACGGAGCCGGGGCATGAGCAAGGTCGCCAGCGCCGCGGAAGCCGCGGCCCGGATCCCCGACGACGCCACGGTGACGGTCTCGTCCTCGTCGTCGCTGGGCTGCCCGGACCTGGTGCTGAAGGCGATCGGCGCGCGGTTCGACGCCGAGGGTCATCCGCGCAACCTGACCACGCTGCACCCGATCGCGGCCGGCGACATGTACGGCGTCCGCGGCATGGACCACATCGCCAGGGACGGGCTGCTGCGCCGGGTGCTGGCCGGTTCCTACCCGTCGGGGCCGTCCAGCCTGCCGATGCCCGAGATCTGGCGGATGATCGTCGAGGACCGGGTGGCGGCCTACAACGTGCCCTCGGGGATCATGTTCGACATGCACCGCGAGGCCGCCGCGCGCCGCCCCGGCGTGCTGACCAAGATCGGCTTCGACACCTTCGCCGACCCGATCCGCGAGGGCTGCGCGATGAACGCCAGCGCGGACGCCGAGCCGATCGTGCGGCGGGTCGAGTTCGACGGCGACACCTGGCTGCACTTCCCGAACGTCATTCCCGACGTCTGCGTGCTGCGCGCGACCACCGCGGACGAGTTCGGCAACCTGACCTACGAGCACGAGGGCGCCTATCTGGGCGGGCTGGAACAGGCGATCTGCGTGCGCAACCACGGCGGCCTGGTGATCGCGCAGGTGTCGCGGGTGACCGCGCGCGGCTCGCTGCGGCCGCATGATGTGCGGGTGCCGGGGCATCTGGTGGACCTGGTGGTCGTCGATCCGGACCAGAAGCAGACCTGCGAGACGCCCTACGATCCGGCGATCTCGGGGCAGGTGATGCGGCCATGGTCGAGTTTCGCCACGCCGGAGCACGGCATCGAGAAGGTGATCGCGCGCCGGGCCGCTCAGGAACTGAGGGGCGGCATGGTCGCCAACCTCGGTTTCGGGATCTCGGCGATGGTGCCGCGCATCCTGCTCGAGGCCGGCCACCCCGAGGCCGTCACCTGGGCGATCGAGCAGGGCGCCGTGGGCGGCATGCCGCTGACCGATTTCGCCTTCGGCTGCGCCTCGAACGCCGATGCCTTCGTGCCCTCGCCGCAGCAGTTCATCTTCTTCCAGGGCGCCGGGTTCGACATGTCGTTCCTGTCCTTCCTGGAGGTCGACGTCGAAGGCAATGTCAACGTCTCGAAACTGTCGAAGAAGCCCTATCTGACCGCAGGTTGCGGCGGTTTCGTCGACATCACCAGCCAGGCGCGCAAGATCGTATTTTCCGGCTGGTTCGAGGCCGGGGCGCAGGTTGAGCTGACAGAACAGGGCGTGAGCATCGCCAGCCCGGGAAAGTTCACCAAGATGGTGGACAGGGTCGAGCACGTCACCTTCTCGGGCCGCCGCGCGCGGGAGCTGGGGCAGGACGTGCTCTACATCACCGAACGCTGCGTGATGCGGCTGGGCGAGACCGGCCTGGTGGCGACCGAGATCATGCCCGGCATCGACCCCGAGCGCGACATCGTCGCCGCCTCGGGTGGCCGCGTGACCATCGACGAAAACGCCGCGCGGATGCCGCTGAGCCTGCTGACGGAAGGCCCGATGGAGTGGCAGCCGTGAGCCGGGTTTCGCTGGACATCGCCGACGGCATCGCACTGCTGCGGCTGGAGAACGCGGCGAAGATGAACGCCTTCACGGTCGGGATGCTGGCCGATCTGGAACGCCATCTGGCGGCGCTGGACCGCGAGGCGTCGGTGCGCTGCGTGATCCTGACCGGCGAGGGTGAGCGGGCGTTCTGCACCGGCGCCGATATCAACGGCTGGGGCGATCTGAGCCCGGCGGAGTTCTCGCGCCGCTGGGTGCGCGACGGCCACCGGATCTTCGACGCGCTGGCGCGGCTGTCGAAACCGACTATCGCCGCGCTGAACGGTCACGCCATGGGCGGCGGGCTGGAGCTGGCCGCGGCCTGCGACATCCGGGTGATCGCCCCGCGCGCGACGCTGGCCCTGCCCGAGGCCCGGGTCGGCATCGTGCCCGGCTGGTCCGGCACGCAGCGCCTGGCGCGGCTGCTGCCGGAGCCGGTGCTCAAGGAAATGGCGCTGTTCGGCCGCCGCGTCGCCGCCGACCGGGCGCTGGCGCTGGGCTTCGTGGCCGAGGTCGCCGACGATGTGCTGGCGGCCGCGCTCGCGATCGCCGCGGCCGCGGCGGTGCTGTCGCCGCGCTCGGTCGAGATCGCCAAGGCGATGATACACGCCGGCGCCGGCGAGGACCCGGCGGCGATGATCGAGGCCCTGGGCGCCGCCGGCAGTGCCGCCAGCGCGGACCGCGACGAGGGTGTCGCTGCATTCCGCGAGAAGCGCGCCCCGAACTTTCCGGGAACCTGAGACATGCACGACGTCAGTGTCCTGGCCGACGCCGACCCGCCGATCCCGGCCGAGCCGATGCGCCTGCGGCACCACATCGACAGCGCCGACGGCGCGGTGCCCGAGCGCGTTTCGCCGTCGCACGGCATGGTGGCAAGCGTCGCTGCCAGGGCAAGCGCGGCCGAGGCCGACGCCGCCGTGCTGGCCGCGCGCGCGGCATTTGACGACGGGCGCCGGCGTCGCCTGGCGGATCGACCGCGGCGATGCTGGCCGGGACCGGGCTGCCTGCTGGCGCGTGCAACATCGTGCTGGGCTTCGGCGAGCCGGTGGGCAGCCGCCCGGCCACGCAACCGGCCGCCGCCCTGGTCACCTTCACCGGCTTCACCGCGGTCGGCAAGGCGGTCTCGGAGCGAGAACGTCCGCACCTGTCTGGCCTTCGCACGCCGCGCGGAAGCCGGTACCGTGTGGACCAATACCTGGATGGACGGCCTTCCCGAGGTGGCGCGCGGCGGAATGAAGCGGTCCGGGCCGGGACGCGAGATCGGCCGCCGCGAGGTTCGAAGAGTTCCTCGAGGTGAAAACGGTCGCGGTGCGCCTCGGACGCAAGCGCGCACCTTGGGTGAAAGACCCCTGATATCGTCAGGGCACTGTCGGAAAGACGCATAAAAAGGGAGGAACCTCATGCGTAAACTCGGAGCAACCGGCGCGGTCGTCGCGCTCATGGCCAGCACCACGCTGGTGAAGGCCGCCGATGTGGAGGTCCTGCACTGGTGGACCAGCGGCGGCGAAGCCGCGGCGCTCAACGTGCTGAAGGAGAAGCTTCAGGGCCAGGGCATCGGCTGGATCGACATGCCGGTCGCCGGCGGCGGCGGCGAGGCGGCGATGACCACGCTGCGCGCGCGCGTCACCGCCGGCGATCCGCCGACCGCGGTCCAGATGCTGGGCTTCGACATCCAGGACTGGGCCGCCGAGGGCGTGCTGGGCAACCTGAACGAGGTCGCCGCGGCCGAAGGCTGGGACGAGGTCGTGCCCGAGGCGCTGCAGGCGTTTTCCAAGTACGACGGCAACTGGATCGCGGCGCCGGTGAACGTGCACTCGACCAACTGGGTCTGGGCCAACAAGTCGATTCTGGACGAGCTGGGCCTGGCCGAGCCGACCACCTGGGAGGAGTTCGTCGCCGCGATGCAGGCCGCCAAGGATGCCGGCAAGGTCGCGCTCGCCCATGGCGGGCAGGCCTGGCAGGACGCCACCATGTTCGACGGCGTGGTGATCTCGGCCGGCGGGCCGGAATTCTACAAGCAGGCGTTCATCGACATGGACTACGACGCGCTGTCGTCCGAAACCATGGTCGAGGCGTTCCGCCGGATGGAGACGCTGCGCTCGTTCGTCGACGACAACTTCTCGGGCCGCGACTGGAACCTGGCCTCGGCGATGGTGATCAACGACGATGCCGCGTTCCAGATCATGGGCGACTGGGCCAAGGGCGAGTTCCTGAACGCCGGAAAGGTGCCGGGCGAGGACTTCCTCTGCTTCCGCGTGCCGGGCACGGCCGGCTCGGTCACCTTCAACTCGGACCAGTTCGCGATGTTCGGCGTCGGCGACGAGGAAGCGGCGGAAGCGCAGGCGCAGATGGCATCCGCCATCATGAGCCCCGAGTTCCAGATCGCCTTCAACAAGGTCAAGGGCTCGGTCCCGGCGCGCACCGACGTCGACGGCTCGGAACTGGACGCCTGCGGCCAGAAGGGGATGGAAGAGCTTGCCGCGGCAGCAGAGAACGGCACGTTCATGGGCTCGATGGCCCACGGCCACGCCAACCGCGCGGCCGTGAAGAACGCGATCTACGACGTGGTGACGGCGCATTTCAACGGTGAGTACGACGCCGAGACGGCGGCGGAGGAACTCGCCAACGCCGTCGAAGGCGCGATGTAGCCTGCGTCTGGGGTGGCGGGCGATCGTCCGCCGCCCCGTCCCGCACCAGACCCCGGCCCGCAGGAGGACAAGGAATGGCGACGACGCGCGCCCAACCGGATTTTCGCACGCGATTGCAGGACTGGCTGCCGCGCATCGTGCTGTCACCGTCGATCGCCATGATGTTCGTGTTCGTCTACGGCTTCATCGTCTTCACGATCTATCTCAGCTTCACCGACTCGCGGATGCTGCCCAGCTACGACTGGGTGGGGATCGAGAATTACGTCAGGCTCTGGGGGCTGAGGGCGTGGTGGACGGCGGTGATCAATCTGGGGATCTTCGCCTCGCTCTACATCGTGATCTGCACCGCGATCGGGCTGTCGCTGGCGATCTTCCTCGACCAGAAGATCCGCGGCGAGGGGCTGCTGCGGCCGATCTACCTCTATCCGATGGCGCTCAGCTTCATCGTCACCGGTACGGCCTGGAAGTGGATCATGGATCCCGGCATCGGCATCGAGAACACGATGCACCTGTGGGGCTGGGAAAGCTTCGAGTTCCGCTGGATCAAGGATCGCGACATGGCGATCTACACGGTGGTGATCGCCGCGGTCTGGCAGACCTCGGGCTTCGTCATGGCGATGTTCCTGGCCGGGCTGCGCGGCATCGACAACGAGATGCTGAAGGCGGCGCAGATCGACGGCGCATCGAACTGGAACCTGTACCGGCGGATCGTGATCCCGCTGCTGCGCCCGGCGTTCCTGTCGGCCTTCGTGATCCTGGCGCACCTGGCGATCAAGTCCTACGACCTGATCGTCGCGCTGACCGGCGGCGGGCCGGGCCGCGCCACCGAGCTGCCCGCGACGTTCATGTACTCCTACACCTTCACCCGCAACTCGATGGGCATCGGCGCCGCAAGCGCGGTGATCATGCTGATGTCGATCGCGGCGATCATGACCCCCTATCTCTATGCCGAACTGCGGGAGAAGAAGTGATGTCGGTCGCGACGCAAGACACCGCCGTCCGCACCGGCCGCGTCACCCGGACCTTCATCTATGTGTTCCTGCTGCTGTTCGCGCTGTTCTACCTGATGCCGCTGTTCGTGATGCTGGCGAACTCGCTCAAGCCGCTCAGCGAGATCACCGAGGGCAACATGATGGCGCTGCCGAAGGTCTGGACGCTGGAGCCCTGGGCAAAGGCGTGGTCCTCGGCGCAGATCGGCGTGGAGCCGACGGGACTGCGGCCGTATTTCCTGAACTCGATCCTGATGGTGGTGCCGGCGGTCGCGATCTCGACGGTACTGGGCGCACTCAACGGCTATGTGCTGACCAAGTGGCGTTTCAGGGGCGACAGCATCCTGTTCGGGCTGCTGCTGTTCTCGTGCTTCATCCCGTTCCAGATCGTGCTGATCCCGATGGCGATGGTCCTCGGCAAGCTGGGGCTGGCGGGCTCGATCCCCGGACTGGTCCTGGTGCACGTGGTCTACGGCATCGGCTTCACCACGCTGTACTTCCGCAACTACTATGCGGCGTTCCCGACCGAGCTGGTGCGCGCGGCGATGATCGACGGCGCCGGGTTCTTCCAGATCTTCTGGCGGATCATGCTGCCGGTCTCGGGGCCGATCGCGGTGGTGTCGGTGATCTGGCAGTTCACCAACATCTGGAACGACTTCCTGTTCGGCGCGTCGTTCGGCGGGCAGAGCCAGCCGATGACCGTGGCGCTCAACAACCTGGTGCAGTCCTCCACCGGGGTGAAGGAATACAACGTGCACTTCGCCGGCGCCATTCTCGCCGCGCTTCCCACCCTGCTCGTCTACATCGTGGCCGGACGCTACTTCGTCCGCGGCCTGATGGCCGGCTCCGTGAAAGGATAATCCGATGGGCTTTCTCGACATCAGGAACGCAACCAAGGCCTACGGCAACGTCGAGGTCCTGCACCGGGTCGACATCGCGGTCGAAGAGGGCGAGTTCCTCGTGCTGGTGGGGCCGTCGGGCTGCGGCAAGTCCACCCTGCTGAACATGATCGCGGGACTTGAGACGGTCACCTCGGGCGATATCGCCATCCAGGGGCGGGTGATCAACAACGTGCACCCGTCCAAGCGCAACATCGCCATGGTGTTCCAGAGCTACGCGCTCTACCCGAACATGACCGTGGCGCAGAACATCACCTTCGGGCTGGAGATGCACGGCGTGCCCAAGGCCGAGCGCGCGCGCGCGCTCGAGGATGTGGCGCAGCTTCTGCAGATCGACCACCTGCTGGACCGCAAGCCGGGGCAGCTGTCGGGCGGGCAGCGGCAGCGCGTGGCGATGGGCCGTGCGCTGGTGCGCGATCCGGACGTGTTCCTGTTCGACGAGCCGCTGTCGAACCTCGACGCCAAGCTGCGTGTCGACATGCGCACCGAGATCAAGAAACTGCACCAGAAGCTGGGCCGGACCATCGTCTATGTCACCCACGACCAGATCGAGGCGATGACGCTGTCGACCCGGATCGCGGTCATGTACGGCGGCCACGTCCAGCAGCTGGGCACCCCCAAGGATATCTACGACGCGCCCGAGAACGTCTTCGTCGCCACCTTCATGGGCAGCCCGGCGATGAACGTGATGCCGGCCAAGGTGAGGGTCGCCGACGGCGTTCCGCACGCGGCATTGGCCGATGCCGAGGGGCAGGAAGTGCTGCTGCGTTTCAGTCAGCCGCATCTCGCCGCCTGGGACGGGCGCGACATCCTGCTGGGCATCCGCCCCGAGGCGATAACCGATCCGGACGGCGCCGACCGCAACTCGTCCAACATCGAGCCGCTGCGCAACAGGATCGGCGTGACCGAGCCCGCCGGCGCGGACACCTTCGTGACCATGACGCTGGGCGGGAAGGACGCGATCGGCCGGATGCGCGCCGATGCGCAGGTCGCTGCGGGCGAGATGTTCGACTTCGCCATCAACATGGAAAAGGCGATCGCGTTCGATCCGCAGACCGAAGCGCGCATCAAGCCGTGACCGCCGCCGACGTCCTGATCATCGGCTCCGGCATGGGCGGCGCGACGCTGGCGGCCGCGCTTGCCCCCACAGGGCGCCGCATCCTGATCCTCGAGCGGGGAGAGTTCCTCCGCCCCGCCGCCGAGGACCGGGATGCGGCGGCCATCTTCGCGCGCGGCGTCTATCGCCCGCGTGAGGAATGGCTGGACGGTGCGGACCGGCCCTTCAACCCCGGCAACTACTACAACGTCGGCGGCAACACGAAATTCTACGGCGCGGTGCTGATCCGCTACCGGGCCGAGGATTTCGCGCCGATCCGGCACATGGGCGGCACCACGCCCGGCTGGCCGATGTCCTACGATGAGATCGAGCCGCACTACCAGGCGGCCGAAGAGCTTTATCGGGTGCGCGGAGTGGTCGGCGACGACCCGACCGAGCCGGCGCATTCCGGCAGCTACCCGTTTCCGCCGGTGCCCGACGAGCCTGCAATCGCAGATCTGCGGCGGCGTCTGACGTCCGTGGGGCTGCACCCCTCCTCGCTGCCGCTGGCGGTCGATATCGAGCGCTGGCTCGCGCATGGTCAGACGCCGTGGGATGCCTTCCCCGACACCTGCGGCGGCAAGATGGATGCCGAGACCGCCGCCCTGGCGCGGGCGCTGGCGCATGAGAACGTGGAACTGCGGACCGGGGCGAAGGCCACGCGGCTTCTGGCCGGTGCGGATGACAGGATCACCGGCGTGGAGGTGGAAACGCCCGGCGGCCCCGAGCGGCTGACCGCGCCTGTCGTCGTGCTGGCCGCCGGCGCGGTGCAGAGCGCGGCGCTGCTGCTGGCCTCGGCGGACGCGGCGCATCCGGCCGGGCTGGCCAACGCCTCGGACCAGGTGGGGCGGAACTTCATGAACCACAACGCCTCGGCGCTGCTGGCGCTGCACCCGTTCCGGCGCAACGGGTCTGTCTACCAGAAGACGCTGATGCTGAACGATTTCTACCTGACAGGCGGGCCGGACGGCGCGCCGCTGGGCAACGTGCAGCTGCTGGGCAAGATCTCGGGCACGATCCTGGCGGCCAATGCGCCGCTGCCGCGGCCGGTGGCGCGCTGGATCGCCGCGCGGTCGGTGGACCTTTACGCGATCTCGGAGGATCTGCCCGATCCGGACAGCCGGGTGACGCTGCAGGACGGGCGGATCCGCCTGGACTGGAAGCGCTCGAACCGGGAGGCGCACCTGGCGCTGGTCGCGAAGCTGAAATCGGTCCTGCGCAAGGCGGGCTACCCGGTGGTCATGGCGCGGGCCTTCGACCGGCGCACGCCGTCGCATCAGTGTGGCACGGCGCGGATGGGGCGCGATCCGGCGACCAGCGTGGTGGACAGTTTCTGCCGCAGCCACGATCACCCGAACCTCTACATCGCCGATGCGTCGGTGCTGCCGACCTCGGCAGCCGTCAACCCGGCGCTGACGGTCGCGGCGCTGGCGCACCGCGCCGCCGGACATATCGCCGAAACCGCCGCCGCGCCGGCCGGCGCGGCCGCGACCAGCTGAGGAGGCCCGATGGGCGGGTACGACTTCATCATCATCGGCGGCGGCTCGGCCGGTTCGGTCGTGGCGGCCCGGCTGAGCGAGGATCCGGCCGTGCGCGTGCTGCTGCTGGAGGCGGGGCCGACCGACCGGCACCTGTTCTATCACCTGCCCGCGGGCTTCGCGAAGATGACCAAGGGCATCGGCTCCTGGGGCTGGGAGACGGTCCCGCAACGGCACATGAAGGACAAGGTGTTCCGCTATACGCAGGCCAAGGTGCTGGGCGGCGGCTCGGCGATCAATGCGCAGATCTACACCCGCGGCAACGCGCAGGACTACGACGACTGGCGGCAGATGGGCTGTGCGGGCTGGGGCTATGACGACGTGCTGCCCTATTTCCGCAAGGCCGAGGACAACGACACCTACCAGAACCGCTTTCACGGCACCGGCGGCCCGCTGGGCGTCAGCCAGCCGATCGCGCCGCTGCCGATCTGCGAGGCCTATTTCGCGGCGGCGGCGGCGCTGGGCATCCCGCGCAACGAGGACGTCAATGCCGAGTCGCAGGACGGCGTCTGCTACTACCAGTTGACCCAGCGCAACGCGCGGCGGTCGTCGGCGGCGATGGCCTACCTCGCGCCGCTGCGCGGCAGGCGGCCGAACCTGGTGGTGCGCACCGGCGCGCCGGTGCGGCGGCTGCTGGTGGACCGGGGCCGCGCCGGCGGGGTCGAGCTGATGGACGGCACCCGGCTCGAGGCCGCGTGCGAGGTGGTGCTTTCGGCCGGGGCCATCGGCTCGCCGCGCCTGCTGCAGCTGTCGGGGATCGGACCGGCGGCGGACCTCGAAGGCCTCGGCATCCCGGTGCTGCACGACCGGTCCGGCGTCGGCTCGAACCTGCAGGACCACCTCGACCTCTACTGCATCTGCGAGCTGTCGGGGCCGTTCAGCTACGACCGCTACGCCCGGCCGCACTGGGCGGCGTTGGCCGGCCTGCAGTACCTGCTCACCCGCAAGGGGCCAGTGGCGTCCTCGCTGTTCGAGACCGGCGGCTTCTGGTACGCCGACCCGGACGCGCGCTCGCCCGACATCCAGCTCCACCTTGGGCTGGGCACCGGGATCGAGCACGGAGTCGCCTCGATGCCGATGGGCGGCATCACGCTGAATTCGTGCTACCTGCGCCCGCGCTCGCGCGGCACGGTGCGGCTGCGGTCGGCCGACCCGCAGACGCCGCCGTCGATCGATCCGAACTACTTGCAGGATCCCCGCGACCGCGCCTGTTCGATCGCCGGACTGCGGCTGACGCAGGAGATCCTGGCGCAGGCGCCGCTGAAGCCGTTCGTCAAGACCGAGCGCCTGCCGGGGCCCGAGGTGCGCACGGACGAGGACTATTTCGACTACATCTGCACCCATTCCAAGACCTCCCACCACTGCGCGGGCACCTGCCGGATGGGCCCCGACCCGGACGCGGTGGTGGACATTCGCCTGCGTCTCAACGGCGTCGCCGGCCTGCGCGTGGTGGACAATTCGATCATGCCGACGGTGATCTCGTCGAACACCAACGCGGCGGCGATCATGATCGGCGAGAAGGCCGCCGACATGATCCGCGCGGACAACGCATGAGGCCCGCCATGCTCCGACACATCGTCCTGGTCCGTGTCCGCCCCGGGCCCGGCGAAGCCGAGATCGCCGGCATCTTCGACGAGCGGCACCGCATCGGGGGCGAGATCCCCGGCCTGCTGTCGATCCGTTCGGGCCGCTCGGAATGCCCCGAGCAGATCGAACGCGGCGACCGGCGCGGCGTCACCGCCGATTTCGCGGACCGGGACGCGCCGGCCGCCTGCCGGGATCGTCGCGAGTACCGCAAGCCGGGTGCCCGGCTGGAGCAGAACGCCGCCGGCGGGCGCGCCGGCATCCCCGCCTTCGACCTGCGCCTCGAGGGGCGGGCGGCGGGCGCCGCGCCATGACCGGGCGGCGCCCCACCATCATCGACGTGGCCCAAAAGGCGGGGGTGTCGAAGTCGACCGTCAGCCTCGTCCTGCGGAACAGCCCCGCGGTGCGCGCCGAGACGCGCGACGAGGTGCGCAAGGCGATGGCGGAACTGGGCTATGTCTACAACCGCGCCGCGGCCACGCTGCGCGGCTCGGGCGCCGGGCTGATCGGGCTGGTGATCAACGATCTGAGAAACCCGTTCTTCACCGAGTTCGCGATATCCGTGCAGATGGCGCTGACGGACAAGGGTTTCGCCACGGTGCTGGCGAACACCGACGAGGACACCCGGCTGCAGGCGCAGGTGATCGCGGCGATGATCGAGCACGGGGTGTCGGCGATCATCGTCTCGCCGGCCTACGGCGCGGACGACGGCGGCTTCGACGCCATCTCCCGCGCCGGCATCCCGGCGCTGCAGGTGCTGCGTCAGGCGGACCGCTCGGCGCCGGCGTTCCCGTTCATGGCGCCGGACTATCCGGCGGGCGGGCGCATCGCGACCAGGCATCTGCTGGAGGGCCGGCCGAACCGCGTCGCCTTCATCGGCGGCCTGGAGGGGCGCGGCGTGACGCTCGAGCGGAATTCCGGCTATCACGAGGTGCTGGCGCAGGCCGGGATGGCGCCGCTGGTCCTGCCGGGGCGTGCCAGCCGCGCCTTCGGCCGCGAGGCGGCCCGCCTGCTGACGCGCGCGCACCCGGAGGTGGACGCGGCGCTGTGCTTCAACGATCTCGTCGCCATGGGCCTCGTCGCGGGCTGCGCCGAGATCGGTCGGGCGGTCGGGGCGGGCGGGCTGCGGGTCGTCGGCTTCGACGACATCGAGGAGTGCGGCCAGATCTGGCCGCCGCTGTCCTCGGTCAGCTGCGACATCGCCGGCTTCGGTGCAGCCGCCGCCAGCACCATGCTGGCCTGGCTGATCGACGGAACCGTGCCGCCGCCGAAGCGGCTCAGCCCGGTCGAGATGCGGGTCCGCGCGTCCAGCGCGATCGGCCAGCCGGAAAGGAACGACGCCCGATGAGCCTCGATGTCCCCCAGCACATTCTCGACGCGCTGACCGATGTCGAGATGCCGCGCCTCGGCGCCGAGCCGGAGTTCGCCGAGCATGTCGCGGTGTCCGGGCAGCGCCTGCCGGCGTACCGCACCGGCGCGCTGGTGGTGGGCAGCGGCGCGGCGGGGCTGCGCGCGGCGGTGGAACTGAAGCGGCGCGGCGTCGAGGTGACGATCGTCTCGCAGAGCGCCTGGGGCGGCACCTCGGCCTGCTCCGGTTCCGACAAGCAGACGCTGCACACGGCGAACACCGCCGACCGGGGCGACAACTTCCAGGACATGGCCCGGGCGATCGGCGCCGGCGGCGCCATGGACGCGGACACCGCCTATGTCGAGGCGGTCGGCTCGCCGCGGGCGATGGCCTCGCTGCAGTATCTCGGGCTGCCGCTGCCGCAGGAGCGGCTGGGCGGGATCCTGCGCTACCAGACCGACCATGACGAGATCGGCCGCGCCACCAGTTGCGGGCCGCGCACCTCGCGGCTGATGGTGAAGGTCCTGGGCGCCGAGGCGATCCGGCTCGGCGTGCCGTTCTTCAACCAGACCACCGGGGTGCGGATCCTGACCGGGGCGGACGGGGCCGAGGGCCTGCTGGCCGTCCGGTCGAAGGCGCGCGGCACGGACAACCCCTACGGGCTGGTGCTGTTCCTTGCGCCGGTCCTGGTGCTGGCCGCGGGCGGCCCGGGCGAACTTTACCGCGACAGCGTGTTTCCCAACGGCTGCTTCGGCTCGCTCGGCCTGGCGCTGGAGGCCGGTCTGGAACTGGCGAACATCACCGAAAGCCAGTTCGGCATCGGCACCCGGCGCGAGGGCTTTCCGTGGAACCTGTCCGGCACCTATGTGCAGGTGATCCCGCACATCTATTCGGTGGATGCCGACGGCGCCGAGCATCACTTCCTGGCCGATTACTACCGCACCACGCAGGAGATGGCGTCGAACGTCTTCCGCAAGGGCTATCAATGGCCGTTCCATGCCAGCCGGATGCTGGATTTCGGCTCGAGCCTGGTCGATCTGGCGATCTTCCGCGAGGGCGAGAGGGGGCGGAAGGTGTTCATGGACTTCAACCGGAACCCGCTGCCGGTGCCGGACGACCGGCCGTTCGCCCTCGATCGGCTCGACGACGACGTGCGCAGCTACCTGACCAACGCCGGCGCATCGCAGGACACGCCGATCGCGCGGCTGCGCCACATGAACCCGCTCGCGATCGAGCTGTACCGGCGGTACAAGATCGACATCGCCACGGCGCCGCTGGAGTTCGCAGTCAACAACCAGCACATGAACGGCGGCGTCGCCGTCGACGTCTGGGGCCGAAGCAACGTCGGCGGCATCTACGCGGTGGGCGAAGCGGCGGGTACGCACGGCGTCACCCGGCCCGGCGGTTCGGCGCTGAACGCGGGGCAGGTGTTCGGCACCCGCGCGGCCGAGCACATCGCGGCCTCGGGCCGGGCAGCGCGACCGTGCCGGACCGGCGCGGGCGGCATTCCGGAAGCCGTGTCCGCGGTGCTGGCGCTGGCCCGTCCGGGCAGCCGGCTGACGCTGCGCGGCCTGCGCGAGGAGATCCAGGCGCGCATGAGCGAGCATGCGGGCATCCTCTGCGTCCCGGACGCGGTTCGCGCGGCGCGTGCCGGGGCGCGGGCGTTGTCCGGACGGATCCGGTCCGAGGGCATCGCGCCGGACCGCCCGTCGGAGTTCGCGCGGCTGGTGCAGTGGTGGCAGATGGCGCTTGCTTCCGAGGCGGTGCTGGCGGCGCTGGACTTCTACATCGCCCGCGGCGGCGGCAGCCGCGGCGCCCGCGCGATCCGCGATCCGGGTGGGGATGCGGTGCCGCGCGCACGGTCCGGCAGCCTGGAAGCCTATCGGTTTCGTGCCGAGGATCCCGCCCACAGGGACGAGCAGATCCGGGTCCGCCTGGACGGCGAGACGATGCACCTGTCGCTGCATCGGAACCGGGAATGCGACGCCGCCGCCCGGTCCTTCTTCGAGCGCGACTGGCCCGCCTGGCTGACCGGGGCGCTCTACGACTGAGCCGAAAATACCGTCGCCGCGAAACGACGCCGCGGCGCCGGCGAAGCCTGCCGCTTCAGGACGGATCGCAGCCGCCCCGGTTGCGGAATCCAGCCGCCCCGCCGCGCCGCCGGATCTGCCGCAGGGCGGGCCGCCGGGCCGCGGCTAGGTTTTCTTCCACGCGTCGTAACGGGCGCGCGTGGCGTCGTTCATCGGGTAGAGGCCGGGCAGCTTCTCGCCGCGTTCGACCTCGCTCACGATCCAGCCTTCCATCCGTTCCTGCTCGACCGCTTCGTCCAGAACCTCGGCCAGCAGCGCCTGGGGGATGACCACCGCGCCGTCGCGGTCGGCGACGATCGCGTCGCCGGGCAGGACCGCGACGCCGCCGCAGCCGACGGTTTCCTGCCAGCCGACGAATGTCAGCCCGGCGACCGACGGCGGCGCCGCGGTGCCCCGGCACCAGACCGGCAGCGTCGTTCCCAGCACGCCGTCGAGATCGCGCACGACCCCGTCGGTGATCAGGCCCGCGACGCCCCGTTTCACCATCCTTGCGCAGAGGATGTCGCCGAACACGCCGGCATCGGGGTTGCCCATGGCGTCGATCACCGCGACCGCGCCCTCCGGCATGTCCTCGATCGCGGCACGGGTGGAGGTCGGGCTGCCCCAGCTTGCCGGGGTCGCCAGATCCTCGCGCGCGGGCACGAAGCGCATGGTGAAGGCGGGGCCGACGATCCGACCCTGGCCGCCGGTCAGCGGCATCGCGCCGCGGATCCAGACGTTGCGCAGCCCCTTCTTCAGAAGGATGGTGGTCAGCGTCGCAGTGGTGACGCCTTTCAGGGTCTCGATCGCAGTGCTGTCGAGTGTCATTGTCGGTCCTCTCTTCACGTTCCGGCACCGTCGCCGCCGCCGATGCGGCTGGCCCGGCCGGTGGCGCAATAAGCGCGGGCCTTGGCAAGAAACGCAAGCGCGGGCGGGCCGGCAGCGCACCGTTGCGGGTCGAGGCGAAAGGGCCCGGCGCGGTCGAAGCCTTCCCCGAGCCGCACTTCGTGTGCCGGATCTCGCTGCCCATTCCGGGCGGATGACGGCGGGTCGGCCGGTGCGTCCGGACGCGCGCGGTGCGGCGGACCCGCTACGTTCAATCCTGCGCGGAAGTCGGGGCCGGTTCGGCCAGCGGCACCTCCATCCGGCACGACAGGCCCTCAGGCCCGAAGTCGAACCGGGCCTCGGACGAGACCTGTCTGAGCAGCGCGCTTCCGAACCCCTGCTTGATGGGCGCGACGACCGCCGGGCCGTCGCGCTCGCGCCACTCGAACCGCAGCAGCGCGCCGCCGTCGCGCGCGGTCAGGGACCAGCGGACCTCGACCTTCCCGTCCGGGACCGAGAGTGCGCCGTACTTCGCGGCGTTCGTGGCAAGCTCGTGCAGCGCGAGCGAGAGATTCTGCGCCTCGGCCGGGGCCAGTGCGACGTCCGGGCCGTCGATCCGCACGCGATTGCCGAACGGCTCGAGCTCAGCGCGCACGATGTCCGCCAGGTTCAGGCCGCGCCACTCCATCTGGTTCAGCAACTGGTAGGTGCGCGCCATCGCGGCCAGCCGGGATTGCAGCACCGCGCGCGCCTGGCTCAGCGTGCGATCGCCCGACAGGCTGCGCTCGATGATCGCGCGGATGATGGCGAACAGGTTGTGGCTGCGGTGGTGCAGCTCGCGCACCAGCAGCTTCTCCCGCTCGGCCGCGCGGCGGCGCTCGGAGATGTCGATGATCGTGCTGAGGACCATCAGCCCCTGGCCGGTCATCAGCGGGTTCAGCCCGATCTCGACCGGCACCTCGGTCCCGTCCTTGCGCAGGCCGAACAGTTCGCGGCCGGCGCCCATGACGCGCACCTCGGGCTGCTGCGCATAGCTGCGGCGATGGTTCGCGTGTTCCTCGCGCAGTCTCGGCGGAATCAGATCCTCGACCTCCCGCCCGGCGAGTTCCGCGCGGTCGTAACCGAACAGCCGCTCGGCGGCGGCGTTCGTCAGAACGATCCGTCCCGCGGCGTCGGCAAGGATCATGCCGCTTGACGACGCCTCGACGGCCAGGCGGAACATGTCCTCCGCCTGCTTGCGTTCGCTCATGTCGACGAACATGTTGACGGCGCCGCTCAGGTTACCGTCGTCGTCGCGGATCGGGGTCGGAAACGGCATCACCGGCATCAGGGAGCCATCGGCCCGCTGCGTCATCGCCTCGACCCCCCGGACCGGCCGGTTCTCGTTGAGGACGATCGACATCGGGCGCTGGTCGCGCGGGATCTCGCGGCCATCGGGTGTGAACAGGCGGAACACCTTGTGCCATTCGTCCTCGCCGAGCTTCGGCTCGCCCGTTACCAGTTCGCTCGCGGCCTTGTTGACATAGGTCAGCCTGCCGGCCGCATCGACCATGAAGATCCCCGCCGGCAGCGCATCGAGGATCTGCCGCAGGAACTCGTCCTTGCGGCTGACCTCCTGGCGGGCTGCGACCAGATCGGTGACGTCGACGGTAAAACAGCGGGTGTTGATGAAGGTGCCGTCGATGAACTGGCCGCTGGACGTGATCTCGACATGCCTGATCGACCCGTCGCGGGCGCGCAGGCGCGCCGGATAGCGGTGGATCGTCTCGCCGCGCAGCAGCCGGGCGAGAATGTCGTCGATAACGGGTTGATCGACATGCACCTCGGCGATGTGCCGGCCGATGTACTCTTCGGCGCTGTAGCCGAGAAGGTCGAGTTCCGCCCTGTTCGCGCGCAGGATCATTCCGTCGCCCGACACGAAGTGCAAAGCTATTGCACCGTTCTCGAAGAAGTCTTCGAGGCCGCTCGCGCGATAAACGTCGCCTTCCCTCGACATGGCTCCTCCGCCGCCGGCACTATCGAATCGACGCGGTGGGTTTTCCCGAAGCCAGTCTACCACATCTGTTCGCGTCTGAAGGTGCGCCGGCAGAGGGTTCCGCCGGCAGCGACAAGGCTGATCCTCGGGCCCAGGGTCAGGCGTCGCAGGACCAGAACCCGCGGTAGCCGACCGACAGACCCTGTTCGAGCGCGAATATCAACTCTGCGTCCTGGCGCCAGTCCGCCTCGTCCTCGGGCAGCGGCCGCACGGTGATTGTCGCGCCGTCCGCCGTGAACGTCCGGTCGCCGGATTCCGTCGCACCGGCGCCGGACAGCGCGACCAGCACCCCGTTCAGCTTCATCGCCGCCCCCGCGCCATCCGCCGCGGTCCACAGGATCGGGTCGCTCTCGGGGCTGCGGTTGAACCGGCAGCGCTCGGTCGCGTCCAGCACCTGGCCAGCCTCGGCGTCCGGCATCGGACCGGGGTCGAGCGTGGAGATCAGCATGTTGTCCAGCGCGTCGGCGACGCTTCCCGGTTCGGCGGGCGGATCCTTGTAGATGCTCTCCACCACGTTCCCGTCGGACACGTCGGCGATCAGATAGCGCATCTCGGCGATCTCGCGCCGCTGCGCCTCGATGATCTCGTCGGCCAGCTTGCGCACGCGTGGATCGCGGATCTGTGCGCGCTCCGACACCATGATCGCGATCGAGTGGTGCGGGATCATCGCCCGCATGTAGCTGGGGCCCGAAACGGTGACCTGGCTGCGGACCAGCCAGAGCGACAGGGCAAAGACGATGGCGGCGCCTACGAAGATCGCGATGTTGAGCGCCTTGTTGGCGTACATTCCCAACATGTACGCCAGCATGATGACCGCCATCGACGCGCCCATCAGGATCGCCATGTACGTGCGCGTCTCGGAGAAGAAGACGTGCTCCCAGGCGTAGGTGTTGAAGTACATCAGGATGAACATCACCACCGTCGAGGTGAGGATCATCAGGCCGTAGCGGATATAGGACATAGGACTTACATCTCCGTTCGTTTCTATTCGCCGTCCGCGGGCCTTGCGGGTTCGGCGGTTTCGGGATCGGGCGCGGCGGTGTCGGTGGCGTCGCCCGCCGGTTCGCCGGTCAGGGCGGCATAGTCGTCGGGCGACAGCCCCGGAAGCTCGGAGACGAAGGCGGTCAGCGCCAGGAGCTCGTCTGTGTCAAACCGCTCGGCGAAGGCCGGCATGCCGGTCATCTTGATGCCGTTCTCGACGATCCAGTGGATCTCTTCGGGCTGCCATTCGGTCGCGGCTTCGGTCAGGTGCGGCGGTTCGGGCCGCATGCCGCGTGACCAGTCGCTCGGATCCTTTCCGGGACCGCCGTGACAACGCGCGCAGCTTTCGGCGTAGAGCACGGCTCCCTCGGCCACCAGATCTTCGGGCAAGGGCTCGGGCACCGCGGCCGCGTTTGCGCGGGTGGCGACCGACCGGTGCTTGGACGTGTGGATCGTCCACCTGACGGCGTCTGCGTGAGGATCCGTGGCGGCGATGTTGTAGGCACCGGAGTAAGCGAGGGCGAGCCAGCCGGCCACGGCTGCGAGAAGTGTACCAACGATCCCCAAGGCGAGGCCGGCCCCAAACTTTCCGGTCATGCGACTCTCCCGAATCTTTCCTTCACTCGGAACCGGAACAACCTTCCAGCGCTGGATGGTTTCGATAAAACGTGACTTTCTCGGATTCCGGTGTGCTCGCGGGCGCATGGTCGTGGTCGTGTGCGGGTGGTCGTGTGCGGCGGCCGTCGGTGCGGGAACAGCCGGCTCGACGCCGGATCCGGCGGGTCGGAGTCAGGCCGGGCCGCATGGATGGCGACGCACTGCGCCCCGTGCTGGAGGAGATCTGTGCCAGGATGTGGTATGCAGCGGCGCGCGGCGCCGGCCGATTACGTTCCCGAACTGGCGGGGGTCGATCCGCTGCAGGCGAGGATCGCAAACGACGCTGGCGGTTGATCGATCCCGGTCTCGACCGCCTGCAACTTCGCCGAGAAACAGGTGTGGAGGCTTTGAAGATCGCCGCACGCGGCGCAGAGGCCGAGGGGCGCCTGCGTCATGCTCGGGCTCTGGTCGATCTCCGCGAGGGGCTGCTGGCTCGGGCGCCCTCCCGATCCCGCATCGAGACCGATGCCGAGGCTGTCCTGACCGCCATGGGACAGGTCACCCGCCCCGGGGCGAGGGTCAGCGTCGAGACGGACGTTCTCGATGCCATCATCGAGGCGCTGCGCGGCCCGTTTCGCCTTAGCGTGCGCTACAACCGGGACGACGCAAACCGCATCCTGGAACCACATGGCGTCTTGCTGGGCCACCGGACTTATCTGGCGGCACGCGACCCTGCCAAGGCTGATGAAGTGCGCAATTTCCGCATCGATCTGATCCGCGATGCGGAAGTCCTGGACGAGAGCTTTGCGCTTCAGGAAGGTTTCAACATCACGGAATACGCCGCGCGGTCCTTCGGCGTCTGGCAGGATCCCGAACAGTATGGCGAGGTGATCTGGCGCTTCGCGCCCGAGGCGGCCGAACGCGCCGCTGGCTTCCGCTTTCATCCCCGGCAGGTGCTCGAGCCGCAGGACGACGGCAGTCTTGTCGTGCGTTTCGCGGCGTCGGGCTGGCTGGAGATGACCTGGCACCTCTACCAATGGGGGGACAAGGTCGAAGTGATAGCCCCGAAGGCGCTCCGGTCGATGGTCGACGGATACCGCCGGTCCGATTTCGGCGCGATGCCGTGAACGAGTTTTTGAGACGGAGGAATTCCATGTCCGACAGCCTGACGTTCAGCGGCTTGAAAGAGAAACAACGCGCAATCCGTGCAGGCTTTCCCGAAACGATGGGCCTGCGCGTGCACCGTTCCATCAGCTGGATCGGACGAGCCGAGGCGTGCGGTGATGATCACGATGCACGCTTCATCTTCCTCTGGATCGCCTTCAACGCAGCCTATGCGGACGAGCGCGAATTCCAGTCGGTGGCCCCCGGAGAAAGAGCTGCATTCGTCGATTACTTCGGCAAGCTGGTGGCGCGGGACGAAGAGCGGCGCATCTACAAGGCGCTATGGCAGCGGTTCTCGGGTCCGGTTCGGACCCTCATGGAGAACCGTTTCGTCTTCAACCCGTTCTGGCAGCATCAGAACGGGATCGACGGGGTCGAGGATTGGGAAGAAAGGTTCCGATCATCCTCTCGCAGCTTCGCACAGTCGTTCCAGGCCGGCGACAGCGTGCGTGTTCTCAGCTTCGTCTTCGACCGGCTCTATGTGCTGCGCAATCAGTTGGTGCATGGCGGATCGACCTGGAACAGCGGAGTGAACCGGGCACAGGTCCGTGATGGCGCTGCGATACTCGCCTTCCTGCTCCCGGTTTTCGTGGACCTGATGATGGACAACCCGAAGGAGGACTGGGGGCGGCCGTTCTACCCAGTGGTCGACTAGACGTTTCACCCAACCTTCTTTTGTGGATGCCGCTCGGTTTGCAAGGAGCTTCTCTGATCTTCCGGACTTGTGATCGAGTGCGGTCTTTTGTCTGGCCTGTTCGTGCGGCTGACTGGCGCCGCTGGCCGGGATGGTGATGCGCGGAGCGGGGCCACATCTCCAAGAGCGAGCTCGGGGCTCGGAGAAGGTTTCTGGTTTGCCCGACCCGGATCATGTCGATCCTTTGCCCATGCTGATCATGCCTTCCTCACAACTCGGGGGCCCGATTGCCCGTTCGGCGCCGGATCAGGCGCAGATCAGCACCGGGCCGCGCTGGCTTTCATCGCGCGACAGCATCGCCCGGATGCCGCGCGCCATCTTGTTCGCCAGCGCGACGGCGACGACCGGGATCGGCTTGCGCTCCAGCATCCTGGCCAGCCACGAACCCTTCGGCGCCCCCCGGCGCAAGGCCCAGCGGATCACGGCTGTCGCTCCGATGACCAGCAATCGCCGGATGTCCCGCTGCCCCATCTTCGAGGTCTTCCCCAGCTTCTGCTTGCCGCCGGTGGAATGCTGACGCGGCACCAGACCAAGCCAGGCGGCGAAGTCGCGCCCGCGGCGGAACTGCTCCTTCGGCGGCGCGAAAGTCTCGACCGCGAGCGCGGTGATCGGGCCGACGCCCGGCATCGTCTGCAGCTGACGCGGCATTTCCGCTTCCTGCGACATCGCCGCGATCTTGGCGTTCAGCGCATTGATTCGGTCGGTGAACTGGGCGATCTGCTCAAGGAGCATCCGGCAGATGTCCCGGGCAAGCTCCGGAATGTCGGTGTCGGAATCATCGACGACCTTCGCGAGGCGCGGCAGGTAGCCGATACCCCCGAGGGGACATGTCCGAACTCGTAGAGATGCGACCTCAGCGCGCTCACGGCCTCGGTGCGCTGCTTGACGAGCTGTTCGCGCTTGCGGAACGCAACCGCCCGCGCCTGCTGTTCGGCCGATTTCGGCTCGACGAACCGCATGGTCGGCCGCAGGGCCGCCCCGACGATCGCCTCGGCATCGGCGGCGTCGTTCTTCTGCCGCTTCAGGAACGGCTTGACGTAATGCGGGGCGATCAGCCGGACTTCATGCCCGTGTCGCGCCATCTGCCGCGCCCAATGATGCGCGCTGGCGCAGGCCTCCATCGCAACAAGGCACGGCAGTTGCTGCGCCATGATACGGGCGAACTGCGGCCGTGACAGCTTCTTCCGGAACACGGGCCGACCGTCTGCCGCGGCCCCGTGGATCTGAAAACACGTTCTTTGCCAGATCGACGCCGATGATGGTAACTTCTCCCATGGATGCCCTCTCCTACAGCTTGTGCGTTGACACCACGAGTTTGGCACACCGCGATGCCGTCAGGGGAGAGCGGCATCCACCCCATCTCTGCCTGCCTCGGCCACGGGATAATCCGCGTCGCGCATTCAGCTACCTGCTCACGGCAACACCCGGATGCCGATGCCATGGAAATCGCTCTGGTCGTTGCCCTCCGCCGGCTGAACCACCTCGATCAATGTGCGGTCCGGGATGCTCACGACCGCGAAGCCGGGCGTTTCGCCCGTGGCGACGTGAGCCGCCGTGACCGGATTCGGCCCGCGGGTGGAGATGAACGCGCGCTGAGAGTCCGGCGACATCGCGATGATGTCCGGCGTCTTGCCCAAGTCGCTCAGCTCAGCAGAGATCTCCAGCGTCTCGGCGTCGATGACGATGCCGTTGCTGCTCACCCTGTTCACCATCCAGATCTCGCGCCCGTCCGGCGTCGCCCATACCCCGTGGGCATCCTGTCCCCGGCTGTCGCTCTGCTTCACCACCTCGTGGTTGGACATATCGAGCGCGTACCAGACCCCGACATCGGCACTTCCGCCGTTGACGATCATGTGGCGTCCATCGGGGGTCGGCATTGTGCCGCAGTTCACCTGCAGCTCATCCGGGGCATAGGCCTTCACCAGTTGGAAGCCTGCCATGTCGAGCACGACCAGGCCGCCGTTCGCTAGCGCCGGGCCCAGCGTCACATAGGCGAAACGGCCGTCCGGCGAAAACTCCTGGCAGACCGCACCGATGTCGCCGAATCGCTCGCTGGCCTGCTGGACCATCGGATCCTCGGCAATCACCAGGCTGCGGCCGATCTCGAATTGCCCGGCGTCCAGGTCGGCGGTGACCTCCACCACCTTGCCGTCGTCCTCGACATCGCCGGAGCCGATGACGGCGACAAGAATGGCGTTGTCGTCGGGCGCGAAGGAGGCCATATGGCTGCCGGGTCCGGTCTGAAGCTGGGCCACCACGGCACGATCATTTGTGCGGATAACAACGATCGAACCCGACGTCGCCGCCACAACGGCATGCGAGAAATCGGAGCTGAAGTCGATCATGTGGGGCACCCGCGCGCCCTCCGCCCCGAGATCGATCTGGGCGACTTCCTCCAGATCAGAGTTGTACACGTGCACTTTGTGGGTGCCTTGGTCGATCGCCCAGATCTCGTAATCCTGGGCGTCGGCGGGATCGGCATCAAAGAATGCCGCCACGCACAGGCTTGCGGCCAGAAGTCGTGCCGTTTTCCAGACCCGTTCGATCGAAGAGCGCCGATGCGCGTTCATGGTTCCCTCCCTTTCGAGGCTTCGTCTAGCGCCATTGGGCCGCGGACCTACGATACCACATCTTTGCTCGGGAACGATGTCTACCGATCGACTGTCTGAACGCGGCATCGCGCACCCGCTCTCGACGAGTGGCGGACACTTTGTTCCGGGTAAGTTCATGTTATTGGGGGATAACCGAAAATGGTTGGATGCGGCGCTTTCGGATCTCGGCGGCGAACGTCGGACGGAACCGATGCCACCAGTATCGGACCGTTGCATGGCTGACGTCGATGCCGCGCTTGTGCAGCAGAGCTTCGACATTCCGGGGCGACAGTGGAAACCGGACATGAAGCCTCACCGCCAGGCGGATGATTACTGGGCTCGTCTTGAACCACTTGAAGGGGCTGTGCTTCGTCATGGCGGGACGCTACCCAGCGCCATACCCAGCCTCAAGCCGGATTTCTCTGACAGCTCCCGGGAAGGCGCTCAAGGCAGCGGTCCAGCGTTGGAAGCAGGTCCAACCTCCCCCGGAAAATCTCCAACCCGGGGGCTCAAGCGACGTTAGCAAGTCGACACCGGTCGCGAGTCAGGCTTCAGTCACTGGTTTCGATACTTTACGTGAGTTCATTTTCGAGCACGGCTTGTGGGTCGGCTCAATATAAACGGTCGTCGAGGGAAATGCGAAGCTTGCGCCGCATTCGGCCACGATCTCAATCACACTAAGATTCAACTCCTCGCGAATGGAAAGCGATGACGGAAAATCCGACGCCAGGATGTAGGCGAGAATTTCGATGTCCAGTGACGATGCGCTGAACCCCACGAAGCGGGCGCGATGGTCTTCGGCAATCCTTTCATCGCCGGCCAGAAGCTGATCGAGTCGCCAGATCACCGCGCGCATCTGATCCGGGGTCGTCTCATAGCGCAGGCCGATCGTCGCGAGCCAGCGAAACCGATCGCGCCCGGCGTAGTTCTCGATTCGCGCAGCAGATAGGTCGCCATTCGGGATCGTCACCAGCGTCTTGTCCAAGGTACGGATGCGTGTCGAGCGCAGGCCGATGTCCTCCACCGTTCCCAGCACGTCGTCGATCTGACAGAAATCACCAATCCGGATCGGCTGGTCCGCGACGATGCTGAGGCCGCCGACGAGGTGTTCAATAGTCTTTTGCGCACCCAGCGCGAAGGCAAGCCCGCCGAGGCCCAGAGCCGCCAGCCAGCCGGTGAGATCAAGACCGAGCGAACCGGATACGAAAATTGCGGCCAAGGCAACTACAAGTGCCTTGGCAAACCGGCGGGCCATGGAGACCACGGATACGGCGCCAAGACGTTCGCGCCGGGTCATGCTAAGCAGGATTTCGTCGCCAATGGTCTGGACGAGACGCCAGAGGAGCCAGCCGATGGCAAGCCATGTGCCGATTTCGATCGCCGGCGCCAGTGTTGCGCGGGCGACGACCGGAATGCCCAGCAGAAAGGCGCCGATCTGAACCAGGACACCGCCTCCGATCAGCGCGAGCGGCAACCAGGCGTCGCGGATCACCCGGCCGGTTGCGGCGTGGTTTCCGCCGTGCAGAAGACGCGCCAGCCCCCAGGTGAGCGCCGAGAAGACCACGGTAGCGATCAGCAGCGCGACGACCGAGAGTGCGGCAAGCGTGATCCAGGCTGCGAGGCTGGACCCGGCGATGCGCATCGCGGAGAAACGGGCGGGCAGCCATGTTACATACCGCGCCTGCGCCACCTCGGGCGCCAGCCTGCGCACCACTTCCAGCGACACCGGTGCAACGCGCCAGACCATTCTGCCCTCGTCTTCGCCCCGGAGCAGCAGCAGGTCGGTGACGGTGCCTTCGGCCAGGACGGCGGCAAACCGGTCGAAATCGGGGCCGAGGTTATCGCCGGATAGGCCGGCTCTATCTGCGGACAACCGGTATCCGGGCAGCAGCCCCCCGGAGCGGTCGAGCACACGTTCCAGCGTGCGCCCGAGCCGGCGGGATTCAGAAATGCGCCGGGCCTCGGGGATATCACTCAGGTCGAGCAGATGCGCGAAGGCGGTCATGTCGTTGTTGCCAAAGGCCGAAAGCAGGCCATCGACTGTCCCGCGTGGCGTTTCGCGTCCCCACGGGTCGGGCGCGGCCTCGACCCTCGCAGGCGGCGCGCTGACGCCCTGCGCGGCAACAGGCAACGTCCGGAACAACGCCAGCGGAACCAGAAGGGCGACGGCGATGCGGAAAGACGGGCGCATCCCGGTCAGGCCGGCTGCGGGGCGCGGGGCGTGCTCTGCCGTGCCTGCCGCTTCTCGCCCAGCATCAGCATGGCCGGTGTCACGATCAGCGTCAGCAGCGTGGCAATCACCAGACCGCCGGCGATGGCGCTGGACAGTTCCGTCCACCATTGCGTCGAGGGCGCGCCATAGACGATGTCGCGGGTGAAGAAGTTGATGTTGAGCCCGATCACCATCGGCATCAACCCCAGCGCCGTCGTCACCGAGGTCAGCACCACCGGCCTCAGCCGCACCAGCCGGTCGCGTTCGTAGATCGAGACGTTGTCGCGGGCCCGGACCTGCACCTGCATGAAGTCCGGCTCGACGGAGGGAAAGAAGCTGACGCCCTTGCCCAGCTGCCCATAAAGCCCGAAGGCCCCCAGAAGCATGGCGACGGCCAGAAGCAGAGTCGCGCCGGGCCGCAGGATCGCGCGTTCAAGGAGCCGCACGTAGGCTCCGGTAAACCCGCCCATGCGGCGCGGATCGCCGGTTTCGGCCTCGTGCAGCGCGGCCTTTGCGCGGGCCGTTTGCGGTTGCCGCTTGCCGATCAGTCCGCCCATGACGGGAATGAAGATCAGCGCCATGAAAAGCGAGGCGAAGAGCGTCAGGATCACCGTGATCGGCAGGAATTTCATGAACTCGCCCACCATCCCGGACCAGAACAGCAGCGGGAAGAACACGCTGAGCGTCGTCGCCGTCGAGGCGATGATCGGCCGCCCGGGTAGTGTCCAGAATCTTTCGCACATTTTCTCAGGCGACGGCTCCGTGGGTTGAGGTTTGCTCCGCGTAGAGCGGGG